>CAIZFE010000025.1 GCA_903932145.1 uncultured Rhodopila sp. | reverse complement strand
GCAGGAAAATCATGACAGGGAGGGCAGAAAAACGCCGCTGACCTGCTGAGCCGGGCCTAGGCCCGGCTCAGCAGGTCAAACACCAGAGAGTGGGCCAATATTCATTGTCACAGCTAGACTGCCCCCTGGAGCGTGATCTCGACCTTCATCAGTGTGTCGAGCCACATGGTCACCCGAAGTTTGTGAGTAGGTGTTCAGCATGGTCGGTTCAACCTGGGAGTCCGTGAGGGATTCCTGAAGTTCACGTGTGTGGCGACCAGTTCCGTATGGCAGTACCCTATCCTCCCACGCAGATGCCATCTCCGTACGCAGGAAGGTCCAAACGCCGGACCACTGTTCCAGTGCAAGCCCTCTCCCCGCGCGCACAGACCACATGTGTGCCCGAACGGTCAGAAAAACCGGCATCAAGCTAGCCGGGCTGCACCCCGTCATACCCCTCAATAATCAGTACATCCGCCTCTGCGCGGCCGATCCGCAGCACCTTGGCTGCGGCATATTCGGCAGAGTGATAGCACGCCACCGCCGTCTCGTAGTCCTTGAACGCCAAGACAACATTGCGCGCCCGAGCCAAACCCTCGGGCGCCTCCGATCGGCCGCCGCGAACCAGGAACGTCGCGCCATACTTGGCGAAGGCAAGGGCGTTAGCCGCAACGTACTCCTGATACCCCGCCGCATCGGTCACATCGACGCGTGCGATCCAATATCCCATCGCTATCACATCCGTCTCCTATGAGTGGGGCCGGTCACCCAGCATGTTCACCAATACCGGCTCCATAGCCTTTGCCATCTGCGCCTGGCCCTGAGCTGAGGGATGCAGCGACGGGTCCGGTGGAGTCAGCCGCGAATCCAGAAACAGCGCTCGGTTCAACGCGCCGTTGCGCATGAACAGGGCTGTCAGGTCGAGAAACGACACCGATCGCTCGTCCTTATATCGCTTCGCCAGCATGCGGTTGATCTGGTCGGTCGTCTCGGTGATCCATGCCGAGCGTTCGGACGGCAGCACACCCAGCAGCAGGATCTTCGTGTTGGGCAATCGCTGGCGCAACTCGGCGACAATGGCGTCGATACCCGCAACAGTGTCCTCGGCCGACCAGTGCAGCTTGCCCAGGTTGTTGGCGCCAATCAGCACGACGGCTGCCTTCGGGGCTATACCGGCGACCTCTCCGTTGCGGATGCGCCAAAGCAGGCTGGCGGTTGTGTCGCCCTTGAAGCCAAGATTGACCGCATGCCGGTCGCCATAGAATCGCTGCCAGACGGGCGCGAAATCATCCCACTCCGGCGGGCCGGCATGTTCCCAGTCCTGGGTGATTGAGTCGCCGAGGAAGATCAACTCGGGCTTAGACTGGGCCAGTTCACGCATCTTGGCCTCATGCCGAGTACGCCACCAGGACAGATCGGTTCGCGCAATAGGCGTCGCCGCCAGGACGCCATGCGCGTCAGCCGCGGCGGGAGATATTATGGATAGAGCAAGACCGAACCGAAGCATCCAACGACGCATACGCATATCCCCTGGCAGAACGGAGGAATACACGCCGATCAGTGGTCAGACCGCAAGGTGCCGTGTGCTCCATGTCCTGGATCGCCCGCCCAGCCGGCGCGGGTGCAGCAGGGGTAGCACCAAGTTCAGCCCCAGGCCCCACATCTGATAAGCGACCAACGACCGAAGCATGGGCCAGGCGTGCCAGCCGAAGGCTGCCGGGTGTCCCATCAGCGGCAGGAACACAAACCAGCCCAGGATCATCGCGCACAACCCGGCGACCGCGCCCTTCAGCAACGATGTTCCCTTCACACGCGGAGACAACAACCCGAACAACCCGCCATAGACGGCGCCCCAAAACGTGATGCTCACGACAAGCGGAGCGTTGAATGGCGGAACCTGCGCGATGCGAAAGGCGGCCTGGGGCGCCCAGCCCAGCCAGAAAAAAAGCTGCAATGTGGTCTGATGAAACACCAGGATCGACAATGCCCCGGCCACACAGCCCAGGAAGACCCGGGTCGTTGATGCTTGCGTCATGGTTTCCCGCCCCACAGATTTAGCCTTATGTTGACCGGAGAAACTGATGCGTCAATCCTGCGGTGCAGCAAACGCATGGCCCCGGCGCCCCGGTCAAGCCAAATCCAGCGCCGTTTGATGACATTTTGGCTCGCCCCGGCAAGTTTACCCTGGACAGCCGCCTGACCCACGCCTATATGCGCGCCTCTTTGGAACGCGGGAGACCGTCAGCCGCCCCGTGGCGGTTAGGTCGTTTGTACCGCGGTCCCTTGGAACAAGGACCAGGGATACCATGGCGAAGAAGATCGTCGGCTACATCAAGCTGCAAATTCCAGCTGGCAAAGCGAATCCGTCGCCGCCGGTTGGCCCCGCGCTGGGACAGCGCGGCCTGAACATCATGGCTTTCGTGAAAGAGTTCAATGCTTTCACGCAGCAGATGGAACCCGGCATGCCGATCCCGGTGGTTATCACCGCGTTCGCCGACCGCACCTTCACCTTCATCACCAAGACGCCGCCGAACACCTACTTCCTGAAGAAGGCCGCCGGCATCACCAAGGGCAGCCCGACGGTTGGCAAAGGCGCCGCCTCCGGTCGCGTGACGACCACGCAGTTGGCTGAGATTGCGGCGATTAAGATGAAGGACATGAATGCCAACAGCGTCGAAGCTGCTGTCAGCATGTTGGCCGGCTCTGCCCGTTCGATGGGCCTTATCGTGGTGGAGGGCTGATCCATGGCCAAGAACAAGCGTCTCGTCGCCGCCCAGAAGGCCGTCGACAGCACCAAGTCCTACGCGCTCGCCGATGCCATCGCGCTGATCAAGTCGCTGTCGAAGGCGAAGTTCGACGAGACCATCGAAATGTCGATGAACCTCGGCATTGATCCCCGGCACGCCGACCAGATGGTCCGCGGCCTGACCAACCTGCCCAACGGCACCGGCAAGACCGTCCGCGTCGGCGTGTTTGCCCGTGGCGCGAAGGCTGACGAGGCTTTGGCAGCCGGCGCCGACATCGTGGGCGCTGAAGACCTGATGGAAAAGGTCCAGGCCGGCGATATCGCGTTCGATCGGTGCATCGCTACCCCGGACATGATGGGCATCGTCGGCCGTCTCGGTAAGATCCTCGGGCCGCGCGGCCTGATGCCGAACCCGCGTCTCGGGACCGTCACAATGGATGTCAAGGGCGCGGTCACCGCTGCCAAGGGCGGCCAGGTCGAATTCCGCGCCGAAAAGGCCGGCATCATTCATGCTGGTATCGGCAAGGCATCGTTTGACGCCGACAAGCTGCTCGAAAATGCCCGTGCTCTCGCTGACGCGGTTGTCCGCGCCAAGCCGACCGGCGCCAAGGGCACCTACGTTCAGAAAGTTTCGATCAGCTCGACGATGGGCCCCGGCGTTCGGGTCGATATCGGCACGCTGGCCGCGTAATACGCTGGCCCTTCGGGGCCAGTGGACCAGATTCACCGGCTGCAAGGCCGGTGGGCAGGGAAGACCCCGCATCTTCGGGTGCGGCATTCTTCCCGAACCTGTCCAAGACCGCTCGTCTCTTCGTCCCGGTTCGCCGGACAAGATTTAATGAACCCTCGGGTTCGCGCGCGGGAGATGGGGAAGCCAGGCATTCCAGGGGATATTGTCCCTTGCGGGTCTTTGGTGGTTCCAGGACAGGCGAATTGGACCGTTCGGTGCAAACCGAAGGGTTCTTGGGCAACCTGACTTGCTCGTCCGCGCGTTGCGGGCGGCCAGGTCGAACGGAGACGAAACGTGGATCGTACGGAGAAGCGCGAGTTCGTCACCGAGCTTAATCAGGCGCTGAGCGCCACTTCGATGATTGTCGTAACCCGCAACGCGGGCATGACGGTTGCCGACGTGACCAAACTCAGACGTCAGATGGGAGCTGCGGGGGCAACTTATAAAGTCGCGAAGAACCGGCTGACCAATCTCGCTCTGGATGGGACCCAGTTCAACAGCCTCAAGCCATTGCTAAAGGGACCGATCGCGCTTGCGTGGGCGATGGATCCGGTAGCTGTGGCGAAGGCGGCTGTGGACTTCGCCAAGACCAATGACAAGTTCATCGTCGTGGGCGGTGCGCTTGGTTCTCAGTCGCTCGATGCGGATGGGATCAAGGCGCTTGCTGCTCTGCCGAGCCTGAATGAACTGCGTGCCAGCCTGGTGGGGATGATTTCGACCCCCGCCACGCGGATCGCAGGCGTTCTGCAGGCGCCGGCCGGTCAACTTGCCCGGGTCTTCGCGGCCTATGCCAAGAGGGATGAAGTCGAAGCCGTGGCTGAAGCCGCATAGGGCAGCCCGCGACGCATACCTGACCGCAGGCCGGCACATCCGGCTTGCATGGAACCAACCGAAGTCTAGATAATAGGAATTACGACATGGCCGACCTACAAAACCTCGTTCAAGAGCTGTCGAAGCTGACGGTTCTGGAAGCCGCCGAACTGTCCAAGATGCTTGAAGAAGCATGGGGCGTGTCCGCCGCTGCCCCGGCCGCCGCCGCCGCCGCACCGGTTGCCGCCGCTGCCCCGGTCGAAGAGCAGACCGAGTTCACCGTCATCCTGGCGAAGGCCGGCGACAAGAAGATCAACGTGATTAAGGAAGTCCGTACGATCACGGGCCTGGGCCTGAAGGAAGCCAAGGACCTCGTCGAAGCCGCGCCGAAGGCCGTTAAGGAAGGCGTGAACAAGGACGAAGTCGCCAAGATCAAGAAGATGTTGGAAGATGCCGGCGCGACCGTCGAGGTGAAGTAACGCTACGCTTCGCACATTTTTCTACGGCCTGGCGTCTCCGCCGAGACGCCACGGCTTTTGAGCCAGGGGCGGGTGGAAATCAGCCGATTTCCGCCCGCATTCCTGTTTCGGCGGACAAATTCCCCGTGCTATCCGGCTTGACCGGCGGCATGGCAGATCGGGTTAACGGCAAGGTGGGTCATTGATGAACGCGATCACACGCTCCTTCACTTCGCGCAAGCGCATCCGCAAGAGCTTCGGACGAATCGCCGAAGTGGCTCCGATGCCCAACCTGATTGACGTGCAGCGCTCCAGTTATGAAGCGTTCCTGCAAATGAATGTGCGGCCGGACAATCGTACTCAGTCCGGGCTGCAAGAAGTGTTCAAATCCGTGTTCCCGATTGACGACTTCGCCGGCCGCGGCCGGCTTGAGTTCGTCTATTACGAGCTGGAAGAGCCCAAATACGACGTTGAGGAGTGCATTCAGCGCGGCATGACCTTCGCCGCTCCGCTGAAAGTGATTCTCCGTCTGATCGTGTGGGACGTGGATGAGGACACCGGCGCCCGCTCTATCCGCGATATTAAAGAGCAGCCCGTTTATATGGGCGACATGCCGCTGATGACCGATAATGGCACCTTTGTCATTAACGGCACCGAGCGCGTGATCGTGTCGCAGATGCACCGCTCTCCCGGCGTCTTCTTCGATCACGACAAGGGCAAGACGCACTCGTCCGGCAAGTATCTGTTCACGGCGCGGGTGATCCCGTATCGCGGCTCATGGCTGGACTTCGAATACGACAGCAAGGACCTCGTGTACGTCCGCATCGACCGCAAGCGGAAGCTGCCGGTCACCACGCTGTTGTATGCGCTGGAAGGTGCCAGCACCGAACAGCTTCGCGCGGCGCGCGAAGCCAAGGGCGAGACGGTCGATCCGAGCGAAATCCGAGGCATGGATCAGGAAGAGATCCTCAACACGTTCTATGGCCGGGTGGTGTTCGATCACACGCCGAAGGGCTGGGCGCGTCCGTTCGATCCCGATGCATTCCGCGGCGTGAAGCTGCTGGAACCGCTGGTCGATGCCGCCACCGGTGAAGTCGTAGCCGAGGCCGAGGCGAAACTGACGGCCCGTCAGGCCCGCAAGATCGCTGAAAATACCAAGGAAGTCCTCGTCGGTCGCGCCGACCTGCTCGGTCGCTACATGGCGGAAGATCTGGTCAACGACGAGACCGGTGAAATTTACGCCGAAGCCGGTGAGGAGCTGGCCGAGGCCCGCCTGACCGCCCTGGAAGAGGCCGGCATCACCAGCCTGCCGACCCTGGCGGTTGACCAGTCGAATGGCCCGTGGATTCGCAACACGCTGGCGGTGGACAAGAACACCAATCGCGATGACGCGCTGATCGACATTTATCGCGTCATGCGTCCCGGTGAGCCGCCGACCCCGGAGACTGCCGAAGCGCTGTTCCGCGGCCTGTTCTTCGACGGCGACCGCTATGACCTGTCCGCCGTTGGCCGGGTCAAGATGAACATGCGTCTGAACATCACCGATGCGCCCGACACGCAGCGTGTGCTGCGCAAGGACGATCTGCTGAAGACCGTCAAGACGCTGTGCGACCTGAAGGACGGCCGCGGCCAGATCGACGACATTGACAACCTCGGCAACCGCCGGGTGCGTTCGGTCGGCGAGTTGATGGAGAACCAGTATCGCATCGGCCTGCTCCGCATGGAGCGCGCCATTCGCGAACGCATGGGTTCGGTCGATATTGACACTGTGATGCCGCACGATCTGATCAACGCCAAGCCGGCCGCCGCTGCCGTGCGCGAGTTCTTCGGTTCGTCGCAGCTCAGCCAATTTATGGATCAGACCAACCCGCTGTCGGAAGTGACGCATAAGCGTCGTCTGTCCGCGCTTGGGCCAGGGGGGCTCACCCGCGAGCGCGCCGGCTTCGAAGTGCGCGACGTGCATCCGACGCATTACGGCCGTATCTGCCCGATTGAGACGCCGGAAGGCCCGAACATCGGCTTGATCAACTCGCTCGCGACGTACGCCAAGGTCAACAAGTACGGCTTCATCGAGACGCCCTACATGTTGGTCAAGGACGGCGTCGTGCAGCAGGGCGCGCGTTATCTGTCGGCGATGGAGGAGGAACGCCTCGTCGTCGCCCAGGCCGATGCGCCGATGGATGGTGCCGGCCGATTTACGCAGGACCTGGTGTCCGTGCGCAAGCAGGGCGATTTCCGTCTGGTCAAGCCGGAAGACGTCACCGCGATCGACGTGTCGCCAAAGCAGCTTGTGTCCGTTGCCGCGGCGCTGATTCCGTTCCTTGAGAACGATGACGCGAACCGCGCATTGATGGGATCTAACATGCAGCGGCAGGCCGTGCCGTTGATCCGTGCCGACGCTCCGCTTGTGGGCACCGGTATGGAAGCGGCTGTTGCGCGTGATTCGGGTGCGACGATCGTGGCTCGTCGTGAGGGGATCGTCGATCAGATCGATGGCGCCCGCATCGTGGTGCGCGCGACGAACGAAGATGCGACGACCAAGGGCGTGGATATCTATCGTTTGCGGAAGTTCATGCGTTCCAACCAGTCCACCTGCATCAACCAGCGTCCGCTGGTGAAGGTCGGTGACCGCGTGGCGGATGGCGACATCATCGCCGACGGCCCGTCCACTGAACTCGGTGAGTTGGCCCTGGGCCGGAACGTGCTCGTCGCGTTCATGCCGTGGAATGGCTACAACTTCGAAGATAGTATCCTGATCAGCGAGCGGATCGCCCGCGACGACGTGTTCACCTCCATCCACATCGAAGAGTTCGAAGTGATGGCGCGCGACACGAAGTTGGGCCAGGAGGAAATCACCCGCGACATCCCGAACGTTGGCGAAGAAGCGCTGAAGAACCTGGACGAAGCCGGCATTGTCTATATCGGTGCCGAGGTGAACCCGGGCGACATTCTGGTTGGCAAGGTGACGCCGAAGGGCGAAAGCCCGATGACGCCGGAAGAAAAGCTGCTGCGGGCCATCTTCGGCGAAAAGGCGTCGGACGTTCGTGACACCTCTCTGAAGTTGCCGCCCGGCGTGACCGGCACCATCGTCGATGTCCGTGTGTTCAGCCGCCGTGGCGTGGACAAGGACGAGCGCGCGATGGCGATTGAGCGCGCCGAGATCGAACGTTTGGCCAAGGACCGTGACGACGAGAAAGCCATTCAGGAGCGTTCGTTCCTGAACCGGCTGCGTGAGAAGTTGCTGGGCCACAAGGCATCCGGCGGCTTCAAGGGCATCAAGTCCGGCACCGAGATCGACGAAGCGATTCTGGCGGAGCATCCGCGTGGTTCGTGGCGCCACATCGGCGTGCAGGACGACGCGGTCATGGCCGACATCGAGGTTCTGAAGCGGGAACACGATGTCGCCATCGGGCGCCTGCAAGCGCGCTTCGACGGCAAGGTCGAGAAACTGCAGCGCGGTGACGAACTGCCGCCCGGCGTGATGAAGATGGTGAAAGTGTTCATCGCGGTGAAGCGCAAGCTGCAACCGGGTGACAAGATGGCCGGCCGTCACGGCAACAAGGGCGTCGTGTCGCGCGTGGTTCCGGTTGAGGACATGCCGTTCCTCGAAGACGGCACCCATGTCGATATCGTGCTCAACCCGTTGGGCGTGCCGTCGCGCATGAACGTCGGCCAGATTCTCGAGACGCATCTGGGGTGGGCTTGCGCCAACCTCGGCAAGCAAATCGGCGTTCTGGTGGAAGACTATCGCCGCACCGGTGAAAAGCGCGTCGAACTCCTTCAAATGCTGAAGGAAATCTACGGCGAACCGGTCTACACCGAGCAGATCGAGACGCTGGAGACCGCTCAGTTGCTGGAGATGTGCGACAATCTGAAGAAGGGCGTGCCGATCGCGACGCCGGTGTTCGACGGCGCCCGCATGGCCGATATTGAGGGCATGCTGACGCGGGCCGGACTGCAAACGTCGGGGCAGGTCGTGCTGACCGACGGACGCACCGGCGAGACGTTCGAGCGCAAAGTGACGGTCGGCTACATCTACATGCTTAAGCTGCATCACCTTGTCGATGACAAGATCCATGCCCGCTCGATCGGACCATACTCGTTGGTCACGCAGCAGCCGCTGGGTGGTAAGGCGCAGTTCGGTGGACAGCGGTTCGGTGAGATGGAGGTCTGGGCGCTTGAGGCTTACGGCGCCGCCTACACCTTGCAGGAGATGTTGACGGTGAAGTCGGATGACGTGTCCGGCCGCACCAAGGTCTACGAAGCGATCGTGCGCGAGCAGGACAACTTCGAGGCCGGCATCCCGGAGAGCTTCAACGTGCTGGTGAAGGAACTGAAGTCCCTTGGCCTGAACGTCGATCTGGATAACCGGGCGGCTTAGTGAAAGTACGTCATGGCCGGGCTTGGCCCGGCCATCCACGACTTGCTTTGTCGGCCGGGGCAAAGTCCCGGGTGACCGGGCCAAGCCCGGTCATGACACATTTTGTTGGCCACGACGGTTTGTTAGCCGTGACGGTGTTGGTCTAGCGGTTACTGCCTTGATGAACCCACATAGAAGGGTATCAGACGTATGAACGAATTGATGAAGATCCTCGGCCAGACCGGCCAGGCGATGACTTTCGACCAGATCAAGATTCAGATCGCGAGCCCGGAGCAAATCCGCTCCTGGTCGTATGGCGAGATTAAAAAGCCGGAGACCATCAACTACCGGACCTTCAAGCCGGAGCGCGACGGCCTGTTCTGCGCCCGCATCTTTGGCCCGATCAAGGACTATGAGTGCCTGTGCGGCAAGTACAAGCGCATGAAGTTCCGCGGCATCATCTGCGAGAAGTGCGGCGTTGAAGTCACGCTGGCGAAAGTACGCCGCGAGCGGATGGGCCACATCGAACTCGCGTCCCCGGTCGCGCATATCTGGTTCCTGAAGTCTCTGCCAAGCCGCATCGGCCTGATGGTCGATCTGACGTTGAAAGAGCTTGAGAAGATCCTGTACTTCGAAAGCTACGTCGTGCTGGAACCCGGCACGACCGACCTGAAGATGCTGCAGCTTCTGACCGAAGACCAGCTCATGTCCAAGCAGGACGAGTTCGGTGACGATCAGTTCGAAGTCGGCATCGGCGCGGAGGCGATCAAGAAGGTCCTCAACCGCATCGACACCGACGCGGAAAAGGTCAAGCTGCGCGCCGATCTCAAAGAGACGACGTCGGAAGCCAAGCGCAAGAAGCTGGTCAAGCGCCTGAAGCTGATCGAAGCGTTCGGCGAATCCGGCTGCCGGCCCGACTGGATGATTCTGGACGTCGTCCCGGTCATTCCGCCCGAATTGCGCCCGCTGGTGCCGTTGGATGGTGGCCGTTTCGCGACCTCGGATTTGAACGATCTGTATCGCCGCGTCATCAACCGCAACAACCGCCTGAAGCGCCTGATCGAGTTGCGTGCGCCAGATATCATAGTGCGCAACGAGAAGCGTATGTTGCAGGAATCCGTCGATGCGCTGTTCGACAACGGCCGTCGTGGCCGAGCGATCACGGGTGCCAACAAGCGTCCGCTGAAGTCGCTGTCCGACATGCTGAAGGGCAAGCAGGGCCGCTTCCGCCAGAACTTGCTGGGCAAGCGCGTCGATTACTCCGGCCGTTCGGTTATCGTCGTGGGTCCGGAACTGAAGCTGCATCAATGCGGCCTGCCGAAGAAGATGGCGCTGGAGCTGTTCAAGCCGTTCATCTACTCGAAGCTCGAAAAATACGGCCACGCGACGACCATCAAGGCCGCCAAACGGATGGTGGAAAAGGAGCGTCCCGAGGTTTGGGACATCCTGGAAGAGGTCATTCGCGAGCATCCCGTGATGCTGAACCGCGCCCCGACCCTGCATCGACTGGGCATCCAGGCGTTTGAGCCGGTGTTGATCGAAGGCAAGGCGATCCAGCTTCACCCGCTGGTTTGCACCGCCTTCAACGCCGACTTCGACGGCGATCAGATGGCCGTCCATGTGCCGCTGTCGCTGGAAGCGCAGCTCGAAGCCCGCGTGTTGATGATGTCCACCAACAACATCCTCAGCCCGGCTAACGGCAAGCCGATCATCGTGCCCAGCCAGGATATCGTCCTGGGCATCTACTACCTGTCTCTCGAAACCGTGCTGTTCCGGGAAACCGTTGACAACGAAACACCTGCGTTCGGCACGATCGGTGAGATCGAGCATGCGCTGTTCGCCAAGCACATCACGCTGCACGACAAGATCCGTGCGCGTTATGAGACCGTGGATGCCGGTGGCAACCCGATCAAGCCGGTTGTCGTGACGACTCCCGGCCGGATGATGATCGCGCAGATCCTGCCGAAGCACCCGGACGTGCCGTTCAGCCTGATCAACCGCCAGTTGACGAAAAAGAGCGTCTCGGACGTGATCGACATGGTCTATCGCCATTGCGGTCAGAAAGAGTGCGTGATCTTCGCCGACCGGTTGATGGGCCTCGGGTTCGCGAACGCGGCGAAGGCGGGCATTTCGTTCGGCAAGGACGACATGATCATCCCGGACAGCAAGGGCCGGATGATTTCCAGCACGCAGGCCGAAGTGAAAGAGTTCGAACAGCAGTATCAGGATGGTCTGATCACCGCTGGCGAACGCTACAACAAGGTCGTTGATGCCTGGTCGCGTTGCACCGACGAAGTCGCCGGCGCGATGATGAAAGAGATCAGCCGGCAAGAGAAAAACGTCCCCACCAACTCGGTGTGGATGATGTCTCACTCCGGCGCGCGTGGGTCGCCGGCGCAGATGCGCCAGTTGGCCGGTATGCGCGGGCTGATGGCCAAGCCGTCCGGTGAGATCATCGAGCAGCCGATTATCGCGAACTTCAAGGAAGGTCTGACCGTCCTTGAGTACTTCAACTCCACCCACGGCGCCCGCAAGGGTCTCGCGGATACGGCGTTGAAGACGGCGAACTCGGGTTATCTGACGCGTCGTCTGGTGGACGTGGCGCAGGATTGCATCATCGTCGAGGAAGATTGCGGCACCGAACGCGGCCTGACCGTCAAACCGGTCATGGATGGCGGTGAAGTCGTGTCGTCCCTGTCCGAACGGACCCTGGGCCGCACCACGGCCGAGGACGTGCTGGACCCGGCGACCGGCAAGGTGCTGGTGCCGAACAACACGCTGATCGAAGAGCCGGAAGCCGAACTGCTGGAATCCGCCGGCGTCGAATCGATGAAAATCCGTTCGGTGCTGACCTGCGAGTCCGACATTGGCGTCTGCGGCCATTGCTACGGGCGCGATCTGGCTCGCGGCACGCCGGTCAATATCGGTGAAGCTGTCGGCGTCATCGCCGCGCAGTCGATCGGTGAGCCCGGCACGCAGTTGACGATGCGCACGTTCCACATCGGTGGCGCGGCTCAGCGCGGGGCGGAAACGTCCAGCGTTGAAGCCAGCCATGACGGCACAGTCACTGTGAACAACCGCAACGTCATCGCCAACAGCTCCGGCGCTTTGATCGTCATGTCGCGTAACTGCGAAATCGTGCTGGTGGACGACAAGGGCCGCGAGCGCGCTCGCTTCCGTGTCCCCTACGGTGCACGCTTGCTCGCCGAGGAAAACCAGACGGTTACCCGCGGCCAGAAACTGGCCGAATGGGATCCGTTCACCCTGCCGATCATCACGGAACGCGCCGGTAAGGTCGAATACATCGACCTGATCGAAAGCATCACGCTGATGGAGCGGATGGATGAAGTGACCGGCCTGACGTCGAAGGTCGTCGTCGATTACAAGCAAGGTTCCAAGAGCATCGATCTGCGTCCGCGTCTGCAATTGAAGGATGCCAGGAACGAGGTTATCCGGCTGGAGAACAACACCGACGCCCGCTACTTCCTGGCGCCGGACTCCATCTTGTCGGTCGATAACGGTGCCACCGTGCAGGCCGGCGACGTGATCGCCCGTATCCCGCGTGAGGGTTCGAAGACGCGTGACATCACCGGCGGTCTGCCGCGGGTCGCGGAACTGTTCGAGGCTCGGCGTCCCAAGGATCACGCGGTTATCGCCGAGTGCGACGGAAGGGTGGAATTCGGCAAGGATTACAAGGCCAAGCGCCGCATCGTCGTGAAGAACGACGAGACGCAGGAAGAGACCGAGTACCTGATCCAGAAGGGCAAGCACATCAGCGTGCAGGAAGGCGATTTCGTCCGCAAGGGCGATCCGCTGGTCGATGGGCCGCGCGTGCCGCATGACATCCTGAAGGTGATGGGTGTCGAGGCGCTGTCGGACTATCTGGTGAACGAAATCCAGGACGTCTATCGTCTGCAGGGCGTGAAGATCAACGATAAGCATATCGAGGTGATCGTCCGTCAGATGCTGCAGAAGGTCGAAATCATGGATCCGGGCGACACCACCTTCCTGACCGGGGAGACGGTGGACCGGACGGAGTTCGATCACATCAACAGCAAGCTGATGAAGGACGAACGTCCGGCGCATGCGATGCCGGTGCTGCAGGGCATCACCAAGGCCTCGTTGCAAACCAACAGCTTCATCAGCGCGGCCTCGTTCCAGGAGACGACGCGGGTGCTGACCGAGGCGGCGACGGCGGGCAAGACCGACAGCCTGATGGGGCTGAAGGAGAACGTGATCGTGGGTCGTCTGATCCCGGCTGGCACGGGCGCGGTGATGAACCGCCTCCGCGCCGTGGCGGCCGGACGCGATCAGCGGACGCTGTGGAACGAGAATGCGCGTCTGACGGAAGAAACCGCCGCGGAGTAGTTTTTTTACTCTTCGATGCGACGGATGCGGGGCCGGTGGTTGAAAGATCACCGGCCTTTTTCGTTTTCGGCGTCAATGCACGCCTTTCATTACCGGCCAAGCTGTTCGACAATACGGACGAAAAACTTGAATGTTTGTCCGAAATTCCGTACTAACCGTTGATGCCAAGGCTGACGTGGAAGCGTGACGCTTTGAAGGCATTGATGGCGATGCAGCCCAAGCGCGCCGCGTCGATCCGGGATAAATGCCGGGAAATCGCCGCCAATCCCCCGCCGGCCAAACACAGCAATCTGATCGCGCTCGCAGAGGTTGCCAACGGCTATCGGGTCAGGTTTGGCGACTGGCGGGTCAGCTTTACGATCGATCCAGATACGGATGTAATGGAAGTCTTCGAGGTTGCGGCGCGAGGAGGCGCCTATCGATGGTGAACAGCATCGAAGGGGAAATTACCGCCATTCAGGCCGAGTTTGCCCATACCATGACGTGGCTGCGGGGCGATTATCTTCCAAGTCCGCTGCCAAAAGCCGTCGAGGATCGGCTTGCCACTTTGGTAAGCCGTTTCGATGCCCTGCGCGAGCTGGTGGAAGATCGTGAGGCGGCCACGGCTTTTACACGGACACGCGACCAAGAGTCGGTGCCGGATGACGTTGTCGGTCGTCTGCTTGATGGGGAAAATCCCATGCGTGTGTGGCGTCAACATCGCGGTCTTTCCCTGCGCTCGCTCGCGGAACGGGCCGGGACAAGCCCGTCGGCTTTGAGCGATATCGAAACCGGGAAGAGTGAGGGACGCCTGTCACTTTTGCAGCGGATTGCGGGGGTCCTTGATATCGGTTTGGACGACCTGATCCCGATGGGTGCTCATGGGGCAAATGATGTCTGTTGACCTCGAATGGGAGCGATGTGTGGGGGTGTTCGCGCAAAACAGGACGTTCCGTCGTAATGCGACGAGCGGTTGACAGCGCAGGCCCGTCGGGTTGGTTCGGACCTCGAAAGCGTCGTGAACGAGGCGCTCCAGCAGCGATGGATTGAGGAGAACCTTGCCGCGATGGCGGATGCCAACGCGTTCCTGGTCCGCAATGGTCTCTAAAGTGATGGCAAACGCCAGTTCTGAGGCCATGCGACGGCAATTAAACCGCCGATAATGCCGTGCACGATCGTTCCGGATGCGGTGGAAACGAACGGGCTTACGCCGTTAAATCCGCCGGCTGAGCGAATCTCCGCGGCAACCGGCTGACCAGGAACGCGCTCATCGCCAGATTGGCCAGATTGAACATTACACCCGACGCAAAAGCCGGCCGATACGAAACATATGTGTCGAACAGCTTGCCGGCCCACCAGCTTCCGAACGCCATACCCGACATCGCCGTCATCAGCACGGTCGGGATGCGCCACGACGCCTCCTTCGAGGGGAATAGGTCGCGGATCGCCACCGCGTAGGACGGAATGATCCCGCTGAAGCCCAGCCCGAACGCGCCCGCCACGCCGAACAGCGCGACCTCGTCCCGGGTCAGCAGGAATGAGGCGATCGCCAGCATCTGAAACGCCGATCCGGTCATCACCGTGCGCAGCCCGCCAAACCGGTCGGCGAACGCGCCCCAGAACTGCCGGGAAATAAACGCACACCCCACCATTACCGACAGCATTGCCGCCCCGTGGCTCGGTGTAATCCCGACATCGCCGCAGAACGCCACAAGATGCGATGCCGGTATCGCCATCGGCACGCAGCAGCAGAAGCTCGCAATGCAGATCAGAACCATCGCGGTGTTGGGGGAAAAACCGAGCACCCGGTCTCCGGGACGCAGGCTGGCGTGACCGGGGGCGAGCACCAGCGGTTCGGGGGCCGGCCGCAACAACATCAGCAACGGCAGGATCGCCAGCACCGCGACGCCGTAGCCCAGCATGACGGCCTGCCAGCCGAACTGCTTGATCCCGATCTCGAGGAACGACGGCCAGATCATCCCGGCGACATATTGTCCCGACGATATCAACGCGAGGGCGGTGCCGCGGCGGCGGTCGAACCAGCGGCTGGTGTAGATCAGCAGCGGTGCGTAAATCGCGCCGTTGCCGAGAAACCCGATCAGCAGTCCGTGCCCGACATACAGCGCCCACACGCTGCCGGTGCTGGACAAGGCCAGTCCGGCCGCCATCGCCAGCGTGCCCATCGCCACCGTTTTGCGGATGCCGATCCGATCCGCCAGCCAGCCCATCGGGACGCCGCCGACACCGTTGCCGATCCAGACCAGCGCGCTCGCCAGCGACAGCACGGATCGATCCGTGTGCATCGCGGCCTGCATGTCGCGCAGGCCCACCACAGCGAGCAGCGGTGAGCCGAACGACACGGACAGGATCGCCAGCGTCAGGAACGCGGCGCGCCAGGACAGCGCGGACTCGATGCTGCCCGCAGGCTCTCGTTGCATGGACGTATCCTTCCCGGCCGCGCCCATCGTTTGCTTGTACCGGGCCGCGTTCTATAACCCATTATCGAGTAACGGCCGGCGAGAGCAACCCGGCACCGAGGAGATGGCTATGACTGAACCGACCGGGCCGCTGAAGGGCCTTCGCGTATTTGACCTGACCCGCGTGCTGGCGGGGCCGACCTGCGCCCAGATGCTGGCGGACCTCGGGGCCGACGTGGTGAAGATCGAGCGGCCGGGTGCCGGCGACGACACCCGCGGATTTGCCCCGCCGGTGATGCCGGGCACGCAGGAAAGCGCTTATTTTGTGGGCGTTAACCGCAACAAGCAGTCGGTCACGCTGGATATCGCTCAGAAGGAAGGCCAGGAGATCGCGCTGAAGCTGATCGCTGAGAGCGACATCTTCGTCGAGAATTTTAAGGTCGGCGCGCTGGCGAAATACGGTCTGGGCTACGAGCAACTGCATGCGAAGTTTCCGAGGTTGATCTATTGCTCGATCACCGGCTTCGGCCAGACCGGCCCGTACGCGCCGCGGCCGGGCTATGACAGCCTGATCCAGGCGATGGGCGGGGTCATGAGCCTGACCGGCGAACCCGATGGCCTGCCGCAGAAAGTCGGCGTGCCGGTGGCCGATCTGTTCGCCGGGCTGTACGGCTGCATCGGCATCCTGGCGGCGTTGCGCCATAGGGACCTGACCGGGCAGGGGCAGCAGATCGACATCGGCATGCTGGACACGTCGGTCGCGTGGCTGGCCAACCAGGGCATGAACTACCTGGCGACGGGTGAAAATCCGGCGCGCCTGGGCAATCAGCACCCCAACATCGCGCCCTACCAGGTGTTCCCGACAGAGGACGGGCACATCGTGCTGTCCGTCGCCAACGACCCCACGTTCAAGCGGTTCTGTGAGGCGTTCGGCCTGACCCACATGCTGGAGGACCCGCGCTTCATTACCAACGCCGCCCGTGTCGGCAACCGCCAGCTTGTCACCGACACGCTGACGCCGGTGATGATGCAGCACAAAACCACCTGGTGGGTGGAGCAACTCGAAGCCCTGAAGATCGGCTGCGGTCCGATCAACAAGCTGTCCGAGGTGTTCTCCGACCCACACGTCGTGGCGCGCAACATGGTGCTGGAGATGGAGCACGCGTCGGGCCAGACCGTTCGCGTGATCGCCAACCCGGTGAAGTTGTCCGAAACCCCAGTCGATTACCGCCTACCCCCTCCGCTGCTCGGCGAGCACACCGACGCCGTGCTGGGCGCTCGACTTGGCCTGGATGCGGCGGCGCTGGCGGCGCTGCGGGAGAAGGGGGTAGTCTGAAAAGACGGCACCCCCATGCTCCAGGCACCTTAATCGGCGGAACACGGAGGCTGACCGCGGACTGTGCTGACAGGCCTCCTCGCACTGGGCCTCAAAGGCTGTTGTGCAGGCCGCGGATGTCAAACAAACGCCATGGCCGGGCTTGGCCCGGCCACCCACGACTGACGATATTGGAGCGAATTGATGCAGCCGAAAACCCGCTCCATCCCCTACCTGCTCGCCGGCAAATTCCGCCGCCTGTCGTTTGACGAGTGGGGCGCGCCCGACGCGCCGCCGGTCCTGTGCGTCCACGGCTTGACCCGCAACGGGCGCGACTTCGACGCCCTCGCCGCTGTTCTGGCCAGTGATCACCGGGTGATCTGTGTCGATCTTCCCGGACGCGGCCATTCCGACTGGCTGGAGGACCCGATGCTGTATCAGGCGCAGCACTACGTGACCGCACTCGCCCACCTCTTGGCCTGGATCGGCCGCGACGTCGCCTGGGTCGGCACCTCGCTCGGTGGCATCTGCGGCATGGTGATCGCCGCGACCGACGGCGCGCCGATCAACCGCCTGGTGCTCAACGATGTCGGCCCGTTCATCCCGGCCGACGCCCTACGGCGCATCCGCGACTACATGGTGGCCTCGGGCGACTCTCCGTTGATGGCCCGCTTTCCCGACATTGAAACGATCGAGCGGCACCTGAGGCTCATCCACGCGCCGTTCGCCCCGCTTTCGGACGCGCAATGGACGGACCTCGCCAGGAACTCGGCCAGAAAGCTGCCGGATGGCCGCTTCACCATGCATTACGACCCGAAGATCGCCGAACCGTTGCGCGGACACGACCCGGTCGATGTCGACATGTGGCCGTTCTGGGACCGGATAAAAATCCCGCGTATGGCTATCCGGGGCGCCACCAGCGATATCTTGCTGCCCGAGACGTTCGCCCGCATGGAGGCCTCCGGCGCCGCGGCGTTCGAGGTTCCGGTCACCGGGCACGCCCCGCCGTTGGTCGATCCACTCCAGATCGAGGCGATCCGGTCCTTCCTCGCCGGCTGATCCGATGCGTCCGCTTCCTGAACAGGTGATCCATCTGCCGTTCGAAAGCGGGCCCTATCGGATGGCGATGGATCTGGTTTCGATTCCGGAAGCGGAGTGGTTCGAATTCGATCAACATTACCTGCCGGAAATGGCGGAGAAGCGGCGCCTTCTGGCAACCGTCCGAGCGGAGGTTTTCGCCGCCACCCCCGGGTCGGAGGCTGCCCGACGAGAGGCGCTGGACCTCATCGCCGCGAACCTGACCGAACATCATCCGCACTGGTTCAGCCTCGAGGGGACGGGACTGCGCAACCATCTGACCGGAGACTACCATTGCGCACAACTGGGGTCCTGCCGGGAGGTCGATCCACTCGAACGTGCAGCCTGTTTGGTGCAGGAGGACCTGTGTCTCATCCAGAATACCGACGACGGCCCGGTTCTCTCGGCTGCCGTGCTGTGCTTCCCCAGCCGCTGGCGGTTACTGGATAAAATTGGCAAACCACTTTCCGCCGTCCACGGACCCGTACCGTTCTACCAAGATCGGCTGGAGCGGCCCGTGGACCGGTTTATGCGGCACCTTAAGCCGGACCATATTGTTTCCAGGCAAAATTGGTCGCTACTCGACGATCCGGCGTTATTCCAGCTGGGCGGCAAGTGGCGCATCGACGGCGGATCGGACATAGCGGCGCACAACGCTGGCAGCCGCGTGTTCCTGCGGGTGGAGCGTCAGACGTTACGCAAATTGCCTGCCAGCGGAGCCGTGCTGTTCGGCATCCGCGTGCATGTGTATCCGGTGGAACAGGCAATCGACCGCCCCGATCGAGCGACGGCGCTTGCCGAAGCCGTAAGAGCATTGCCGCCTGACATTCAGCACTACAAAAGCCTGTTGCCGTTCCAGGCGGCGTTGCTGAACTGGTTGGACCGGCGATCTCAGGAAGAAAATGGGGCGACGTTAACTGTTCGGTAATCAATTTCCGTCATGATCTCGGAATGTCGACACCCACCGCCAAAAATAGTGCCCGATCCATTGTAGGCCGTCGAGTAGCGCCACATTCATTGCCGAACAACCGTACCTTGGAGGGGCATCGGTGACATGAGCGAGGTGGGAGGCGAAAGTGACGAGCAGCAAACCTATTGGAATCAAATGGTTCTTGTGAAGGTTGTTGCCTGCTACGTCCGGCGTTATCGTGACGAACAGGCTTGATGGGTCAACCGCCTCGGCCTGTTCAAGGTCGTGCTGACCAGCAGCACCATCGGGGCGTGGGGTATCTGGAAGGACTACGCTTTCGTTTGGGCCGTCCTTCTTGGTGTTGTCCAGATCATCGACGCGGCGAAGGACTATATCCCGCAGATAAAGCACCGTCGGGACGCAAACGCTTGCGTGATGGCATTGGAAAATCTGTTCATCGATGCGCGCTTCGAGTGGCACTCAGTTCCCATGGGAAAGTTCTCGGCCGACTAGGTCATGGAAAACTGGCGGAACCTGGCAAAACTTTTGGCTGCAACCGAGGCCAGGCACTTTCCGGATGGTCTGCCATCGAAGCCGATGTGGCTAAAACTGGCACAAGAGGAAGCAAGGGCGTATATGTCCAACCTCCATGGCACTGAAGGGCTTGACCTTGGCTAATCCCGCGGAAGCCGACGACCTGCGTCATCTCGATCCATATCCGGGCCTCGTCAAGAGCACCCTTATCGACTCAACCTTGAGAATCCCGATGCCGCCCGGGGTTATACCGCCACGTCGTTCGGCGCGACCCGGACCCGCGCCGCTCCAGGTGGGGCGGGTTCCGCCGGCCGATGAGGCGGACCCGTCGAACGACGGGTAGGTTGACTACCTGCCTCGTTAAATCGGGCAAACCCCGCCGGCACACTGCAAATGCACCAGATCCAGCCCCTCAGCCGTCGTCCCCGCATCGATGCCCGCAACGATTTCGTCGAAGGACGCTGCCGAAACTTCTTCCTCCGGCAAGTATTCATACCCCAACTCATGATCCGGCCGGCTCGGTAGCACGGCGCAGCAGCGCACCAGCGGTTGCTGTTCCTTAACGATCGTCCGGAACGACTCCAGATCATGCCGGTCGGTGAAAATCTTCAGTGTGTAGCTAACCTGGTTGCCCTGTTCGGCGCCGATCCAATGCTCTTCCAGCAGCCGCAACCAGCGATATTGATCCGTTGGCGAGGCCTCCCCCGCGGTCACACTACGCTCTCCCAGTCCCAGGCGCATCAGCAGCGGCACGGTTGGGAACCCCACTATCGTCATCCCGGGAAACGTCTTCAACGTCCGCATCGGATAGCCACGATCGGCATACTCGGCGAGCAGCGGATCGGACCCGATAGCCCACTCGCCGGTCGCGTCGTCCCGTACGCCCTTGAACTGCACCCAGCGCAGGTATTGTCGCCGAGCCGGCAGATGCGCGCCCTCGGTCAGGCCAAACAGCTTGCTGGTCGTCCCGGCCGGCTTTACGGTCGTTACTGTCGTAGGCCGTGCCCGTCCGAGTTCATCCGCATACGAACCGCCCTCTTGCTTCGCGGCATCCGACAACCGCGCCAGCATTGCCCAGAATGGGGCGGACTTTTCATCATCCAGCAGATCGTTGAAATCTAATCCGAAGCGCAGCCACGCCCATTCGTGCAACCCGGTCGGGCCGATGCCCATGCGGTTGGTGCGGGCGACCTCCTGTGCATACAGCGCGTCCATACCGTTCGCGCGCATGAGGAAGCGCACGCCCAGCCGAACGGAATCCTCGACCCGAGCATCCCATAGCGCCGCCACGTCGGAGAGAGCCCGACCGGGAGCGACCTGGTCCAACGGCACCGGACACGCCAGCAGCGGTGCAAAATCGGCGATCACACAGTAACCGCCGGTGACGTGCAATGCGATCTCACCGCACGGGTTGGTGGTGACGGGAAAGCGGGAGGACGTCGCCCGGCGCGATACCTCGGCCAGCAGCCCGGCGGCTTCGTCCACCTGATAACGGGAGCTGCGAAAGTCGCGGCCGTCCTCATGCACGGGTTTGTCCCGGGCGGAACCGGTGCGATGGTCCTCCAATGCGTCGCCGTTGATGAACCCGGGTTCGCCGTTGATCCAGGCACAGCGGGTGGCCTCCGCGAAGACCGCCTGAGCGTGGGTGGTCAGCGGATCGGCGTCATCGGAACGGACGCGCTGCCAGAAGTCGGCGTCCACCATCACCGAGTGATTGGCAGTCCACAGACCGCCCTCCGACTTGCAGCGGATAAAGCGCAGGATGCCGGGATCGCGCCAGGATTTGGTGGCCATCCGGGCAGCGCGGCGGGCGCCCCCGACCTGGACCTCGACCGAGAGGTGGTGATCGATCAGCAGCGCCTGTTCCCAAGGTTCCAGCGACGCGGCGGTGTCGATGACATGGCGGCGGATGTTCAGGAACGCCCGCATCAGCGACACGGGACCGGAGGCCGGGCGCCCCTGCATGCCGTGGATCGGAGAGCCGGAGCAGCGGATGTCAGACAGGTCCAGCAGCAGCGTCGCATCGCTCTGACGGCGGAAGGTCATCGCCTCCAGCGTTTCGACCGATTTGGCCCAGCCCTCGCGGCTGTCGGCGATGCGGTGAATGATCGTCCCGGCCGGGAGTGTGCTCAGGTCGCGGACAAGATGTTCGGCCAGGAATGCCTCGACCACGCCGGCTTCGTCGGTCCTGGCGCCCCAGGGTAACAGCCCGAGATCGGCGCCGAGTTGGGACAACGCTTCCTGGCTGTGCGGGTAGTCCGGATGGGACGGCGAAAGATGCAGCAACAACCGCGGGGCATGTGCCCAATCGATCGCGGTCAGCGCATCGTCGTAACTGCGTCCGACTCCCGCACCGTTCAGCAGCAGATAGAATTTTGCGAACGAGGCGATGGCGGTGGCACAGTTGGTGAACACCTCCATATTCCGTTCGGGTTGACTGGCGTCGCCGTGCTGCAAATGCCGGCCGGAGGTCAACAGCGCGCCGGTCGCGATGGCGTTGCGCAGCCGACCTTGCTCCTGATGTTCGGCGTTAGTCAGTTGGCGGCCGAGCAGCGCCATATTGCCGGTGGAGACTCGATCGGCGACGCGCCCGAAGCACTCGGTATCGTCCGGCCGGAAGACCGTGCGGCGCGCGACAGCCACGCCCATGCCGGGGTCGAGCAACCGGGCGGGAAGCGCCGTATCGCCGAAATGCACGCCTGGCACGGGAAGTTGCCGGGTGAAATGTGCCGCGAATCCGTCCATCAAACATCCCTCGCCCGCCATCGGGCTCACCACATATAGAGAGTGTTATCTAAATCTTCCACATTATATGCGATCACAGCCTTGCATGCTGGTGAGATCAGGGTTGCCCGGGCAGTGTTTCCGCCACGTGACGAACCCGGGCGGGTGGTTGGGGCGTTCAGGCTGATTATCACGGAGCGAGCCATGTCCATCGACCATATCGTCGTCCTGATGATGGAAAATAACGGCTTTGACCGCATGCTCGGTTGGATGGGTTCGGCCGGCCGCGACATCGACGGCGTGGACCCGGCGCACCCGTTATCCAACCCCGATCGAATCGACGGCGGCGATGTTTTCCAAACCGAGACCCGGACCCGCACGATCCTGCGCGACCCGTTGCACTACCTGGCCAATTCCATTGCGCAACTCGATGGTGGCACCAACCAGGGGTTTGTCAGCGACTATGTCCGCACCCATCCGAACAGCACGCCGGAGGAACGCCAGGAGATCATGGCCTGGTATCCGCGTGGCTTCCTGCCCGCGCTGCATGCCCTCGCTGAACAGGGCGTGGTGTTCGACCGCTGGTTTGCCTCAATGCCGGGACCGACCTGGATGAACCGGCTGTTCGCGCATACCGGGACCTCGCTGGGGCACGTCGCCGAACCGGGCAGTCTGTTTAATCCGAACCTGCATATCTACAACGAGCGCACACTGTATGACGAACTCACCGATGCCGGGGTGGAGTGGCGGATCTATTTCGGGGACGTCCCGCAGTCTTTGGTTCTGACCCATCAGTGGCGCCATCTGGGCAATTACCGGGCGTTCAGGCACTGGGAGGCCGACCTAAAGGCCGGGACGTTGCCAGCCTATAGCTTTATCGAGCCCACTTACTTCGGTCCGCATCAGAACGATCAGCACCCCCCGCACGACGTCATGCGAGGCGATGCCTTGATCGCCGCAGTGTATAATCCCTTGCAAGCCAATCCGGAGTCGTTCGCGCGGACTTTGCTGATCGTGTTGTACGATGAGCATGGCGGGTTTTTCGACCATGTCGTTCCGCCCGCCACCGTTCCGCCAGACGAGCACACGCAGCACTATGCGTTTGACCGTCTGGGCTTCCGGGTCCCGGCGATCTTCGTGTCGCCGCTACTCGATCCGGGCGTCGCGCACGCCGTCTATGACCATACCAGCCTGCTGAAGATGGCTGCCGGACAGTGGCAAGGCGTCAAACCGCTCGGCAAGAGGGCAAAACAGGCGAACGACCCGATGGCGGAGTTGAAATGGCGGACTACCCCGCGCGACGATCTGCCCGCGGCTCCGATCGCCCCCGACATTCAACCTGCCAGCCCGCTACCGGGCATCCAGGGCTTCAAGCAGTCGCTGTTCGGTCTGAGCCACCATCTGGAGAGCCTGATCGATCACACCGGTCACCGTAGCGCTCTCATGGCGCGGGCCCATGAGGCTTTGCACGACAGCATGGGGCAGGGACGACTGATCACCGACCGGATTGATGGATTTCTGACGCACCACGGACGCAGAAGGGGGGTGCTGTCGCGATTGTTCGGAAGGCGGCGATAACAGGAGACGGGGCGAGGGCACCGTCCGCCGAAGCGAACGGTGCGCAGACACAGTCTATCGACCGGTCTGTAGCCGCTCCATCAGTTCTTTCACCGTCGGGATAAAGCCGTTCGAATAGAACGGGTCCTTTCCGAAGCGGTAGGCATTATGGCCGCTGAACATCAGATTGTTGTCCATCGCCTCGAACGAATGGCTCTGATGCGCGACATCCTGCAGTGTTTTCTGGATGCAGAAACTGCGCGGATCGGCGCGCTTGCCGGTGTTGTATTCCGGCTCCAACTGCGACCAGTTGGAGAAGCGGCATGTGCTCAGGCAGCCCATACAGTCGGTCTGATCCTGCAGAATTTCCCGCGCCTTGTCCGGCGTCACGAAAATCAGCGTGGAGTCCGGGGTGCGCAGCGCCTCGACAAAGCCCTGGCGTTCCCACAGCACGACGCGGTCACGGTCGGCGTTCGTCAGGAAGACGATCCGCTTGCGCGGGCCGACGCCGTATTCCGCGACATGCTCGCCGATGGCTTCGGTTGTATAGGCAACCTGCCGGTCGCTGCGGTCCCGCAACTCGCCGATGAAGCCGTTGTTCACCGCGCTGGAGTAGAATCCGGTCGGGCTGAAGCGATTGAGGAACACGTCGCCCTCTTTCAACGTCAGCAGCTTCTGCTTCCAGGCGTCGCCGATCGGGCTTTCCCGGGTCAGCAACGGCCGTGTGCCGAACTGGAACGCGATCGGCCCGAGTTCGGGATTGTCGATCCAGTTCTCCCATTCCTCCAGGCACCATACGCCGCCGGCCATGATGATCGGGGTCTCGTGCAGACCGAAATCGCGCATGACTTTGCGCAGCGCCATCACGCGGGGATACGGGTCTTCCGGACGGTTCGGGTCCTCGCTGTTCGACAGGCCGTTATGGCCGCCGGCCAGCCAGGGATCTTCGTAAACCACGCCACCGAGTAACTCGGAGGTCTTCGAATATGCCCGCTTCCACAGCGCGCTGAACGCGCGGGCGGAGGAGATAATCGGGTAATAATGCACGTTAAACCGAGCGGCGATGTCGGACAGACGATAGGGCATGCCGGCGCCGCAGGTGATGCCGTTGATGATTCCCTTGGCCTGCTCCAGCACTTCCGTGATGATGCGTTCGGCGCCGCCCATTTCCCACAGGATATTGGCGTGGATGCGCCCCTTGCCGCCGGTCACGTCCCACGCCCGGCGGGCCTGGGTCAGTGCGCCATCGACGGCGTACCGGATCAGTTCCTCATGCCGCTCACGCCGCGTGCGGCCGTGATAGATTTGCGGAATGACCCGACCTTCGGAGTCAAAACTGTCCGCGTTGACCGCACTGAACGTGCCGACGCCGCCAGCCAGGGCCCAATGGCCGGCCGAGAGACCGTTCGAAATGGCGACACCCTTGCCGCCTTCTACCAGCGGGAGGACATCAACCCCGCCCATCCGTATCGCATTAATCGCTCGCATGGCCGAATGCCCCTTGAAAGGCCAATCCTCTGGAAAGCCTGCCGAACCCGTCGGGCCCGAGATCATTGCGCCGCTATCGCGGGCGTTTCACCGGATAACCGATAAAGCGCCCGCCGCAGGATGCAAGTGTTTCTATCAATTTGGAGTGCGATCGTCCGGGGTGACCGTAACCCCGGACATTAAACGCACTCTTGCCAAATCGATGCCGTCTTAGTCGCGGAAGCCGCCGGGCTGTTCGCCTTCGCCGGCCGCACGCTCGAACCGCTCACGGCGGGCCGGCCGCTCGCCGCCGCTACGCTCGCCGCCTTCACCACCGCGCGCCGGCTTGGCGCCGACGGTTTCGGTGATATCGGCGCCGGTCGCCTGGTCGACGCAGCGCATCGACAACTTCACCTTGCCGCGGTCGTCAAAGCCGATGACCTTGACCTTCACCGCGTCGCCCTGGTTGACAACATCGGTGGTCTTGTTGACGCGGCCCTGTTGCAGCTCGCTGATATGAACCAGCCCGTCCTTGGAACCGAGGAAGTTCACGAACGCGCCGAAATCAGCGGTTTTCACGACCTTGCCGTTGTAGATCACGCCGATCTCCGGCTCCGCCACGATGCCCCTGATCCAGTCGATCGCCTTCTGGGCCTGTTCGGTATCGGTGGCGGCGATCTTGATCGTGCCGTCGTCGTCGATATCGATCTTGCACTTGGTCTGCTCGACGATCTCGCGGATCACCTTGCCACCGGTGCCGATGATCTCGCGGATCTTCTCCTTCGGCACGCTGATGATGGTGATGCGTGGAGCCGTCGTCGCGACGTCGCCACGGGCACCGGTCAGCGCCTTCGCCATCTCACCCAGGATGTGGATACGGCCGTCCTTGGCCTGCTCCAGCGCGGTCTTCATGATGTCGAACGTGATCGAGGTGATCTTGATGTCCATCTGCAGGCTGGTGATGCCCACTTCGGTGCCGGCCACCTTGAAATCCATGTCGCCGAGGTGATCCTCGTCGCCCAGGATGTCGGACAGCACGGCGAAACCGCGATCTTCCTTGATCAGGCCCATGGCGATACCCGCCACCGGACGCAGCAACGGCACGCCGGCATCCATCAGCGCAAGCGAGGTGCCGCAGACGGTTGCCATCGAGGACGAACCATTGGACTCGGTGATCTCGGACACCACGCGCATGGTGTACGGGAACTTGTCCTTGGCCGGCAGCAGCGGGTGGATGGCGCGCCACGCCAGCTTGCCGTGACCGACTTCGCGGCGGCCCGGGGAACCCATGCGGCCAGCTTCACCGACCGAATACGGAGGGAAGTTGTAATGCAGCATGAAATTCTCGCGGTATTCGCCCAGCAGAGCGTCAACCACCTGTTCGTCCTGGCCGGTGCCCAAGGTCGCGACGCACAAAGCCTGCGTCTCGCCGCGGGTGAACAAAGCGGAGCCATGCGCGCGCGGCAGGATGCCGACCTCGCCGATGATCGGACGCACCGTCTTGGTGTCGCGGCCGTCGATGCGGATGCCGGTGTCGAGGATGGTGTTGCGGACGATGTCGGCTTCCAGGTGCTTGAACATGCCCTTGGCTTTTTCGACGTCCAGGCCCTCGGCTGCGAGTGCGGCGGAGGCGGCCTTCTTGGCGGCGCCAACCTTCTCGTAACGGACCTGCTTGACCTTTTCCTGGTAGCCGGCGGCGATGCCCTCACGGCCCAGCGCGTCAACGCGGGCTTCCAGGGCGAGTTCGTCGGCGGACTTTTCAGTCAGCTTCCAAGGCTCCTTGGCAGCGTGTTCGGCCAGTTCGATGATCGCATTGATCACCGGCTGGAAGGCGGCATGGCCGAACGCCACGGCGCCCAGCATGATCTCTTCCGAAAGCTCTTTGGCTTCGGATTCAACCATCAGCACGCCCTCGGCGGTGCCGGCGAGAACCAGTTCGAGTTCGCTGGTCTTCATCTGCTCCTGGGTCGGGTTGAGAATGTATTCACCATTCTCGTAACCAACGCGGGCGGCGCCGACCGGGCCGAAGAACGGGATGCCCGACAGGGTGAGCGCGGCGGAGCAACCAACCAGAGCAACGATGTCCGGATCGTTCTCGTTGTCGAAGCTCAGGACCGTCGCGACGATCTGGACTTCGTTGCGGAAGCCTTCCGGGAACAGCGGACGGATCGGGCGGTCGATCAGGCGGCTTTTCAGCACCTCGGCTTCGGACGGACGGCCTTCACGCTTGAAGAAGCCACCGGGGATCTTGCCGGCGGCGAACGCCTTTTCCTGGTAGTTGACCGTCAGCGGGAAGAAATCCTGGCCGGGCTTCGCCGACTTCACGCCGACAGCGGTGCAGAGGATGATGGTCTCACCGTAGGAGATCATGACGGCGCCATCGGCCTGACGGGCGATCTTGCCCGTCTCGAGGACCAGCTTGCGCCCGCCCCATTCGAGTTCCTTGCGGAAATAATTGAACATTCGTCGTCCTTCGGATGCGCGGCATCGGCAGACAACCAGACAGCGTTTCCGTGAGTCCCGAGTTTTGGGCGGGCGGCGGCGTCTCGGGTAACACGGAGCGCGTGCTGCGTGCCGTTGGAAGGGTCGCAGCCGCGGCCATGTGGCCGGAAACGCCGTCTACTGGTCCCGCGCCTTTGGGGCGTGCCGGAGCGGCGATCTATCTGTCCACCGCGTGTCGCAGTGTTGCCAGGGGAAGGCCTGCCCCCGTTCAGGTGGTCTTGCTTACGAGTCGCGAGCGGGAAATAGGGATATTTCCGACTTGTGCCTAGCTTTATCTGTGATCTGGGTTTCCACGGCTCTTTTCGCCGTCATGGCCCGGCTCGTCCGGACCACCCATCGCGGCGGACTGCCGGAACAGGTGACGCGGACAAACCGAGCCACGAAGGTTGGAAAAAGGGCCGTGAAGGCCGATTACCGGCGCAGGCCGAGGCGGCCGATCAGCGTCTGGTAACGGGTCGAGTCCTTGCGCTTCAGATAGTCCAGCAGGCGGCGACGCCGTCCCACCAGCATCAGCAGACCGCGGCGCGAGTGGAAATCCTTCGCGTGGATCTTTAGATGTTCCGTCAATGTCCCGATCCGCTCGGAGATCAGGGCGACCTGAACCTCGGGGCTGCCGGTGTCGGCTTCGTTGGTCTTGTATTCACTAATGAGGGCCGTACGGACCTCGGGCGACTGCGACATCGGATTGCTCCTGTGTATGAGGGAAAAGGACGCGATCCTGAGTTCAGAGAACTCGTTCGGGCTTCAGCATGCCGTCTTCAAGACGGCACAGCCCGATCACGCGGCCCCCCGCCATCGCTCTGGCCAATCCACCATTCGGATCGGCGTTCGCGGGAATCCGACCCATCAACGCAATCAGGCTGATCGCCTGACCTTGTCTCAGGTCGGCGGCCTCTTGTTCGGTCAAGGCCAGCGCCGGGATGTCGGCCAGCGCGGTCGCGACCGGAAGCAAAAGGTCCGGGGAAGCGGGCGCTTCATCCTCTGGTTCGCGCAATTTGTCCAGTGCAATCGCGTGGTGCATCAGGAACGGGCCGACCCGCAACCGGCGCAGGGCGGCGATGTGACCGACCGACCCACAGGCGCGGGCTAAATCGCGGGCGAGGCTGCGCATATAGACGCCCTTGCCGGACGCGACCTCAAAGATCGCCGTGTCGGCATCGACGCGCTCGATCATCTCGAAGCTGTCAATCCGGGCGGGGCGAGGTTCGAGGACGGGAGGGCGACCTTCACGCGCCATGTCGTAGGCACGTTCGCCCGCGACCTTGATGGCGGAGAAAATCGGCGGGATCTGCATGATGGCGCCACGAAAGGCCGGCAGGTTGGCCTGGATCGTGGCGTCGTCGGGGCGAACGTCGCTGGTTTCTATGGTTTCGCCGTCGGCGTCGTCGGTGTCCTTGGCCTCACCGAACTTCAGGGTGAAGTGGTACAGCTTGGTGCCGTCCATGACGTAGGGCACGGTTTTGGTGGCGGCGCCGAACGCGATGGGCAGCAGGCCGGTGGCCAACGGGTCCAGCGTGCCGCCGTGGCCGGCTTTCTGCGCATCGAAGATGCGTTTGACGCGGTTGACGACGTCCGTGCTGGTCATTCCGGCCGGCTTGTCGATGATGAGCCACCCATCGAGCGGGCGGCCACGAGGCTTGCGGCGGGACATATTTGCGAATTTCTCGGTTCGTAAGGAGGGTGCGTAAAGGAGGCGGGGGGGTAGGGGCCGGGGGGCGGGTTGTCAATTGGATTCGGGCTGATGGAGGTTCGGGATCCCCTGAGAGCATGATTTTCAGTTTTGGGCGGCGAAAGTAATCGAAATTCAGTAACAGTAATAGATTTTCAGCGCCAAGTGCGTTATCGTTAGCCCGACTCGTGGTCCAAATGTGAAAGATTTTCAGTCGCAGTGAACGAAATTCCGGAAACTCCTAAAGCATCAGGGGAGCCGTTCCACATCCCTGTGCATATCACGTCCGTCATGGAACAGCACCTGCCGTACGGTGCTCGCCCGCTTGGGTATGCCGCCCTGGCCGCGGCGTATGAATTGGAAGTTCCCGCCCCGGATGTGCTGTTCGCGACCAGCGAGCGTCACACGCTGCGAACCGCCGGCCGTTGGACGATCATGACGCCTCGGTATCAACCGGCGGAGACGCTGGTGGCACATCTCGCGTTCGCACTCCGTCACGAGGCGGTGGATCTGGGGCTTCTCGCCGCACTGTTCCGTCGGCCCGAGGGTGGACGAGCGATCACCGAGTGGGTCCGGCATCAGCCTACGGGACAACATGCTCGCCGCGCCTGGTTCCTGTATGAATGGCTGACGAACCAGCAACTGGACTTGCCGCCCGCGCCGAAGGCCTCCACTGCAAACATCATCGACCCCGAACGACAGTTTGCGATCACCGGCCAAATAGTGTCCCGCCAGCGGGTTCGAAATAACCTGCCGGGAACGCCGGCCTTTTGCCCTTTGGTGCGTCTGTCGCCGGAACTGGGCGCCATGCTCGCCAGCGATCTGGCCGAGGAAGCCAGAGCGGTCGTCCGGCGCACTGCACCTGATTTGCTGGCGCGCGCCGCCGCTTTTCTGTTGTTGCAGGATAGCAAGGCGTCCTATGTCATCGAAGGCGAGCGTCCACCGCAGGATCGCATTCAACGCTGGGGTCAGGCGCTCGGTCAGGCAGGCCAAACCGAACTCAGTGAGGATGAACTCCTTCGCCTCCAGCGCCTCGTGATCGGTCCGGACACGCGCTTCATTCGGCTCGGCTGGCGCGTTCAAGGCGGCTTCGTGGGCGGGCGCGACCGGGACACAAATGCGCCGTTGCCCGACCACATCAGTGCCAGGCCGGACGATCTCGCCGGGCTGATTCGCGGTTTGCTTGACTTCGCTGAGCGAAGCGAGGCCGGCGGACTGGACCCGATCGTGGCGGCTGCGTGTCTGGCATTCGGCTTCGTCTTTATCCACCCATTTGAGGATGGTAATGGGCGCGTCCACCGATGGCTGATTCATCACGTCCTGTCGCGGCGCGGCTTCAACCCGGCCGGTATCAACTTCCCCGTCTCGGCAGTGTTTCTTGAGCGGATCGAGGCTTATCGTAGGACCCTTGAGCACACCTCGCGCCCACGCCTTGGACTAACGCAATGGGAGACGACGCCGGAACTCAACGTGCGCGTTCTGAACGATACAAGCGATCTGTTCCGGTTTTTCGATGGTACCGCTCAGTCGGAGTTCCTGGCCGCGAGCGTGTTGGAGACAGTCCGGAACATTCTGCCGCGCGAGATCGATTATCTGGGTCGCTACGATCTGGCCAAGAGGCGCGCGCAGAGCGTGCTGGAGATGCCAGACCACAAATTCGATCTCATGCTTGGATTTCTTCGGCAGAACGGGGGCCGCTTTTCGAAGCGTGCTCGCGAGAGGGAATTTGAAGCTCTGACCGATGAGGAGGTGTCGGCCATTGAGGGGATCTACGCCGATCTTCTCCTTGGCCATGGGTAGCGGATGCCCCATCCGACAATAGGTACGACGTTACGGAGCAGTGGCCACTAAATTGTCCACTTTCCCGAACCGTGGCAGGGCTTTAGCCCATCCACGAGTTCCCCCGGGGAAAGCACAAACCGGGCTCACGACGGTTGGCTGTTTGCCGCAGGATCGACTACAATACCTGACAGGAGGCTCAAAATGAGCGAGGCAGCCTATCGTAAGTTGAACGCCAAACAGTTTTACCGGTGGCTGGCGACCCGGGCCGAGGGTCGATATGAACTCGTCGATGGTGAACCAGTAATGATGGCTGGCGCGACCAGAAGGCATGATCGCATCGTACGCAACGCCAGCCGTCGCTTTGGCAACCACCTTGACGGCCAACGCTGCCAGCCGTTTACCGCTGAAATCTACATCGCTATTCCGGCGGGGAACCGCCGGCAGTCGGATATGGGCATCGATTGCCGCACGCCTGACGACACGTCGATGGAGGCATCAGCACCAACACTTGTCCTGGAGGTTTTGTCGCCGACCACTCGAGCCATCGATCTCACCGAGAAGCTGGAAGACTACAAGACAGTCCCAACGTTAGAATACATTGTGCTCGCGGACACGGACCATCCCTTCGTTCGTGTTTTTCGTCGTGCGCCAGACGGTCGTTGGACTGGCGACAAAATGGTCGGGATAAACTCGATCCTCGATTTGCCGCTGTTCGACGTCCGCCTGCCGCTCTCCGATCTGTATGCAGGCGTGACGTTCAATCCGCGTCCCCGGCTTGTCTATCCAGAAGACACCGAGACGAAGTTCTCTCTCTGAGACGTGATTTTTCCACGAAACTCGGTGGCCCTCGCCGGCGCCACCTTCACTCTTGGCGGCCAATCCGCCCTCACCCGCCTGTGCGAAACCGAGGTTCGGCTGGCCGCGCAATCCCAATACGTAACCGGACCAAAAACATGACAAGAAGCCGCGTCATCCATCGCACCCTCCGCGGCGCCCCGCCGCCCATCGCGATCGCCGGTCACGGCGTCTGGCTCACCGCCGCCGACGGGCGCGAGGTCCTCGACGCATCCGGCGGCGCGGCGGTCAGTTGCCTCGGCCACCAGCACAAGCGCGTTGTCGAGGCGATCCAGCGCCAGGTCGGCACCCTGGCCTACGCCCACACCAGCTTCTTCTCCTCCACCCCAGCGGAAGAATTGGCCGAAATGCTGGTCGGACACGAGCCCGGCGGCCTGGCTTACGCCTACTTCGTTTCCGGCGGCTCCGAAGCCATCGAAGCCTCGCTGAAAATGGCGAGACAATACTTCGTCGAAACGGGCCAACCCAGTCGCACACACTTCATCGCCCGCCGCCAAAGCTACCACGGCAACACGCTCGGTGCCCTGGCACTGGGCGGGAACGAATATCGCCGTGCGCCGTATGCCCCGCTGCTGTCCAACGCGTTCAGCCATGTGTCCCCCGCCTTTGCCTATCGCGAGCAACGCACCGACGAAACGGAAGCAGATTTCACCGCCCGCCTGGCCGCCGAACTGGAAGCGGAATTCCAGCGCCTGGGTCCCGATACCGTCGCCGCGTTCGTCGCGGAACCTGTGGTCGGCGCGACGGCCGGCTGCGTGCCCCCTCCGGCCGGCTATTTCCGTGCCGTCCGGGACATCTGCGACCGTCACGGCGCATTGCTGATCCTCGACGAGGTCATGTGCGGTATGGGCCGCACCGGCACGCTGCACGCGTGGGAGCAGGAAGGTATCTCTCCCGATCTCCAGGCGATCGCCAAAGGTCTGGGCGGCGGCTACCAACCGATCGGCGCCCTATTGGCATCCGCCCGCATCGTTGACGCCTTACGAGACGGTTCGGGGGCGTTCCAACACGGGCACACCTACCTCGCCCATCCCGTAGCCTGCGCTGCGGCCTTGGCGGTGCAGCAGGTGATCCGGGACGACGGATTGCTGGCCCGTGTCCGGCAGCAGGGCGACCTGCTGGACCAACGCCTGACCGAACGCTTCGGCAACCATCCCCACATCGGCGACATTCGGGGCCGCGGCTTGTTCCGAGGCATGGAACTCGTCGCTGACCGCGCCTCCAAACAACCGTTTGACCCGGCACTGAAGCTGCATGCACGGGTCAAGCAGGCGGCGTTCGACCGGGGCCTCGGCTGCTATCCGTCCGGTGGCACGATCGATGGCGTGCGTGGCGATCACATACTGCTTGCGCCGCCCTACATCGTCAGTGATGATGAAATCGATATAATTGTAACCCGGCTCGGTGCCGCGATCGACGACGCGTTGACTGGAATAACCGCATGAAAAGGCACAACACGATGAAGAAACTGCTCCTGGCCGCCTGCGCGACCATCGCTGCTGTGGCCTTCCAGCCAAAAGCGCAGGCGGCAACGCTGGACGATGTGCGGTCGCGCGGAATCCTCGTTTGTGGGGTGAACACGGCGCTGGCTGGGTTCTCGGCGCCGGACAGCCAGGGTGTATGGCGCGGCCTGGACGCGGATTACTGCCGGGCGGTTGCGGCGGCGGTACTGGGCGATCCGGCGAAGGTGCGGTTCTCGCCGCTGACGGCGGCCATGCGGTTCACCGCGCTGCAAAGCGGCGAGATCGACGTGCTGCTGCGCAACTCGACCGAAACTTATCAACGCGACACCAGTATCGGCCTGACCGCTTTGCCGGTGAACTTCTATGACGGTCAGGGGTTCGCCGTCCGCAAGGAAGCCGGAGTCAAATCCGTGGCAGACCTGAACGGCGCCACGATCTGCATGGCGCAAGGCACCACGCACGAGCAAAACGCAACGGAATGGTTCGCCGCCAGAGGCATGAAGTTCCAGCCGGTGATCATGGAAAATCAGGAGACGCTGTATCAGGCGTTCTTCAGCGGCCGGTGCGACGCGCTGAGCCAGGACAGTTCCGCGCTGGCGGTTGCCATTGGCGTCGTATCCGGCAAGCCGGATGGCTTCGTCGTTCTGCCCGAACGCATCAGCAAAGAGCCGCTCGGGCCATTCGTGCGGCACGGTGACGAGACCTGGGCGAAAATCGTGCGTTGGACCGGTTCGGTCATGGTCGAGGCCGAGGAACTGGGCATCACCCGGGCCAAAGTCGATGATCTGTCGCAATCCGGCACCGCCGCGCAAAAGCGTTTGCTCGGCGTGGGAGACGACATGGGCAAATCTTTGGGACTGGACCCGAAATGGTCAGCCAACGTGATCCGCGCGGTCGGCAACTACGGCGAAAGCTTCGAGCGCAACGTCGGCCAGGAAAGTCTCCTGAAACTGCAACGCGGGCTGAACGGACTTTGGACCAATGGCGGATTGATGTACGCGATCCCGTTCCGCTGACATTGTAGGGAGCCGTCTCAGGTCGATAAACCTGAGACGGCTCTATGTTATCCCACCGACTGGTAAACGGCTCTCTCAAACGAATCCAACGCTTCCAGCACGGTATAATCCGCGAACGGCAACGTCTGAGTCATGAACACACCGGCGATCTTCTTCACCGGATCAAGCCAATAGTAAGTATTGTTCAATCCAGCCCAGGCCAGACTACCGGCGCTGCGCCCGGCATGTCCGGCTTCGGTGTTGATCAGGAAGCTCAGGCCCCATTTCTTTGACATCCCCGGGAACAGATCGACGGGGTTCGACAACCGGGGAATCATCGTTGGCAGCGGCTGCACGTCCAGTTCGCCCATATGATTCTGGAACATTAATGCAACGGTCTCGGCCTTCAGAACCCGCACCCCGTCCAGTTCACCGCCGTTCATCAACATTCGCAAAAACCGCAGATAATCCGATGCGGTGGAGAACAAGCCGCCGCCACCGGCGAAAAACTCGCGATCCGCACCGGGCCCGGGCGGCAGATCGATTGGTTTCAACGTGCCGTCGTCCTGGCGGGCGTGCACCGTCGTCATTCGGCCTTCCCACTCCGGACGCTCTATGTAGGTCGTATCGACCATACCGAGTGGGCTGCAGATATGGCGTTGCATGTAGGTTTCCAGGTCCAACCCGCTGGCCACCTCCACCATCCGGCCGGCGATATCGATATTGATGCCGTATTCCCAACGCTCGCCGGGATCGAAGTTCAGCGGAGCGGTCAGAGCTTCCAGCTTTCCTGTGCGAGCAGCGGGGAGATTGACGATTTTCGCGTACCGATTCATCTCCTCGTTCCACGTATCGTAAACGAAACCGGCGGTGTGAGTCAGCAGATTCCGCAACGTGATCTCCGTCCGCGGCGCGCGCATCAGCGGCATATCGTTTGTGTCGAAACCGAGCAGAACCTTGGTGTCGGCGAGGAAGGGCAGGATTTCCCGGGCGGGCTGATCGAGCGACAGCTTGCCTTGCTCCACCAACTGCATTGCCGCCGTCGCGGTGATCGCCTTGGTCATCGAGGCAATGCGGAACACCGAATCCTGCGTCATGCGCGCGGGCTGGCTCACGTTCCGGCGTCCGAATGCGGAACAGTAGATAACGCCATGCTCATCGGCGGCGGCGGCGACCAGACCGGCGATTGTCTCGCCATTCATGGCGGTGGCCAGAGCCTTGTCGATGACGGCAGCGCTTTTCATAGGACTTCCCAATGCAATGTTTGTTCTCGTACTGCTCGAATTATCACCCTTCCCGGTCAGCTTGCAAATTGCCCCCGGTGGCCCGACTGTGGCGCGTTTAATTTGAACGATAGGGGATTAAACGGCGATGTACGAACAAGAGGTAGTGGTCACGACAAAACACGGGCGTATGCCTGCCTTCGCGGCGTGTCCCGACGGGCCGGGGCCGTTTCCGCCGGTGATCTTCTACATGGATGCGCCGGGGACACGCGAGGAACTGCGCAACATGGCGCGCCGCATCGCCAAGCAGGGCTACTTCTGCCTGCTCCCCGACATGTACTACCGCCTGGGTACTGTTCGCTTCGATATCCCTCGCCGCGACGATGCCATGTCGGGCGTCATCCGGGCGTCGATGAACAGCATCACCAATGCGCTGGTGACCGACGACACCGCCGCGATGATCGGCTGGTTCGACGCGAACGACAAAGTAAAGTCGGGACCGATCGGCTGCGTTGGCCATTGCATGAGCGGATGCTACATCACCACCGTCTCGGCGAAATTTCCCAGGATGGTGGCGGCTGCTTCGTTGTACGGCGTGAATATTGTTACGGATAAACCGGACTCGTCGCATCTGCTGCTGCCACAGATCAAGGGCGAACTCTACTACGCGTTCGCCGAACACGACCAGTCTGTGCCGGCACATGTGATCCCGGAACTGAAGGCCAGCCTTGCGAAGACAGACGTGAAAGCCACAGTGAAAATCTTCGAGGGCACGCATCACGGCTTCTGCTTCGCCGAACGCGCCGTGTATGACACGGTCGCGTCGGAACAGACCTGGACAGATATTTTCGATCTGTTCAAACGCAAACTGTCATAACGCGCCTGGTCGGAGGCGCGGTTACGCCTCCGACCACTTCTCTCCCCATCGATCCGCGAAAACAACATCTTCCAGCGCGGTGCGGCCAACCGGCCCGAATTTTCCCAACGGATAGCCGATGGGCATAATAGCATAGGTATGGGCGCCGTCCGGTATGCCCAAAGCCGCCTCTGCTTCTTTCTCGAACAGCAAATACAGGGTGGTCAACGTCGCGCCCAATCCCAAACCCCTGGCTGCCAGCAGCATATTCTGCACGGCTGGATAGATCGACGAGCCGGAGGTCCTGGTGTGAGTGCCGCCCTCCAAACACGGAACGATCCAAACCGGAGCTTCGTGCAAATGATCGGCCAAATGCTCCGCCGCCGCCAGCATGCGTTCGAACCGTTCCGGAGACGATCCCGGCGCCGGCGCGCTGTTACGGTAGCGCGGTCCGACGATTTCGTGCCATGCCCGGCGATACCATTGCGCCGCGGATGCCTTGATCGCCGGGTCGCGGATGACCAGGAAGCGCCAGTTCTGCATGTTGCCGCCGCTTGGCGCCGATGTGCCGGCCTCCAGTATCTGGCGGATCAGGGCTGGCGGCACCGGGTCCGGCTTCAGGCGGCGCATAGAGCGGGTGGTGCGGATAATTTCGAACAGGTCAGTATTCATAGGTTGATCCTTCGTTTCGGCGTGGGTGTCTCAGGTCAACAGGTCGGCGAGTTCGGTCATGCTGGACACAATTAAATCAGGTTGGTGGGGCCACCGGGCGAACGGACGGCGGCGGCGGTCGATAAACACCGTTCGCATTCCGGCCGCCTTCGCGCCAACGCAGTCGAATTCGTGGTTGGCCACGAATAGCACCTGCTCCGTGGCCACGCCCATCTTGCGCGCAGCCATTTCATAGGTCGCGTGGTGCGGCTTGAACGCGTTCGCCTCGGCCACCGAAATCACCGCGTCGAACGGAATGCCGTGATACGCTTTCGCGGCCTCCAGCATGTCCGGATCGCCGTTCGATAGCACCACCAGCTTGTGGCGGGCGTGCAACCGAGCCAGGGCGTCGGGGACTTCGGGAAAGCAGAGCAGGCGCTCGATCGCCGCGACCAGGAAGCGGACGTCTTCCTCCGTATGGGCGATCCCGGCTCGATCCATCACCTGACGCACTGACAGATGCCCGATCTCCCGATACGAGGTGTGGGCAAGGCCGAGCAGGGCGTCGATCATCGAGTTCTCAAAGTGAGTGCGCCGCCACCAGGTGACGAAGGCGTTCGGATCGACAGGCGATTCCTTGACGCGCAGGAATTCGGCGGCAACCTCACGCAGACCGCCCTGCATGTCCACCACGGTGCCGTATTGGTCGAACATGCAGATTTTGATGGACGATTTCAGTGTGTCGATGTCGGTCATGGGCTTCCTCGGGTCTCGCTCGGTCTGATGTTGGCCGCCATCGCGGCTGGAGTCGAATGGTCCGCCGTCATGTGTGTCTTGATTTCGGTCACCATCCGAACGATCTCAGGACGATTACCGCTCAGGAGCATGCTCGTGAAGATCGGCGTTCCCAAGGAGATCAAGACCCATGAGTACCGGGTCGGGCTGACCCCGGCGGGGGCGCGGGAACTGGCCCAGCACGGGCATCAGGTGTTGGTCGAGCGTGATGCCGGGGCCGGGATAGGGTTCGGCGATGACGTGTATCGAAACGCTGGCGCGACCGTCCTGGACTCTGCCGCCGAGGTGTTCGCCACCGCCGACCTGATCGTGAAGGTCAAAGAACCGCAACCCGCCGAGATCGCTTTGCTGCGAAAGGGCCAAATTCTTTTCACTTACCTGCACCTCGCCGCCGACAAGGTCCAAACCCTGGGGCTGATGAAGTCCGGCGCCACCTGCATCGCTTATGAAACCGTCACCGACCGCGCCGGAACACTGCCGTTACTCGCCCCCATGAGCGAAGTCGCCGGCCGCATGGCGGTCCAGGTCGGCGCCCACTGCCTCGAACGAGAACAAGGCGGCGCCGGCATTCTGCTCGGTGGTGTTCCTGGTGTGCCGCCCGCCAAAGTCGTGGTGCTGGGCGGCGGCGTGTCCGGCACCAACGCCGCCCGTATGGCGGTGGGGTTGGAGGCCAGCGTCACCATCATCGACAAATCGCTGCCGCGCCTGAAGGAACTGGACCTCCAGTTCGGGCCGAGGGCGACCACCCTGTTCGCCACCACCGCCGCGATCGAGCAAGCGGTGCTGGCGGCCGATCTGGTTATAGGCGCCGTTCTCGTGCCCGGTGCGGCAGCGCCGAAACTGGTCACCCGAGACATGGTCCGGCGCATGCGGCCCGGTTCGGTATTGGTCGATATCGCCATCGACCAGGGCGGCTGCTTCGAAACCAGCCGGCCAACGACGCACTCCCATCCGACCTATGTGGAGGAAGGCGTCGTCCACTACTGCGTCACCAACATGCCGGGAGCGGTCGCCCGGACCTCCACTCATGCGCTGACCAACGCTACGCTGCCGTTCGTGCTGGCTCTGGCCGGGAAGGGGTGGCGTCAGGCGATGCTGGACGACGAGCATCTGGCCGAGGGCCTGAACATCCACGCCGGCCAGGTCACCCATATCGCTGTCGCGCATGCGCTGGGGCTGCGATATACGACGGTGCGGGAGGTTCTGGTGCCGGTGGTGGTGGTGTGAGGCGTCAGGCCCCGACGCGATATCGCGCCTAAACAAATGGAAGATTGTAACTACAGCAAATCGCCTCAAGCACGGATGACGTGGCCGCATCCAAGCGATGCGTTACGTCGAATGGCATTAGAAGGCCAGACTCGCCATTACCAACCCAATGTTTCAATCAAGCCCGGCAGTTCCAGCAGCGAACCCACCACCACATCGGGAACATACCCCAACGCCTCCGTCTGCATGCGCAGCGCGCGGAACATCGTCGCGGGGCCGATCGGTGCGCCGCCGGCCAGTTCCCGGCGCAAAGCATCCGGCGAAACGCGTTCGATCCGCGCGACCTTGAAGCCGAAGCTTTTTGCGCCCGCTACGTCGAAGCCGTTGGAGGAAACGAAGAGCACCTCCTCCGGCAGCACACCCAGCCGTTCCTGGACCAGTTCGTAGGCGCGCGGGTCGGGCTTGTAGGCCCTGTTCGCATCGATGCTGATCACCGCCTCCAGATAGCTGTCGAATCCGCTGTTCCGAACAAGCGCATCCAGCATATCCGGACTCCCGTTCGACAGGATCGCCAATCGGTAGCGCGATAAGGCAGCAAGAGCCTGTTCGGCCTCAGGGTATGGGGAGAGCGTATTGTAGGCATCGACGATCCCGTCAAACACCGCTGGATCGACTTCCACCCCCAGCGTGCCAAGTGTGTACTGCAAAGACTCCCGGGTGACGGCGCGAAAATCCTGATATCGCCCCATGACGGAGCGCAGCCATGTGTATTCAAGCTGTTTCAGCCGCCAGACCTGAGTGATGTACTCGCCTCGGCCGGGGAATGCGTCCTCGGTGGCACGCGCGACCGACTGCACGTCGTACAGTGTCCCGTAAGCGTCGAAGATGATAGCTTTGATTGTCATGGCGCCCTCTATGGCCCGCGTTCGAACCGCGCCCGATCCGCCGGCAGCAGCCGAACCTTCAGGTGCACGGCGCTTTCGCCGTCAACCCGCTCGACCACTTCGCCATGCTGGTACAGCCACGCCATCCTGGCGCCATCGTGCGACGGAATGTCGTAATCGGCGGTCTCCATCCCATGCGCGATGCGCGCGTCGATGGCGGCTTTCAGCGCATCCAGACCTTCGCCGGTGATGGCGGAAACCGCGACGGAACCCTCGCGCAACGTGACCTCGCCGACGCCGCCGAGAAGGTCGGCCTTGTTCAGGACCTCGACCGTGCGTTCCGGCCAGTTCGCATCCAGCGTCCCGTCAGCGACCATGTCATCCAACACCTTGATGACATCCGCGCGCTGAGCGCTCGTCTCCGGGTGTGCTACATCGCGAATATGCAGGATGACGTCAGCCTGCGACACTTCTTCCAAGGTGGCGCGGAACGCCTCCACCAGTTCATGCGGAAGCTGGCTGATGAACCCCACCGTGTCGGACAGAATGATCCGCCGGCCCGACGGCATCCGCATCCCGCGCATCGTCGGATCCAGGGTGGCGAACAACTGGTCCTTCGCGGACACCTCCGCCCCGGTCATCGCGTTGAACAGCGTCGATTTGCCAGCGTTGGTGTAGCCGACCAGGGCGACAACCGGGAAGGGCACGCGTTTGCGTGCCGTCCGATGCAGGCCGCGGGTCCGGCGCACGCCTTCCAATTCTTTTTTCAACCGGACCAGCCGGTCATCGATCAATCGCCGGTCAGCCTCAATCTGAGTCTCACCGGGTCCACCCAGGAAGCCGAAGCCGCCGCGTTGCCGCTCCAGATGGGTCCAGGACCGCACCAACCGAGACCGTTGATATTGCAGATGCGCGAGTTCGACCTGAAGCGTGCCCTCTTTGGTCGCGGCTCGTTCGCCGAAAATATCAAGGATCAGACCGGTGCGATCGACGACCTTGCAACCCCAGGCGCGTTCCAGGTTGCGTTGCTGCACCGGTGACAGCGCGGCATCGACGATCGCCACCCCGACGTGTTTCTGGCTGATCGATTGACCCTGCAGTGACACCTGACCCTCGCCGAACAGCATTGAGGGGCGACGGAGGCGCAACGGCAGGATGGCGGTATGGACCACGACCAACCCGATCGACGCGGCCAACCCAACCGCCTCGGCCAGTCTGGCCTCAGCCGCGCGCGGTTGATCTACACCGGAAGCCTCGCGACCCGAGAAGCGTTCCCATGGCAGGATCACAGCAGCCATGATCGGCCCACCGGGCAGTGGGGCGTCCGGTAGATCGATCCGGCCGTTCGGCAACGTCCAATCATCCCCGACCGACGGATCGCCCTCGTCAGGCAAGCCGTCTTCGTGATCGGGGTTCGCCTGACCGGTCGGGTGTTTCGAAGAGCGGGCGATCAGTCGTCCCCGGTTACGCCGCTCATTTCCCGTGCGGGGGCAGCGGCGGTGGCACCCTCTACCTTCGTCGCATCGAACAACATGATCGGCGCGCCCGGCATAACGGTGCTGATGGCATGCTTATAGACGAGTTGGGTATGCCCATCCCGGCGAAGCAGAACGGAAAAATTGTCGAACCAGGTGATAATCCCCTGAAGCTTGACACCGTTCACAAGGAATACCGTTACCGGCGTTTTGCTTTTCCGCACATGATTCAGGAACACATCCTGAACATTTTGCGCTTTCTCATTGGCCACGGCCACAATCCTTCATTTTTTTGTGTGGAGATTTCGAAAAATCAATTTACCCGGCGGGTCGTGGCACGGCCACCGAATGCCGACAGTCTAACAGTCCCGCCCCATCACGCAAGGTCACGTAAACGTGCGCGCAAATCCAAAGCAGTGGGGAAATGGAGATGCGGGGCGGCATGTTCAATCCCCCCATCGTGATCGGCGTTGCCAATCAGCACGGCGGTGACGCCTGCCGCCTTGGCAGCCTGCATGTCCAGCGCGGTATCGCCCATATACCAAACGGAGACATTGGCGATCCGACCCATCTGCGCCAGGGCCATGTGGATCGGGGCCGGGCTGGGCTTATCGGCCGTTGCATCGCCCGCACCAATCACCGGGCCAAAAAATCGGCTCCACCCGAGGTGAATCACTTCCCGGCGCAAAAAGACCCCGGCTTTGTTGGAAACCACGCCCTGCGGCCAGGCGGCTCCCGCTTCCAGCACGTCCGGCACACCGGCCATCGGTACGACATGATCGAGGTGCTGATGGGTCAGGGTTTCGTAAAAGATATCGCGCGCCTGCTCCCACTTGTCGCCGAACATGACGGGGAAGCTCTCCCGCAGCGACACGCGGACCCGGTTGCGCGTGTCATCGACCGTCCATAATGGCCGGTCGAACGCTGTGAAGGTCGCGTTCAGGGCGGCGGTGATGCCGGCCCAACCGTCAATCAGAGTGTTGTCCCAATCGTACAGCAGGACTGAGGGGCGTTCGCGGGTCAGCACGCGCCGCTGCCGTCCGCCGCGACACGCAGGAGGGGATCCGCGTCGCGTACGACGCGATCATTCGCGCCGGGTCGCGTCAGCCGTCCGAGAACGCAGGCGTTGGCGCAGACCCGCAACCAACCATTATAAGACAAGTCATGGGCGTTGTCGTCAGGGGCGAAGCGGTCGATGTAACCCTTCAGCAGGCCGGGTACGATCACCTCGACGGTGCCGGCGGGCCGGTCGCGTTCCGCCAGCACCACCCATAGCAACGTCACCTCGGCGTGGCGATTCAGCGCCATATGCAAGGGCAGCACCTCTTCCAGGGTTGTCCCGGCACTGAATTTGTAAACGAATATCTTTTCCGCTGCTTGTAGTTCCTCCATGAACTTCCGCCGCAGGAACTTAAGCCGGGCGGATTCCTGTTCGCGCATCAACCATACGCTTCGCTGATCCTCGTACACGAAGGTATGGTAAACCAGACCGAAAATGGACTCGTGGATCATGTACTCTTTCCGTGACTCCCCCTCCAGACGTGGCTCGATGGTTTCGGGGGTCCCGAGTCCGTCGAAACCGTTGTCGATGCCGCGGATCAGGTTACGCATAAAGGTGCTGGAGAACCGCAGCAGACCCAACGGTTCGGCGTCACAGCAGCGCTGAAACAGGCCGAATTCGCAATTCTCCCCCAACGATTCGAATTGCAAGGCGAGTTGCGGCAGCGTCAGGCCGGTGTGCGCCGTGGCCCATGCCGCCCCTTCATCGTCGCCGCACTTATTCGGCCCCCCCAAGATCAACCCGGCCGGCAAACGGGTCGCGGCGGTTCGATTGCGATCGGTCACCCGGTAAATTTTGGCTTCCAGCACGGCAACCGCCAGGTGTCTGGTGTCCATACTGCCAGGAAAATCCGCCGGCCGCGCGGCGTCGGGATGCTGCAGCGTGACCACCATACGATCCGACCGGCGCGCGAGACCGCCGGGAATCCGATAGGCAAGCAGCGTAGGACGGGACAGTTTGGCCGAACCCACCACGACATCGTTTACCGATACGATCAGCCGCTGCGTGGACAGTTCTGGCGGGTGAACAAACGGAATAACGTCCAGGGTCAGCACGTAGTCGTCCACCGGGTCCATAGCGGGAAACATCAGATGGCTTTCGGCGCCGACGCCCCAGGCGAACCGGTCCTCCGACCGAGCCCACCCGCCGCCCAGGAATCCCAGGCTGTTGCCCGAGGTCGCAAAGCTGATCGTCAGGTCGCACTCAACTGCCATATGAAGCCTTTGTTGTCCCGGACCCTGGAAAATGGATAACCGGAGGTGGCCGGAACGCGCCCTGAGGATGGACTAATATTTGATCGAAGGCAGGTTTGACAAGGACGTTCCTGATTAAAGCACGAGATACGTACACAAGGTGCTGAGCATAATCCACCTTCCCACAATTGTTTCGCGATAATTTTTTGCGCCTAGTGGGTGAGTGCAAGGCACATGACAGGTCACTGCTACGCGTGACGCCGCGGTTGGGAATCAGTCCGGCCATGCTTCCGCCGGATACGCGGTGATGTCGATCCATCGATTACCCCGCTTGACGGTTGCGCGGACCCCGTCCACATCGTGTCCGTTATGTCCTCCACCCGTCTGACCATCGATCATCGTACCAAAGATCCGGCACGGCACCCGGAAAAGGCGCATCGGCCGGACAATCCGATTCAGCGGAAGCCAGCCTGGATCAGGGTCAAGGCGCCCAATCACCCTGTCTATCACGAAACCAAGGCGCTGATCCGCGACAACCGGCTGGTTACGGTCTGCGAGGAAGCGGCCTGCCCGAACATCGGCGAGTGCTGGTCTCAGCGTCATGCCACAATGATGATCATGGGCGATACCTGCACCCGCGCCTGTAGCTTCTGTAATGTCCGCACCGGCCAGCCGGTTGCGCTCGACGTCGACGAACCACGCCGCGTTGCCGATGCGGTCGCGAAGCTAGGGCTGCGCCACGTCGTGATCACGTCCGTGGACCGTGACGATCTGGCGGACGGTGGTGCAGACCATTTTGCGGAGGTCATCCGGTCGATCCGGCGGGCAGCGCCGGAAACCACCATCGAAGTGCTGACCCCGGACTTCCTGCGCAAACCGGGCGGGACCGAGATCGTGGCGGCTGCGAGGCCTGACGTGTTCAACCACAACCTGGAAACTGTGCCGCGGCTGTATCCCTCCATCCGTCCGGGTGCGCGCTATTACCAGTCTCTGAGGCTGCTGGATCGGGTGAAGCAGATCGACCCCTCGATCTTCACCAAGTCCGGCCTGATGGTCGGACTTGGGGAGACCAAGCCTGAGATCATGCAAGTTATGGATGACCTGCGCGTCGCGGACGTCGATTTTCTGACGATCGGCCAGTATCTGCAGCCAACTGTCAAACATGCCGCGGTGGAGAGTTTCGTCACTCCGGATGAGTTCGCGGAATACGCCTCCATCGCCAGGGCAAAGGGCTTCCTGTTGGTGTCGTCCACCCCGCTGACCCGCAGTTCGTACCATGCCGATACCGATTTCGCGTCATTGCGAGCCGCTCGGCAAGCGGCCGCCGGCGCAAGGTCGCCCGCTTGATGCCAGCCGCCTGATGCCAACCCACGCTGAACGGAAGGTTGTTCCTTATACTTGTGAGCAAATGTTCGACCTTGTGGCCGACGTCGGTTCCTATCCCCGGTTCTTGCCTTGGTGCATGGCGGCCCGTGTCCGCAGCCGCACCGAGACCCAGTTGGTCGCCGACCTGACGATCGGCTTCGGGCCGTTCCGGGAGAAATTCACCAGCCGAGTCGCCCTCGACCGGCCCCAAAAAGTGATGGTGACCTACGAAAACGGCCCTTTCCGCTACCTCAACAATCAGTGGAATTTTGTGCCGAGCGGGCCGGGAACGGAAGTCGATTTTTTCGTGGATTTCGAATTCCGCAGCCGCATTCTGCAAGCGGCAATTGGTGTGGTGTTCAACGAGGCGGTGCGGCGGATGGTCAATGCCTTCCTGAAGCGGGCCCGCGATGTTTATGGTGTCCCGCCCGTCTCTTAGGAGCCAAGCCTATGGTTTACGCCCCCGTTCGACCCGATCGGTCGCTGCCCCCCGTGCGGGTCAATTTGTATTCCGACACGCAGACTCGTCCGTCCCCCGGGATGAAAGACGCGATGATGCGGGCCGAGGTCGGCGACGAACAGAGTGGCGACGACCCGACCATCAACGCGCTGTGCGACCGGATGGCGGATCTGACCGGCAAGCCGGCGGCGATGTTTCTGCCCACCGGTACGATGTGCAACCAGATCTCCCTCCTCGTTCATTGTCTGCCAGGCGATGAAATCCTGGCGCATGAAAATTCCCACATCGTCGCCAATGAAGGCGGCGCCCCTGGCGCCTTAGCCGGCGCGGTTATCCTGGGTTTGCGCGGCGAGCGCGGGATGTTCGACGCCGCGACGATGAAGGCCGCGCTGCGGGAAAAGCGCCGCAATGCCCCGCCGCAGACCCTGGTCGCGGTCGAGCAAACCACCAACGCCGGGGGCGGATCGGTCTGGCCGTTGGGCCTGTTGAACGATGTGCTGATCGCGGCCCATGCCGAGGGCATGAAAACCCACATGGATGGCGCCCGGTTGATGAACGCGGTCGTCGCGTCAGGCGTGACGGCTCGGGATATGAGCGAACATGCGGATTCGGTCTGGCTTGATTTTACCAAAGGTCTCGGTGCCCCGTTGGGGGCCGTCCTCTGCGGCTCCGAGGCGTTCATCGATCAGGCGTGGCGCTGGAAGCAGCGGCTGGGCGGATCGATGCGGCAGGCCGGGATCTGTGCCGCGGCTTGTTTATATGCTCTCGACCATAATGTTGACCGGCTGGCCGAAGACCACGCCAACGCAAAACTGTTGGCCCGTGGCCTGAAGCAGGTGCCCGGCCTGGCGGTTGAGGAGGTTGCGACGAACCTGGTGTTCTTCGACACCCGCCGCACCCGGTTAACCGCGGATGAGTTGGCCGGTCGTGCCCGGCAGGCGGGCGTGATGGTATCAACGGTCGGCCCCTATCGGGTGCGCGCCTGCACCCATCTGGACGTCGATGCCGCTTCCGTGGACCTCGCGGTGCAGGCAATCGGGGCGGCGGTGCGGTGAACCCGCTGCTATGCAGGAATGGTCCGAAATAATTGCTTCTGTTTACTTTTTGTTAAGATTCTTCCCGTAGGCTCTTCCGGGTAACCCACCAGGAGAGCTCCCGTGCGCCGTCCTTTTCGCCTGACGCTTTCGCTCGTATTTGCCGTTTCGGTCTGGCCCGGTGCTGGCGCGGCGCTTGCAGCCGATCCTGCCGTTCCAGCCCAGCCACCAGCTCACGCTGCGCGCCAGACGTGGGAGCAACATTTCGCGGCGGCGAACGCCGCACATGACGGACACCTGACGCCGGAGGAAGCCAGGAACGGCTTCCCGCTGGTCGCCAGGAACTTCCAGGACATCGACGCCGACAATAAAGGCTACGTGACGCAGAACGATATCCGAGCCTGGCGGATCATGAAAAAAGCCGCTCACCGGCTGACCCGTCCACCGGAGGAAAAGCTGAAGCCGAGTAACGCCATGCAGCTTGTGCCGCTTCGACAGGTTGCGATCAGCCCGGGCGCTTAAGAGATCACCTCAGATAACCGGGCACCGCCCATGACCGTCGCGGTTCAGTCGGCCTCGGTCAATTCCCCGGCCAGGGGAGCGTGGTTCAGCAACGCCGCGAGGATTGTGCCCCCTGCCGCATTGCCTAAAAAAGTCGGCACGAGGAAGCGAAAGGCGTAGTCGCCCAGGCTTGCCTGGCCGGTGCATACACCGAACGCGGCCTCCACCGACCCGGCGATGATGTGCGGAAACTGGCAAATGGCGATGACATAGGTCAGCAGAATTATGATCAGCGCTCGACTCGCATCGGCCGACGGCATGAGCCAGACCATCAGCCCGATCAGCCAACCGGCCGACCCGCCCGTTACGAGCTTTTGCCAGAATGGCCCCTGCACCGCCCGGGCTGACAGTTCAGCCATGGCCCGGACGGTGGTGTCCGGAAAAATCCCCGGCTGTGCGGCGATCAGGGCGAAAACCCAGGTCGCCGCCAAATTGGCGGTGAGCACGATGGCCCAGACCCGCAGCGCCAACAGGGTCGTCCCCCAGTTTCGCCGCGTTAGAGCCGGGATGACGGCGGTCAGTGTCGTTTCAGTGAAGAGCTGCTGGCGGCCGAGGATGACGATCAGAAACCCGACTGTATAACCGAAGCCGGCCACCAGTTGGCGCCAGGGTGTTTCGGGTAGATACCCCTGTAACGTCGCTTGCGTGAGGAATGAAAATCCTATCGACAGCCCGGCGGCGAGTCCCGACCAGGCCAGGCCGTTGAAGGAGCGTTCGAGTTCTTCCTCGCCTTGCTGACGGACGATCTCATGAATGACCAATGCCCCGAGGGGCGCTCCGGCGGCCGCCTGGCGCCGTTCGCGTTGGTCGAGATGGGGGGACGCTTCGCCGGCCTCTGACATGGAAGGGTTCCGTTGACATGCCGGGATCTAACGCCCGAGCATTGGGAACCGTTGGCCGGGCGAAGATCACATTGCTCCGCCGTCAGGTGCGGTTGAGACGCCGAAATCGGCCCGGGATTTCGCACCTGCACAAAATATCTTGCAATTGCGCGAGGCTTGGACGATATACCGTTTGTCTTTCCGTGATTGCGTGATTAACGGGCGTTCCTCCTCGTCCGAAATTCCGGAAATTTCCATCCGAAAACCGTTCGTCCCCATTTAATCGCGCGGGGCGACGAACTTTCAGGCGCTTTCCGTTCACAAACCGTGACGGGCGCTGGAGCATACCTACGTCTTGACCCAAACTACTTTTGCGGCTCTCGGCCTCGCCGAGCCCATTCTGCGCGCCATTGAGTCGTGCAAATTCGTCGTTCCGACCCCCATCCAGGCCGATTCCATTCCGCCGCTGCTGGCGAACAAGGATCTGCTCGGTGTCGCCCAAACCGGCAGCGGCAAGACCGCCGCCTTCGCTCTGCCCATCCTGCAGCACCTCAATGCCCAGTCGATCCGCCCGGCGCCGTTCGTGGCCCGCGCGGTGATCCTCGCCCCGACGCGCGAGCTGGCCCTGCAGATTGACGAAACCGTCCGCGCTTTGTCCGCCAACCTGCGCCTGCGCACGGTTGTCATCATCGGCGGAGCCTCGCGCTTCAAGCAGGTCGAAGCCATGCGTCGTGGCGCCGACATCGTGATCGGTACCCCCGGCCGCGTGTGCGACCTGATGCAGACCCGTGAACTCATTCTCGGCGCGGTCTCGCAGTTCGTGCTGGATGAAGCCGACCGCATGCTCGACCTGGGCTTCATCAAGGACATTCGCCGGATCGTCGCGGCCTTGCCGCCGCAGCGCCAGTCCTGCCTGTTCTCCGCCACCATGCCGGCCGAGGTCGCCAGCCTGGCGAACAGCCTGCTGCGTGATCCCATTCGCGTGGAAATCGCCCGCAAGGAAGAGACCGCGCCGAAGATCGAGCAGTTCGTGCACCACCTGAACCAGAGTGGCAAGCAGTCGCTGCTGCTGTCCATGCTGCAGGATGACGCTCTGTCCCGGGTGATCGTGTTCACACGGACCAAGCACGGCGCCAACAAGGTCGCCAGCGTTTTGGAAAACGCCGGTATCCAGGTGAACGCCATCCACGGCAACAAAAGCCAGCCGCAACGCGAGAAAGCCCTGAAAGATTTCCGCAGTGGACGGGCTCGCGTTCTGGTCGCCACCGACATCGCCGCGCGCGGCATCGACGTGACGGGCATTTCCCACGTCATCAACTTCGACCTGCCGGTTGAAGCTGAAAGCTACGTCCACCGCATCGGCCGCACCGCGCGCGCCGGCGCCGCGGGCATCGCGATCAGCTTCTGCGATCCGTCCGAACGGCCGGTCCTGCGTCAGATCGAGCGTTCGATGAACTTCTCGATCGCTGTCGTGGGCGACGCACCGCCGCCGATGACGCATCAGCAGAGCCGTCCCGCCGCTCCGGGTCAGGCACAACGCCGCCGTTACAACGACCGTGGCGGCAAGGGCATGCGCTCCGCCGCCTAAAAAGCCAGCGACTGCGTTCCCGCTCGGTGTCGCACCGAGCGGGAACGCATGTTGCGGGATACCGATGCCGTCATGGCGGACGCAGGCCCGCCATCCACGCCTTCAGGCCCGGGTGACATGACGACACTCTACATTGACGGTGATGCCTGCCCGGTTCGCGACGAGGTTTATCGTGTCGCGGATCGGCTGGCCTTGCCGGTTTTTGTCGTGGCCAATGGCTCGCGTCCGATCCGCCCACCCGGACGGCCAAACGTGACCATGATCACCGTCGAGGCCGGCGCCGACGTCGCCGACGACTGGATTGCCGAACGCTGCACCAAGGCGGACGTGTGCATCACCAGCGACATCCCATTGGCCTCCCGCTGTCTGGCGAAAGGCGGCCGCGCACTGGCACCGAACGGCAAAATCTGGACCTCCGACAATATCGGCAGCGCCCTCGCCGGCCGCGAGGTTGGGCGTTACTTGCGCGAGATCGGCATGAATACCGGCGGCCCGGCGCCGCTGACGAAACAGGATCGCTCGCAGTTTCTCAGCGCGTTGGATACATTGGTGCGGGCGGCGCAACGGGAACGAATCGGATGACGGATAAGATACTTGGGGTGCTGGGCGGCATGGGGCCGCTGGCGAGTGCCCATTTCATGCTGCGGCTGACGCTGCTGACCCCGGCCGACAAAGATCAGGACCACATTCCCGCCGTCCTGTGGTCCGACCCTCGCATTCCCGACCGAGCGGCATCCCGCCTGGGTAATGGAGCCGATCCGTTGCCGTGGCTGATGCGCGGCATCGATGGGTTGCGTGCGGCCGGATGCGAGGCCATCGCCATTCCCTGCAACACGGCGCACGGTTGGTACGAGCCGATGGCGCGAGACGCCGGCATGCCGATCCTGCACATCGTGGACGCAACCGCGACCGATCTGCGCCGCATCGGCATCGCGCCCGGCCGCATCGGTTTGATGGGCACGCAACTGACGCTATCGATGAAGCTGTTTCAGGAGCGTCTGGCCGCACAGGGGTGGGACATCATCGAACCCGACGCGATGCAGATGGAACGGCTCGTGACACCGGCGATTGCGGCGGTGAAGGCCAACCGGGTGGCCGAGGCCTACCACCCGCTGGTGGAGGTCGCCAACAGTTTGGCCGCTCGCGGTGCGTCCGCCGTGGTGCTGGGCTGCACGGAGATTCCGCTGGCGATCCTGGCCGGGCCGGCCGAGGGTTTGGAGGTGCCGGTGGTGGACACCATCGATGCGCTGGCGCGGGCGTCAATTGCGTGGGCGCGTGGTTGAACGACCAAAAATCCCGGTCACACGATAGGCTCACCGATGCCGTCACTTGAATTTACCCTGATGGTCGGCTGTCCGCTGAAATGCACGTTTTGTCCACAGGACACGCTGCGCGGCATCTATGGGAAAAATACCAAATACCTGTCCCTGGAAAATTTCAAGACGATCCTGAGTAAGGTGCCTAACCACGTTCGAATCGATTTTTCCGGAATGGCCGAACCCTGGGCCAATCCAGACGCGACGGCGATGCTGCGACATGCTCTGGAAAGCGGTTTCACCGTCGCGATTTATACCACTTTGTATGACATGGGGCCGGTGGATCGGGAGATCGTTGTTCATCTGCTGCATGACTATGCTACCCGGATCGAAGTGCTTTGCCTGCACCTGCCGGATCGCCACGGCAATATGCGAGGATGGCGCTATAGCACCGATTACGAAGCCACTTTGCGTGCATTCATCTCTTTAGGAATGTCCGGAGTTTTACCCAACTTTCAGGTCATGACCATGGATTCCGGAGGAAAACCGCACCATGATCTGGATCATATGGGCATTCAACTTGGGTCCTGGACTGGTCATTCGCGGGCCGGTAATGTCGGCGAGGCCGATGTCCCGGGCCAGGGACTGGCCGCCATGCCGGAACACCACAGCGCAGTCAGTTGCGGATTCACACCATTCTATGACCAAAATGTATGTCTGCCGAATGGTGACGTTGTCCTGTGCTGCATGGACTACTCGCTGAAGCACAAGGTCGGAAATCTATTGGAACAGGATTACTATGAAATGTTTTCCGCGGGCGGTCTTGCTCGCTTGATCGGTGAAAACATGGCGCCGCGCTTTTCCCGCGATTCATTATGCAAGACCTGTGATCGTGCAAAGGTCCATAACGTCGGTGCTACGAAACAGTATTGGCAGACTGTTTGACGGGCGTTTAATCGATTGGCGCTCGGTTCGCAATCCGAAAATCATGCATCGCCGCCAAATGCCCGCGAATGGACGAATTATTTTGGTCGTGGTTGGCCGCCGCCAGCTGCGGCAGCGCGACGAAAGCCTGCCAGTCAGCGTAATGCCTCGATAATTCGACATCGATACCGGTGTTCGTCCACCCGCCTTCAAGTTTCTCAAGATATCTCGGCATCGCGGTACCGATCGGCAAGCAGTCGTTCAAAATGCGAGCCGCCCCTCGCGGTGACACCGAATAGCATCCGGTTCCCGCCGCCGCCACCAACGGCATCAATGTGGTGGGCGCGGTCGCTGACACGAACGCCTCGTGTTGCAACGCCTCATAGTCATATTGCACGACGACGACGCCGAATCCGGGTGACGGTCGAATCTGCAACGGCCAGTCGAGGTTATGGGTCCACAAAACGATGTCCCAATCCGCCAGAGTCGCAAGCGCGGCACTGGCCATTGCCTGGAAATCATGACGTAGGATGATATCGTCCTCAACCACATGAAACGGAATCGTCCCGGCGGCGCATTCGCGCCACAGGTTGATATGCGACATCGCACACCCGATGGCTCCGGTGCGGTAATGATTATCGTCTGTGATGATCCCGTCCCGGACGCAGGCGTCACGGTCGAGCGTGCCACCATCGACGGCCGGAAAACGCTCCGCCGGCACACCGGGATGCAGTGCAATAAACCGCGCGAGACGCTCGGGTGATCGTTCGAGGTTAACAACCTTGATGCATTCTATCATCGAAACTCGCGGGTGATGGGCGAACACCGCCCCGTATTATCAGTAGTGACGGGACGGAAGCGCAGTAAAGTCGGCGTGCGGGTCATCGCTGAATGATTTTGTCCGTGCACGGGTCGTCCGCCGGCAGGGCCAACGTGTTCATGCCCATGACCCACACCCTGTATCCTAACGCCTCCAACCTGGTGGCTAAGGCTTTCCGGTCGGTCTTGATATGCTCAATCAGCAAATAGGGCCGAAACCGTGTCAGGATATCACTGGCGCCGTCCAGGACCGCGATCTCCATCCCTTCCACGTCGATCTTCATGAAATCGACCCGCGGCAATCCCAACCCGTCCAGGCATACCAATGGCACCGGCTGCATGGCCTCCGGCCGGTAATCGATCGGCTGACCGATGTTTTCCGTTCGCTCGCTTTGCATCAGTTCCAGGCTGCCAAAGCTACCGGGTCGATTGTAGTCGGGCGCCGGGATCATCAGCGTGCCGTCGCGGTCGCCGACGGCCGCATAGACGGCGCGGGCGTTGAAAAGGTTGTTCAGGCAGATATTGCCAGCCAGGGCATAGTAAATCCGCTCCTGCGCCTCAAAGGCAATGACCCGGCCCCATTGCGTCATGTGGCGAGCAAAAGAGATCGTGTGGACACCAATATTCGCACCGCAATCCAGTGCCACGACGCCGTCGCCGCGATGTTCGCGCAGCCAACCGAGCATCGTCAGGACCGTGTCGATCTCTGACTGCTCGTAGCCCGCGTTGGTCAAAATCTGATGGCCTACCCCGTGCGCGTGGGTGGAATCGACAGCGTGCCGGTCGTTCAGATTGACGATTAGCGTGCCTTGATCCGAAGCGGCAAGAATGAACGACAACGGCCGGCTCGCACTCATAGGCGGAACTCCCGGGTTTCCAGGGCGCCCGGCCATGAGGGCCGGAACCCGGTAGGTCCTGTCGATAGAGCCACAACCCGCCCCGGGCAAGCCAATGCCAGTATTGAGAGAAGCGAACCGCTCAGCCCGCCAGCCGATCCGCCAGCGACCGCTGAAAATCCTCCATCATCATAAATCCCGCATCCGCTCGGCATGACGCCTCGGTTTCCGCAAGAATTTCGGCGTCAGACTTCGCCAAATCCAGTGGCTCCCCATGCGGCTGCGGCACATGGAACGGCGTGTCCAGATACGCTTCAACCGTATTGCCCTCGGGGTCCTTGAAGTAGCAGGACCACGCATTGCCATGCGACGTCACCCGCATGTCGGTCGCCCCATTATCCAGCGCCCGGCGATGCACCACGCGCAGATCGGCAAGGCTGTCCACCATGAACGAAATCTGGTTGATCGGATTGAACCCCGACGTATCCGGTCTGCCGCCGACCAGCACCAACTGATGATGGTTGCCGGGGCTGGCGCTGAGGAAGGTCAGTTCCATTCCACTGCGGGCCTTGCCGCTGTCGGTCACCATCAAACCGAGCACGGTGGTGTAGAAGCTCTCAAGCCGAGGTTTGTCGTGCGCGTAAATGCCGACGTGGGCGAGGCGGGCGTGAATCGTTCGCATGGTCGTTCCCCTGGGTAGCTTTCACCCATTCAAAATCGTCAGCACCGCTTGTGCAAGCGCCACGTCTCGGAACATCGTGGCCGGTCGCGTCGATCACGCGCTGTTGGTGGCTTGCTGTCCCTCAACCGGGGATCGGCTTGATCGCGATCATGACTCGGCGGTGGCGGGGAAACAGCCGGTGGGCGAGATCCAGGATCTGCTTCCATGGCCAATATTTGTGGTCGAGGAACCGCATGCCCTCGGCAAACGCGTCGCCATCGACAATCGTCGCCCGCACATTCGACCATGGGCCGGTTATCGTCCCACGCGCATTGCAAACCGCGATCCTGGCCTCACCGGTTCGCCGCAGGCGTTTCGCCTTGCCCGAATCGGCGACCGTGTAGACGTAAAGGATTGGTCCAGGGGCAGCGGCAAACCAGACCGGCGTGCGGACGGCCTGTCCGTTCTTCCGGTGGGTTTCAAGGCTCAGATATTTTTGGCTGTCGAATGCAGCGAGTTTTGCCATCGCGCTCATGTCCGCCTCAGTGGCCCGCCACATGTCGTTCCAACTGATCCTATAGGTCACCTTTGGAAAGCTCAACGACAACGGTTGCGTGATGAGGCGCGGTTCGGCGAACCTGTCGGTATTGTGCGATACCTGCGCGAAGGTGGCCGCTTGACAGGGCTGGCGGCGACCGATATCGGTCAGGCATGGTCACCTGCCGCCACAAGTCAGCGAAGGCAAAAAAGTCCTCCTAAGGGGATTGGAGTTCTTCGCGAGTTTACAGCTTAGGCGTCTCAGGATCGATCAGAGCCCCGCCCTTTGACGGGGTTTTTTTCTGCCCGGTTGTCGGCGTTCCGAAGGCTGCCAAGCCGCCAGCGTCACACCCCATAAAGTCAACCTGTCCGTGGGCGATCCGATTTCACCGGGCAATGATTGCTGGCCCGGACCAGATTAAAGGATGCGATCGTTCCTGAAAAAATCAGCAAGATTTTCTTGACATCGTATCGTCGGAGGGAGCAGGCTTTACTGGTAACCAGATAGGAGGGTGCACATCGAGCATGACTCCACCGAGCATATACGGAGTTGCCGATCGCCGTGGCATCGGTAACTGATCTCAATAGTCCACGTCATGTTCGGCTTTGGATGCCGAACGCGAAGGACTCCTTCGCACGCAGACCCCCGCTCTCGCCTTTGGCGGTCGGGGGTCTTGGTGCTTACAAGAAATAAAAATATGTAACTTCGGCGATCAGTGAATGGAGCTGAAGTCATATATCCGTCGGCGAGTACCTTCGCCGCGGGTTCAGTCGCATATCATTGTCTGCTTCGCATCCGCCGCGATTCCGCCTTTGGCGTTATACGGCTCCGCGGTTTGTTCGCATTGGCGCAGACCATCCGCCCCAAGCCGCAACACCCGGGCTGAAGTTCGGTAGCGACAATCGACGAAATACGTCCAACCCGCTTCCTCACCAATGATCCAGACGTTGTGCCAAACGCCGTCGTGGGCATAGCCGCGATCTGGCACAAGCAATGGAGGCGATTGGTCGTTGATTGGCAAACCCGTCGGTTGAGCGAGGACCGCAGGCCCATCCAACGGTGCGCGTTTTGCCATTCCCCACTCGATCGGCGCTTCCGCTGGGCATTCCAGGCGATGCTCGCGGGAAACGGCAGGGGAGACCGCCACGATCACAGTGGCTCTCAGTAAGATTGCCGTCAGTTGGGCAATGGGACGGAGGTTGCTCGCCACCGACGGTTCCTTCGGTTTGCGCGTCTTAGACGTCAGGGCGGCCCAACATTCTGGCGACCCGCGATGCCGGCTATCAACATCGGTCTCGGCCGACTGCCACCCCGGAGACCCGATCACCACTAAGCCGCCTTTGCCGCCCCCATCGCCCGCCACACCCGTTCCGGTGTCGCCGGCATATCGATATGCGTCACCCCGTCTACGCTCAAGGCATCGATGATGGCATTGATCACGGCTGGCGGACTGCCGACCGCGCCGGCCTCACCGGCGCCCTTTGCCCCAAGCGGGTTGGAGGCGCAGGGGATTTCCAGCAGTTCGACTTCGATATCGGGGAACTCGTTCGCCCTGGGAAGCGCGTAATCCATCAGGCTGCCGGACAACAACTGGCCGGAGGACGGATCGTAAACCGTGTGTTCCAGCACGGCCTGTCCGTAGCCTTGGGCGACCCCGCCCGCCACCTGGCCGCGCACGATCAGCGGGTTCACCGTTTTCCCGAAATCGTCGCACACGCTGTAGCGCACCAGTTCGGTGACGCCGGTTTCCGGATCGATCTCGACTTCGGCCATATGGCAGCCATTGGGAAACGTGTGGGCGTCGATCGGGGCGATCTCGGCGGCGTCCAGCAGAGTCGCGGCCTCTCCAGCCGCCGCCTTTTTCCGCTGCGCCTCCGCCAACGCGATGATGTCGATGCCACGATCGGTGCCAACAATGGAGAAACGCCCGGCCGCGAACGCGATATCCGCGACCGCCGCTTCCAGTTCCTCCGCTGCCGCCTGCGTGCCCTTCTTGATGACGGATTGCGAGGTCAGCAGGATCGCCTGCCCCTCGGAATACAGGCTGCGCGCGCCGCCGGTGCCGCCGCCCACCGGGATTGTATCGGTATCGCCCTGGCGGATCCTGATCCGGTCGCCGTCGATGCCCAGGTTATGAGCCGTCAACTGCACATAAGCCGTCTCGTGCCCCTGACCGGTTGATTGCGTGCCGACATAGACATCGACAAACCCATCGTCCGCGAACCGTATCTCCGCCCGTTCGGTTGGATCGCCGCCGGTCGCTTCCAGGTAATACGCCAGCCCGAGGCCGCGCCGCTTTCCCTGTAAAGCCGCTGCCGCACGTCGTGCCGGAAAACCCGCATAGTCCATGCGTGAGGTGGCGGCATCCAGGACAATACGGAAATCGCCGCTGTCATAGGTCTTCCCGACCGGAGTCGCATGCGGCATCGCGGCCGGCAGCACCATGTTGCGGCGGCGCAGTTCAACCTTGTCGATTCCGAGTTCGCGCGCCGCCGCGTCCACCAGCCGCTCCACCAGGTAGTTGGCCTCGGGCCGGCCGGCGCCACGATAGGCATCGACCGGGACGGTATTGGTGAAAACCCCCAGCACGTTCGCGTAGATCGCCTTGAACCCATAAACGCTCGAAAGAACGCTGGTGCCGGCGTAGGTCGGAATGTAAGGCGCGAACGTCGAAAGGTAGGCTCCCATATTGGAGACATTCCGGGTCCGCAGCGCCAGGAACGTGCCGTCCGCATCGATCGCCAGTTCGCCCAGCGTGAGGTTGTCGCGCCCCTGCGTGTCACACAGGAACGCCTCGCCCCGATCCGCCGCCCATTTCACCGGCCGCCCAAGTTTGCGTGCCGCGAAGCAGGTCAGAACGTGTTCGGCATACAGGAAAAGCTTCATGCCGAAGCCACCGCCGACGTCCGGGGTGATAATGCGGAATTTTTCGGGATCGACGCCGAACTGAGGGCCGATCAGGTTCTTGACCAGCCAGCCGCCCTGAGTGTTCGCATACAGCGTCCACCGGCCGGTCGCGCTGTCGAAATCCGCCAGCGCCGCCCGCGCCTCGATCGAGTTCACCACGATGCGGTTGTTCACGATGGTCAGTTTGGTGACATGCGCGGCTTTGGCGAATTGGCCTTCGGTCGCGACTTTGTCCCCGATCTCCCAGTCGAACGCCAGATTGTGTTTCACATCCGGCCAGACCAGCGTCTGGCCTTTGTCCATTGCCGTCGGCAGATCGGTGATCGACGGCAGGATGTCGTAATCGACCTCGATCGCTTCCGCCGCGTCACGCGCCTGCTTGATGGATTCCGCGACGATGAAGGCGACCGGATCGCCGACATGGCGCACCGCGCCCTCGGCCAGAACCGGATGCGACGGCGCCGCCTGCGGCGTGCCATCGCGGTTCTGTACCAGCGCGGCGCAGGGCAGGGGGCCGATCCCGTCGGCCGCGAGATCCGCCGCGGTGTAAACGCCGGCGACCCCGGGCATCGCGGCGGCGGTTGCCGTTTCCAGACGGGTCATGGTTGCCGCGGCATGCGGGCTGCGCAGGACAATGCCGAATAACATGCCCGGCAACACGATGTCGTCGGTATAGCGGCCGGCACCTTTCAGCAGCCTCGGGTCCTCCACGCGGCGGACGGGCTGGGCGAGGCCGAACTTCGTGGTGGTCATGGGCGTGTTCCTCCCGGTGCTGCATGCGCGGTCTGACAGCAGCATGTACGGTGTCGGTGAAAAACGCCAAGGGGGGTATGATCATCGGGTGTGACCCGAGGGGTAGCCGATGTCTGAAACCGACCGCCGTATTGTCGTGCTGAACACAGGCTCTTCCAGCCTGAAATTCGCCGCTTATTCGCTCACGCCGGAGGCGCCACCGCTGCTGTCTGGTGCGGTGGACGGCATCGGTGGAACGGCACGGCTGCAATGGTCCGGGTCGTCCGGGGACCATCCGGTGCAGGCCGCCAACCCGCATGCTGCGATGGAGGCTTTAGCAGCTCTCGCCAACGGCCCGTTATCCGGCAACATCGTGGCGTTCGGCCACCGTATTGTTCATGGCGGCCCCGACCTGAACCATTCAGTTCTGGTCGATGACACCACCCTGTCCAGGATTGAGGCTGTCTCGCCGTTGGCCCCGCTGCATAACCCACCGGCACTCGATGTCTTGAAGGGCTTGCAGAAACGGTTTCCTGGCGTGCCGCATGTCGCCTGCTTCGATACCGCCTTTCATCGCGGCCATCCGGCCGTGGCGGATCGCTTCGCCATCCCTGATTCGCTCTATCAAGACGGCGTCCGCCGCTATGGCTTCCACGGCCTGTCGTATCAATACATCGCCGGAGCCATGAAAACACAGGCACCCGAGATTGCCGGCGGCAAGGTCGTTGCCGCACACCTCGGGTCCGGCGCGTCGATGTGCGCGCTGGTCAACGGCCACAGTGTCGATTCGTCGATGGGTTTCACCGCCCTGGACGGGTTGCCGATGGGTACACGATCCGGATCCCTGGATGCCGGCGTGATCCTTTGGTTACAACAGCAGAAGGGCTGGAGCGTCGATAAGGTGGAGCATTTCCTCTACCACGATTGCGGCCTGCAAGGCATGTCCGGCCTGTCCAATGATATCCGCGTCCTGCTGGCCAGCGATGCCCCGTTGGCGAAAATGGCAGTGGAGTACTTCATCTATCACACCGCCCGCACCGCCGGCGCTCTGGCCGTCAGCATGGGCGGCATCGACGGCTTCGTCTTCACCGCCGGCATCGGTGAGCACAGCATTCCCATCCGAGCCCGCGTCCTGGAACGGCTGCGGTGGCTGGGTTTCGATCTTGACGAGGCCGCAAACGCCAAAGGCCACGGCCGTATCACCACCGAAACCAGCCGCCTCCACGCCTTCGTCATCCCCACCGATGAGGAACGCGTCATCGCTCGGGAAACGCTCGCGTTGCTGCCACCCGGTCGTCCTTGAGGTTCACGCCGGACAGCTTTCGCACACAGGCCTCGTTCATCAGCCACGCCAGCATGTCCGCCGCCGCCTCGGTGGACATGCCATCGGCATGGATGTTGGATATGCAGTTGCGTTCGGCATCGGATCGCCCGATCCGTGGCTGCCAGGTGAGGTAGATCCCCATGCTGTTGGCAACGCTCAGCCCGGGCCGCTCGCCAATTAAAACCGCAACGATCCGAGCCTTCAACGCCGCCCCGATCCCGTCACCCAAAGCCACGCGTGCCTGCGTGGCGATAACGACCGGCGCGATCGACCAGTGCGGCAGCCGGGCGATACAGGCTTTCACCAATGGGGCGGCCTGAACCTGGACGGCGATGGGCGACAGGCCATCGGCGATGACGAACGCCGCGTCAAACGGTCCCGCGGGCAAGTGACAATCCGGATCAAGTTGCCTCCCCAAATCAGGCCTTCGCAAATACTGATCGCGATCCGCCGCCCGGCTGCGGACGGTGATCGATGGAAGCGGCGCGACGGAAGCGGCAACGGAGGCTGTATCCAATGGTGTATGGACAGCATCCCGGGCGCGGGCATGGGCAAGCTGAAAGTCCAGAATCTCGGAAATCGGCAACGCGTCGCCCGTCCGCCCCAGCCCGATCCGTGCTCGGGTGGTCGCGCGAAGGGCGAGCCAAGGGTCAGACATCGGTCAGCATGCGCATTGCACCGGGCACTATTTCACAGATGCGGCCGTTACGATCTTTCATGTCCATACGCTCCAGCCACGCATCGAACTCCGGGGCGGCCGACAGGTTGAACTGCGATCGTAGATACAGAATATCGTGGAATGAGGCGCTTTGGTAATTCAGCATGACATCGTCGGCGCCCGGCACGGCAATCAGGAAAGTGACCCCTGCGACTGTGAGGATCGTCATCAGCGTGTCCATGTCGTCCTGGTCGGCCTCAGCGTGGTTCGTGTAGCAAACATCGACCCCCATCGGCAAACCCAGCAGCTTGCCACAGAAATGGTCTTCCAGACCGGCGCGAATGATTTGTTTGCCGTCGTACAGATATTCCGGCCCGATAAACCCGACCACGGTATTGACCAGCAGTGGCGAGAACGCCCGCGCGACCGCATAGGCGCGGGCCTCGACCGTTTGCTGATCGATCCCATGATGCGCGCCCGCCGACAGCGCCGCACCCTGGCCGGTTTCGAAATACATCACGTTGGTCCCAACCGAACCGCGCTTGAGCGACAGGGCGGCATCCCGGGCCTCCCGCAAAATGCCCAGGTTGACGCCGAAGCCGGTGTTGGCGGCCTCGGTGCCGGCGATCGATTGGAACACCAGATCGACGGGCGCGCCCTGGCGCATGATCTCCATTGTGTTGGTGACATGCGTCAATACGCAGGTCTGGGTGGGAATGTCGTGACGCAGCCGCAGGTTCTCCAGCATGTCCAAAATGGCGATGCCCTTCGCCACGCTGTCGGTGGCCGGGTTCACCCCGATGACCGCGTCGCCACAGCCAAGCAAGAGGCCGTCGATCGTGGCGGCGCCGATGCCGCGCAAATCATCCGTGGGATGGTTCGGTTGCAACCGGGAACTCAGCCGGCCGGGCAGTCCTTGCGTGTTGCGGAAGGCGGTGATGGTCCGGCTGCGGCTCGCGACATTAATAAGATCCTGGTTGCGCATCAGTTTCGTGGCCGCGGCCGCCATCTCCGGCGTGATTGCGGGGGCCAAAGAGGCGAGAATTTCGGTGGTCGCCTCGCGAGACAGCAACCAGTCGCGAAAGCCGCCGACCGTCAGATGCGAGATCGTCGCGAACCTCGCCGCGTCGTGGCTGTCCAGGATCAGACGCGTGACCTCGTCGGTCTCGTAAGGAACAATCGATTCGTTCAAAAAAATTGTCAGTGGCAGGTCGGCCAGAACCGACCGGGCGGCGACGCGCTGAGCGTCGGTTTCGGCGGCCAATCCCGCGAGTTCGTCACCCGACCGGCGGTGCGACGCTTTCGCCAGCACGTCCTTCAGGTCGCGGAACCGGTGGCGCTCGCCATGGAAATCGCTGGTGTAGGTGGGCATTCAGCGTCTCCCCGCTCGTCGTTTTGGCGGAGCGAACGCCTCGTGCGATGCCGTCATGGCGGGCGAAGGCCCGCCATCCACGCCTTTACTGGTTAGGGACGCCGACAGGCGTGGATGGCGGGCCTTCGCCCGCCATGACGAGGGTGGCGTCCCTGGCCTCGAATCCCAAATCAAGAACGGCTGTCTCGGGACGCCGCGACTCGCAGAGGCGGAGTATGTCGGTCGAACCACGATGATTGGTCCCGCGGCAGGAGGTTACACCATGACTTTAGAGACACTGGCAGGATTAGCCATCATTCTGATGATCGCCGCGCTGCTCGGTGCCTTTGCCGGAAGCTGGATCGGCGGCCGGCGGAAAGCTGGCGACCCGGAAATGGTGCACCGCTTCCAGGCCCTGTCCACGCTGATCGAGCAATCCGGCAAAACCACTCGCGAGGATGTCGATGGCCTGCGCAAGGCCATGACCGACATCGAGCGGGCGTTGGGTTCCAAAATCGATGCGGGCCTGACGTCGGGTTTCGACCGCTCGCTGGCCATGATCACCGACGGTGCGAAGACGCAAAACGCCCAGATCGATATTTTTCGAAATGTGATCGCGACGGTTTTTGAGGCGATGACCCGCTTGGGAACAGAAGTCCCCGCCGCCTTGGCCGCCGCCGGGACGCAGGCGAAACTCGACGCCATCGACGCGAGCAAGGTCTTGCTGACCGGGTTGACGGCCGGCCTGCATCAGCAAGACCTGAAAATCGAGGTGTTCGGCACCAGGATGGATGCGTCCGGCACCGCCGTCGTCAAGGCGCTCGCCGACTTCCAGACCGTGCTGACCGAACGGCTTGGGGATGTGCGCAACGCGGTGGCAACCATCGGCGGGGCGATGACGACCACGCTGGCGGAGAACCAGGGCAAAACCGCCAAAGCCCTGACCGAGGATTTTTCGAAATTGATCGTCCATGTCGACGGGAAAATTTCCGAAATGCGGGCAGGCAACGAGGCCAAGCTGCTGGAAATCCAGGGCATCGTCGATCAGAAGTTGCAAGAGGGCATCGAGAAGCGCATGACCGAAAGCTTCGCCAAAATAACTACCCAGTTCGCGGAAGTCCAGCAAGCGGTCGGCGAAGTCAAAACTGTCGCCGGTCAGGTCGGCGACCTGAAGCGTCTGTTCTCCAATGTAAAATCGCGCGGCGGGTGGGGAGAGGCTCAGGTCAAGGCGACGCTGGACGATATTCTGCCGCCGGGATCGTATGAAACGAATATGCGGATTAATCCCGCGACGGCCGATACGGTGGAATTCGCATTGCGGCTGCCGGGCCAGGGATCGTCGCCGGTGTATCTGGCGATCGATGCGAAATTCCCGGTCGAGGACTACACGCGCTTGCTGGAGGCGATCGACGCCGCCGACCCGGTCGCTGAAAAAGCCGCCAAGATCGCGCTGGAAGGGCAAATCCGCATGGAGGCCCGCAAAATTCAAACCAAATACATCGCGCCGCCTCACACAGTAGAGTGGGCGATTCTCTACCTACCCAGTGAGGGCCTGTACGCCGAGGTTACCCGCAATAACGAGCTGATGGAGGCGATCCATCGCGACAACCGCGTCATCGTCATGGGTCCTTCGATGCTGGCCGTCATGCTGCGGACGATCCAACTGGGTCATTTCACGCTGGCGATCAGCGAGAAGGCCGACATGATTGGCCAGATACTGGGTGCGGTGAAACATCAGATGGTCGATTTCGGCAATCAGTTCCGCCTGATGGAGAAGAACGTCCAGGCACTTGGCAATAACATCAAGAAGGGCCGGACCCGCGCTGGCGTCATTTCCCGCCAGTTGAAAGATGTCGCCGCCCTGGAAGGTCCGGCATCTGCCGCATTGCTGGGCCTTTCCTCCGATGAAGAGGATGCCGAGGGTGAGGAGGATGTCGAGCAGGAGGGTGTGGGTTAGCCCCGACGCGCGACCTTCAATACACTGGCTCATACCAGTCCGCGTTGAGACTGACACACGCGGATCGTCCTCACATCGTCATGGTGCGCGAAGGCGCACCATCCATATCTTGGTTTACACCCAAGAAAGACGTGGATGCCGACCTCTGTCGGCATGACGGGGGGCGCTGGCCGAGGGTCGCTCTCAACGCGGACGGGATCACTTAGGGCAATCGGGTGAAACCGCGAAATGGTCTGCCGATCACCGCTACCGCGCACGACCCCGATGATGCTCCGGCGCGCGCAAGCGCCCCCGGAATCAGAGGGTTCGACGCAGGTCCGGGAGGATGATGGTCAGGGCGGAGCGGTGGCCAGTAACGGATCGAACGGGTCCAAAGTCGGCGGCTCGCCGATCATATACCCCAGCACCTGGCGAACCGTCTCCGGTCCCGGGTGCCTCCAGGCAAAGCCCCAGGTGTCCGGTTTCTTGTCCCGCTCTTTCTGAAACGATGTCTCGCGGTGTTCCCGCATTTTAAACAGGGTCGTGAAACTACCGCCGTAATTATTCAATGTGTCGAATATCTGGTTCCAGAACGGGCTGGTGCAGAAACTCGGAATGACCGCGAGGTCCATGCAAATCGCGAGGATTGTCCGTCCGATCGGCCGGCGGCGAACCTCGGCGTCGAGTTCTTCGGGAGTGGGGATGCGCAGGTCGTCCGGATCGAAGGCGGGGCGCTTGGGCGTTCTTTCGTCATCGCCGGGCTTGGCCGGATCGGCTCGGTCACCCGGACGTTCGCTTGCCGCCTCTTTCGAAGCCGGCTCCTCCTCTGGCGGTTCCGCTGCCGGCTTGGCCGGCGTGCGCTCGCGCAGGTAAACGAATCCGATCTCGCGGCCTTTTGCGGCGCGGGACAGCAGATAACGCTCCAACGCCATCGCCCGCAGAATGCCGCGCTGTAGCCGAACGAGGATGGTCGGCAGGGTGTAAGTACCGCAGACCCCGGCCAGGATGGCGAATTCCACGTTGGCGGCGCGCTCCGGCACCGTCTCAACGAGACGGCGGCCGTGCCCGAGCAGGACTCGGACGACATGCAGCAGGGCGGCGAGGCGTTCCGGTATGGTGACGGCGCCCACGGTGCGGCCGGCCCGGTCCTGTGTGGGATCGGGCGTGGCAGGCCGGGTCATGGTTGATGCCGTTTGCTCCATGTCTGCATTACTAACATTATAGTTAATTTGTGTCAACCCTGACGTGCGTGCCTCCCGCAGGATAATCGCCTGTGGAATTTTGATGGACCGGGCCGGCGGCGAAGCGTGCGAAGGAAGGCGATGCCACGCCTCCAATGCCCGAGGGCAACGCTACTTCGCGGCAACTATCGTATGGCCAGCATCGCCGCGACTGTATCCGATACCTGTGCGGTCGCGGCACTCATCGCCGCCACCAGCGCCGCGGTTGATCCGTCCGCCGGCCGGACCTGAAACGAGACCCCGCGCGTGACGGTCACTTTCCCATCAACGGCGATCTGCGCGACCAGAAGCACCGTCCCATCGCGGTCCAGATCGAAGCGTTGCAGATTGATTTCCACCGTCGCGTCGGGCGTGGTCGAAATAGCGCCGCTGTCGCCATACACCGTACTGCCCGTCAAACGCTGGTTTAACTCCTGCACCAAAATCCGGCCCATCATCGTGTCCAGCGGCTCCCCCCACCAATCGTTCGCCAATACATCCATCCGGTAATTTTCCGACGACCGCACGATCTGAGAGCGTTCCAGATAATGCGCGATGGCGATGGATCGCAGGGCAATGACGCGTGGCGCACCGGATCGGGGCGTCCCCGGCACCGTCGCCAGCACGTAAAGCGAAGGGTTCGGCGATGCGCATGCCGCCGGCAATGCAGCCAGCCCGAGGAGTACCAGCAGTTCTCGTTTCGGCAAACCAGACGAATTTGAGCCAGCATCGCAAGGCGTGGATGGCGGGCCTTCGCCCGCCATGACGATCGACTGCTTCGCCCGCCATGACGAGAACGGCGTCCCGAACCGCCTCGAATGCAATAAAATCATGGTGTCCCTTGGTCGGTTCGGCCACGGATCAGCGCCTCCGGGTGGCGTGACAGCAGATCGGCCAGAACCCGGATCGACCGGGCGGCGTCGGACAGTTGCGCCATCAGGTGCCCGACATCGCGGTTGAACCGGGAATCGCCGCCATAACCGGATTCCAGTGAACCGAGCAGCTTGTCGGTGCGTTTGACGGAGTCTTCAAGACCCGCCGCGATGGCGGGCATGCGCTGCGTCACCGGCGTCAGGCCATGATTCAGATTGTCCACCAGCGATTGCGCGCTGGCCAGCGTCGCCCGCAATGCGGTGACCGACTGCCCGAGCTGTTTGTCGTTGACCAGGGTATTCACCCCGGCCAGGGTTTGATTCAGGTTGTTGCCGATCGATTCAAACGGGATGTCGTTCAGCTTGTTGATCAGATGGGTGGCGGCGGTGGCCGGGTCCTCGGCACTGCCGCCCAGCACCGGAATGACAAACGCATCGCCGTCTTTGGAAAGCTTACCCGGTCCGGCGTCAGGATACACATCGATCGCCAGTTGTTTCGAACCGGTCAGGAAATTGGCTGCCTCCAGCCTGACCCGCAGCCCGCGCCGCACCAGTTCGCTCATCCTGGCATCCAGATCCCCGTCGGTGGGCAAATCCAGCAAAGCGACCCGTTCCGGTTCAATGATGAAATGGACGGGAACCACCACGTTATCTGACGCGCGGTCATACAACAGCGAAACGCTGGAGACCTCGCCGATTTTCAGGCCGCGAACGGTAACCGGCGAGCCGGCCGCCAAACCGGAAACCGACGCGGTGAAGTTCGCAACGAACGGCAAACTCCGCTTGTAGTCGGACGAGTCAGCGGCGTCCTTTGACTGAAACAACGTGAAGGCATGGTCGGCCTGACTCTCTTCGGTCACCTTGGGGTCATCCGGCGTTTCAAAGGCTATGCCGCCTAACACCACCGCCCGTAAGGATTCGATCTGCAACTCCAGTCCATTGGCGCCCAGTTGCACCTTGGCGCCGGAGGCATTCCAGAAGCGGGAGTTGTCATGCACGTATTGATCGAACGGTTCGCGCACGAAGGCATGCACGACGATGTTGCGGGCCATCTCGCCCACATCCCATCCCAACACCTCGCCAACTTCCAGGTCACGGAACATGATCGGCGACCCGAGGTTGATCGACCCGATGCGGCTGGCCTCCAGCAGGAAGGTCCGGCCCGGTACATCCGATTGCAGCACGGGCGGGTTTTCCAAACCGACAAAATCGCGCTTCGGCGCGCCGCCCTCGCTGGCTGGCAGCAGGTCGATATACGAACCGGAGAACAGTGTTTGCAGCCCGCTGATCGCCCCCGCGAAAAACCGCGGCCGCACCACCCAAAACTCCGCTCGGTCGGTCAGCAGCGGGTCGGCTTCCCGGTTCATCCGCACCGTCACCTGAACCCGCTTGCGGTCGGGAGTCAGGGTGACGTTCTGCACGACCCCCATATCGACGTCCTTGTGACGGACATGCGACTGGTTCGCCTGTAGGCCCTCGGCGGTTTCGAATGTGATGGTAATCAGCGAGCCGCGTTGCGACAACGTGGACCAGGCCAGCCAGGCACCAATCAGCGCGGTCACGACCGGGATCGCCCAGATCAGCGACAGCCGGCTTTTGCGATCGATCTTGGACCGCACGACCGCGGTCGGTTGCTGCTCGCTCATGCGGGTTCCACGCGCGGCCGTTCGATCCCGGGTTCCGCGGCCCGGTGGCGGGCGTTGTCCCACATCAGCCGGGGATCGAAACTGTGGGCCGCCAGCATGGTCAGGATCACCACGGCCGCGAAGGCGACCGCGCCAGGACCCGGATACACGCTTGCGAGTTGCCCGAATTGCACCAAGGCCACCAGGATCGACTCCATGAATATGTCGATCATCGACCACCGTCCGATGGCATCGACGATCCGATAGAGCACTGTACGGTCATGCAAGGCCCAACCGGTGCCGGTATGCGTGGAAATTAGCAAAATGCCCAGCCCGACCAGCTTCAGGACCGGCACCGCGACACTGGCAAAGAACACCAGGGCCGCGAGCGGCCACATGCCAATTTCGGCCAATTCCTGCACGCCGCCCAGGATCGTGCTGGGATCGCCGGCCCCCAGGCGCACAACGGTCAGCACCGGATAGATGTTCGCCGGAATATACAGGACCACCGCGGCGATCGCGAACGCCCATGTTCGCTGGATCGAGCCCGGCTTACGTTCGTGCAGCCGGAACCCGCACCGCGAGCATCGCACCCCCGGCGCCGAACGGCTGACAAGGCCACACGTGTCGCAGCCGATCCGCCAACGGTTCGGGTGTGTGGCGGGATTGGTATCCAGCGTGCGCCGGCGGCGGCGATTGGGTGGCTCCATCGCCTCCCAGACCGCCTGATCGTCCAATGTGTAGTCGGCCAGGACCATGACCACCATTAATCCGCCCAGCGCGTAGATCGCCGGGCCAAGATCGACTATCGCCATGCCGCTGAGCCGGACATAGGCGACGAACAACCCCAACAGGTAGATTTCCACCATCGACCAGGGACGCAGATGCGCAACCCAGGCGTAGATGGATCGCAACTCCGCTGGCGGCCGGGGCAGGCGCAGCCCGATCAGCACGGCGATCATGCACAGAATGCGCGCCAACGGCGCGGCCACGGTGGTGATCAGCACGACCAGGGAAATCTCCCACAGACCGTATTGCTCCAATTCCGTCGGTCCACTGACCAGTCCGGCCAATCTTTGCTGACCGGCGGTGCTGACGGACATGATCGTGAGCGTCGCGCCGAGCCCGAACAGGATCAAAGCGCTGAGATTGAGGGCGAGCGGCAACAGCAGAGGATCACGGCGTGTGTGCCGCAGGACCGCTTCGCAGCGGAGGCAGACCGCGCGAACACCGCCGGGCAGCGGCGGCAGGATCTGCATCTGACCGCAATCGGGGCATTCATACAGCCGCGCGGCGGTCATGACGGCCGGCGCGGGCAGCGTGGTGGCGGCCGCGTCCGTCACGCGGCGTCCGTCCCCGGGGGCCGCAACAGGGGAGATCGCCTCCCGACACCGAAACAAGGGTTGCCGCCGATGTGCATCCCAGTGACGTAGCACGGCGAAGCGGGCGAAAAAGAGGCTGCCGGCGCGAGAAGCGGAAATTTAGTGCGGGCCGATGCGAAACAGGACCGGATGGCCGGCACCGTCTGACCCCGCTTCCGCTTTCGCTGCGAATGAGGCAACAATGGCGGACGATAGGGAGTGCCAGGAATGAATACGGGTTCAGGCTCACGCAAGGTGGGCTTATTGTTTGGGGTGCTGTTGGGCACCGGACTATTGGCGGGTGCCATCCGCCCGGCCGTTGCCCAGGATCTGCCGGGCGTCACGGCGACCGAGATCAAGATCGGCAATACCAACGCCTATAGTGGTCCCGCATCGGCTTACGGCATCATCTCCAAGACCGAGGCTGCGTTCTTCAAGATGGTCAACGATCAGGGCGGCGTCGCCGGCCATATGATCAATTACATCTCCTACGACGACGGCTACAGCCCGCCGAAGACGGTGGAGCAGGTGCGCCGTTTGATCGAGGAAGATCAGGTCGCGCTGCTGTTCAACACCCTCGGCACGCCGACCAACACGGCGATCCAGAAATATGTGAACCAGAAAAAGGTCCCGCATCTGTTCATCTCCACCGGCGCGGACAAGTGGGGCGACTATCAGCACTTCCCCTGGACGATGGGCTTCCAGCCGAGCTACCGGACAGAGGCACAAATCTATACCAAGTACATGCTGGCGCAGAAGCCGGACGCCAAGATGGCAATCCTGTATCAGAACGACGATTTCGGCAAAGACTATCCGGCCGGCGTGAAGGATGTTCTCGGCGACAAATACAGCAGCGTTGTTGTTAAGGACGTCAGCTACGAGACGACCGACGCCACGATCGACAGCCAGATGGCCACCTTGCAAGCCTCCGGCGCCGATGTCCTGCTGGTGGCCGCGACTCCGAAATTCGCGGCTCAGGCGATCAAGAAGGTGCATGACCTCGGCTGGCATCCGATGTTCTTCCTGACCAACGTATCGACGTCGGTCGGCTCCGTCATGGCTCCGGCGGGCGTGGAAAATGGTCTTGGGATCATTACCACCGACTACCGCAAGGACCCGACCGACCCCGGCTTCGCGAACGATCCGGGCATGCTGGAGTGGAAGGCATTCATGGCGAAATACATTCCCGGCGCCGACCTGACCGATAACAACTACGTCTTCGGCTACGGCGTCAGTACGCTGATGCTCCAGGTGCTGAAGCAGTGCAATGGCGACTTCTCGCGCACCAACATTATGAAGCAGGCCGCGAACCTGCATGATGTGACGATTCCTGTCCTGCTGCCGGGGATCAAGGTGAACACCAGCCCAACGAACTTCCATCCGATCCGCGCCATGCAATTGCAGAAGTGGGATGGCAAGACGTGGGAGCGCTTTGGCGATGTGATCGAAGGGTCCAGTTCGTAAGCCGCGACTTCGACCCGGCTCAGCCCAACATCGAACAAACCTTTGCCCTCGGGAATGCGCGGACTATCCTGCGCATTCACCGGCGCAACGGGGCTTATGCGACAAATATATGACCGGACGGTACCGCACCGAGCGGTCAATCTGAGCCTCAACGGCGATCTGATCGCAAAAGCCCGCAGCGAAAAGCTGAACCTGTCTTCCATTGCGGAGGAAGCAATCAGCCGCGCTCTCAGGCAAATAGCAACGAATCGCTTTCACGAAGATATCGCTCGAGGCGTGGTGGAATATGAGGGCTACCTCCAGGAATACGGTAGCTTAACGGACGCCGTTTCAGCGATGGCCGACAAAGAAAGCGAAGAAGGGGCCTAACCCATCACCACTGTTTTTGTCGGCGTGCCGGCACAGGTTCCGTTCTTTTCGCGCACCATTTCTGTTGATTTCGCAACACCATATCCGGCCTTCTACTGAGGCGGCCCCTTCACCACCTGAGCGAAATCGTCCGGCCTGATCCACGCGGCAAAAGCATTCCGGATATCCGCCGCGGTCACCGCCAAATACCGTGCCGCCGCGATTTGCGCCTGGTCCATTGGCAGCCCGAGGTCCGCCAGCCGCAAATACTGCCCGGCAATGCCGCCAACGCTCGCCCGCGCCATCGGCAGTTGGCGCAGCAGTTCCGCCTTCGCTCTCGCCAGTTCCGCTTCGCTGACCGGCGTGATCTGCATCTCTTTCAGATCGCGTATCGCCAGGCCGCGCGCTTTCTCCACATTTTCGGCGTCAGCCCCGAACGTCAGGCTGTAATCGCCCCGCGTGCGCTGCCAATCCAGCGCCGCGCTGACCGAGTAAACGTAACCCGTCCGGGTGCGCAGGTCCTGATACAGGCGAGAGGAAAATCCGCTTCCCAGGATCGCGTTGCCGAGCATCAAGGTGTATCGGTCGGGATTGGTGACCGGCAGCCCGATGGTCTCCGCCAGGGTCACGCTGTCCTGCAGGGCGCTGCTGTCCGGCACACGAGCGACCGACGGCTTGTTGGGGCCGACCGGCGGCGGGTCTATGGAAGGTGTCGGGCCCTCCGCCTGCCAGGCGCCGAATGTTGCCTCGACGACCTGCCGAGCGCGGGCCGGGGTTACATCGCCGACGACGACGATGGTGGTGAGGTCCGGACGCAGGCTGGCCTTAAAATACGCCCGCAGATCATCGGGCTGAAGCGCCATCACGGTGTCCGGGTTGGGATGCCGCAAGGTCGGGTCCTCTTCCGGCACGATCCCCTGAATAACGGCTCTGTGGTACTGGTATTCGGGCGTGCGCAATTGTCCGGCGACACTCTGGGCGACCTGGCCGCGCAGCACGGCGAACGCATCCGCCGGAAACGCCGGATGCAGTTCGTTTTCCGCCAGCAGCCGCATGCCATCTTCGAACGCCGGCGTCAGCACCTGGAGCGAGAACGACGGGCCGGCACTGATTCGGGCCGCGAGGTCATCGACAGCCTCCCGGTAGGCCAGCCGATCCCAGGATTCGGTACCATAGTCGAACAGCTCCCGCATCAGCGCCGCGACGCCTTCTTTACCCTCCGGTTCTTCCATCGACGCCACCTGGCGCACGCGGCCGTAAACGGTGACGGTGGGGCTGACATGCTCCTGCTGGACGATCAGCCGCAATCCGTTCGGCAGCACGCTGACATCCGGAGGGGCGCCCGGGTCCGGCGCGTGCGGGGTCGCTACCGCGGCATCGGCCCAGGGAGGCAGTACGACGGGATGATCCGGTGTGACGGCGAATGATTCGGCACCGCCGAAACCGCTGCCGGCCACCGGACTGCCTGATTCCCGAGGTGTGAGGATCGCGGTCACGGCATGGTCGGGGTCCAGCAGTTGGCGGGCCAACCGATTGACGTCCTCAACCGTCACCGCCTCATAGGCGTGTTCCACGTCGTCGGGTGATTGAGCGCCCTGGAATGCCAGCGCTTGCGACCAATTCTCGGCCAGCCCGCTGATGCTGTTGCCGCGAAAACCGAGTTGGGCCAGTTCCAACCGCTTTGCCGCAGCCACGAGGGCGGGCGAAACCCCGTCGCGAACCGTATCGGCAATGACACGGCGCATATCGGCCAGCAGCGGAACCGGGTCGGAGCCGGCCGGGAACGCCCCCATCGCCAGACCGAATCCGACATCGGCCTTGGCCTGGTAGCTGAATTGCGCAAACAAGGCTTTGCCGTCCGGGACGAGGCCGTACAGAGCGCCACGCTCACTGCCCAGGACGTCGCCCAAAATATCGGCGGCGGCAAAGTCGTGTTGGTTCAGCCCCGGCATCCGGTAGGCGATCCCGATCAGCCCGACCGAGAAATTCGACTCCAGCGCCAAAGCCTTTTGCTGCACGGGGGCGGTGACGATCGCCTTGTGCCGCGGCAGATCCCGTGGTTGCAGGTCTCCAAACGCGGCTTGAACCTGTGCCAGCGCGGCGTCCGGCTTCACGTCGCCGACGATGACCAGGATGGCATTGTTCGGCGCGTACCACTGCTCATAAAAATGCCGCAGCAGCGCGGCATCGGTCAGGTCGAATGACGGGCGTGTCCCAAGCGCGTCATGCTCATAAGGCGTGTTATCAAACAGAATCGCCTGGGTCTGCGCCATGAAATTGTAGAACGGGCTGGACAGGTCGCGGGACACCTCCTGCTCGATGGCGCCGCGCTCTTGCTCCCAATCGGCCTGGCTCAGCGTCAGGCCGCGCATGCGCAACGCCTCGATCCTCAACGCCACGTCCAGATTGTCGGCCGGGACAGTGTAGGTATATTGTGTAACCGTTTCCGTGGTGTCGGCGTTATAGACGCCGCCCAACAGTGCTCCGAGTTGCGCGAGCTGATCCTTGTCGAGGCCGTCGCTGCCACGAAACATCATGTGTTCCAGCGCATGCGCGGTGCCGGGGAACCCCTCCGGCGCGTCGTTCGATCCCACGAGGTAGTTGAGTTCGGTCGTGACCACCGGGGCCAGCCGGTTCGGGACGATCACGACTCGCAGGCCGTTGGCCAGGGTGGCCCGCAGCACCTGATCGGACGGCGACGCTGGTTCGGCGGCGAAACAGGGAAGCGCCGCGACGGCGACGGCGAGGGCAAACACCCTTGCTACAAGCTTTGGGGCGGCAAGCCTTGGGGCGATGGAACGCAATTTCAAGCGCGAACTCCTGGCAGGCCGACATCGGCGCGTATGAGGATGACGTATGCCATGGCTATCGTAGGTCAAACCAACGATTTGTTTCGGTGCCCGTTGCCGGTGTCAGGCACCCTGGCGCGCGAGGCGGAATGGCGCCATCGTCCGGGGGTATTGCGGAGATAGTTTGATGCGATGTGTCTCGCTGCTCGCCGGCTTGCTGGTGTTCGCCACCAGCGCCGTGGCCCAGTCGCGTCTGGATGAGATTGTCACGCGCGGCTCTCTGCGGGTCGGCCTGACCGGCGATTATCGTCCGTTTTCAGAACGCGACAAGGAGACCGGGACCTACACCGGTCTGGACGTGGAGATGGCCAGGAACCTCGCCGATTCGATGGATGTAAAACTCGAGGTGGTTCCGACCACCTGGGCGACCTTGCTGCCGGACCTCACGGACGGCAAATATGATGTCGGCATGGGTGGAATTTCCATCACCCTGGCGCGGCAGCGGGTCGGGTTTTTCTCTCAGGCCACGATGCGGGCGGGCAAGGCGGCGATCGCCCGGTGCGCCGACCGCGATCATTTTAAGAGCCTGCAAGAGATCGATCGTCCGGGCGTCAAAGTGATCGTCAACCCGGGTGGCACCAATGAGAAGTTCGATCGCGCCAACCTGCATCAAGCCACCATCATCGCTTTCCCCGACAATACCCGCATATTCGACGAACTGGCCGCCGGCCAGGCCGACATCATGATAACCGATGCGGTTGAAACGAAATTACAGCAGCGGCTGCATCCGGATTTATGCGCCATCCACCCCGATCAACCCTTCGATTTCGGCGAGCTCGGGTATCTTTTGCCGCGCGATATCGTGCTGAAGCAGTTCGTTGACCAGTGGTTACACATTGCGGTGGAGACTGGCCTGTGGACGCGCCTGCTCCAGACCTATCTGGGACCTTGAGAATCCGGCTATTCGTGCCTTGGGTGATTTGGGCAATCGATGTCGTTTCTCCTGTCGTCGTTCCTTCAGGGCTTCCGTTTACCCGGGCCACCTGGCGCGGCACCATCAGGGCACAGGTGGCTCGGACAAGCCGGGCCATGACGGAAGTGGAATAGCCGTAAGTCAGTCTCAAATGGATTGGTATAATACCAATCCGCGTTGACAGCGACACACGTCGGCCGCCGGGCGTCGTCATGGTGCGCGAAGGAGGCTGTAATCGAATCCCTTTTCGCGTTTTCGGGCGTGCCGGCGAGCCGTCGGTCTGCGGATGACAGTGTTGTTGAAAGCGCCTCTGACTGTGCGTTTGCCGTTCAGTTTACCAATAGAT
>CAIZFE010000024.1 GCA_903932145.1 uncultured Rhodopila sp. | reverse complement strand
GCGCGGGTCCACGTAGTAAACGAATTCGATCTCCCGGCCTTTTGCGGCGCGGGCGAGCAGGTAACGTTCCAACGCCATCGCCCGCAGGATGCCGCGCTGGAGCCGGGCGAGGATGGTCGGCAGGGTGTAAGTACCGCAGACACCGGCCAGGATGGCGAATTCCTTGGTGGCGGCGCGCTCCGGCACGGTCTCGACAAGCCTGCGGCCGTGGCCGAGCAGAACGCGGACGACATGCAGCAGGGCGGCGAGGCGTTGCGGCATCGTGCGGCCGGCCCGGTCCTGTGTGGGATCGGACGTGGCAGGCCGGGTCATGCTTGGCGCTGTGTGCTCCATGTCTTTTTTACTAACATAACAGTTATGATATGTCAACCCTGACGTGCATGCCTTGCGGTGGCCGGACCAGCGGGCGCGTGCCGATGCGGGGACCCGACTGGTGCGGTGTGGCGGCGGAGACATTCCATGTGTCGGCGAAAGCACTCCAAACAGGCCAAGTCCACGCCAAGACGCCAGGTTGCTGGACGCTCTTCCGGCCATCGTCCGAAAGGCTGGCCGAGCATGGCATCCACCTTGGCGTTGAACCGGGGGCGTCCCGCCTCTGCCTAACTGCTCCGCGTAGCATCGTCCGCGGGGAGTTCGATGCCCTCATAGAATTCCGCCATCGGGATCTCGATGCCGATCTCCGGCATGTGCAAAACATCCGCCGCGGTCAGTGCTTCTGCCACCAGGTCGCTGCCCTTGCGGACGAACACCATCGCGGCGATGGCGTCCTGCTCCAGGATCACATAGCGCTGGATCGACGGGGTCGCACTGTATTCGCGCAGCTTCGTGATCCGGTCGATGCGCGACGTGCTTTCGCTCAGGACCTCAAACACCACGACCGGGTCCGTCACGACACTGGATTGGGGCGATACCGGCGTGCAAACCACGAACGCATCGGGATAGCGAAGTCGGCCCGCAACCTCGATTTTCAAAGCCGGTCCCCGAGCACGGCACGGACTGCCACTCAGGCGGCTACGCAAAGCAAATCGAATGTTATCACCGATGGTTGCGTGAGCCATGGTTCCACCGGTCATAGCCACCGGTTCGAAGCCATCAAATTCCCAGCGTAATTCTTGCTTCTCTTCCCAATCGAGGAACTCGGCGACCGTCATCGGTTGGCGAGGCGATGCGCTCATGAAGGAAAGTATGCCACGGACTGGCGCGATTGTCGCCCATCCTCCCGTAATGCTAAACACCCGGGGCAAACAGGAGGAACCCATGGCCAAGACATACTGGATCGGCACCTATCGCTCGATCTCCAACCCCGAGAAACTCGCCGCCTACGCCGTTCTCGCAGGCCCCGCCATTCTGGCCGGCGGCGGTACGTTCATCGTGCGCGGCACACCAGCGAAAACCTACGAAGCGGGTCTCAACCAGCGCACCGTCGTGATCGCATTCGACAGCCTGGAACAAGCCACCGCCGCCCATGACTCCCCTGCCTACCAGGCCGCCCTCGCCGCGCTCGGTGACGGAGCCGAACGCGACATCAGGCTGGTCGAGGGTCTGTAACTACCCGGCGATATACTCGCACTTAAACCCGTCGCCCCACCGCTTCACATAGCCGCGGGACGGCGACGGGAAATGCGCGAAGCAGCATTGCGTGTCGGTATCGCAATACTGTTCCAGGAATTTCCAGCGCGTCGCCGAACTCTGTAACCCATCGTAATCGATCCGCATCGCCAGATCGGGCCATTTCGCCTGCAACGGCGTATGAATCAGGTCACCGGTAATCACGGCCGCGTCTTTACCGGAGCGGCCGAGCGTCACAGCGTAATGATCGATGGTGTGCCCGGGAGTCGGGATCAATCGCACCAGATCGTTCAGCTCATAATCGCTGGTCACCAACTGATGGCGTTTCGCTTCCACGATCGGAACGACGCTGTCGGCGATCGGCGGTACCTCGGTCTTGTCGTTCTCGGCCAGCCAGAAATCCAGTTCGATCTTCGAAAACAGATACTTCGCCTTTGGGAATGTCGGCACGCAGCGGCCGTTTTCCATGCGTGTGTTCCAGCCGACATGATCGACATGAAGATGCGTGCAAAGAACGAAATCGATGTCGTTGACGGTCAGGCCGACCTCTTTCAGTCCGTCCATAAAGACGTTGTCGTTCTTCATGTGCCACAGAGGACGCGCCGAACGGTTCTTGTCGTTGCCGATGCAACTATCGATCAGCACGATGTGCTTGCCGGTCCGCACGATATACGCCTGGAAACACAGCACCAGCAGATCGTCCGCGTCGAGCGCCTTCTCTTCGGTCATCCACGACCGGCATTCGTCCAGCATCTGCGGAGTCAGCTTCGGCAAGAACTCCAGAGCGGGCGTAAAACCGCGCTCCATTTCGATAATCCGGTGGACGATCATGTCGCCGACCTTGAACGTACTCGTGGCCATTCCGCCTGCTCCCCTGGTTATGTGCGCTGATCCGATGTTAGCTGCGTCAGGGCGAACCGACAAACCACGAGGGGAAACATCCATTATGAGCACCGAGGCGCTAAGCCCCGAAACCGTGATGCGAGAGATGAAGCAGAACGGCGTCACCGACATCGTCTGGTTGCCGGACAGCGAGACCAACTGGCTGTATCTGCTGATGAAAGCCGACCCGGACCTGCGCCTGGTGGGTGTCACGCGTGAGGGGCACGCCTGCTCCATCGCCGCCGGCCTATACGCCGGTGGCCACAAGCCGATGATCCTGATCCAGAACACCGGCATGCTGGAATCCGGCGATTCCATTCGCGGTTGGCTGATGGGTTTGAACATTCCGGTCGTGCTGATGGTCGGCTACCGGGGCTACACCCGCCACGGCGTCAACACCGACACCGCCGCGACGTACACGGAACGATTCCTGATGGCGTTCAACATCCCCTTCTTCCTGATCGAGAACGATGCCGACTCCGACCGCATAACGAAAGCATTCGAACTGGCGGACAAGACCCGTCAGCCCGTCGTCGTTCTTGTGGGCGATGAGTTTCACGGCTTCAACCGGTAGAAATGACATGATGCACACAGCAGACGTATTGAAAGTCTTCGCCGAACACCGGGGCGATGCGATCGTGATCTCCGGCCGGGGCGGCAAGCATTGGCTACAGATCAGCGACACCGCCCTGGATCTGCCGCTGGGTGATCCGGCCATGGGCGGTCATTCCGGGTTTGGACTGGGCCTGGCGTTGGCACAACCGAACAAGCGGGTGGTGCTGTTCGATTCCGAGGGCGACATTCTGATGAGCCTCGGCCAGTTGCCAACAATAGCCGAACAAGCCCCCGCCAACTTCTATCACTTCATTCTGGATAACGAGGTTTATGCCACGACCGGCGGCCAACCCGTGCCCGGCGCGAAAAACGTCGATTATGCAGGTATAGCGAAGGCCAGCGGCTACCCGCGCGCCTACAGTTTCGCGAACATTGAGGACTTCACGCGCGAACTCCCCGGCATCCTGGCCGGCCCCGGGCCGGTATTCATCGCGTTGAAAGTGTTGCCGGAAGTTGAAAATACCCCGATCGGCCAGCGCGTACGGTGGCGGAAGCGGAGTGCTGATAAGGTCGTTACGGATGTGCGGACTGCTCTGGGAATAGTATGATATAATAATGTAAGTAATATCAACGGCCGTTTGACATTGACGCACTACCATTCCACATCCGTCATGGCCCGGCTTGTCCGGGCCACCTGGCGCGGCACCGTCGAGTCACGGGTGGCCCGGACAAGCCGGGCCATGACGATTCGGGGCGAGAGTCGGCCTCAACGGCGACTGGTATGACGACCTCGAGCCGGTTTACGAACCGGCTGGCCTGAAACGTGTCCGTGCCGACGGGCCTTCACCCGCCGGCACGGCACTTGTGCCGTCTATCGCAGTATCGCCCCGGTCGCCTTCGCCACCGCCGCCACCACCTTCTGGCACGCAGCCTCGATCTCCGGGTCCGTCAACGTGCGTTCGCGCGGCTGGAATGTGACTTCGACACCGAGAGACTTCTTGCCCTCCGGCATCCGCTCGCCTTCGTAAACGTCGAACAGCACCACACCGGTAATCAGCGCCCGCTCCGAACCCCTGGCCGCTCGGATGACGTTCTCGGCCGCCACGGCATTATCGACGATGAACGCGAAATCGCGCCGCACCGGTTGGAACGCCGGCAGATCGGGCGTGCTCTTTTTGCGCCGCTTCGGTTCCGCGACGGCATCCAGGTTCAGTTCGAACATCACCATCGGGCCCGGCAGGTCCAGCGCCGCCAGCACCCTGGGATGGATCTCCCCGAAGTAGCCCATCACCGTCTTCGGCCCCTGCCGCACCATGCCGGAGCGGCCGGGATGCAGGAACGACGGTCCGTCGGTGGTCACCTGCAACGCCTCCAACGACACGCCGACCGCGGTCAGCAGCGCCCACAGGTCGGCCTTGGCATCCATCGCGTCCACCGGACGCTGCGGCACCAGCCAACCGCGCGGCGTCTGCCCGGTTCGCACCCCGGACGCCACCAGCTTCTGTCCGTCGGGAGCATCCACGGCGAAGGCCGGCCCAACCTCGAACAACGCCACATCCGAATAACCCCGCGCGGCGTTCCGCTTCGCCGCCAGCGCCAGCGTCGCCAACGGAGTCGGCCGCAACTGGTCCAGATCGGCAGCGATCGGGTTGCTCAGCCGGAGGGCATCCGGCGCGGCACCGAATTTTTCCGCTTCCGCCCGGGCCATGAAGCTGAACGTGACGCATTCCATCAGGCCGCCGGCCGCCAAGGTGCGGCGCGCCACGGCCGTGCGTTGCTGACGCGGTGTCAGCGTCGTGGCGGGCACCGGGCTTTCGCGCGGCAATGACACCGAGGGCACCGCATCCAGGCCGCGCAACCGCAGGACTTCCTCGATCAGATCGTTCTCAGCCTCGATTGCGGCGCAACCTTCGGCGGCTTTCGCGGCTTTCGCCGGGTCCAGCAGCGGCGATTGGTCCAGCGTGATCACGGCCGCGACGTCGTTGCGCCAGGACGGCACGGCAACCGTAACGGCGTCCGCGTCCCTGTTCCGCACGGTGAAACCGAGGCGTTCCAGCGACCCGACCGCCTCATCCGCCGGGATATCCGACCCGCCGAAGCTGGCGATCCTCTCGAACCGCATCGTCGCGTCGCGTTGCCACGCAGGTTCGGCACCGGCTTGGGTCACCGGTCCGGGCTCGCCGCCGCACAGTTCCAGGATCAGCGCGGTGGCTGCCTGGATGGCGTCGGGCATCAGCGCCGGGTCCAACCCGCGCTCGAAGCGTTGCCGAGCGTCGGAGACGAGTTGGTGACGACGCCCGGTGCGGGCGATGCGGATCGGGTCGAACAACGCGCACTCGACGAAGACCGTGGTGGTGGTTTCGTCGCAGCCGGTGGCCTCACCGCCGATGACGCCGGCGATCGATTGCACGCCGGCCGCGTCGCAGATGGCGCAGTCCTCGGCATCGACGACGTAGTCCTTGCCGTTCAGCGCGCGCATGGTTTCGCCGGCACCGCGGCGCAGCGTCAGGGTGTCGCCGGACAGTTTGGCGACGTCGAATACATGCAGCGGACGGCCAAGGTCGAACGTGAAGAAGTTCGTCACATCGACCAGGGCGTTGATCGGCCGCAGCCCGATGAAGGTCAGGCGATCCTGCAGCCATTTCGGGCTGGGCGAGTTCTTCAGGCCACGAATCGTGCGCCCGATGATCCACGGGCACGCCTCGGGGAACGCGATCGCCCAGTGCGGACCGCCGTCGAACACGGGCGGGATCGAGACCGGCTGGAACGGCTTCAACACGCCCAGCCCGGCCGCCGCCAGGTCGCGCGCAACGCCGCGAACGGAGAAACAATCGCCCCGGTTCGGCGTGACACCGATCTCAATGACCGGATCATTCAGGCCGGCATAGTCCGCATAGGACATCCCCACAGGAGCATCCGCGGGCAGCTCGATAATCCCCGAATGATCGTCGCCCAGGTTCATCTCACGCGCCGACAGCAGCATCCCGGCGCTTTTCACGCCACGGATCTCGCCGACTTTCAGCACGTCTCCGCTTACGGGAATGACCGTGCCCGCCGAAGCGAACACGGCCTTCATGCCCGTGCGCGCATTCGGCGCGCCGCAGACAACGGACAGAATACCGTCGCCTGCGTCCACCTTGCAGACCCGCAGCCGGTCGGCATTGGGGTGCTGCACCGCCTCGATCACATGCGCGACGCGGAACGATGCCAGCGCGGCACCGGCGTTCTCGACGCCTTCCAACTCCAGCCCGATCTGGGTCAGCGTGTCGGTGATCCGGTCCAGCGAGGCGTCGGTCTCAAGGTGAGACTTGAGCCAGGAGAGGGTGAATTTCATAGCTCAGAGCCCCTCATGCAGCATGGTCGGAGACAGCGGGTTGAACCCGTAGTGCTTCAGCCAGCGCACGTCGGACTCATAGAACGGCCGTAGATCGGCCATGCCGTGCTTCAGCATCGTGATCCGCTCCACGCCCATGCCAAAGGCGAATCCCTGCCATTCGCGCGGGTCGATCCCGCAGTTGGCGAGCACGCGGGGATGCACCATGCCGCTGCCCAGGATTTCCAGCCAATCGCCGCCGCGGCCGAGTTCGCCGGTCTTCCGGTTCCAGCCGATATCGACCTCCATGGAGGGTTCGGTGAACGGAAAATACGACGACCGGAACCGCACCGGCAGGTCGGAGATGGCAAAGAATGTCCGCAGGAAGTCGATCAGGCAGCCCTTCAGGTGCCCCAGCGTGATGCCGCGATCGATCACCAGTCCCTCGCACTGATGGAACATCGGCGAGTGGGTCGCGTCATGGTCGGCGCGATAGGTGCGGCCGGTGACCAGGACCCGAATCGGCGGCTCCTGCGACAGCATCGTCCGGATCTGCCCCGGCGAGGTATGGGTCCGCAGCACCGGCGGCGCCCCGCCATCGCGCGGCGGTAGATAAAAGGTGTCGTGGTCTGCGCGGGCCGGGTGATGCCCGGGAATGTTCAGCGCTCCAAAATTGAACCAGTCGCTTTCCACATCCGGTCCGTCAACGACAGTGCAGCCCATGGCGCCGAAAATGGCGGCGATTTCTTCCATGGTGCGCGCGATCGGATGGATCAGGCCGGTTTCGCGCGGGCGTGGCGGCAGGGTGGGATCAATCCGCTCCGACAGCAGGCGCACATCCAGCGCCGCGTCCTCAAGCTGGATCTTTCGACGTTCGATGGCGGTATTGAGCGCGTCCTTCAGGCGGTTCAGTGCCGCGCCGCGGTCCTTGCGCAGTTCCGGCGGCGTCTTGCCCAGGTCGCGCAGCATGCTGGTCAGGCTGCCGCTGCGCCCCAACACCGCGATTCGCACCGCGTCCCACGCGCGCAGGTCGCCGGCCTCGGCCAAAGCGGCGTCGGTGGAGGATTTCAGGGCTTCGAGGTCGTCATTCATGGATCTGTCCCGTACACGGAAAGGGCCGCCCTGTTCAGGCGGCCCCTTGACTGCATCGCGGTCCCGAAGGAGCGCCGTTAGACCAGGGCGGCCTGAACCTGCTGCACGATCGCCGCGAAAGTGGCCGCATCGTCATAGGCGATGGCGGCGAGGACCTTACGGTCCATCTCGATCCCGGCCTTCTTCAGCCCGCAGATGAACTGCGAGTAGTTCATGCCGTGCTCACGCACAGCGGCGTTGATGCGCTGGATCCAAAGACCGCGGAATTCCCGCTTCTTAACCCGGCGATCGCGGTATGCGTATTGAAGCGACTTTTCGAGCCGTTCCCGCGCAATGCGATAATTGGTGGACGAACGACCGACAAAGCCCTTGGATTGCTCAAGGACCTTCTTGTGACGGGCGTGGGTGGTAGTACCCCGTTTGACGCGTGCCATGCTGCTCTATTCCTCGCTTAGGCGATGCCGTAGGGGGCCCACTGCTTCACGGTAATACCGTCAGCATGGGTCAACGTCTGGCTGCCGCGATTGGAACGCTTGGCCTTCTGGCTGCGGGCGCTCAGGCAATGACGCTTCTTGCCGGGGCCGGCCATCACTTTACCGGTCGCGGTGATCTTGAACCGCTTCTTGACCGCCGACTTGGTCTTCAGTTTGGGCATTTTGGTCTCCTTCATGTTCGCGCTTGCCCACCCCAGATGGATGGAATTCGCAAGCAGTAGCGGCCGGGCATGCCCTTCCAGGCCCGGTCTCGCTAACAGGGGCGGGGATATAGCGGCGCTTGCGCCGGGAGGCAAGCGCGGATCGTGATCGGCAGGGCTATCGCGTTTGGCGGTTAAACCCTGCCGGGGATCGTATCCCGGGGCTACTTGCCGCGAGGCGTACTCCAATCAGGAGCGTGTGCCGCGATCGGCAAGCAATCAAGTAATCAAGAATCAATGATATCAAGGATGGCAAATGATGACCCGGCACCGCTCGCCCCCGAATCTTATCATTTGCCATCCTTGATATCATTGATTCTTTGACCGGTAGATCGGTCAGATACCGCTCCGGCACCGCGCCCATCGGGCCGTATCCACCCGAGGTTCGGTTGCCCAATCCGTTGTGAGATTAAGCCCGAAGGTGGTGCCCGGTCGCGGTTTGCCGATCAAAGCGTTCCTGTTGGGTGGCGGCGCGTTCACCCGCCTTCAAAAAATGCCTCCCTCGGCCGCTTCATCACGTGCCATCGCCGGGCCTGTCTTTGAAACGCAATTGCCCAGTCGTGATCGCCGATCACCATACTGCCTACCAAGCGTGTCCTCTGACGTAACGGAGGTTCGGACCCGGCTTTCTAACCAGGGCGACGTAATGGCGGGCGCGGGTTGACGATCCGACCCGACGCGTCGCGCGTCCGTGCCGGGCGGGCACACGCCCCAACAGCATCGCACCGGGCCAGGCCCAACAGACATCGCGATGTCTCGGGACAGCAGCGTTGCGGCACGCAGGTTTGTATCGGCGCCGCCAGGTCGTGGCCTCGCCCATTTCTTCGCAGGTCGCATTGCCTCGTCCGCTCTCCCGCGTTGCGGTCGAGGCACCAGCTCAGGTTGGATTCCGGACGGCAAACCCAACGATGACGGGGCCAGCCATGAACGAAATATTTCGTAATGTTTCGGACGACACGTATTGGGCGATCGTTACATGCCAGTTGGGTCGCTCGTTGCCGGCAAGTGGCTCCACGTTCGCGGGTGGCGTTGTTTTCGTCAACTTTATTAACCGAACGTATTTCGGACGAAAAAATTTCAGGTGGTTGTAATGTAACGGAGGCTGCGTCATAATGCTTGCGGGGTTTAAGGTAGTTACAAGTGAAAGTATCAGTCGAAGCGCAGGGACGCAGTGATTGCGAAGATTTCCGGCTGGAGGATTTCTTGCCGTACCGGCTGTCGGTCGCGGCGGAGGTTGTTTCGCGGCTGGTTGCGACGCGGCATCTCGCGAAAGCCGATCTGTCAATGTCAGAATGGCGCTTGCTCGCCTCGGTCGGCCGGTTCGGCGTATTGTCGCCAACCGCGGCCGGTGAACGCACCGCGATGGACAAGGTCAAGGTCAGCCGAGCCGCACTGAGCCTCGTGGCTCGGGGTTTGTTACGGCAGGCTCAGGACCCTGAGGACGGGCGCGGCCGGCTCCTGCGACTAACCCGTAAGGGATCGGCCAGCTATGCCACGGTCGCCCCGACCGCACGCAGCATCGAAGCCGCTCTGACCGCCGGATTGACGAAGTCTGAAGTGTCAGTGCTGTACAAGGCATTGAATAAGTTGCGAGATCACGCCCAGTCCCTCTTGGTGGATACGCAGGACTAACAGCCGGTCAACTGGCTCGATTCGCCGGCATCTTGCGCGATTCAGCAGATGGCGCGTCAATGGCGCCTGTGAGCGCGTGCGTCCGGCAGACCTCGTCGGGCAGGGTGCTCTCCACCATTGGCCAACCAGCAGATCGGAACGCTCCATGACTATCGAACCGGCCACACTCGCCGCCCTTGCCGGGGTTTCAACCGCGACCATCACCACAGTCCTGCTGAAGAAAGGTCTGCGGAATGTCTGGATGCGCGGCACCAGACCGATCCGAACCGGCCAACCCCGGCTGATCGGGCGTGCCTTCACACTGCGATTCGTGCCCTCGCGGGAGGATCTGGCGACACCGGAATCCTGGTCGTCGCCGATTTCCACCCGAGCCGCCATTGAAGCGATGCCGGATGGCTGTATTGCGATCGCCGACGCGATGGGCGTCACCGACGCGGGGATTTTTGGCGACATTCTGTGCGCTCGGATGGCCAAAAAGGGCGTGGCCGGGTTGATCACCGATGGCGTCGTTCGCGATCTGGCCGGCGTGTTGGGAACCGGGCTGCCGGTTTGGTGCCAGGGCACCGCGGCGCCGGCTTCTGTTACCAGCCTGACGTTCGTTAACTGGCAAGAACCGATCGGCTGCGGCGGCGTCGCGGTCTTCCCGGACGACATTATTATGGTCGATGACGACGGCGCGGTGGTGATCCCGCAAAAGATGCTGGCGGAAGTGGCCGCCGTGGCCGCCGATCAGGAGCGGCTGGAAGAGTGGATCATGACGCAGGTCAACGATGGTGCCTCTTTGCCGGGACTATATCCGCCGAATGCCGAGAACAAAGCGCGGTACGAGGCCTGGACGAAGGCGCGCTAAGCGCGCTTCGCGTTTGTTGCCTCGCAGTAGCGGCAGTTAGGTTCGACTCTCGCCCCTCGTCGTCATGGCCCGGCTTGTCCGGGCCACCCGTTGCGGCACCGTCGAGTCACAGGTGGCCCGGACAAAGCCGGGCCATGACGGACGTGCAATGGCAATACGTCAACGTCAACCGCGGCTCGTATGACATCAGCGGAAACCCGGTCGCTTCAAACTGATGCGACCGGTTTTTTCAACCGCCGATCGGGGCGCAGGCAGCTTTGAGCCAGGCGCGTTCGTCGTTGCCAAGCAACGGTCCCACCCTTTGCAGGACATGACCGTGATAGCAGTCCAGCCACGACTTTTCCGGCTCCGTCATCAGCGCCGGGTTCAGCAGGCGCCGGTCGAACGGGGCCAGGGTCAAGGTTTCGAACCGTAGGAACGGCTTCGCCGCTCGGGGCAGATCGGCAGGCTGCACGAGCAACAGGTTCTCCAGCCTGATTCCGTAATGGTCCGGCAGATAGAAACCCGGCTCATTGGACAAAACCATGCCGGCCGCGATCGGCACGGGACGCGCCAGCCGGGAGATGCTGACCGGGCCTTCATGCACCGACAGATAACTGCCGACGCCATGCCCCGTTCCATGGTCGTAATCCAACCCCACATCCCACAGCGCCCGCCGGGCGAACGCATCCAGGTGGGCTCCGCCGACTCCCTTGGGGAACACCGCCGTTGCAATGGCAATATGCCCCTGCATCACCCGGGTCACCCGATCCCGCACCAAATCCGGTGCTGCATCGGGGCCGGTCCAGACTGTGCGCGTAATATCGGTCGTGCCGTCCGGATACTGCGCGCCGGAATCAATGAGATAGACTTCGTTGTGCCGGATCGGCCGATTCGTCTCATCCGTGACACGATAATGGATAATCGCGCCATGCTCGCCGGCCCCGGAGATCGCGGGGAAACTCTCGCCGCGAAACCCGTCCACTTCAGCGCGCAAGGCCAACAGTTTGTCGGCCGCCGACATCTCGGTTTCCCGACCCGACGGGACGGCAACGGACAGCCAATGCAGGAAGCGGCATACCGCCACCGCATCGCGCAGATGCGCCGCCCGCGTGCCGGCCTGCTCGCCGTCGTTCTTGCAGGCTTTCGGCAGCAGACATGGATCGCTGCCCGACGACACGACCGCTCCGGCCTTTAGAAGCTGCTGCGCGAACCAGACGGGGGAGCCGGCGGCATCGACCCGCACTGTCTTGTCCTTCAGCGCCCGCAACGCCGGCAGCAGCGCATCACGATCCGCGACCGACACCCCGTTGCCCAACCAGGCGCGTGTCTCAGCCGCGATCTTCTCAGGCGCCATGAACAGGTCGGTCGCACCGGTTGCGTGCACGATGGCAAACCCCAGCGCGAAGGGTGTGAACGGCACGTCGGCGCCACGGATATTCAGCAGCCAGGCGACCGAGGCGGGATCGGTCAGGATCGCCGCGTCCTGTTTCGCCTCAAGCAGCAGTTTCGCCACGTCGGCGCGTTTGTCTTCAGAGGAACGGCCGGCATAGGCCAACGGATGCGGCACGGCGGGCGCCGCGGGCAGGGGAGGGCGATCCGCCCACACCGCATCAATCGGGTTGCGTTCCGCCGGTACCATCTCCAGGCCGGCATCGGCGTAGCGCGCCAGACCGTCCTGGCTGATCAGCATGGGATCGTAGCCGATCCGGCTGTTGCGTGGCGCATGCTTTGCCAGCCACGCGGGGGCTGGCTCGTCCGTGATGTGCAGGCGCTGCCACAGGGCCTGATCGGTCTGTTCGGCGAGCTGCAAGACGTAGCGGCCATCGGTAAACACCGCGGCGGTGGTGGGCAAAATGACCGCAAGCCCGGCGCTGCCGGTGAATCCGGTCAACCACGCCAGGCGTTCGGCCGCTTCGGGCACATACTCGCCGAGATGTTCGTCCGCACGCGGGACGATAAAGCCATCGAGGCCCTGACGAGCCAGTTCCTGGCGGAGCAAAGATAACGCTGCGACACTCATATTCGACCTTTCACCCCCGGCATGCCGGGGCGTTCTCATGACTCGTTCAGTATCCATGCATTTCCCGCATGGCAGTTCGGGCGCATTGGCGCTCTTAAATCGTCCGGCTGAGGGATTATGTTGCACTGCATCATAACCCTGGGGGCGCCCCGCCACCCCGACGCCGCGTAGCACCCGGGTTCGTATGGATTTTTGTCATGAGCGTACACACCGCTGATTCCCAATTCACCTTTCAACTGCCCAGCTTGAGCTATATCGACGCCAAGTGGGAAGAGCCGAACCTGCATGCCCGCGACGGTGCGCATTCGGCCGTGCGTCAGGGTGGCCTCGCCGCATGGTTGTCGCACAAAGTCGCGGCGTTCGTGGCCTGGAGCCAGGAAGCTGAAGCGGCGCGTGAGCTGTCCTCCATGTCCGACCGTGAACTGATGGACATCGGGCTGAACCGCGCCGATATCGGTCGTGCCTTCCAGCCCGGCTTTAACGCTGATTTGCGCCAACGCGGCCTGTAATACAAACGGCCGTCTATTCCGACATCCTCGACGTCATGGCAGGCTTTCGTCTGCCGTGACGAGAGTGGGCTGGCCGGTCAAAACACACGGCCGTTGGAAAAAAGCCCAATCTGCCAGGATACAGGTTGACCGCCTGAGCGGGCCTTCAGGTGCGGGTCGGTCATAAACGAATCGGCCGCGCGCTACCGCGTTTTATGTCGCCAAGGGGCGAAACCTGCCCGGACGGATCGGTCCACTATCCACTGCGATGGCAAGGCAAGGCCATGCGCCTCCGGGTTGGAAGACATGGTGACGGAGATCATCAGCGCTGTTCGTCCGTAACTTAATGGCCGAAGATACCGTTCGCTCAGGATGGTATTGGGCTTATGACGTCCCTGCTGCGTAAGCGGAATCATACCGATGCGGTGTAAGGCCGTTCGCCTGTCTATGCTTCAGGCGACAGATCGCGCCGGGCAAGCGAAATCCCGGGCGAGGTCTGAACACGACGCCTGCGGCCATTCGAAGTCGTCTCGCGCTCGTTAGCCCGGCCAGTGAATCGCGGCGAATGCGTCGCTCAGCAATTGCGGCATCGCCTGCCAATCCGCCAGCACCCAATAGCACGTCAGCAGGAACATGATCCCGAACAACGGGAACGCGAACGCTTTACCGCCGCGCGCTTCCTTCCGGGAAATAGGCATACCAAACCTCCAGCACGTCTTCAGCGCCAGCCGACCATTCGTGCCGGCGCGACTCCATGACCTTGGTCATTGAATGCGGCAAAACTTAGTGGGTTTCGAGTAACGATTGCGAGGCGCGAGATGGCTGCTTCACGCCACGCGCATAGGTGCATCCGGCTTACCTTCGGCATACTGCGTCCCAACAGATAGACGCGCCGCAAGGACACCATCGTGAGCAACAGCACTGCCGCCTCCCTGGCACCCGAATCCGCCGGACCTGCCATTGCAGTCCCGGCTTCCAGCGAAACCGCCACCACCTTCACCATTCTGATTTCGCTCAGCCTGTGCCACTTCCTGAATGACATGAATCAATCGCTGGTTCCGGCGATCTACCCGATTTTGAAGGAGTCGTACAAGCTCGACTTCGGCCAGATCGGGCTGATCACATTGGCGTTCCAATTGACGGCGTCATTGTTGCAACCGGTCGTCGGGATGGTCACGGACAAGCGACCGACTCCGTTCTCGCTTCCCGTCGCCATGGGATGCAGTCTGTTCGGTCTGTTGCTGCTGTCCGTCGCCAACAGCTACCACATGATCCTGATCGCCGCCGCCATGGTCGGCCTGGGCTCGTCGGTGTTCCATCCCGAGTCGTCCAGGGTCGCGCGCATGGCGTCCGGCGGGCGCTATGGATTCGCCCAATCGCTGTTCCAGCTAGGCGGCAGCGCCGGATCGGCCATCGGCCCGTTATTGGCAGCCTTCATCGTCGTGCCACGCGGCCAAACCAGCATCGCCTGGTTCTCCGCCGCCGCTCTGCTGGCGATCCTGGTACTTTCGAATGTCAGCCTGTGGTATTCCCGCCATCCCGCCATGCTGGCCCGCCGCGGCCGCCGCACCCCGGCGGTGATCCCCGCGTCACCGCTGCCACGTGCCAAAGTCCTTGGTGCCATCACGGTTATTCTGATTCTGCTGTTTTCCAAGAACGTCTATACATCCAGCCTAAGTTCGTACTACACGTTCTACCTGATTCAGAAATTCCAGCTCACCGTCCAGCATGCGCAATATATGCTGTTCGCCTTTCTCGCCGCCGTCGCGGCCGGCACCTTCGCCGGTGGTCCCATTGGCGACCGTTTCGGCCGCAAGCCGGTGATCTGGTTCTCCATCCTCGGCGCGTTCCCGTTCGCCCTCATGCTGCCGTATGCGAGCCTGATGTGGACCGGCATCCTGAGTGTCATCATCGGGTTGATCCTGGCGTCCGCGTTCTCCGCCATCATCGTCTATGCCCAGGAACTGATGCCCGGCCGCATCGGACTGGTGGCCGGCATGATGTTTGGTTTCTCGTTCGGCCTGGGAGGTCTCGGTGCCGCCGCCCTGGGACGCATCGCGGACATCACCGGCATCGAAACCGTCTATCACTATGTCTCATTCCTGCCGCTGATCGGCCTGTTGACGGCCCTGCTGCCGGACGTTGAGCGCCGGAAATAGCGTGGATCACGTCGAACTCGCGATGGTGCTGGCGGTGGATGGCTCCGCCAGCGTGACCTACGAGGAGTTCGGTCTGATCGCCGGAGGCATGGCTTCGGCGTTGCGCGACCCAACCGTGGCTGCCGGTCTGATCGGCAAGTCGGTGCTGTCGCTGCTGCTGTGGTCAGGCACCGGCCAACAGGATGTCATCACCGACTGGACCCCAATCGCCACTGCCGCCGATCTGAGCGCCTTCGCCGACAGCGTCGATAACATGCCGCGCACGGTGCGGGCCGGTTCCACCGCGATCGGCGAGGCGTTGCTCGCCGCGTTGACGCTGTTGGCGAAAGTCCCCGCCATCCCCAAACGCAACATCGTGGATGTGATCGGCGACGGCCGCTCCAACGAGGGAACGCCGCCCGGACCGATCCGTGATCGCATGGTGGCGGCGGATATCACCATCAATGGCCTGTGCATCCTGCACGAGGAACCCGATCTGTTGGCCTCGTACATCGCCGAGGTGATCGGTGGCCCCGGAGCGTTCGCCGTTACCTGCCGCGAGTACAAAGATTTTGCCGAAGCCATGCGGCAAAAGCTGACGCAGGAAATTGCCGGCCCGATCGTCTGACCATCATGCCACAGACGTGATGACGTTCCACCTGCTTACGCACCACATGAGCGTTTCGCCCATCCAACGCGACTGGGCCCCACGCGACTGGGAGTGAACGCTTGGTCGACCAGCCAGCCCATCCCGCGGACGAACGGTTGATCGGGGAAGAGACCCGCACCGAATTCGTCGCCGTCACCGAGACCGAGGGCGATATCACCCGCGGACAGACCGTCGGATCGGTCACGGCGAAAAAGACCTTCCGCGAAGCGGCGGAGGAGGAAGATGAGATGCCCCTCCCAACCGATCCGAAGACCATCTTCCTCGGCGGCCTGTTCTTTTTCGCCTGGATGGCGGTTCTGTACGTCGCCGCCGATATCATCCTGCCGATTATCCTGGCCATCGTGCTGAAGCTGCTGTTGCAACCGTTCGTGCGCCTGCTGGAACGTATTCGCATTCCGCGCGCGGTCGGCGCGATTTTCGCCGTGCTGCTTGTCCTGCTGGTGTTCGGCGGCACGATCAGCGTATTGGCCGGACCCGCCGGGGCCTGGGCCGCAAAACTGCCGGAAGCGATCCCGAAACTGAAGGAAAGCCTCAGTTTCCTGCAAGAGCCGATCGACGCGGTGCAACGGATGATGAAGCAGATCGATGGTGCGGCTGGCGGCAGTTCCGCCCCACCGTCGGCATCGGCGGGCATGCATCCGTCGAATCTGATCGGGGCAGTGCTGTCCGGCTCCGCATCCGCGACCTCCGGCTTGTTCACCACGTTGCTGATTTTGTTCTACCTGTTGGTGTCCGGAGAAATCTTCCTGCGCCGTCTGGTCGAAATCCTGCCCCGCTTCCGCGACAAACGGAACGCCGTCGAACTATCGATGGATATCGAGAAGAACGTCTCCGCCTACCTGCTGACCGTGACCTGCATCAATGCGCTTGTCGGAGTCGCGACCGGCTGCGTCATGTGGCTGTGCGGCGTGGCCAACCCGGTCCTGTGGGGGGCGGTGGCGTTCGTGGTCAATTTCGTGCCGATTCTGGGACCCATGGTCGGGATTGTCATCTTCCTCATGGCCAGCGTCATCTCCCTCGGTGTGTCCTGGTGGGCGGTGCTGCCGGTCGGCCTGTATTTCGCCATCCATGTCATCGAGGGCGAGATCGCCACGCCGATGCTGCTGGCGCACCGGTTCACCATCAACCCGGTGGCGATGATCCTGGCGCTGCTGTTCTGGTTTTGGATGTGGGGCGTGCCCGGAGCGATCCTGGCGGTGCCATTGCTGGCAGTCACCAAGATCGTCTGCGACGACCTGCGACCGTTAAGGGCGTTCGGGCATTTGCTGGAGGGGTGATCGCCCGGGCGACACCCCGATCAGGCGTCGGTCAGGCCGCACTGCGACCACGGCACGCCATACCACCACCATACAACATGCAAATACAGGTGGTTCACCCGTTCCGCCAGTGTCAGTGGCCTGGGATCATAAATCTCGATATTCGCCATCATGCCATTATCTTCGTGCTTCAGGACATGGCAATGGAACATGAATCGGCCGACGATCAATGGATCGGTGAAGGGCAGCCGTACCTTCACTTCGCCTCGTTCTGGAATCCGTATCACATCGACGTAGCCGGTGAACGGCACCGGCTTGCCGTTGATCTCGACCACCTGGAACCCGATCTGGTGAATATGGAACGCGTGCATGTCGTCGGACTCGTTCCGCAACGTCCATTCCTCGACATCGCCAAGCCTCGCCCGCACATCCATCCGATCTTCTTCATATTTCTTGTCGTTGATGAAGAAATCCTGGTGGCCGTGCTTATCGGCTTTGGATTGTGAAAACACGATGACTCGTTTCTCGCCGATGGCGGCGGTACTCAAATCAGGCGGCAGCGCCTCGGGCTTACTGTCAAAAGTCCCTTCGAAGGGAGCGCCGGTCGTATCGAGGTATCCGATCGTCCGGTCCGGTAACCGATCGGACCCGCTTCCCGTCATCACGCCTTTGGCCAATAGTTTGTACTGCCCGGGCGCGCCACTGGCGACCTCCACGTCCAACCGGGTTCCCGGCGAAATATCCAGATCGTCAACCAGCGGCTCCTCCAGGACAGGCTCACCATCCCGGCCAACGATCCGGAAATGGTGGTCCTGGAGTGCGATATGCAGCCGGCGGTTCGCGCTTTGGTTGGTGAAACGCCAAAGCTGAGTCTCACCCGGCCGCATCGCCTCCCGGGTCAGCAGCTTGCCGTTGACCGATTGGACGACGCTGTGCAGCGGTCCGTCGATGTCCGGATTGCCGGTATCGTCCTCGAATGTCATGTCCTTGAGCACGAATAGCCGCTGCGTCATGTTGGACGGCTCTGGCTTTTCGACGATGATGGTGCCGCTCAGGCCGCCCATGACCTGGCGTTCCGCGAAATGATGAGCGTGGGAATGATACCAGTAAAGTCCGACCGGCTGCGTGACAGGAATTCCCAACCAGTAGTCGAAGCTGGCATTCGGCTGCAGCAGGATATGGGCGTTGTCGCCATTGCCCAACGGCGATCCCCGCATGCCATGGAAATGCAGGTTGGTGGGCAGCGACGTGTGATTAACCAGATGGAGCCGCAGCACGTCGCCCGGATGCACATGCAACACCGGCCCCGCATAGTCGCCGTTGTAGGTGGTGCTATCGAGTTCTATTGTACCGACCTTGATCTTGCCTTCGGTCTCGACAAGTGTCGTGGACAGTTCTCCGTTCTCGCTATGCAGATGGGTCAGGCCATCCGGCTCTTGTGACCGCGCGGCGACCGGTCCGAAGACGATTGCCGTTATGACAAGAAAACGGGTGATGATTTTCATGCTGCGCTCCTACCGAGCCAGGTGAACAATTCGGGCGGTGCTTCCTTGGGATTCCATTCGAAATTTATGCTGGCATCGTTACCGCCGCGCAGCAGCTTGCCACGGAGGTCTGGCAGACCCTTCAGCTTTAAAGTCGCGGTGAGCCCGGGAACGAGAACCTCCGATGAACTGATCCGCGCGCCGCCAAGGCTGAGGTCCAGGCAGGTTATGGCTGTGGGACGCCCTTCGATGATCAGGGCGGCCGGCATATTGACGGGAACCCGTTCGTCGGATCGCCGATTGGCCGCATCTGATGACGTGCGTACGATGCGGACCATGACGCTTCGCAGCTCTGATATTTGGTCGGCCACGGTTCCAGCGACCAGCTTCATCTCATCCACGGCCGCACCTGTATGGTGCGCATCTTCCGTAACGGCACCGATCTGTCCAGAAACGACCCGCATCGCTTCGACGGTGCCCATCACGCTGCGCGCGATCTCACCGGTCGCCGCCGTCTGTTGTTCGGCCGCCTCGGCGACCGCGCGGGTGATGCGCTCGATCGAGGCAACGCGGGTGACCATCTCGCCGACCACCCTGACCGCATCCTGTGTCGCCGACTGGATATGTCTGACGTTACGGGCGATGTCCTCGGTCGATTGCGCGGTTTGGGTTGCCAGCGACTTCACCTCGCTTGCGACTACGGCAAAGCCGCGTCCCGCTTCGCCGGCCCGGGCGGCTTCGATCGTTGCGTTCAACGCCAACAAATTGGTGCGTCCGGCGATGTCGCCGATCAGGCGGGCGACGCTGCTGATCTGCCCCATCGAGGCCGACAGCGCATCAATGATCTGGTGCGCCTGTTCTCCGGCGCGGGCGGTGCTGGCGATCTCAATGGTTGACGCCGTGATTTGACTGGAGATCTCCCGGGCGGAGGCGGACAGCTCTTCACCAGCGGCCGCAACGACCTCGCAACTGTTCAATGCATCCCGGCTGGCACCCGTGGCTCCGTCCACACTCGCCAACATGCGGGCGGCGAAGGCACCGAGCTCCGTCGCCCGTCCCGCCAATATCGCACCGCTCTGCGCCGAACGCTCGGCCACATGGGTCGTTTCCCGCTCGATGCTGTCGGCGGCATCACGCAGGGCTGCCAGCTTATCCGCTTCGTTCTTCACCTGAAGCCGTTGGCGTTCATCGACGGCTCTGACATTCTGCTGCATCGCTTCCCGGAATATCCCGGCAGTACGCGCCAAGGCGCCGATTTCGTCCCTGCGTTCGGTCAAATTGGCCGGAACCACATCGTCCAGGTTCCCGGCGGCGAGTTCGCCGATGGTGCGGACCAGACGCACCAGCGGCCGCGACAGGTTGCGCCCGACCAGGAACCCGACGCCGATCGCCAGACAGACAGCGACCGCGATCTGGATCAAAATCAGACGGGTGCTGTGTGCGGTTAATTCTTCCGCGTCGTCGCGGGTTTCCAGCCCATCGGCCGCGAATTTCTTGACCAGCTTCGTCATGGACCGATCGGCCTGAACCAGATGTTCCTTCAGGTCCTGAGCCGGAACATCGGACAGCGCGGCCAACAATCCGCGGGTCTGTTTGCCGGCCTCCAGGGTCCGATCCGCGACCGCGCGATCCAGCGCGACATCGAGCAACTGCAGCACTTTCTTAAGCTGGACATTGCCTGCCAACGATGCGGTCGAATCGTGTTCGGCTGCCTCAAGGCGCAGAAATTCCTCCTGCGCCTGATTGACATAGGACATACCCATGAAGGAATGATCGTATATGCTGATCGCCAGGCGTCCCATTTGGGCCGCCTGTTGTTGCGCCAGTCCGCCAACCATGGCGATAATCATAACAAAGACGAGGCAAGCTGCCAGAATCTTCGATTGTACGGACATCGGCTATTCCTGTAACACAAACGCTCTACTAAACCAGCAGTTCTCACGGTCGTGATCATGCTCCTCGTCATGGCCCTCCCCCCACTTGATCGGAGGATTGTCCGGGTCACCCATGACTCGACGGTGCCGCGACAGGTGGCCCGGACCAGCCGGGCCATGACGATGAAAGGCGAGAGGCTGCCTCAACGGCCGTTGGCATAGGACGTGGATGATGCGCATTCGAGCGCCATGACGACGGAGGATGCAATCGCCGCACTGTCGAAATGACCACTTATGCTACTTAACCGAGACGACCATTTTCATGCTGGGATGAATGCTGCACCGAACTTTGAAACGCCCGGTCTTGTCGAACGTGTAAGTCAGATTCTCGCCCGGCTTTTGCAGACCCAGGTCCGCCGTATCGTCGTCGTCGTTGACCACGGTGATGTTGTGACTGACATCGTCCTTGTTGGCGAAGATCAATGCGTCACCGGGTTTCAGGGCGATTGATTTTTCGCTGAATTGTTGGCCGGATTGCTCGACCGTCACGCCCGCGGCGTGAACCGTTGCGCCGAGGCCAAGCAAGACGGTCGCGGCGATGGCGATTGTTGCGATACGCATGGTTCTATTTTCCTTCTATGGTAGCTAAAGATTTCAGAAATGCGCTGCGGCCCAGATGCTCAGGTACAGAGCATTGTTGGCGGCGGCGTTGTTGCTGACGCCGTCGAAACGGAAATAGCTGATATACTGCAACGCAAACCGGACGTTGCCCCAGGAGATGAATGAGTCCGGCTTCCCCCACGGCACGTAGGCGATTTCCGCTATGATGCCGCTGCTGTTCGGGCTGCCGTTCGGGGTGCCCCAATACGCCGCGTCGGCGGTGCCGTTGGTCTGGAAATATTGGATCGAGGGCGTGACAGTCGCACCGATGCTGTAGGATACGTCCGCGCGGAACGTGTCCATGCCGTGGTAGGGCCGTGAACCGGCGATGATCTGGCTGGCACCGAGCCACGCGTTCTCGTGGATCATCGTCGCGTGGGCCGAGATCACATCGCTGGTGACGTTCTTACTGTTGAAATAGAACTGATAGTTGGCGTCCACCGCAAGATCGGTGAACTCATCGACATGACCGGGTATGTCGATGCCGCCCGGGGACACGCGGCCATTCAGGCCGTAGGTGCCGACCTGTACGTAATGGCGGCCGAAATCCTGTTGCAGAGCGAGCCGCCAATACGGGATCACGCCCTGCGTCTTGTCCGTGTTGGCGACGGGAACGATCCCGGTGGCGTTCAACACGTCATAGCCCAGGCCGCGATACAGATCGAACTCGGCGTAAACGAGGTCGTTCCACATTGTGTAGGCACCGGCGCCAAGAACACGCTGTCCCAATCCGCCATCGATCAGGGCGGCGGCCATAGGTGACGGCGCCAAAGGTGAACTGTTGTAAGGAAAGCCCCAGACCGGAGTGGAATTCCAAAGATCGGATACGGCCGGGCTGTTGTTGACGGTAAAGCCGTAGATCCAGTCGTTCTCGAACAGTTCGGAATCATGGGCGTAGCGGACATCGGCATTGTCAATGTGCAATTGCCCGGCAATGCCGTCGTAGGTGACCTGGACAAAGCCGCCAAAGCCCGGTGCGATGCGGCCGGCATAGTAAAACGAGGCCTGATCGATGGCAAAATTGTTGTTGGCGGCAAAATGCGGCGCGGCGGGTGCGGGTTGGGCATCGTTGGTGTGGGTAAACGACAACTGGGTCGTCGCCGCCAGCGGCAGCCCGTGTTTCTTGCCGTCGCTCGCGGTATAGCCGTTCAGTTTGAAGTCGCGGCCGAACCGGGTCAGTTGCGGACCGAAGGCACCGACGTGGCAAGCCGCGCAGGGTTGACCGGTCTGTTCGGCGAAGGAAGGCACCGCATAGGCCCGTCCGCTGGCAAGCGTCAAAACGGACAGCACACTCCACATTATGTGTGCGGGAGCCGTTGGCGTTAAGCGGCGCCTGACCGTCGAACGCGAATGCATCGCCATACCGGTGGCAATGTCGGTCGTGCCGATAGTGCAACCTGAGCGGCGGGCTATCATCCTGGTGAACTCCACGGTTGGCAAAAATGGCGTAAGGCAACGAACCGCGGTTAGCGGCCGTCTCAATCCTGCTCCGGTATATAAGCGTGCGGTGAAAATAGTGGGGCCGGGACTGCCGTTTCCGCGCGCCGATGCACCACGGTCTTTAAGCCGGTTTCGGCGCCATTATGGCCGTAGCCCCAGCCAACCGGCCCTGGCGAGTGGAACTTCGGAATGAACACGCACAACGTCGCCGGTCCGGCGTTCGATCAGCAGCGTATCGATCTCCCCGCAAATCGACAGTTCGAGCGCATTGATCTCGGCGGCGATCTTTCGGCTCGCCGCATAATCGGAATCGGTCGCGATGGTGAGGTGCGGCAGATAGGGCATGTCCGGCCGCAAACAGGCCTCCAGCGGACCGGCGTGCAAACGGTCGTGCAGCCGGACGATGGCACCGAATCCCTCGTCAGGCACAAGGAAGACGTGGAAGCGCCCGAAAATGGGCTCCGGTACAACCACCGCTGACCGCAAACAGAATCGGATACGCCGAACACCCTCCGCGCGGGACGCAACGAATGCGGCAAATTCCCGCGGCTCCAACTGCGCACCGGGAAATACCAGAGTGAACTGGGGTGGGCCGAAATTACCGGCCCTTTTCGCTCGAATCGTGGTCAGCCACTGGAGGTCAGTCTTGACGAAATCTGGTTTAGAAACGACGTAAAGAGTGTCCATTATTCCTCGCTCGGAAGGACATGCCGCATGTCCGCCGTCGGACCCGCCACGCGGGATGGCTGTCTAATCATCGATCCCGGCCGGAACAAGACTTCAATGCTCGGGCGGTCCTGAAAAGCCACGTCGCGGCCCACACCGGTATTTAGCCGGAACAGCTTATATGATCCGAACAGCCGTCGCTCATTCCGGGTGGTGGCTGAAATTCGAGGACCTGCCGCGGAGGAACGACAACGCGATATGCCGGAAAACCGAGCGTCGTCGATTTGTAGTTCCGTCGATACAGGACCAGGAGAAGGTCGCGTTTATGTCGTCGCACAAATTTTTGTCGGCCGGACCCCGGATGGTTCGCGATTTACCCATCGGTTGGAAGTTGGCATCCACCGTTGTGGGCGCGATCGGAATGCTGTCCGCGGTCTCCTGGTTCGCATTGGACCGTTTGGAATTCGTCGGAACGATCCAGGCCGACGTCGCGATTCAATCATCCGTCGAACGGCAGGTCGGGCGCAGCCTTAGCGCGGCGCAGGATATTCGCGTGGTCAGCCGGTCGATTCCTGATCTGCAGACAGTGAAGGCCATCGAATCGGCGTTGGAAGCGGCTGAACAGCAGCACAAGAATGCGTCGGAGTTGCTGCGAACACTCTCCGGCCATCTGACCATTCCGGCCGACCGCGATAATCTGGCTCGAGCCGGTGACGCCCTCGACGCCTTGATGGGCGCCGTCAAAAACGCCGGTGCTTTACGCGGCGATATGATCACTATTCGGCAAAAGCGTCTGTTTCGGGCGCGTCCGACGTTTGAGGCCAGTTTGGGCACACTGATGGAGGAGGCTGCAAGGGGCGGGACGCTGGACAGCGGCGTAACGTCGGTCAGCAACGCCACACAGGCGGTTCGGGCAGACCAGCATGACCCGACAATCGAGGCGTTGAACACGTATCGATTGGCGATGACTCGCATGCAGGGCGCCGCCTTGATGTTCATGGCGACCGGAAACGGCGGCGCATCGAACGACGTTCGTGCCGCGATCACCGAGGCGCGGAACAGCATGGCTATCGTCCTGGCAAGCGACCTCTCGGAGGGAGTCAAGACGGATGCCCGCGTCACGGAGTCCATCGGCAAGGGCTTGGCCGAGGCTTCAACAGACTTGATCGACATGACAAAACGCCTGGAGGAGGCCACGGGCGTAACGATTGAGTCCGCGAGCGTTGCCATGCAGAAGGCATTCGATCAGGTCGCCAATGCGGCAGCGGCGCGCGAACAGGCGGCCGGCGAGGCGGCAACCGAGGCTCAGTCCCGGGCGCGTTGGCAGATCTCCAGCGCCATCGGACTGGCCGCTTTGCTGATGATCGTATCTGGTACGGTGGTGACTTCTATTATTGCGGGACCGATCCGCCGGTTGACCCGCGCGGTCCAGGCGATCGCGGACGGGAACACCGATCAGTCCGTGCCCTTCACCGCATGGGGCGACGAAATTGGCAAAATGGCGAAATCCGTCGAAACGTTGCGGCGTGTGATGCAGCAGACTTTCGTGCAAAGCCAGATGATTGAACAAATACCGGTCGGGGTCATGACCACCGAACCCGGTGGGGAGTGTCCGATCACGTATATCAACGCGGCGGCGCGCGAGATATTGGGCGTGGTCGAGGCGGTCGCCAAGGTCCGTGTTGACGATCTGGTTGGCCGCGGCATTGATGTCCTTCAGCAGCAATCGGCACTCCAGCGAACCGTTCTGTCCGACGCATCGGCGCTTCCATTCCGGACGAAGATCAAGATCGGGGCGGAAACGCTGGAGGTTCAGGTCACCGCGATCCATGACCGGCAAGGCGGCTACGCCGGTCCTTTGATCATCTGGCGGCGCCTGACCGGTCAGGTCCGCCTGGTGGAACAGTTCGAGCGGAGCGTGCGGACCATTGCCGGGGCCGTGGCGGTATCGGCGTCCGGAATGCGCGATGCCGCCTGTGAGATGCAGGTAAGTGCCGGAGATGCCGGCCGGCGCACCCACGCCGTCTCTGAAGCATCCCGGGAAGCGTCGCGTGCCGTCAGCACAGCGGCGGCGGGGGCTGAGGAATTGTCGGCTTCGGTCAATGAAATCGGCCGGCAGGTGCTCGAATCATCGCATATCGCGGCGCGGGCGGTGGCGGAGGCGGCGGCGACCGATCAAAATGTCAGCGGATTGCGCGAGGCGGCGGAACGCATTGGTGCCGTTGTCCGATTGATCAGCGATATTGCCAGCCGAACGAATCTTCTGGCGCTGAATGCAACGATCGAGGCCGCGCGCGCGGGCGAGGCCGGCAAGGGGTTTGCCGTGGTTGCCAGCGAGGTTAAAAGCCTCGCCAATCAAACCGCCAAAGCAACGGAGGAGATCGGGAGCCAGATCTCCGCCATGCAGCAGGCGACCGGTCAGGCCGTCGGTGCTCTGCGGTCCATCGCCGGCACGATCGAAAGCATGAACGAGATTGCGGGCAGTATTGCGGCCGCGGTCCAACAGCAGGGCGCCGCGACGCGGGATATTGCCAGGTCGGTGCAGCAGGCCGCTGCCGGAACGTCCGAAGTCACGGACAACATCGGCGCGGTCAGCCAAACGGTGCAGGTTACCGAGATCAAGGCCGGGTCGGTGCTTGATGCAGCGACTGCGCTGACGGAACAGTCCGGCGTGCTGAAGGCGGAGGTCGCCCGGTTCCTGGCGGCGGTGCAGCAGGCCGCGTAGGGCCGACAGACGATCAGGTCTGGTTTGTGCGGGGGCGGGTTAGCCCGCCCCGTTCCTATGCCGTAAAGTCGCACCACCCACCCGTCGTCATGGTGCGCGAAGGAGGCTGTAATCGAATCCCTTTTCGCGTTTTCGGGCGTGCCGGCGAGCCGTCGGTCTGCGGATGACAGTGTTGTTGAAAGCGCCTCTGACTGTGCGTTTGCCGTTCAGTTTACCAATAGAT
>CAIZFE010000023.1 GCA_903932145.1 uncultured Rhodopila sp. | reverse complement strand
GTGGGTACGGACCTTCGACACAATCGAAGAACTGCGAGCCGCACTCATCGAGTTCGCCAGGCATTATAACGAAAATTGGCTCGTCGCCCGCCACGGTCATCTTACCCCAGCCCAGGTGCGAGCCAATCAATATCGACTTGATCAGAACGCTACGGCCGCTGTAAAGTTGGCCGCCTGAATAAGATCAGCCGGGTGTCTCAAAACCGGGCCGCAGTACAGCCACCCGCCGCCGCCTACTCGAAGCGCTGCTCGCCGAGGCGCTGGCCCCGGCCGAGGATCGCGAGATGGAGGCGGCGGAGTAATGGCCAACGGCAAGGATTCGGCTGAGGTCGTCAAGTTCTTGACCCTCTATTCAAGGATCAAGGACTGGTGCGACGACGAACCAGACGCGGTCTTTCAGCTCGCAATTGCGGATAAGCGATTTAAGGACTTGTGCATGCAAGTGCTCGGCGCGGCTGAGCGGCTCCATGCAAGCGAACAGCGCCACCGTCATCTCTTTGCTGCGCCTGTTGATCCAAAGTTCTTGTCGGCCTGGCGTGATTTTGAAGCGCGCTATGAGCACGTTCTGGCAGCGAATTGGAGCGCCTTCGTATTTAGCGATGAGGGCACCGATCTTTCTGACCAATCCAAAGGCTCGACCAGTGCAGATCGAAAATGGGAGCATGCCGACCTGAATGGGAAAATTGCAGCAGATTTAATAGAGAAAGTTATCGGATTTGCTCGCGTTCAGGCTTTTGATGAGGATGAGCCCTTAGAGCCCGATTTCAGCATGAGCGCTGAACAAGCGGTAGAAATGGCGATTGACTATTGGGAGAGTCTGACGGGCGAAGTCGGGTTCGATCTGGCTGATGTTTTTCGTCGGCGAAGGCTGGTGCCTTTTGTGTTTTTTCCCCGGCACATTGCCGCCCGTCATGGTGCGCCCGAAAAGACCTCAATCTATCAAAGCCTGCAGCAGGCGCACGACGCATTCATTTTCGGCGTACCCTTCGCCGCACTGGCGCTCATGCGCTCCGTTATGGAGACAGTGCTGCGCGACCACTATAGTGCTGAAGGCAACGATCTGTCCGAGCAAATCAATAGCGTCCGTAAGATTCTCCCGGCACATGCAAATGAGGCGGCGCTACATCGCTTGAGAAAAACCGCGAATGCAGTTCTGCATGGCCGTTCTGACGGTGGCGATGAAAAGGAAATGGTGTCGCTGCTCCTTGTGCTTCGCGCGCTTATCGAGGGTGTGCCGCAATGGCGTGGTCGCTAGGCTATCATGGTGTTTATTCGGCACATCGGTATCGACTACTCGGGGGCGGAAACACCTGTCGCCAGCCTGAAGGGCCTGCGCGTCTATATGGCTGAAGACGAGGCATCGCCTGTCGAGGTGCAGCCACCACCCAGCCCACGCAAATACTGGACGCGGCGAGGTATTGCCGAATGGCTGGTGGAGCGGCTTGCCGAGGATATCCCCACGCTGGTCGGCATCGACCACGGCTTCTCGTTTCCACTGCGCTATTTCGAGCATCACCACCTTCCGCCCGACTGGCAGGAGTTTCTCGACGACTTCCAGCACTATTGGCCGACGGACGAAAACATCTACGTGGATTTCGTTCGCTACGGCTCGGTAGGCGATGGCGCAGCGCGTGGAGGCAACTCACGCTGGCGGCGGCTGACCGAAGAACGGGCCGGCAGCGCGAAGTCGGTTTTTCATTTCGACGTGCAGGGCTCGGTGGCAAAATCAACCCATGCTGGAATTCCGTGGCTGCGCTTCATCCGGCAACGGCTCGGGAGCCGCGTCCATTTCTGGCCGTTCGACGGGTGGGACATTCCGGCGGGGCGATCGGCCATCGCCGAGGTCTATCCGGCGCTCTGGAGCCGCGGTTTTGCCAGGGAGAACCGCACCGGCGACCAGCATGACGCCTTCAGCATCGCCGCCCGGCTGTCGCGTGCAGACCGGGATGGTAGCCTCGCCGCCTTTCTGAAGCCCGACCTGACGCCGCCTGAACGCACGGTGGCGCAGGTTGAGGGCTGGATACTGGGGGTCGGCGGCTTGGTCGAAGAAGAGGCACCCCAACATTTGGAAGGGGGGAGTCATGCACGACATTGAGATGCATGGCATCTCCGAAGAGTTCGCACTCTGCTGGCAAGCGGCCAGCCGGCACATTCAGAGTCGAGTGCAGGGCCCGCTTCATAGCTGGTTGAAGGTGAACCTCAATCCGCCCTTTCTTGAGCATCTTTGGTTCCGGCTCGGAAATCAGCTCTTGTTCCTCCGTATTGAAGATGTTGAAGGTAAGCTTGAAGTACCGGGGAATCGGCAAGGACTTCTGTCGATCGCGGAAGGCTGCAAAGGTCACGCGTGCCTGATGCCAATGAGGCGCGAAGGGGGAGCATGGCTGCCGGCTACATCGGGATGGGGCCTGCTGGACCTTGCGACCGGCAGGCCGATTGATCCGGTTGCGCTTGTCAGCCACGAGCTGATCGAGATTACGGACTGGGAATTGCAAGACTTTGCCGTCCAGATCGTGCGAGACCATTTGGACAAGCAGGGCAGAAAAATGATGTCATGGCAGGGAAATCCATCCGTCGACCCATCGATATGGTTCGTGGGTGATCGCGGCCCGGAGTGGGTCGTTGTGCGGGCTGCCAGATACCCCAAGAAGATGGCGGAACCACCGGGGAATTGGCGGGCCATCGCTGAAAGGTGTGCGCGCATCGGCAAATCTGGCCATTTCGCGTCGGTGTCAGTCGCCAATACAGATGACGCTTTTGACCCGACCGGCGCTATCCCACCGACCCCGCTTTGGCGTGGCCATCGTATGCTTGCGTCGTTCGATGGGATTGTTCCTGGGCCTAAGTAATCATGTGCAGCGCTTGCAATAGTTATATGTTCAGTTTACACTAAACATCATGGCCAAGACATCAAAGCGCCCTCCCTCCGTCGATCCCGCTCGCAAGCAGGCGCTGATCTATGCCCGCGTCTCCTCCAAGGAGCAGGAGAAGGAGGGCTTCTCGATCCCGGCGCAGTTGAAGCTGCTGAAGGAATATGCGGCGGCGCAGGGCTTCAAGGTGGCGCAGGAATATGTAGACATAGAGACGGCCAAGGCGACCGGGCGCACAGCGTTCGGGCAGATGGTTGAGTATCTAAAGGCGCATCCGTCCATTCGGGCGCTGCTGGTCGAAAAGACCGACCGCCTCTACCGCAACCTCAAGGACTGGGTGACGGTGGACGAACTGGATGTTGAGATGCACTTCCCCAAGGAGGGCGTGGTGCTGTCGCGGGATTCGCGTTCCTCGGAAAAATTCATGCACGGCATCAAGGTGCTGATGGCCAAGAACTACATCGACAACCTGTCCGAGGAAGCCCGCAAGGGGATGCAGGAAAAGGCCGAGCAGGGCATCTGGCCGACCAAGACGCCGCTCGGCTATCGCAACATCACCGGCCCGGACGGCAAGAAGATCATCGTCACCGACCCCGCTGTCGCGCCGCTCATCGTCAAGCTGTTCGAGTGGTATGCCAGCGGCCAATATACGGTGCGCGAGGCAACCGTGAAGGCGCGGGAACTTGGACTGGTCCACCGCAAGAGCGGCACCAAGGTCCCGGTCAGCACGGTCAACGCCATCCTACGCAACCGGCT
>CAIZFE010000022.1 GCA_903932145.1 uncultured Rhodopila sp. | reverse complement strand
GGCCCGGCTTGTCCGGGCCACCTATCGCGGCACCGTCAGCCCACAGGTGGCCCGGACAAGCCGGGCCATGACGACGGGTCGCGCCGCCTAAAGATGCCGCGCCGCCGGGGTGAATCCCAGAAAATATTGGCCGCAGATTTCGATGTGCCCTGTGCGCCCCTGCAACTGCTGCGCCGAGGCGTGGATGTCGCGCATTTTCTGTTCGAACACGTTGCTGGCGAAGATCGCGGTCGCGCCGGCCTCGTGATAGGCGAATTCGGCGACCTGCTTGGCGTGCTGGATCGCGGTGGTGGAGGACAGCCGCATCAGAATCCGGTTTTCCAGGTCCAGCGAGCCGGTGCGTCGAATGCAGTCCTCAGCATCGCGGATCGTTTCCAGCACGAAGGCGCGGGCGGAGCGCAGCTTGGCCTCATTCTGCGCCACGAGGTGGTGCATCACCGGGCTGTCGCGCAGTGTGCGGGAGGTGTTGGACGGTGTTTTCGCCTGAGCCAGGTCTTTCAGCGCGTCCAGCATGCTGCGCGCGATGCCCATCGAAACGAACGCGAAGCCGGAGGAATAGGCGCTGGTGGTGGTAAACTGGAAGAACGGATCGTCAATGCGCCGTTCGGAGTCGGTGTCGCGGCGCAGGCTGTAGGCCTCCGGCACGAACACGTCGGTCAGCGTGTAGCCGTCGCTGCCGGTGCCGCGCAAGCCAACCACATCCCAGTTATTGATCCAGTTCAGTTGGCTTTGAGGCACCAGCATGGTGCGCTCGATCCTGGTGCCGTTGGCGTCCTTCAGGATGGAGCCGTCGGGGAGTTCGACATGACAATGCGCGCCCATCCAGCTTGCGTGGTGGCCGCCACTGGCGAATCCCCATTTGCCGGTGACGCTATAGCCCCCCGGCACCATTTTCGCCGTGGCTTGCTGGAGAAAGCCCCAGGCGAGAACGCCGCGCGGGTCGTCACCCCAGATGTCGCGCGCCACCGCCGGATCGACATAGGCCGAGGCCATGGAGCAACCGACCGCCTGCCCGAGGCACCAAGTGGTGGACGCGTCCGCTCCGGCAAGGATTTCCAGCACCTGCCCGAAGGTTGCGAGGCCGGCGCCGTAGCCGTTCAACTGGCGGGGCAGCAGCGTGCGATACAGACCGCTGGCGTGGAGCGATTCCACAACGGCGGGAGTCAACTGGCCCAGGGCCTCGATTTTCGGTCCCTCGGCGCGCAACAGCGGCGCGATGGCGCGGGCCTGCGCGACCGGGTCGGCGGTCGGGTCAAAGGTGCTGGCGGGCAGTTCGAGCGCAGCGCTCATGTTCGTCGTCCCTCATGTGGTGGGCGTTGTTCGTCCTTGCCGCAACGCCATACCCGGGTCGTGGCGCGTGTCAATGATTTGTCCCCGGGTGGGGTTGTGGTGGGTCGCAGCGGACCGGTAGCGGTGGATCCATGGCGTGACCGTTATCGCCGGGGCTTACCACCTGCTCATCCCGCGGCCAGACATCGACGCCTCGCGTGTTGGTATCCTGGGGGCATCAATGGGAGGCATTGAAACTCTGCTCACGATGATCCGGCACAACAGCGATGCTATTCTCGGCCCCGGCGTGCATTTCAAGGCGGCTGTCGCGCTATAACCGGTCTGTTGGCTTTACAATCATGTATCGGGAGCGGACCTCGTTGACGCGCCTGTCCGGATCATGGTTGGCGACGCGGACGATTACGACGGCGGGTGCGACGCATATCTTCGATACCTTCACGGACGCCTACGAGTTCCCGGATCCGGACGCGAACCGACGGAAGTGTGGAGTCATTCATGTGCGGCCAGACCCCGAAGCTCGGGAGCTGGCGCGCGATGCCATGACCCGGTTCTTCTCCGCCGTGTTAAAGTCGCAATGACGCAGGCGGATCGTTGCGGGCGAACATTACGGTTGGAGGAGGTCGAGATCGTTCAGAATGACGGGCAAGAACTCCGCGACTGTGGGATGGATGTGCATGGCGCGCTTAATTACTGTATAGGGTGCCTTCGCGTACATGACGTCGAGCACACAGTGGATGACCTCGTCGCCGCTAACACCCAGAAATGCCGCGCCCAGGATTTCCTTTGTGTCTGCATCGACCAGGATTTTCATGAAGCCCTCCGTCTCGCCCTTCTCAAACGCGCGGGACACGTTCTCCATTGCGATCTTGCCGATCAGTGTGCGGCGGCCACTTGTTCGAGCGTTTGCCGCCGTCATGCCGGCTCTGCCCAGCGGCGGATCGGTGTAGAGCGCATAGGCAGGAATGCGATCACTCACCCGCCGATGCTCGCCATCGAGCAGATTGGCGGCGACAATCTCGTAATCGTTCCAGGACGTGTGGGTGAAGGCGCCTCTTCCGTTGCAATCGCCAAGGGCCCAGATCCCGGACGTGCTCGTGCGGAGTTCGTCATCGACAATGATGTATCCGCGCGCGTCACGGTTGACGCCCGCGCGCTCAAGCCCGAGATCGTCCGTATTCGGCCGACGCCCCGTTGCAATCAGCAAGTGCGAGCCACGGATCTCGGACGTGCCGCCGCAATCAACGGTCATGACGATATCGTTACCGTCCTTGCGGGCGCGCAGACATTTCGCATTCACGCGAACCGACACGCCTTCTTTCGTCAGAAACCCGGCGATTGCTTCCGATACGTCCTCGTCTTCACGCGCAATAAGCCGCGGACCGGCCTCTATAATGGTGACGGCGCTGCCGAAGCGCCGATACATCTGACCGAACTCCAGGCCGATGTAGCTGCCGCCCAGTATCAACAGATGGTCGGGCAGAAAGTCGACGTCCATCATTGAACTGTTGGTGAGGATATCGACCTGATCCAGACCAGAGATTGCGGGCACAGAAGCGCGGGCACCGACATTGATGAAAATCCGGTCGGCGCTCAGAATTTCGGTGCCGACCTGCACCTCACGCGGCGACACGAACCTCGCATGGCCTTCATAGACCTTGCTGTTTTCGAGGCTTTTGAGAGATCGCTCGACGCCGCGGTTGAAAAGGCCAACGACATAATCCTTGCGCACTTTGACACGCTTCATATCGACCTTGATGTCCCCGGTAATGAATCCATAGTCCGCTCCGCGGCGCGCGAGGTGTGCGGCGTAGGCGCTGGCGACCAGCGTTTTCGTGGGCGTACAGCCGGTATTGACGCAGGTGCCGCCGAAGCGTGCGCGTTCGATGATCGCAACTTTCATGCCCGCACCCGCCAGTCGTCGTGCAAGTGGTGGTCCAGATTGCCCGGTTCCGATAACAATCGCGTCGTAGCCTGTCATTTCCTCCTCCTGCTGGGTTAAATGGCGAAATACTCTAAGGCTACCGCGCCGCCTATCACAGCGTCGACGGATGGCATTGCCGCGTTCCGACCCATGTCGGCACGAGGCAAGCGCAGGATCGCGATCACAGCCCAAAGTAACGGAAGCAGCAAGATGGATGAGAATGGGATTCGAGAGGCATTGAGCCGCCATTGGGCCGCCTCGGACGCCAATGACTTCGATGTTGAACACGATATTTACCGAGAGGACGCAGTGCTCGAATACCCGCAATCGGGCGAGCGCATCAGGGGTCGGCACAACATCCAGGCATCTCGCGTCGCTCAGCCAAATGCCAAGCGCTTTACTGTACGCCGCATCGTCGGCAGAGGCGACCTCTGGGTCTCGGAATTCATTCTGACTTATGACGGCCGGCCGTCTTATTCCGTTAGCGTCATGGAGTTCCTGGATGGAAAGGTCGCCCGCGAGACCCAATACTTTGGCGACCCGTTCGAGCCCGGACCTTCGCGCGCCCAATTGGTAGAGCGAACGAAATGAAACCGGCCGCCCTATGGATGGCCATCTTCCACTCGCTCGCTCGGAGTTGCCGATTGATACGGTTTCTCTTGCCCGCTATCTCATTGGCAAAGTAGTGGTGCGCGAGTTGCCTGAAGGCGTCGCCAGCGGTCGGATTGTCGAAACCGAGGCGTATGTCGTCGGCGACGCCGCCGGCCACACCTACCGGGGAATGACCCCGCGCAATCGTTCGCTGTTTCTTGAGCCCGGGCACGCCTATGTTTATCTCGCCTACGGCATCTCCTACATGTTGAATGTCTCGAGCGAGATGCCCGGGATCGGCGCCGGCGTCCTGATCAGGGCCCTAGAGCCGCTCGAAGGGATCCCGATCATGCGGGTAAATCGCGGCATCGAGCGCATACGCGACCTGGCCCGAGGGCCGGGAAGGCTCACAGCCGCCTTGCGAATTGATCGTTTGCTGGATGGGCTCGATCTTTGCCGCGAAGGCCCTCTGTGGCTGAGATGCAGCAACGACAAACCCGACGAAATCGGGCAGAGCGTTAGGATTGGGATTTCACGGGATGCGGACCGCCTCCTGCGATTCTATATTCCGGGCAGTCGGTTCGTCAGCGGTTCGAAATCGTTCAGGGAATAAGACTCAGAACTCGATTCCCGGGACGGGGGACCGTGCAACCGGCACAGCGAGTTGGCGCCGCACCTATAAACGACCGATTTGAAGAAACGGTGCCGCTCGTTCAAACGGCAGCAATGGGCTCAGCTCTGCCTCTTCTCGAACTGACCGTTCTGGCGGATCTCCGCCATATCCAGTTCGTCAAAATGATGGGTAGATTTGCCGGTCCATGGAGCGAGGAGCCTGATAATTGTGCCCCGCCTATGGAGTTACCGCGTCCCACGGAACCGCTCCACCGCCGCGACCAACGCGCGCCGTATCCCCGGTTCCAGCGCCGAGTGTCCCGCATCCGGCACAATCGTCATGCGCGCATTGCGCCACGACGCCGCCAGATCGAACGCGCTCACCGCCGGGCAGATCATGTCGTAGCGGCCTTGCACGATCTCGGCCGGGATGTGGCTGATCCGGTCCATGTGGCCCAGCAGCCCCTTTTCGGGGAGGAACAGCTTGTGGGCGAAGTAGAACGCCTCAATCCGAGCGAGGCCGAGCGCGGTGCGATCCTGAGAGAAGCCGCTGACGGTTTCCGGGCTCGGCAGCAGCGTGCTGCAGGTGCCCTCATACACCGACCAGGCGCGGGCAGCGGGCAGGTGGACGGACGGGTCGGGGTCAACCAGCCGGCGCAGGTAAGCGCCCAGCAGGTCGGCGCGCTCATGTTCCGGCAGGAAGCCGGCGAAGGCGGCGTGGGCTTCCGGGAAAACCGCACCCATGCCGTGCAGGAACCACTCCACTTCTTGCGCGCGTCCCAGGAACACGCCGCGCAGGACCGCTCCCCCGACACGTTCGGGATGCGCCTGGGCGTAGGCCAGTGCCAGGGTGGAACCCCAGGAGCCGCCGAACAGCAGGAAGCGCTCAATCGCCAGATGGCGGCGCAGGATTTCGATGTCGGCGACCAGATCAGGCGTGCTGTTGTTATCGAGACCACCCAGCGGGCGGGAGCGCCCTGCCCCGCGCTGGTCGAAAATGATGATCCGCCAATGGTTGGGATCGAAGAAGCGGCGGTGCACCGCGCCGGCGCCGGCGCCCGGGCCGCCGTGCAGGAACAGGACCGGGCGGCCGTTCGGATTGCCGGCTTGCTCCCAGTACATGACATGGTTGGAGGACAACGGCAGATAGCCGGTCTCGTAAGGGCCGATCTCAGGGAACAGGTCACCGCGGGGCATGTCCCAAATGCTATAGTGACTTGCGGTCCCGGGAAACAAGCGTTTCGGGTGGGGTGGGTTGCCGAATGCGCCGGGACCGGTGGATAGTCCGGGCAAACACAGGGGGGGTGGGCGTTATGCCGGACAATCTGTCCATTGGCCGAGCCACGGTGACAGCGCCGATGACCGGGGCGGAATACCTGGAGTCACTGGACGACGGCCGCGTGGTTTATATCTACGGCGAGCGGGTGGCCAAGGTCACCGAACACCCCGCCTTCCGCAACACCGCCCGCATGGTCGCCCGATTATACGACGCGATGCACGATCCGGAGCGCTCGTCGAAGATCATGGTGCCGACCGACACCGGCAATGGCGGCATGACGCATGCGTTCTTCAAGGCGCCGAAAACGGCCGAGGATCTCATCGCCGGGCGCGATGCGATCGCCGAATGGGCTCGGGTCACATATGGCTGGATGGGCCGCTCGCCGGATTACAAGGCGGCGTTTCTGGCCACGCTCGGTGCCAACGCCGACTTCTACGATCCGTATCAAGACAACGCCCGGCGCTGGTATAAATTCAGCCAGGAGAGGGTGCCGTTCATCAATCACGCGATTATTCACCCGCCGGTGGATCGCGACAAAGGGCCGGATCAGGTCGCCGACGTGTGCGCGCATGTGGTGCGGGAGACGGACGCCGGGATCGTTGTGTCGGGAGCGAAAGTGGTCGCGACGGGGTCGGTGCTGACCAACTACACGTTCGTGGCACACCACGGGTTGATCCCGTTGCAGGACAAGGCGTTCGCGGCGGTGTTCATGGTCCCGACCAACGCCCCCGGCGTCAAATTCATCTGCCGCACGTCCTACGAAATGACCGCGACGGCGATGGGCAGTCCGTTCGACTATCCGCTGTCCAGCCGGCTGGATGAGAACGATGCGATCTTCATCATGGATGAAGTCCTGATCCCATGGGAGAACGTTTTTGTTTACGGCGACGTCAAGAAGGCCAACAACTTCTTCCCCCGCACCGGATTCCTGCCCCGGTTCGGCGTCCATGGCTGCACCCGGTTGGCGGTGAAGTTGGACTTTATCTCCGGGCTGTTGCTGAAGGCGGTGGAGGCGTCCGGCACCAAGGATTATCGCGGTGTCCAGGCCAACGTTGGCGAAGTGATCGCCTGGCGCAACATGTTCTGGGGCCTGTCGGATGCGATGGTGCGCGATCCCCGGCCGTGGGTTGGCGACTACGTGCAGCCGAACATGGATCCGGTCAATTCGTATATGATTCTTGCCACCATCGCCTATACCAAGATCAAATACATCATCGAACAGACCGTGGCCTCCGGGCTGATTTACCTGAACAGCCATGCGAGAGACTTCGCCAATCCTGAAATTCGGCCGTATCTGGACAAATATCTGCGCGGATCGAATGGCTACAGCGCGGAGGAACGCGTCAAATTAATGAAGTTGCTGTGGGACAGCCTCGCATCGGAATTCGGCGGCCGGCATGAATTATACGAGATCAACTATGCCGGCTCGACCGAGGAAATCCGCCGCTATGCCCTGTTCGGCGCGCAGGCGTCGGGGAACGCGGCAAAGTTCACCGGCTTTGCGGAACAGTGCATGGCGGAATACGATTTGAACGGCTGGACAGTGCCGGACCTGACCGATCCGGGCGATCTGAGCTACCATTTGATGCGAGGCAGCCGGTCATAATATATCAAGCCGCGTTCGCCTCCCGGTGCCATAGTTGGCTTGTCCGCTCGGTTTGACGATGGGCGGTCAACCCGGAACACTGGTTCGCCAAGTCCAGGACAGTCTAGAAAAGGGAAACAACCATCATGGCCCGCATCCGCCCCGCTCAATTCGTGCATGTCGTGTATCGCACACGGCGTTTCGACGAGATGACCCGTTGGTACGAGACGGTGTTCGACGCCAGGGTGCAATACGCCAACCCCGTTCTGGCCTTCCTGACCTACGACGATGAGCATCATCGCATCGCGTTGATCAACCTGTCCGTGGTCCAGCCCGAAGCCACCGAAGCGGATCGGCGCGGCGCGGTCGGTGTCGATCACGTTGCCTACACGTACGGGTCGATCGAGGATCTGTTCGAGAACTATGCTCAACTGAAGGAAAAGGGGATTGTGCCGTATTGGTGCGTGCATCACGGGGTCACGATGTCGATGTATTATGCCGATCCTGACGGCAACCAAATGGAACTACAGGTGGATGCGTTTACATCGAGCGAGGCGGCCAACGCTTACATGCACGGGCCGGGTTTCAGCGCCAACGCGATCGGGGTGGAATACGATCCGGACGCGATTCTGGCTCAATTGCGCGCCGGGACGCCAGGGTCGGACTTCCTGACGCGTAAGACGGATTTGCCGGTGTCGCCGATCCGCGGATCGCTGGCGGCCTGATCCGGCGACCGGATTTTGGTTGGGTAACGCCGCAGTCACATGACGGTGTGTGGTCGCTTTTGTCTTGGACAATTATGGAGTATATTCGTTACTATTGGACCTCTGGACTATAATATCCATTAAGACGGGGCGGGAGACTTCCATGCGCTGGGGATCCACATGCGGCCGCATGGTTGCGGCGGCGGCCGGTATTGCGGTGCTCACCCTCGGCGGCAGCTATGCCGTGGCTGAGACGCCGGTCGAGCGTGGCGCATATCTTGTCACGACGATCGGCTCCTGCGGCAATTGCCATTCCCCCCGCGACGCCGGCGGCCACATCGTTCCGGGCACCGAGCTCAGCGGCGGGTTCGCGTTTGAGGACGACGTTGGGCACGTCGTCGGCCCGAATATCACGCCGGACCTCGGCACCGGGATCGGCACCTGGACCGAGGCGCAAATTGTCACCGCGATGCGCGACGGCAGGCGGCCGGACGGGACGCTGATTGGCCCGCCCATGCCGATATCGGTTTACCGGCACCTCTCCGACACTGACGTCACGGCGATCGCCGCGTATCTGCGCAGCCTGAAGCCGGTTCGCCACACAGTGGCCCGCACGCAGTATAAGATACCGTTACCGCCGTCTTATGGTCCGCCGGTTACGCATGTTGACGAACCGGTGCGTGGCGAGACGGTCGCCTATGGCGGTTATCTGGCGAATTTTGGTCATTGCGTGCTGTGCCACACGGCGCCCGGCGGCGGCCAACCGTTCGATATGACGAAGGCCTTTGCCGGCGGTCGCGACCTGCCGGATGCGAGCAAGCCCAATCCCGGGACGCCGGGGGCGGTGGTGATCAGCCGCAATATCACCTCCGATCCTGTTCAGGGCATCGGCACATGGACCGACGCGCAGGTGAAACACGCGATCGTCGCGGGTGTGCGTCCGGACGGCACCAAACTGGTTCGCACGATGCCGTTCGACTGGTATGCCAGGATGACGCCGGCCGATCTGAATGCCGTGGTGCTGTTTCTGCGCACTGTGCCGCCGGTTAAGACCCCGTAGGGCGCGCAGACGGGCATGCATTTTCGGCGTGGAGGTGTGTGATCGATGGGGCGGGCATTTAGGCGAATTCGCCCCAGATACCGGCGTGCGGACAAAGCCGGCAAACCCTTTCCATCGGATTGAGCCATGAACGCAGTGCTCAAGCTTACCGGCTACGATAAGGCCAGCGAGTTTCTGACGACGATTGTGACCGTCCCTGTGGATCTGGTTCCCTTCGCGCGAGAGGTTGCTGGCGCGCCCGATGACGATCCGGGTGTGGCGGGACTGTATCCGTTGTCGGTTCCCTCGGCCGAGGCCATTGCCGCCGAAGCCGGCTTGGCCCTTGACCCCGACCGATTCGAGGCGATTGCCGAGGACGAATGGTCTCGGCCTTCGACGGTCTGACGGCATCGCTTCGACGCGGCCAAGGGCGGCACGCAAACGATCTCGGTTGCCAAACTGCCGCTCCGCCCTCCGGCTCTGGGGTTGCTCGCTCACCAATGTCTCAAAAGCCACACCATGAGAATTTATACATATTTTTGAGACGTTGTTCTCAATCCCCTGGTCCACGGTCGCGGCTGGAGGTCCGGCCAGTGCCGCTCCGGCCCACAGCGCCCCCACCCGCCCGGCCTTCGGTTCAACCACCCTCAGCATAGACCGTTCGGTCACATGCTGAGTCCACGAACCCTCTGTCACCGCGCGGTCGATCGTCGCCCGCTTCTGACGTGCCGCTGCACCCGCATCAGGCGAGAGCGCACGGAACAGCGGCCACCGTACCATTGATCCATACTGCGCGTTGAGTTGCACCACCAACCTAACGTCGTTCGCATTCACACGGATCAGCGCGAGATCGATCTGATTTGCGCCGACCGACAAGCGCCCCACCACCTAGGCAATGGCGGTTTGGTTTCTGGCGCGTAGCGCCTCGGGCGAACCATCAATCGGCGGCGGCAACAGGCCGGTGAGGGTGTACACAAGTTGGCGATCCAGGCTCGGGGAAAGATCGGAGCCAGGAGGCGCGGAAGCGAGGTTTCCATTCCTTCAATGGTAGATTAAAATAGGAAACATGTCAAGTTTTGTTGCTGCTGTTCCGGGTTGTCGGGTGACGCCGCGTGTCTCCCCCGTCTTGCATATGGGATCGCCGACCAAAGCGCCGTCAGAACATAACCGCTCCAGGTCGAAGACATCGTCCCCGATGGCGTCGAAGTCACTTCGAACCCGGCCCGTCAAACCACATCTGAAATTGAACTGGAACGCAGCGCTCCAAGCAACTACTGTTCTCCCATGGACGATATATCTAACGACGATCCGGAACCCGCCGGATGGCTTGGAGTCCTTGCCGAGAGCGACGTCGACCTTGCCGCGGGCCGCATTGTTCCCGGTACGGTGGTGTTGAAAGACCTGCTCGACAGTCTCGCTCGACTTGGAGCCAAGACCACCGACAGTGCCGGGGATGCGGTTCGCCACAAACTGGAGGCGCTTGGGATCACCGAGACCGATGTCGGCGACGCTGTTGCCGCTGCGCGCCACCCGCGCTGACCGTCCGCTGCGGGCTGTGTTCGATACCAGGTCCTCGCGATGGAAGACGCAACTTATCCCACTTGTATCGCGCGATCGATCCGAGTGAACTCCTTATTCTCGATCATCACAAATATCACCCGACCACGTGAGCGATCGGCCCAAAGCTCCCCAACCAAACGCTTTTCCTTCGCATCATCAGCCGTGGCCAAATAGGACCCCTTGTATTCCACCACCAAAATCCGGCCATCGGTCAGCAAAGCAACGAAGTCCGGATAGAATTTGTCGGATGAGGTCTGTAGCTAGAACGAAAGCGGTTGCTGCGCCGTATTACGCACCCAGGCCCGCACCGCCCCAAGCCGCTCAAGGTAAACGGCACAATCATATTCCTCGCCACTGGGATCAAGGTCGCCAACGACGCGAAACATGTGCTTTTTGAAAACCGTGCCGCCCTTATAAGGTTGCCGGTACGCATAACCACTTTCGTTGAACACAAGTTCCAGACCGGAATTCGTTTCGAACTCGAGGCCGCTTTGCGGCAACAGCGCGCGTTGGTATGCTTCCGCCTCCCGCTTGTCACGGAACCTGGCGATAGTCTTGATCAAAGCCTCGACGAGCCGGAACTTCGCCCGAGCCAAACCTGCCACACCCACCCCCGTGGCCTCGTCGATTGCGTCCAATGCCCTCGATATGAACAGCATCGAAGATACGCGCGTAATGTCGCGCCTGTTGCCATACGGCAAACGCCGGTCCAGCCAATTGACCAGGGCCGATTGGGTCCACCCTCGCTCTGCTAATACCAGCGCAAGCTGTTCATGCAGATCGGTCACAAACTGGACGGTCACTTGCCCACCCGTATCGACATCCAGATGCGCTTCATCCCCGGTTGGCCTCGGCGGTGCAAAGAAGTCAAAAATCGCCTTGGAGTCGCAGTCTTCGAGCTTCCACGGTGTATCGAGAAAATGCGCTCGGTCGAACAGTTCCAACCCGGACGGGCCACGAACCGCAAGCAGAGGCACCGCGAATCGAATCGCGGGTTGCGCCTCTTCGACGGGCCGCAGCCGAGCGCCGCGCGACTTATGCACCAAGGCCGCGACGGCCCCGGCGGCAGCGTCCGGCATCGCCAGCAACATCGCTGTCTTGTCGTAATCGCTGAGTGCGCCACGCGCCTTCAAGCGGCCGGTTTCGAGATCGACCTCGACCCGGCCACCGGTGCTTTTCTCGACGTTCTGCTTGAATGCGGCAGCATCGATGCCCGCGGGGATCGGTTCATCGACCACATACGCCGTGCGGTCCTCGCCAAGCCCCGGTAACGGGTCGGCTTCTATCCTGATCGACGCCACAGCCTCGACCCGTTCGAAACCGTTGTTGACCAGACCATCACGCAGCGTGTTCGCCGCATTTTGGAAGCTGGTCGTCGTGGCAAAAGCATAGGCTCGGTTTAGTTCCTCTCGCTTCTTGCGCCTTGCGTACGGCAGTCGCAGTACGCGACCCAAGATCTGCTCCACCGCGCGCGGCGATTTCTGTTCGGCTACGGAACACAGGACATAGGCGAAGGAGCAATCCCAGCCCTCCCGTAATGCCTGTTGTGTAACGATAAAGCGCAGTTTGCAGTTCAGGTCGAACAAATCGACCCCATCGATCTCTCTCGAATCGCCGGTCGCGAGCGCGATATGTTCGGACGGAACATGGAAATCCTCCATCAGTAGCTTACGAACGTCTTCTGCATGCAGCGTTTGCCGGTCCTTGGACTTCGGTTCGGCCTGGATCAGCATGACCGGACGCACGAATTCGCCGGTTTCCTTTTCTTCCGCGCCAGCCAGCGTCACCAGTTCATCCAGCCAGGCGATCGCGTCGCCGATCGTTTCACGCGGGTCGGGGCGGCCACGCAGGATCACCGGCAATTTGATCATTTCGGCGGCCTTCAGTTCCGCCGCCGAGACATGATGCAGGACGTTCGACGCGTAGATACCCTTCTCCGGTTTGTGCTCATCCGGGGTGACCGGAGTCGCGGTGAACTCGACAATTAGCGATGGATTGAGCCGAGCCAGCGTGTCGAACGACAGTTTGCCACGAACGTTGTGGGCCTCATCGACAATCACCATCGGGCGATGCAGCCGTAGCACATTGGCCAGCGACGGAACCGGATCGCCCGATGGTCCCGCTTCAAGGCCGCTGCGCACTGCGTCCGCCAAGCCGGTGAAATGATCCATCAATTCGCCGTTGGCTTCATAGACCTTGCGGCCTTCTGTTTCCTCCACCCGGAAAGCCTGAATGGTAGCCACAATCACGACTGCGCCCCCATCGTAATCGGCTCGCTTGGCGTAAAGCGCATCGGCAACGCTCATGACCCGTACGTTCTCACCGAAGCGCTCCGCGAGCGCTCGCCGGTTAGTGTGGGTGCGGTCCTGCAAACTCGCTAAGGTTTGATCTCGAATAATCTGCGACGGCACAAACCAGATAACCGTGGGCCTGTCGGACCTTAGGAAACTGTCGGCGGCAACGCCTATCGAATGAGCCGCGAGAATGGTTTTCCCGCCACCCGTGGGCACGCGCAGGCAGATATAGGGTAGGTCTGGCAGAGCCGGGGTTGGGATGAAAGGACGGTTCGTTAAATTGTAAAACGCCGTGCGGGCATCGTTCAATTCGACAGTTCTCTCCAAAAACCGGCGCAATGCATCCAGGCACAGACGTTGATAGCCCTTAAGCGAAAATACTGGCGCGCTCATGCCTGGTTGCCCTTGAGCTTATAGATTGGTTTGGCTTTACCGAGGGAGCTTCGCCAATCGGACAGGATTTCCAGCCGGGGTGCGCCGTCCATACCGGCATAGAACAATATTTCGCCTTCGCGAGGCAGGAACGCCATGCTCACAGACCCTCAATTTGATACGGAATCTGCTTGAAAGTAACGCCGAGCGCGTTGAGGCGATCGTCCGGGACGGTGCAGCCTTCGGCATAGACGATACGCGCGCCAGTGAAGCCGGGTTCTGGCGAAGGTAAGGCACCCAACATTGTCGCCGTCAACACGTTGCCTGCATGCGGGCTGGCTACGCCGATGCTGTCAGGGGCATGCAGGAGATAGACTGCCCGGCCCTGGAAAGTTCCGATCAGGGTCGTTGCCCCGTTAGCACGGTGTGGAATCGGCGAGCCGGTCTCGCAGAAGAACACATGGGCGGCAAGGTCGGCATAGGTGACAGCGGAGCTTACGTTGCCGTCGGCATCGAAGAGGGGTTCACCCAGGGTGCAATACCGGAAGCCGCCGCCGCCCAGCCACTCGGCCGCCTTGGAAACGCCACCCTGATCAGAACCGCCGATGACTTTTCTATAGCGCGGGACAATGTGCGTTTGGGCGTGGTCGCCAAGTTCGACACTGATATGCTTACGTCCCATCTTATGGGCGACGGCCCCAGTGGTACCCGATCCAGCGAAAGAGTCTAATACAAACTCGGTTGGATTGGACGCAATTTGGATAATTCTCCGCAAGAGTCTTTCTGGCTTCGGTGTGTCAAACGAGTTATCTGAACCAAATAGTTCAGCAATTTCCTTCTTGGCCTCATCTGTATGACCAGCTTCGGTGTGCGGCCACCATGTATTTGGCACGATATCCGACGCTTCGCTAATATATTGTTTGAATGATGGGGCGCCATTACCAGAAATACCGTAATAAGCTCGACCTTGCTTCACAAGTTCGAGCCACTGATCTTCTGTTCGCGACCAATGCCGGCCAGCCGGCGGGAGCCGAACCTTGCCAGAAGCTGTTTTAATCGGATAGCTTAGATTTTCGCGAATATTGGGCGCATCCCAGGGAATGGCCCTCCACATGCCTTTGGGATCATTGTCAGAATTTGTGTATTGCTTTGCCTGATGATCGGTTCTTAGAAGTCTGTTTCGAATTAATTTCCATAGTGCGATATCATTCGCATAAACCAAAATATGATTATGGGAAAGCGAAACGATAGCGTCATTAGAACGCGAATATCTACTCTGCCATACTATATTTGCAATGAAATTTTTCCTGCCGAATATTTCGTCGCAAACCAACTTGAGTGAATGGGATTCATTATCGTCAATGTTGATCCAGATAGAGCCGTCCCCTCGCAAAAATTCTTTCAACAAGCGCAGTCGCGGATACATCATGCACAGCCATTTATCATGGCGAGAGAGATCCTCAGCTTCTTTACCAACGATCTTGCCTAACCATGCCAGCATCTCGGGAGAATTTACGTTATCGTTGTAAATCCAATTTTCGTTTCCCGTGTTGTATGGTGGATCTATGTAAATACATTCCCCCCCCCCGTAGTACGGCAATAGCGCCTTCAGCGCCTCAAGATTGTCACCCTGCACCAACAGATTCCCGGCATCCCGATCGCCACCAGATCTCGACTCGTCACAATTGATCAGCCGATACGGCACATCCCGATGGTGGTTCACCACCGCCTTCTTGCCGATCCAGTCGAGGCTAGGCATGCGCTGTTCCGTCCCTTCACCGATGTCCCGGCGACTCGCTGCAGGCCACCGAGCCGCCAACACCCAATGCCATCCCGGAACCGCTATCGCAACCACCGAACGCAGGACAACCAATTTGGCCCACTGACCGTACGGTCATCGCCTCCGGATGGTGCCACATGTTAGAACGATGCGATCGGCCATTTCCCGGTTCAAATGTCATCGGAGCCAGCGTGCAACGTATCTGGATCGCCTTCGCCTCCCTGACCGGCTTCTCCGCCGTCGCCATGGCCGCCTTCGCCGCCCACGGCATCACCGACCCGGCGGCCGAACGCATCGTCGCCAGCGGCGTCCAGATGCAGGGCTGGCACGCGCTTGCCCTGCTCGGCACCGGCCTGTGGGTGCCGCGAGGCGGCCGCCTCGCCAACGCCGCCGGCCTGGCCTTCGCCCTCGGCATTCTCCTGTTCTGCGGCGCGGTGTACACGCACGCCCTCACCGGCCGTTCGCTCGACCTCATCGCCCCAACCGGAGGCACATTACTCATGTTCGGCTGGCTCCTGCTCGCCGCCTCTGCCTGGCGCACCCGATGATCGGGTCCGCCTTCCTTGCCGCCGAGGGCTTCGAAATCCAGCTTTTCGACGAACTCACCCGCAAGAACATCCACATCGACGCCTGGCACGGCCGCCTCGCACTGTCTCCCGATCCGCCCGTAAATGCCGCCTGGGCGCTCGATATCTGGACCGACCCGCGGGAGATCGAAACGCCATCGGTCAAGACCGCCGCCGACGCGCTGCGGGCCATGCAGCGCAACTGGTCCGCCTACGGTGTCGAGCACCACCGCCGCATGGCGCTGATCACCGAGCGTCTGCCGCCCGTCAAAGCGCGGCCGTTGGTGTTCCCGGAACCCGCCCCCGCCTCGCATCTGGGCGCCTGGACCCTGCTCGCCTCCGACCGAATGCTCGCCAGCCCGATCAAATCCAGCCCGTTCGTCAACGGCGAGTGCGTGTTAGAGGAAGACCACATCGGCCCGCCCAGCAGAGCCTATCTTAAGCTGTGGGAGGCGCTGACACGGTTTGGCAAATTCCCCGGGCCGGGAGACACCTGCCTGGACCTCGGCGCCGCCCCGGGCGGCTGGACCTGGGTGCTGGCGAAGCTCCAAGCCAACGTGACCGCAATCGACAAAGCCCCCCTGGCCGCCAACGTGGCCGCGATGCCGGGCGTCAGCGAGCGGGTCGAGAACGCCTTCACCCTGCCCCCCGAGCCGGTGGACTGGCTGTGCAGCGACATCATCGCCTATCCGGAGCCCTTGCTGGCCCTGGTGCGGAAATGGATCGACGCCGGCACCACCCGCAACATCGTCTGCACGATCAAGTTCCAGGGCGAAACCGACCACGACGCCGCCGAAGCCTTCGCGGCGATCCCGGGTGCTCGGGTCATCCACCTGTCGCACAACAAGCACGAACTGACATTCCTATGGAGCAGCAGCTAACCGGGCATCCCGAATGCGCTGGGAACGGCCTGCAAGAAGGTTTTTAAACGGGGATTAAGCAGGGATTAAGAGGGATTAAGAGGGATGTACGCGCATAAAAGGCTGAACATCCGTCCGGAACCGATCTCAATTCGATTAAGCAGCCGCATCAAACCGGCGGACGGCTTCAGGCACCGGTCGATCCACGCTCATCCCGATTAATCCCCCTTAATCCCTACTTAATCGCCGTTTAAAAACCCCTGCCTAAAAACCATCCCTGCGCCCCGGCACCCCACGGCTTGCTGACCGCCCCCCGCTTCGGCTAGATGCGCCGTAACAGAGGGTTGGGGGCGTAGATGGCTGTGAACAAGATTTACCCGGACGCAAAGACGGCGCTGGCCGGACTGCTGCGTGACGGCATGACGATCATGTCCGGCGGCTTCGGCCTGTGCGGCATCCCCGGCGCGCTGATCGAGGCGATCCGCGACAGCGGCGTGACCAACCTGACCATCATCTCCAACAACGCCGGCGTTGACGATTGCGGCCTCGGCCTGCTGCTGGTGACACGTCAGGTGCGGAAAATGATCAGCTCCTACGTCGGTGAGAACGCCACCTTCGCCCGGCAATTCCTGGCCGGCGAACTCGAAATCGAGTTCAACCCGCAAGGTACCCTGGCTGAACGCATCCGGGCCGGCGGCGCGGGCATTCCCGCGTTCTTCACCGCGACCGGTGCCGGCACCCAGATCGCCGAGGGCAAGGTCCAGCAGGAATTCGACGGACGCCTGTATGTGCAGGAGCGCGGCCTGACCGCCGACCTCGCGGTGATCCACGCCTGGAAGGCCGACACCGAGGGCAATCTGGTCTATCGCAAGACCGCCCGGAACTTTAACCCGATGATGGCCACCGCCGCGAAAAACGTCGTGGTGCAGGTCGAGCATCTGGTCGAATCCGGCGACATCGACCCCGACCACATCATCACCCCGGGCATCTACGTGAACCGCATCGTCAAGCTGGACACGGTCGAAAAACGGATCGAGCAACGCACCGTGCGCAAGCACGCTTAAGGGAGCCTCAAGACATGGCCTGGACCCGTGACCAGATGGCCGCCCGCGCGGCGCAGGAACTGCAGGACGGCTTTTATGTGAACCTGGGGATCGGCATCCCGACCCTGGTCGCGAACCACATCCCCGCAGGCATCTCCGTCCAACTCCAATCCGAAAACGGCATGCTCGGTATGGGCGAGTTCCCGTGGGAGGGCGAGGAAGACGCCGACGTGATCAACGCCGGCAAGCAGACCGTCACCGAAATTCCTACGACCAGCTACTTCGACAGCGCCGCCAGCTTCGCCATGGTGCGCGGCGGCCATATCGACATGTCAATCCTGGGCGCGTTGCAGGTGGCCGAGAATGGCGACCTCGCGAACTGGATGATCCCCGGCAAGATGGTCAAGGGGATGGGCGGCGCGATGGATCTGGTGGCCGGCGTGCGCCGCGTAGTGCTGCTGATGGAGCACACGGCGGGCGGCAAGCCCAAGATCCTGAAGCGCTGCACCCTGCCGCTGACCGGCGCCGGCGTGGTCGATCTGATCATTACCGACCTGGGCGTGTTCCAGGTCACCGCGAAGGGCCACGACGACGGCCTGGTGCTGATCGATATCGCTCCCGACGTAACGCTGGCGGAGATCCACGCCAGGACCGAGGCGCCGTTCACCGTCGCCGCGGGTTTGACGGTCGCCGCGTAAAGACACAAGCGCTGGTCCGGGGCAGGCTCCGATCTCTGCCCCGGGGGCGCCTTCCTCCGTCAGCGGCTGTCAGTTTCGCGGGACTCAGGCTGTTCAATTGAGGATGCACCCCGGCCGGCGCCGATGCTACACTGGCCCTGCCGGTGTAAAAGGATGCCACCTGTGAACCCGCGCCTCGATCGTATTTCGATTGATCCCGCAGTCTGCGGTGGTAAGCCTTGCATCAAGGGAACCCGGCTTTGGGTTTCCCTGATCCCGGATTTCCTGGCCGACGGCATGACGGAGGCAGAGTTGCAAACCGAGTATCCGCAACTGACGCATCAGGACATCATGGCCGCCCTGGCGTTCGGCGCGGAAATGTCGCGCGAGCGGATCCGGTTTGTGCCCGTTGTTGATGCTGCGTGAATGCACATCAAACGGGATGAGAACATTGGTCGCCGAGGAATAGAATTGCTGAGATCGGCGGGGCACGATGTCATGACCGTCCGCGACCAGCATCTTCAAGGCGCAAGCGATGAAACGCTGTTCAGCGTCTGTGCGAGAGAGGGGCGCATACTGATCACCCTGGACCACGACTTCGGCCAGGTCCTCCGGTTTCCACCAGAAACGAGTTCCGGACTTGTTATTCTCGAACCCGGCGCCCGATTGGCACCGCAAGCCCTGAGAAATCGGCTGCAAGATTTTCTGGCTTTGGCAGAGGTCCGTTCCCCTGTTGGAGAATTGTGGATCGTGGAACCCGGAAGAATTCGAATTCATTTGGACCGTGACGCCCAAACCGGTACCTGACCGGCAAACCGGCCGTTCATTCGATCATCTTGCATCTGCATTGTGCCGGATGGCGGCAACGGACAAGAACGATCTCCAGAGGTGACCCGCCCGGTAGCGGCAAGAGACCAAGACCTCATTCACGACTGCCGCAAACCCGAAGGTTGCGGCATACTGGCTGCGGAATTCGGTTGAAGGTGTCCGGTTGCCACTTATGCCCCCGTTGCACGTCGGTTGACTGGAATAATTACAGCGAGACGTCGAGCAGGCTGCCGGTGGATGACACCGCAGCTTTCGCCTGTGCGAGTGCAATCGATGCCTTGTCCACCAGTTTCTGGTCGCAGGCCACGCATCCCGGGCTGTGGTTGCGTTTATCGAGGTCAACCTGGCTGTTCGCCGCTGCCAGGGCCTGCTGCGCCGCAACAATTTGCGTCGTATTGGCCGCCGGTTTTGCCGAGGTGCCGGGAGAAGCCGGCGCGGTGACAGGCTGATTTGCACCCGCGAACGGGCGTCCGGCCGAAGCAGTCGTTGACCCGATCGGTGACATCCACGAACCCCTTTCCGAAACACTCGACCGAACCATCCTCACATTGCAGTTGTATAGGCGTTTCCGCCGGGAAATCATTCTGATCACCGCAGTTTAATGTTATCGGTTTTGCCGCGACAGGGATGTTCCGCGGCGTGTTTGAATGAGGACGATCTCGATCGCCAGACGGCTCAGGACGCGACGGTGGAGACGATCGATGAACTCGGTCAACGCATTGGACTTGAACGTGACAGGCAGGCATCGCTGCGGCTCGTCATCCACCAATTGGAATCCGGCCCGGCGATTATCGACGACGGCGCCGAACGATCAGTCGACAGCGGTCGCATCGATATCACCGCCCGCGATCCCTCGGGCGCGACGGTCGTCATCGAGCTTAAGGCTGGCCCAGCCGGTCAGCCGGCGGTCGCGCAAATCCTCAGCTACATGGGCGACATCGCGGCCGAGGACGAACTGATGACCGTTCGCGGCATGCTGGTTGCGTCCGATTTCGACGCCAAGGCGAGGTCCGCGGCCAGGATGGTGCCGGCACTGACGCTGCGCCGTTATGCGGTGCAGTTCCGGTTCTCCGACGCGTGAGAGCCGGCCGGACCGGACAGTGGCGGCCGGAACCCCTGCTGTGCTAAACTCCGGCCATGCTGCCGGACAATGCCGACACCGAGGTCCTGAGCCGTTACCGCGCTGCCCTGGAGAGGCTCTATGGCGACCGGATCGAACGTGTAGTCCTGTTCGGTTCCCGTGCCCGTGGCGATGCCCAAACCGACTCGGACTACGACGTGGCCGTGTTCCTGCGATCGATGGCGCCAGGAATGGAGGAACCATTCCGGCTGGCCGATCTACGGCTGGAATTCCTGGACACTACCGGCGCATTCTTTGAGGCATTTCCCTTCCCGGCCGGCGCCTGGCAAGACCGGACACCGCTGATGCACGAAATCCGCAAGGACGGGATCGACCTGTGAAGCCCGAGACGGCGCGCTTTGCCGATCAGGCAAACTCGATGCTCGCACGCGCCACTATCAGGATCGGTGCCGGGTTGCCGGAAGATGCAGCCAGAACATCATACCTCGCGAATTTTCATATGGCACAAGCGTTGATCTATGAAGCAACCGGCCGGGTTCTGAAAACACATCGCGGCGTGCAAACTGAGTTTGCGCGTTTGACCCGAGATGACCCCGCTATCGACAAGGAACTGAGAAAAATCCTATCTCGGTCATACGATTTCAAAGCGTTTGCCGACTATTTCAGCGGCCCGGTGGCATCGATTTCCGCCGAACAAGCTGCCGAGGCAGTGGCGACGGCGCGTCGATTTCTTGCCCACCTCGCCGGAACGCTGACCGGCACGATTGAAGGCCACTGATCCGGCGCCGAACACCGCATCCCAAGGTTTGAATTGCCTCTAACCCTTGACTCCGCTCACGAAATCTCTATTTCAGCAGCGTGGCTGATAAGTTCTACAGCCGCACAATCACTTCACCGGCCCGCGCCTCAAAGGACGCGGGCAAGCCGTGTTTCGCAACCCGAAACGCGCACACCACGGCAACCACCGAGCCTCACCGCTCGGCTACCCGTAACGGAACACACTGAACTCATGGCATTATCCGCCACCGCACGTGCCCAAGAGCCCGCGCAAGACCATTTCCGGGGCGAAGACTTCGCCTCCCTCCTCGACGAAACACTCGGCCTGGATACCAGTTTTGACGGCTCGGTCGTCACTGGCGTCGTGCTTCGCCTCACCGAAGAATTCGCTATCGTCGATGTCGGCCTGAAGTCCGAGGGCCGCGTTGCCCTGAAGGAATTCGGCCCGCCCGGCGCCAAGCCGGACGTCAAGCCCGGTGACAAGATCGAGCTGTATGTCGAGCGCTACGAAGACAAAGACGGCGCCATCATCCTGTCGCGTGAGAAGGCTCGCCGCGAGGAAGCCTGGACCAACCTGGAAAAGGCGTTCGAAGCGCAGAAGCGCGTCGATGGCACGATCTATGGCCGGGTCAAGGGCGGTTTCACCGTCGATCTCGGCGGCGCCGTCGCGTTCCTTCCCGGCAGCCAGGTCGATATCCGCCCTGTGCGCGACGTCGGCCCGCTGATGGGCACCCCGCAACCCTTCCAGATCCTCAAGATGGACCGGGCGCGTGGCAACATCGTCGTATCGCGTCGTGCCGTTCTCGAAGAGACCCGTGCGGAACAGCGCAGTGAGCTGATCCAGGGCCTCAAGGAAGGCATGATCCTCGACGGCGTGGTCAAGAACATCACCGACTACGGCGCGTTCGTCGATCTCGGCGGCGTCGATGGCCTGCTGCATGTCACCGACATCGCGTGGCGCCGCATCAACCACCCGTCCGAGGCCCTGACCATCGGTCAGCCGGTCAAGGTACAGGTCATCCGCTTCAACTCCGATACCCAGCGCATCAGCCTGGGCATGAAGCAGTTGGAAGCCGATCCCTGGGAAGGTGTCGCCGCGAAGTACCCGCCCGGCGCGAAATACTCCGGCCGCGTTACCAACATCACCGACTACGGCGCCTTCGTGGAGCTGGAAGCCGGGGTCGAGGGTCTCGTTCACGTTTCCGAGATGTCCTGGACCAAGAAAAACGTCCATCCGGGCAAGATCGTCTCCACCTCGCAAGAAGTGGACGTCATGGTTCTGGACGTGGACAGCTCCAAGCGCCGCATTTCGCTCGGCCTCAAGCAGGTCCAGCGCAATCCGTGGGAGCAGTTCGTCGAGGACCACGCGATCGGTTCCGAGGTCGAGGGCGAAATCCGCAACATCACGGAATTCGGCCTGTTCATCGGTCTGTCCGCGGACATCGACGGCATGATCCACATGTCCGACCTGTCATGGGACGATGCTGGCGAAGGCGCGATGGCCGGCTACGAAAAGGGCCAGATCGTCAAGGCGAAGGTGCTCGACGTCGATGTCGAGAAGGAACGTATCAGCCTCGGCATCAAGCAAATGCGCGATGACCCGGCCGCGACGATCCTCGACACCGTCCACAAGGGCGACGTCGTGACCTGCATCGTCAGCGCGGTCCAGGCCAACGGCATCGAAGTCCGCGTCAACGACGTGCTGACCGGCTTCATCCGCCGCGCCGAACTGGCTCGCGACAAAGGCGATCAACGCCCCGACCGCTTCGCCGTTGGCGAAAAGGTCGATGCCAAGATCACCGCGGTCGATCGTCAGTCACGCAAGCTGACGCTGACCATCAAGGGCAAGGAAGTCGAGGAAGAGAAGATCGCGATGGCCGAATTCGGCTCGTCCGACTCCGGCGCTTCCCTCGGCGACATCCTGGGAGCCGCGATCCGTCGCCGCAACCAGCTCGCCCAGGACAGCTAAGACCGAACGGTCCAGCGGCAAGGATAAAGACACATGTCGCTGGAAACCGATTTGCTACTGGACAGGCGGCGCCTCAAGCGCCGCCTTGTCTTTTGGCGGGTGTTCGCGGTTGCCACTTTGGTCATCGCGGCACTTGTCGGACTGAAGGGTGCCGGATTGGCCCCGGAAGGCGCGCATATCGCCCGCGTGACGATCAAAGGCGTGATTTCCGAAGACCGCAAAGTGACCGAGGCGATCGACGCCCTGGCCGATGACGACCACGTCAAAGCGGTGATCGTATCGATCGACAGCCCCGGCGGCAGCGTGTCCGGCGGGGAGACATTGCACAACGCACTGCTGCGCATTGTCGCCAGGAAGCCGGTCGTCGTGACCATGGGCGGCCTCGCCGCCTCGGCCGGTTACATGATCGCGGTGCCTGCCAACCGCATCTTCGCACGCGATTCGACCCTGACCGGGTCCATCGGCGTCCTGCTGGAAACCGGCGAGATATCCGGCCTGCTGGGTAAAGTCGGCGTCAGTGCCGAGGTCGTGCGATCCGGCCTTCTGAAAGACGAACCCAGCCTGGTGCGGCCGTTGTCGCCCGCTGGCCGCGACGTTTTGCAAGGCATCGTGAACGACATGTACGACCAGTTCGTCGGCATGGTCGCCGAGGGCCGCCACATGGACCCGGAGAAAGTCCGCTCCCTGGCCGATGGCCGAGCCTACACCGGGCGCCAGGCGCTGGCGTTGGGCCTGGTCGATGCGATCGGCGGCGAGCGCGAGGCCAAGGAATGGCTGACTTCCGCGAAAAGTGTTCCCGCCGGCCTGCCGGTCGAAGACCTGCAAAACGGCGGCCTCGCCAGCCGGGCGCTGAGCGGCACGTTGGGGATGATGGTCGAGGGCGTGTGGAAAATGCTGATTTCACAAAGCCTTAGTCTTGACGCCCCCCAAGCTGTCTGGCATCGTTCCGGGAACTGATTGCCTGGGGGTTGCCTTGACCAAATCCGAACTGATCGCCGAACTCACTGCCGCGAATCCACACCTGCGCGGGCAAGACGTGGAGACGATCGTCGGGACAATTTTCGAAGAAATCACCTACGCTCTGTCCAGGGGTGAGCGGGTGGAACTGCGCGGCTTCGGGGCGTTCACCGTCAAGCACCGCGATGCCCGCACCGGCCGCAACCCGCGCACCGGCGCCTCGGTTTCGGTGGACGAGAAATCGGTGCCGTTCTTCAAGGCCGGCAAGGAATTGCGGCTGCGGGTGAATGCCGGCAAGATACCCAGGGCCACGGCGGCGGAACGGAAGAAGGCCTGAGCCAGAGTCGTCATCGCGGCCAGTTGGTATTATACCAACCGCGGTTGAGACCGCCTCTGGTCCCAGATCGTCATGGCCCGGCTTGCCCGGGCCACCTTTGCCTTGACGGTGCCGCGACCGGTGGCCCGGACAAGCCGGGCCATGACACAAGCGGAATGGCCACACCCGGTAAGTGTGAAAGGTAGGCGTTGCGTATGCTGTTCTTGATCGTCACCTGCATCCTGTGCCTTCCCATCGTGTTGTTCGCCGTGTCGAACACCGAGGTTGTCAGGCTCGGACTTTGGCCGACCGACTATGGCATGGATGTCCCGGTTTCCCTCGCCATCCTGGTCGCCATGGCCATTGCTTTCCTCCTCGGCGGCCTGGTCGTCTGGATCGCCGAACTGTCACAGCGTCGCCGCGCCAGACGAGCCGAACGGACAGTCAAGCTGCTGGAAGCCCAGATCGAGGATCTGAAGGCTCGCGTTGCCCCGTCACTCTCGCTGCCGCCGGCCGCCTGATGTCGCTCGATCAGAAGCTGATCGTCGCGCTGGATACGGTGGATGCCGATCGAGCACGGTCCTGGGCCGCGGCGGTCAGTCCGCATGCCGGGCTACTGAAGCTGGGACTGGAGTTCTTCCTGGCAAACGGTGCAGCGGGGTTCGCGCGGATCGCCGGGGCGCCGATCTTCCTCGATCTCAAGCTGCACGACATCCCGAATACCGTGGCCGGAGGAGTTCGCGCGGTCCTGCATCTGCGACCGAAGATGCTGACCATCCACGCCTCGGGTGGCTCCGCGATGATCCAGGCGGCGCATCAGGCCGCGGTCAGCGCTGGCCCGGATCGTCCGATGATCCTGGCGGTGACGGTGTTGACCAGCCTGGACCAGAACGATCTCCATGCGCTGGGCGTCAACGCCACCCCCGCCGAACAGGTGTTGCGCCTCGGCCGCCTGGCGATCGAAGCCGGCGCGGACGGGTTGGTCTGTAGCCCGCTGGAGGTCGCCATGCTGCGCGAGGCCCTGGGGCCGACGGTCAAATTGGTGGTTCCCGGTATCCGCCCGACGGGGTCCGCCACCGGAGATCAGGCCCGCACGATGACACCCGCTCAGGCGGTTGCCGCAGGTGCCGACTGGATCGTGGTCGGACGCCCGATCACCGGTGCCGCTGACCCGGCCGCCGCAGCCGCGGACATCGCCGCCAGCATCCGATGATCGGGGTCAAGATCTGCGGGATCAACGACTCGGTCGCGTTCGATACAGCTTTCGAGGCGGGCGCCGACTGGATCGGGTTCGTGTTCTTCCCCCCCTCGCCCCGGTATGTAACCGCGCAAACCGCCGCTGCCCTGTCAGCCAGGATCGCCGGAGGGCCACCCCGCGTCGGTCTGTTCGTGAACCCGACCGAGGCGGCCCTCGCGGCGGTCCTCGATACCGTGAAGCTAGATATCCTGCAAATCTACGGCGCGTTGGACCTTTTACCGAGGATCGCGGCGCGGTTCGGCCTGCCGATCTGGCGTGCTGTCGGCGTCAGCACCGCCGCCGACCGTCCGACTGATCCGCTCGGTGCCGACCGCCTGCTGATCGAGGCCAAGCCACCCGCCGGGGCCGATCGTCCGGGCGGCAATGCGACGGTATTCGATTGGTCGATTCTCAAAGGATGGTCCGCGCCCGGCCCCTGGATGCTGGCGGGCGGCCTGACGCCGGACAACGTCGCAACCGCGATCCGGGAAACCGGGGCGAATGCCGTCGATGTCTCCTCCGGCGTCGAGAGCCGCAAAGGGGTGAAAGACCCCGCGTTGATCCGTGCCTTTATCGCGGCGGCAAAGGGTGCTGCCAAACCTTGACATTGTGCTCCGGCTTTGACCGGGGCCTCCATCAAGCCTCGTGTCGACAGCAACGTCGGACTAACCGGCATTGAGGCCAACTCCGCCGCTCATCGTCATGGACCGGTTGGTCGCCCGGTGCATGATGAAAAAAGACTGCGGAGCTTCAATATCACCCCGGGCTGGTGCCAAACGTGATCCCGCATCCCGCTCTGGCGGGTCATCGGGTCAACGGCGGAACGTGTTGCCGGTTTTCCAGAGTGACGCCAGAGAACGCCACGCGACACAAAGTAGCGGAAAATGGGACAAACTAGCCGAAATCAAGTTGCATTTCACCTTTATCCTCGCCGATAACGCTCTCGGGCCATAGTTACCGTGCTTTAATGTGGACAAAGCAATGATCTTCGGTGTATTTGTCATTGGATGGAAACTTTCACGACCTCCAACGATCCGCTTGAGCAGGAGATTGCCGCCAGGGAAGCGGACATCGCCAGGAATCAGGCAAGTATCGCCGATCTTGAGAGCAAGCTGCTGACCCTGAAGCAGACTCAAGAGATATTGGCCGTGGAAGTCAGAACGCTCAAACGTGCCGCCGGCCTGCGGCCCACCGCGGTATTGCCGGTCGCGGAGATCCCCGCGACAGCGCCCGTACGCGCCGTGACACCGCCCGCCGAGGCGCCAGCCCCGGCGCTGGCGTCGGGGCCGATAGTACCCGCCGGGCGCTTCCGGGAAGTGGTGAATCAGATCCGCGCCGGCCGCTAACGCGGATTCTACCGACGAGGCCGGTATCGATTAACGCCGCACCTCACCGGCAGTCGGAGTGCATCAAGTCCCCCGCACACCGCGAGCACCGGGTTGAGTGCGCCGCGTCCGACCGCCCGGGGACGCTGGCGATGGAGGCAGTCATGTGCCGCGTCGAACTCATGAGTCGAGACGACAACCCGGAAGTGGCGCGAACGCCATAATGGTCCTCTCTGGCCAGGCCTTTACAGCCCATCCGATGGTCGGTCCCTGAACGGCTCCTCCACAAACGTCTCATTGTCCGTTTCGCCTTGGAAGTTCCCGTTAACACGCTGAACTTGTGCGCGCCGGATTCGCTGCGATCGACGGCAGTGCGATCGCCCGCCGATTGACGCATCGGGCGCGTTTCTCGCGGCATCAGCAACCAATTGGGACGGTACAGGCGCCCGCAAACCTGAGCGCCTCAACCCTATCTGCTGGCAACGACTCGCATGCCGCCATGGAATACACGCCGACAATTTATTTCGAAAGTCGCTGCCAGCGGTCGCGAAAGCATCGTCAGGTTGTAGACCTCGAAAATCAGCATTTAAATTGAATAAAAAAATAACACAGAGACTAATAATAAAGCATCCACTCCATTTGTATCATATTGAAACTATATCGTCATATGCAGAGTGACCCAGCTGTTGTAATGATGATTACGCAATCATAAAGCACGATAACGCCGGTCAGGCCGTCTGACTGAGCCTAATATGCGGGGAATTCGAAGTGAATAATCTCAGGAAACCCGGCCTCGGCAACGATAGCGACACCCAGCAATCCTGGCTGTCGGACCTGATGCAACCAGCCGATGACACCGCCGGCCAATGGGCATCCGCGGAGTTTTCCCTCTTCGGTGCCACCGTTGCGACGGTCGCGACGGCCACCGCGTCGTCGGCGACGTCCTCTGTCACGCCCGCGTCGTCCTCCAAGGCAATCAGTGCTACACCCGCGGCGTCCTGGATCGCATCACTGAACGACACGGTCCTCCGATCCGATATGGCGGCGGCATCCGCCGGCGGCACGGTCACCGAGGCCGGCATCGCCCAAGTGTTTACCGATCTCGCCACCGAACTGACCACCAATAAGACGACCCTGTCGGCCAGTCAGTTCACCGACCTGAAATTGATCGCTACCGATTTGAATGTGGGCGAGACCGCGTCAGCGTATCTGACGTACGTTGTCGGCGCCCTGATCAACGGCAGCACGTCCAATACCTGGTGGACCGGTGGCGGCGCGACCGCCGTCGCACTTGGCAACCTCGCCGCCGGTGCCACCGCCGCGAAGGTCACCGAACTCGATGGCAAATGGCTGCTCGGCACCGATCTGCCGAGCAGCAAGGTCAGCATGAGCGGTGTTTCAGCGTTCAGCGTTTCTTACTCAGCCGTGTCGAACGCGGTGTTTGCCGCCACCGGCCCCAGCATGAATGACATCAACCAGGGCTATCTGGGCGATTGCTACCTGTTGAGCGCGCTGGCCGAAGTGGCAAAGCAGGACCCGTCCGCCATTCAGTCGATGATCACCGACAACGGCAACAACACCTATGGTGTGCGGTTTTTCATCAACGGAACCGCCCAATACGTCACGGTCAACAATCAACTGCCGGACGGCGGGACGATCTTCAATTCAGCGACGAACGACTGGGCCAGCCTCGTCGAGAAAGCTTATGCTCAGGTGCAGGCGAGCGGCCTGATTCCCACCGGCAACACCATCAATGCCGGCAACTCCTTTTCGACGATCGGCAACGGCGGCGCCCCGGAATATACTCTGGAAGAGATCACCGGCGCCTCGGCCATCACGGACTTCTACGCGAACGGTTCGTCTTGGGTGCAATACGTTTACAACAATGCGCTGAGGGCCGTGTCCGCTGTCGGGGGGGTGTCCACCGCGTCAGTCCTGTCAGCGTTGGTGACGGATATCGGCAAAGGCTTCGACGTTATCCTGTCGTCCATGACCAACGCCAGCGTTAGCGGCAAGGAAACCCTGATCGCGGACCACGCGATGTCGGTCTATGGTTATGACAGTGCCACCGGCAATCTCGAGATCCGCAATCCATGGGGCTCGATGAGCGGCCAATACTGGTCCACGACGTTCGAGGTCAGCCTCACCACATTGCTGGCGGACGGCGACACGATCTCGGCTGACAACAACGCGGTATCCTCGGCGTCGGTTGTCACCGGCGCATCGGTTTCAGCCGCCGCGGGCTTGCAGGCGAATGCAGCGATCTCGGCGTTCTCGGTCTCTGACACCGCCGCCAACGTGACCGCGGCGCTCAGCACCCTTGGCGCGGACGCCAAGCTGACATCCATTGCTCTGACCGATGCGAGTGTGCCGACGATCACGCTGGCCTCGGCACTTTATAGTGCGGATACGGCGGTTCTGGCGAAGATCTCCAGCCCGTATCATCTGACGGTCACCGGGGCATTGGTCTCGGCCGCCGCCGCATTGCAGTCCGCCAGCCAGGTGACATCGTTCACCCTGTCTGACAGTTCCGCCAATCTGGTGGCCAACATCGCGGCTTTGAACGCCGACACCAAGCTGACAGCGGTTACGTTGACCGATACCAACGCCTTGTCGCTGACCTATGCCCAGTTCACTGCCGACACAGCCGTGTTGGGCAAGCTGCCGGCCAATTACACTGTGACAGTCAGCGGGGTTACGGCAGCGAACGCGGCCACGCTACAGGCCAACAGTCACGTCGCGTCGTTTACCGTTTCAGACACAGCCGCCAACGTGACGTCCGCACTGACATCGCTGAATGCCGACAGCAAGTTGGCGTCCCTGACCGTCAGCGGCACGACGGCGGCGGATACGCTCACTCTGATCGGGTCCAAGGCCGCGGCCACGATCAATCTGAACGGTGACACCGCCAGCGTCAGTGCGGGGCTAAGCGCCGCCAGTCTGAGCTTCATCGGGACCCCCGATGCGATCACGTTAGGCACCGGTGCGGCCATCATCGACTTCACCTTGCAGCCGGCTGGTGGGATCGAAACGATCGCCAATTTCCAGTACGGACACGATCAACTCGTGATCAATCTGTCCGGTGCGGCCAATTCGGTTTTGATGGCGGCCAATACGACGGTCGCCGGCAGTCACGCGATCTCGATCTACAGCAGTGCCAATCCTACGCATGGCGTCGTGCTGCTGGGCATGTCTTCGACTTTGACCGCTTCCAATCTGCTGTCGGCTCACACCACGTTCAGCGGCGGTCAGGCGGTCATCAGCTGATGTGGCCCACGCCGGCCGCCTCTGTATCGTCATGGTGCGCGAAGTGAAGGCGCACCATCCACGTCTTTGATTGAACTAAAAAACATGGATGCCGACCTTCGTCGGCATGACGGTCAGCCTCAGTCCGGCGAGAATTTCGGCAGCTTCTTCTCGGTGATCGCGGCATACAGCGCCACGCCGTAGGGGATCGCCTCATCGTTGAAGTCATACAGATGATTGTGCAGAGCCGCACTGTCACCATTGCCCAGATTGATATGGGCGCCGGGCACCTGTTCCATCATGAAGCTGAAGTCTTCCGATCCCATGCCGGGCGGGCCGTCGCGGCGCACCGCGCCCTCCCCCACCAGTTCCGATGCGGCATCGCCGTAGGCAATGGCTTCGTTGGTGTCGTTGACCATCGGCGCGAAGATCACGCGGAAATCGACCGTCGCCTCGGCCCCGAAACCGGCGGCCAAACTGGTGGCGAGGCGCCGCATATTCGCCTCGATCGTCTGCATTGTCTCGGTCTTCATCGTCCGCACCGTGCCGGCCATAACCGCCGACTGCGGAATGACGTTGTAGGCGTCACCCGACTGAATGCGCGTGATACTGAGCACCGCCGTATCCTGCGCGGAGATGTTGCGCGACACGATGGACTGCAACGCCGTTCCCAGATGGCAGGCCACGACGATCGGATCGACGCTTTGGTGCGGATGCGCGCCGTGGGCACCCTTGCCGGTTATCACGATGTCGAAGAACGCGCCGCCGGCCGACCGGGTGGACGGGCCAGTGATGAATTTTCCCACCGGCAATCCGGGACGGTTGTGCATCCCGTAGACCGCGTTGCAGGGAAACCGCTCGAACAATCCGTCCTTCAGCATCTCCAACGCGCCGCCGGTGCCTTCTTCGGCCGGCTGGAAGATGAAGTTGACCGTGCCGTTGAAATTGCGGGTTTCGGCGAGGTATTTGGCGGCACCAAGCAGCATGGTGGTGTGGCCGTCGTGGCCGCAGGCATGCATTCGGCCGGGGTTCTGGCTGGCGTGCGGTAGTCCCGTCGCCTCCAGGATCGGCAACGCGTCCATGTCGGCGCGCAGACCGACGGAGGCCTGACCGTTGCCGTTCCGCAATACGCCGACAACACCGGTCTTGCCGACGCCGCGATGCACCTCGATGCCCCATTCCTCCAGCTTTTGCGCAACCAGATCGGCGGTGCGGTATTCCTCCAGCCCCAGTTCCGGATGCGCGTGAATGTCGCGGCGGATCGCGGACAGTTCGCCCTGATAGAGGCGGGCACGGTCGAGCGCGGTTTCGGTCATCGATGGGTCCCGTATGTGTTTGTGGCCGCGATCCTATCACGCGTTCCCGGGCTGGCCAGGGGCGATCAGTCGATCGAACCCCGCGGCAGTTTCTTCTCGGTAATCGCCGCCAGCAGAGCGACACCGTAAGGGATCGCCTCATCATTAAAATCATAGGCCTGATGGTGGACGCCGGCCGTGTCGCCGTTGCCGAACATGATGTGCGCGCCAGGCACCTGCTCCATCATCGCGCCGAAATCCTCCGACCCCATCGCCGGTGGAGCGTTTCGTTCGACGTTCGCTTCACCGGCCACTGACGCGGCGGCGTCCGCATACAGCCTGAATTCCCGATCGTCGTTCACAACCGGTGCGAACAAATTACGAAAATCAACCTCGGCCCGCGCGCCAAACCCTTCGGCGATGCTAACGGCCAGGCGTTTCATGTTGCGCTCCACCGTTGCCATCACGTCAGACTTCATCGTCCGGACAGTGCCGGCCAGCACGGCGTGCTGCGGGATGACGTTGTAGGCATCGCCGGACTGGATACGCGTGACGCTCAGCACGGCGGCGTCCTGCGCGGAGATGTTTCTCGATACGATCGTTTGCAGGGCGGTGGCGAGGTGACAGGCGACCATGACCGGGTCGATGCCCTCCTGCGGCCGAGCCCCGTGGGCGCCCTTGCCGGTGATGGTGATGTCGAAGAACGCCGCGCCGGCGAAGCGGACCCCCGGGCTGGTGGCGAACTGACCGACCGGGATACCGGGCCGGTTATGCAGGCCGAACACAGCATCGCAGGGAAACCGCTGGAACAATCCGTCCTTCAACATGGCTTCGGCGCCGCCGCATCCCTCTTCGGCGGGCTGGAAGATGAAATTGACAGTACCGTTGAACCCGCGCGTCTCCGCCAGATACTTCGCCGCGCCCAACAGGATCGTGGTGTGACCGTCATGGCCGCAGGCATGCATCCGGCCGGGCGTCTGACTGGCGTAAGGCAGACCGGTCGCCTCCTGCATTGGCAGTGCATCCATGTCGGCGCGCAGCCCGACCGTCGCCTGGCCGTTGCCATTGCGCAGAACCCCGACCACGCCGGTCTTGCCGACGCCGCGATGCACCTCGATGCCCCATTCCTCCAGCTTGCGCGCGACAAGGTCGGAGGTGCGGTATTCCTCCAGTCCCAGTTCGGGATGCGCATGAATATCGCGGCGAATTTCGGACAATTCGTCCTGGTATAGACGGGCTCGGTCGAGCATGGAGTCGGTCATATTCGGTTCCCGGACGGTGACGGCGTGGATGCCACCATAACCCGCGACTCTTGCCAAGCGGCGACGGCCGGGGTGTTGTTGGGGAAAGGCACGGGAACCACGTCACGATGTATCTGAATTTATTCGCCCACGGCTCCGCGCCGCTGGACATGACCGGGTCGGACGAGTTCCGCAGCCTGCTGGCAAGCGCGGCCGATCTCGGCATTCCGCATGCGCCGGATGTGCCTTACCGGTCGCGCAACATCGTGCTGCGGCAATTGCGGTTCCATTTCCTGGAATGGGGCCGCCCTGACGCACCGGTGATCGTGCTGCTGCATGGCGGGCATCAATCGGCGCATTCCTGGGATCTGGTCAGCCTGCATCTAGCGCAAAAGTATCGCGTGCTGGCGCTGGATCAGCGCGGCCACGGCGACAGTGAGTGGCCGCGCGATGTCACCTACTCCAACAACGAAATGTCGCTGGATGCCGAGGCGTTCATCGGCGCGATGGGGTTAGACCGGCCGGTGCTGATGGGTCACTCCATGGGCGGCCGCAATGCAATGCTGCTGATGCGGCGGAATCAGGCGCTGCTGCGGGCGGCGGTGATCGTCGATGTCGGGCCGGAACTGTCCGACAAAGGCAGGGCAGCGATTGGCGGGTTTGTGCAGGCGAACCAGGAGTTCGATGATCTGGAGCATTTTGTCCGGAATGTGCGGCAATACGATCCGTACCGGTCCCGCGAGCACATCGAGCGGACGGTGAAATACAACATGCTGGAGCGGGCGGACGGCAAATACGTCAGCAAATGCGATTCGAACCCCCGGCGGCTGAACATCGTGCGCGGCACCGGACCGTTGGAGAACATTACGCTACAGGATGCAGCCGCGTTCGATCTGCCGGTGCTGCTGGTGCGGGGGGCCAACTCTAACATTCTGGAACCGGACGCAGCGGAGCGGTTCGCGGCCGCGCTGCCGCATGGACAGTTGGTGACCGTGCCGGATTGCGGTCACAACGTGCATGGGCAGAACACCAAAGGGTTCATCGGGGCGTTGGGAGGGTTTTTGAGCGACGTCACCGGGGTCTGATGGCGTTCCGATCAATCCGTAGCGGCTCTCGGCTGCGCGGCATCGACCGGCGGATGGCGTTCAAACTCCGGCGTTCCGCGACAGGCCGGGATAAACTGGGCCGCCCGAAAGGCGGTGTGGCGGATCGCCGCCTCGGCCGGCAGATGCAGGCCGTGGAATATCATCGCGACCACCACGACAACGCCGACCAGCGGAGTGACCCGTAACGGCGGGGGATCTCCCGAGAAGCGCATCAGGGCGAACGCGCCGGCCAGCCCGACGAGGGCGCCGATCACGACCTCGGGAAATGAGTGCATACCAAGGACCACACGGGAGATCCCGATGACGACCGCCGCCAGAAGCGCGGCCGGCAGAATACTGTGGCGACGGCGGGTGAACATGGCGGCAAGGCCGCCGCTGACCACGGTCGCGGCGGCAACGTGCCCGCTGGGGCTATGCACATCCATCGGCCCGAACAGCGGCGAGCACGTCAGAAACATCAGCTTGAACACAAGCGTCGCGAAGAACGTCGCGCCAACGACGGCAAGCCATGTCAGCGCGCCCCGCCGCCACCCCTGGGCGGCCAGTGCGATGGCAACAGCCAGCACCACGGGCAGGATAACCGCCTGGTCGGCGAAGTCGGTCAGATATCTCACATAGTTCTTATAGCGCGAGAGGCGTTGGGAGACCGTACAGAAAGCCGTCAGGACGGATAAATTTCTAAGAATGGTTGCCCATTCGTCCTGACCGAGCGGTTAGTCCCTCACTCGCTTACCCCAAGACAGATGGCACCAGCCCGGCATGCCAGCGTTGAAAGCCGCCGTCAGCTACCGCTCCAAACCGGCGCGCGCTTGGTCAGGAACGCGTCCATACCTTCCCGGAAATCCTGGCTGGAGTAACACATCCGGATCAGATCCTCGTCCGGCGGCAGGTTGTCGCGCAGGCGGCGCAAGGCTTCCTTGGTCGCGCGCATTGTCAGCGGCGCGTGACCCGCCAGAAGCGTGGCCAGTTCCAAAGCGCGGGCTTCCAACGCGGCCTGATCGGGTAGCATTTCCGTAATCAGTCCGGCGCCCAGCGCCTCGGAAGCCGAGAACAGGCGGGCGGTGTATATCATCTCGATCACGCGAGCCGATCCGACCAGGGCGGTCAGTCGGGCAATGTTGGACACCGACAGGCAGTTGCCCAGCGTGCGGGCGATCGGGAAGCCGAACCGCGCGTTGGCGGCGGCGATGCGCATGTCGCAGGCAGCGGCGATGGCCGCGCCTCCACCCGTGCAGGCCCCGGCGATAGCGGCAATAGTCGGCACCGGGCAGCATTCGATGGTGACCAGCACGCGGTCGATGCGGGCTTCATAACCGAGCGCGTCCTCGGGGGTGGAGAAGGCCCGGAACTGGTTGATGTCAGTGCCGGCGGCAAAGGCTTTCTCGCCGGCGCCGGTGATGATCAGAACGCGCACCTCGCCGGGGGCGGTCGCGATCTCGGCGAGGCGTTCGTACATCGGAAAGGTCAGGGCGTTGCGCGCCTGCGGCCGATTGAACGTGATGTGGCCGATGCCGTCGCGGATATCGTAGAGCAGTTCGTCAGTCATGGCGGGGACCCCGGAGTTTCGGCGGTGGTAGAGCGGAGATGGGACGCACGCAAGGGATCGTCCCGGCCGCGCGGTCACGGGTGGCCACTACAGGCAATCCCACCGGTCCCGCGCGACGATGAAAACTATGACAGGTCGTTACTTAGACGCCAGGAACGCGCGTGCGGCCGTCAGTTCGGGACGTATCCCGTCCGGCCCCGTCATATCGACAAGCTGGCTATAGTACGCGCGCGCGCTGTCGCTGTTTCCTGCCGCCGCCGCCGCTTGCCCGGCACCGAACAGACTACGGAATCGCCTTGGATCTCGACTTAGGGATGCCTCATACTCTTTCATCGCCGCGGCCGGGTTGCCATTGTCGCGCAACATGTCGCCCAGTAATTCGCGTGCCGGTACCAGGCGACCGGGTGTGGCGGCGCTTTTCTCGCTGCTATCTTCCAAATCCGCCGCACCGCGCATCACCTTCAGTGCATTATCGAGATTGCCTTTCGCATACTCTGTCCAGGCCGCCGCCGACAGGTATTGCACTTCGACTTCGGTGCCCCAGTAAGTGTCCTTTGCCTTTTTGAGCGCATCGGCAATCCGCTCCAGTTCCTGTGTGTCGCTCTCGGCGGCCGCCACATTACCGCTGCGCGCGGCGCCTAGGGCTCGGGCATACACCGGCATCGCGCGCACATACGGAATCGCGCTGTCGCTCAGCGGCACCTGTGCCGCCTCGCGCCAGTCACCACGCTCCAACGGATAGCGTGCGAACATCTCCGCGATGGCGAACGGACCGGTTCTGGACGCCGAGGGTTTGCCCGTTTGCGCGATCGACGCGATCACATCGTGCGCGTCGGCATCGCGCGCCAACTGCAACTCAGCATAGACCATGTAATCCATGGAATGCAGTTGCTCATCCACGACATTTTCGCTCTTGGCTACCGCTACGGCGCGTTGATTGGTGGCGATCGATTCCTGCCACGCCCCGACACGGGTAAAAATATGCGACGGCATATGCAACGCATGCGGCGCCGACGGGGCGAGCCCGGCATAGCGCCTCGCAGCCGGCAGGCCCTCCTTGGCGATCGGCGGGTAGTCGTAGGCGTGGATCAGATAATGCGAAACGCCCGGATGCTCTGGATGCTTCAGGTATTGCGCTTCCAGGATGCCGGCGCCCTTCAGCGTGCGGGCAAAGGTCTTGTCGGTGGGCGGCTGGGTTCCGACAAGATAGATCGCTTCAAAAAGCTGCGCCTCATCGTCATCGGGAAAACGCGCGGCGAGTGCTTCGAACGCATCGGACAGCGCCTTCAAGCGAACGCCATGCGACTTTGCCGGATACCCGTCATAATAGCTGGCGATGGCGGCGATATAAGCATTCTCACGATCCGTTTTCGCGGCGACGGAGCGTCCGCGCGCGATCGCCTCTTGCGCATCTTTCGCCTGTGCCGGGCTGGGTCCGGCCGCGAAGGGATTCCCCAGGTCTATGGAGGCAATACCCCATGTCGCAATGGCACAGGTCGGGTCCTGGTCGATGACCTGCTGAAAGGCCTTTCTTCCCTCGTCCCACCAGAACGAATGCAGCAGCGCCACACTACGCTCCAGCGTTGCCTGCACCGCGCCGTCGCAGGAATTCGCGAACGAAACCTTGCCCAATTTCTCCGCTATGCCGCTGACTTCTCCGTCGGCCCGGGACGCGGTCATCGTCGCCAGCAGAAGGCAGCAGAAGGCAGCAGAAGAGGGACGCCGATTTTATCACCACGAATCTATCCTTTATGTCAGGGCTCGCGTGGAAAATACCTCGTCGTTGTGCTCCCCCAGTTTTGGGGAGTCTCCGCGCGGATGCGGACGCTGGCGGTCGAAGGTGATGGGGAGGCCAACGATTTTGAGGTCGCTGCCCGGTAGGGTGCGCATCATGTCCATGGCCTGGAGTTGTTCGGTGTCCGCCAGTTCGGCGATGTTATTGACCGGGGCACAGGGAACGCCGGCCTCGCCGATGATCCCCATCCAATCCTGGCGGGTGCGGGTCAGCAGGACCGGCTGCATCACATCGACCAGCGCCAGACGGTTCGCGGCGCGCTTGCGGCCATCGGACATCAGGGGGTGGTCGCACCACTCCGGGTGCCCCATGGCGCGGGCCAGTTTGACGAACAAACGATCGTTGCCAGCGGCGATGCAGATCGGCCGGTCGGCGGTTTCGAATATTTGGTAGGGAGCCAGCGTGGCACTTGCCGCGCCATGCCGGTTCGGGATCGTTTTGGTTGCGTTGTACGCGTTCAACGGCCCTTGCACCCAGGCCACCGCGCTTTCGAACAAAGACGCATCGACAACGCAACCCAACCCCGTCCGGTCCCGCTGCTTCAGCGCCGCCAGGGCGCCGATCACGCACCACATGCCGGTCGCGGTGTCGTTGATCGCCGGCGCACAGAAGGTCGGCGGATCGTCGGGGCGGCCGGTCAGAGTCACCACCGCACCATAACACTGTAATAACGGATCGAAGCCCGGCGCCAGTTTCAACGGCCCCGTATAGCCGAACGCCCAGATCGAGCAGTAGATCAACCGGGGATTGATCACCATCATCGCGTCCGGCCCGATACCGAAATCATCGACGATGCCCGGCCGCAGGTTCTGGATCAGGATGTCGGCATCCCGCACCAGCCTCTTTAACTTCTCGACGTCCGCCGGGTCCTTGATATCCAGCGTGACCGATTTTTTCCCGCGATTATTGGTGTGGAAGCTGATCGAATCGCCGCCAATGAACGGAGGCCCCCACAGGCGCGCATCATCGCCGCCATCCGGCTTTTCGACCTTAATGACGTCGGCGCCCAAGTCCGCCAGAATCACCCCGGCGAGCGGACCGGCCAGCGCCTGGCCGATTTCAATAACCTTGATGCCCTCCAGCGGACCGGCCATTACGCGATGCCCAATCGAGCACGGAACGACGGTTCGTTCAGGCTGAATTCCTGGCCGATCAGGTCGTCGGCTTCCGAACCGCACAGGTACACGATGGACTGCGCCGGTAATGCGACCGGAGTCAGATTGCCACGCGGAATTTGGCTGACCGGGTTCACGCCGGAGGCTCGGATCAACACCTGCATGTCGGTATCCGTGGTGCCGGGCTGGAACCCGAACACGCGGATGCCCTTGGCGGCGGTTTCCAGCGCAATCGCTCGAGTCAGCATGTGCAGGCCGGCCTTGGCGCTGCAATAGGCGCTCCATCCTTCCAGCGGCCTGATCGCCGCGCCGGAGGACACGTTGATGATCGTTCCGCCGCTGTCGGCCAGCATCCCCGGCAGCACGGCTCGGATGGCGTGATAGGCGCCGGTAAGATTGATATCCACGTTACGCGCCCATATCGCCGGGTCGCTGTCGGCGATGGAGGCGATCGGCTCGATCACGCCGGCGTTGTTGATCAGCACGTCCAGACGGCCGAAGCGGGCTTTGGTGTCCGCGACCAGGGCGGCGAAGGCGGCGTAGTCGGACACGTCACAGGCGCGGGCGGAGGCTTTACCGCCAATAGAGGCGGCGACCTGTTCGGTCAGTTTGCCGTCCCGAGCGGTCAGAACGACCGTGGCCCCTGCCTCGGCCAGTGCTGCCGCGGCGGCGGCGCCGATGCCGCGGCTGGCGCCTGTTACGATGATGACCTTGCCGTCCAGACTGCTCATGACGTTCCCCTTGTTCCTGCCGGGGAGGTTAGAGCATGTGTTCGGATTAGGCCAAGGTCGGGGCCGATCGGGGATAGAACCTGCCTCCGGAACGAGTCCGGGGATGACGATGGGCGCCCAACAAAGTACTTCACTGCCTCGGTGGCAACGGAATGCGTGGCTCTGGCGCTACCCGCGACCGGACCTACTCGTAGGGCTCCGCGGCAACCAAAAAACCGGCTTCTGGAAAGACTTTTGGCAATTGCGGACCGGAGAAGGTACTCAATCGATTACGGCCCAACCGCTTGGCGTCATACAGCGCCGCGTCGGCCTGGCTGAGCAGAAGGCTTTCCGGTTCATCAACCCCCGGGCGCAAAACAGCGACGCCGATGCTGATCGAGACATACCCTGTCGGACTCCACGGATGCCGGATATTTAAGCCCGCAACCGCGTTGAGTATTGTTTCGGCAATAGTGATCGCTCCGGTCAGTTCGCTGTCCGGCAGCAGCACCACAAACTCCTCCCCACCATAGCGCGCGGCGGTATCGCGGGGGCGCCTGACGCCGCTCTCGATACACTTGGCGATGGCCACCAAAACGGCATCGCCTGCCGGGTGACCGTAATGATCGTTGTAGGTCTTGAAACAATCGGCATCGAGCATCAGCAGCGCGATCGGCGTCTCGCCGCGAATCGCGCGACGCCATTCCTCTTTCAGTGCGAGATCGAACGAGCGACGATTCAGAATACCGGTCAACCCGTCATGGCTGGCGATCACCGATAGCTGTTTAGCGGCCTTCACGATAGCTTCCTCCGCCATCATCCGCCGCTGGATCTCGCGGCGGAACAAAAGGCACAGGGCAATCGTGGTGGCCGACAAGACCAGCATAGCGGAACCAATGCTGATGGCTTTTGGCCACCACGACGCGAACACGTCGTCAACCGCGACACCAACGCTGAGAATCAACGGCAGATTGCCAACGCGGTGAAAAGTATAAAAACGCTCGACCCCATCGGTCGAGGCTATTCCGGTTAAGTGGCCATGCGGCGCCTTGAGGTAAGCCTGGAACGACGTGTTCTGACTGAGATCGCGATCAAGATCGCCCTCGTGAAACGGAACCCGCATCATAATATGGCCGTCCTCGCGAAACAGCGTGACCGCACCTTTTGGCCCGACATCGAGTTTACTGAATAAATCACTGAAATAGGTCAGTTCCAAAGCGCCGACCACGATACCGGCGAAGCTACCGTCGGCGTTGTCCAAACGGCGCGTGATCGCGATCATCGGGTCATTGCGCAATCGCCCCAATAGGGGCCGACTGATGAACAGGCCGCCGTTCGCGTCCCTCGTGTGCACCAGGAAATGTTCACGTTTCGCAAGGTTCAGGGTGTGGGGTACGATCGACGTGGAGTCAGCGACGACATTGCCCTGCGCATCGGTAATCAGCATCGAGCCAAGATACTCGGCGGAGGCCGCACGATCGAATAACGCCATGGCACGGATTTTCGGGCTGACCTGATCGATGCCCGGTTCCGACCAAACGTCGCGCGCGCCGCGGAGCGACAAATCATACACATTGATCGTGCGCGTGATATCCCGCGTCAAAGCCAAAATGAGATTGTCTGAAGCGCGTTCAGATTGCCGCCACGCGTCCTTGCGCAGATCATACAGAATATAGCCGCCAACGGCGAGCATCCCGAGCGCGACGCTCACCCCAAGCATAAGCAGCAACCGGGAGATGTTCTGACGGCGCCTGCGCCGGCCAGAGTCCGCGCTTCTAATCATCAGTACGTCCCCGGCCTCCTGTAAGGTCTAAGCGATCGGTTAAGGGAAGGACCGCATGGACACGATGTGCGGAAAAGCAATGAACATTCGCATGTGAATCGTTATCAACCGCGACGGATAAAATTCCAGATCTTAAGTTCTGTCCTCGGAATAACAAAAGCATGCCAATTCGGTTATAGAGCCCATCAACAAAATGCCAAAAAGATTGCCACCCGCGTGATAGCTGACGCCGCCTGGGCGGCGCGTTGCCCAATGCCACCGGCAATATAGTTATGATACCAATCATGTTGCTTTACCGGTGCAAAAACGCCATTTGCAGGCGGTCCCGCATTGGACCAAATTGCGCGTCTGACGAACGAGGAAACCGACAATGCGCGTCTCGATAGGACTACCGGTCGCCGATTGGACCGCCTGCGCCGCCGCCGCCCGGCAGGCGGAGGAGGACGGGGCCGACGCGGTCACCGCCAGCGAACTGAAGCATGACCCGTTCACCCCGTTGGCCTTTGCCGCACTGGCGACCGAACGGGTCGCCCTGGTCCCGTCCGTGGCGATCGCGTTTCCACGCAGCCCGATGGTCGTGGCAAACCTCGCCTGGGACATCAACCGCCATTCGAAGGGCCGCTTCGTCGTCGGCCTCGGCAGCCAGATCAAGGCGCACAACGAACGCCGCTTCAGCACTCCCTGGATCGCCCCAGCCGCCCGGCTTGGCGAATACGTCGAATCCCTGCGCGCGATCTTCAAAGCCTGGGAAACGGGCGAGAAACTCAGCTACCAGGGCAAATACTATACGTTCTCGCTGATGACGCCGGAGTTCTCGCCTGGCCCGCAAGGCTTGCCAATGCCGCCGATCGCCATGGCCGCCGTCGGGCCGCTCATGTTGAAAACCGCCGCCCGCGTCGCCGACAGTGTGCGTCTGCACAGCTTCGCAACCCGCGCTTATCTGGAACAGGTCGTGCGACCGTTACTGGCACAGGAACTCCACGCAGCCGGCAAATCCTTCGATAACTTCGAGATCAGTGGCGGCGGTTTCGTCGCCACCGGCCCCGATGCGGCCTCCGTCAAAGCAGCCGCCGAGACAGTCCGCTATCGGGTCGCGTTTTACGGCTCCACTCCGGCCTATCGCGGCGTTTTCGATCTGCATGGCGTCGGCGACCTCGGGATCAAGCTGACGGAAATGTCGAAACAAGGCCGATGGAACGAGATGGCCGCGCAGGTGCCGGACGACGTGCTGGACCTGTTCGTCGCGCGCGCCACATACGACGACCTGCCGGCCGCTATCGAGAAACGCTACGGTGGCCTTGTCGATACGATCTCGCTTGATTTTGCTCCCGGAACCAGCACGGGCGTACGGCGCGCGACCATCGAGGCCATTCAACGGATCCCCGGCAGCTTTGCCAGGTTCCGGGCCTGATCATTCCGATCCGCACCGGCTCAAACCGAGCCGGTGCCAAATCATGTATCCTGCAACCCGCACTGCGACCAGGGCACCCCGTTCCACCACCAAACCACATGCATGTAGAAACGGTTCAGCCGCACCAGCATGGTCGGCGGGGTGGGATCGTAAATCTCGATATTGGCCATCATGCCCCCGTCCTCGTGCTTCAGCACATGGCAGTGGTACACGAAACGGCCGACGATCAACGGATCGGTGAACGGCAATCGCAGCGTCACCTCGCCGCGCTCGGGAATCCGAACGTTATCGATATAGCCTGTGAACGGCACCGGCTTGCCGTTGACCGCCACCACCTGAAAACCGATCTGATGGATGTGAAACACATGTAGATCGTCGGAGTCGTTGCGGATCGTCCATTCCTCGGTATTGCCCAGCGGCACCGACTGGTCCATGCGATGCGCATCATAGATCGCGCTGTTGACGAAAAACTGCTGCTTGTCATGAACGGACGGGACGGTTTCAGTAAACACCACTTTTCGCGTCGCATCGATTCGCGCCGTGCGCAAATCGGGCGGCAGTGGGGCCGGCGCAACCGAGGCAGCCGACATCGCCGGCAAGGCGGTGCCGCCAACATCCAGCGAGCCGATCACCCGGTCCGGCACCCGATCGGCCCCGCTGCCGGTCATCGTTCCCTTGGCCACCAGCGCATACTGGCCGGGCTCCCCGGCATCCACCATCGCGTCGAATCGGCTGCCGGGCGGAATATCCAGCACCTCCACCGGTTCCGCAATCGTGCTGGGTTCGCCATCCTGACCGACGATGCGGAACCGATGGCCCATGAGCGCGATATGCACCAGGCGATTCGCGCTTTGATTGGTGAAACGCCATAGCTGGGTGTCCCCCGGCTGCATCGTCTCCTTAGTCTGCAGGAGTCCGTTCACTGATTGAACGATACCGTGCAGCGTGTCATCGATCTCGGCATTATCCGTGTCGTCGTCGAATACCATGTCCTTCAGCACGAACAGACGCTGCTTCACCGGCAACGGGTCCGGTCCCTCGATCACCAGGGCGCCGCTGAGACCGCCCATGATCTGGTGTTCGGAACTGCCGTGCGGATGCGCGTGATACCAGTACAGGCCGATCGGCTGGCTTTCCGGAATACGGATCTGGTAATCCAGGGCGGTATGCGGCTGAACCAGAAAATGCACATTGTCGCCGTTGCCAAGCGGAGACCCACGCATGCCGTGAAAATGCAAATTGGTCGGCTCAGACAGACGGTTAATCAACCGAACTTTCAGCAGATCACCGGGATGCAGGTGCAACACCGGTCCAGTATAAACTCCGTTGTAGGTCATGCCGTCCAGCGTCAGGTCGCCGATGTGAACTTTGCCCGCCGCCGCCACCAGCGTCGTCGAAAGCACCCCGTCCTTGCTGTAAAGCTCGGTCAATCCCGGCGGCTGTTCGGCACGGCCGGCCAGCGGGATCAGCAACACCGCCAACACCCCCAACCATCCGGCGGTCTGGCGCAATGCTCGGACCAAAATGGCTGGTACCGGCGTTGAAGGTGAAACGGTCATCGACACATCCTGACGGAGAACCGGTTTATTTTACCGTAACGTTCATTTTCATGCCAGGGTGAATGTTGCAACGGATCTTAAAGCGTCCGGCGCGATCGAATTCAAACGTCAGCTTTTCACCCGGCTTTTGAAGGCCCAGATCCGATTCATGCTCCGCCTCGTCGACTACGATGATATTGTGGCTGACATCATCCGCGTTCGAGAACGTCAACGAGTCGCCATGGCTGATCGTCGCTGAACGGTCGCTGAAATGTTGTCCGGATTGCTCGATGGTCAGACTGGCGGCGCGAACCGTCGCTCCAAACGCAATCAGCAGCGCAGCCGCTGTAACGATCTTGACTATAGGCATAGCTCGGGTCCTTTGCGTTGATCCGGCCTGTCCAGGACACAAGGCACCATGCCGTGATCGCCCGCCGACAGCCTTGTTTGTTCCACGATCACGAACGATGACCAGAGCAGGCTCTTCGCACGCAAATGACCAGCAACCGAGAGAATCGCGGCGTCAGTGGTGCGTAACATGACGGAAACGATCCGTGGTTGCAAGAGGGCATTTAACAGTTGCAAACCAGGGCAGACACCCGGAAACAGGCCGTTCGCCCCCGACCGAATCAACTCCGCCGAGACTGTCGTCAATCCCATTCCTGGGGCACGATCGGCGGACGCGGCGCTCCTTCAGAGCAAGTTGATGTTTACATCAAGGCGCGCATGATGGCGGCAACGGAGGAGAACGGGACACATGGCACACGCCAATCGCCGAGCGGCCTGGACTGTGGACGATCTGCGTTCGGACCCGGGCTGGGTGTTCGAACTGGACGCCCTGGCACGGCGGGATCTTGTCGCCGCGGTGCGCAAGGCGGCCGACCCGGCCAAGACGGTGTTCGACTACCGGCGGGACGACTTCGATCTCGGTTCCGCATGGACGGTGATCGCGGCGTCATTACGAGAAATCCGCGACGGCACCGGTTTCGCCATCCTGCGCGGGATGCCGCGGGAGGACCTGACCGCCGCCGAATTCGAACTGCTGACCTGGGCCATCGGCCTGCACACCGGCGTCGCCCGGCCACAGGGCAAAGCCAGCCACTTCATGTCGGCGGTGCGCGACGCCGGGATTGTCTATCGCACCGGCAAGGGGCGCGGATACTCGTCGAACGCCGACCTGGATTTCCATACCGACAGCGCGGATATCGTGCTGCTGACCTGCTACAACGTGGCGAAATCCGGCGGCATGAGCATGGTATCCAGTTCCGTCACCGCGCACGAGGTTCTGGCGAAGGAACGGCCTGACCTGATCGAGGTGTTGCACCAGCAGCATTATTTCAGCCGCCAGCAGGAAGAGGCGGCGGACGAGCCTCCGTTTTATCCCAACCCGATTTACGATGAGCGGGACGGTCTGCTGTTCAGCAAATGGAACCGCAACCGGCTGCGGTCGGCGCAGACGATCGACGGCGTGCCCGGGTTGTCGGCGGCCCAGTTCGACGCGCTGGATTTATTGGACGACATTCTGCGGCGGCCCGGGGTGATGCACACGATGTATTTACGGCCGGGCGACATGCAGATCCTGAACAACCACGTCACGCTGCACTCGCGCACGGAATTCGAGGATCACGACGATCCGGTGCTGAAGCGGTGCCTGTTCCGGCTGTGGCTGGCGCCGCCCGATGGTGTCGCGCTGCCGGAAAGCTGGCGGCCGGCGTATCGGGCGACCGAGGCCGGGACGGTGCGGGGCGGCATCGCCGGACAGGGATACGATGATGCAAGACGCGCGTTCGAGGTGCGGCAGGCGGCCGATCTAGGAATGCACTTGGTCTGACACAACCAGAACCTCCGGTAATTTGGGTAACCTCGCGGTGAGAAGCCTGGCTTGGGCCGCGGTCGCGGCGCGTGCAGCAGGGCATTGCGGGCCGAAGCCTTGCCAGAGATATTGGTGAATACCCATTCGCCCGCGGTTATGGCAGCGCTTGAGGAAAATGAAATCGTTGCCGCCGATTCGGTCAGTGTCATCGATCCCGCCAGCAAGATACGCCAGGTCAAAACCCGTATGCGGCGCATGCCCGCCAGCACCAAGCAAGCGACTTTCAATTGGGAAACCGACCTTACCCGTAAGGATGTCGAAAATCTGTTGCGCCGACCGAGCGACGAGGCATGATCTAGATTGCCCGGGCCGGGTTTTACGAGGGGAGCAATGATCGCGCCTACTATAACGTTCTGTTGCCACGAATCATGGAGGAAATTACACTCGCCGAGGCAACACAACAAGTAACAATAGCGACCACACCAGTCGTCCAACTTGGACGGAATGGCCGAGACGTTGCTCAGGTGGCGCCGGAAATTTGCGCCAACAAAGACCAGATCCATATTTGTTTCATTCACGCGGACACCGGCGGACGCGGATCGTCCAGGCGACTCGCAGGAAGATCGTCGGCCTACTGTGAGGCTATGCAGCAACTCTGCGCCCGGGATCCGTCCCGTTGCATCATTCTCGCGCCGAGGCATGAAACCGAAGCGTGGGTGTTAGCTGACCCGAACGCGGTTATCGCCGCACTCAACTATTCAGGTACCGCGAAAAGTATTGATCTTCCCGCCAACGGGGCCGCGGCGGAAGCTTTGACGGATCCCAAGGCAGTCCTTGATGCCGCGACAAACAAGGTCTTCAACCGGAGGCGACACCCGGCGGGGTCTCAACTCTTTACGGCCATCGCACAGACACAGACACTGGTCGCGTTACGCCAATGCGCGTCGTTTCAGAGTTTCGAAAAGAATCTCCGGCGCGCCCTTACCAGTCTTGGATGCCTTGCACCCGCCTAGAGTTTATACCGGCCGAGCTTGTATGTTGGCTCCAATCTCCGTCACCAACCGCGCCGCCTCTGCCCCGCGGACCTTCGCGATGTCGTCCTGGTATTTCAGCAGCACGCCCAACGTGTCATCCACGTCGCCCGCCGTCAGTTCCGTCTTGTTCAGGTAGGTCAGCGCCTGCGCCCAGTCGATCGTCTCGGCCACGCCCGGCAACTTGAACAGTTCCTCGCCGCGCAAACGTTGCACGAAATCGACCACCTGTTGCGCCAGCTTGTCCGGCACTCCGGGAGCCTTCACCGCCAGGATCGCCCGTTCACGCGCCGCGTCGGGGTAATCGACCCAGTGATACAGACAGCGGCGCCTGATCGCATCGTGGACCTCGCGCGTGCGGTTCGACGTCAGGATCACCACCGGCTTGGTCTTCGCGCGGACAGTGCCGAATTCGGGAATGGTGATCTGGAAATCCGCCAGCAACTCCAGCAAGAATGCCTCGAACGGTTCATCCGCCCGGTCGAGTTCGTCGATCAGCAGCACGGCCGGCGGCAGGTCGGGATCGATCGCCGACAGCAACGGCCGCGCCTGGAGGAACTCGCGGGTGTAGATATCGCGGGACAGTTCGTCGCGGTCGGTCTGGCCGGCCGCCTCGGCCAGGCGGATCGCCATCAACTGGCGGGCGTGGTCCCATTCATACGCCGCGGCGGACAAATCCATGCCGTCGTAGCATTGCAGCCGGACCAGCCGGCGGTTCAGGCCAGCCGCCAGCACTTTGGAAATCTCGGTCTTGCCCGTCCCCGGCTCGCCTTCCAGGAACAGAGGACGTTGCATCGTCAAAGCCAGATGCACAGTCGTCGCCAACTCCAGGTCGGCGATATAGCCGTTGTCGCCCAGCAGTTGAGCGGTGGCGGCGACCGTTCCAGGAAGCGCCGTCACTAGAGCATGCTTCCCAGCATGAGTAGGATCATGATGGTGAACACACCCACGCCGACCCAGGCGGCGATGGGCAGGCCGAACGGCTCTTTCGGGATCAGCGACAACAAAGAAATCTCAGCGGAAGCCGGTGCGGCCGCGATCGGTGCGGCGATAGGTTCCGCAGCTGAAACGGGCACCATCGCGCGGACCTGCGCGCTGAAGCGATCGAAGAACGCGTCTGCCATCTGCTTGGCGGTGGCGTCGATTAAGCGGCCACCGAGTTGTGCGAGCTTGCCGCCAACCTGGGCGTTGACCTGGTAACTCAGCAGCGTGTCGGCGCCGTCATCCTTCAGGTACACGTTGGCACCCCCCTTGGCGAACCCAGCGACACCGCCCTGCCCTTCGCCACTGATGCGGTAGCCATTCGGCGGATCGATGTCGGTTAGTTGCACCTTGCCGGTGAAACGAGCGGAAATCGGGCCGACCTTGACGGCGGCCGTGGCCTTCATCTGGTCGTCCCCCAGTTTCTCGAGGCTCTCACAGCCCGGTATGCTGGCTTTGAGCACTTCCGGGTCGTTGAGTGCTTCCCATACGGTTTGGCGCGGTGCCGCAATGCGCCGCTCGCCTGTCATGTCCATGTGAAAACCACCCCTTGTTCAGCGCGGCGGAGGTTACCGGCAGGGTCCGTGGCATGCAATATACCCCACTGTCCGGGTGTACGGGCCGTTTGTGCCTGATGATTGCTGCCGGCCGGCAAAAATTGCCGCCTTCCATTTCGAAATCATGTGCCGTTTCAATGGCCTTTGCGTGGCCCGGATCATGCTGGAGCAATGGTGAGTCCACTGCAAGAAAAGGAGTACCAGAGGTGCTGAGTTCCATATCCGGGCAAAACCAGCCTTGGACGCCGCCAGCCGGCGCCAATTGGCCGTCCCCACTGTCTCCATCCGGATCGGTCGGCGGGTGGGACAGTACGATCGGCGCGAACTCGTCATCCGCTTCAGCAACGAAGACACCGGTCACCGGGGGCATGTCCACGGGATTGTCGGACGGCATGTCGTTCGCGTTACTCGCGTTCGGTAACAGCCAGGCATCGCGGACGGCTGGATCGGGCAGTACCGCGTCAGCCCAGCAAGCGTCAGGGCCGCCTTCCGGCCAACCGGGCGGCAGCGGCCTGCAATCGCAACTTCTCGCCGACCTGCAATCCTTGATCTCGACGTTGACCGGCGGCTCGGGGTCGGCAGGCAGCGGCGCGAATACGTCCGGCAGCAGCGGCACATCCGGTACATCGGCCGATGCCACAACCGCAACCGCGAGACTTGGCGCGACCCTTAGTGCGGACTTCCAGAACATCGCGTCCGATCTGAATTCGATCGCCAACGGGTCTCCGCGGCAAACCGCGACCGGACACTCCCACCGGCATGACAGCGACGATACCTCCAACACCGGCAGTACAAACACGGGCGGCACCACCGCGGCCGGTTGGAATCCAAATCGCGGCGACTACTTTCAGCAGCGATTCGCCGCCAGCGCCTATGCAGCCAATGCCACATCTGACCTGACCAGTCCTACATCCTCCATCCTCGCTGGCATGAACGTGTAAGGAGCGGGACGAGGCCTGCCGGCGGCGGCTTCGTTTCATCAGGCATCGATTTAGGGTAGCGTAACGTCGCAAACCGCGATCTAGTATCGTGGTATGTCGATCATCAGCAAAATCCGGCCACCCAAAAGGCTGGCCATCGGACGCGAGGGGTCCGGGCATTGGAAGCTTGGCATCCCCCGGCTGGACCTGAGTGATCCGTACCATCTTGCCATCGGCCTGTCCTGGCCGGGGTTCGTTGTCGCGATGATCGGCTGCTGGCTGGTCATCAACCTGTTCTTCGCCCTGCTATATCTATTGGACCCGGCCGGCATCGTGAACACAAAGCCAGGGTCGTTCGGTGATGTCTTCTATTTCAGCATCGAAACCCTGGCGACGGTCGGGTACGGCGTCATGGCGCCCAGGTCGCAGTATGGCCACATCGTCAGTAGCGCTGAACTGGTCACCGGGACGGCCTTTACCGCCATCGTCACCGGCTTGCTGTTCGTCCGCTTCTCCCGCCCCAGAGCGAAGATCACCTATGCCGGCGACGCGGTAGTCACACTCCGCAACGGCAAGCCCGCGTTGATGCTGCGCCTGGCCAACGGACGCCGGGCGGTCATGAGCAGCGCCAACGCCCGGCTGTTCGTTCTGCTGGCGGAGAAAACGGCCGAGGGCGGTTACTTCCGGCGCATCCACGATCTGCATCTGGCACAGCCGCATTTGCCGCTGTTCGTGATGCCATGGACGTTGCTGCACATCATCGACGACAAGAGCCCGCTGCATGGCTACGATTCAGCCGCTTTGATCGCCGCGGATGCGAAGCTGTTCCTGACCTTCGATGCCCACGATCAGACGCTGGCGGCGACGGTGCAATGCATGCAGACCTACACGGCTGACCGCATCCGCTTCGGGATGCACTACGCCGACGCGGTCACGTTCGATGACAAAGGGCACGCGACTGCTGATCTGGGCCGTATCGGCGTGCTGGAGCCTGACAGCAGCAACGCGCGCTGATTACACCAGCATCCCCGGCGCCCGCGCGATCGCCGCCACCAGATCCGCCCGGCTGACGATACCCACCAGCTTGCCGTCGCGCAGCACCGGCAGACGTTTCACAGCGTGCTTGATCATCAGGTCCGCGAGCTCCGGCAAGGTGGCGCTCTCGACCGTCGTGAAGACGTGCGGGACCATGATGTCGGCCGCGGAGCGGGTATCCTGGCGCAGGTAGTCCAGAAAATCCTGCGGCAGTTCCTCGCCTTCCGCGATGACACCCAGCCACCAGTCGCGCCGCGCCCTGACGGATTCGCGGAATGGTTTCAGAATATCGTTTTCGCTGACGATTCCCGCCAGGGTCTTGTCCGGGTGGCATACCGGAACAGCGCTAAGATGCTTGCTGGCAAGCAGCGAGGCGATCTCCGCCATGCTGGTGTGTGGTGTCACGACGGTGACCTGAGTCGTCATAATGTCGGCCGCGGTGATGGACATGGTCAATCCTCCTGATTGCCGCGCATAAATGGCTCGGACAAGGACCCATGTCTTTGATCGCGGTCAAAGCGCCGAACCGGAATCGCCGGGCTTACGGACCTTCCGCCGGCGCAATCCCAGACGGCACCCGTTGGCGTCCACATCAGATCGACATCAAACCAAAATGGCGGGCGCAGACACCCGGGGTCACGATCGGTTCAACCGCAAGTGTAACTTGCGGCAGATCAAGTCCCACCCTCGATTTTGGCCGGCGGATGCGGTTGTGAACATGTAGTTTCACAGGAGGACTGCCATGTCAGCGACCGAAACTTCAACAAACCCGCAAAGCCCCGTCGATCGCCTGCTGGAGACGGCGCGCAGCGGACAGGAGACTCTCAACCGAATCACGCGTGGCTATGAGACCTGGATGACGGGCATGATGCATCTCGCGATGCGGCAGATCGAGTTGGGCCAGGGCATCCTGGAGGGAAGCATGGAGGACCTGAGTCTTCTGACCGCGGCCCGCACACCGGATGCCTTCGTTCAGGCGGAACTTGAGGTGTTGCGCCGCGGCTCGGGCCGCACACTCGGTTTGGCACAAAAGATAAGTTCGGAACTCAATCGGACGTGGTCAACCATCACCGCCAACGATGCTCCGGCGGCTGCGGCGGACTGATCCGTCCGCACGATTGATGCGCATCAAGGCGCGTGGCGCATCTCCTCGGTATCATTCAACATTACCCGGGAGAACGGACAATGAGCTACGCGACCTTGATGGTGCATCTGGAACTTGGGCACCCCAACACCGCTCTGCTTGGTATCGCGCGTAACCTCGCGAACCGGCTGCATGCCAGCGTGGTCGGAATCGCCGCCTGCCAGCCGATGCGGCTGATCTACAACGACGGCTATGTCCCGGCCGAGATCATCGAGCAGGATCGACAAGAAATCGATGACGAGATTAAAGCGGCCGAGGCCGAATTTCATGCCGCGCTGGACGCAAGCGTAGGGAAAGTCGAGTGGCGTTCGGCGGTCACTCACCGATCATTGTCGGACTATCTGGCTCGACAGGCACGCTGCGCCGACCTCGTGATTACCGGCGTGGATCGCAACGCGTCGCTGTTCGATTCGTCGCGGCATGTCGATATGGGAGACTTCGTCATGCAGGCTGGCCGGCCCTGCCTGATTGTTCCGGCCGGGACGGATCGACTCGCGCTGGACCACATCGTTGTGGGCTGGAAAGACACCGGGGAAACCCGCCGGGCGATCTGCGACGCACTGCCGCTGCTGCAAGTGGCGCGTCGGGTGACGGTGGTCGAGATCGCGGCCGAACAGGACCTTGCCGCCGCCAAAGCCGACCTTCAGGACGTCGTTGGCTGGCTCAAGCGGCACGGCATCGAGGCTACGGCGCTTGTGTCGCCCGCGACGGGGGACGACGCCGGGAAGCTGAGTGCAATCGTGGAGGAACAGGGAGGCGATCTTTTGGTAGCCGGCGCGTATGGCCACAGCCGGGTGCGGGAGTGGGCACTGGGCGGCGTAACCCGCGATCTGCTGCTGCGGGCGGGGCGTTGCTCACTGGTGTCGCATTGATATCAAGGTTTTCGCCCGTGCTACCGCCACCGGTTGCACGGGCAAAGTCCTGTCGTTCTAACCGCCGCTCAGCGATCCCATCGCGCCCTTCACCATCTTGGCGTCCTCTCCGTCGACGGGCAGCTTCGCCAGCAGGCGCGTCCAATACTGTTTAGCGTCGGTCGGATGCGCATCGCGGGCGGCAACGATCCCCAGATACCACAACACCTCGGGCTCCTCCGGCGCGATGCGTTCCACCTGACGAAGCAAGACGACGGCACGCGGTGGCAGCGGGGCATCGGGTTTCAATCCGGACAGCAATCCCTCAATCGCTTGTAGCCGAATGCCTACCTCGTCGGGCTTGAGCGCGACGGCGTGATCATAGGCATCCGCCGCCTTGTCCCGGTCACCCATCACCACATAGGCTCGGCCGAGACGCATCCAGCCGTCAACGTCACCGGGTTCCGTGAGCAGCCGTGTCGCGAGCTTGCCGACCATGCCGGCGATCATATCTTTCTGCGCACCCTCCGGCATGGTCGAGGCCGCTTCCATCGCAGCGGTGTCAGGGTCCACGGCCTCCGCCGGTGTGCCCTTGGCAAGTTCCGGCATTGCCAGGCCGGCGGCTTTCGCGGCTTCGGCGATGCGCTTACCGATTTCCTCCCGCATCGGCGAATCCTCGGGAATGTCGGCGAGCAAGCCCTGGAAGACGCTGATCGCCTTCTCCGGCTCACCCGACTGACCCGCGGCCAGAGCCAAATAGTACTGGGCGACGTCCTGCTTCGGATCGTCTTTCAACGCCGCGACAAACGCATCGTGCGCGGCAGGCGTAACGATGCCATCGGCTTGCAGGACGAGCATCTCACCGTATCCGGCCTGGAGTTCCCCCCCGTTGCGCCCCAGGGCGAAGGCATGATGATAGGCGTCCACGGCTTCGTCCCAATGGCGCATGCTGCCAGCGGTACGGGCATACAGCAGCCAACCATCCGCGTCGGATGGATTGGCTTTCAGCTTGGCCGCCAGTTTGCCCAATGCCTGCGACAGGTCGTTGTGGCCCGCCGGTTCAGCCGCCGGCGCCTCGTTCGCCAAGGCAGCCCGCGAGGCAAACGGGGAATCCGGTATGCCGGGCGCTCCCAATCGCCAATAGACCGTGCCCGCGCCGCCGACAGCGAACAGCACAATGATCGACGCCAGAACCGGACTGCGCCCGGCCCGGGCCGCCGCGACGGGTTCTGATACAGTGTCGGCCGCGAGCAGACGCCGCTGGATTTCCAACCGCGCACCGGCGGCTTCCGTCGCCGTAAGTAACTCCCGCGCCACGTCGCGATCCAGTTCCTGAAGCTGATCGCGATAGACGACACGATCGAACTGCCCCCGTTCCGGCACAGCGCGCGAGCGGCGCAGCAATGGCAACAGAAGCGGCAACAGGGCCACGAACGCGAGGCAGGCCAGCAAGACGAACAGTGCCATCATTGGTTCTCCGGAAGTGGTGGGTTCGCATCTTTCTGGGCAGGCACCGTGTCTTTATCGTACTGCAAACCTAACCGACGGTCACGGTCCTCGAACATGGCTATGTTGGAAACATCCCGGCGTATTTTGAGGATCAATGACCGGCGCCTCATTGACATGGATCAAGGTGTGGGAACGCAACCACCCTCATAATTTGTCATCATGCGGATGGAGCATATATTTTGGCTCGTTATCGTCAGGATTTATTGCTTTTTCAATACATGTATCCAGGGGTGGTTTGTAACGAATGGTCGGATTGGTGAATTTCGTGGACGCAGCGCCAACGTGGCCGGCACCATGCTGATTCCGCTAAAGCTCGTCCGCGACCAACCGCTCCAACAACAACTTTACGAACAATTGCGGGACCTGATCGCATCGTCGCGCCTCGCGCCCGACACGCGCATGCCGTCCACGCGGATGCTGGCCGAACAGTTCTCTGTTTCCCGCATTACCGTGCTGCTGACCTACGAGCGACTGATCGCCGAGAATTATCTGCGCACTGAACCGGCGAAAGGGACCTTCGTGAGTTCGGCCGTGGCTGCCGATGCGACGCCCTGCCATAACCAACACCACAAAACCAACGGCCACGAAACCATAGCGGAGCATAGCGTCGGCCGGCCGGACCCCAGACTCTTCCCCTCCGGCCGTTGGCGCGCGCTGATCCGTTCGGCTCTCGATAGTCTCGGTGCCAGCCTCGCGGACGACCATTTGGACGGCGATCCGGCCTTACGCCACGCGATCGCCCGCTGGCTATCGGCCTCCCGCGGGATCGCCGTCAGCCCGGATCAGATCATCCTTGCCAGTGGCAGACAGCACGCGCTGCACATCGCAACCCATCTGCTGCTGCGCCCGGGCAGCCGAGCGGTGGTGGAATCGCCGTGCGATCCACGGGCCGAAGCGTTGATTGCCAGCACGGGCGTCACGCTAGTTCGCGTTCCGGTCAATGCCGACGGCATCCAAACCGATCGTCTGCCCGCCGGCCCCAGCGCCCTGGCTTTGGTCACGCCTGAACATCAGCGGCCCATGGGCGTCGTCATGAGTCTGGCACGCCGTCACGCCTTGCTCGCATGGGCCGCCCGGTCCGGAGCCACCATTGTCGCGGAGGATTCCGACGGCGAGTACCGGTACGACCTGACCTACATTCAACCGTTGATGAGCCTCGACCAGGCCGAACTGGTCATACACGCCGGCGACTTCGCCGCAACGCTCGGTCCCGGGATGATGCTTGGCTATCTGGCGGTCCCGCACCGGATGATCGAACCGGCGCGTGTCGCCAGCCGGCTGATCGGCGACCGTGCCGGGCGGCTGGAGGAAACGGCACTCGCCAACCTGCTCGACAGCGGTGGTTATGCGCGGCACTTGCATGACCGGCGCAAAATTTACCTCAGCCGGCGCGATAGCCTGATCGCATCGTTGCATCGGAATTTTGGCGATCATTTGTGGCTTGCCGGCACGATGGCCGGTTTGCATCTGGCGTGGACGCTGCCCAAGGGTGCCGAACACGCCATCGCCATCGCCAGCCTGGCGCGCCGTTGCGGACTGGACGCGGGTTCGGTCGGCGACCAGGTCGTGCTGATTGGGTTTGGGAACCCGGGCGAAGCCCAGATCGAGACTGGTATCAACCGCCTCGCCGCAGCCTTGGCCAAACGGCAAGATGAAGGTGCATTGGCCGCGGCCCAGTGACTCCGCGGCCCGGTGAGGCTGCTGTTGAGGTACCATTTCCATTAGCACGAGCGGAATGCACCCGGTTTCCCAACGGTCGCCCCGGCGGAAACCTTACCCCAACACCTCTGGTATCATTAAATTTCGGATAACTGGGACTACGCAACGGTGCGTAGCGGGTGGAACGTTCCCCTGATGATGCTGAAAGACCGTCCGGCCAATGTCGGACGGCTGATGCAGGATCGGAAGGAGTAGGGCGGACGTGGTGGTACAGGAAGCACGGAAATGGCGGGAAGTGCTGATGTTCCTGATTCTGTCAGTCTTCATCTGGCCGGTTATCGCGTCGGGCTTCGTTGCCACCTATGGGTTGGCATTCTGGGTTTACTTCATTCTGTCCGGCCCTCCGGGGCCGCAATGAGGAGGACAGACTAATGTCGGATACCCCTCCTCCCCGCCGCGGCTTTTGGGCTTGGCTCACGAATAATGTCTGGGTCCGAACCGCGACGCGTCCGCCCGTGTATCTCAGCCTCGCCTTTCTGACCTTGGGCGGTTTCGTTGCCGGCGTCGCTTTCTGGGGCGCCTTCAACACCGCGCTGGAGGTTGCCAACACAGAAACATTTTGCGTCGGCTGTCACGAGATGCGGGACAACGTCTACCAGGAACTACAGGGCACCATCCACTGGACCAACCCGGCGGGCGTCCGCGCCACCTGCCCCGACTGCCATGTGCCGCACCCCTGGACCCTCAAAATCGCCCGCAAGATGCAGGCATCCAAGGAAGTCTGGGGCAAAGTCTTCGGTATCATCGACACCCGCGAAAAGTTCCTGGCGCTGCGCCCGACGCTGGCCGCCCATGAATGGGCCCGCATGAGCGCGAACCGCTCCGCCGAATGCCGCAACTGCCACAACCCGCTTTCTATGGACCTGGCCAAACAATCGCCGCAGGCAGCGAGCGCCCACAAAGCACAACTGCTGACCGGGGAGAAATCCTGCATCGACTGTCACAAGGGGATCGCCCACCACCTTCCCGAAACCGCGAAAGCGGACGAGATTGAAGGATTTGATTAATTAACGAAACGATAATCCAGCCCATCTCTCTCTGACATGCGTAACGGCCAGCCTACGAAAAGGCCGGATCGGATCGGTGCCACACGCTGGATGCCGAATCAATAAAGTTGAGGACCGAACACATGAAATTCGCGATCAAAACATTGTCCGCAGCCGTCAGTCTCACTGCTCTGTTGAGTGTCACGCCAGGCCGCGCGGCGGGGATCGACTGGGGCAGTATCGCGGGCAAGGAAGTCGTTCTGTTCTACCCCGGTCAGGCGTCCTGGGAGTGGGCATTGACGCCGGCCGACATGTCGGGCGCGGATGATTTCCGCAAGGGTAAGAATTGCGACGTTTGCCATATCGGCGAAGAAAAGGACATGGGTCCGCAGATCGTGACGGGCCAACCGCGCACGTTCACACCCAAGGGCCAGGCCCCGTACGAGAAGCCATCGCTGGAGCCGACACCGATCGCCGGCAAGCCGGGCTTCATCGCCGCAACGGTAAAAACCGCCAACGACGGCACCAACCTTTATGTGCATCTGGACTTCAAAGAAGGCGCGCAGCCGGACGCCAAACAAGATCCTGCCTATGCCACCAAGGTCACGGTCATGTTCGACGACGGCAAGGTGCCGGAGGCCAATCGCGGTGGCTGTTTCGCTGCCTGCCATGATGACTCGGCCGGCGAGGTCAACGGCGGCGGTGGCAACAGAACGATGTATCTGCCGCGCACCCGCGCCAAGATGACCCGGCAAGGCGGTGGCGATACCCTGAAGGCCCCGGAAGACCTCGCGAAGCTGAAGGCCGACGGCTACCAGCTCGAATTCTGGGAGGCGATGCTCAACCCGGGGCAGCCGGCCAAGGCGGCAACCGAGATCGTGTTCGACAAGCGCGGTGCGGCCGGCCCGTCTATCGTTTCGGCGGAGGCAACCCAATCCGGCGGCTCGTGGTCGGTGACGATCAGCCGTCCGCTGGCCGCCGCGGCGCCATACACCGCGCTGGAACCCGGCACGGTGTATTACGTCGGGTTTGCCATTCACTCCGGTCATACGGCGCACCGGTTCCACTACGTATCGTACGAACGGACCCTCGCCATCAACAGTGGCGCGGCCGACTTCGTCGCCGTGAAGAAATAGCGCAACGCACCTGGTGAACAGGGGGGACAGCGGCATGAAACGACATCTGAAATGGGCGCTTCTGTGCGGGATCGGCCTGGTATTCAGTGCTGTTCCAGTTCGAGCGCAGACCACGGCGACACCGCAGCAGTCCGCCTTCGCGGCGGAGGGTGAGCGCACCTGCCTGAAATGCCATGATGAGCAGAAGGTCACGCCGATCCTGCAAACGCCACACTCGGTGAAAGGCGACAAGCATACCCCGTTCGGCCAGAATGGCTGCGAGTCCTGTCACGGCGCCAGCCCGGACCACGTGTCGCGGAAGGTGAAGTTCCCGACCGTCGTGTTCAAAGGACCCAATATTTCACCGGTTGCCGTGCGCAACGAGCAATGCCTGAGTTGCCATCAGTCCGGCCTGCGCATGAACTGGCAGGGCAGTCAGCATCAGACCAACGATGTCGCCTGCACCAACTGCCATACGGTCCATATCGCCAAAGATCCGGTCCTGGTGAAATTCAGCCAGCCGGAGAAGTGCTTCACCTGTCACGCCGAACAACGGGCCGACAGCTTCAAGTATTCGCACCATCCGATCCGCGAGGGCAAGGTCGTCTGCTCCGATTGCCACAACCCGCATGGTTCGGCCGGACCGAAGCTGCTGAAAGAATTCACCGTCAACGAGACCTGCTACACCTGCCACGCCGAGAAACGCGGACCGTTGCTGTGGGAACACGAGCCGGTGCGTGAGAGCTGCCTGAACTGTCACACCCCACACGGTTCGACCCAGGCTCGCCTGCTGATCCAGCGGCCGCCTTACCTGTGCCAGGAGTGCCATGCCAACGGCGGTCACCAGACGCAGCTCTTGGCCGGCCAGAACCTGGCAGGCCAGATCGGCGCCAACGTCCGGATGATGGCTCGTGGCTGCGTGAACTGCCATTCGCAGATCCACGGTTCCAATAGCCCGAACGGCACATTCTTCACACGCTAGGCAAGGAGGACACGACAATGACGATCGCACGTTCTCTCAAAGCCGCTCTGGCTGCGAGTGTGTGCCTCCTGCCCTTACAGGCGCTGGCACAAAGCGACGACAGTTTCGATATCGGCGATAAACCGGCAAGCCCGGCGCAAACCGCCACGCCGACCAATTGGATCGATATCGGTGGCCAATACAACAGCAACCGGTCGGATTATCTGAATCGTTTCAAAGGTTCGGTCGATCCGGGCTTCTACGGAATCGGTGACTTCCACCTGGGCCAACGCGATGCCTGGGACTCAGGAGGCACTCATTACTGGTCGATCGACGGCAAAGACATGGGCTTCCAGGATCGTTCCGTAATCGCTCGGGTTGGGCAGCAGGGAACCTGGGGTCTGACGCTGTCGTATGACGGCATACCTTACAACGCCTCCAACGGCTTCAAAAGCGTCTGGACGCCGTCGGGGGCGACCGTTCCGGGCGTGGCGCCGGGCAGTGTTCCCCTGGTGTTTCCCGCGCATCCGCAATACCCCGCCTATACGCAGTCCAACGGGATCGTCCTCAACTCGCTCTGGTTGCCCAGCCCCAATGGTTCCCTGGCCGGCGCGCTCTATGATTACAATATCGGGACGATGCGCGACGTGTTCGCGGGAAGCGGGAAATACCAGTGGAACGACTGGACGATCACCGGTTCAATCCGCCACGAGCATAAGACCGGCTATCAGTCCAACTCGTTCGAAATCGGCGGCACGGTTGGCCTGACGGTCGCCGGTACCGGTGGTTTGACGAATGGCAAGCCAGCCGCCACGACGGGTGTTACCAGCGGTCTTGGTTACTTTGCCCAACCGATTGACTATGACACCGACCGCTACGATTTGACCGCGGCCTACAGTGCCGAACGGTTGCAGGTGCAACTGGGCTACATGTTCAGTAACTTCACGGATAATCTGGCATCGTTCAACGCACAGAATCCATTCGCCTTCACACCTGTCACCGCGTTCGGCACGTCTCCCGCCAACATCAGCGCGGTGTATTCGCTGCCGCCCTCGAACTCGGCTCATCAAATCAAGGCGATGGTCGGCTATAACCTTAGTCCGACGACGCGGGTCAATGCCAACTTCGCCTATGGTCTACAAATGCAAAATGCCCCGTATGTAGAGGGCACTGGCAACGCAAACGCCAATCCTTATCAGCCAAGAACAAGTTACGACGGCCTGGTCCACACCTATTATGGAAACCTGGCGTTCGTCACCCAGCCGCTGCCGAAGCTGGATATGCGTCTGTCGTACACGATCGATGATCGTGACAATCAAAGTCCGAGCAACGCGTATGGCGTCGATACGCGGAGTGTGACCGCGGTGAACGGCGGCGGCGACTGCGGTTTCACCGGAGGCCGCTGTATCAACCTGCCTTACAGCTTCCAGCACCAGACGATCACGGCTGAGGCCGGCTACAGGATATTGCCTCAGACCAAGGTGACGTTGAACAATACGTTCGAAACGACATACCGGAACTACGCCGACGCATCGTTCGTGACGTCGGATACGGTCACCGCCAAGGTCCGCAGCCAACTGGATGACGATGTGTTTGGGGCCGTGAGCTTTGCTCATCAGGACCGGAATGCCAACAACTACGCCAACGGCAACACCTGGGCGTTGCTGAGCGGCGGCGGCGTCAATGCGGATATCGCGGGAACGGTGATGTATTTCGAGGCATCCCGGAAGCATGACGAGGCGAAGGCGACATTGGATTTCTCGCCGATCCACTCGCTGAATACGACTGTCATGACCAAATTCTCCCACGACGTTTACCCCGGCACGATCTATGGTTTGCGGAATAACCACAATTTCCAGATCGGTCCGGACCTGGCGTGGGAGATGACTCCTGCCCTCAACACCCATGCCTACTACACGTATCAACAAATCTACTACGAACAGGCCAGTCTTTACACCAGCGGGACAAACTTCGGCCCGACCGGTACCGGTTACTATGTGCCTTGGACGAACAAAACCACTGACTCCGTCCACACCGTTGGGGTGACGGCCGATTGGCAGGCTATCCCTGACGTTCTGAAGATAAGCTTCATCTACAACTTCTCTTACGGCGATACCGCCTACGCCCTGGGTGACGGCATGGCCCTGATCGGCGGTGGCCAAACCAGCCAATCCACACTGGCCAATCTGACGCTTCAGAGTCTTCCCGACGTGACGTCGATGCTGAACATGGTCAGCATCCGCGGCGAATACACGATCCGCCCCAACTGGACGGTGATCTTCGGTTACGAGTTCGAACGGTTCTCGTACAAGGACTTCATGAACGGAACCAGCCCGACGCAGTATGCGAACGCTATCCTGCCCGGCACCTTGAACCCGAACGACTCAGTTCATGTGATTGGCGCCGGACTTCGCATCCGCTTCTGATCCGGGGACACCAGCCGGCGGCATCGCCGGCTGGTGTCAGAGATATCCCGCGCCGGCTTCTTCCGCGAAGCGGCCGGGATCACCTTCCCAGACGATACGGCTGTGCTCGATCACATAGACGCGGTCGGCATGCGGCAGAGCGAACGTGACGTTCTGCTCACCCAGCAGGACGGTGATGTCGGTGGTCTGCCGCAGCACCTCCAGCGCCTTGGACAACTGCTCCAGGATCACTGGTGCCAGGCCCAGCGTCGGCTCGTCCAGGATCAGCAGCTTCGGCTTCATCATCAGGGCGCGGGCAATCGCCAGCATCTGTTGCTCGCCGCCGGACAGGGTTCGGGCCGCCTGCCCCTGGCGCGCCTTCAGAATGGGAAACAGACCGAACAGCCAATCGAGTTGCTTGCCTGCCTCCGCCACCGTCAGATGCTGTCCGCCAAGGTCCAGGTTCTCCCGGATCGACATGTCGCCGAACAGTTCCCGCGATTCCGGGCATTGCACGATACCGCCGCGCGCGATGGCGCCAGGGGTCTTGCCGGCCAGTGTCTCGCCGCGCCACGCGACTGTGCCCGAAAACGGCACCAGTCCGGAGATCGCGTTGAACAACGTCGTCTTACCGGCGCCGTTCAGTCCGACCACGGAGACAAACTCGCCCTCCCCCACATGGATCGAAACGTCGTCGAGCGCGGTCGCCTTGCCATAGAGAACACCGAGCCCGCGCACATCCAGCAGCGGCGTGTGGCCCTTGCCCTCGCGGTCCGGACGCGCGGCGGTTTCGATTTTGCCGCCCAGATAGACCCGGCGCACGGTTTCGTTGCGCATCACCTCTTCAGCGGTGCCCTCGGTGATTTTCTCTCCCAGATACATCGCCAACACGCGGTCAACCAGCGCGGCGACACCCTTGACGTTGTGATCGACCAGCAGCACCGCATGCCCCTCGGCGCGGAAACTACCGATCAGGGCCGAGAAATCGGCGACCTCGCCGGCGGTCAGACCCGCGAACGGCTCATCCACAAGCACCACCTTGGGATTGCGAGCGATTGCCTTGGCCAGCTCCAACCGGCGCAAATCGGCGAACGGCAAGGTACGCGGCAACCGGTGCATCACCTGCCCCAGCCCCACCCGCTCCGCAATCTCCTCCGCTCGGCGTGTGATCTTATGATCGGTCACCAGCATGAACAGATTGTCGGGCAGCAGTGCGAGCTGAATGTGTTCCAGGATGGTCTGCCGGTGCAGCGGACGAGCGTGTTGGAACACGATGCCGACGCCGTGGCGGGCGATGCGATGGGTGGGCCAGCCGGCGACGTCGGTGCCGTCCAGTTTGACCGATCCGGCGTTGGGTTTCTCGATCCCCATGATGCACTTCATCACGGTGGATTTGCCGGACCCGTTGGGGCCGATCAGGCCGAGGATTTCTCCGGCATTGATCGAGAAGCCGATATCCTTCACCGCGACCAGACCACCGAAGCGCTTGGTCAGGCCGGATACTTCCAGCAGCGCGGTCATTCGCGGCCTCCCGATTGCAGCAATCGTCCCATAAAGCCGCTTGGGAAGAACAGGATGACAACCAGAGCGACGGCCGAAACGACAAAGGTGGAGAGTTGCCCGAGTGGACGCAGGATTTCGCCGGCTCCGATCAGGAAGATGGCGCCGACGGCGGCACCGATAATGGTGCGACGGCCGCCCAGCACAGCGGCGATGATGACGTTCACGCCGACGGCGATATCGACCACGGTGCCGACAGACGCGGTGCCCAGGTAGAAGATCAGCATCGCGCCGGCCAGGCCGGAGAAAAATGCGCTGATACAGAACGCCGCCATTTTATGCTTGGCGACATTGAAACCGAGCGCTGCCGCCTCGATGGCATCCTGGCCGCTGGCCTGGAGAATGAGCCCGACCGGGGAGCGGGACAGGCCGAACAGGATGCCGCCGCTGACCGTCATGAAAGCCAGGGCGTAATAGTAGTTGGTGGAGTCGTCGATCGACAGCACGTCGGGCAAGTCCAGCCCGATTTCTCCGCCGGTGATTCCGGCGAAAAGGACCAGCATGTTTTGCAGCAGGAGCACCGCGACCAGCGTGACCAGTCCGAAATAGGGTCCGGTCAGGCGCAGGGCGGGAACGGCGAGGACCGCGCCGCCAATCACCGCGGCGATGGCGCCGGCGACGAGACAGGCGGGGATCGGCCACATCCAGTAGTGGTTCAGCAGCGCGGCGGTGTAGGCGCCAACACCGATTAGGAAGCTGGGGCCGAAATTGACCTCGCCCGCGAAGCCGAACAGCAGGTCCCAGGACATGGCGAATACAGCGTAATAATACGCCAGCGTCAGCAGCCCGAGGATGTAGCCGCCGACACCCAGCGGCAGCAGCGCCATGACCAGAAGCGCGGGGACGACGATTTGGAAGGTGCGGGATCGTAGCATCGGCTTACCTCCGCCCCAGCAGGCCTTGCGGGCGCACATAGACCACCGCGACCAGCAACAGCAGTACCGGGACAGTGCGGATCGAGGGGGAAATCAGATAGGCGGTCATGGTTTCCAGGTAGCCGACGACATACGCGGCGAACAGCGATCCCGGAACGCTCCCGAGGCCGCCGAGCACCACGATGGAGAACGCGCTGGCAGTGAGCACGCCGGCGTTGTCGGAGCTGACGCCCAGAAAGGCGCCCAGCAAGACGCCGGCGATACCCGCCAGCACGCCGTAGATCGCCCAGACCAGGACGTAGATGTTCGACAGCTCGAAACCGAGCAGCGTCAGGCCTCGGGGGTTCATCGACGCCGCCAACAGGGATTTTCCGGTGCGGGTGCGATTAACCAGGAGATACAGCAGACCGATCGCCGCCCAGGACAGCACCGCCGTCAGAACTTCGTTCCACGGGGTGCGCACACCGGCGATCATCACCACGCCCTCGACCAGCGGACGCACGGTTTTGGGGTTGTTGGTGAAGAGGTAGGCGATCGCCTCTTGCAGCATGATGCCCCACAGCAGCGTGCCGGTGAGCACAAAAATCTCTTTTTCCTCGCGCGGGATGGACGGCGAATTCTGGATCGGGCGGACGATCACCCGGTAGGTGAAGAAGGCGCAGGCCAGGCTGGCGGCGACACCGGCCAGCGCGCCGAGATACGGCCCCGCTCCAAACGTTCCGGCGACCCACCAGGCGATCACGGCGGCAACCACCATGATCGCGCCATGCGACAGGTTCAGCACCCCGGACACCCCGAAGATGAGGGTGAACCCGGTGGCGCCGAGGGCATAGAGACTGCTGATCGCGAAACCGTCGATCAGGATTTGTAAAGCGAGCATGGGGCTCCGTATGGTTTAGCCGGTCGGGCGTTTAACACGGCAGCGGCCGCCGCGGTTTGGTTGATCGGTCCCGGGCACCTTCGCGCCTTCGTCGTGGTGTTGATCGCTGGCATTCGGGCACGCAATGAAAACCTGTGCCGGCCCTGTTATCGAGGATAAACCAAGGGTCGATCGGACGATGTTGGAGCGGTTACCATGGGCGGGTGAAATATAGTGGCCACTTTTTGACGGGCATTGAGCATTGTATCCTGTCCCCAAGATCCGGCCGGTTTTTCAGGTCCGATATTGCTGCTACCTTCCCCATTTATTCCGATCTCCACCTGATTATGGTGATGCACCAAGAGCGTCCCCGCGTCCAGGGGCCGGCCGGGCGGCGCAATGGACCGGGACCGCCACATGCGGCAAGCCAGCACGAAAATCGTTGAACAAAACGCGTAAAATGCGTAATTTCAGACGTGAAAAGTCGAGACATCAAATAGGCATCGCGGCGCCATATTGCCCTCAGGCACGCATATATGGTACGATGCGTATGCCATGCGCATTTCGGAGACAAACGATATGGGTTATGATCGGACGGCCCCCAAGCGGGCCGTCAACATGTCGTTAAACGAAGATCTCGTGCGCCGGGCGCGTGGGATAACAGCCAACCTGTCCGAAACCGTCGAAAACCTGCTCGCAACCTATGTCGAGGATGCCGAAGCGCAGGCAGCCCGTCGTGATCAACAGATTGAAGCTCACATCGCTGCCAGCGATGCCTTCGTCGCGAAATACGGCAGCCTGGCGGATGAGTTCGGCACGCTGTGATATCCGATCAGCTCGACGTTCACCGCAACCCGGGGCGCAATAAACGCGTGGTTCCGTTTGTTGTCGTGGTGCAATCCAACCGGTTTCGCGGTTCCGCGCGGCGCGCTGTCGTTCCGCTCGTGGAGGCCGAAGCCTTTGGTCAGGCCGATAGCGACATCGGTCCGCATTTCACCGTGGAAGACCGGCAGGTGGTTCTGGACCCGCTCCAGATCACCAATCTGCCTCGGGATGCGCTTGGTCCGGTGGTCGCATCCCTTGTCAGCGAGGATACCAGGATCATCAACGCGATGGACGCGCTGCTCAGCCGCGCCTGGCGCTGAGCAGCCGTTCTCGTCCTGGCAAAGCCGATGCCGCCAACCACGCCGTCATGGCGAAGAGGCGGCACCTGCGTCCGGTTAGCGGTGGCTTATTGCGGCAGCTTGGTAAACGCCGGGAACACCATCTTGCCGGTGGCGACGTTGGCCGGCCAGACCGTGACCGGGTTGCCGTTCTGCCACTGCACCATCAGCCCGGAGATGTAGCCCGGCCCGATCTTCATGCCGTGGGCGAAGGTGTCGGTCTTCGGCAGGAACACGATGCGGCCGATCGTGCTGACATAATCGGTCTGCTCCATCGCCTCGACCATCTTATCGGGATCGGTGCCGCCGGCCTTCCGGATCGCATCGACCCACATGTAAACGTCGTCATAGGATTGGTAAGCGGCATACCCGGGCAGGCTGCCGTATTTCGCCTGATAGGCTTTGGCGAACGGAATGGTCTTCGGGGTCACCGCAACATCCGGAGCCGCCACCATGTTGAAGATCACACCATCGGACGCGCCGTTGGTGTCTTTCCAGAACGTGGCGTTGGTCGCCTGGCTGGACACGCCATACATCGGCATTGGCACCTGCTGCTGCTGCCACTGCACCGTCGGCTGCACACCAACATGACTGATCCCGGTGACGATGACGTCCGGCTTAAGGCCCTCGATCTTATTAAAGATGGGGGTAAAATCGGTGGTGTCCGGCGACAGGCGGATATGGTCCAGCACCTTCAGGCCGCCGGCCGGCAGGCACTTCAGGAATTCCTCGTCCAGCGGGATCGTCCAGGCGGCATCCTCGCTCATGACCACGGCCGTCTTCATGTGAAGGTCGTTGATCATCAGGGTCTTCGACGCCTCGCAGACCACGTCGGCGATCTGGGTGGATGCGAGGTAGCCGTGGAAGACGTATTTCAGGTGATCGTAGTCGTCATGGACGCGCTTGGTGATGTCGTTGCTCGCCGCGCCGGGGGTGATCAACGGCATCTTCAGCCGGCCCGACCAGGGTTCCAGCGCCAGCACGACTTCGCTAACATAGCTGGCGATGACCGCCGCCACATGATCCTGCTGCGCGGCGCGCTGGAACGCGCGAACCGCATCGACGGCGGAGTTATGGTCGTCGTAATCGACGATCTCGATCATCTGGCCGTTGACGCCGCCGGCCTTGTTGATTTCCTCGGCGGCCATTTTGGCGGCGTTGGGAATGCCCACGCCACTGATCGCCGAGGTTTCAGCGATGACACCGATCTTGATCGGGTCCGCGGCCTGCGCGGTTGGCACCGCCAGAGCCAGCCCGAGTGCGGCGCCAGCGACACCGAGATTCTTATGCGAAATCCGCATGGTCCGTAGTTCCCTATCTTGCAGTCTTATGCCGCCGTGTTCGCGGTGTTTCGCGACAAACGGTCAATGCTTGATTACGTTGCGCGGCGCAACCCGATAACGCCGGAAAAGTAGTGGCTGGTCCAATCGCCGCGAACGGGCGAAACTGGCCGCCCAACCGCGTCCAGGAGAAGACTTCCGTGATCATCGACGTCCATGGCCACTACACCACCGCGCCCAAGGCGCTTGAAGCCTGGCGCAACCGCCAGATCGCCGGCATCAAGGACCCGTCTTCCATGCCGAAGGTGAGCGAACTGAAAATCAGCGACGACGAACTGCGCGAGAGCATCATCACCAACCAGCTCGCGAAAATGCAGGAACGTGGCAGCGACCTGACCATTTTCAGCCCGCGCGCCAGTTTCATGGCGCACCATATCGGCGACTTCAACGTGTCCTCCACCTGGGCGTCGATCTGCAACGAACTGTGCTTCCGGGTCAGTGAGTTGTTTCCTGATAGTTTCATCGGCGCCGCGATGCTGCCGCAGTCTCCCGGCGTGGATCCGAAGACCTGCATTCCCGAACTGGAAAAGTGCGTCAAGGATTTCGGTTTTGTCGGCATCAACCTGAACCCGGACCCGTCGGGCGGCCATTGGACGTCACCGCCGCTATCGGACCGGCAATGGTATCCGATCTACGAGAAAATGGTCGAGTACGACATCCCGGCGATGGTGCATGTCAGCACAAGCTGTAACGAGTGCTTCCACACCACCGGCGCGCATTATCTCAACGCCGACACGACGGCGTTTATGCAATGCCTGACCTCCGATCTGTTCAAGGATTTTCCGACGCTGAAATTCCTGATCCCGCACGGCGGCGGCGCGGTGCCGTATCATTGGGGCCGCTTCCGGGGTCTGGCGCAGGAGATGAAAAAGCCGCTGCTGACGGAGCTGCTGTTGAACAACATCTATTTCGACACCTGCGTCTATCATCAGCCGGGCATCGATCTGCTGACCAAAGTCATCCCAACCAAAAACATCTTGTTCGCCAGTGAGATGATCGGCGCGGTGCGTGGCATCGACCCCGAAACGGGATTCTATTACGACGACACCAGGCGTTACATCGAAAACTCGACCATCCTGTCCGCAGCGGACAAGCAAGCGGTCTATGAAGGCAACGCGCGCCGGGTGTTTTCACGGCTGGATACCGCGCTGAAGGCGAAAGGCAAATAGTTCATCTTGTTTGATCTGCATCATCTCCGCCACCGCTCGTCGGTGGCAGATGAAGCCAGTTGGCGTTGAAATCGGCCGACTGTTAACGCACCACCGTCATGGCCCGGCTTGTTCGGGTCACTCGTGCCTGGACGGTGCCGCGATCGTTGGCCCGGACAAGCCGGGCCATGACGGAGGAAGACCAGAGTCAATATCAACGCGAATCCAAGAGACGTTCGGGAACCCAGATGGAATTCGAGAAAACCCCTGGCTGGCTGGATTGGTACGCTGACCCCTGCAAACCCCGGTTTGAACTGCCGGCCGGGGCAGTGGATTCCCACTGCCATGTGTTCGGTCCGGGAGCGGAATTCCCGTTCGCGCCGGAACGCAAATACACCCCATGCGATGCGTCCAAACAGCAGCTTTATGCGCTACGCGACCACCTTGGCTTCGCCCGGAATGTCGTGGTGCAGGCCACCTGCCATGGCGCCGACAACCGGGCGATGGTCGATGCGCTGGTGCATGCCAACGGCCGGGCACGCGGCATCGCCACGGTGCGGCGCGATGTCTCCGACACCGACCTGCAAACCATGCACGAAGCCGGCGTGCGCGGTGTGCGTTTCAACTTCGTCAAGCGGCTGGTCGATTTCACCCCCAAAGACGAATTGTTGGAAATCGCCGGGCGGATCGCCAGGCTTGGCTGGCATGTCGTGATCTACTTTGAGTCAGTGGACTTGCCCGAATTGTGGGATTTCTTCACCGCGTTGCCGACCACCGTCGTGGTGGACCACATGGGCCGCCCCGATGTGACGAAACCGATCGACGGGCCGGAATTCGCCCTGTTCATCAAATTCATGCTGGACCATCCCAACGTCTGGTCCAAGGTGACGTGCCCGGAACGTCTGTCGGTCTCCGGCCCCCCGGCCTTGAACGGTCAGCCCAACCCTTACACCGACGTCATTCCGTTCGCTCGGCGTATCGTCGAGACCTTTCCAGATCGTGTGCTGTGGGGCACCGACTGGCCGCATCCCAATCTGAAAGGCCACATGCCGGACGATGGGCTGCTGGTGGATTTCATTCCGCATATCGCGACGACAAGCCGACTTCAGCACAAGCTGCTGGTTGATAACCCCATGCGTCTCTACTGGCCCAAAGAGGAAGATTAAACGTGAGCAAAACAATCAAAGTTGCGCTGGCCGGAGCCGGCGCGTTCGGCACCAAGCACCTCGACGGCATCAAAAATATCGATGGAGTCGAGGTTATATCCCTGGTCAGCGCTGGAATCGATGAGACGAAAGCCGTCGCCGATCGGTACGGCATTCCGCACTGCACGACCGAGCTTGAGGAAAGTCTGGCGATCAAGGAGGTGGATGCGGTTATCCTGTGCACGCCAACGCCGATGCATGCCTTCCAGACCATTGCCTGCCTGAAGGCTGGCAAGCACGTGGAAGTTGAAATCCCGTTCGCGGATTCGTTGCATGACGCGCTCGCGGTCGTACAGGCGCAGAAGCAGACCGGACTGGTGGCGATGTGCGGCCATACCCGCCGCTTTAATCCCAGCCACCAGTGGGTGAAGCGGAAGATCGTCGCGGGCGAGTTCAACATTCAGCAAATGGACGTGCAGACGTTCTTCTTCCGTCGCACGAACATGAATGCGCTGGGGCAGCCCAGGAGCTGGACCGACCATCTGCTGTGGCACCATGCCGCGCACACGGTAGATTTGTTTGCGTATCAGGTTGGCTCGCCGATCGTGAAGGCGAACGCGATTCAAGGACCGATCCATCCGAAACTGGGTATCGCGATGGATATGTCGATTCAGCTTAAGGCAGCGAACGGGGCGATTTGCACGCTGAGCCTGTCGTTCAACAACGATGGGCCGCTGGGGACGTTCTTCCGTTACATTGGCGATACCGGAACGTATCTCGCTCGGTATGATGATTTGTTCGACGGTAAGGATGAACAGATCGATGTGTCCAAGGTCGATGTCTCGATGAACGGCATCGAACTGCAAGATCGGGAATTCTTCGCCGCGATCCGCGAAGGCCGGCAGCCGAATTCCAGCATCGCGCAGGTATTGCCTTGCTATCAGGTGCTGCACGATCTGGAACAGCAGTTGAACGCGGGGTAAATGGGACGCCCCGCCGGCAGTCACCGGCCGTCGAGGTGTAATATCAGCCGCGGTTGACGTATTGCCATTGCGTTTTCGTCATGGCTTGGCTTGTTCCAACCACCTGTGCCCTGACGACAAGTGGCCCGGACAAGCCGGGCCAGGACGGTGAGGGACGAGAGCCAGACGCAACGACCGCTGGTATAAATCAACAAATCGACTGATTTAATTGATCAGGATCAGTACGTTTATTCCTGGCATGGCGTCTGAATACGGCTCGCTTGGGGCAAAGCATGCCAGCCCCCAACATGTGAGGAAAACCGTCATGCCATCGATCAAATCACACCAGCCCGTGCCGGGCACCACCATTTTCGACGGCGAGCAGGCCCGCAAAGGCTATGCTCTGAACAAGATGTGTTACTCGTTCAATGATGCCGCCAACCGAAAAGCCTTTCTTGATGATGAAGACGAGTATTGCACGCGCTACGGGCTGAACGCCGAACAGCGCGCGGCCATCCACGCCAGGAACGTGCTGCAGCTGATCGCAGCCGGCGGCAATGCGTATTACCTGGCCAAATTCGCCGGGATTTTCAAACTGGACATGCAAGACATCGGCGCCCAGCAGACCGGCATGACCAAAGACCAGTTCAAAGCCAGACTGATTGCCGCGAGGGGAAACTAACTATGGCGAAAATCGTCGGTACCATCACCACGTCCCATGTTCCCGCCATCGGCGGTGCGATCGCCAAGGGATTGCAGAACGATCCATATTGGAAGCCTTTCTTTGACGGGTTTCCGCCGGTGCGGGACTGGCTGGCCTCGGTGAAACCCGATGTGGTCGTGGTGGCCTATAACGACCACGGGCTGAATTTCTTCCTCGATAAGATGCCAACCTTCGCGATCGGGGCGGCCCCCGAATACCGCAATGCCGATGAGGGCTGGGGCATCCCGGTGGTGCCGCCGTTCCAGGGCGACCCGGCGCTGTCCTGGCACATGATCGAATCGCTGGTGGCCGAGGATTTCGATCTGGTGACCTGCCAGGAAATGTCGGTGGATCACGCTTTCACATTGCCGATGGCACTGTTGTGGCCGGAGCAGAAATGGCCGGTGCGGACGGTGCCGGTGGTGGTGAACACCGTGCAATCCCCCCTGCCCTCCGCCGCCCGCTGCTACAAGCTCGGGCAGGCGATCGGTCGCGCCATCGCGTCGTGGCCGGGTGATGAACGGGTCGTTGTGCTGGGCACCGGCGGCTTGTCGCATCAATTGGACGGGGAACGGGCCGGGTTCATCAACAAGGATTTCGATCTGAAGTTCATGGAAAGCCTGGTAAACGATCCGACCTGGGCGACGCAATACTCGACCGTGGAGTTGGTGGAGCTTGCCGGAACGCAGGGCGTGGAATTGCTCAACTGGCTGGTCGCGCGCGGCACGTTGCCGAACAAAGTGCGACAGGTTCATGTGAATTACCACATTCCGATTTCGAACACGGCGTCCGGCTTACAGGTTCTGGAACCGGCCTGACGTTGCGTCTGGTGGCATGAGGTGCTTCGCTCCCCCGTAGAAGACTATGGGGGAATGAATGGGAACGTCGAAAATCGTCGCAAGGGCTGCTTTTGTGCTGCCGTTGCTGCTGAGTTTGGGAACGGCATCGGCCCAATTGTCCGGGCATGTGAGTTCGGCGGCTGAACCGGCGATGGAAGGTGTGTTGGTCAGCGCGCATCGTGACGGGTCGAACATCACCGTCACCGTGGTCAGCGATGCCACGGGTCACTACACGTTTCCGCCTTCGCGGCTGAAACCGGGACATTATTCGTTGTCAATTCGCGCGGTCGGCTACGATTTGTCCGGGGCGGTGGCGACGGATATTGCGGCAGCCGCATCGGCCACGGCCGATCTGACATTACGGACAACAACCGATCTGTCGGCACAGCTTACCAACGCCGAGTGGATGGAAAGTCTGCCCGGTCCCGCGTCGCAGAAGCAGTTTCTGCAGAGTTGTACGAACTGTCACAGCCTGCACCAGCCCTTATTCTCCACCCATACGGCGGATGAATTCGTCGATGTGCAGCAGCGCATGTCGCATTACGCGGCGGCGTCCTCGCTTTTGATACCGCAGCCGCTGGTCGCCGCGCGGGTTGGGGAGTTCGCGCTGGAGCGGCGCCCGGAGAAGTTGCGCCAACAGGCCGAGTATCTGTCCGGCGTCAATCTCAGCAAGGGCGACACCTGGAATTTCCCGTTGAAGACGTTTCCCCGGCCGAAGGGGCGGGCGACGCGGGTGGTTATGACGGAGTTCGATCTGGGTGAACCGACCCGGATGCCGCATGACGTGATCGTGGCAAAGGACGGGACCGTTTGGTACGACAGTTTCGGGGAAGAAATCCTGGGTAAGCTCGATCCCAAGACGGGCAAGACCGTCGAATATACCATACCGACCCTACAGCCGAACGCGCCCAAGGGGTCATTGGCGCTGCGTGAAGACCCGAACGGTGGCATTTGGATCGGTATGGCGTTTCAGCGTGCAGTGGCTCGGTTTGATCCAAAAACGGAAAAATTTCAGGTATTCGAACTGCCGCCCAATCTGAACAAGGACTATACCCAGACCACGGAAGTAGAACCGACGCATCTGAATGTGGACGGTAAGGTGTGGATCGAGGATTCCGGCACCTATTCGATCTACCGGCTGGATGTGGCGACCAGCAATTTTGAGGTGTTTCAGCCGTTCCCGATCCCCAGCCCGAACATTTATGATATCTCCAGTGACACGGCGAACAACGTGTATTTTACTGTGTTCGGGCGTGGCGATATCGGGCGGGTGGATGCGAAGACGGGGGCCGTTAAGACGTGGCCGACACCGACGGTTGGCTCGCAACCTCGGCGCGGGTCGTTGGACGCGACGGGCAAGATGTGGTTCGGGGAATTCCATGGCGACAAATTCGGCATGTTCGATCCGGCAACGGAGAAGTTTAGCGAGTGGACGCCTCCGACACCCTGGTATTTCCCTTATGACGTGGTCGCGGATCGTAATGGCGAGGCTTGGGGCGGTGGGATGATGGCGGACCGGGTGGACCGGCTCGATCCGAAAACCGGGACATTCACGGAATATCTGATGCCGCGGCCGACCAACATGCGGCGGTCGTTTGTCGATAACAGCACAACCCCGGTGACGTTCTGGGTTGGCAGCAACCATGGGGCTTCGATCGTAAAGGTGGAACCGGCGGATTAAGTCTTGCTCCGATCGTGATTGGTCGATTTGTTCGGGCCATCTGGCGGGGTAGAATGCCGCAACGGGTGGCCCGGACAAGCCGATCCATGACGATATAGGAATGATCGGCTGTGATCGCGTCACTCGCCCGCCAGATCGATCACCTCATGCGTTGCCGTGGTGGGATCGACGCCGGGCATGCCGTCGGACTGAAAACCGCCGCCCATGACGTGCAGTTTGTCGCCGATGAAGGCCGCCGCGAAGCCGTGCCGAGCGACCTGCATGTGCGGCAGGGTTGACCAGCCGCCGGTGGCTGGATTGAAGACTTCCACAGCCCAGAACGTCATCTTGCGTTCGGCGTCCTGAAACTCGCCGCCAGCGATGTAGAGCAGGCCGTTGTGTTCTTCACCCGTGACGTCGCCGCGCGTGGTGGGGGCGCGGCCGGCGTAGGCCCAGCGGTCGGTGGCGGGGTCGTAGGCCTCCACCAGATCGATTGTGTCGGATTTTGTGACGAATACCGTGCCGATGCGTCCATCGATGGCGTAGATCTTGCCCTTCACCGCGTCGGCAAAGAAATGGTTGCGGGCGGTCGGCATCGGCGTGCGGGACTGCCACTGGTTCGTCGCCGGATCGTATTCCTCCACGGTTCCGACAACGAGTTGGTCGGTGGAGCCCAGCGGGATCGGCGCGCCGTCCTCACCCGGTTTGTTCGACCGGGCACCGCCGATGACATAGATCTTGCCGTTGACCTCGACCGCTGCCCCGGCGCCGCGCGGGGTTGGCATCGGCGCCAGTTCCTTCCAGCTATCAGCCGCCGGGTTGTATTCCCAGGACCGGGCGATCGGTTGCCATGCGAGCACCGATGGCGGGCGGACGAACCCACCGAAAACGTAGATTTTGTCGTTGAGCGTGGCGACCATGATGTGGTGCGCCGGAACCGGCATCGACGTGCGGTTGGTCCAGGCATTGGTCGCGGGGTCATAAGCCCAGTTATGCCCGGCAGGCGTCACCACCCCGGGCTGGTTGTTCAGGCCGGACAGTACATAAATCTTGCCATTGACGGACGCGGCTTCCAGCTCGCCGATCGCCTCAGGCAGCGGTGCCGCCATTTTCCATTGCGGTTCCGCTTGCGCGTTGAAAGGCATCGCGACGGCGCAACCCAAGCCGAGCGCCACGCCAGCGCGGATCAACCAAGTCTTTTTCATGCCCATTTCCCCCGGGATTATCCGGGGATGGTACAGGTACCGCGGCAAATGGGAAGCTTACCCCGCCGCCGCGGCACGATTGAAGGCCGTCGCCGCCAACCGGCCGAAGCGCGGGATATCAGCCTATTTCAGCGTATCCAGATAGGCGATCACGTTGGCGCGGTCGGCTTCTTCCTTCAGACCGGGAAAGATCATCTTGGTGCCGGGAACGACCACGCGCGGTTCGGTCAAGTACTTGTCGAGTTGTTCCGGCGTCCAATCCCAGTTTGTCGCCTTCATCGCCTCGGAATACGCGAAGTTCGGGATCGCGGCCGAGTGGCGGCCGATGATGCCAAACTGGCTGGGACCGATCTTATTCACGCCTTGCAGGGGCGAGTGACAGATGGCGCATTTGTTGAAGACAATCTTGCCAGCCGCGGCATCGCCCTCGGCCCGTGCCATGCCGGTGAGTCCGAGCAGGACGATCGTACCTGCGATTGCAATTTTGTGCAGCATCCGTAGCCTTTTTGCATGCCGGGCCAGGGATTGGGCCGCTGCCGGACCATAACGATCCGTATTCCGATTTGTCGATCCCCCCAAAGGTCTTGCCGCGCGTAAGCATGGCCCCGGAGGGCGGTCATATTCCGATTGTCACGGACGCGACCGGCCCAGCACCGAACCGCCCGCGAACCGGGCCTTACCGCCCAGCGCCTCCTCGATCCGCAGCATCTCGTTCCATTTCGCCATGCGCTCGCCGCGGGCAAAGCTGCCGACCTTCAATTGACCGGCGCCCCAGCCCACCGCGAGATGCGCGATCGTGACATCCTCGGTTTCCCCCGATCGCGCCGAGACGATCGTCGCGTAGCCACACTCCGCCGCCACCCGGCGCGCGTCGAACGTTTCGGTCAAAGTACCGCGCTGATTGGGCTTCAGCAAAACCGTATTGGCTGCTTTCGCCTCGGCGGCATCGCGCAGACGATCCGCGTCGCTGACCAGAAAATCGTCCCCAACGATCTGGATCTTGTCACCGACTGCGGCCGTGAACGCAATGAACCCCGCGAGATCATCCTCCGCCAGCGGGTCCTCGATCGATAGAACCGGATAGCGGCCGACCCAGCCGGTCAGCATCTCGATCATGCCATCGGTCGTCAGTTCCTTACCGTCCAACGCCAGCTTGTATTGCCCCTTCGCCCCAAACTCCGAGGCGGCGATATCCAGCGCGATGCCGACCTGTTCGCCGGGTTTGAAGCCGGCCTTCTCGATCGCCGCGACCAGCGTGTCGAGCGCCTGCTCATTGGAGGCGAACGACGGCCACCAGCCCCCCTCATCGGCGACGCCGGCCAGGCTTCCCGCCGCCTCCATGATCTTGCCGGCGTGCCGATACACCTCGGCCGTCCAATCGAGCGCCTGGGCGAAGCTGTCCGCTGCCGGGCACATGATCATGAAATCCTGGACATCGACCCGTCGTCCGGCGTGGGCGCCGCCGCCAAAAATCTGGATCTGCGGCAGCGGAATCAAAGTCGCCTCCGCGCCTCCCAGATAATGGTACAGCGGATGGCCTGAGGCGCCAGCCGCGGCATGCGCGGCGGCCATCGACACCGACACGAGCGCGTTGGCACCCAGCCGGCTTTTGTTTTGCGTGCCATCCAATTCGATCAGGCGTTCGTCGAGTGCTTCCTGATCCGTCGCGTCCATGCCAATCAAGGCATGCGCGACGATCGTATTGACGTTCTCCACCGCCTTCGTCACGTCATAGCCGCCGAACGCGGCCCCGCCGTCACGCAGGTCCACCGCTTCGCCCGATCCGGTGGACGCGCCGGCCGGGGCGATCGCGCGACCGACGGCGCCGCCCTCTAGCAGCACATCCGCCTCCACCGTCGGACGGCCTCGGCTGTCCCAGACGCGGCGCGCGTGCACGTAGGCGATTTTGGTGTCGGTCATCTCGAAATTTCCTTTTCCCACGCCGCGCATATGTCGGCGAGGTGGTCGGCCGGGTTGAAAAGCAGAGGGCGTGCCACAGATCGCACCCGATCACGGTCGCCGTCATTCACGATGTATTCGACTGGTGATTTGCCATCCACCCGAGCCAGGAACAATGCCGGGAGCAACCGGGCGGCGCGTTGTTCAAGAGCCGCGGCGGGCTCCCAGTCCACCAAAGGCAGGTAGGCGCCGGTCATCGCTCGGAAACTGGCCAACAACGCGTGACGCGCTTTCGGCACCCACAGGCATTTTAGCATCAGATGGTTCAGGCAGAACGCCAGATCGAAAGCGGGGTCTCCCCACCAGGCGCATTCGGCATCGAGGAAGACGGGACCGTTGGGACCGCACAGGATGTTCTTCGGGCTGACATCACCATGCACCAAAGCGAGCTTGTTGTGTTGGGTGGTCTCGATCAGCTCTTGCATCCGATCCGCGAGGTCCCGGTGGGCGCGGCCGGTGTGGGTCAGGTAGGGTTCCAACCTGATGTCGTGGAAGATCGCGTCGGTCGGGAACGCGGCGGCCAGTGCCGGATCGGCCGCGGTGACGGCGTGCATGCGGCCTAGCGTCACGGCGACGGAGGCCGCGAACCCCGGGTCAACCATCCCGTCCCGTAGTTGCGCTTTCCACAGCGGATACCGATCCGCGGGCAGATATTCCATCGCCAACGTGCCCGACACCGTGTCCTGGCCGAGCAATTCCGGCGTGGCGCCCGGTGCGGCTCGGTTGGCAACCTGCATCCAACGGGCTTCGTAGAGATTGCGCTCCACCGGAGCCTGCCAGTCGGCTTCGACCCGGAGTTTCGAGAGCGCCCGCTTCACGCAGATCGGCCGGTTCGGCAGGTCGATCCGCCAAATATCGGACGAAACCCCGCCGGTGAGCGGTTGGCCGGTCGGAACAACACCGTCCAGCAGGTGCATCCGGTCCAACGCGTCGATGATGTCTTGGGGCGGTTTCTGCATCGTGGGTTTCAAACTATCCCACTTGCGGAAACGTTGAAACCGGCGAGCTCAAGAAGAGCAGTGATACGCAATTGGCTGGGGGACCTGGATTCGAACCAAGGATGCCCGGGTCAGAGCCGAGAGTTTTACCGCTAAACTATCCCCCAGCGAGGCGCGGGCGCAGCCAATAACATGCCAGCCCGAACCCCGCAACGGCTTGTGTGAAACTTATCCGATCTCATTCATGGCATGGCGCAGCGGGGCCGCACGGCCGCTTTCCATCGCACCGTACAACACGTCACGCGCCGTGACCGGCCGGCCATAGAACTCCGCATCCTTACGGGGTTCGGCGCGAATCACCGATCCATCGACCGTCAGTCCGCCATACAGGCCGGTGGACGATGACCACACCACGACATCCGGCAACGACGCGCCGCCGATCGCGCCCTCGACTCCGGAACCAAGCGTCACGACGGAGATCCCGGCCTGAGCGCCGATTTTGAACTGGTCACGCAACACGCCTTCCAGACCTTTCTGAGTCATGATCAGCATGATCAGTTCCGACTGCTCCAGCCCGGCCTGCAATCCGAAAGAACCCGCGCCGATGGCATAGAAGCCAGGATTGCTCCAGCCGCCGCGATTGCGCACCATCAGGACGCCGTTGCCGCCCTCACCGCCGATGATGAAGCCGCCCTTGATCAACTTGGGTACGATGAACACCGCCTTGGCCTGGCGCAACAGTTGGACGGCGTTGCCGAACGCCTTGTCATGATGCAGGTCGTTGAGGACCTTGCGGGCACCATCAATGGTCACCTGCTGGCTGGATTGTGCCATGGCGGGGACGCCGGCCAACATGGAGGTAGCCAGCAGCGCGGCACCGCTTAGGAAATTCGCTCGTGTCAACATTGTGTGTTCCTCTCTTGTCATGACGAAAAACGCTATGACAGCGGAAGAGATATTGCGTCCCGCGACACCCCGGACAGGAGGCGAAATATAACGATTTCGTGATCACATCAATCGCATGGCATCACGAACCGTCCCGCTATCGTTTCGGTCATTCGCCGGGCAACGCGGGAATCTCAGTCTGGGACTGGCTCCATACGGACAAAGCCTCGTCCAGGGGCATCGATCCGGGTGGGCGCGGCGTCGCCAGTTTGGTCGTTCCGAAGCGCGGAGCGGGGGCCGGCTGCGTATATCCACCTATATCGATAAAGGCGCCGCGCGCCTGATTGTGAGGATGCGTATGCGCCTCGTCCATCGACATGACGGGGGCGAAACAGACGTCGGTGCCCTCCAGCACGCGACACCATTCGTCACGCGAGCGTGTCAGGAACCGTTCGGTCAGCATCTCTTTCCAGCGCGGCCACCCGGCCTTGTCGCGCTGCGGCGGCATCGACGCCGGGTCGATATCCAGGCGCTGGAGCAGTTCGGCGTGGAATTTCGCCTCGATGGGCGCGATCGAGATGTATTGGCCGTCAGCGCACTCATACACCTCGTAGTAATAGGCGCCTGAATCGAGCTGGTTTTCGCCGCGCGGTCCGGTCAACCGGCCGCCGGCCTTCATGGCGTAGATCGGCGTCATCAGCGACAGCGCGCCATCGACCATCGCGGCATCGACCACCTGGCCCACCCCGGTCGTGCGGGCGGACAACATCGCGGCAAGCAACCCGGTCACCAGATACAGCGCACCGCCGCCGTAATCGCCCACCAGGTTCAACGGCGGCGTCGGCTTTTGGCCGGCGCGGCCGATCGCATGCAATGCGCCGGTCAGGGCGATATAGTTCAGATCATGCCCGGCGGCTTGCGACATTGGACCCTCCTGCCCCCAACCGGTCACGCGACCGTAGGACAGCTTCGGGTTGCGGCGCAGGCAGATCTCGGGACCCAGGCCGAGGCGCTCCATCACGCCGGGGCGAAACCCCTCGATCAGCGCATCCGCGCCGTCGATCAGGCGCAAGGCTGTTTCGATCGCTTCAGGCTGCTTAAGGTCCAGGTTCATCACCGCCCGGTTTCGATAGGTGAACTCATGTTCCTCGGCCATCGGAACGCCTACGTCGGCACGGGTAACGCGATCGATGCGGATGACCGTGGCGCCCATGTCCGCCAGCATCATCGCGGCCATCGGAGCCGGCCCGATGCCGGTGAATTCGACGATCTTTATTCCGGCCAAAGGTCCCATGAGCCGCTTTCCTTCCCGCTGTTATCGATGGCGGGAGTTAACGACGCAGGGGTTGCCGGCGCAACCGCAGGGCTGGATCGAATGCCTACCGGCGAGTAGCCTTCTGTTGTCTGATAAAAGGAGGAATCAATGGTTGGATTGTTGGACGGTAAGTCGGCGCTGATCACCGGCGGTGGCGGCGGCATCGGCCGAGCGACGTCGCTGATCTTCGCCCGGGAGGGTGCTCGGTTGGCGGTCGCCGACGCGAATGCAAACGCGGCGGCGGAAACAGTGGCGCTGGTAAACAAGGCCGGGGGACAGGCGATCGCTCTGTCGGGCGATGTGACAGATTCGACGGCCGTGCAGGCGATGATGCAGGCGGTCATCAGCGCGTATGGGCGGATCGATTGCGCCTTCAACAACGCCGGGATTGCCGGCTATCAGGTCAATGCCGGCGGCAAGCGAACGCATGAATGGGCCGACGAGTCGTTTGACCGGATGGTGGATGTGAACCTGAAGGGCGTTTTTCTGTGCATGAAGCATGAGCTGGTGCAGATGCTGGCGCAGGGCGGCGGGGTCATCGTCAACACTGGCTCGATCGCCGGGCTGATCGGCTTGCCGACATCATCAGTCTATGTCGCGGCGAAGCACGGGGTGCTCGGTTTGACGAAAACGGCGGCGTTGGAATACGCGCAAGATCATATCCGGGTGAACGCGGTGTGTCCCGGTTATATCGAAACGGTCATGACGGAGGACACTATGCGCCGCCGCGGCGAGGAACTGATGGGCCGGGTTCCGTTCGGCCGCATGGGCAAGCCGGAAGAGATCGGCGAGATGGTACTGTTTCTGTGCAGCGACCGCAGTTCGTACATCACCGGCGGATGTTACAACGTCGATGGCGGTTATATGGCGATTTGATCCTGTATTGTATTGAGGACGGATATGACCCCGCGTTGTCATATTTGGAGAAGGCATATTTTATAAAAAATCATATATTGCACTTGTGATAGAGACTAATTTTCTTTTACTTGATCCGGTCCTGGCGGTGTCCCAAATCCGTCGCGGCGGGAGCAGGCCGGCCATGACGGCGTCGTCATGGCCGGACTCTTTTCCAAAAACGAAATCTGCTGCTTCTCCGTGGCTCTTCGTGGAGTCTTCGCGGCCTTCGTGGTGAATCTTTCCTTACTTGCTACCTTTGGAGCCGACGCCGCGATCCCGCCCAATGAGGCTGGCCCCGCGGTGCCAGGTAAGCAAACAAGGAAAGATTCATCACGAAGGACGCGAAGACTCCACGAACGTCCACGGAGCGACATCGGCCAGAAGAGGCAAACACCGGTGCGCGGCTGGACGTGTCAATCCGCCTTCGGCGTCAGGCGGTTCCTTCCGGTGACGCCCCCGGACTCTCTCTTGTCACGGCGAGTCGGGTCGCCACGACGGTGACAGGTGACCCACCACCATTCTCCGTCACGCATCAGGGCGGGCGTTTTCGCGCTGACTGCTTGGCCAGCCATGACGGGACCGGGCTGCCGCTGCGCCCCCGGTCACGCCCGGATCACAATCCCCGAAACCCTGTGGGACGGCCGAAATGGGCCCGCGCAACATAGGTTGCCTGGTTATTCTGCAATGCCGAAACATGCGAGTTGTACATCGCCACATCGCGAAAATACCGCTCCAGCCGGCTGCCTTTCCTGGTTGGGGCGGACAGCGAATTCTGGAACAGCATTTCCACTGCCTGCCGCGCCAGACGGCCGGCCTGTTGAGCCAGAGCCCATAGGCGCAGATTGTCCTCGATGCTGATCGGAGTGCGGTCGCGCTGCCAGCGGCGGCAGTAGTCCATATATCGATCGGCCACGCCGTGCAGGATCGTTTCTGCCGCGTCGGTCATCGACAACGCCAGGCCGAACGGACGCAGGTAATCGGGATGCTCCACCCAAAGCAGGCTTGGATCGGCCAGGGAACGGTTCTTCAGCATCAGCATTTCGAACTCGTCCAGCGCGGCACGCGCGGTGCCGACGACGACCGCGACCAGCGAACAATGATACGGTCCCATCATGCGGCCGAGATACATCGGGTTGCCATGCAGCCGCGTGCCGGGGGTGCCGTCCTCCATTCCGTCCGGCTTCGCACCGAGCCAGTCGAGTTGCACCGCCATGTGCTCCGGTACGAAGGCATCGGTGACGCGGGCACTGTTAGAGCCGCTGGCGCGCATGCCGAGCGTGCGGTCTCCGCCCCAATCGTCCAGGACTTCGAAGGCCGAACGTGGAATGACGACCTGACTGGCGGTTGTCGTGCCCTCAATCGTTGCGCCGCACAACAGATGCGTGGCGTAGGGGATACCGGAGCAGTAATTCCACTGTCCGTTCAGGCGATAGCCGCCGTCCACCGGTTTCAGCGTGCCCATGGTGGCCGGACGGTGCGGCGCAATAAAATGCCCGTCCCGGCCGAATAATTCCCGTTGGGCGCGTTCTGACCAGTGCGATCCAACAACGTAGGCGTGCGAGCCACCGAGCGAGAGGCACCATCCGGCGGAGGGGTGGCCGCGGGCGATTTCGACGATCAGGCGGTAGTTGGTGCCGAGGTCAAACGCGTATCCGCCGAACAGACGGGGCTGGGTGACGCGGTAGAAGCCGGCCTTCACGAATACCGCGTGGACTTCGGCGGAATAGGTGCCGCGTTCATCGGCTTGCTCTTGCTGGTCTCGCAACAGGCCGCGCAGCGCGACGGCGCGTTCGAACAGGCGTTCGGGGGTCATGTCTGGTTCGGGCGGCGGGATCGGGGCTGTTGCGTTCACGGCGGACACTCCAAGGTAAGCGCATTTTGGCTTGTGTCCGTCGTCTCGGCAATTGCGGTGGCGATTTGGACCCTGTTCGAGCGCACTGGGTTTCCGGCCTTGTTGGCACTGCACTGCTTGTTCCCGAAAATTCCGCACCACTGTCTTTTCGCTCAAATGTGATTGACATGACAGTTAGAAGCGCGTAGCGGGGCCTGCGTCAGAGACGACGTAGGCTTGCCAGTGCAGGCCTTTCAACTCGATATGGTCAGCGATTATGGTAATCGCGCCCCGAAGGAAGGCGATCTATCGGAAATTAGACGCGAGACAGTCAAATGGCAGCTCCTTTACTTCCATCATCCCGTATCGCCAGCGCAATTGCTATGTTGTCGATATCAATTATCGCACCACAAGTCGCCACCGCTCAATCCCTCGATCCGGGACCACGTGGCGGTGCGCCCGCGGCAGGCGGACCAATCCCGGGATTAAACAGCATCGAATCGTCGTACTTCGTCACTGCTCAGGAGCGATTTTCGGCGATTGATTCAGTCCTCGGCAACGGCAATACCAGCAGCGGACTTGGACCACGCTTCAACTCAAATAGCTGTGCCAGTTGCCACGTGCAACCGGCGATCGGCGGAACCAGTCCGAAGGTTAATCCTCAATATAAAGTCGCCTCATTGAGCGGGGCTTATAACACTATGCCGGCCTTCCTCAACCCCGCTGGCCCCGTTCGCGAAGCCCGTTTCATCAACAATTCGGACGGAACCCCTGATGGTCATGTGCATCAGCTGTTTACCATAGCCGGCCGGAATGATGCGGGTGGCTGTTCTATGGCACAGCCGGATTTCGCGGCACAGACAGCCGCTAAAAATGTCATCTTTCGTATTCCCACCCCGGTCTTTGGACTTGGCCTGGTGGAAGCGTTACCCGACATCACCTTGCGGAATTCTTTCGATGCGTCGGCTTCACAACGTTCATTGTTGGGGATCGGCGGTCATTTCAACATCAGCGGTAATGACGGCACCATCACGCGTTTTGGCTGGAAAGCCCAAAACAAATCGCTGCTGATATTTGCCGGCGAAGCTTATAATGTCGAAATGGGCGTCTCTAACGAAATATTTACCAATGAAATCAACACCGACTCATCCTGTGCTAATCCGGCGGGATCACCTAAGGACTTTACGAATCTCACAATCGAAACGAATAGCGGCAGCCCGGCGTCGGACTATTCCTCGGATATCGTGAACTTCGCCGCCTTCTCTCGTCTCAGCGCGCCGCCTACCCCGATGCAGCCCACCACCACAACGATGTCAGGGCGACAGGTGTTTCAGACGATCCGATGCAACGCTTGTCACACAATCAAGTTCACGACTGGAATTTCTCCAACCGCGGCGCTGTCCGGCAAAACGTTCTCGCCGTTCTCCGATTTTGCGGTGCATCATATGGGGTCCGGTCTTGCGGATGGGATCAGTCAAGGATCGGCCGGCGGTGATGAATTTCGCACGGCACCGCTTATGGGCGTCGGGCAGCGGTTGTTCCTGTTGCATGATGGGCGCACTGGCGACCTCAATCAGGCGATTCTGTCGCATGCAAGCACGGGATCGGAAGCGAACACGGTGATTGGCAAGTATCAAAATTTGGACTCCGGCTCAGTGCAGAATCTTTTGACCTTTCTGCGCTCATTGTAAGTGGCCGTTTACAATGCGAGAGCCACGGGGATCAGGTTGACGGTGTTGTTGATAGGACTCGTAGCCGTCATTGGCTACGAATTCTATTCCTTGTCCGCGGGTCCTCACAGCGACCATGTCGATTTGTCATTGGTGCCGGTACTGCCGCGGACAGTCATTCCTCATGACGACAAGGCAGACACTCTCAAGGACGTTCTTGCTCGGCCTTTGTTTCAGATTGATCGTCGTCCGCCGGTCGTAGCGTCCGCGCGGATTGAGCCGAGTGTCGGGCGATTGACCGGAATCCTCATCAGCCAGAATGATAAACGGCTGATCTTTTCCGGAGTCCCAGATGGCAAACCAGTCATCCTGACCGAAGGCGATCATATTGGCTCTGATATCGTGCAATCCATTGATGTCGGACAAGCAACCTTGGTGGGTCCAGGCGGCGTGACAGTGGTCCAGCCGTCATTCGATAAGCCGGATCAAGCCAAGCCGCACGCACCACCAATCGCCAATCCGAAATCAGCCACCGAGCCGGAAAGTCGGATGTCAAAGCGCCACTTTTGACGCATGATGCCGCACACGCCGGCTTCGATCGGGGCGCCAGGAGTGTCGTTCCCGGCTACCATGACACTACGTGCGGGGCGTACGTGTCGCGCCGCTAAAGGAAGACCATGACGCAACTGACACAAGACCTTGCGGATCGCTTTGCCGCCGTCGCACTCGGCCATGTCACGCGCGAGTATCCGAACAAGTTGGACCATGTGCTGGCCGAACCGGCCGATGCGCTGGGTCCGCGGACGCTGCACCCGGTGTTCTATGGCAGCTTCGACTGGCATTCCTGCGTGCATGGCTACTGGATGCTGGCTCGTCTTTACCGGCGCTTTCCGGACCTCCAGCAGGCTGCTGCCATTCGGGCGCTGTTCGATGCGCATTTGATCCCCGATCGTGTCGCCGTCGAATGCGCTTACCTTGACCGGCCGACCGCGCTTGGTTTTGAGCGGCCTTACGGCTGGGCGTGGCTGCTGAAACTGGCCGCCGAACTGGCCTTGCACGACACCCCACAGGGCCGAACCTGGTCCGCCGCGCTGGAGCCTTTGGCCGCCCGGTTCGTGGCGCGGTTCATGCGGTTCCTGCCGCTTGCGACCTATCCGATCCGGGCCGGCGTCCACACCAACACTGCGTTTGCCGTCCGTCTGGCGCTGGATTTTCCGGATGCGGATTTGACCGAGTTGCTGACCGATGCCGTGCGACGCTGGTATTCCGCGGACGCGGATTGTCAGGCGTGGGAGCCGGGTGGCGACGAATTCCTGTCTCCGGCGCTGATGGAGGCGGAGTGTATGCGGGCCGCCCTGCCCGATGCCGCGTTTCGGGCGTGGTTCGCCGCGTTTTTGCCTCGGCTGGACCAGGGTTTGCCGGCGGCACTGTTCACGCCTGCGTTTGTTAGCGACCGCGGCGACGGCAAGATCGCGCATTTGGACGGACTGAACCTGAGCCGCGCCTGGTGCTGGCGAACGTTGGCGGATTATTGTCCCGACCCGGAGGCGGTGCGGCGAACGGCGCAGGCGCATCTCGATGCCAGCCTGCCGCATGTCTCCGGAGCTTATATGGGCGAGCATTGGCTGGCCAGTTTCGCGGTGCTGGCGCTGGACGCGAAATAACGTGCGTTTGCGAATCGGCTGTGTCAGGCTGACCGGGCGTTGGTTAGGAGGATCCGATCATCGACCAGTCACTTTTGCACCGCATCATAGCGGAGATGCCCAAAGCGGAGTTGCACCTGCACATCGAGGGCACGCTGGAGCCAGAGATGATGATGGCGCTGGCGAAGCGCAATGATGTCGCGCTGCCGTATGACAGTGTGGATTCGGTTCGCGCGGCGTATCGTTTTGGGTCCTTGCAGGATTTTCTTGATCTTTACTATATCGGGATGTCGGTTCTGCTGAAGCGGCAGGATTTTTTTGATCTGGCGTTTGCTTATCTGGAGCGGGTCGCGGCGCAGAATGTGACTCATGCGGAGATCTTCTTCGATCCGCAGGGACATACCGAGCGCGGAGTCTCGTTCGATACTGTGCTGTCGGGGCTGACAGATGCGCTGGACAAGGCGCGACGCGAATTTGGCATGACGTCGCGATTGATCATGTGCTTCCTGCGGCATCTTCCGGAAGAACAGGCATTCGATACATTGGCGCAGGCGTGCCGGTGCAAGGAACACATCTTCGCGATTGGACTCGATTCGTCAGAGAAAGGACACCCGCCATCTAAGTTTGTTCGGGTATTCGCCGAAGCTGCCAGGCAGGGATTTGTGGCGGTGGCGCATGCCGGCGAGGAAGGGCCGCCAGCCTATGTGCGCGACGCTCTGGATTTGTTGGGCGTGCGACGCATCGATCATGGCAACCGGGCGATGGAGGACCCGGCGCTGGTGGCCCGGATTGTTCGGGAGAAAATTCCGCTGACGGTATGTCCGTTGTCGAACCAGGCGTTGAAGGCGTGTCCGGACCTGACTGTGCATCCTTTGAAGCGGATGCTGGCGGCGGGGATGGTCGTGACTGTGAACTCCGACGATCCGTCGTATTTCGGCGGGTATCTGAACGCGAATTTTGTTGCGATTCAAGAGGCGTTGGGACTGAACAGGGCCGAGATCGCGACGCTGGGGCGGAATTCTTTCTTGGCGTCGTTCCTGCCGGATGCGGACAAGGCGGCGGCGCTGGCGCGGTTTGATGCGTTTCAGGGGAAGTGGTGATGGCGGGACAGGACGCTCGAACAGGGACGCGAATGAGCGGACTCTGACGGCGCGAAACCTGTATCCCAGCGAGGGGTCGTATTTGCTTGCATTCAGCGGCACGTTTTCCGCATGACCAACACAGGTACTCCCGACTGTGTCCCCCCGGCTACCCGCGGCCGAACCGGTTCCGCAGAGTCAGTCGCCGCCGGAAAGGTGGCGATACCGTCCGGCTCGATCCCGATTGCGTTCGGCAACTTCAGGCGGCGGCCGACGCAGACAATCGCACGCTCACAACTATGTGGAGACTGCCTTGATTCGCGATCTGGCCCTGCGCGACGAGGCATCTCGTGTCATCACGATGCACGCGACGCCGGGGACCTCCACCAGATCGACCTCGCTGACATTGTCCGCGCCGACGATGAGACAGATCCCGGCTATGCCAAACGCCAATACCTGCCGCCGGAATTATGGTCAATTCCGGACAGCGATTGAGGCGGCGTCACAATGGTCCCGGGCGCCTTCGTCCGCGTGATACGTCCAATCACGAAAACCCCGATCCTGGTAATCGATATCGCAACCATGACCCGCGACGGCCTCTTGCCCAGAAGCGAGTGCCTGTTCGATCGCGACCACGCGGGGCATCCCGATGTCGCACTGGCCGGGAGCGGGATGATCGACAAATACCATCACACAAACGACAATATTTTTATGAGACGCAACTACCGCTTCATTCGCCTGTAGGGCGAATGATTCGATATTGATCTCAGCGTCTAAAAATATAATCAGCAATGATTTGACTTCGGAAAATTTCGTGTTCACGATCATTCCGTGTAACTTCACATCAATGGGGAACAGCAAAATGCTCAACAACACATCCTTGCCGCGACTGTCGCGGCGTGGTTTAGGAGCCGGCGCGATCGCTGCCGCGGTGATCGGCTCAACCGGTGTTCGTCCCGCCTACGCGGGTTCGGTCGTTCGGATGTCGGTGACCGACGCCGGCTTTCCAGCCAAGACCCTGGACAGCTACAAGAAGGGCATTGCGGCGATGCTCGCCTTGCCGCCCGAAGATCCAGCCAACTGGTATCGCCAGGCAATCATTCACGTCCTGGATTGCCCCCACTCTAATTGGTGGCTACTGCCTTGGCATCGCGCCTATATTTTACGCCTCGAATCGCTCATCCGGAAATACAGTGGCGATCCTGATTTTGCGCTCCCGTACTGGGATTGGACCGCGACGCCAAAGGTTCCTGATGCGTTTTGGGATGGTGTACTGAATCCGGCAGACCCGGCTTACGTCACCGACAAAAAACTCTTCAAAACCCAGTTCCAGCCCGCGCTCGACAGCCTGTGGGCATCGTTCAACGCCGATCAGCAAGGCTGGATGCAGAAGCGCGGCATCAAAAGTTCCTCCGACTTGATGAATCAGGTTGTGAGTCAGTTTCCGCGCGCGAATAACACCCGCACCCTCACAAAGGCCAACCCCGACCTGACGCCCACCGCCCAGGCCGCCGTATCGATCGACACGATTAACAATCAAGTGCTGTCGCCAACCAGCTTCACCGATTTCGGCAGCAACACAGCCGACAACCATGATCTAATGACCGGCAGCGATGCGCTGGAATCACAGCCCCACAACAACGTTCATAATGCCATCAGTGGTTTCATGGCGGGGTTCATGTCTCCGGTCGATCCGATCTTCTGGCTGCACCACGCCAACGTTGACCGCCTGTGGAGCGTTTGGACCGCGGCGCAAACCGACCCGCTGCCCCCCGGCAACGCGTGGCCGAAGGAGCCGTTCGATTTCTTCTTCAACGCGGCTGGTCAGCCGGACCCGACAACCGCCGGAGCACAGGAATCCACGACGGCGTTGGGTTACACCTACCAAACAGGCTCTGGAACGGTCCCAAAGTCGACCACGCTTGTCGCCTCCCAACCACCGAAGGTTCGGGCATTCTCCGCCGCTCGGGTCAATAACGCGCCACTGAGCCTGGCCTCAAACGTGGATGGAACAATCGCGCTGGCGGGCGTGCCCACCTCCCCCACGATCGCACCGGCCTCAATGTCGATCCAGCTCACCGTAACGCGACCGCCGAACCCCAATATTGGGCTCCTGGTGTTCCTCAACTTGCCGAACGCGTCGCCGAGCACACCGCTGACCGACCCCCACTTCGTGGGACCGATCGCCTTTTTTGGTTCCGATCACCCCGGAATGGCCCATGGTCCGCTAAAGATCACACTCCCGATCGGTCACGTCGTATCCCGGCTTCGTGCCGCGAAACTGATGTCCAGCGATTCGATCACGGTTCAGGTTGTCACAGTAGCGGAAACTCCCAGCGCCCCGGCCGATGTCACTCCTTTGATGGCGGAACCGATGCAGCACGGACTAGCTATGGGCGGAGAAGGCGTGCTGAACAGCGTTAAGATTTTGGTCCGGTAAACAAGGTTACGGAGGGTCAGCCGATGCGTCTTGCAGGATTACCAGCATTTCTCGCTATGATGCTGGTGGCTTATGCCGCCCGGGCTGACCCAACCGTGATGACTCTGGGCACGCCGACTGAAATTAGTCTCAAAATCCCACGCCCTCCTGTCATCGGCGAGGGGTTGATGCTGCGCGTTACGCTGAGCGCAACAGCAATCGCGGACAATAATCGCGTCGAGGTGCGCCTCGCCGGGAACGACCGGATGATCGCCTCGTTTGTTGGGTTCGGCCCGGCGCCTGCCGCGCCGGTAAGCTATAACATCGTGATTCCGCGTGCCTTGGTCGCCCCCGCCCCAGCTCTATCGCTGATATTTTTGCTGCGTCACGATGGCCCGGAATCACCAGCCGGTAAAACCGCCGAGATCGAAAAAGCCCAACTCGACGTCGTCCCGACCAGCAACTGATCCATGCCAGCGGGGTCGCGTCAGAGCGGCCCCAGTTTCCCGAGTTCCATTGCCTTGATCTGGATGGCCAAATACTTCGAGTTGATGCGGCATTGCGCCAGCCCACCAGCAATAAACCACAGACCTTCCTGAGGTGTACGTTTGTACATGTTGTTGAGTTCACCGTCCGCACCGATGCCCCAAACCGGACCGATCCGCTCCACCATTGCCTCACCGAGCGCTCGGCGGACGAGCTCCATTTGCGGATAGTAGCCGGTGGCCAGAACGATCAGGTCGGCCGGAACCGTCGATCCGTCCTTCAACAGCGCACCATCGGCGGTAAAGCGTTCGATCCGGTCATATTGTAGAAGGCCCAGTTCACCCTTGATCATCAGATCCGAACTGCCCGCGTCGAGATTATAGCCACCGCCACGCCGGAAATACTTCATCTGATGGCCGGTCTCGTCCTCGCCGATATCGTGTTTGAAGCCGATGCGTTTGAGCCCCGCTATCATGTCTTTATCCAGATCGATCATCCGTTTCACGACCGATTTATAAGCCTTGATGATCAACGGCGGTGTCGCGGCCGAGACGATCTGATCACAGTCCTCAAGCGCGCCGCCCTCGTCCCAGATCGCTTCGTTCAGTCTGGCACTCGGGTCGATCGACACAACGGTGGTGGATCCCCGTTGAATCAGCGTCGTATTCACGCCATGGCTGTGCAGATCGAGCGCGATATCATTGGCGCTGCTGCCGGTGCCCAGAATGAATGCGTTTTTCCCCTCCCAGCCGACGCCGCTATCGAAACCTTCGGAGTGAATAACGTCTCCCTTGAAATCCTCCAGCCCCGGAACGTCCGGAAGCATGGGATAAGAACTGACGCCGTTGGCAAACACGAGATGCCGCGGCCGCACGACACGTTCGGTCCCGTCGCTTCGTTTCAACCGAGCGGTCCAGCATTTTTCGGTTTCGTTCCAGGTGGCGCCGACGAATTCCGTATCGGTCCAGCAATTTATTTCCATGACGTCGGCGTAAAATTCGAACCAATTCCCAAGCATATCCTTCGGAATATACTTCGGCCAGGTTGGCGGAAATTCCATATACGGCAGGTGGTTCAGGTGAATCGAATTGTGCAACGCCAGCGAATGATAACGTTTCCGCCAGCTATCTCCGATGCGCGGCCATTTCTCGACAACGAGCGTGTCAACGCCTTGCTGGTTAAGACGCGCCGCCATCGCGAGCCCCGCCTGGGCGGCGCCGATGACGAGAACTGTAGGCTCCCGATCGTCATAGGCGCTGGCCTTGCGGCGCATATCCGCCCAGTTGTCGCCGCCGAAATTCCGCGAATAGGCGGCACCGGTTGGCCGGTTGGCGCCGATTTTCTCCTCGTGACCGTCCAACGCCTCCAGCGTCGTTGAGAGCAGCCACGCCGTCATCGTCCCATCGGCGTCCGGCGACAGACGGATGATGCCGGCGCCACGACCGACCGCTGTCTTGAATTCGAAGATCGCCTCGACGCTGTCGATGCCGAGGCGCTTCACGCTGCGGGGCGCCCTCCGGTGCGGAGGCAGATGAAATCCGTGCGCGCCGGTGCGCGCCTGTTCCGCCGCCAGACGCGCCGCGATGGGGTCCCGGCCCTCGATCGGGGTCCGGTGCCAGGTGAAGGCCAGGATGTCATGCCAATGGCTGTCCTGATGGAACAAAGCGCCGATCCGCGCTGCGTCCCGGGACGTCAACGCCGTTTCGAAGGCCGCGAGCCAGTCCTCGGCCGAACGCCGGACGTGCTGTGCGGCCTGAAACTCAAGAAAGGATTGGTCGAAATCGTTCATCTTGGTCCGCTCCGTGCGACATCTTTTCCCCAGGACGCCGCTTGTCTGAAATATGAACAGGGTATGGGAGCGCTGTCCATACAGACACCGGACGCGGTCGCCGGGGGTCTGTGAATGCGGCCGTTGGGGTCACCAGCTTAGCCGTGCTGCGCATGGCGCATGCGTGCCGCCGTTGAACCACCGATGACGCTGGCGGAATTCCTCACGTGGAATGAACGGCAGGCATCGTCGATATCGAGCGTGATGGCCTTCGATGGTTTGCGTGGCTGTTGCACACAGGTCCACACTGGCGCGGGCCAGGCGGATCAGCGTGCGGCAGGTCCGGCGCGTTCTCCTAGCACGACATGGTGGGTTGCGAGGCGAGATCGTTACCACTCTCCGGCAGACGGCCGCAGCCCAGCTTGAAGGCCGGGTCGCGGCGAAGATCGTCCAGATTGTCGGAATCGGGGTAACCGCAGTCTATCACGCGTTTCGTCCACGGCACATGAACGAAACGCGTGATACCGAGGTATGCGGGCGCGCAGACTCGCGGCCAGGGTGTCGATCAGGCGGAGCCGGCGGTCGGCATGGCAAATTCTGTCCAGGTGCCAGAATTGATGTCAGCACCCAATCTCTAGCCGATTTCAGATAGTTGTACCATGCCCATCAGCGAATCCCTGCTACGCGGTGAATAAGATGGGCTAAATCAGAGCTTTTGTCACCGGAGGTCGAGGCCTCTCTTCTACAGGGGCGTCCTGCGGGTCTCACGATCATGTTTGTCCTTTCGAATGAAAGTGTTCCGAACCGGAGATCGTCAGAGGATCGGATTTGGTAGCCCCCCGCGGCGGGCGTGTGGTTTCCGAACCTCCCACCTCGTCGACCAGCCCTTTCCCAAAGATGCTGCGACAATCTAGGCTCGATCCATCTTATCATGGGGGAAACACCGCCAGTACCCCACGGTTCAAGAAACGCCGTGTCAGATTGCTACCTCATGGAAGGCCAAAATGTCCGATTCACCTACCCCAAACCCGCCCACCATTGGCTTCCTCGGCCTCGGCTCAATCGGCGCGCCGATGGCGGAGCGCATTCTGCAGGCCGGCTACAAACTAGTCGTTTACGACATCCGCCCCGAAGCCATGCAGCCGTTCCAGAACCGAGCTGAAACCGCGATTTCACCCGCCGACGTGGCTCACCGAGCGGATATCGTGTTCGGATGCTTGGCGACCAACGATTCGTTCAGGGATGCGGTTTACGGACAAACCGGCCTCGTCGCGGGACATCGGGCGCGGCTGTATGTGCATCTGGGCACGAACGGGTCGGATATCGTTACTGGACTGGCCGAGCAGCTCGGGCGCCGGAACATTGCGACGTTGGATGCGCCAATGACGGGCGGACGGCTGCGCGCGATGGATGGGACGCTAACGGTGATGGCCTCAGGACCCCAATCCGCGTTCGAAGCCGCCGAACCGGTCATCCAAAGTTACGCCGGCAAGATTGTTTTCCTGGGGGAACAGGTCGGCGCCGCCCAGGTCATGAAGGCGGTCAACAACATAATGTCGCTGGTCAATCTGGCGGCGGCGTGTGAGGCGATGTTGGTCGGGGTGAAGGCGGGACTCGATCCCAACGCGATGCTGGAAGTGCTGAACAAAGGCTCCGGCATGAACAGCGCGACGATGGACAAAATCCCTCGCCACGTGCTGCCGGGGACGTTCGATTTCGGCGGCTCGATGGCATTGGTGATGAAGGATTCACAAACGTTTCTGAACGAGGCCGCCGCCCGCAACATCGCCACCCCGATCAGCGAACTCGTACGCGGCATCTACAAGATCGCAATCCAGTCAGGATCGGACTACGACGACATCACCACCGTCATCCAACCCATGGAGCGTGCCGCCGGCGTCAAGCTCCGCACCGTTGCGGACAAGCCATAAACCGGCTTACCGTCTCCACCAAGGCGCAACCAGTGCCAATTGGGAGAACGGAAAAGTGGTGGATTGGTCGAGACGGCACGTCATAAAGGGTATCGCCGCCGCAACGGTGCTGACCGGTACGGTAGCCCGCGCCCAGCCCGCATTGACGAAAGCGACCGTCGCCGTCGGCGGCCAGGGCCTGTTCTACATGACCTTGTATATGGGCGTGGATGGGGGGTTCTTCCGTGATCAGGGCCTGGACATCACCATCCTGGACGTTGGGTCGGGCACCCGGCAGGCCGCCGCGATCATGGGCGGCAGCGCGGAACTGTCCACTATTGGCCTCGAACAGAACATGCAGGCGAATGCGCGCGGCGGCGGGCTGATCGCGGTTTGCTCCTGCTTCAACGCCTTCCCGATGAGCATCACGCTGTCCAAAGCCGCCGCCGAAAAAGCCGGTTTCGCCCCCGGCATGCCGCTGGACGACAAGATCAAACGCCTGCACGGCCTGCGGCTCGGCATCAGTTCCCCCGGTTCCAGCACTGAAGGCTTTGTTCGCACCTTGCTGCTCTCCCGCGGCCTCAGCCCGGAAAACGAGGTCAGCCTACAACCCGTCGGCGGCGGCGCGCCCATGCTGGCGGCGCTGGAGGCTGGCGGCATCGATGGTTTCGTGTGGGGTCCTCCGTTCTCCACCACGGCGGTCACGAAGGACCAAGCCGTGGTCGTGATCGACCCGATGAACGGCGAGGTGCCGGAGTTCAACAACTATGCCTACCTGTCGCTCTCAACCAGCAAGCAAACGCTGGAGAGCAAGCGGCCGGTGGTTCTGGCGGCCGTGCGAGCACTGATGGCGACGATGAAAGCCGCGCACGCGGACCCGGACAAAGCGGCGGCGTCCATTCGCGCCCGGTTTCCCGGCATGGACGACACGCAGTTCCGGGCGGCGTTCGATATCTTCGTCAAAGGCGTGCCGACCACGCCGCTGATCGATGAGGCGCGCTACAACCGCACCCTCCAGACCCTGAATATCAGTGTGAAGCCGCCGCTCGTGGTGCCGTATGCGGCGGTCGTGGTGCCCGATCTCGCGCTGGAAGCGATGAAGGGTTAGGCGGTGGCGGATCGGCAACGGACAACAGGCGGTATCCTGGCCTGGCAGGTGGTGATCGCCCTGTCGATCCCGGCGGTGTGGGAGGCAACCTGGCGCATCACCAGCTCCACCTGGATCAGTGCGCCCAGTTTAGTGGCGGTGCGTTTGGCCACCTGGGCCTCGGACGGCCTGGCGGAGCACATCGCAACCACAGCCGAGGAAATCGCCACCGGCCTGGTCATCGGCTGCGCATCAGGCGTGCTGTGCGGATTGGTCCTGGGCCGCATGCCTATTTTGGCCGGTATTCTGAGACCAATTATCGTAGCCCTCTACAGCGTACCGCTGATCTCGCTGGCACCGCTGTTCATCATGTTGTTCGGCCTCGGTCAGATGCCGCAGATCGTACTGGTCAGCATCGTCGTGTTCTTCCTGATCTTCTTCAACACCTTCGCCGGCGCCGAAGCTGTGGACGAAGACCTCATCCGCTCCCTGCGCCTGATGGGCGCGACACGCGGCGAGGTATTCCGGAAAATCGTCGGCCCCGCCAGCATCGTCTGGATCACCGGCGGCCTGAAAGTCGCCCTCCCCTACGCCTTGGTTGCCGCCACGACAGGCGAAATGCTCGGTAGCCGAGGCGGCATTGGCTTCCTGCTGAACGGCGCGGCGCAGCAGTTCGACATGACCTCCCTTTACGCCGCCCTGGTGATCCTCATGCTGCTTGGTATTCTCACCAGCGCGTCCGCCGCGCGCCTGGAAAGCTGGTTGTTGAGGTGGCGTCATGCCGCCGGATAAAATCCAGATCATCGGCGCCAGCCGCGATTTCGAGGCGCGCGGCCGACGCGTCCAGGCGCTGCAACCGATCGACCTGTCGATCCAAACCGCCGAGTTCGTCGCCCTGGTCGGACCCAGCGGCTGCGGCAAATCGACGATTCTCAACATGGTGGCGGGGTTGCTGGGACCGACCCGGGGGACCGTGGCGTATGACGGTCAGCCGGTTACCGGGCTGAACCAGCGCGTCGGGTATATGACGCAGAAGGACACGCTGCTGCCCTGGCGCGACGTCGAGGCCAACATCCGGATCGCGCTGGAACTAAAGTGCCGCCCAACCTCGCGCGCCGATGCCGCCGCGAAGGTCGGAGAAATGATCGAACTCGTCGGGCTGAAAGGGTTCGAACATCACTACCCGGGCGAACTCTCCGGCGGCATGCGCAAACGGGCGGCATTGGCGCGAACACTGATCTACGAGCCGGAAACGCTGTTGATGGACGAACCGTTCGCCGCGCTGGATGCGCAGTTGCGGCTGGTGATGCTCGATCAGCTTCAGTTCCTGACGCGGTTGCGGAAGATGACGGTGCTGTTCGTCACGCACGATCTGGGCGAGGCGATCACCCTCGCCGACCGCGTGGTGGTCATGAGCGCCCGCCCGGGCCGCATCCGGACAATTCGAAAAGTCCCGATCGAGCGGCCGTTGGACGTCTTCACGGCGCGCTTCTCACCCGTGTTCGCCCATCTGCACGAGGAATTGTGGGACGAACTCAAGGATGAGGTGACGAAAGGGACGGACCTATGAGCGGGATGGCCGTAAGTGCCGACCGCTCGGCCCAACCCCGTCATGGCAGGCGAAGGCCTGCCATCCACGCCTTTTTCCGGCTGGCACCGCAAGGCGTGGATGGCGGGCCTTCGCCCGCCATGACGGTCGCGGACCAGACATGAGGTCCGAACTCGCGCTGACATCCGCCCCGCCTGACGGCCTCACGGCCCGGAGTCGTCAGTTCTTCGCCAGCACCACCGGCCGCATCCTGGCGCGAATCGCGATCCTCGGGGCGCTGCTGATTGCGTGGCAGGTCCTGCCCGGCCCCGGCATGCGGTTCTGGGCCAGCGACCCGATCTCCATCGTCTCCGCCCTGTCCGGTTGGATCATCGACGGCACGCTGTGGCGCCAATTGCTCGCCACGCTGACGGTCATGAGCACGTCCTACGTGCTGGGTTGCGCGATCGGCGTCGGTCTTGGACTCGCGTTCGGATTGCTGCCGCGGCTCGACAAGGTCATGTCGCCGTTCATCTTCGCGGCGTACTCACTGCCGAAGATCGCGTTGGCCCCACTACTGATCATCCTGTTCGGCATCGGCATCGCGTCGAAAATCGTGCTCGTCACCGTCGTGGTGTTCTTCCTGGTGTTCAGCAGCACCATCGACGGCGTGCATGACACCGACCCAGATCTGGTCCGGTCGCTACGCCTGATGGGCGCGAGCCGAAGCGAACTGATCCGCAAGGTGCTGATCCCGTCGGCACTCCCCTGGATTTTCACCAGCATGCGGATCGCCGTGCGCTACGCCTTCACTAACACCTTGCTGGCGGAGTTGATCGCCTCCAACAGCGGCATCGGGTACCTGATCGCCTATCACTCCGGCATTTACGACGCGGCGGGCACCTACGCGGCCGTGCTGATCCTGGTGATTCTCAGCGTGGCGTTGACCGAGGTGCTGACGCGCGTCGAAAAGGCGATGTCGCGCTGGCGGGCGTAGCGCGCGCGCCTAAACCGCTTCGGGCATCGGCACCGTCGGACGGCGGCCACCGCCCGGCTGATAGCGGACCAGATACCCCGGCACGATCAGTTCCACCGGTGTCGGCGTAATCCTCAGATCGGCCAAACCAAGTGCTCCCGGCGCCACGACGTTGTCCTTGGCCAGCATCAGAAGCTGATCCGGAGTCAGTGGCTTACCCGGCACATGTTGCAGGACACAGGCCTGCATGCGGGCGATCCCCATCGGGATGTCGATCAGCTTCTTGTTGCGATGTGTCGTCTGTAGGATGAACGCCAGGATTTCCCGGAACGTCCAGACCCGCGGGCCGCCAATCTCGAAAATCTTGCCCTGTGTGGCCGGGGACGCCAGCGCAGCCATCACCGCATCGGCGACATCGCTGACGAACACCGGCTGCATCTTCGTATCGCCGCAGATCACCGGCATGAACGGCGACAGCCGGGCGATCTCGGCGAAGCGGTTGAAGAACTTGTCCTCCATGCCGAACACCAGCGACGGACGCAGGATCGTGGCGGTCGGGAACGCCGCCAGCACGGCTTGTTCGGCCTTGCCCTTGGTGGAGGCATAACGACTCGCGCTGTTCGGATCGGCACCGATGGCGGAGATCTGGATCAACCGGCTGACGCCCGTCGCGGCGGCGATGCGGGCGATGCGTTCGGCGCCCTCGGCATGGATCGCGTCGAACGACGCGGCGCGGCTTTCCGTCAGCGCGCCGACCAGGTTCACGACGATCTCGGCGCCCGCAATGGCGCGATGCACCGTCGCCTCGTTGGTCACAGACGAAGACAGCAACACCACCTGCCCGACGGAACCCATCGGCTTGAGGAACAAGGCCGCCTCGGGATCGCGCACCGCAACGCGCACGACAAATCCCTGCTGAGCCAGCCGCTTGACGACATACCGGCCGATGAAACCCGATCCGCCGAATACAGTCGCAACCCGTCGCGTCGCCATCGTCCAAAGCCCCCTGTTCCGCCCCACCGTCTGAACATCAGCCGCCTGAACGTGCGGTCTGATACGACGCGCCAGCCGGTGCCTCAAGACGCGGTATCCCGACAAACGTATCATGGCCGCAGAATTATCGCATTGAACCGGTTGACGGCGCCGTAGCGGGGGGCTACATCGCCGCCTCACCGCAGTTCGCGCCTCTCGCGGACGAACGGTTGCCCTGGTGGCGGAATTGGTAGACGCGCAGGTTTCAGGTACCTGTGGCCGTAAGGTCGTGGAAGTTCGAGTCTTCTCCTGGGCACCAATACATTCATATGAGTATAACGCAGTTTATGGCGAACGGTACTATCCACCTGTACCGGGACGACCTCCCGGAAGGTCTCTCGCTCGGTTCGGTGGTTGCCGTCGATACCGAAACCATGGGTCTGAACCCGCTGCGTGACCGGCTTTGCCTTGTGCAGATGTCGGGCGGCGATGGGCACGCCCATCTGGTCCAAATTATCCCCCCATCACGCGGCGGACGCGGCTTCGATTGTCCCAATCTCAAGCGGATGATGAGCGACACTGCCATCACCAAGCTGATGCATTTCGGCCGCTTCGATGTCGCGGTTCTGCAGCATTCGCTCGGCATCACGGTTGCGCCGGTCAAATGCACCAAGATCGCGGCAAAGCTGGTCCGGACCTTCACCGACAAGCACGGCCTGAAGGATCTCTGCAAGGAGCTCCTAGGGGTCGATCTGTCCAAGCAGCAGCAATCCTCCGACTGGGGCGCGATGGAGCTGACGTCGGAGCAACTGGCCTACGCGGCGTCCGACGTGCTGTATCTGCATGCGCTATGGGCGAAGCTGGAGGCTGTGCTGATCCGCGAGGGCCGGTTGGAGCTGGCTGAGGAGTGTTTTGCCTTCCTGCCGACGCGCGGGCGCCTGGATTTGCTGGGCTACGAGACGCCGGATATTTTCGCCCACCAGGCGTAAAGATCAGGCGCCTGCCGGTTCGGATTCGGCAGGATTTACTGCACAACGACCTGCCCGTGCATGTACGGATGCACACCGCAGGTGTAGGCAAAGGTTCCGGTTTCGTCGAAGCGGTGCGAATACACCTCGCCCTTACCGAACGGCGAGGCCGGCCCGCCAGGCGGCCCGAAAACCACGGAGTGCGCAACAGCGTCGCGATTGCTCCAGGTCGCCACAGCACCTTTACGGATGATCAATACAGACGGCGCAAAAGCGAATCCGTCGATCGCAACCTGGCCGCCACCGTCGGGCCAGGCCGCTAGCGATGTTGTCATGCCCAGGCCGGCCAGCAGAATCGCCGCAAGTTTTACGGGTCGCCGGTTGATCGGGTCTGTCATGCGGGCCTCCTTCATCTCGATCCCCGGTCCTCGGCGGCGCGGACAGGCGCCGCCGCATGGCCCTATCTGGTTACGACGTCGTGCTGCATCGGCGCGAGTTGCTTCAGCAACACGTTCTGGTACCTGAACGGCACCCCTGCGTCGTCCATCGCGAACTGGAAGTCCTCGGCCAACGCGTTGAAGTCGGCGTTGCGAAGGCCCATCGCGCCATGCGCCTCTTTCATCGAGCGGCCCTCGTAAACGCAGTTGCCACCGAGCAGCGTGCAAAACTGTTCGGTCAGCAATGTCTTCAGCCGCGGAATGTTCGCGGTCGCGAAGCGCGCCTTGATGCGGTCGTCGGCGACCAGCCGATTGACGCCGTTGTCGACGATGCTGGCGATTCCGGGTTCGCCGCCAAAAGCTTCGAACGCCGGATTGCTGCTGATTGCCATCGGTGCCGCCGGCTGCGCCTGTGCCGCACCGGCAACCAGGGGCAATACCGCGATCAAACTGAATGTGAAGCTACGCATGATACAATCCCCCTTCAGAAACCGACCTGTGCGGACAGATAAACGCCGCGTTGTTCCTTGAACGTCGCGATCGTGCCCAGATCGACATAGGCCGCTGTCAGGGACACGTTCTTCGTCAGGAAATACGCCGCGAAAATGTCCTTCCAGTCACTCGCCCCCGTAAAACCCAGATTGCTCGGCATCGTCCGGTACTCCGCCCCGACGACGAAGCGCTTGCTGATGAGATACGCCAGCGAGGCCTCAACTTGCGGGCGATACGAATCGTCCAATGGGCCGCCAAAGCCCAGCAGACCGATCTGATTCGCCTTGGTCATGCGAACCGTTACGTTGGCCAGCAGGTTGTTATCCAGAAAGACCTTGGTCGCCGCCACGTAGAAATCCACGCCGCTGTTGCTTCTGGCTCCGACCGCGCGCAACAGGGCGCCGTGGTCGGTGGTTTTGAACTGGGTGCCGATCGCGACCTGCGGAATGAAACTATCCTGGTCGTATACCGCGTCGCCGAACAGTTTGACCTTCAGGCCCGCGACGTCTTCATGAAACGCAAAACCCCGGCCAAGCCCCAACTTCGCACCGGTGTTGCCCGTATCAAAGTCGATATGGTTGTAGGACAGTTCGACCCGGTCGTACAGACCCAGCGCGGCGCCGCCGCTATAGGCGTTGAAGTTGGACAAACCGGTGTAGGTGGCGTGCGCATTGCCGCCGATCGCGTCGCGGGTGCCGTATCCGGTAATCAGTGCCCAGGTCGCAATGCCGCCGCCACCGGCGCCTTCAATATTGCTCACCCCCGAGGTAGCCAGCAATTTGCCGCTGTCAAACAGCAACGGCGCCGAGGATGCTGCCGCGTCGTCCGCCCGGACCGGTCCGGCGATACCGGCGGCCAGCATACCGGTGATCGCCGCCGTTGCGAAGCGTGCGGCGCTGCGAGATCGTCGGGCGGGAGGGCGTGGCGCTGTTGCGGCGACGGTGTCGCCGTTGGTCGTGCAATCGTCAGATTGGTGTGCCGATTTTATATCGCTGTGCTTTGCCACGCTGCGTCTCCCGCACCATCGATCGCTTCGGTGAGATCGATGTTTCCTTTACGCGGCGGGAGTGGCAGCGGATCATCTTCCGTTCATTATATTGCCACAAAGGAAACTTTATCCCGCGAGTTCGGGTGAGCACGGCTGTGATGCCGCCATATTCTTCGTGGCGCGCAACGTATTGTCCCGGATGCTGACCGGAGGGCGCCAGCTCTCAGCCGGCCGGATCGGCGATGCGTACCAGACGCGGGCGGCCGGGAAAATCGATACCGTCGTAGATCTCGGTCAAAGGCAGGTTGATGCCCAGCGAGGGCAGGTCCACCACCGCGTCAAGCCCTTCGATGATGTGGCGGGTCCAACCGCGATCCTGACCGCGCGACCAAACGACGACATAGGCTGCATTGGGTTCGACAATCAGGATCGTATCCAGGCTCTCGACCTGTTTGTATTCGGCCAGCTTATCATAGGTGTCAAAATCGCGTGTCGTCGGCGAGAGCACCTCGGCCACCATGCGCGGCGTCGCCGCCTTGAACGCATCGGGATTGCGCGGACCGCAATCGGCGCCCGCGTCAGGGCGGCGGATTTGGCCGGGGATCGTCTCAATACTGCCATCGCCGTTGAACGGACTACAGCCGCTCCCCCTCAGCCGGGTCCGGAGTTCACCCAGAATGTTAATCACAATATCATTGTGGATATTGCGAGCGGCCGCCTGCATTCGAACCGGGAAGCCGTTCACGAGTTCATACCGATCCGGTTGACGGCTCTGCCACTCGAAGAACTGTTCGATCGTCCAGGGCTTCAGCATTGCGGCACCCTCCAGAAAACAAGCATACCCTATCTTAGGGCCCAAAAACAGTGCGGCCCCCGGAAATCGCGCGTGGGCGCCCTGCAAAACGTAGCTTTACCAGCGTAATAGTCCTAAGTCCCGCACATGACATTCCCACTCGTCCACCCGATGCTCGACGCGGCGCTTGTTGCCCGCGGCTATCTCGAACCCACCGCCGTGCAATCCGCCGTTCTGCAGCCCGAAGCCGAGGGCCGCGACCTGCTGGTGTCCGCCCGCACCGGTTCGGGCAAAACCGTCGCGTTCGGCCTCGCCGCCGCGTTCACCCTGATTCCCGACGGCGCCCTGCCGCCCAAGGGGCCGCCGATCGCGCTGTGCATCGCGCCGACCCGCGAGCTTGCCCTGCAAGTGCAGGCGGAACTCGCCTGGCTGTATGCCGGCGCCCGCATCGTGTCCTGCGTCGGCGGCATGGACATCCAACGAGAAGCCCGCCTGCTCTACGCCGGCTGCCATATCGTCGTCGGCACCCCCGGCCGTCTCGGCGACCATCTGCGCCGCGGCAACCTGAACCTGTCCGCGTTGAAGGTCGTGGTGCTGGATGAGGCGGACGAGATGCTCGACCTCGGCTTCCAGGAGGAGCTGGAGGTCATCCTGGACGCGGCGCCGTCGGAACGCCGGACGCTGATGTTCTCCGCCACCATCCCGCACGACATCGCCAAGCTGGCGCGCAAATATCAGCGCGACGCGCTGCGCATCGACACCATCGACCGCTCGCAGCCGCACGACGACATTGAATACCGAGCGATTACGGTCGCGGGGCATGAGATCGAGGGCGCGCTGGTGAACATCCTGCGTTGGTATGAATCCCCCGGTGCGCTGGTGTTCTGCGCCACCCGCGACTCGACCCGCCGCCTGCATCAGTCGCTGGTGCAGCGGGGTTTTGCCGCGGTGATGCTGTCCGGCGAGCTCAGTCAGCACGAACGCACCACCGCGCTTGACGCGCTGCGATCCGGCCGCGCCCGGGTCGGAGTCTGCACTGACGTCGCCGCTCGCGGCCTCGATCTGCCCGCGTTGGACCTCGTCGTGCATGCCGACCTGCCGACCAACCCGGAAACGCTGCTGCACCGCAGTGGCCGCACCGGACGCGCCGGCCGCAAGGGCGTGTCGTGCCTGATCGTCCCCTACTCCAAGCGCCGCCGCGCCGAACAAGTGACCACTGCCGCTCGGGTGCGCGCGTCGTGGTCCAACGCGCCCAGCGCCGAGGACATCAACGGCCGCGACCGCGAACGTTTGCTGACGGACCCGATGCTGGACCCGCCGGAAGGTGTGGAACGCGCGGATGCCGAGGCGTTGCTCGCTGCCAACGACCCGATCGCCATCGCCGCCGCGCTGCTGCGCCTGTATCGCCGCCAGTTGCCGCCGCCGGAGACGATCAGCGCCGCGCCGCAACCGCGTGCGCCGGAAGCCCATCTGTCGCAGGCCGTGCGCGGTTACGCCGCCCGAGACGCGGACAGGACGTCGCGGCGGGAGGCGAACGGAACGCTGCGGGAGGCGACCGGATCGTCGTCCTATGCGCCGTCGCCGCGTGCCGACGCCCCCGCGGGCGACTTCGTGCAGTTCCGGATTTCCGTCGGACGCGCCAACCGCGCGGACCCGAAATGGATCCTGCCGCTGCTGTGCCGGGTCGGCAACGTCACCAAGGCCGACATCGGCGCCATCCGCATCTTCGACACCGATACCCGCTTCGAAATCAACCGCGAGGTCAGCGACGCCTTCGCCGCCGCCACCGCCAACCTGCCGGAGCACGAACCGCGCATCACCCAGGCCGGCGACGGCCCGATGCCGGCCCGGCCGCCATTCCGAGCCAAAATGCATGATGGCAAAGGGGATGTTGGAAAGCCGGCCGGCGGTAAGCCGTTCCGTGGCCCGCGGACCAGTTCGCGTCCCCTGGTGCCCCGGCAACCGCGCACCTGACGGGCCACGCCGAACCCATTCTGGCGTCTGATTTCGTCATGGTGCGCGAAGGGCGCCCCATCCACGTCTTTTGGTATCGCTGACCAAAGCGGGCGTGAATGGTGCGCCACCAACCGCGGCACGCGAACCACCGGGTGAGATCGAAGCCGATAGCATTTTCACCGGCGGTATCGCTAGCATGGGCCGGTAACACCGCCGGTGAAAGCCAATATGGCCAGCGTTCTGATCAGAGATGTCGGCGAGGCACTCCATGCGCGGCTCAAGGCGAGCGCTGAGGCGCATCGCCGATCCGTGGAGAACGAAGCGCGCGAATGGCTGCGTGCCGCGGTTGTTCGGCAGGAAAACCCGAACCGGGAGAACCTTGTCACCCTCGCCCGGCGCTTGTTCGGTTCGGAAAACGGCGCCGATCTCGCCATCCCGCCGCGTTCAGAAAACCCGGAACGGCCTCCCCCGGACTTCTCCGGTTCGGAATACGATCGGGGCGCGTGATCGTGGTTCTGCTGGATACCAACGTTATTTCGGAGTTGGCCAAGGCAGCACCGAACCAGACAGTTCTGCTGTATGTGGCCAGTTTGCCTCCTGATACCGTGTTTACCGCAGCGATCTGTGAGGCAGAAATTCGCTATGGTTTGGCGCGCCTGCCGTCGGGGCGAAGGCGCGACGAACTCATCTTACGAATGACGACATTCCTGGAAATCGGATTTGCGGATCATGTGCTGAGGTTTGACCGGGCCTGTGCAGCGGCCTATGGCGAGATCAGGTCTGCCCGTCCGGCCGCCGGCAGGCCAATCGCCGTTCAGGACGCCATGATCGCGGCCACCACCCGTGCTCATGGTATGTAGGCGATTGTCACCCCCAACACGCGGGATTTCACGGATTGTGGTGTCGCGCTCATCGATCCCTGGTAGATCCATTGAAGGTCTGACCGAACCAAGGGTCCATCTGCCTTGTTGGTTCGGCCGTCGCGGTTTGGACGGGTTTAGCGGCCGGCCACACTCTGAGAACCGCACCCACTGGCACACCCCGTCCCGGCGTCGTAAAACCGCCACACCAATCCACGGGGAGTCCTTGCGATGCCGGTCAGCGGCCTGCCGCCCTACGACGACACCAATATTTTCGCCCGCATCCTGCGCGGGGAAATCCCTTGCAAGAAGGTCTATGAGGACGATTTCGCCCTCGCCTTCCACGACATCGCGCCGCAGGCACCGACGCATGTGCTGGTGATCCCAAAGGGTCCGTATTGCTCATTTGCCGACTTCAGCGCCTGTGCCAGCGACAACGAGATCGGCGGGTTCATCCGCGCGGTCGGCGTCATCGCGAAGGACCTGGGACTGGAGGCACCCGGCTACCGGTTACTCGCCAACATGGGGGAGCATTCCGGTCAGGAAGTTCCGCATTTCCATGTGCATCTGTTTGCCGGCCGGCCGCTCGGCCGGATGATTCCCGGATAAGCGGCGGGACAGACGCATCGGCGATCGACCGAGACCGAGCCGTTAGGCGAAATCCAGGCAGAAAATGTGCGGATTAGCGCAGTGGCAAGGCGTTGATCGCGGGCCTTTACCCATTAAGACGGCGGTAACTGCCGCGCGACCGGTAACGCCGCGTAACTCGGCCCAACACCGTCATGGCGGGGCGATGGCCCAACACCGTCATGGCGGGCCAAGGCCCACCATCCACGCCTTTTCAGTCGGCTAACCCGGGTGTCGTCTGCCTGGAACCGCTGACGGATCAGCCTGCGGCTTGCATTTGCTCGCGCAGATGGCGAGCCCGTGCGAGAACCTTATTCTCGATATCGCCGACCGTCGACTCGGACACCGCCGCATCGGTCCACTGGCCGTTTTGCAGCACCTGGCGATAGATATTGACGCGCAATCCGTCGCTGCGCAGATCCTTGCTGAGAATATAGACCGTCGCCTTGAAGCGCTCGCCGCTGGTGCCCGGAGGCGTGTACCAGTCGGTGATCAGCACGCCGCCGAACGGATCGGCCGAGGCCAACGGCATGAATGCGATGGTATCGAGAGCCCCGCGCCACAGGAACGCATTGACGCCAATCCCCGAGCCGCCACCGCCACCCGTGCCGCCCTCGTCCTTGTTGGCACCTTTGCCGATGCCGAAGATCGTGCCGCTGTCATTGCCGCCATAGCGATTGACGGAAATATCGCCGTTCGATCCGCTGCCCAGCCCCATGAAATCCACCGGGGTCGGGTTGGCCTTGACGTCGGGGGACGAGCATCCCGCCACGGCCAGAACGGCAAGCAGAGCCGCGGGAAGCAGTCGAGCGGAAATTGAAATGAGTCGCATCGCGATAGCTTGCCTTGTGTTGCCGGACTCTGTGTCACGGGTCTGTCGGGTGGCGCAGTCTTTAGCCCCCGGCCTGCCCGTCAGCAATCAAGATTCGTGTCGCCGCGGGTGGTCCTGGTTCGAATAGCCCACAAAAAGAAACGGCGGGGTGATGCCCCGCCGTTGCCGTCGTCCGCGTGAACTGGTGAATTACCAGGTCAGAACGGTGGAGAACAACACGCCTTGCGCCTTGGCATCGGCCGTCAGGCCGGCGGTGCCGAGAGCGCCGGCATTGAAGTCGTAGCCGCCCTGGTGACGCGTGATGTAGTCATACTCGAGAACCAGGTTGACGCCCGGAGCAACCTTGTAGTTGCCACCGAAGGCCCCAACGACTTCGCGACGCTGCGAGGTGCCGGTCAACTGAACGGCGCCCTGCGTATCGACGATGCCGAAGTTGCCACCAACCGTGATCGGACCGTTGACGTAGGTCAGACCAGCGATCCAGGCGTTGGTGTTCACACCACCGACCGGGTCAAGAGCCAACTGGCCGTTCACATGACCACCGATGTAGGAAATCGCGGCGGTCGTGCCGAAGGCGGTCAGAGCCGCGCCAGCCTGGTAGAAGCCCAGGTTTTGGTAGTGGATGTTGTTGGCGGTGGCGCCGGCGCGGAATGCGGCGGTGCCGGGAACGGCGGCAGTGTAGCCGTTGACGTCCACGTTTTCCTTGCCAGAACCTTCGTAGTAGCCATAGGCCTTCGCATCGACGGCGCCGAAGGTGTGCTCATACCGAGCGCCAATGCCCCACTGGTTGATCCAACGGTTGGACGTGCCGCCCGTCGTGGTGCTGGAGCAGTTGTCGCTGGGCAGGCCGCAGACGGCGGCGCCGTTGGCGTTGCCACCGGTGGAGTTCTGCAGGCCGTTGCCTTGGCCAGGTGCATACTGCACGCCAAAGTCGAAGCCGAAGAACTGCGGCGTCAGGTAAACAACCTTCTGGTTGACGTATTCCGCACCAGCCTGGGACAGCCAGGGATAGGTCGCGCCGCCGCCGGTCGCATTGGTCGGGGTGGTGCCCCATGCGCCCTGCTGCTGAATGCCAACGCCGGCATCCCAGCACTGGGTGGTGAACAAGCAGTTGTCATACAGGCCGACGACGCCGTCGGTCTGGCCCAAACGCACGAGGCCAGCCTGATCCGTCGCCAGGTAGGTGAACGCACGGCGAACCATGACGGTCTGACCGGAGCTCGTGGCGCTCGGGCTCTGAATGCCAGGCGCGGCAGCCTGGAGAGCAGCGGTGTTTCCCGCAGTCTGTTGCGCCGGGTTGGCGCCCAGGAAGTTCTCACGCAATTCGATCGCGGCGCCGTAACGGATGCCATTGGCGGACAGACCGTCGAAGCCCGGATACAGACGCATATAGCTGTCGATCTGGACCGGATTGACCTTGTAGCCCGTGTACGCGCCAGCGGCGTTGGTGGACTTGTCGGCGGAGGTGAAACCGGCGACGACGTCGGCTTCAACGCGGCCGTTCAGGCGGATAACGACGGTGCCCGGGGTCGGGACGGCGTTGTAGTTCGCGCCATAGGAGCCGTAGTTGCTGACGCCACCGGCGGCTGCGCTGCCGGAAACCGTGTTGGCGATGCCCCAGGTGTTGTTGTTGTTGTTCGCGGCCGGGCCGGCTGCGTACGGGGCGGCATATTGGCCCTGTGAGGCTGACGGGGCTGTCTGAGCGTGAGCCAGACCACCGGTCGCTCCCAGAACGGCCGCACTGGCCAAGAGAAGCTTACGCATGAAAATCCTCCTTATTACACCGGTTCAACCGGCGATCTCCTCAGGCCCCGCCCGTCGATTCCCGCGAACAGGCGGGGGGGCAGCCAGACCTGGGCAGACTAATGACCGGACGTTCATGTCCCCGCAACCCGCTTCGGCAGTGCAGCATGGCATTTTCGAAACACTGTGGCCAGGACGCCACATTTTGCTGCATGTTCTCACGAAATCGTTGGAGCACAGCCGGTTTCAGACGGAACCCGCGCCCGGCGTGGCCACACGAACCCCGGCGGTTCACACGTGTTCGGCTGGCCGGATGCCTCCATCAGTGCAGCCGATGGCGATCGGATAGGCACATGGGACCCGGGCGCCTTGGCTGTTCTTCGGAGATCGAAGCAAATCGCCGGGCCCGGAAATCGATATCCGCTGTCAGGACGACCGGTTGGCGGGCTCATCGGCGCTGACCCCCAAAGCCCCGATGGCGCCGGCGGCTCGGCAAAACCGCGCCGGCAGGCTTCTGACCGAAGTGCCGTCAATCCCCCCCAGTGCGGCAACCGCAAGCCCTGCGGGCGCGAGGCGGGCCATCGAGGTCCAACGTAATGGACCCAGTGCCGGGGCGCCCGGATGACTGGCGGTCGGAAACGCCGGCGACACAAACGCCAGGCTGACACCATGACGTTTGGCTCGCAGCAAATCAGCAGCCGAATGGGCGGAACAGGTCACAACGCCGCCGGACCCGCGTTGGATGCGAACCGGGCCGGGCCAGCGCCCCGCCCGCAGATGCACCCCGGCTTTCAGCGCCGCCGCCAGTCTGACATCGCCCGCAACGACCAGGACAAGCCGCCGCTGCCGGCAGATCCGCGCCAGATCGCGGCCGAGTGTCTCGCGCCCCGGGTCGGAGTCGTGGCGCAGGACGACTCCGGCTTTGCCTCGCGGCAGGCGCGCGACCGAGTCGCGCGGATCGGGCAGCCGGTGTTCGTCTGTGAACAGCCACAGGCGCGGCAGGCGGCTGCGACACGGACGCAGGCCCCAGGCGCGCAGTTTCAGGTCCATGCGCGCTTGAGCACAGCCTGTCGTGGTGCCGCCCCTCGTCCCTCACCGTCATGGCCCGGCTTGTCCGAGCCACCGTTGGCGGCACCGTGCCGCGAAGGTTGGCCCGGACAAGCCGGGCCATGACGGTGGTGCAATGGCATCACCATGACAAGAATCCCGTCAACCGTCGCCCTAGCGCTGTTTTCTAGACTTTCAGATAATGGTCCTTGAACTGCGTCCGCAGCGCCGTCTTCAGCAGCTTGCCGGTCGCGGTGTGCGGCAGTTCGGGGACCACCAGAACCTCATCCGGCAGCCACCATTTCGCGACCTTGCCCTCGTACAGAGCCAGGACGGAGGCGGGATCGACGGTCTTCCCGGGGGCGGCCACGACCAGCAGCAGCGGACGCTCGTCCCACTTCTTGTGGGTGGCGGCGATCACCGCCGCCTCGGCCACGTCGGGATGCGACACGGCGATGTTCTCCAGCGTGATCGAGCTGATCCACTCGCCGCCGGATTTGATGACGTCCTTGGACCGGTCGGTGATCTCCATGAACCCGTCGGCGTCGATGGTCGCGACATCGCCGGTGGCGAACCAGCCGTCCGCGTCCAGCGCGCTGCCGGGTTCGTCACCGTAATAGGAGCTGGCGATCCAGGGGCCTTTGACCTTCAGGTCGCCGAACGCGACGCCGTCCCAGGGCAACTCATTGCCCTCGCCATCGACGATTTTCATGTCGATCCCCGGCAGGATGCGGCCTTGCTTCAGCATGTGCGCCGCCGCCTGATCCCTGGTCAGTCCGGCCTGCGCCGGTTTCGGCGCGTTATAGGTGCCGACCGGGCTGAGTTCGGTCATCCCCCAGCCGTGCTCGACCGCGATGCCGTATTCATCGCGGAACGCCTCGATCAGCAACGGCGGCGCCGCCGATCCACCGGTCATAATGCGCTTGACCGTCGTCAACTTGTCCCCGCTGGTCCGCAGGTATTGCAGCAGACCGAGCCAAACGGTGGGCACGCCAGCGGTGAAGGTGACGCGTTCGGCGTTCAGCACGGCCGCCATGCTGGCGCCATCCAGATGCCGGCCGGGCAGCACCAGTGCCGCGCCGGTCAGCGCGCAGGCGTATGGCATGCCCCACGCGTTCACATGGAACATCGGCACCACCGGCAGCGCTCGGCTGCTGGCACTAATCCCCATCACATCGGGCAGCGACGTGGCGTAAGCATGCAGCCAGGTGGAGCGATGGCTGTACAGCACGCCCTTCGGCCGGCCGGTGGTGCCGGAGGTATAGCACAGCGCGCTGGCAGTATTTTCGTCGAACGTTGGCCAGACGTAGTCGTCGTCCGCCGCCTCCATCAGCGTGTCGTAGCAGGCCAGCGTCATGCCCGGGGCGAGCGTCACCTCCGGCATATTGTCCGGTGCCGTCAACATGACGACGGTCTTGACGGTGGCGGCGATGTGCGGCGCGATGGCGGTGACCAGGGCGGCGAAACTGCTGTCCACGAACAGCACTTTGTCCTGCGCATGGTTGATGATGTAGGCGACGTCGTCGGGGTGAAGCCTCGGGTTGATGGTGTGGCAGATCGCCTGCATCCCCGGCGCGGCATAGTACACCTCCAAATGCCGGTAGCCGTTCCAGGCCAAAGTCCCGACCCGATCCCCTGCCCGGACACCCAGCTTTTGCAGGACGCGGACCAGCCGGCGGGAGCGCGCCTCGACGTCGCACCAGGTGTAGCGATGGGTGGTGTTCTCATGCGTCCGGGATATCACCTCGGCCGATCCATGATGCCGGGCGGCGTGGGTCAGGATGGACGAAATCATCAGCCCTTGCGTCTGCATCGAACCAAGCATGGCCGTTTTCTCCGGATTGTTTGTTATGAGCGGATGATAGGACAATGATCGCGCAAGAGAAGAGGGAAAGCGCCATGCAACAGGTGATGATCGTAACCGGCGGCAGCCAGGGGATCGGCGAGGCCGTGGCCAGACTGGCGGCGTCGCGAGGTTATGCGGTGGCGCTGACATACCAGTCGAATCAGGGGCTGGCCGATGCGGTGGTGACCGATATCGTCGCGGCGGGCGGCCGGGCCATCGCGGTGCGGGCGGAGATGGCCGATGAGGCCTCGATCCTGGAGCTTTACCGGATTGTCGATGCCGAACTGGGTCGGGTTATCGCTCTGGTGAACAACGCTGGCACGCCGGGGCCGATGGGCCTGATCGACTCGGTCACCACGCAAACGCTGGACATGGTTCTGGCGGTCAATGTCCGAGCACCATTCCTGATGATCCGCGAGGCGGTCGCCCGCATGGCCACTGATCGAGGCGGTTCCGGCGGCGCGATCGTCAATATATCGTCACGCGCGGCCGAAATCGGCGGGGCCGGCGAGTGGATTCACTACGCCGCGTCAAAAGGTGCGCTCGACAGCCTGACGATCGGCGCCTCGAAGGAACTGGCGGCGCGCGGCATCCGAGTGAACGCCGTCAGCCCCGGGCTGATCCAGACCGACCTGCATGCCCGCGCCGGATTGCCGGACCGGTTGACCAAGATGGTCGGCGGCGTACCGATGGGCCGCGTCGGCAGCACCGATGAGGTTGCCACGGCGGTTCTATGGCTACTCTCACCGGAAGCGTCCTATATTACGGGCGTCATAGTGCCGATTTCCGGAGGGCGTTGAAATGGATATGAAAACCGCATTGATCGTGGGCGTTGGCCCCGGTCTGAGTTCCTCGTTGGCTCGGTTGTTCGCGCGGCACGGGTTGCAGGTGGCGATGGCGTCCCGCGATCCCGACAAGTTGCAGAAACTGGCCGAGGAAACCGCCGGCGTCACTTTCGCCTGCGAGGCCACCGAACCCGAGGAAGTCGCCGCGTTGTTCGAGGTGGTGATCGCGACCCAGGGCGTGCCGGACATCGTCGTCTATAACGCCAGCGCCCGGGCACGCGGGCCGGTGACCGATCTGGTTCCGGAGGAGGTGGCGCGGGCCATTTCCGTCAGTGCGTTCGGCGGGTTCCTGGTGGCTCAGCAGGCGGCGCGGCACATGGTGGCGCGCGGGTCCGGCGCGATCCTGCTGACCGGGGCGTCGGCGAGCGTGAAGGGGTATCCGAACTCGTCGGCCTTCGCGATGGGCAAGTTCGCGCTGCGCGGACTGGCACAGAGCATGGCGCGGGAATTGTCGCCGAAGGGCGTGCATGTGGCGCATTTCATCATCGACGGCGCCATTCGCGGCGCCACGCGGCCGGACCCGAACGATAACCCGGACAGTCTTCTGGATCCGGACGCAATCGCGGAGACGTACTGGCAGATCGCCAACCAGCCGCGCAGTGCGTGGACGTGGGAGGTCGAATTGCGGCCGTGGGTGGAGAAATTCTGAACCATATTTGCCCGGGACTGGCTGCATTTCTCGATTCTGTTAACCGTTTGTAAAGACTTCCTGCCTTATAAGGCCGCTCCATTACTTCAGGAGCGGCCGATGCGCATTACACGGAAAAAACGGCTCCGTTCGGCGTTCCCCGCCGCTGTTGCGGTTGTATGCCTGCTGGGAGGCATCACGACGGTCGCCGTGATGAACGCCGCCACCCATCCGACGGCGCATCTTGGCGACATTGTTGCATTCTCGGCAACCGGGACTGAGACGGTTACCGCGGATGTGCGCCTATTGGTTCACCGACAGGACCGTTTCGGGTGCGTGTTGGACATCAACGTGCTGCGGCGATCCGGCGGCAGCCTGATCGTCGAAAGCCGGGTCGGTCCGGGACGTCATTTTCGCGTCCATTGGGCCGGTGCCCGCACCACGGACGATACCGCCAGTTGCGGCGAGCAGGCCGACCTGATCGTGGAGTCAGACGATCTCGATACGCTGGCGCGCGCCGGTCGGACGCGGAAGCCGTTTTCCGCTGTCGTCTTCGGCGGCGTATTGAAGCCGTCTTTTCGTTACGTGGCTTCACCTGGTGCGTTCGGCAGCACGCGATAGAGCGTATTGCGTGACAGGCGAAGCCGACGGGCGGTGTGTAACTGAACCGCGCCTGATCGGTCCCGAACGGTCATAACTGTCAATGCCAGTGTACGAGCCATCGCACTATTATGCGATTGTCGCCTGTGGCCGCTCGGTCTGCCGTTGCCGCGGAATGCGCACCCCGCGCTGGCGCATGTCCCGCAGTTGCACGTACATCATGGCGGTCATCAGGGCATCGTTGAAAGCGTCGTGCTGATCCAGCACCGGCAGGTCGAGATCGCGCAGGATCGAGGCAAAGGACAGGTCGATCGTGGTCCCGGGCGGTGCATCGCCGTATTTGCGTTCGTAATACAGTTTGGAAACCTCGATCAATTTGTTCGGCAGTTCGATGCCTTTCAAACCGATCAGTTCTTTGTCTATCATCCTGACGTCGAAATCCACGTAGTAGCCCACCAGTGGACGGCCACCGATGAAATGCAGAAACTCGGGGATGACCTTTTGTATCCGGTTGCCCGCCGCGACGTCCATTTCGCGTAGCCGGTGGATTTTGATCGCATCGACACCAATACGCGCCTCGGGCCGAACCACGGCCTCAAACCGTTCGCTTGTCAGAATGCGATCGCCACGGATACGAATGGCAGCGATGGTAATGATATCGTTGTGCCGCACATCCAGCCCGGTCGTCTCGCAGTCGAATGAAACGACTTCACCCGGCGGTCCGGGTTTGAACATGAACCGATAGGACTGGTCACCGATGGTGGCCTGATGGAACAGCCGCTTGAGCGCGCGCGGAACCATTCAGAACGCGCCGAGGTTGAAGTGCCGCCGCACGATCTCGCGGAACTGCTTCACGACATGAAACGCGTCACGCAACAGGTCGCGCTGCATGCTCGACAGGTCAGCCGGACGCACCAGCGCCGAGGACGCACCAGCCACGGCCAGTTGCGCATCCAGCCGCAAAGTCATCAGAAAATACAGCGACTGCGTTAACTCGCGTCCGAAATCGCGGGTGAAGGTTCCGGCCTCGACCAGCCGTTGGATGCGCTGAGCGGTGTTCGTTTCGGTCAGGCCGCGCTCCATCGCCAGGCTGCGCACGCCGTGGACGATGGCGAAGATGCCGCCCTTCTTCAGATCGACCGCATCGCCCTTCCCGTCCGGCGTCAGCAGATTGTTAAAGAACCCGATCGGCATCGCGAACGCCTCGGTCGCTTTGGCGAAATGGACCATGAAGGCGCTACGGCCACGGACGGCCTCCAGCAACGCCGCTTTGGTCTGCGCCAGCAGCGCCGCGTTGCCGGCCACCGCGACCGCGTCGTACAGGATCGCGACGTCCATATGGACGTTGAGGTCCGGGATCGCCACCCACCGCCGAAAGGCCGCATCGTAGCCATCCACAGTCTGCGACCAGGCCGGATTGCGCACCATGACGTTGCCCGGGCAGGGCTCGAACCCGAAGCTTTCCAGAGCGGCGGCGAAGTCGCGCCCGAACGTTTCCAGCACGGCCGCGTCCACCGGTTCGGCCAGGATCAGGCCGTTGTCCTGGTCGGTCCGGACGGTCTGCTCGCCGCGACCCTCGCTGCCCATCACGATCAGGCACCCGTTGGTTCGGATCGGCGGCGGCGCGACCAGATCGAACACCTTGGCGAACAGCCGGTGATTGAGATCGGAAACGATCTCGGCGATCACATCGATCTTGACGCCCTGACGGCGCAGCAGGCGCACCTGCTCGCCGATCTCTTTGGCGGCGGGGCTCAGGTCGGCCAGACCCGTGGCGCGATCGATGCGCCCGGCAACCAATTGGGCATTGCCGGCGAGAAAACCGAGCAACTGGATGTCTTCCAGGATGCCGATGTAGGCGGTGCCATCATGAATCGCGACCCGGCGCTTGTTGGTCTTGGTCATCAGGATCAGCGCGGAATAGATGAAGTCGCCGGGTGCCAGCGATATAACATCGAAATGGCTGATCGGCCCCACCGGCGCAGTGATCGGCAGTCGCTTCAGCACCACGGCCTTGGAGAGATTCATGCCGGTAATGATACCGACCCGGTCGCCGTCACGAACGAACAGCGCATTGGTGTCGATTTCGCTCATGCGATGGCCGGCGGTTTCGATGGTATCCTGTGCATCGATGAACGCGGCCGGAGACAGGATCATGTCGGAAATCCGGGCGCGCATCAGAGTGCCGACGCGGCTGTCCTCTTCGTCGCGCGCCATGGCGTCCAGCTTGCGCGACAACTCCAAATAGAAGAACGTGGCAAACCGAGGATTAGACTGGATCAATGCAAGCGCGACAGGCCGCGGCAGGACGTAGCACAACGTCTCCTCGCGAGCCACGAACGCGTGGCCGCTTTGGCCTTGCACCAGAGCGTGACTGTCGAACGTGTCCTTGGGACCGAGCAGCGCGATCAGTTCATCGCCGGTTCGTTCTTCAACGATGCCTTTGATAACGACGTAAAGTGCCTCGGCCGGAACGCCCTGGGCGATGATCGTTTCGTTTGGCCGGTAGTATCCGATGTCCACCGATCGCCGCAGTGTTTCAAGTTCCTGCGGCGTCAGGCGATCGAAGGGTGGATTATTCTGATCGAAAGCGTTTGGCATGTGATCAGTCCCGAACGCCCATCACACGGCGTTCGGGACCTTTCACCGTTAGTGCGCCGAGGCGCCGGTTGCGCCGATGCCGGTCTGGCAACGGACAAACTGGGCATCGAAGCCATCACGGTCGATCTTCGCTCTGGCGCTGTTATCCATCTTCGAGAACAGCCAGATGCCGACGAAGGCGATCGTCATGGAGAACAGCGCCGGGTTCTCATACGGGAACGGCGCGGTGCCCTTGGCATGGCCAATCGTCTGTTCCCACACCGCGGGCGACAGGATGACCATGATAACGGCCGAACTCAGGCCAAGCAGGCCGCCGATCAGCGCGCCGCGTGTGGTCAGGCCACGCCAGTAGATCGACAGCAGCAGGACCGGGAAGTTGCAGGATGCCGCGATGCAGAACGCCAGGCCGACCATGAAGGCCACGTTCTGGTTCTCGAAGACGATGCCCAGAATGATGGCCAGGACTCCGAGGCAGACGGTGGCGATCTTGGACACCCGCATCTCGGCTTGCTCGTCCACGCGGCCCTTGCGGATCACGGTGGCGAACAAGTCGTGGCTGATGGCGGATGCGCCTGCCAGAGCCAGGCCGGACACGACGGCCAGGATGGTGGCGAACGCAACGGCGGAGATGAAGCCCAGGAACAGATTGCCGCCCACCGCGTTGGCGAGGTGGATAGCCGCCATGTTCGATCCGCCCTTGATCGCGTGGGTGGCCGTGTCGATGAAGGCCGGGTTGGTCATCACCAGCGTGATGGCGCCGAAGCCGATGATGAAGGTCAGGATGTAGAAGTAACCGATCAGACCGGTCGCCACGAACACCGACTTACGGGCGGCTTTCGCGTCGGACACGGTGAAGAAGCGCATCAGGATATGCGGCAACCCGGCCGTGCCGAAGATCAGCGCCAGCCCCAGCGATATCGCCGAGATTGGATTGGAAACCAGCGTGCCCGGCGACATGATCGCGAGGTGCTTGGGATGGACCTGAACCGCGGTGGAGAACATCGCTTCCAGGCTGAAGCCGAAGTGCAACAGCACCGCGAACGCCATGAACGACGCGCCGGACAGCAGCAGCACGGCCTTGATGATCTGCACCCAGGTGGTGGCGAGCATTCCGCCGAAGGTCACATAGATGATCATCAGAATACCGACGATGACAACGGCCATCCAGTAATCCAGGCCGAACAGGATCTGGATCAGTTTGCCGGCGCCGACCATCTGCGCGATCAGGTAGAAGGCCACCGTCACCAGCGAACCGAGGGCCGCGAGGATGCGGGTTTCGGTCTGGCCGAGGCGGAACGACGCCACATCAGCGAAGGTGAATTTGCCGAGGTTGCGCAAGGGTTCGGCGATCAGGAAGGTAACGACCGGCCATCCCACCAGAAAGCCGACCGAATAGATCAGGCCGTCATAGCCGGACATGTACACCAGGCCGGAAATGCCCAGAAACGACGCGGCCGACATATAGTCGCCGGCGATCGCGATGCCGTTCTGGAAGCCGGTGATGCCGCCGCCCGCCGAATAGAACTGAGCCGCGGATTTGGTCTGGCGCGCCGCCCAATAGGTGATGCAGAGGGTCAGGCAGACGAACCCGATGAACATGCTGATGGCGGACCAGTTCGTGGCCTGCTTGGTGCCGCCTTCAATGCCCTCGGCATTGGCCAGCATGGGCGCCGCGGCGAGCAGCGCCGTGACAAGCCACATCTTGAAACGATTCATCAGCGGGATTCCTCGACGATAGCGCGGGTCAGGCTGTCGTATGTGGAATTCGCCCGGCGCACGTAAATGCCGACCAGAACGAACGCGGACACGATCACAAACAAGCCGATTGGCAGACCGAGCGTCATGACGCTGGAGCCCATGGGTATGCCGAGGAACTTCGGCTCATAGCCGATCAAAAGGATAAACCCGAGGTAGATGACCAGGGTGATGATGGTGAGCTTCCAGCCGAAGGCCGAGCGCGTGCGGACGAGCTCTTGATATTTCGGGTTTCGCTGGATTGCTTCGTAGCCTTGTGCCGCCATGTGCCGTTTGCCCCTTGTTACGTGTATCGGCGTTCTTCCTGAACCAATCGGGCAACCTCCCTACAGGGCGGATGCACGGCCGGGTCATGACCCCCCATCGGAACCATACTCAATTGCTGTCGGCGACCTCGTCTTTGATCTCGATCAAGACGTCCGTCGCGCGGGCCGGGAAGCTTGGGGGGCGGTTAGCAGCCATGTGTGGCCATGACAAGTGCTTACCCTTGAAAAATGACGCGTTTGCACCATGCTGTTAATTATTTACGGAATCAGGAGCCCGGTCAGAAAATTATAAACAGCGGTTCGGTCTGCGTGATTGCCCGGGCTTTGACGATGGCGAGCGACGTGTTGTCTGGCGGGCGGTCAAGCGATTTTCGAGGCGGCCGATCTGGCCGGAGGGGTCGGTGGCCGTCCGTTCGCCCATTTGGTTTCCTGCCGGAGCGCACTGCGCGCGGGCTCGCGCAGTGTCGAAAAAGCCCCGAACTACGACTTTGGTCGTAGTGCCGTGACGGCGCTGTACTTGTGCTGTCCCCCATCGCGGTCTGGAAGGGCATTTCCGACGAGCACCTCGACCGCCTGCCCTGGCCCCCCCCTCTGTCCATCGTCGTCTATAATGATGTGTGGTATCGTCTTCGGCGGTTGGAGACACGGCGTGGCAACACCTCACATCACTGATCCGGTGCTTACGCGTTTTCGTGCGGCGCTGGCGGATATGTATGGCGATCAAATCGAACGCGTCGTGCTGTTCGGTTCGCGCGCTCGCGGTGATGCGCGTCCGGAGTCTGATTATGACGTTGCTGTATTCCTGAGGCACTTTCACGACCGATGGAGCGAGATGGACCGGTTGATCCCGGTCGTCACGGACATTCTGTATGAGGACGGCGCGTTCATCCACGCCATGCCGTACCGCGAAGGCGCGTATCGGGATCGTACGCCGCTGATGCACGCAATCCGGCGGGAGGGGCTTGACCTGTGACGCCGGAAGCCGAGCGCACCCTGACAAAAGCACGCCTGACCTTGGATCACGGGCAAACCATGCTCACGGTCAATCTGACCGAAGATGCCGGCCGCGCGGCTTATCTGGCCGACTGTGTGACGGGTTGTGCGCCCAGTGAACTGTCTTTGCTACCGGATCCCCGTTACCAGTCCATGTTCGCGGCATCGTCCCATTGTGCGTTAAGCTGATCGACAAACTCTCGCATGTCCCCCACGGAAGCCATCGCCCTAGCGTAAGTTCCATCGCTAGCGTTCGGGAGGATTAAAGGTAGCCCGCTTTCTTGGATGTAAATCCTCGCCGGTTCACGTGATCCCGACCAAAGGTGCACAATAAATTCCTCTATGAACGTAATCGCCTCCGTATCTTCGAATGCTAATTCGGGGCTCAATGAAAACTGTGGCCGTGCCCGTGTATGATCAAGCACGACGGGGACAGCACCAACTGTCGAATGAAATTCGAACGCCTCGCCCTCCTTACCAAAGGCCCCATGCGCTATGTAATTCCGAAGCTGGCGTCTAATCATAACCAGCTTGTCAAAGTATACCTTTGTAGATTTGTCGCTGATGTCCAACGCCTTTTTGAATTTTGCGCTCCAGTCTGACTCGGCAAGCTGAGCCACATCTTCCCTCGTAGTGATATTTCCTTGAAGAATTGCAATATGAATGAAAATGTGTTCAGTCCATCCAAAGAATGCCTCAACTGCGGAAAGTGCCAACCAGCTCGCATCTTGCGATTTTTTGAAATCAGAGTGAGTAAATAGGCGAATTAATTCTTGATTGATTGCAGTATTTTTGTTGACCGACGCCCCGAATGGAGATGGGAGAAACTCCCGTTGTAAAACAGCGTGCAAAACTTTCCAGATTCCAGGGGTAAACAGCGTCCAATAGTTTCCACCCTGGTTCATGCGATCATCCGGCGTTTCCGCTGGAGAATTTGGGGTGTTGTGTATGGATATGATTGCCGAGATCCGGCG
>CAIZFE010000021.1 GCA_903932145.1 uncultured Rhodopila sp. | reverse complement strand
TGCCGCCACAGGTGGCCCGGACAAGCCGTGCCATGACGATCAGGGGAGGTCGATGCTATTCCCGTCAGGCTACAATGCTCTACACCGGCTTCCAGGACCGATCGACCTCCACGTCGATCAGTGTCGGCCCGTCGTGCTCCAAAGCCGCTTCCAACAGATCGCCGAGATCGGACAACGTTGTCGCCTTATGCGCGGTCAGCCCCAGGCCGCGCGCGACCGAGACGAAATCGACCCGAGGGCGGTCCAGATCCATCGCGACGTAGTTGTCGGTCTGCGCGGCTAACCCCTTCATCGCATTCGTCCGCTGCTTCAGGATACGATACGAGTAGTTGTTGATGATAATGAAAACCATCCGCAGATTTTCGCGCGCGGCGGTCCACAGTCCCTGGATCGTGTACATCGCGGACCCGTCGCCGATCAGCGCCACCACCGGCCGGTTTGGCAATGCCAGTTTCACCCCGATCGCCGCCGGCAATCCCCATCCGATGCCACCACCGCGCAACCCATAAAAGCTTTGCGCGTCGTCGCTTTTCAGGAACCGCCGCAAGCCGGTGCCGGAGGAAATCGTCTCGTCGATGACCACCGCATCGTCGGGCAACCGCCGCCCGATGGTTTGCATCAGCGCCAGCGGATGGATCGGATGCCGCTCCGCCATCGCATCGGCCAGGGCGTTCAGCTTGTGCAGGCTGGAGACACCCTCGGCCTTGGCATGCGCCAAACGCTTCACCGCGGTTTCGCTTTCAACGGCCGACCGAGCCTGGATCAGCGCCGCCGTCAGTTCCGGCAGGGTGGCCTTCGGATCGCCCAGGATCGACACCGTCTCGGGATAATTTTTGCCCAGTTGCCACGGATCGGTGTCCAAATGGACCACCGGATAACCCTCCGGCATCGACTCGACATCGCCCGGCAGAGACAACGTGAAGATGTCCGCTCCGATCGAGACCAGCAGGTCATGCTGGTCCAGCACGCCCCGGATCGCCTCGGGCAACCGCACCAACGCCCCCCGATACAGCGGGTGCGACGACGGGAACATCGCTCGGCTGGCCATACATTCGTCGTACACCGGGGCGCCAACCGCCTCGGCGAACGCCACCAGTTCCGCCAGCGCATTGCCCTGAGGCACACAGTCTCCCGCCACGATTACCGGGCTTTTGGCCCGCGCGATGACCGAAGCCGCCTGTCCAATGGCGGAAATGTCGCCGCGTATTCCGGTCGCCACCCGGCTGGGCGAGCCGAGATCGATGTCTGCGCTGTCGGTCAGGATGTCGCCGGGCAAGGACAGAAAAACCGGCCCCATCGGCGGCGCCAGCGCCGTCTTGACCGCTCGGTGGATCGCCCGGGGCAGGTCTTCCAACCGGCGCACCTCATCCGACCATTTCACGAAAGGCCGAGCGATGGTGGGCAGATCGCCCATCAGCAGGGGTTCGGTGAAGTTGAAGCGTTGCTCGTGCTGTCCGGCCGTCACCAGGATGGGGGAGTTGGCCTTCTGCGCGTCATACAGCATCCCCAGCGCGTTCCCGAGGCCGGGCGCCGCATGCAGGTTGATCACCGCACACTGGCCGGATGCCTGGGCATACCCGTCCGCCATGCCCATGGCGGGGGCTTCCTGCAAGGCCAGGACGTAGCGAAGCTCGTGCTCCGCCGCCAGCGCGTCCATTAACGGCAATTCGGTGGTGCCAGGGTTGCCGAACATCATCCGCACCCCCTCCTGCTTCAATAATTCGAGCAGCGCGGTCTTTCCTGGCATCATTGGCATGGTAAGTTTCCCCGGGAACAGCAAATGGTGTTGTTTCGCTACAAGGCGCGGCGCCACAGATCAAGCGCACGCGTTCAATCCGGGTTGGAGACTATCGTTCATGTCGAGACTGTCGCGTCGTATTTTGCTTGGTGGCCTGGCTGCCGCCCCGTTGGCCCGTCCAGGATTGATCCGGGCGCAAAGCTCGTCCAAGCCGGTGAAGATCGGCCTGCTATCTGACATGAGCGGCCCGTACCGCGACGTCGGCGGTATCGGCAACCATGTCGCCACCGAACTCGCGATTGCCGATTTCGGTGGGTCTGTGCTGGGCCGGCCGATCGAGATCATGCAGGCGGACGATCAGAATAAACCGGATGTGTCCACGTCGATCGCGCGCCAATGGATCGACGATACCGGCGTTGATGTCTTGGCTGACGGCGCGGCGAGTTCCTCGGGTCTGGCGATCCAGCAGGTCTGCCGGGAAAAGAAGAAGATTTATCTGATTACCGGCCCGGCGACGTCGGACATGACGGGCAAGCAGTGTTCGGCGTATGGCGTGCATTTTTCTTACGATACCTACGCGCTGGCGCATGGCACCGGCAACGCGCTGACCAAGGCGGGCGGCGACACCTGGTTCTTCATCACCGCCGACTATGCGTTCGGTTACGCGCTGGAGCGCGACACGATGGACGCGGTCAAGGCCGCCGGCGGCAAGGTGCTGGGTGCGATTCGGGCACCTTTGGGGACCGCGGATTTCTCGTCGTATCTGGTGCAGGCGCAGGCGTCGGGCGCCAAGGTGATCGGCCTTGCGAATGCCGGCACCGACACGCAAAACTGCGTCAAGCAGGCTGCCGAGTTCGGTCTTACAAAAGGCGGAGCCAAGCTGGCAACTCTGCTGATGCAGATCAGCGACGTGAATGCGATGGGACAGAAAGCAGCCGAGGGCCTGAACTACACCGACTCGTTCTACTGGGACATGACGGAGAAGACCCGCATCTGGTCGAAGCGGTGGAGCGACAGGATGGGCGGCATGGTGCCGGGCGTTCTGCATGCCGGCAGCTATTGCGCGACGACGCATTGGTTGAAGGCGGTCCAGGCGGCGGGATCGACCGACGCCGACGCGGTCGTTGCCAAGATGAAGGCGACGCGGGTCAACGATTTCTACAACGATAATGTGGAGATCCGTCAGGACGGGCGGGTGATGCACACGATGTATCTGTGGCAGGTGAAGCCGGTTTCCGAGGCGAAGTCGAAATACGATTTCTGCAATAAAGCGGCCACGATAGCACCTGCTGACGCGTGGCGTCCGATGGCTGATGGTGGTTGCCCGCTGATCAAGGCTTGATGCACGTTGCGAAGCGGAACTTCATTGTTTCGCTTCGCACATTTTGTTGCCGGCGGTGGGGGCGCTTCAGGCCGCCCGCCAAAGCTCCCCTTCGCGCAGGGCTTTGCCCTCGATTTCCATCTTCAGCAGATGCGCCAGCACGTTGCGCTCCGCCGCCTTGCGCAGGCGCGGGTTCAGTTGGGAATACAGTGCGTCCATGATCGTGTAAGTATCGAACGAGCCGTCGCTCAGCTTCCGGGCGATGGCTTGCTCGCGGATCACACGGTGCGTCAGCATCGCACGCACCAGGTCGCGCGGGTTGTGCAAGGCGGGGCCGTGGCCGGGCAAGTACACGTCATCGTCGCGGGTCAGTAACAGATTCAGGCTGGCGAAGTAATCGCGCATGTCGCCACCGGGGGGACTGACGATGCTGGTTGACCACGACATCACATGATCGGCGCTGAACAAAATCTTATCGCCGTTTTGTGCCGACAGCGCGAAGCACAGATGATCGGAGGCGTGGCCGGGTGTGTGCAGCGCCACCATGCCGGCGAAGGTATCGCCGTGATCCAGCTTGATGTCCGGATCGAACGATTCAATGCCGCTTTTGCGAAAGCCGACTGTCGGCGCGCCTGTGGCCGCCTGCAACGCCGGAACGGCTCCGACATGATCGTGATGCGTGTGGCTGACCAGAATCGACGCGATCTTGCCGCTGGTATGGCGCAGGATCGCCTCGATATGTTCGGGGTGCCCTTCGGGACCCGGGTCAAGCACGGCCAATCCGTCCGGCGTATCGATAAGATAAGTGTTGGTCCCGAAATACGTCATCGGCCCGGGGTTGTTGGCAACGATCCGGTTGACGCCTGGCATCATCTCAACTTTGGCGCCGCGTTCCGGCTCCGGTTCGGTCAGAAAGGCCATGTGGTGCGGTCTCCATGGGACACGTGGGGCATTTGTGCTGGTGCATCATGCATGCCGCAAACGCGGCGGGCTGGCAACGGCGGCCCATCGCGTGCACACTGAAGGCAACGACAAAAAGACCGGAGGGGAGCATGGCCAAGGGCCTGTTATTTATGGCATTTGATTTCTCGACCGCGCATGCGGATGAGTTTCATGACTGGTACGACAAGGAACATGTGCCGGAGCGTCTGCGCGTCCCCGGCTTCCTGAATGCCGAACGCTGGATCGACGACACGAACACGACCATCCACGTCGCGACCTATGATCTGGACACAGTCGGCGTGCTGCAAAGCCCGGCGTATTGTGCGGTCGGCGGGGAAAACCAGTCGGTCTGGACCAAGCGCGTCACGGCGATGTGCGGCCGCATCATGCGGTTTGAGGGCGAGCAGCTCGTTCCCGGGGACGCGGTGGCCGCCGCCGGCGCCGGGGCGTTGCTGGTGGCGTCGATGACCCCCGATCCCGATTCGGAAGCCGAGTTCAACGATTGGTATGATAACGAACACCTGCCCGGGCTTCTGACCGTTCCGGGCGTTCTGTCGGGACGGCGTTATCGCGCGACCGATACCGAATCAGAGCGGCGTTATCTGTCGCTATATCACCTGCGAGACGTTGGCGTGTCGCGTTCGGACGCCTGGGCTGCCGCCACGAATACGCCCTGGACAGAACGCATGCGGCCCCGGCTGCGCGACCTGCTTGTGCTGCGCATGAATCGCTATGAACGAAAGGTCTAAGTAACGATGCCGATCCTGACCCGCCGCCGCGCTTTGACTCTGGCCGGCTCTGCGCTTGCCATGCCTGCATTGGCGCAGACGAAACAGGCGCCCGGTGTGACCGACACCGAACTGCTGATCGGCCAGACCATGCCGTATTCCGGGCCGGCGTCCAGCTATGCTCCGATCGGCAAGGTGGAGGTCGCGTATATCGACATGATCAACAGCCAGGGCGGCATCAACGGTCGCAAGATCAAGCTGTTGTCACTGGACGATGGCTACAGCCCGCCGAAAACCGTCGAGCAGACCCGCAAACTGGTGGAGGAAGAAGGTGTATCCTGCATCTTCCAGCAACTCGGCACCCCCTGCGCGACGGCAACCCGCAAATATCTGAACGCCAAAAAGGTGCCGCAGATTTTCATTGCCTCTGGTGCCACGCAGTTCGGCGATCCGCAGAACTACCCATGGACGATCGGCTGGCAGGTCAGTTATCAGATCGAGGGTCGGGTTTACGCGCGCCATATCCTGGAAACCAAGCCTGCCGCCAGGATCGCGGTGCTCTATCAAAACGATGATTCCGGCAAGGATTTCCTGAAAGGCTTCAAGGACGGTCTCGGTGACAAGATCGGCCAACTGGTGGCGACCAACAGCTATGAGCCGACTGATCCGACCGTTGATTCGCAGGTCGTGGCCCTGCATGCGTCGGGTGCCGATGCCCTGTTCGTTGGCGGTATTCCGAAATTCAATGCGATGACGCTGCGAAAGGTGCGGGATCTGGGGTGGGACCCGTTGTATATGATCGCTACTGTCGGGGCCTCGGTCTCGTCAGGCCTGGCACCGGCCGGACTGGACAAGGCGGTTGGGCTGATTACGGGTGCTTACATGAAGGACCCGTCCGATCCGCAATGGAAAGACGATCCGGGCTATCAGGACTGGTTCGCGTTCATGCAAAAGCACATGCCGGGGTCCGATCTCGCCGATATTAATAATGTCTATGGTTACTGTGCGGCACAGACCGGTATCCAGGTGTTCAAGCAATGCGGCAATGATTTGTCGCGCGAGAACATCATGAAGCAGGCGGCCAACCTGGATATCCAGTTGCCGATGTTCCAGGCCGGTATCCGTTACAAGACCACGGCGACGGATTACCTCGGGATCAAACGGTTGCGCCTGCAACGGTTCGACGGCAAGGCCTGGGTGCCGTTCGGGGAGCCGATCGCGGCGTAAGCGGCAATCGGTGCCAGGTTGATTTCGCTGCCATACGTTTTGACAGTACTTGTCCGCATATGCGCCAGCTTAAAGGTGCTGAGCCGGGAGGATTTGCCCATTGGTCATGACCGGGCTTGGCCCGCTCACCCGGGACTTTGCTTGGCGGGTATAGGAAGTCCCGGGTGGCCAGGCCAAGCCCGGTCATGACGGAGACAATAAAGCCTCGTCCCGGGAAAAATGTTCCCTGCCCATCGCTGAACGTGATACTGGTTTGGAAACGCCGGGTCATAACGAAACGAATCGACTACATGAACCTCGGCTTCACCTCCTGGCACAGCAATCGCAACGACCGCATCATCATGTCCGGCGGAATGCCCGCCCCGAAATTCAATTCCGCCAGGATACCGTCGATCTGAAGTTCCGCATCCAACTCCTTTAACCGTTCGGCTACATACTCCGGCCCGCCGACAATCACCTTGTCACGCAGCACGTCGCCATACGTCAGCGACAGAACATCCGCCAGTTCCGCGCGTCGCCGCGCGTTAGGGGAGCCTTCCAACTGCGTGATAAGCTTCTGGTAGCCCGCCATGACACTCGGTTCGGCCTCGGCTCGTGCCTGCGCATCCGTGTCGGCCAGGTGCATGCTGACCCGCAAATAGACCTCGCCGCTGCCGGGATGACCGGCCGCCTGATACGCCTCTCGATACGCCTTCAGATCGGGTGCCAGACCCGACAACGAACCACTGCGCACCGCGACGAACAGCGGATAACCGAGACGCCCGAGAACCGGAAACGTGTCCTCGCTGGCGCCGGCAATGCGGATCGGCGGATACGGACGCTGGAATGGCCGCGGCACGGCGCGCGCCTCGTTAAAATGGTGATACTTGCCGTGGAACGAAAAACTGGGCTGTGACCAGGCCAGCTTCAGCACCTCCAGCGTTTCGAAGAACCGTTCGCGGCTTTCGGAATACGGCACGCCGTAGGCGGCGTAAGCAGCCGGATTGCCGCTGCGTCCGACGCCCATCAGCAGCCGCCCGCGGCTGATCTGATCGAGGGTGGCGGTTTCCTCGGCCAGCCGCAGCGGATGGGTTAGCGGCAGCACCTGCACGGCGGTGCCGATCTTGATGCGGCTGGTGCGGGCCGCGATGGCAGCGGCGACGGTCAGCGGCGCGCTCAAAACCGACCGAGCGGCCTGCTGATGGATTTCGGCCAACCAGATGGCATCCAGGCCCCACTCTTCGGCAAGCGACACCTGATCCAGCCCCTGAGCAAACGCATCGGCATCCGATTGTTGCTCCACCTGCCGGTGGAACTCCACGTACCAGCCAAATTCCATTGCCGCTTCCTGTTTTATCGTTGGCGGCAGTTTTACAGATGCCGGGGTTCACGCAAGAGGCACGGTCCAGGCGTCATAGCCGTAAACCATTTCGTTCGCTGCTTTGAATCGGTTCATGTCGTTAGCGCGCGACAATCCCTGGATTTCCGATGTCCGGGGTTTCCGCGTCGCCTCGTACCGCCGCAGCGCTTCCGCGACACCGTCCGGATCGACGCCGTCCAGGCAACGCGACAGAACAGCCGCGTCCTCGATTGAGGTGCCGGCGCCCTGCGCCATATAGGGCGTCATCGGGTGGCAGGAATCCCCCAACAAAGCGATGTTGCCATCCGTCCAACGGGGCAGCGGATCGCGCACCACCAACGCCCATTTATGGGCCGACGGTGCTGCCGCCAACACCGAACGAACGCTCGGATGGAAATCGCAGTAGGCGTCGCGCAGCAAAGCCATATCGCCCGTGCTGGACCAGGACTCCCGGGTAAAATCCGGTTCCGGCGTGCTGGTGACGAAGTAAAGTTCCGATCGTTGCGGGTTGACGTAATAAATGACGATGTGCCGATCCGGCCCCCACCATTTCGCCTGATCGTCGATCGCCGCACCGTTCAGCAGCGCCGCCGGAAACACCGTGCGATAGGCCACGCGCCCGGTAAATTCAGGCCGTTCCGCGCCGAACAGCGTCTCCCGCACCACCGAATGAACCCCATCGGCACCAATCACCGCGTGCGCCTCGGCATGCTTCCCATCGGCAAAGTCCAGTCGTACGGTCGAGCCAGTCTGCTCCAATCCAACCAGCTTGCGCCCGCGCTGGATAATCTCTTCCGGCACCGCCGAGGCCAGCACCGCGTGCAAATCGGCGCGTTGCAGCACCAGATAGGGCGCGCCGTAGCGTTCCTCACTGGCCGCGCCCATGGCGCGTTCCCACAACAATTCTCCAGTGTCTGACTGGCGGTTTAGCGCCGAGGCCGGCTGAAACGCGATGGCCCTTAAACGATCTTCCAACCCCAGCCGGCGCAGCACGCGAACCGCGTTGGGGCTTTGCTGGATGCCGGCACCGACGCGGGCAAATCGCTGGGCCTGTTCATAGATGGTAACATCAATGCCAACCCGCCGTAGGCACGCGGCGGCGGCAAGTCCGCCGATGCCGGCCCCAACAATTGCAACCTTCATCGTTGTTCCCCTAATGACTAGCCCAAGGCACCAGCCGCCGTTCCGCCACCGACCCCAGCAACACGGCTACGCCGCCGATGCAGGTCACAACGGCCAATCCCACGAACATGCGCGGGATCGCCAATACCTGCCAGGAATCCCAGATGTAATGACCGATGCCATCGTCAGACGACACGAACTCCGCCGAGACGACCAGGATCAGCGCCTGCCCCAGACCCAGTTTCAATCCCGTCACGATCGCCGGCATCGCTGACGGCAGTACCACATGCAGCCAACCGGTCAGCCGCGGAATCCGAAATGCTCGGATGACATCACGATGGATCGGATTGGCATGCAGCACGCCGCTGAGTGTATTGATACACGTCATGTAGAAAACGCCCATGATAACCAGCGCGATCTTGCTGCCCTCACCGATGCCGATCAACGCGATCAACAGCGGGAAAATGGCGATTTTCGGCATTGGAAAGGTCCCGTACACAACCGGACTGAACGCGTATCGCAATGGAGCGTACAGCGCCATCGCCATGCCCATCGCCACACCCGAAAACGCGCCAATCGTATACCCGATGCCCAACCGCCGCAGTGTCATCACCGTATCGGACAACAACTGACCACGCTGTTCCGTATCAGCCAGAATGCCAATCCCATCGGAAAAAACCCGTGTCGGTGGTGGGAAGAACCGCTGGTCGATCGCGCCCGTCAGGTCCAGAATCTGCCAGATCGCCAGCAATACCAACGGACAAGCGACGCCCAGCGCGTAACGCGCCACCATCTGGTTGCGTCGACGGACCAAACTGCGCTGTGCCATGGCTTCCGCGGAATCATGCATGCGCGATCAGGCTGTCACCAACCTCCTCCGTCACCATCGTCCACAGGTCGGCTTCCAGCTCGCGAAACGCGGGTTCTCGACGCATGGCGATCACATCCCGATCCCGGCTAAACGGAACCGAACGCACCGCTTTGATCCGCCCGGGACGGCTGGTCATGACGACCACCGTGTCCGCCAGCGTCACAGCCTCCGCGATGTCGTGCGTCACGTATACGACGGTGGAATGCGTCCGCTGCCAGATGCCGATCAGTTCTTGCTGCATAACAATCCGGGTTTGTGCATCCAGTGCCGCCAATGGCTCATCCATCAGCAGCAACAGCGGATCGGTCGCCAGCGCTCGGGCGATTGACACCCGTTGCCGCATCCCGCCTGACAATTCATGCGGATATGCCCGCCGAAACGCCGACAGGCCAACCAGAGCCAGGTTCCGCGCGATCCGTTCCTCGGCGACCGCCGTAGTCAGTGCCAAGCCCGACAGCCCGATCCGTAAATTCCGTTCGACGGTCAGCCAGGGCATGGTCGAATCACCCTGGAACACCGTCGCGCCCAGCAAACGGTCGGGCAGCTTGCCAGCCAGCGACCAGTCGATGTCGCCTTCGTAGTCCTCGTCCAACCCCGCCAAAATACGTAACAAACTGGACTTGCCGCAGCCGCTCGGTCCCAGGATCGCAACGACCTCGCCCTTGCCAACGTCCAGAGACACGCCGGCAATCGCCTCCACCACCGCGTTCCGGCGGGTGATAAACACCTTGCGCAGACCGGCGATCCGTAGCGCCCGTTCGCGGGTCATCCGAGCGTATATTTCCCGAGGCGGGTGACGGAGGCAGCGGCGAAGGACGGATCGACCAGTAGTTTCAGGTCGATCGGCGCCTGCAAGTAATGTTGCTGAATGAAGAAGTCCTGGCATTGTTCCAGGAACGCCAGGCTGACCTTGCCGTTCGGGTCCAGACCCGCCGGAAAGCCGTTGCGGATGATCGCCTCGTCCAATTTTACCTTGGTTGCGAGAATGCCAATGATCTTGTCTTTATCGATGCCACGCAGGAAGGCGTCGTTGTAGAGACGAACGCCTTGCAGATACGCATCCATGAAGCCCTGGGCGGTGGATTGATCCCTGGCGAAGACTTCGCTGTAAACCAAAGGAACGCTTGTGCTGCCTTCGGTTGCCGTTCCGCCTGACGCAGCGGCCAGGTCATTCAGCGGCTGCGCGATCCCCATTTGAATGGCCTGCGACAGGAACGGCTCCAACACGATCGCCGCCTCGACCGCGCCGCTGCCGAGCGCGGGAACCATGCTGGGATAGGGCAATTCGACAACGTGCACATCCGCCAAATTCATCCCGAAGCCGGCCAGATAGTTTCGTAACACCATGGCGACGGATGCCGCCTTGGAGGAGATCGCGACGGGTTTGCCTTTTAGCGCGGCGACCTGTTGCGCCTCGGTCCCGGCCGGGAAACCGGCACGAACCACCAGCCGCGTGGCCGAAAACCCCGGCCGAACGCTTTGCTTGTCCCCAACAATCCGGATCTGCACACCCTGGGTGATCGCGCTGAACAAGCCCGGCGTGACCGAAATTCCGGCCACATCCAACTGTCCGGTCGCCAAAGCCGTCAGCAAGGCCGGAGCGCTTGGCATGCGCAGCATCTTCACGCTCAGACCAGACTTGGCGAAATACCCCTGATCCTCCGCCAGGTACAATCCCGCGTCAGTCAGCCCGCCGACCGACCCGAAGCGCACGACAGCGTCTGCCCGCGCCCGCATCGGCAGGACGACCGCAGCCGCCCCGCCCGCCAGCACATGTCGCCGGTGGATCATTGTCGGTTTCCTCTTTTTCCCGTCCGTTTGTGCTATATCACCGACGGGATACCGGCAAGCCGACTACAATGCGATCTGCCGTCCCACCTCCAGGAACTTGTCGGCCGGCAGATCGAACCGGTCGGGCGCGCGCACCGCATTACGGTACATCATCGCGAACAGCATCCGTCGCCACGCCGGCAACCTGGGTGGATGGGCGCTGCGCACCACCTCGTCATGCGAGGCGAAATAGACCGCGTCGTCCAGGTTCAGCGGGCAGCCTTTGTCCCGGGCACAGGCCAGCGCCGCAGCCACGTTCGGCATCTCGATAAATCCGAAATGGAGTGTCACGTGCCAGAAGCCCTCGGCCAACTTCTCGACCTCTGCCCGCTTCTCCAGCGAAACGCGTGGATAAGCCTCGAATTTCACGGTCAGGCTGACCACGACTTCCTGGAGCGCCTTGATTTGGGCCACATGGCGGACCATCACGGGCGGGACGGCGGTTTCACTGCGGCTGAGGAATACGGCCGTCCCGGGCACGCGTGCGATCTGCCCTGACGCTATTTCAGCCAGAAATTCGCCGATGGCTTCCGGTTTTTGCACCAACGACCGCCTCAGCGCGTCCATTCCGCGCCGCCACGTCGTCATGACAAGGAAGATCAGGACCCCCAGCAGCAGCGGTATCCAGCCGCCCTCACGGATTTTCAACAAATTCGCGCCGAAGAAAGCAAGGTCGATCAACAGGAACGCGCCACTGACCAGTAACGCGACCGCCGTCGGCCAGCGCCACACGTCGCGCATGGCGTTGAACAGCAAAGCCGTCGTCAACAGCATCGTGGTGGAGACAGCGGTACCGTACGCCCCCGCGAGACGATCGGAACTGCCGAAGCTGACCGTCAGGAACAGCGTGCAAACCATCATCGTCCAGTTCACGACCGGCACGTAAATCTGGCCGTATTCCTGATCGGACGTCTGGCGGATGTTGAGTCCCGGAAACCACCCAAGCTGCATCGCCTGACGGGTCAGGGAGAATGCTCCGGTGATGATGGACTGGCTGGCGATAATGGTGGCAAACGTTGCCAACACGACCAACGGGATCACCGCCCAGACCGGCGCCAGTTTGAAGAATGGATTGCCGTCGAGGCCGGGGTTTTCCAGTATCAAAGCGGTTTGTCCGGCGTAACACAGCAGCAGGCCGGGCAGCACGACAGTGTACCAGGACGACCGAATCGGATTGCGGCCGAAATGCCCCATGTCGGCGTAGAGCGCCTCGCCGCCGGTGATCGCCAGGAAGACGCCGCCGAGTACCACGAAGGTGTGTAAGCCGTGGGCGAGGACGAACCGGATCGCATGCAATGGATTGAGGGCGAACAGCACCTCCGGCCGGCGCACCACGCCGGACAGTCCCAGGATCGCGATGACCACGAACCACAGCAGCATGACAGGTCCGAACACACGGCCGATGCTGGCGGTGCCCTTCATCTGGGCGGTGAACAATCCGACCAGCACGACCAGGGCTGCTGGCACAACGTAGGGTTTGAAGATCTCTGTAACGACATTGATGCCTTCCAGAGCGCTCAAGACAGAGATTGCCGGAGTGATGATGCCGTCGCCATAGATCAAAGCTGCCCCGAACAGGGCGGCGACGATCAACGTGCCCGTCCCGCGTCCCGCTCGGCCGGTCACCAGCGCCATCAGTGCAAGAATGCCGCCCTCGCCATGATTGTCCGCCCGCAACACGAAGACGCAGTATTTGATTGATACCGTAATGATGAGCGCCCAGACGACGAGCGACAGAAGACCGAGCGCATCTTCGGCAGACGGGTGGCCGCCGACGGTGCCGACGATGGCCTGGTAGGTGTATAATGGGCTTGTTCCAAGGTCGCCGTAAACAATGCCAAGCGCGGCCAACGCGCCAGCGGCGGTGACAGGCCGGTCGGCAGAGGATGGCTCAATGGGCTTGGGTGCCGGTTTTCCGTTCGCGTCCATGCAGTGTCTCCAGGTGCCGTGTGTTGGGAAAATCGGGTGCCAGTCACATCAGCCGGCGTAAGAGATCGCTTGGTATCACCTCGGGTTTGCATCGAACGGGGGTGAGGGTGGAGAATTTCCCGCACTGTGGCATGATCGTCCCACAAGAACGGAGGAAACCCAATGGCCGGCGCGCTCGATCACCTTCTGGTGCTGGATCTGACCAGCCACCTGTCCGGCCCATACTGCGCAATGCTGCTGGCCGATCACGGCGCCGAGGTCATCAAGATCGAGCCGCCAAAGGGTGATTCCGCCCGCAATATGCCGCCGTTCGTCAATGGCGAGAGCGCGCCGTTCATGACCTGGAACCGCAACAAGCGATCCGTCGTGATGGATTTGAAGCAGGCGGCCGACAAGGAAGCGCTGCTTGGGTTGATCGACCGCGCCGATATCCTGGTGGAGAATTTCCGGCCGGGTGTGCTCGATCGATTGGGGCTGGGTTGGACGGCGCTGCATCGGCGCAACAAACGGCTGATCCTGGCCTCGATTTCCGGGTTTGGTCAGACCGGCCCGTATAGTTCGCGCGGCGGCTTCGATCTGGTGACGCAGGCGATGTCGGGCCTGATGAGCACGAATGGTCCCGCCGATGGGCCGCCGCACCGTTTGCCGATCGCGATCTCCGACGTCACCGCCGGCATGTTCCTGGCGTTCGGGGTGCTGGCCGCGGTGGAGGCGCGGCATTGCACCGGTGAGGGGCAGCATGTGGAAACCTCGCTGCTGGAGGCCGCAACATCACTGGCGGTCTATGAATCCGCGCATTACTTCGCGACCGGCACGCGGCCGGAACGGATTGGTCAGGCGCATCGCGGCAGTTCGCCTTACCAGTGCTTTCAGACCGCGGACGGCTACATCACGGTGGGCGCGTCGCAGCAAAAATTCTTTGCCCAGTTTTGCGAAATTGTCGGGCTGCCCGGGTTGGTTGCCGATCCTCGTTTCGCCAGTATCGCCGAACGGGTGAAGAACAACAGCGCGTTGGTGGATTTACTGGCTGAACCGTTGCGTCTGGAAACGTCGGCCCATTGGCTTGCAGCTTTGGAAAAGATTGGCATCCCGGCCGGTCCGGTTTTGTATTACGATGAGGTCTTCACCGACCCGCAAATCCTCTCGCGTGAGATGGTCGTCGAAACCAACCACCCCGTCACCGGCCCGTTCCACACGCTGGGCGTGACGGTGAAACTATCCGATACACCCGGATCGATCCGCCGAGCGGCGCCTCGGTTGGGTGAACACACAGATGAGGTCCTGAACGAACGAAAGGCAGCCAAATAATGTCCAGCCAAGCTGAAAAAGCCGAACGCTTTCGTGCGCTGCACGATGCGCCCGAAACGTTTGTCATCGCCAATGCCTGGGACGCCGGATCCGCGAGGATCCTGACCGCGCTGGGTTTCTCCGCCCTGGCGACCTCCAGCGGCGCCTGTGCGGGCGTGCTCGGGCGCCGCGACGGCATGGTGACGCGGGACGAGGCGCTGGCGCATTGCCGGGCGATCGTTGAGGCCACTGGACTGCCGGTGTCGGCCGATCTGGAAAAAGGATTCGGTGACCTGCCGGAAACGGCGGCGGAAACGATCCGGCTGGCGGCGGAAATCGGTCTGGTCGGGGCGTCTATCGAGGATGCGACAGGCGATTCGGCGCATCCGTTATTCGAGGTTTCCCACGCCAGGGACCGCATCGCCGCGTCTGTCGAAGCCGCTCGGTCGGTGCTGTTTCCGTTCACCCTGACGGCGCGCGCGGAAAACTTCCTGCGTGGCAATCCGGACCTGGATGACACGATCCATCGCCTGCTGGCGTATGAGGCGGCCGGAGCCGACGTTCTGATGGCTCCGGGGCTGCCGGACATCGATGCGGTGCACGCGGTCTGTTCGGCACTGTCACGGCCGTTCAACTTCATGGCGGGGATCAAGGGGAAGTCGTTTACTGTGGCCGTGTTGTCCGGGGCCGGAGTGAAGCGCGTCAGTCTGGCGACATCGTTGTATCGTGCGGCGATGACAGGTTTGGTGAACGCCGCGAAGGAGGTCACGGAACACGGCACGTTCGATTATCTGGACGAGACGCTGCCGACGCCGGGGCTGAATGCGTTCATGCGGGGGTAAGCGGGAATTTCTGTTCGTTCATTCGGACGCTTGTCCACGGTGCGTGTACCGATATTCTCGCGACACCACTGTGGCCCTGCGCCAGTACGTTCTGACGATCACGAATTTGTTACGATTATTTATAGTGTCGTAACGCCTGCGGACGTGCACGCATTCAGCAATTCCGCATCAAGCGTCGCGAGCGGTAAATTTGTGCGCAGTGCCAATTCCAGATATGAAGCGTCGTAGAACGTCAGCCGATACCGCGTGGCAACTCGGTGAACGTCGCTCAAGATACGGTTGGCGCCGTCCATGTCAACGATGATCGTCAACGCAGCAATATCTTCCAGAAATTCCGTAGCCTTGCGCGCAGTCAAAAGACCCTTGTTTTGCGCGCGGGATAAAACGGCGCTTACCTCATAGCGCCACAGCAGCGGCACGAACGCCGCACCTTGTTCCGTTTCAAGCGTGTGAAGGATTGTGTCGGCCTAGGCATGCGCTCCATTGTCAAAGCACCAGCGCATTGTGACCGAGTTATCGAGAACGAAATCGCTCACGCGCGGCCGTTGGTCATCAGATCGTGAATAATGATGTTATCGGGTAGGACGTTTCCTGAACGCGATCGTCGCATCCGGGCGGCGGCCTCAATTGGGGAGCGATGCATAGTCGCACGAAGGGTCATTGAGCGCCATGATTCCAGATACTGCTCCAGCGCGTCGCTTAGCACGCCCAGTGGCTGGCGATGTTGAGCCTCCGCGACGGCCTTGACCTGGACGGCGAGGGCTGGGGGGATAGCGAAGTCTTGGCTGCTCTCGGGATGCATGGAAATTTCTTCTTAATTTGAAAATATCCAAGTGAGCATGGGACGTCAAGACTATGATGGACGCCGATTGGTCAGCGGTTGGGCCGAGAAATTACCTGTAACCGTTAGTGCTCAGGTGCCAGCATCTTGCCTCAATGGAATAGCGCCAGCGTCGCCACGAACGAACTGCTCAGTCACCTCCGCAACGATAAAGCCGAATTTGCTGACCGTCGTGCGGATCGTCACCGAACCGTCGTCCATCCGGTACATCCATTGGTTCATTGTTACGTTCATCAGCCAGTTACCGGGAGACCGAGCCCAGACCCATTGCCAACGAAACAATCCGCCTTGTGCCTCGCCTTTCGCCGTGCCCACCATGTCATTCGCGGTCGCGGCGAATTGGTTCGGACCCGTGCGCCACAGCGTCCAGTCGCGTTGCTGCGTCCTGCCATCCTGGAACGATAGCGTTTGCACCATGGTCAGCCGATCGGCCCCATCCGTATCTCCGTGGCTGTCGGTCGCGATCCGTTCGGTCGGCGCGCCGGAGCGGCCTTCGATCACCCCGGTCGAGTGCGTGTGGCCGCTGAAAAACGCGACCGGGTCGAACGCGGGACCGGTGCCGATCGAGGCGGCGGGCTCGGACTTGCGATGATACGCGGTCACGAGGCCGGCGGTCACCAGGCCGGCGGCTAGAAGCAGGGCGGTCAGGGCAGGGCGCACGGATCGAGCCTCGGTGTGACGGCCGTCGGGCTTGGCGGCCTGTCTTCAATACGGGCGCACGGACGAAATGGTTCACTGGCGGCACGAGATAACCGGGAAAGTTGATTCCACCGTTGAAACCCGATGGACAGCTGGAGTGTTCGTGGCGCAATGTCGTGCCATGCGCACGATCCTGACCCTCGGTTTGCTGATTGCCCTCGCCGCTTGTTCCGGCGATCCCCGTTCCTATGGCATCACCGGCCCCGGAACGCATGCCGCGCCCGCTACCCCTGCTAATGAAACGCCGGATTCCGCGCCGGTCGCGGGCGTATCGACCTCTGGCACCAGCTATGGACTCAGCAACCGGCCTACGACCGGCGCCAGCGGCTTTTGGGGCTACAACTAAGGTGACCGCTCAAGGTTGAGCGGATCGGCCTTCAAACCGTTAGTCTCCAATGGATCGGCATGTCCGGGCAATAAATGCCGCGACATGCCGATAAAGGTGGCCCGGACGAGCCGGGCCATGACGGTGGGGTAACGATGTCAGGCGGACAGCGCCGCCGGTTCCGTCCGCAGCCGCTTCACCATCAGCTTGTTCAGCGCGTGGATATACGCCCGAGCCGCCGACACGATCGTGTCGGCGTCCGCGCCTTGGCCATCGACCATCTTGCCGTTTTCCTCCAGCCGCACCGTTGTCTTGGCCTGAGCGTCGGTGCCTTCGGTCACTGCGCCGACCGAGAACAGCACCAGGTTCGCGGTATGCGGGAAGATCGCCTGAATCGCATTGAACGTCGCATCGACCGGCCCGTTGCCGGTGGCCGCGGCGGATTGCACAACGCCATCGACCTCCAGTTCCAGTTCCGCCCGAGCTGGCTTTTTCGAACCGGCATACAGATCCAGCGAAACGAATCGGACCCGCTCGTGGTCGCGCATCACTTCGTCATCGACCAGGGCGACGATGTCCTCGTCGAACACCACCTTCTTGCGGTCGGCGAGATCCTTGAAGCGGCGGAAGGCGTCGTTCAACTTGTTGTCGCCGATCGTATATCCCATCGTCTTCAGCTTATCGCGGAACGCCGCCCGGCCGGAGTGCTTGCCCATCACCAAGCTGGATTTCTGCCAGCCGACGCTCTCGGGCAGCATGATCTCATAGGTCCCGGCGTGTTTCAGGACACCGTCCTGGTGAATGCCGGCCTCATGCGCGAAGGCGTTGCGGCCGACGATGGCCTTGTTTGGCTGCACGTCGAACCCGGTGATCGCCGCCAGCATCTTCGACACCCGCAGCAGGTTCGGGGTCTTGATGTTGTTCCTGAACGGTACCGCGTCCTGGCGAGTCCGGATTGCCATCACGGTTTCTTCCAGCGCGGCATTGCCGGCACGTTCGCCGATGCCGTTGATCGTTGCCTCTACCTGACGCACACCGGCCTTGATCGCGGCCAGGGTGTTGGCGACAGCCAGACCCAGATCGTTGTGGTTATGCGTGGACAGGATGATCTTGTCCGCGCCCGGCACCCGGTTGAGCACCATCTCGAATATCCGAATCATGTCTTCCGGGACAGCGTAGCCAACGGTGTCGGGTATGTTGATCGTGGTAGCACCGGCTTTGATCGCGGCCTCCACACAACGGCACAGGAAGTCGGGGTCGGTGCGGGTGCCGTCCTCGGCCGACCATTCCACGTCGTCGGTGAAGGACCGAGCCAGCTCGACGCTGTCGGAGACGGCTTGCAGGACTTCCTCGGGCTCCATCCGCAGCTTGAACTTCATATGCAGCGGGCTGGTGGAGATGAAGCTGTGGATGCGCTTGCGCTTAGCCGCCCGCACCGCGTCGCCGGCCCGCATTATGTCCTCTCGCCCGGACCGGGCCAGGCCGCAGATCACCGGGCTGTCGTCCCGCTGGCCGATGGTTTCGGCGATGGCCTTGACACTTTCGTAATCACCGGGGGAGGCGATCGGGAACCCGGCCTCCATCACGTCGATGCCCAGTTCGGTCAGCGCCTCGGCCATGCGGATTTTTTCATCCAGGTTCATGGAGAAGCCGGGCGACTGCTCGCCATCGCGCAGGGTGGTGTCGAAGATGATGATGCGGTCGTCGTCCAGCTTGCCGAAGCTGGGATGGGTGATGCTCATTGGAGTGTTCCTCAAGATGACGCGACATTAGCCTCAGGGGTTCCCCTGAGCGAGCCGGCGTTTCAACAACCCGGCGAAGCGCTCAGGGGCGGCTAAGTCGAAGGAGGAGGAGCAGGCCGGACAGGGGGAGGTCCCGGGGGCGCGCAAAACCGGACGCAACAGCGTCATCGGTCAGTATCGCAAAGGGCGTGCCGTTGGACATGGATTGTTCATAGCCGCGATCGGGTTCCGCTGCAACAGGGACGGCGAACGGGAATCGGTCGCGCGTTTACGATTCCTTAACCCAAATGGTGGAAAGGTCTGGCGGATCGTAACCACCACGGCGGCGGGCATCCATGCGACATCCACTGGCCAACCCGACAGAACGACCGGCAGGCCATGATCCGAACCGGACGGGAACCTTGACGCTCGCCAGACCGGCTTCTGTTCGAGAGCCGGACAACGAACCAGCCGCACCTGCCGGACGAGTCCGGTTGGCATCCGCGCCGAAACTGCGTGCCGTTTATTGGTGCAATTTCTGGGCGGATGCGCTGCGGCCGGAGTTTTATAAAAATCGTCCGGTCGTCGTGGTATCGCGGGACAGCAGCCTGGAAGGCCCGGTGACGGTCGTGCCGCTGACGACCAAGCTCCAGCGAGATAACAAATGGGCGTACAAGCTGACGGAGAATCCAAATCCGCGCAGACCCGGGATCGACAGTTGGGCGGTCTGCAACCACATCTATTCGGTCTCCTGCGCTCGGTTGCTTCAGATGGACGGCGGTTCGCCGCGAATGAAGCCAGTCGATTTCGACGGGGTCGTCAGGCTCATGCTGCGGGCACTGGCCAACGCGCCCAAGGAGGGTTCACCGGATGGCGAGGAGGCGTCGCATACATGAGTATGAGCAGTATTTTCTTGTGTTCTTGGCCGGCGTCGGTTATATACTGCCTCGGCCTCAGTAATGAGTGACCGCTGCCCGGTGACGGGAGTCAGTATGCGCCAGATCATGGCAGCGTCGCCAAGGGACCCTTCATGGGTCCCTTGGAGTTTCCGGGCCTTTCCGACTCGCGGTGTGCGTCTTTTTTTGGCCTTTCGCACGCACCCGTGTAGAAGCCCCGCATGGCCAAACCGTCCCGCACCGAATTCTCCCCGCCCGTCCTGATCACCACCACCGAAGCGTTGAATGCGCTCTGCCAGGGCATGCATGCCGAGACCTTCGTCACGGTCGATACCGAGTTCATGCGCGAACGCACCTACTGGCCCGAACTGTGCCTGGTGCAGATCGCCGGTGAGCACGAGGTTGCCGTCATCGACGCGCAGGCCGAGGGCATCGACCTCGCCGCGCTCGGCGTCCTGTTCGCCGATCGGGCCGTGATGAAAGTGTTCCACGCCGCCCGCCAGGACATCGAGATCTTTGTCCTGCTGTTCGACGATGTCCCACAGCCGATGTTCGACACCCAGGTCGCGGCGATGGTCGCCGGGTTCGGCGATCAGGTTGGCTACGACGCATTGGTCTCCAGCCTCACCGGCGGCAGCATCGACAAGTCGCATCGGTTCAGCGACTGGTCCGCTCGTCCCCTGTCCGCGGCCCAGATCACCTATGCCGCCGCCGACGTGACCTGGCTCCGCGATGTCTATCTGCGCCTCAGCCGCCGCCTGGAGCAGGAAGGCCGCCTGAGTTGGGTGAATGAGGAAATGGCGATCCTGAACAATCCCGCCACCTATCGCGGCGATCCGGAAACGGCGTGGGAACGGCTGCGGCCGCGCACCACCAACCGGCGGCTGCTTTATATCCTAAAGGAAGTCGCGGCCTGGCGGGAGAAAGAGGCGCAACGCATCAATATTCCTCGCCAGCGCCTGATCAAGGACGAGGCGCTGCTGGAAATCGCCGCTACGTCGCCGGCCGATCCGGACGCGCTGGCCAGGGTTCGGGGGATCACAAAAGGTTTCGCGGATGGTCGTTCGGGTACCGCGTTGCTGGACGTGCTGGCCGCCGCCCGCCGAGTCTCGGACGCGGATCTGCCGGCCGCCCCGCAAGCGCGCGATAACGCCCGGCCGTCCGCGGCGCTGGTGTCGTTGCTGAAGGTGCTGCTCGCCGCGAAAGCCGAACAGCACAACGTCGCCCCGCGGCTGGTCGCCAGTTCGGATGACATCGACCGTTTGGCGCTGGAAGACAGTCCCGACGTCCCGGCGTCGCACGGCTGGCGGAAGGTGGTTTTCGGAGATGACGCCCTACGCCTGAAACAAGGGCGGATCGCGCTGGGAGTCGATGGCCGCAAGGTAAAGTTCATCCCGGTCTGATCTCGGCTGGTGCGTCCGGAAGTGCAGCCTCGTTCCAACATCAGATCTATAACGGCGGCACCTCTGAGGGCGCGGTCGTTGATCGCCCTCTTCCGGGTCAGTCCATGGCTGCGTTTGTTGCTGTCCTCGGCCGGCAGCGTCTGAACATTCGATCTGTACGATCATGCTGCTGACGGCGATCGAGGCGATGTATCCCGGCAAGCGCCGGCTTCACCTAATTCTGGATAATGTCAGGTACCACCACGCAAAGCTGGCGCAGGCGTGGCTGGCACGGCCCAAATGCCGGATAAAACCGCACTTCGTTCCCGCGTACTGCCCCGACTCAACCCGATCGAGCGATTATGGGAGCTGATGCACAAGCACATCACCCACAATCGATGCTACGAGCGGTTCGCTGATTTCAGAGACGCGATGCTGGGGTTCCTTCGCGAGGGGGGGGCCAGATCCTACACAGGGAAATCGGTAGGGAAACCACGGCCAAAGCTGTCTGTAGCTACAGGGGCAAGCGCCCCCGCACCTCCAACAGCAGGGGCTGTCGCCCCCAGGCTCGGTAATGGGCTTTCATCTGACCACCTCAATCACCCTAACGTAGGAATTAAATCTTGCCAATCCGCACAACATAGGATAATATTGCCCCTGCAACAGCAAGGGCGCGCGGCATGTCTCAGACCTCCACCTTCCCCAACCCGGTGATCGCGGTCATCCGCCACCCGGCGCAAACCGTGATGAACCTGATCGTCGCGCTGCTCGCGCCGATGTTCCTGGGCATCACCGGCGGCGACATCCGCCTGGCCCGGGCGGCGGCGATCGGGACGGTCAATTCACTCCGGCCACAAGACCTGCCGGACCTGATCGCGATCGCGCTGATCACCGCGTATGGCCTCGCGGCCCTGAGTTCGCTCAGCCTGTCGTTCGGTGAGGACCTGCCGGTCTCCATGGCACTAAAGCTGCGTAACAACGCCAACGCGTGCACGCGCTCCGCCGAACAGAACCGGCGGACACTCAGCGAGGACGACGGCGAAGCGCTGTGTTTCTCCGATGGGCTACAGGACGCCGAAACCGTGACTATGGCCGCCGAACCCGCACACGCCGGGGCGACCGGCGCGCCGATGGATGATGAAAGCGGCGCGCTGGCGGACGAGGCGACGGATCGGATGCTGGCGGCGCAGACCATGGCCGGTTTTCGCGCCTCGCGGCAGCCCGAGGCGAGCGCCGCGGCGCCGGAACCTGCCGGCGAAGTAACGGACAAACGTCGGCGGGAGATAATGGCCATCGTGTTGGTCAGTGAGGCCGCGGAGATCGAAGGCCACCTGTCCGAAATTCCGCCCGGGGAACGCGAGGCCGCGATCCTGCAAGCGGCGACGTTGCGCGGCATGGCGAACCAGTTGCTGACCGGGGGCGGCGTGCCGGACGCGCCCGGATCGGACATCGCACAGCACCGGACGGCCATTCACCGGGATGAGGGCTGACGGTGCGTTTATTTGAATCGGCATGAATCGCGTCGTATAGGCGCGCATCGATTTTGGCGACGTTGAGTCCATGCAGCACGATATCGGCGCGGCCAAACGCCAGGCTGCCTCGAAACGTAGCCGTGACCTTGTGACCAAAACGCCGATCGAGGGACTCGACGTGCCGGCGCTGGCTCGTCGAACATGGGATCAACTGAAAGCCGATATTGCCCGGGGATGCCCGGACGGTGCCGCCGCAGGTGGCCCGGACAATCCGAGCCATGACGAAACGAATGGTCTCACGACCGCTTCAATCCGCCTGTCGTGTGCGCATATTGAATCCAACAGGACCAGGACCATGGCCTATCCGATCGACAACCTCCCCCAATCCATCCCGGCAGTTTCCTGCGCGACGAACTCGAGGCCCCGGGCCTGAGCGCCCGCAAATTCGCCGAACACATCCACGTCCCACACAATGCCGTCACCGGAATCATGAACGGCGAGCGGTCGGTCACCGCTCAGATGGCGATCCGCCTCGGCCAGGCGGTCGGGACCACGCCGGACTACTGGCTGAACCTGCAGGCCATCCACGACCTGAAGCGGGCGCGGGCCGAGATGCCTGCCGAAGCGTTGCAAATCAGACCCTACGCGGCGGCCTGAAGAAGAAAACACCGCACGTCTGACCCGCACCGGTTTTGACAACCACCACGCCCCGGCGCTTTGCTCTCCCCAACGAAACGGCAAGGGGAACGACCGGAATGCGTCCGATGGAAGGCATGCGCGTGATCGCGCTGGAACACGCTGTCGCCGCGCCGCTGTGTACGCGGCATCTGGCGGACCTCGGCGCCGACGTGATCAAGATCGAACGGCCGGGCGACGGCGACTTCGCCCGCGCCTACGACGAGTATGTCAACGGCATGTGCAGCCACTTCATCTGGCTGAACCGCGGCAAACGCAGCGTCACGCTGGACGTCAAGCACACGGATGCGCGGGCGGCGTTGGACTCGCTGATCGCCGGCGCCGACGTCCTGGTCCAAAACCTCGCCCCCGGCGCCGCCGCTCGGCTTGGCCTGACCTACGAGGCGCTGAAACCGGCCAACCCGAAGCTGGTGGTGTGCGACATCTCCGGTTACGGCGAAAGCGGGCCATTCGTGCAGAAGAAGGCCTACGATCTGCTGATCCAGGCCGAGTCGGGGCTGATCAGCGTGACCGGGTCAGAGGCGGAACCGTCCCGCGTGGGCATCTCGATCGCGGATATCTCGACCGGCATGTACGCGCTGACCGGCATTCTGGGCGCCTTGTTGCGGCGCGGGCGGACCGGTGAGGGTGCCAACGTCAAGATCGCCATGCTGGACGCGCTGGGTGAATGGATGACGTATCCGATGTTGCGCCACGCCTACGCAGGCTCGCCGCCGCCGCGCGTCCCGACCACGCATCCGGCGATTGCTCCATACGGGGCGCATAGGACGAAGGACGGGCAGATCATCATCGGCCTGCAAAATGAGCGCGAATGGGCCGTGTTCTGCGCCAAGGTGCTCGGGCGACCGGAGATTCAGACCGATCCACGGTTCGCCTCGCAAGCGGCGCGACGGGAGAACCGGCCGGCATTGACGGCACTGATCGAAAGCGTCTTCAGCGACATGACATCGGTGGAGGCCGCGGCGATGCTGGACAACGCCGGCATCGCCAACGGTAGGCTGAACGAACCGATCGACGTCTGGAACCATGTGCAATTCGAAGCCCGCGACAAATGGCGGCAGGTCAACACGCCGGCCGGCCCGGTGCGCGCGCTATTGCCGCCGTTCGAATTCACCGATCAGGAGGCCCCGATGGGCGATGTGCCCTCGGTTGGCCAGCATACCGATGAAGTGCTGTCCGCGATCGGCTTCACCGCCGAACGGATCGCCACGATGCGGGCGGCGGGCGCGATATGATGCCAACAGGCGTAAGTCTTAACCGAACCGCCCAATCCCGTCATGGCAGACAAAGGCCTGCCATCCGCGCCTTGCTGTCCCGCCCTCGAAAAGACGTGGATGGTGGGCCCTCGTCCGCCATGACAATGATGAGCCAGAATATGCGGCCGCTCGTATGACCGCATTCGATCCCACGCAGCATCGCATGGTCCCCGAACAGCGCTGGTTCGAGGATTTTCGGATCGGCGAACGCTTTGTGCTGCCGAGTCGGACCATGACCGAGGCGGTGTTCCTGGCGTTCCAGGCGGCCAGCGGTGATAACCACCCGGTCCACTACGATGTGGAGTACTGCAAGGCACGCGGCATGCCGGGTTTGCTGGCGCACGGCCTGCAATCACTGATCCAGACGGCCCCCGGCGCCGGGTTGTTCCCCTATTGCGTGGAAGAGTCACTGGTCGGCTTCATTGAGCAGTCGAGTCGCTTCCTGAAGCCGGTGTTCGCCGGCGACACGATCTATCCAGCCCTGGAGATCGACGAACTGACACCCAACCGCACCACCGGGGTCGTCGGATTCAAAAGCACGATCCACAATCAGCGGCGCGAATTGGTCCTGGAAGGGCGCCAGCGCTACCTGCTGCGGCAACGTTCGGCCGGAGCCGTGAAATAAAATCGGGTCACCTCACAATAAGGCGAATTTTGCCATTTTGCTGCCATGAGTCGCCGTGATGTTCCGCGTCATAGAAAACCCAAGGGTTTCGAAAAATGGCAAGCATGAAACGCCGAATGCACCCCGGCCGGGTGTTGCGGGAAGAATACATGGAACCGATGCACCTCGATGCATCCGGTTTGGCCCGGGCTTTGGGCGTCGCGGCTTGCCAGATCACCCCGTTGATCGCGGATCAAGAGCCGGTGACCTCGGATCTCGCGCTGCGTCTCGCCCGCTGCTTCCGCACCAGCCCGCAATTCTGGCTGGGACTACAGACCGCCTACGATCTGGCGATGGCGCAAGCCCGCTTCGGCGCCGAAATCGAAGCGATGGTGCAGCCGCTCGCGGCATAGAAACCGGCAGGGGTCGTGATCCACGGCCCCTGTTCCCGCCCCCGGCGTTGATCCGGGGAAACCCGTTCTATCCTGTCCGCCCCCCTGCCCGCGAAGCTGCCAATCGCCGCAAGCGTGGTTTTGGCTGGGACGCCGTCGTGTCCAACACCGCATGCAATGTGGCGATGGTCTCCGGCGGCAATCGATGGATCGTCTGCGCCAGCCGGTTGGCCAGCGCGGTCTGCTCCGGAGTCAGCCCGGCGGTATTGACCGTCACCCGGGGATTGGACAATCGCGCGAGTCGGGACAGATCGTCCGCCTCATCCCAGATCAACCCGAAATACTCATTCACCTGGTGCACCAGACCGGCGCTGGGAGACCCGCGCTTGCCGTGTTCCAGGGCCGACAAATACGCCGCTGAAATTTGCAGCGATGCGGCCAGATCCTTCAAGGTAACCCCGCGATCGGCGCGCAAGGCTCGCACCCGAACACCGAATGGCGTCACCGGATGCGCCGCAAAATCAGGCGGACAGAGCCATGATTGAGCGCATGCGGATGTGCCGCCCCCAGGATCAGCGGCCGGATCTCCGGCAGATTGAGCCAATGCGGGAACTCGCGCCGAATGACCCCACCGGTTTCGCCACTGCCTCGCCCGGTGATGACCTCGACGCACCGGACCTGTTCGGCATGGGCAGTGCGCAGAAATGGCACCAGCGCCTGAAAGGCCCGCTGCGCCGTCATCCCGTGCAGGTCCAATCTCCGCGCGGTCAGCAGTTTGCCGGATTGGAAGCGATGCCAGGTCGCCTTGTCGATGCCGCCCGGCTGGGTGCCGACGGCCAAAGCCGTGGTCTTCATGCGCGGCTTGGCCACCACCGCCGGCACATGCAGCACCGGAGCCACCGGGTCCGGTTCGACCGGAGCCACCTTTTTAGGCGCCGGTTCGGCTTGACGTTTCGCGACTCGCCCCCGCAACGGGGCCAATTTTTGGGCGTAACTGGCCCACAACTCCTGATCGGCCTCACTCAGACGGCGGGCGCGAGGCGCCATTATGCCCGGCCGTCCGGGCTGATCCGTCGCCTACCCTGGCTCCCGCGACAGTCCGCGCGAGGCGAGCGCATCCAGGTATCCGGCCCACCGCTTGTCCTGCTCGCGTCCGAGTTCGGCCAGATAGTCCCAGGAGAAAATTCCGGAATCGTGCAGGTCGTCGAACACCAGCCGGACGGCGTAGTGGCCAACCGGTTCGATCGCGATAATACCAACATGCCGCCGCCCAGCGACCGTTTGCTTCTGCCCGGGGTTATGACCCTGGACCTCGGCACTCGGGCTTTCCACGCGCAGGTATTCGGCTGGGAGGGCGTATTGGGTTCCATCGTCGAATGACACATGAAGCACGCGGGTCGCGCGGTCCAGACGGATTTCCGTGGGGACCGCCATTAATCCTCCAGCGTCCGGGCTTCTTCCGGCAGCATGATCGGGATGCCGTCGCGAATCGGGAAAGCGAGGCCGGCCTTGCGGCTGATCAGCTCATTGGCCGCGCGATCGTATTCCAGCGCGGTCTTGGTCAGCGGACAGACCAGGACCTCCAACAGGCGGGGATCGACGGACGGTGACAAGATGTCTGGTTCGGACATGGAATTTCCTAACTGACCGAATGACCGGAGGGCAGATCCGGGCCGGCCGCGCCCATTTGCAGCAACGCCAGCAAGGTCGCGGCGCGATCCGAATCGGTCGGGGCTTCCAGCAGCGCCTGCTTTTCCACCGGCTCGAACGGGCACGCCATCGCCAGGGTGACGATCAGCGAGTCGTCGGACAGGCCGCGTATGGCATCCCAATTCGCCTCGACGTTGCGGCGGCTGAAATAGGCCCGCAAGGCCGTCAGGATTTTGTCACGCTCGATCTCGATCGGCGGACGCGTTGGCTCCAGATCGCTGGCGAAGGCGGAAAAGTCGCCGCGCACACGCCTGTACCCCGCATGTGGGGCAAGTTCGGCGGCAACGGTAAACCGGACCAGGCCGCTCAATGTGATCAGCAACCGTCCATCGTCGGTTTCGCTGAACGACGACAACCGCCCAAGGCAGCCGATTTTATAGAGCCCCGGCTCTCCGCCGCGTTCCGCCGCATGCGGATCGGGCTGGATCATGCCGAACATCCGGCCGGCGGCCAGCGAGTCCAGCGTCAGCGCCAGATAACGCGCTTCGAAAATGTTCAGCGGCAGCTTCCCCCGCGGCAGCAGCAGCGCGCCGTCCAGCGGGAAGATCCCGAATTCGGACGGCAAACTCTCCAGCCGTGGGTGAAACGCGGCCATCTAGCTAAACAACAATGCCGACAAGCGCCGGCGGGCCGCCGAGGTCGCGGGATCGTCGGAACCCCAGGCCTCAAAGAATTTCAGAAGCTGCAACCGAGCGGCGCCTTCATTCCAGGTGCGGGCACGGCGGATGATTTCCAGCAGGGCTTCGGCCGCCTGCTCATGTTCGTTCATCGCGTTCAAGGCCGTCGCCAGATCGTACCGAGCCTGATGATCCGCCGGGTCCGCCGCCAGCCGGTCCTGCAGCGACTGCATCTGATCTTTCGCCGCTCGGCCTTCACGCGCCAGCGTCAGCGCGCTGCGGGCACCCGAAACCTCGGCGTGATCGGTGATCTTTTCCGGAACCTGCGCCAGCGCGTCTTCCGCCGCGTCTTCCTGGCCCATGGCCATCAGCGCCCGAATCAGGCCGCCCCAGGCGTCGCCGTTCTCGGGTTCCTCGCCGAGCAGCGCGCTGAACAGTTCACCGGCCTGCTGCGCATCGCCTTCATCCAGCGCCGCTTTCGCCGCTGCCAGCAGGTCGGCGGTGGGCATGGTGCCGCCGGAGGCTTTCAACAGCGCCTCGACGAAACGCTTCACTTCCGACTCCGGCTGCGCGCCCTGGAACACATCGGCGATCTGTCCCTGCCAGAACGCGGCGACGGTCGGGACGGACTGCATGGGCAGGCCAAGCTGCGTAAGCTGACGCACCAGTTGCTGATTGGCGTCGATGTCGATCTTGACCAGTTTGACGCGGCCACCGGCGGCTTTGGTCACCTTCTCCAAAGTCGGGGTGAGTTGCTTGCACGGACCGCACCAGGTCGCCCAAAAATCGACGATGACCGGGATCGTGCGCGAGGCCTCGATCACGTCCTGCATAAAGGTCTTCTGATCGCCATCGACGATCATGTTGGCCATATTTGCGGCGGGTCCGGCAGCCGGCGGGGCCTGGCCGATGATGTGGTCCATTGAGCGTGGTTCCTGGTCGTTCACACGTAGATGTAGCGTATCCGCCAACAAACAAGCGCTGTTTGCGGCCGATCGATTGTTACCGACCATGCCGGTTCGCGCCGGCTTCGTCCAGAGGCACGCGCGTGACGAACGGCCCGCCCGCCATGACGAGGGCGGCCTCCCGCCCCCCATCAGGTCAGTCGAACAGCGAGCTGACCGAACTTTCGTCGCTGATCCGGCGCATCGCCTCGGCCAACAGCGGGGCAATGGTCAGTTCGCGGATATTGTCGCAGCGCTTAACTTCGTCCGTGGCCAGGATCGAGTCGGTGATCGTCATCATCTCGATCGGCGAGGACGCGATGCGGGAAATGGCCGCACCGGACAGCACGCCGTGCGTGACATAGGCGCTGGCCGACCGGGCACCGCGCTTGATCAGCGCGTCGGCGGCGTTGCAGTGGGTGCCACCCGAATCGACAAGGTCATCGACCAGGATGCAGTCGCGGCCGACCACGTCGCCGATGATGTTCATGACCTCGGAATGGCCGGCCCGCTCGCGACGCTTATCGATGATGGCCAGGTCGCAGTTCAATCGCGTGGCGATCGCCCGGGCGCGGACCACACCGCCAACATCGGGCGATACGATCATGATGTCGCGGCCCTTATAGAGTTCCTCGATATCGCGGCTGAACAGCGGCGCGGCCGGCAGATTGTCCACCGGGATGTCGAAGAAGCCCTGAATCTGGCCGGCATGCAGGTCCATGGTCAGGACGCGGTTGGCGCCGGCTTCGGTGATCAGATTCGCCACCAGCTTGGCGGAGATCGGCGTGCGTCCGGCCGATTTGCGGTCCTGACGGGCGTATCCGTAATAGGGAATAACGGCAGTGATGCGGCGGGCGGAGGCGCGGCGCAGCGCATCCAGCGTGATCAGCAGCTCCATCAGATTGTCATTGGCCGGGAACGAGGTCGGCTGGACGACGAAAACGTCCTCGCCGCGCACATTTTCCTGGATCTCGACGAACACTTCCATGTCAGCGAAACGCCGTATGGAGGCCTTGGTCAGCGACAGGCCGAGGATGCGGGCGACAGCCTCCGCGAGGGGACGATTGCTGTTGCAGGCTACGATCTTCATGAGCAGGGCCGCCGATAGAAATGCCGAACCGGTCGGGATGCCGGAAACACGCGGCTTCTACCAACGGGACTGTGACATGTCCATGAACAAGGCTCAATCAGGAATGGTGCTTGAACATGCCGGCCGGTCAGCCTACATAGATGTCGTCAGCTTGCTGACTATGGCGATAAACGGAGCGTGGAATAATCGTTGTGGACCCGGGGGCAGTGCCCGGCGCCTCCACCATTCATCCCGGAACAGCGGGACATATGGGGGCGAAACAGGCTCGACACGCGTGGTAAAGACTCTTCTTTTGCCCGGCATGATTCCGCCGTTATCGGGTCAAATCACAAGTGCCAATGACAATCAGGCGCTCGCCGTCGCTGCATAAGCGATAGGCGCGGTTCGGGGGGCACCGGGCAACAGAAGCCCCCCAATTACCCATCTATATGTATGCCGAAGCGTTCGGCGAAACCGTGCGCCCCCGCTGCGGTGATGCTGACCGCGCGCGAGTCGCGTTGACGCGCGATCCAGGCCAACTCCAGGCAGCGTGAAGCCAAAGCCGCCCCCAGACGACCGGCGATGTGCGGGCGGCGCTCGCTCCAGTCCAGGCACGGACGGCAGAAGATGCGCTTGCCGGCCAGCGGTACTGCACCGAAGTCGCACAGGAACGCATGGCCACGATCGGTGACCTCGCCGCCGTCGGGCGACAGCGCGACATGGCCGGCGGCGGTTAGCGAGTCGGCCAGCGCAACACCGAGCCGGCCGGCCAAATGGTCGTAGCAGGTGCGGGCGGTGCGGAGGGCGTCGCCCCCGCGCCATGCCGTGGTTCGTCCCGGCTCCGGACCGGCGACCGCCATGACGCCTTCCAGCATCTGCCCGACCAGTGGTGAGGCCAGACGGAAATAGCGGTGCCGCCCCTGTTTCTCCACGGTCAGCAGATCGGCGTCCGTCAGCCGGGCCAGATGCCCGCTGGTGGTCTGCGGCGAGACATGCGCGGCGAACGCCAGTTCCTTCGCCGTCAACGCCCGCCCATCCATCAGCGCCGTCAAAATATTGGCTCGGGCCGGATCACCGAGCAATGCGGCGATCGAGGCCATGCGTGTGATGTCGCTCATGGTCCGCGAGTATAGGCCGGATTGCCGACATACGCAGGCCGGGACAGTTCGGCCGTGGCCGAACCATTGCGTGCGCGTTGGCGGGATCGTCGCGGTTTGTCGCCATCTGCCGGTATCAAAGGTCCACACCGGCTACGTGGTGCCCGGCGACGAAAGCGGCTCGGCTGGTTGGGCGGCTTGTCATGCATGCGTCCCCGATCCGCAAATACCGAGGGAAAGTCCGGCGCGGCCCAGCAGCGCCGGCCTGGAATTCCGAACGGACTCGCAACCGGAAAGGCAGTTCCACGCAGGGCGGACACTTCCGTGATCCGAAGAGACAGAAATATACAGGTTATGAAGCTATTTCAATACAATAACTTTTTTATAATGAAATTGCGCATACTCGCAATTGCGCGCATTTATGTCGATTTTAATTGCAATATTTAAACAAAAATTCCCTATAATCCGACATTAACGCAGTGAAAGGCAAACAATGAACCGCAATAGCGTTATGACATAGCCCGTAACGCAGTCGATCGGCCACCGACACTCGGCCCAAATCGCTTTGACTGTGATCACGTCCTCGTGAAAAGACCTTCCCCGGACATCACTTTTTCGGGAGCCTTCATGAGCGGCAATGGTCAATTTCAGACGGTAAACGGTCAGATCATCGACCCCAACGGCAACGTATTCCGGGCGCAAGGCATTAATGTTTACGATAGCCAGATGGGCAACGCCTCTCAAATCCTGGCGGATTTTCCTGGCCTCAATTTTGTTCGACTGAATGTCTACAGCTACCAGTCACCATCCGCCTATGCGTCGTTCATCCAGACCATGTCGGCTGCGGGTGTGGTGGTCGAGTTGGAAGACCATACCAACAGCACCGGCTCCAACGCGGGCGGCGGCAGTGGCAGCGCCTTCACCGGCCAGCAACTGACGAATGAGTCGAACTGGTATGCGTCGGTGGCGAGCGCCTACAAGTCCAATCCCTATGTCTGGTTCGGCACGAACAACGAGCCGCCCGCAGGCGGATTGTCTGCCTGGGAACAGGCGACCTATAACGCGATCAGAGGCACCGGCAACACCAGCACGATTATGATGGAAGTGCCGGGCGGCGGCTACCCGGGATCGAGTATTTCAAGCCAGGGTATGGACCCGAGCGTTTATACGTCGATGACGAACATTGTCGCCGATGCCCATTTCTATGGCTGGGATTCGAGCTACAGTACCAACCAGTCGACCGTGAATGCGTCTCTGGCCTCGCTTGTCCAAGGGTCGCAGACCATGATCAGCGCCAGCGGCGCGGTGCCCGTCATTATCGGCGAGTATGGCCCATCCACGAACGGCTCATCGACCGACGCGAACGGAAGTCAGGTCTTGACGGCCGTGCAGCAGGCCAGCGAGACATCGGGAGGCGTCGCCTGGGGCTGGGACTCCGGGCAGAACGACAATCTGACCGATGGATCAGGCAATCTGACATCTTTTGGGCAGGAAGTGGCCGGTTCGTTCACGGTTAACCCGGCTCAAAAGCCTCCGGTAACCACACCACCCGTGACCACACCACCGGGCGCACCGGCCGGTAATCCTTCCGCCAATGACACCGTCGTCATGGCAGGTTCGACCAAGTCGCTCGTCGATGCCGCCGGCAACGTATGGACGATCACCTCGGGCGGGCAGGTCGGGGTGAACGGCACGGCCGACACCACGACCTCCGGTGTCACCGAACTGGCCATCGTCAACGGGACCATCTGGCAGGAGAACGCCAGCGGTCTTTGGTATGGGAAGACCAGCCCGACCGCGGGTTGGACCGCTGGGACCGCGACAAGCCCGCTGCCGGCCCCGACACCACCGGTAACCACGCCGCCAGTGACCCCACCGCCGGTCACCGTCATACCGTCCGCCAATGACACCATTGTCCTGGCGGGCTCAACCGCGGCCATCACCGATGCCGCCGGTAATAAGTGGACCATCACCTCCGGTGCTCAGGTGGCGGTCAACGGCACGGCTGATGCGACGACGGCCAATGTGACCGAACTGGCCATCGTCAACGGGACCATCTGGCAGGAGAACGCCAGTGGCCTTTGGTGGGGAGAAACCAGTCCGGCCGCCGGTTGGACAGGTGGGACCGCGACCAGTCCGCTGCCCGCCACGCCGCCGGTTACCACTCCGCCGGTTATCACACCGCCAGTTATCACACCGCCTGCCACAGTCACATCGTCTCCCAACGATACGGTGGTGATGGCCCGCACAACAGCGGCGATCACCGACGCCAGCGGCAACCAGTGGACGATTACCGCGGGTAACCGGGTTGCGATGAACGGCACGGCCGACCTCACGACAGCCAACGTCACCGAACTGGCGTACGTCAAAGGGGCGGTCTGGCAGGAGAACGGCAGCGGCCAGTGGTTCGACAAGACCAGTCCGACCGCCGCCTGGTCCAGCGGCACCGCGACCAGCCCGTTGCCGCCGACGACGACCATTGCGCAGTCGCAAACGAGTGCCACGATCAGCGCCAGCGGCATTGAGGTCGTGGCGACGGCCGGAGCCCACATGGTCTTCATCAGCGGGTCGAACGACATCGTGTCGCTGTCCGGAGGAAAGGACTCCATCACCGATACCGGAAGCAACAACGGATACGTGCTGGCCGCTGCGGGTAAGGGATACGACACGTTCACCAACAACATCCTGACCGGTGGTGACACGTTGGATCTACGCACGGCCTTGGCGGCCACCACCTGGAATGGCGCGGCTTCGACGCTGTCGAACTACCTGACGGTGACCGATTCGGCGAAAGGCGCGGTGCTTTCGATCGCTTCAGGCAGCAGCACCGTCGGTCTCGCCATGATCGACGGGGCCACGACCGCGAACCTGACCGGATTGTTGGCCCACTCCATCACCTGATGACGCCCCCCCGATGGCACCGCGCCATCGGGGGTTCTTTTCGACCGGCCAACCCACCTGGCGGAGCAGCCCTCGGCTACAACCTGTCGCGCAGCCGCCGGCGCCCGAGACTGCGAATGTCGGCATCCGGTGCCATGGCTTTGATCGCCGCCTGCATCTCCGCACGCTTGCCGTGAATAGAGGCGATTACCGGCCCCATCGCCACACCGACATCGACCAGCACCGCTTCCGACAGTTGCAGGCTGGCCTCGATCGTTTCGGGCACCGCGTCGGAGGCCCCGATGCGATACAAATGCGCCGCGTGGTTGGCATCGCGGGCGCGGGCGACAATCAGCAGGTCTGCCCGTTCAGCTCTCGCACCCGCCACCAGCGTGTCGGCGGCGGCGGTATCGTCCAGGGTCACGACCAGGGCACGGGCCGAACCCAGATGCACGCGACGGAGCAGCTCAATCCGCGTAATGTCGCCGAAATAGACGGGTTTGCCTTTTTGTCTTTCGGTCGCGACGCGCCTCGGGTCGCTGTCGATGGCGACGTAGGGAACTTTGTGGGTCTCCAGCATCGCGGCGACCGTCTGGCCGACCCGCCCGAAGCCGGCGATGATCACCCTGGGCAGAGCGTCGGAAGTGTCCGGAACCAGCAAGGCGGGGTCCACCTGCGTTTGCGGCAACAGGCGGGCGGTATTTCCGAGCTTCGAAAGCAATGGTATGGTTGCCATCGTCAAAGCCGTAATGAACAGCACGATCCCCGCCACATCCGGCGCCAACAAGTGCTCGGCTATTGCAACCGAAACGATGACGAAGCCGAACTCGCCGCCCGGCCCCAGCAGCAGGCCGGTTTGCAGGCCGGAGGTCCAGGTCGCCCCGAAGGTTCGGACAGCCGGGGCGATGATCAGCAGCTTCAGCAGGATCACCGCCCCTGACCCGCCGAACACCAGCAGCGGGTGGGCACCCGCGGTCCGGATATCGAGGCTCATGCCGATCGAGATCAGGAACACGCCGACGAACAAGCCTTTGAACGGCTCGATCGTGACTTCGACCTGACGGCGATATTCCGTGCCGGCGAGCAGCAGTCCGCCGATCATCGCGCCCAACGGCATCGACAAGCCGGCGGCGGCGGTGGCGAGGCCGGTGGAGATCACCACCAGCAGGCAGGCGGCCACGAACAGCTCCGCGCTGTGGGTGCGTGCGACGCTGCGGAACAAAGGGCGCAGCACCAGCCGGCCGAGAGAAACGACGGCGGCGACCGCGAGGACGGCCTGGCCGATGGCAAGGCCGATCCCAACCGCTTTGCCCGCGTGATTGGCGGGACCGAGCGCGCCGACAGCGAACAGGATGGGGACGACAGCGAGGTCCTGGAACAACAGGATCGCGAAGGCGGTGCGGCCGGTCGGGGTATTGAGGCGCTTTTCCTCGGCCAGGACCTGGATCGCCACGGCGGTTGAGGACATCGCCAGGGCCAGGCCGATGACGATGGCAGTGTTCCAGGTGTAGCCAAGCGCAATCGTGGCGGCAGCGAGGCCGGCGGCGCTGAGGACGACCTGCAGGCTGCCCAGACCGAACACCAGCCGGCGCATCAGCCACAAACGCTCGAACGACAGTTCCAGGCCGATCATGAACAGCAGCAGCGCGACCCCGAGGTCGGCGATGGGCGCGATCGAGTCCGGCTCGCCCAGGGTAATAACGGAGAGCCACGGCAGATGCGGCGCGAACGAGGCGATGCCGAACGGGCCAACGACGACGCCGACGAGCATGAAGCCAAGGACGGAACTGACTCGCAGGCGGTGGAACAGCGGGATGACGACGCCGGCTGCGCCGAGCACGACGAGGGCTTCTTTATAGATCGAGGTGTCGATGGCGTGGGCTTCCATGCGGCGTAGTCTAGCAGCTTCGAGTGGCGCGGTAGCTTGGCCTTGGACGGTTTTGGCGTTTAGTTGGGGCGGTGATCACAGGACGGGCGGGTTATGCAGACGGGTTCAACCATGGCGTTACCACTGGATCGGACTGTGCTGGCGCCGGATGGGTCGGAGGTACGGATCCTGTTGTCCGTCGCCGGAGGCAGCATGGCGCATTTTCTGCTGCCGGCCGGGCAGGTTTCCCGGGCGGTTCGCCACCGGACGGTCGAGGAAATCTGGTATGTGCTGTCCGGGGCGGGCGAGATGTGGCGGTCGGCTGATGGACGGAATGGGGAGGTCGTATCGTTGTCGGCCGGAACCTGCCTGACGATCCCGGTTGGGGTCGTGTTCCAGTTCCGCTGCATCGGCGGTCAGCCGCTTGCCGCCGTCGCCGTCACGATGCCGCCGTGGCCGGGCGATGACGAGGCTGAATCTGTCGAAGGCAAGTGGAAACCGACAGTATAGGACGGCATCGCCGTCACACCGGGGGTCTGTGGGTGGGATTCGTTACTCCGCCCCCCAACCGCCATCGATGACAAGGCTCTGCCCGGTCATGAACGCCGAAGCATCGCTGGCCAGGAACACCACGCCGCCCGCCATATCCTTCGGCGTGGCGAACCGTCCGAGCGGCGTGCGGTCCAGCAGGCGTTTGCCGTGGACGTCGTGCTCCAGCAAGCCGTGAGTCAGATCGGTATCGACCCAACCCGGCGCCAGCGTGTTGACGCGAACGTTACGCTTCGCCCAGTCCAGTGCCAGCGCCTTGGTCAGCATTTCGACGCCGCCTTTCGAGGCGCAATACGGCACTGACCTGGGCAATCCGCCATGGCCCGCGACCGAACTGACATTGATCACCGACCCGCCTGCCCCGATCGCACCGCCCAGATGCTTGCAGCACAGGAAGACGCCGGTCAGGTTGACATCGATCATCTCCTGCCACTCTTGCAACGTTGTGCGTTCGATGCCCTTGAAGATCGCGTTCACACCAGCATTGTTCACCAACACATCGATGCGGCCGAATTGTTCCAGCACCGCATCGCGCAGGGCCAGGACCTCAGATTCCTTGGACACATCCGCCGTCACCACGATCGCCTTGTCACCGATCGCGGCGGCGGCTTCTTCCAGTGTGGACCGGGTTCTTCCGGACAACACCACCGTGGCACCGTGGCGGGCGAGGCCCTCCGCCATGCCCCGCCCGATCCCCCGTCCGGCGCCGGTAACGATGCAGATTTTTCCGGTCAGGTCGAAATCGCTCACCAGTTGGCTCCGTTGCGGGCAATGCGTTGCGCCAGGCTCCAGCGATGCACTTCGGACGGGCCGTCGTAGATGCGGAAACCGCGAACTTCGTTGAAGATGCGGGCAACCAAAGTTTCGCCGGTGACGCCCTGGCCACCCAGCACCTGGACGCAACGATCGACCACGCGCCAGACCGCCTCCGACACGAACACTTTCGACATCGACGATTCGGTGCCGCCGCGTTCGCCTTGATCCAGCAGCCAGGCAGTGTGCAAAATCGACAGCCGGCTCATCCGGATATCCATTTCGTTGTCGGCCAGCATGAAGCCAACGCCCTCGTGCCCGATCAATTTTTGGCCGAACACTTCGCGCTTCAGCGCATAATCCGTGGCAATCTGATGCGCTCGACGGGCGGCACCCAGCCACCGCATGCAGTGTGTCAACCGAGCAGGAGCTAACCGGACCTGGGCGTAACGAAAGCCTTTCCCAGGCTCGCCCAAAATATCGCTGGCGGGCACGCGGACGTTGGTGAAACGCATCACCGCGTGGCCGCCGGCGAAGGCGCTGTCCAAACTGTCCATTGCCCGGACGATCTCGATACCCGGCGTGTCCATGTCGGCGAGGAACATCGTTGCGTGACCGTCCTCCCCCTTGGCCATGATGATGGCGAAGGCGGCGCCCTCGGCGCCGGTGATGAACCATTTGTCGCCGTTGATGACGTAGTGGTTGCCATCTTTCACTGCCGTCGTCAGCATCGCGGCCGGGTCCGAACCGGCGCCGGGGGCGGGTTCCGTCATGCAGAAGCAGGACCGCGTCCTGCCCGCCGCCAGCGGACGCAACCAGCGGTCTTTCTGTTCTTGCGACGCCACGGCTTCAAGCAGGTGCATATTGCCCTCGTCGGGGGCGAAAATATGCATCGCGACGGGACCGAGTAACGAATAACCGGCTTCCTCGAACACTACCGCCTTGCCGACATGCGACAGGCCCATGCCGCCGTATTCCACCCCGACATGCGGCGCGACCAGCCCCTCGGCGGCGGCCAATGCGACCAGTTCGCGCCGCAGTTCTTCCGTCGGGCCATGGCTGGTCTGGCGGCGGTCGCCTTCCATCGGGATGATCTTGTCACGGATGAAAGCGCGTGTCCGCTGCTGCAACTCTTGCAGTTCGGGAGACAGGGAGAAGTCCATGCGGCGTTCCTCGGATAGAGATGACCGGGTAGTCCCCGGATTAGAAAGCGCGCCCTTGGGCGATTTCGTGAGTGAATTCCAGAATGCCGGTGCCGATACCAGTCAGCGGAGCGTAGCGAGGCTCCTGCGTCGCGCCCATGCGATAGCGCAAACCGAGTTGCAGGAAGATCACCGACAATTTGTACATCGCCAGCACCCGGTGAAACAGGAAGTTGGACATATCGCGGCCGGAGATCCGGGAATATTCCGCCACGGCTTCCTGGCGGGAGCACAGGCAGGCCTCGACGGCGGGCATCTGTTCCATGTCGTGCATGGCGGGCGGGTCGTCGGCGTGGATCCAGTACGTTATCAGCGTGGCGAAATCGAACAGCGGATCGCCGCGCGTGCCCTGGTCCCAATCCACCACCGCGCGGGGCGAAAAATCGTCCGGATTGAGGATGATGTTGTTCAGCTTGAAGTCGTTGTGCAGCAGGGCGGGCTTGCCCTCGGGCACGATGTTGCGTTCCAGCCAGGTGCCGACGTCGTGGTGCAGGGCGTCGGTGCCGTCTTCCTTCGCCGCCAGCCCGCGCTTGCGCCAGCCGGAGACGCCTCGGACCAGGAAGCCCTCCGGGCGGCCGAGGTCGTCCAGCCCGACCGCTTTGGTATCGACGGCGTGGATGGCGGCGATGGTCTCCAGCAGCACCTGTGACAGGCGGGCACCGATCTCCGGCCGGTGCGCCAGTTCTGGCGGCAAATGTTCACGGATGACCAGACCGGCGCGGTATTCGATGATCTGGAAACGCTGACCGATGATCGACGGCTCGTCGCACAAATGCAGCCCGCGAGCGATGAACGGCAGGGCGTCCGGCAATCGCGACAGAATCCGGAATTCGCGCGCCATGTCGTACGCGCCGGCGGGCAATTCCCCCATCGGCGGACGGCGCAGAACGGCCGGCTTGCCGTCGAGATAGATCAAATAGTTCAGGTTCGCCAGGCCACCGGCGAACTGGCGCGGCGGTGGGTCGGCGTCCAGCCGATGGCCGTTGGCCGCGAGATAGGTGCGGACCGCCTCCCAGTCCAACGGGACACTCTCGGCGGCGGACCGCAGGCCGGTTTCGGTTGGCACGCTTCCTCCTCCTGATGCTGTTACAGGGACTCCATACAGGAGGTGGCGAATGACGCAACCGATGGGGATGGATGGTGTCCGAAAAGGGGCGTTGATCGTGGTAAGGATCACCCTTACATTGATGCCACGAGCAGAGGTATCGCCTCATGATCATCAGCAAACTGACCAGCAAGGCCCAAACCACCATCCCGCAGTCGGTACGCTCCGCGTTGGGCGTTTCGGCAGGCGATGAGATTGCCTATGTGATCGAGAATGGCCGGGTCATCCTGACAAAAGCGCCCGTTCGGCCGACCCAAAAGATTGACCCCTGGGAGAATCCATTCTCCACCTTTTGGGAATGGTCGTCGCCCGAGGATAATGAAGGTTTTGAAAATTTGTAGGTCAGGCCAGCGTGGCAAATAACTGGGACATTGTTCGCTTCAACTTTCCTCACGCTGACAGCGATGCATCCGGTGCCCGACCGGCCCTGGTAGTCGCCTCACCGGCAGCAACCGGCGCCTTTGGCATCGTTTGGGTCCTCATGATCACATCTGCCCGGCATGCATCGTGGCCGGACGACGTTGCAATCACCGATCTGGCCATAGCCGGGTTGTCACGGCCAAGTATCGTTCGGACCGCCAAGATCGCGGCGGCTCGTCGTCACGATCGGGCGCCTGTCCGAATTAGACCGTGAGGCGGTTCGCGAGCGTTTGCGGCAGCATATTCGCCCGGCATTGGCGCCCTGACGCAATAGGCGTGAGGCTTTCGGGGATCGACGCGGTTGCAGGACGACGATCCTACTTTTCGGCCGCCATCGACTTCAAATTCATCTTCATGCCGTTGCCCATCACGATGTCTCCGGGCTGCATGTCCGACGGACAGGGACCCATCCATTTTGCGTCCTGAGTCATGACCGATTCAGCTTTCCCCATCATCGGTGGATCGAACCTGGTGTTGATATCGGTGTGATAAGCGGTGTCGCCGGTGAAGTGACTCACCGAGTGCGTGGTCATTTGGGTTTCGTTCATTTTGCAGACGGCGCCTGTTGTGAAGACATCACCGTCCCGGTGGCTTTCCAGACGGGAGCACATGCCTTGTGCGGTTGCCATACCCATCTTGAACATTTCGGCATCGGTATTGGCATCGATGCAGCTTTTGATCTCATGTTGCGGCATATTTTTTCCCGGTCGGTCCATGACGACTTGCCACAGGCCCGGCTTGCGCGACGGCATTTCGTCGGCAAGCGCGAGCTGGATGGTCGTTGCGGCCAGAAGCGCCATTGCGCCCAGTTTTGTGACACCATTCATCTGGAATCCCCCAATATTCCAGACTGTAGTCACAGCTACAGGACAGGGCCGCCAAACATTATCGTTAACCCGGATTGGCCGCGCTTTAAATGACCGCGAGGGCTTCCTGGAACCCCACCAGCACCTGGCCCTCTTGCACCATCTCTCCCGCGGCGCAGGATACTGACGCGACGACAGTGTCGGCCGGGGCGGCCAGGCGAAAGACGGTCTTCATCGCCTCCAGCACCACAAGGACCTGTCCGCGTGTGACGTGGTCTCCCGGTGCCGCCATAACCTGCGTCACCAAGCCGGGGATCGGCGCGATCAGGCGGTCGCCGGCGTCCTCTTCTTCCTCGGCGGAGGCCAGGGGGTCCGGCAGGGTTAGCCGCCACGTCAGACCACTATCTCTTAGCGTCACGTTGTGGTGGTCTATGGCGACCGAGACTGTCCGCCGGACGCCGTCCAGCGATACGCGCAGGCGGCCGTCCGGCAGGTGTTCGGCTTTCCCCAGGATGTCGCCGATGCGCCACGCGTCTGTCTCGCGGCTGACTGTGACCGGGTGGGCTGTTTCCCCGTCAGTGAAGCCTAGCACGCGGACCAGTTTGGTGTTTAGCCACCACAGGTCACGCGCATCCCAGGGATCATTACTGACGTGCGTCTCCGCCGTCAGGACCGCGAGGGCGGCGATCGCCAGGATCTCGGCGGAGGGGATGGCCTGAGGCGCCAGCAGCGTCGCGCCTTCGCGGGCGATGAAACCGGTGTCGATGCCACCGGCGATGAAATCCCTATGCGAAACGATACGCCCCAGCAGATCCAGGTTGCTGGCGACGCCGGCGACAGTGCAGTCTGACAGGGCCTGGAACATGCGGCGCAACGTCACGTCTCGGGTCGGGCCGTGGCAGATCAGTTTCGCCAGCATGGCATCGTAGTGGATCGATACCGTATCGCCGGTCGCGAAGCCGGTGTCGATGCGCACGCCTTCGGTTTCTGGCGGCGTACGGAACAGGGCCAACCGGCCGACGGAGGGAGCGAAATCCCTGGCTGGGTCCTCGGCGTAGATACGGGCTTCGATAGCGTGGCCGGTCAGGGTGATGGCGGATTGGGTGACAGGCAGAGGTTCGCCGGAGGCCACGCGCAACTGCCATTCGACCAGGTCGAAGCCGGTGACCATTTCGGTTACGGGGTGTTCGACCTGTAGGCGGGTGTTCATTTCGAGGAAGAAAAATCCGTCGTCCTGGGCTACGAATTCTACCGTCCCTGCCCCGACGTAGCCGACGGCTTTCGCGGCCGCGACGGCGGCGGCGCCCATGGCGTCGCGCTGGGTTGCGGACAGGCCGGGTGCGGGGGCTTCCTCCAGCACTTTCTGGTGGCGGCGTTGGGCGGAGCAGTCGCGTTCGAACAGATGCACCGCATTGCCTTGCATATCGGCGAACACCTGCACTTCGATGTGGCGTGGCCGTTGCAGATACCGCTCTATCAACACGCGGTCGTCGCCAAACGCCGAGGCGGATTCCTGGCGGGCCGACGTCAACGCCGACGCGAAATCCGCTGCCGCCGTCACGACCCGCATGCCCCGTCCACCGCCGCCGGAGACAGCCTTGATTACGACCGGAAAGCCGACCCGTACGGCCTGCTCTTCCAGGAAATCCGCCTCTTGCCGGTCGCCGTGATAACCCGGCAGCAACGGCACCGCCGATTTCTCCATCAGCGCCTTGGCGGCTGATTTCGATCCCATGGCGCGCATTGCCGAAGCTGGCGGCCCGACAAACACAATCCCCGCGGCCGCGCAGGCATCAGCAAACGCGGGATTTTCGGACAGAAAACCATAGCCCGGATGGATCGCGTCCGCACCCGCCGCGCGGGCGGTTTCAATAATCCGAGGAATATTCAAATAACTCTCGCGCGCCGCCGACGGTCCGATCGGATACGCCCGATCCGCCGCCTGCACATGCAGCGCGCTTGCGTCGGCCTCAGAGTAAACCGCGACCGTTTCGATACCCATGCGTCGGGCGGTGCGGGCGATGCGGCAGGCGATTTCGCCTCGGTTGGCGATCAGTAGGGTCCGGAACATGTCGGTCACATCCGGAACACGCCAAAACGTGTCTCCTGCAAGGGTTTGTTCAAGGCGGCGGATAGGGCGAGGCCAAGCACGCGGCGGCTGTCGGCCGGATCGATGACCCCGTCATCCCACAGCCGGGCACTCGCATAATACGGATTGCCCTGGGTTTCATACTGCGCCCGAATTGGGGCTTTGAAGGCTTCCGTTTGTTCAGGCGTCCAATCGGCCGACCCGGCACGCACCGTCGTTAGCACGCCAGCCGCCTGCTCGCCGCCCATGACGGAGATGCGAGCGTTCGGCCACATGAACAGAAACCTGGGATCGTAGGCGCGGCCGCACATCCCGTAGTTTCCGGCGCCATAACTGCCGCCGATGATCAGCGTCAACTTGGGAACCGCGGTCGTGGAAACGGCAGTCACCAGCTTGGCGCCATCCTTCGCGATGCCACCGGATTCGTATTTTCGACCCACCATGAAGCCGGTGATATTCTGCAAGAACACCAACGGAATGTTCCGCTGACTGCACAACTCGATGAAGTGTGCGCCTTTCAACGAGGATTCCGAGAACAGGATGCCGTTATTGGCGACGATGCCTATCCGGTAGCCGTACAAATGGGCGAAACCGCATACCAGTGTGGTGCCGTAAAGCTTTTTGAATTCATCGAACACGCTGCCATCGACGATACGGGCGATCACCTCCCGCACATCGTACGGGGCGCGCAAATCCAAAGGCACCACCCCATGCAGTTCCGCCGGATCGTATCGCGGCGGTTCAACCGGTCGCATCAACATCGGCACCGGCTTGACGCGGTTCAGCCCGGCGACGATCCGGCGGCAAATTGACAGCGCATGATGGTCGTTGCGCGCATAGTGATCGACCACACCCGAGGTCCGCGCATGCACATCGGCGCCCCCCAGATCCTCAGCCGTGACGATTTCCCCCGTCGCCGCCTGCACCAACGGCGGGCCGGCCAGGAAGATCGTGCCCTGCTTGCGAACGATGATGCTCTCGTCGCTCATCGCCGGGACATAGGCGCCGCCGGCGGTGCAGGACCCCATGACGACGGCGATCTGAGGAATGCCCTCAGCCGACATATTGGCCTGATTGAAGAAAATACGGCCGAAATGATCGCGATCCGGAAAAATCTCGTCCTGCATCGGCAGGAAGGCACCACCAGAGTCCACCAGATACAGGCACGGCAACCCGTTCCGCCGCGCGATCTCCTGCGCCCGCAGATGCTTCTTCACCGTCATCGGGAAGTAGGTGCCGCCTTTGACGGTGGCGTCGTTGGCGACGATCACGCACTCGCGGCCGGACACGCGGCCGATGCCGGTGACGATCCCGGCGGCGGGGACGTCGCCTCCGTACAGACCGAAGGCCGCCAACTGGGAGAACTCCAGAAACGGTGACCCGGGGTCGATCAGGGCCGCCACGCGATCCCGCGGCAACAGCTTGCCGCGCGCAACGTGGCGTTCCCGGGCGACGGCGCCGCCGCCAAGCGAGACCTCGGCCACGCGGGCGCGCAGGTCGGCGACCAGGGCGCCCATCGCGGCGGCGTTGGCCGCGAATTCATCCGATCTGGTATTCAGGTCCGAGCGAAGCATGCGTGCCTATCCGGTTGCGGTGCCGGACGTGTACAGCCGCATTGGCGTTGTGGCAAAACCTGCCGGCCGATGGGCTAAGCCAAAGCGCCCAGACCCTTTCGCTCCACCAGGTCCAACAGCTTCAACGCCGGGCCGGACGGGGACTTGCTGCCCTGCTCCCACGCGCAGACCGTCGCCTTGCCGACATTCAGCACCGCCGCGAACACCGCCTGGCTGACATTGGCGTCCTGACGGATACGCCGCACATCGTCGGCGGTGCAGGCACGCACGGGCGGCAGGCAGAGAACGTCGAACCGCCGCATCGTCAGGGTGTCGATGGCCCCGGCGCCGTGCAGGTCAGTGGCCGCTTCATGCACGGCAGCGAGGATGGAACTGTCAGCCCTGGATTTGGTCATCACACACTACTTCCAATAAAGTACCCACACTGATCAAGCCGTTCAGGCGATCAACAGTCAGACGCATGTATTCATCGCCGAGTTCAGACAATGCCAGCTTCTCTTGCTCGGTGATATTGTCGCGCTCGTTCTTGCCGAATACGTAAAGAAACACCACGCGATCCGCCTGACGATGCGCCACAATAGATCGCAATCCACCACTCTTACCCCTGCCGTCGATACCGATGCGCTTCTTCAGCAAGAACCCGCCGAGACGCGCATCGACCAAACCGGATTCGATCTCCCGCACCGCGATGGACAACGCCCGGTCGGTCAATCCAAGCTTGCGAGCCGTCCGGGCAAAGCCGCGGCTCATGAGAATTCTTAGGGGCATTCATACTACTCCGTCGCACAAAATGTCAAGCGACTTTCGCCGCGTCACCATCGTGCATGGAGAAGGTTAACCAATCGTGAACATCGCCAGTAAAAATGCGCAGGGCGCCATTACCCGACACAAAACCGGCAGCGCGGACCCAGCCTATCGGCCGGTATGCGGTCTCACCCTCGGCCAGGCGCCAGCGACACCCGGGATGACGCCCTGGCGGCGAATGGCCGACCGCCCGGTGGAACACGGGCAAAACGGAAATGTGTCCGATCGCTACGCGGTTTCCGCGAACAACTCGCGCCCGATCAGCATCCGGCGGATTTCACTGGTACCCGCGCCGATCTCGTACAACTTCGCATCTCGCAACAAACGCCCGGTCGGATAATCGTTGATGTAACCATTCCCACCGAGTGTCTGGATCGCCTCCAGTGCCATCCAGGTCGCCTTTTCGGCCGCGTACAAGATCGCACCCGCTGCGTCCTTGCGGGTCGTTTCGCCGCGATCGCACGCCTTCGCCACTGCATAAACGTACGCCTTGGCGGCGTTCATGGTGGTGTACATGTCGGCCAGCTTGCCCTGCATCAACTGGAATTCGCCGATCGCCTGACCGAATTGTTTGCGCTCGTGCACGTACGGCACCACCGCATCCATGCACGCCTGCATGATCCCAAGCGGCCCGGCCGCCAACACGGCGCGTTCATAGTCGAGACCGCTCATCAGCACGTTCACGCCCCGGCCGACGGTGGACAGGATATTCTCCTCCGGGACCTCGCAATCCTGGAACACCAGTTCGCAAGTATTCGAGCCGCGCATACCCAGTTTGTCCAGCTTGGGCGAGGTGGAGAAACCCTTAAACCCTTTCTCCACCAGGAACGCGGTGATACCCCGTGAACCCGCCGCCGGATCGGTCTTGGCATAGATCACCAGGACGTCGGCATCCGGCCCGTTGGTGATCCACATCTTGGTGCCGTTCAGCACATAGCGGTCGCCCTTCTTGTCCGCCCGCGTCCGCATGCCAACGACATCCGACCCGGCCCCCGGCTCGCTCATCGCCAAAGCGCCGACCTTCGTGCCGTCGATCAGTCCCGGCAGATACCGCTGCTTTTGCTCGGCCGAGCCGTTGCGGGAAAGCTGATTGACACACAGATTCGAATGCGCGCCGTACGACAATCCCACCGAAGCGGACGCTCGGGAGATTTCCTCCATCGCCACGACATGCTCCAGATATCCCATGCCGGCACCGCCATATTCCTCCGATGCGGTGACACCCAACACTCCCAGCGCGCCCATTTTGGGCCAGAGGTCCATCGGGAATTCGTTGTCACGGTCGATCGCCGCCGCGCGCGGCGCGATTTCGTCCGCGGCAAATGCCTCAACGGTGGAGCGAAGCATGTCCGCTCCCTCCCCCAGGTCGAAGTTCAGTCCCGGCAAGCGGTTCGGCAGGCTGGCCATATTCTGTCCCCGATCGTGCGGCGGCACACTGCCCCACCTGTTCGACCGCGCCAAGCTGTGTCGTGCCGCGGCGCGCAATACGGCTGGGAACATCGGCGATGCTATCGGCGATCCTGGCGGTGACGGACAATCCTTGCCTGGATCGCGAAGCCTTACGGTATCTTCGAGGTCCCGGCCCTCGCCACAGAAAGCGGTTTCGCCCTGGCCGCCTTTTCAGCGATGCCACTGATGCCCTCGCGACGGATCAATTCGGCCCATACATCGGCGGGGCTGACACCCGAAGACACCCACAACACCAACAGATGGTAAAGCACGTCGGCGCTCTCGCCGATCAGGGCCTCGCGATTGCCCGCAACGGCTTCGATCAGACATTCGACGGCTTCCTCGCCGAATTTTTGCGCGACCTTGGCCGGCCCCCGGGACAGTAACCGAGCAGAATGGCTGGTATTGGGGTCGGCGTCACGGCGGCTTTCGACGACCGCAAACAAACGGTCCAACACCACCGCATCGGACGCCAGCACGAGGGGGGCGACCTTCACGAGCGTTGACTTCTTCAACTTGCCGGCTGGCTTGCGCGTTGCCTTACCGGATGGCTTCGCCGCAACTTTGGTGGACGCTTTCCCGGCAGCCTTCGGCCTCGCCGCGGTCTTTTTCTTATCTGATTTAGCCATGCTCAGGCAGCCTTGCGGGGTAAACGGACGGCCAGGCCGGCATCGGCTAACGCCTGCTTGACCTGTGCGATGGTGAACGTGCCGAAATGGAAGACGCTGGCAGCCAGCAACCCGGTGGCGCCGGCCCGCGCCCCTTCGACGAAATGTTCCAGGGTGCCAACGCCACCGGACGCGACCACGGGCACCCGCACCGCACCGCAGGCGGCACGCAGCAGGTCGAGATCGAAGCCCGCACCCGTACCATCACGGTCCATGCTGGTCAGCAGGATTTCTCCGGCACCGAGCGACACGACCTGGCGGCACCAATCGATGGTGTCGATGCCGGTGTTGCGGCGGCCGCCATGGGTGAAGACCTCCCATTTGCCGGGCGCGGTCTGCTTGGCATCCACCGCCACGACAACACACTGGCTGCCGAACTTTGTCGCGGCCTCGCGCACCAGTTCCGGCCGCGCGACAGCGGCGGAGTTGATGCTGCATTTGTCGGTGCCGGCGAGCAGCAGGCGGCGCATGTCCTCAACCGAACGAATGCCGCCGCCGACCGTCAGCGGCAGAAAGACGCGTGCGGCAGTGCGGGAGACCACGTCCAGGATCGTGTCCCGGTTCTCGTGGCTGGCGGTGATGTCCAGGAAGGTCAGTTCATCCGCACCGGCGGCGTCATAAACCGACGCTTGCTCCACCGGATCCCCGGCGTCGCGCAACGACACGAAGTTCACGCCTTTTACGACGCGGCCGTCCTTCACATCCAAACAGGGAATCACGCGGAGTTTCAACATGGTCGCGCTTTAGAGTGCGCGGCGGTCGCGGATGCAAGAAGATATACATATATCGGACACGCAAAGATGCGTGTGGCTGGATAACCTGCCCAGTTATCCGGTTGATTCGACTGAAATTCAGGCGGCCAGCAGCGCAACCGCCCCCGCCGGATCGATCCGCCCATCATACAACGCCCGACCAACGATAACGCCCTCGATTCGGGTGCCGGCAGCAGCCGCCTTCAACACCACCAGATGGTCCATGCAACCGACGCCACCCGATGCGATGACCGGAGTCGTCAGGCGCGCCGACAGCGCGACCGTCTGGTCCAGATTCAGGCCGCTCAACATTCCGTCGCGCCCGATGTCCGTGTAGATGATCGCCGATACACCGGCGTCCTCGAACCGCAACCCGAGGTCGGCGGCCGGCATCGTGGAGGTTTCGGCCCAGCCCTCGGTGGCGACAAAGCCATCATGGGCGTCGATGCCGACAGCGATGCGGCCGGGAAAAGCCTTGCAGGCTTCCAGCACCAGCGGCGGGTTCTTGGCGGCGGCGCTGCCCAGAATGACGCGATGGATACCGGCGTCGAGCCAAGCGGCGATGCCGGCGATGTCGCGAATACCGCCGCCGAGTTGTACCGGCACCGTCACGTTAGCCAGGATCGCGCGTACAGCGGCGGCATTGACCGGCTTACCCGCGAACGCTCCGTTGAGATCGACAACGTGCAGCCAGGAGAACCCGGCCGCCTGCCACGCCCTGGCCTGCGCGCCCGGGTCGTCCGCATAGACCGTCGCCTGATCCATGTCGCCGCGTTTCAGGCGGACACACTGGCCATCCTTCAGATCGATCGCCGGATAGAGAGTCAGCGCTGTCATTGCCCGCCACCGGTCTTAGCTGGCCGCAGCCGCTTGTAGTAAAAATAGCCGGTGACCGACTTACCCCGCACCAGCGCGTATTCCGGATGCTCACCCCAGCGAACGTAGCCGTGCGATTCGTACATCCGGATCGCCACCGCCTGCGTCTCCCGCACGTCCAGATTCAGGATGTGATACCCGAGTTCACGGGCACGCTCCTCCACCGCCTCGGTCAGCATGCGGGCCAACCCGTGGCCGCGCGCATACGGCGCGATGTAGGAATGCATCAGGTTCGCCGCGAACGCCTGCGCCTCGTTATTCCGAGGCGGCCGGACCAGGATGGCCGAGCCCACGATGTCGCCGTTCAGTCGGGCGACAAACAACTCGCGCTCCGGCACCAGCAGCACGCCGCGAAAATAGGTTTCCATGGGGCGCCGGCCCGGCGGTGTGACCCAGCCGAAGCCGCCGCCGTCGATAATCGCGGCATCTGTGGCCTCGCACAGCGCGCCCAGATCGTCATCGTTGAACCGCTTGATCTGCTCGACGAGCAATTCCGGTTCCTGGTCTATGACAGCACCCGGCATGGTCAGGGCACCCAACGCAGGAAGTTGGACAACAGGCGGATGCCGACGTCCTGGCTCTTTTCGACGTGGAACTGGGTTCCGGCACGATTGCCCGCGACAACGATGGCCGGCACGCTGCCGCCATATTCCGTCGTCGCGATGGTTTCGGCCGGCACGCCGTGGACCAGGGCGTAGCTATGCACGAAATACACATGGTCGTCCGGCTGCAGACCATCCAGCAACGGGTGCGAGCCGGGTATGAAATCCAGGCCGTTCCAACCCATTTGCGGCAAACGCAAACCAGGCGCGGGCATCTCGGCAACATCGCCTTTGATCCAGCCGAACCCGGGGGTAACCGTGTGCTCCAGGCCACGTTCGGCCATGAGTTGCATGCCGACGCATATGCCCAGGAACGGTGTTCCGCGACCGATCGCGGTTTCAATCGCCTCGCGCATACCGGCGACCGCGGCCAGGCCGGCGACACAGTCAGCGAATGCCCCTTGCCCGGGCAGCACGATTCGGTCGGCTTCGGACACGACGGACGGATCGGCGGTAACGGAGATGGTGGCTTCGATCCCGGCCCGTTCGGCCGCCAATGCCAGCGCGCGAGAGGCCGACGCCAGATTACCGCTGCCGTAATCGACCACCGCAATGTGCATCATCAGACAGCACCCGAACGGAAACGGGCGACGAGTTCGGGGCGGTGCGTCAGCAAACGGAACAAGGCGTCATCCGGGCTACGGGCAGCAACCACATGCGCCAGCAAGAAGCCGCGGTTCTCCAATGTCCACCGGCGCAAATCATGACCGATGAATCCCAGTATCACCGCCAGACCAACCGCCAGGATCGCCCCAACCGGCCCCGGCGCCAACGCAGCTATCAAAACATAAGCCGCCAGACACAGCGCCGCCGCGATCCAGGCGCGATGCGCGGCCAGCCAGAACGGCCCGAAGACCAGGGCGCCCCAGGCAAAGCCCTCCCGCACCAGGACGGGTTCGGTGTCAGCCTTCAGTAGTGCCGTGTAGAGCTTCACAGCGCCCCCTTGGTGGACGGGATCGCATCGCCGATTCGCGCATCGGGTTCCGCTGCCATACGTAATGCGCGAGCGGTCGCCTTAAAGCACGCCTCGGCAACGTGATGCGCGTTATGGCCCGCTCGGCGCGTGATGTGCAGCGTCACCATTGCGTTGAACGCCAGCGCCCGAAAGAATTCCTCGAACAGCTCGGTATCCATCTCGCCGATCTTCGGCCGTTCGAAGGTGACATTCCAGGCCAGGAAGGGGCGTCCGGAGATATCGACGGCGGCTTCCGCCAGGGTTTCGTCCATCGGGATCAGCGCGTTGCCGAACCGGCGGATGCCGCGCTTATCCCCGAGTGCTTTCGCGAACGCGGCGCCCAGGACAATGCCGACATCCTCCGTGGTGTGGTGGAAGTCGATGTGGAGGTCGCCGGTAGCCCGCACCGTGAGGTCGAACAGCCCATGCCGCGCCAGAGACGTCAGCATGTGGTCGAGAAAGCCGATCCCCGTGGCAATGTCCGCCACGCCTGTCCCATCAAGGTTCAGGGTCAGGGCGATGTCGGTTTCCGAGGTCTTCCTGTGGATGGTGGCTGTGCGGAGCATGATGCACGGTTCACTACAGCGCCGGGCGCGCGTGGTCCAGCGGAAGTGAAGCCCGTTGGCCGGGCATCCCGATCCGCGGCCGGCTGAGTTGACCTGTGTCGGCGTTACGCCCTAACCGGCGTGCCGGTGGACGAACCCCTTGATCAACGCCAACGCCCGTAACGACGCCGGGGCTTCTGGAGCGTTCGGAATGAAGGCGTGCGGCTGACCGGGGAAAATCTCTTTCTCGATAACGCCGCCTGCCCGGGCGTAGGCCGCCGCGAACAGATCGGCCATATCCAGGGTCAGATTGTTATCGGCTGTTCCCTGCATGATCAGCACCGGCGGTTTTGCCACCGTCTCGCCACGGGTCAGGATCAGCGTTGGGTTACCATCCTCCATATCCGCCTCGGATGGCCAAAACGCGTCGTGTGCGGCGACCAGTCTGTCGTTGCCGTTTTCCTGCATCGTCCGGTAGCGCTGCAGCGGATCGGCCACCGGCCAACACGCGATGGCGAAGCGCAACGACGCATCCACGTCCGTGTCCGCCAAAGGCAACTTCGTGTAGCGCGGATCGTGTGGGCGCAGCGCGCTCAACAGCAGCAGATGTCCGCCGGACGACGTACCGAGCCCGCCGACAAGATCGGATCGAGAACCGAATTTCGCGGCGTTGGCCTTGAGCCAGCGAATACCCAGGTTCACGTCCGCGACCGCCTCAGGATACCGAGCCTGCGGTGGCATCCGGAAATCGATCGACAGCACGACGACACCATCGGCGGCGAGCGCCTCGGCGATTGCTACGTTGTTCAAACGGTCGCCGCCCGTCCAGGCACCGCCATGCACCTCCAGAACCGCCGGAAACGGCCCCGGACCAAGCGGCTGGTACAGCCGGCCCAATAAGGGCTTGCCGTCCTGGTGCTGGTATTCAAGATCGACCGTACGAAAATCCATATCCCGTGTCCCCCCGGAAGTCAGATTAAAGCCGGAGGATCGGTCGCTGCAAATACGGTTGGGGAGCCAGCCTACCCCGCCCGAGCGCCCCAGCACACGAAATGCGGATTATCCCAGCCCGGTTTGCCATACAGTAACGGCGCACCGTCCAGGGTTTCCACCGCCCCACCCGCCGCCATCAGAACCGCCTGTGGCGAGCAGGTATCCCACTCCATCGTCCGGCCAAAGCGCGGATACAGATCGGCCTGCCCCTCCGCCACCCGGCAAAATTTCAGGCTGGAGCCGAAATTGACCACCCGAGCAACGGTGCGCCCGCCCAGGAACGCGTCGAGCACCGCCTGATCGCCGTGATGGCGGCTGGCCACCACGGTCAGTCCCTCCCCGGGGGGAACCCGGACGGAGATCGGTGTCCGATCGCCGTTTTTCAGCAACCAGGCGCCCACACCGACAATGCCGCCGTACACCTCGTCCCTGGCCGGTACGCCAACAACGCCCAGCACCGGGACGCCATGGCGAACCAGCCCGATATTGACCGCGAAATCATCGCCGCCGTCGGTGAACTCCCGGGTGCCATCCAACGGATCGACCAGCCAAAACTCCGGAGCAGCCTGCGTGATTTTTCCGCCGGCCGCTTCCTCCTCGGCGATCACGACGCAGCCCGGCAGCGCCTCGCGCAGGCCGGCTAGGATGATGGCCTCCGCGGCATGATCGGCTTCGGTCACGACTGACCGGTCGGCCTTGCGTTGCACCTGAAACCCACGATCCCGGATCGTGCGGATTTCCGCCCCGGCCCGTTCCGCAAGCAGTGTCGCGAGCACCAGTAACGCCTGGTCGTCCATTATGCAGTTTCCTTGTCGCGATGATTACGTTTCGACTTCAGAGATTTTTCGTCGCTGATTTTCGGGCTTCGAACCGGTTTTTGCGCTACAATCTTCCTGGCTCCGCCAACGGCAGGAACCGGCTGCTTCGCCGGGCGCGGTTCGGCGACGTCAGGCAATCGCGCCAGCGCCGCCGGCAACCCTGACATGCGGGCCGGTTTCAACAACAACGAAGCTGTCTCGTAAACCAGATTGGGCTCCAGGAACCGCAGGCACGCCAGCGCCCGCGGACAATCCTCCGCCTTCGCCAGATAACACGGGCTGCACGTCATATTCCGCCGCAGCGCCACCGCGTTCGGCCCGATCGGCCCCCATTCCACCGGATCGACCACGCCGGAGTGGATGCCAACAGTCGGAATGCCCACTGCCGCCGCGATATGCTTCGGCCCACTGTCATTGCCGATATACAGCACGCAATTCTTCAGCAAACCGGGCAAATCGGCCAGCGATGTCTGTCCTGCCATCGACGCCACCGCCTCGGGATGCTGTATGCGTCCCCGCAGTGCATCGGCGACCTCCACCTCGTCCAGGCCACCCACCAGCAGAATGTGAACATCGTTCCGCTCTACTAAAAGATCGATCAGCGCCGCGAAATGATCTTCCGGCCATTGCTTGGTGATGTTCCCGGCCCCCGGATGGATCGCCACAACCGGCTTGGCAAACAGCGCCCGCACCTGATCCGGCAAATCGCCCATCGGCATCGGCGCCGGGCCGGGCCGCATGATGGTCCGATCCGCTTCCGATGCATGGCCGATCGCATTGATCAGCGCCATCAGGTCATCGACGATATGGCTCCGCTTGCGCTGCAAACTGCGATCACCATCCCAGTCCAGCGCAATATCGAGGTACGGAAATTGCCCCTGGTAATCGAACCCGGCCAGGAAGCGGGCGCCTGTGTGCTTCAGCACATCACGGGTGGAAACGTGTTTGCGCAGATCCACCGCCAGATCGAAGCGGCGCGGGCGCAATTGCGCAGCCAGTTCGGCGTAGTCGTCCGCACTGACCTCTCGTTCGCCCAACTGCGAGCGGGCGTGAAAGAAAGCAAACGGAATGAATTCGTCAATGCAGGATTCCAGCGCGATAAAGGCGCGCGACGCCGGCCCGGCCAGCACCGTGATCCGAGCATGCGGAAACAGTGCTTTCAAACGCCGGATCGGCCGCAGCGCGGTCACGAAGTCGCCGATATGGTCCAGCTTGACCACCAGGATAGTCTCGATCTCCGGCGGATGAAACAGCGGCGCGCCCGCGACCACCCACTGCACCGGCTCGTCATCCGGGCGATAATCGTCATCATGACGAGACAGCCGAGGACTGAAATACGGATCGCCAGCCGCAAACATCGTGCTCCACGCCGCGTTGAAATGCGCCGAATCAAACACATCCTTCATCGTCGCTCTGCTGGCCAATTCGTAATGAACAAGCGAGGCATAGGGCGTAAACACCGTCAGCAGGCCCGCCCGATGCACGCGCAAGCAAAGATCGAGATCGTTATTGACGATCTCATGCGCTTCGTCGAAACGTCCAAGACGATCGAAAACCTCACGCCGCACCAGCATGCAAGCACCGGTGACGGCGATAACATTACGCTGAGTCAGCGCCAACCCGAAATAACAGGGGTCGTCTCCGTCCATAAAACGAAACGCGTGGTGCCCGATCCCATTTTCGGCCAGGAACATTCCGGCATGCTGGACCTTGCCGTCGCGATACAGAAGTTGCGGCCCCACCAGACCGACCTCCGGACGTCTGGCATGCTCCATCATCGCTTCCAGCCAGCCGTCCTGGATGATCTCGATATCGTCGTTCAGGAACAGCAGAAATTCGCCATCGGCAGCCTCGGCGGCCCGATTATTGAACCGAGACCAATTGAACGCATCCGGGATCTCGACAACCTTGTCGGCATTCTGCCGCAACCATATTTTCCAGGCAATCGCGGACGCGGGAATATTATCGATGCATATTATTTCGTAGTCAGTATATGTCGTCTTCGCCCGCAATGTAGCGATGCATGTCTCGATATAGCCGTGCGCGGCGCAGGTCGGAATGATGATGGAAACCTTGCCCTTCGCCGGCACCACCCGCCTGACCCGCCAGGTGCCGGCAATCCGCCCGGGCAAGACCTCCGCGGCCATCCGCCGGCGAACCAGCATCCGCTCCAGCGCGGTCTGCTCCTGTTCAATCGTGTCCAACGCCACGACACCACGCTGACACAGCAGCTTGGGAATGTGATGCACCGACGACGCCTGGTCGGCGCAGCGCAGCACCAGATCGTATTCGCCATCGGCAAACAAACCGGCCGGTGTCACGCCGGTCCTGGCCAGCAGGCCGGCGCGCACCGCCCAAAGCCGGCCGATATAGTTGGTGGAGAACAGCAGATCGGGGGAAAAATCCGGCTTGAAGAATGGCTCTTTTTCGTGACTGACCGGACTGACCCTGACCTCGTCGCCATACAACAGGTCGCAGGCCGGATGCCGAACACTGGCCACCGCGAGCTCCAGCAACGCGTCCGCACCGGGTTCGTCCCCGGGCAGCAGCAGGGCACACAACGATGCACCCCCAGCCTTACCCAGCGGTGCGTTCCAAACCGCCGCGTCCGAGGGTCCGACGACTGAAAAGCGATCGGCCGCATACGGTAGCGTCTCTTTGACGATCACCCGCAGCGCCGCCGCGACGTCATCATCCGCGGCCAAAACCTGGACGCTCCACTCCGGATAGGCCTGCAACCGCAGCGCTTCCAGCGTCTTACGAAGCCGGCCGGCGTCAATCGGCCGATCCTGCCGGTGGATATATTGAAACGACGGGCGCGCGCCCGCGGCCGCGAGGAACCCGGCCATCATGTCGGCCTCCACCCGGGGAACCCGCCGCCGAATGCCGGTATTCTCTTGCTGGTCTTCGGCCTTTTTCACCGAAATACCAAACGATCGGACCATGGTCTGGCCGCCGTTCGCCCGGATACGCAGTTCGATCGTGTGGTCACCGTCATGCAGGCTGCGGGGCGGACAATGAAATGCGTAGCCGCTGCGCAGGGCATTCGGCCAATCCGGGAAGGCCGCGCCAACATCCTGGCGAGCCTGTCCGTAATGGGCGTCGCCCAGCCGTTGGCCGTCGAGAAACACCTCGAAGCTGGCGATGCCGCTGCGGCTCAACACCCAGCCGTCAATACTGAGACGTCCGGTGACCAGCGCCACCGCCGCCCCGTTCGCCACGCCGGGCGCATCAATCTCGAAACGGAATTCGGCGGCCTCGTTCGGCGTCAACGTGACGCTGCGGTCCGGTTCGCGCTGATCGGCAGCGGACGGAGGACCTGCATCGCGGAGATCGGCTTCGCTCGCCACGACGGCGATCTGCGTCGCAGTCTCGTCACCGGCCAGATTGCGGACAATGACGCGAACTTCGTGCGGGCCTTGGAACCAGCCGCGGAGACGTTGGGCAAACCGGAAGCCCGACAGATCCGCCGACCGAATCGCGGGAAAGGTGGTGCCCACGTCAGGGCGCGGGTGACCGAACGAGGCCAAACCCACGTCCGCGTCGTTCAGCAAAATTCGTACCTGCGCAACCCCGGCGGCACACACCGCCCAACCCGTCACAAGCAGGTCGCCATCACCGCTCAGTTCGGCAATATCACAATGCATGCGAATTTCGGCCTGCGGCTCCGGAGCCGCCGCATCCTGAGGCGCATGCGAATTTTCCGGCGTGCGTGGAATGGCTTCAGCCTCCCGCCGTGGCGTGCCACGGCGTGCCAGGCGCTCGACCGGGATGCTCTCCTCATGCCCGAACCCATTCTGGCAGATGATTTGAACCCTGATCCGGTCCGCGTCGCGATCGGCCTTCGCCAGTTGCGATGTCAGGCCGAAGCCGGACAACCGAGCGTTCGGATAGGCCGAATAGGCCGCCGCCACATCGTCGCGTTCGCTGCCGAAATTTGCTCTGGAAATCAGTGCTTCCGCGGCAAATACCTGTACCGTGATCACCGGCGACAGCGCGATCGCCCACCCCTGGACAGACAGCATACCATCCGGATCGAGCACCGCCCGCTCAATGTACATGACGGCGTCCGGCCTATCCATTCCGGGTCCACAATGCGTCGGTCCAACAATGACAGCCACCGGATCGCCGGCTTCCGGATCGATCTCGATCCTGAAATCCTCGGCGCGTTCGACGCCATCGCTGGTGCGGGCGATAATCTGGAACGCACAGGCTTCCGTTCGGCCGTCGCCGGGGCGTGACAGATTAAACTGGAACGCGCGCTGACGGGCCGGCGTGCCGTCAGGTAAGACCGCTGCCGCGGCACGGTCCGGTCGTGCGAAGGAGGCGGACCCGGTGACCAGGTCGCCAACCTGCAACCTGATGCCCTCGATCGGCGCCACACTGACCGCTCGGCCTCGGATCATAACATCGAACCGGTCGCGGACGAATCCCCCGGAAATCGCTGCATCGATTTCAATCAGGATAACGGGCAGGCTGGACGGGCGCTCCCGTTGGGCGGCGAGCATCGGCTTCACCGGGGGCAGAGTGTGCGCTGGAAGGTCAGCCTCTGATCGCTTCGCCTTCGTCCTGCGAACAACCGGTTGCCTGACGGGCGGCATGAGGAGGATCGAGTCCCCGGGCGATGCCGGTCGTTTACGCGTCATACGGACGTTGGTCCTGTTTGTGGCCGGCGGACTGACCTGTCCTACGGGGTTTCGTGCGGTGTCGGTTCCTAGGACCCGCGGCGCGCAAGGGCCAGGCATTCCGACGATTGCCGCCTCACCGTTACGGCCGAGGCCGCGGCGTGCGGGTATCATCCCGACAATGTCATAATCCGAACGGCAACCGCCCTTCACGGTAGCCATCGCGGTTGAAATGGTCTTGCGCCGACTCAACAGCACCTTTGCGGATACTTTCCGCAACGTCGGGATTTGCCGCCAGATACCACGGCTCATCGACCATGATCGGGAAGGGCAGGCGCCCCTCGAAATACCCATCGCTGACGAAATGCTGCCTGGCGGACTGCACCGCGCCATCCGCAACCGCGCTACCGATATCCTCGTAGGCCCGGGCGTACCACGCCTCATCGACCTCGATACCCTGGATTATCATCTGGAGCAGCTTAACGAAATCTCCGTAGGACAAATTGACCCGGAGCTCGCCCCTGATGGTGGATATCTCAATCGAGCGGCGTATCAACTCGAACGGCGGGAGATATTTCACGATTTCTCCTTAATGGGCGGCACAAACGAAACATCAGGACGACAGTAGCGTAACCTTCGCGCATCCCAATAGCGTTTCCAGACCGGGGATGGAACACTCATTAGCCGCTTTTGCAGGTGCGGCGGAGGATTTGTCCTGCTATGGACCCGGTCGCTTCCAACACCAATCCGACAGGGATCGCCGCATGACACCACCCCTGGCAGACCGCAGCCGAACATCCCCACCAACGGATATCGAGCTTGCGACGATCGTCCGTCGCTTTCACACCGTTCGGATATTGGTCATCGGCGACGTAATTCTCGACCGGTATATCACCGGCAGCGTGCAACGCCTGTCCCCGGAAGCGCCCATTGCGGTGCTGCGGCCGGCGAATAACCGTTGCACTCTGGGTGGCGCCGCAAATGTGGCGCTGAACATCGCGACGCTGGGTGGCCATGCGATCCTGATCGGTGTGGTGGGAGATGATCCGTCCGGCGACGATGTGGACCGTCTGGTCACCGCAACAGCCGGGATTTCGCCTGCTCTGGTGCGGATCGCCGGGCGGCCGACCACCTGCAAGACGCGGTTCATGACCGGGTCACACCAGCTTCTGCGATTGGACGAAGAAACCACGGCTCCTCTCAATGCCGCCGGGCTCCAGGCGGTCATGGCAGCGGTCGAACGCGCCATCGACGCGGCGGACGTGATCGTGCTGTCGGATTATGCCAAAGGCGTGCTGTGCGATGACGTGCTGCAGGCAATCCTGGCGTGCGCGACGCGAACCGGCAAACTGGTGATCGCCGATCCGAAGCGGGCGGATTTCGCGGCGTATCGGGGCGCCGCGATCCTGACGCCCAACGAGTTGGAAGTGCGGACCGCCACCCGGATCGACGCCGAACACGACGCCGAAGCCGACCGCGCCGGCCGCGTGGCGCTGGAAGCCACCGGCGGCGAGGCCGTGTTGGTCACCCGTTCGGCAAAGGGCCTGACGCTGGTGTGCCGCGACCGCGAGGCGCTGCACATCCCCACCCGAGCGCGAGAAGTCGCGGACGTTTCGGGGGCGGGCGATACGCTGGTCGCGGCCCTGGCCGTAGCACTCGGGGCCGGCGCGGCCCTGCCCGAAGCGGCGATCCTGGCGAACGCCACGGCCGGCATTTCCGTCGGCAAACAGGGCACGGCCACGGTTTCGCGCCAGGAGTTGCTGGACGCGCTGCATCTGGATGACCTGGTGCAGACCGACCGCAAGGTGGCCAGCCTGGAGGAAGCCATCGAGCAGATCGCCGAATGGCACCGCCGTGGCCTGAAAGTCGGGTTCGCCAATGGCTGTTTTGACCTGATCCATCCCGGCCATGTCCGCCTGCTGAGTGAGGCCCGCGCCGCCTGCGACCGGCTGATCGTGGCGCTGAACACCGATGCCTCGGTCAAACGCCTGAAGGGACCCAGCCGTCCGCTGCAAAACGAGATGGCTCGTGCCACCGTCATGGCGTCGATGGCGCCGGTCGATCTGGTCACCTTGTTCGACGAGGACACGCCGCTGGAGATGATCCGGGCGCTGCGGCCGGACATTCTGGTCAAAGGCTCCGACTATACGGTCGATCAGGTGGTCGGCGGCGACCTGGTGCAGGCCCGGGGCGGTAAGGTGGTCCTGGTCACCCTGCGGGAAGGGCACAGCACCACGGGCACTATCCGCCGGATGACGGCGCCGGTCGAGGGGTAGGATCGACGGGCGTGGCTTGCCTCGGTCCGCAGCCTCAATCACGCTGCTTCTGAGCCGCGAGGCATCGGACATTGGAGGTATCGTCGCGCATGACCGAACAACCAATCCGACGGTCCATCCTGGTCACCGGCGCCGCCAGCGGCATAGGCGCGGCGATCTGCCGAACCATGGCCAGTCCCGAAACCGCCATCCTGATCCATACCCGTCGCAATCGGGATGCGGCCGAGGCTGTGGCAGGCCAGGTCCGGGCTGCCGGCAGCCTGGCAGAGATCGTGTTGGGAGACCTCGCCGATCCCGGGATTGCTGGCTCCCTGGTGGCGGCCGCAACGGATCGCTTCGGACGCCTCGATGTCCTGGTCAGCAATGCCGGTTTCGCCGATCGGACGCCGTTCGCGGACCTGACCGATCTGGCCATGACAGCTTCAACCGAGACAATCCAGGGCGCTTTTTTCCGGCTCGCTCGGGCCGCCCTGCCCGCATTGCGCAACGCCACCAATGGCCGGGTCATCGCGGTATCCAGCTTTGTCGCGCACGCATTTCGTACCGATTTGGCGATTTTCCCCGCCTCGGCCGCCGCGAAGGCGGGCTTGGAGGCGCTGGTCCGGGCACTGGCGATCGAGCTCGGCCCGAACGGCGTAACTGTGAACGCGGTCGTGCCGGGCTTTATCCGCAAAGACGAGGGCGCCCACCGCGCCATCGGCCCCGGCGCCCTGGCGTCGCAAACCGCGCGCATTCCGCTGGGCCGGGTCGGACTGCCAGACGAGGTCGCGGCTGTGGTCGCTTTCCTGGCATCCCCCGCTGCGGCCTACGTCACCGGACAGGCGATCCATGTGGATGGCGGACTGGTGATTTAGTTACGGCAGGTCGATCCAGGACAGGTGACCGCCCTTCCCCGCCCCGGTGTCCAGGAACACCGCCGTCCCACCCAGGGCGCCATGGCGCACATAAGGCCGCCCGTCGCTGCTGCGCCGGTCATGCCCGCAATACACGGTCAGACCGTCAGGAATGCGGTCCACCCAACGCAAGCTGCGTTCGGGATACCCGTCCGTCTGCATCCGTCCGGTCGGTTCACCATACAAGGCCCGCGCCACCGCTCCGTATGGACGCTCCAGGCCGTGATCCGGCGAAGGCTGCTCCAGCATCGTGGTATGGAACCCGCCGTGCACGAACAACGCCGACCCGTACCGCAGCCATGCGGGCGCCTCGGCGACCAGTCGCAGCGTCCTGGCTTTCAGGTCGTCATCCATCTGGTCCACCGTCGCCTGCACAACCGGCTCGATTCGCACATGATCGCCCGACAGCACACGGGCCAGCTTCAGGTCGTGGTTGCCAAGGATAAACAGCCCCCGCCCGGTCTCGGTCAGATCGAACATCATCCGCAGCGTGCCGGCGCTGTCCGGGCCGTGATCAGCCAGGTCGCCGAGTTGCACGATGAAGCGGTCAGTGGCGGTCGCATACGCGAAGCCGGTGGCGTCGCCATGCACGTCGCCAACGACTCGGACTTTGGCACCAGGGGGGATCGGATGGGTGGTCATTGGATGATATGTAGATTAAGTTGGTGCTTCGAACCAACATCACAACCCGGCGCGCATCACGCGGACTCACGAATTCGCGCATAGGCCTCCAAAGCGCGCGACCTGCCGATCCCAAGATCCACGATCGGTTTCGGATACGTGTTGCCGAGGGAGACACCGGCCCTGGTCAGAGTGTCCGCCGGCGCATCCCAAGGCGCATGGATATGGCGGGGATCAAGCCGGCCAAGTTCCGGAACCCACTGCCGGACATAGACCCCGTCGGCATCGAATTTTTTGCCCTGCAGGATCGGGTTGAAAATCCGGAAATACGGCGCGGCATCGGCGCCGCACCCGGCGACCCATTGCCAGTTGCCGGCGTTGCTCGCCAGATCGGCGTCAACCAGGGTGTCCCAGAACCAGGCCTCGCCATCCTGCCACGGCATCATCAGGTGCTTGACCAGAAAACTGGCGACGATCATGCGAACGCGATTGTGCATCCAGCCAGTGTGCCAAAGTTGGCGCATACCGGCATCGACGATCGGCACGCCGGTCTGCCCACGCCGCCACGCCCGCAACCCCGCCTGATCGTCACGCCATGGCATTTTCGCAAACTCCGGCTTCAACGGCGCGTCGGGTAACGCCGGATGATGCCAAAGCAGATTGGCGCAAAACTCCCGCCACAGCAGTTCCCGGATAAAGATGTCCCGCGCCGGTCCCGCGGGCCGCCGATGAGCCATGTGCCAAAGTTGAGAGGCCGAAATTTCGCCGAAATGCAGATGCGGCGACAGCATTGATGTCCCGTCATGCGCGGGGTGGTCACGCGCCACGGCATAACCGGACAATCCGTGATCCAGGAACGCCTCAGCCCGCTCCATCGCGCCGGCCTCGCCAGGGGTCCAGGTTTCGCGCAAACCCACCGCCCAATCGGGCTTACCGGGCAACAAGCCCCAGTCTTCGAGACAATCGGACACAAGCGGGTCAGCGCCGCGAATGGTTCTTGGCGCGGGAAGCGGCGCCTTCGGCCCTCCCAGCGCCAGGCACGCATTGGCAAACGGCGTATAAACCGAATAAGCGCCGCCGGCCTTCGTGCGCACCGAGTCAGGGTGAAACAGGGTGGTCGTGCGCATCCGATGGAAGCCGCCGCCCAGAGCCGCCGCTGCCGCCTGATCAAGCCGCCGCGCCCGGGGATCGACCGAACCGCCGGTAAACACCTCGACCGCGCCGGTCTGTCTGGCAACGTCCGCAATGGTCGCGACACTGTCGCCCCGCCGCAGGGTCAGCCGAGCGCCACACTCCTGTAGCGATTGTTGCAGGGCAGCGAGGCTGTGATGCAGCCACCAGCGCGAGGCCCCGCCCGGCGCCCATCGTTCAGCCGATCCGTCGTCGAGAATAAACACCGGCAGGACCGGCCGTCCGGTCTCGATCGCGGCGTGCAACGCGGACTGGTCTGACAGACGCAGGTCGTCGCGGAACCATACAATAACAGGCGTCATCGCACGGGATGTGGGGATGGTCCGGGCCGCGTCCAGGTTAAGCGCGTCATAACATCAGCGCCGCCGGCGCGTATCGGTCGGCCGGCGGCCGGGTTTCTCCTTGCGGACGGGATCGGTTGCGTGCTGCTGCCAGAACGCTCGGATACGGAAAATGCTTTCAGTGATGATCTCGTATGCATTCTCATAGAGTTCATCCATCGACTCCGCGGGAACCGGCGGCGCACCAAACGGCGGATTGTTGTCGTCATCCGCGCCCAACAGCAGCAGTGGCCAAAAGACCGCGGCCATTCCGTCATCCCGAATCAGGGCCTCCCATCGCTCCGGACGCAACATCGCCGCGTCGATGAAGCCGGCCGCCCAGTCCGTAACGATCAATCGGCCGTCGGCGGACTGCTCGAACATCGGCTCGAAGCTGTCAGGTCCGGCTTCCAGTTGCGCCACGATCTCATTATAGCGGCCGATGATCGTGCCAAAGACCATCTCGGCCTCCTCTGTGCCGGTGAACTTCGGGTCCTCGCCGCCCCAGATACGGGACATCCACTCCGACTGCGGGATCGGTTCCGGCCCCACGGCGATTCCGGTCAGAAACCCGTCCAGATCGGGGATCATCATGCACTCCTCCGGTGCGTCGTCCGACATGAGGTAGGCGTCCAGGACTCTAAGATCGACGTCCGGTTTCGACATGGGATTGGAAGCCATCGCTGTTGATGCTCCATTTGGGCCGCGACCATCCCAAACGCAATCGGGGAGGTTGGCGCAAACCCGTGAGGGCCGCGATCGCCACCACCGCAACAGGCGCGTCGTACTCGAACGAAACGACCCGCTGCGCATCGCATTGACGCTCCGGAATGCTGCGACCAGTGTCGTGGCATAACGATCAATCACCGGTCGCCCCCCGCGGAGATGCATGCGATGGCCACTTATCTGGAACGCTTCGATGCCACACCGGAGGCAGCGCGTTGGACCCTGGTGCGTGGCTGGATCTTCAACGAGCCGTTGCCGTTCTTCAAGGAACTCCGGCGCCACCGCCCCATCCTGGTGATGCCCGAACTGACAATCGCCGCCCGGTTCGATGACTGTACCGATATCCTGCGCCGTTACGATCTGTTCAGCGCCGCGTTGTACAAGCCCAAGCAGGGCAGCTATTGGATGGCGCAAGAAGACACCGCCATCCATTGGCGCGAAAAATCCGTCATGAAGGCGATCCTGGATTTCGAGGATGTTCCCGCCATCCGAACCTGGGTCGCGCAAAAGACCGCCGCTCTGCTGGCCGAAGCGAACGGGTCGATCGATGCGGTCGCCGGGCTGACACGGGCGGTGCCGCTGGCGCTGACACAGGAATGGTTCGGCTATGTTCATTCCGATGCGGCCGCGATGCGCGAGTGGTCGTATTGGAGCCAACTCGACGCGTTCTGGAACCAACCGTTCGATGCGCCGTTCGTCACCGACCCGGCCGCGATCGTTGCGAACCGCGAGCGCGTGGGCAATGAAATGGGTGCCTACCTGGTCGGGTTGGTCACAGCTCGGGAGGCCGACGCAGCGGCGGGTATCCCACCGACAGACGCCGTTTCGCGGCTGGTCGCGTTGTCGCGCACCGGCGCCATCAAAGATTTCGGCATGCTGAAAGTGGTGGAAAATGTTGGAGGGTTATTGATCGGGGCCGTCGAAACGACATCACATTGCGTGGTCAACGTGCTGGATTGGCTGACACGCCATCCGGACATCCTGGCGAACGCCCGCGCCGCCGCGTTCAGCGACGATCCAACCGCGATCGACGGCTACGCCAATGAGGCCCTGCGTTTCGTGCCGGCGTTCCCGTATTTCTTCCGAACCTGCGAGCAGGACACTGTCCTGGGCCCGGGTTCGCCCCACGAAACCAAGATCGCCAAGGGGACGACGGTGCTGGCGATGACACACTCGGCGATGTTCGATCCGCGCGCGCTGCCGAACCCGGATGTGTTCGATCCGACCCGCGGACCAGGCAACCAGTTCCTGTTCGGAACCGGCATGCATGAGTGCCTTGGCCGCGCCATCGGGTCTGTGATGATCCCGGAAATGGTGCGTCAGGCGCTGCTGTTACCCGGATTGCAGGTGGCGGCGGTGGATTACAAGAATGGGCCGGTGCCGGAAACGTGGTCCTGGACCTGGACTGGCTGATCAGGAGTTGTCCTGGCCCTGTCCCGATATAGGAGCAAGGTCAGGACGATCCACCCGGCATCACCCGTGCAGATGCACCAGCCACAGTGAAATCCCCGGAATATAGGTCACCAGCATCAACACCCCGAACATCACCAGGTAAAACGGCCAGATCTCCCGCATCACCTGCTCCAGAGAGACTTTTCCCACCGCGCAGCCGACGAACAGGATCGATCCGACGGGCGGATGGCACAGCCCGATGCCCAGGTTCATCAGCATGATCATGCCGAAGTGGACCGGATCGACGCCAAAATTGATCATCACCGGCAGCAGGATCGGCGTCACGATCAGGATCGCCGGCGCCATGTCCAGCAAGCAGCCCAACACCAGCAGCAACACGTTGATCATCATCAGGATGACATATTTGTTGTGCGAGAACGTCAGCAGGAACGCGGTGATCTTCGACGGCACCTGCATCAGCGCCATCATGTAACCGACAGACGAGGCGAACGCGATCAACGTCATCACCATCGCCACGGTGCGCAGCGTCCGGTGCACCAGCTCCGGCAGATCGCCCCAGCGGTAATCGCGGTAGATGAACATGGTCACCAGGAACGCCCAAACGCAGGCGACCGCCCCCGCTTCGACGGCCGTGAAAATGCCGCCCAGAATGCCGCCCAGGATGATGATCAGCGTGATCAGGCCCCAGAACGCATCCAGTGCCATCCGCCCGGCCAGGCGCAACGGCACCGCATCGCCCTTCGGATGACCGTTACGATAGGCCATTACCAGACACAGGATGATCAGCGAAAACCCCAGCAGCAGACTGGGCATCACGCCCGCCAGGAACAGGCTGAAAATCGAGATCGTGCCCCCGGTCGCCAGCGAATAAATCACCGCATTATGGCTCGGTGGCATCATCAGCGCCTGTACCGAGGCGCTGATCGTTACATTGGTGGCGAAGACGCGCGGATAGCCGGCTTTCTCCATCTGCGGGATCATCACCGAACCAACCGCGGAAATATCGGCGACCGCCGAACCGGAAATGCCGGACAGGAACGTCGTCGCGACGATATTCACCACCGATAGCCCGCCGCGCAGCCGCATGAACCCGACCAGCACGTTGGCAAAACCGACCAACCGGTTGGCCATGCCGCCTTCGGCCATGATGGCGCCGGCCAAAACGAAGAACGGGATCGTCAGCATGGAGAATTTCGATACGCCGCTGGACACCTGGAGCATCACCGCTTCCGGCGGAATATCGATCCACCATGCGGCGGCAAGTGCCGACAAACCCAGCGAGTAGGCGATGGGCACACCGATCGCGATGCAGGCGAACAAAGTGCCGATGACAATGAGAACGTCCATGCGATCCTACTCGAAGGCTACGGCTGCGTGGGCATCACCGGATTTGTCCACCGGTGCGCCGATCAACAGGCGTTCAATAACGAACAGCAACAGGCACAGTCCGCCCAACGGAATGGGCAGATAGGTGACGCCGACCGACAGCGAGGGAAACTCCGCGATCGACTGCCCCCAGGTGGTCATGCACAGGCCCCAGCCCCAATCCATCATGAAGACACCCACGGCGGCCATCAGCAATTCCGCCAGCAGATCGGACAAGCGTTGCAGCAACCGCGGCATATGGTCGCGCACAAAGCTGACGCGCATGTGCAGGCCGACCCGGTAACAGGCGGCGGCCCCAAAGAATGTCAGCACGATCGACAGCAGAACGGCGGCCGATTCAGGCCAGGACGACGCGCTGTTGAGAACGTAGCGGGTGAAGACGCCCCAGGGCACGATGAACGCAATAATGACCATCGCGGAACCCGCCACGACGACGCATAAGCGATAGAGCCCGTCCATTGCCTGTCGGTAAAGGTTGGTCATGATGCTTTCCCTGGCCGGCGTGACACTTCGTTAGACCTCCGCACTGGGGCGTGATCACCATCCTCCACCCGTCATGGCCCGGCTTGTCCGGGCCACCTATGCCCGGGCGGTGCCGCGACAGTTGGCCCGGACAAGCCGGGCCATGACGATTGGAGCATTCTGTTTCGGCGTCACGCTCATCCGAGAATGACGCCGAAATAAAAGTCCGGACTTACTGCACCGCCTGAATGCGCTTGATCACATCGGCGAATTGCGGGGCGTATTTATCCCACACCGGCTTGACCGCCGCCTGGAACGGCGCCTTGTCGGCGATCGTTACGACTTTGATCCCGGCTTCCTGCATCTTGGCCAGCGCCTTGGCCTGATACTCGTTCCACAGCACGCGCTCGCGCGCTTGCGCCTCGCGCGCCATCTTCTGCACCAGCGCCTGATCGTCCTTCGACAGTTTGTTCCAAATCGGCTTCGAGAACGCCAGCATCTCCGGCACGATCAGATGTTCCGTCAGCGTGTAGAACTTCGCGACCTGATAGTGATTGTCGAACACAAAGCTGGGCGGGTTGTTCTCGGCGCCATCGACAACGCCGGTTTGCAGCGCCGTGAACACCTGATCGTAACCCATCGCCACGCCGTTGCCACCGAGGGCGTTCATCATATCGACGAACATCGGGTTGCCCATGACGCGGACCTTCAGGCCCTTGAGATCGCCAATGTCGTTAATGGCGTGCTTCGTATCGTACATGTTGCGCGCGCCGGCATCCATCCAGCACAGGCCGATCATATTCGCGGTCGGGCTGTTGCTGACTTTGTCCAGCAACTCCTGCCCGATCGCGCCGTCCAGGACATGCTGGGCATGTTCGGTGTTGCGGAACAGGAACGGCAGGTTCAGCACGTTCAGATCGGGCACCACCGGCCCAAGCGTTCCGACGCTGACACGGGCCAAGGCAATCGCGCCGACCTGGGCTTGCTCGATCGCTTCCTTTTCGCCACCGAGCTGCATGGAGGCATACATCTGGACAGACAGGCGGCCGTTGGTGGCGGCGGAAAGGGCCGTGCCCATTTCCTCGACGGCCGCGACGGTGGGATACCCCGCCGGATGAACATCGGATGCCTTGAACACCATCTTCGCTTGCGCGAGGGCGGGACCGGCGAGGCCCGCGAGTGCACTTGCCGCGGCGAACCGCATGGCCTGACGTTTACCGAACATTTGTTTTCCTCCCGTGCCGGCCTACCTGGATACCGGCTTGCCTGAAACTACCAGCAGTCATACGATGACTGACAACAGGGATGCAAGCGCACAACACCCGCATGGCTGCACGATCCAGAAAAATCCTTTCGTCGCTGACTCCGGTGACGCCATCGCGTGGTTTGGTGCAGGAAACCGGCCGGCGCATCGCGGCGGATATCGCATCCGGCCGATTGATGCCGGGAGCTCAGTTACCAACCGAGCAGGCGATGATGGATGCCATGGGCGTCAGCCGGACGGTGATCCGCGAAGCGGTGGCGGCATTGCGGGCGGAGGGGCTGGTCGCCACACGTCAGGGCATCGGATCATTCGTCGCCGAACAACCGGCGCAGGCGCTGTTCCGGATCGAATCCGGGCAGACTGCCTCCCTGGCCGACGTGCTGCACATCATGGAGTTGCGCATGGCAGTCGAAACCGAGGCGGCCGGCCTGGCCGCCGAGCGCGCCACCAAAACGCAGCGTCGTGCCATCCATGCCGCATTGGACGCGATCGACGCGGCCATCGAACGCGATGAGCCTGCGATTACCGAAGACTTCGCCTTCCATGCCGCCATTACCGACGCGACCGGCAATCCGCAGTTCCGGCGCTTTCTGGATTTCCTCGGCCGCTTCATCATTCCGCGCAACAGCGTACGGGTCAGGACCGTGAACCTGCGGACCTATCTGATGAACTTTCAGGAGGAACATCGCGCGATCGTCGCGGCGATCGATGCGGGTTCAGTCGAACAGGCGCAGGCGGCGATGCGGGCGCATCTGGTCAGCAGCAGCCAGCGGTATCGGACGTTGGCGCCGGAGCGGGCGTAGCTCCGCGCATCAGTTACAAATCGACAAAATATAAACGCGGTCCATTAACCGTTGGTTAACCTTTATACTGCACTGTACCGGCGAAACCGTTCGGTGCACCGCCATGACCCACCCGTCGTCCAATCTCCGTCCGCGCGACGCAAAACCATGAGCGGGTCCGTTAACTATCTGACCTCGCTGTTCAGCGCCTCGTTCGGGTCCGGCGACCCGATCCTGAACGCAATCTATGGAACGGGCGGCCAATCGGCCGCCTCGTCGGGACAAACGCCGGTCCAGGCCCTGACATCGGCCGAACAGAACGAGACGAAAGATGTGAAACTGACGGCGGCGCAGCCGGATGTGCAACGAGCAATCACCGCATTTACCAAAGCGGTGAACGGCGCGACCAGTGTGAAGCAACTCCTTGCAAACCCGGCGGTCATGAACGTTATTCTGACCGCTGCGGGGATGACGGATCAGATCGGCTATACCGCCCTGGCGACACAGGCGCTGACATCCAATCTCAGCAATCCGAATTCCCTGGCTAACCAACTGACCGACACGCGATGGAAAACCCTGGCGCAGCAATACAACTTCGCCACCAACGGTTTGAAATCGATCCAGACTCCGGCGGCCATCGCCTCGATCGCCCAAAGCTATGCGCAGGCGACCTGGCAAACTCAGCAGGATGCGGTGACGCCGGGTTTGTCGAATGCCCTGTCTTTCCGCGCGAGCGCTTCGACGATCACCTCGGTCGATCAAATCCTGGGCAATCCGACGATGCGAACGGTGGTGACGACGGCGTTGGGAATCCCGGAGCAAATCGCGTTCCAGTCGCTCGCCGCACAAGAGAAGGCGATCAGCTCTCAGGTGGATATTTCGAAATTCAAAGACCCCAAATACGTGGAAAATTTTGTGCAGCGCTACCTGATCGCGAACAGTGCGAACGCGGCGTCATCGTCCACGACGACCCCGGATCTGACGACGCTGGCGGTGCAGAGTGGAGGGTTCCTGGCCTGAAGCACCGCCGCTGACTATGCGGTTGTTGTCCTTTGCACAGGCCGCAACAACGCCTCTGCCGGAATGTTCCATTCGCGATGTAACCGATAGGCTTGTTCCATCGTCAAACCACGGCGTCTGGACAAAATCTCCGATGCTCGCGACCGCGACCCCAGCAATTTTGCCAAATCGGCCTGAGAATAATCCGACATTTCCATCCGAACACGAATTGCATCGACCGGATCAGGTGGGTCGATCGGCCAATGATGGGCCTCATAGACTTCTATCAACGCGGCCAGCACGTCGAATCGTGCAGCCTCGGCGGTGCCGGGGGGCGGAGGCGTGGTGAAATAGGCCGCAATCTCCGACAGCGCCCAATCGTAGTCGGCTTCGGTCCTGAGGGGGCGGATATCCATGTCCATCATACTGCTTTCGGGTCGATCCTGTCGTATTCAGCATGCGTGCCGACGAACTTGATCAGCACCCGCTTGTAGGCATAGGCCACATGCACGATCAGTCGATACTTGTTACCGCCAATATCGAAGATCAGGCGGTTGTCACCGATAACATCGACCGAGGCGCCGAATTGGGCTTTCACGTCTGCGGGACCCGACCATTCCGATCGGCTGACCAACGCGTACCAAGCGCAAAGTGGAGCCTCCGCGTGGCTGTGGCGCGCCCAAAACAGTTTCAGGGTTCGTTTGGCGATGACCTGCACAAGGTACGATAGCCCGTTCCACATTCGGGAACAAGGGGATATTCAATACTGAGCGCTACACCGCCAGCGGAACTCCGGCTTCCCTCAACGCCGCCGCCTGCCGCTCCGCCAGCGCCGCCGGGTCGAAATCGGCGATCAACTCCTGGAACAACCGGCTCCAGTTCAGTTCCGCCTTCAACCGCACGAACACGCCGCCAAGACCAATCGCCGACCGGTCCATCAACACAAACTCACGTGGCGGCATCACGCCTCCCGTGCGCTTCAACCCCGCATGCACGCGTTCGGCCACTTCCCGGCCAAACGTCGGATCGTCGGTTTCCTGGATGCGGCGGACGCGGTCCTGCGTCAGCGGTTCGTAGAGAAACCGAGCCCACAGGTTCAGCACGTCCATCTTCTCACGCGACAAATCCGTAAAACCCCAGGTCTCGTACGCGAGTTGGGCTTTATCGTCGTCGTTGTCGCGCACCGCCTCAAACAACGCGATGACACCGCTGACAAACCTGGCGTCGAACACCCGGATGGCGCCGAAATCGAGCAGATTGACCGATCCGTCCGGCCGCACCTGGTAATTGCCCATGTGCGGGTCGCCGTGGATGACACCGTACCGGTAGAACGGCACGTACCAGGCGCGGAACAACGCCTCGGCGATCTGATTCCGCTCCTCCTGCGGGGGATCTTCCGCCAACCGGTCCATCAGCGGCCGTCCATCCAGCCATGTCATCGTCAGCAGCCGGTTGGTGCTGAACGCCGGCAGAGGCACCGGAACATGCACGCCGGGCTGATCGTGCAGCATCAGTCCATACAAACGCATCTGCGCGGCTTCGCGCAGGTAATCGAGTTCCTCGCGCAAACGCTCCCGCAATTCCTTGTAGATCTCGTCCTGCTGAATGGCGTTGTCCATCCGGTGATACACCGCCATCGCCAGCTTCAACTGCCGCAGGTCAGCCTCAACCGTGCTCGGCATATCCGGGTATTGCAGCTTGCAGGCCACCAGCGTCCCGTCCGGCAGCGTGGCGCGATGCACCTGCCCCAGGCTGGCGGCGGCCGAAGCCTCCTGACTGAACGACGTGAACTTCGACTGCCAGTTCGGCCCCAGTTCGCTCGCCATCCGCCGGCGCACGAAGTTCCAGCCCATGGCGGGCGCGTTGGCCTGAAGCTGAGCCAGTTCCGCCGCATATTCCGCCGGCAAAGCGTCCGGGACGGAGGACAGAAATTGCGCCACCTTCATCAACGGGCCTTTCAGCCCACCCAGGATGGTCTTCAGATCCTCCGCATGGGACGCCCGATCGGTCTTAATCCCGAACATCCGCTCCCCGGCCACGCGGGCAGCGATCCCACCCACAGCGCCGGAGGTGCGGGCGAAGCGCCGGACTTCACCGAAAAAATTGCTACCGGACATCGCGGCGCCGCGGTTGGGTTGGCCGGTCAGGCGATGTCATCGGGGTTACTTTCATTCGGGCAGGCATCGACCTTCATATTTGCGATACCGCCCGGATTGCAACAGCCCCCTTAGCTCGGCTTCGCCTTCTTCTCCATCGCCTCGGCCAATCGTTGCGGATCGACCTTGATCTCCACCCCTGCCCGCTCGGTTTGCAGGATCATGATGGAGCGCGAATCCCGATGCCCCCAGCCCCGGTTCAGCCCCTCAGACAGGTCCGCCAGCGCCAGGTTGGACAACCGCATCGGGACGTTCAGCTCGCGTCCCAGAGCGGTCGCCAACGAGACGTCCTTATGTGCCAAACGGAGAGCGAACGCCGCCGGTTCGTACTTGTTCGGCAGGAACTGGTCGGTCATGGATTCGAACGCACCGCGCCGGCCAATGGCACCCTCACGCACCGCTTCCCAGATTGCCAGCGGCTCAATGCCTGCCTTGACGCCCATGCTGAAGACTTCGGCGGCGGCGGCGGTGGCAATGTAGCCGTAACAATTATGCACCAGCTTGGCGACCGAACCGGCGCCAATCGGGCCAATGTATTTCGCCGCATCGCCGATGGTATCCAGCACGGGCTTCCACTTTTCGAACGCCTCGGCATCGCCGCCGCACCAGATCGCCAGCTTGCCGGACGCCGCACCACGCGGACCGCCGCTGACCGGGGCGTCGAACAGAAATGCGCCCTTCCTCTCATACTCCACATGCGCCTTGCGCATCGTCGTTGGGGAGTTTGTCGTCAGATCGAAATACGCCGCCCCGTTGCGAATGCCGGCCAACAGACCGGTGTCGCCATAACTGACCGCCTCAAACTCGACCGGCCCCGGCAGGGACGAGAAGATAATATCGCACTCGGCCGCCAGAGCCGCGGGACTGTCCGCCCAAACCGCGCCGTTCCTGATGTGCTCGGCAGCCGATTCCCGGCGGACGTCATGCACCACAACGGTGTGGCCGTCCTTCTGGATACCCTTTTGTAGATTCGCGGCCATTTTGGCACCCATGGTGCCAAGGCCAATAAAGCCCGCCTTCATCGTTTCCGTCCCCGCCTGAAGTCTTATGGATTCGCCTCGAAAACCTCTTTCGCGATCGCTGCCGCCGACATCGACGCCGGCCAGCCGGCATAGAACGCGACGTGGGTGATCATTTCGGAGATTTCCGTCTTCGTCAGTCCGTTATCCAAGGCGCGTTGCAGATGCCCGCGCAGTTGCTCCGGCCGGTACGTCGCGACCAGAACCGCGGTCACAATGAGACTACGGTCGCGCTTGGACAGTTCCGGGCGTTCCCAGATATCGCCGAACAGGACGTTCTCGGTCACTTCGATCATCTTCGGCACGACGTCGCGGACAGCGTTACGCGATGCGGATGCTGGTTGAGCCATGGTTTCCTCCTGTTGCTTAACCCTGCCCCATTGCACACCAAGCCGCTTTCCCTGTCCAATCGGCGGACCATAAGGAGCCTCAAATGACCAACGAATCGAAGGTGGCCATCGTCACCGGTAGCGCGCTGAACATCGGCCGCTCCATCGCGGTGCATCTTGCGCGCGACGGATTCCGCGTGCTTGTCACCGCCCGCCAGGCCGAACATGACGCGGCCGAAACCGCCAGGTTGGTCAACGAGGCCGGCGGCGAGGCGCATGTTTACATGGCCGACATCACCCACCCGGCGCAGGCGCGCGGGTTGATCGAGGCGGCCGTCACGCAGTTCGGCCGCCTGGACGCGCTGGTCAACAACGCCTCCGTCCGCCGCCAAACCAAATTTTCCGAGATGACACCGGAGGAATGGCGCGAAATCATGAGTGCCACGCTGGACGGGCCCTTCTTCTGCGCCCATGCCGCCGCCCCGCACATCGCGGCGGCGGGCGGTGGGACGATCATCAATCTGGGTGGCATTTCCGCCCATGTCGGCGCCGTCGGGCGAGTCCACGCTGTCACGGCAAAGGCCGGCATCGTCGGTCTGACCCGGGCGCTGGCGAAGGAACTGGCGGGCGATAACATCACCGTCAACACGGTGGTCCCCGGATCGATCGAAACAATCCGGGGCGCCGCCGCGGGTGGCAATCACGGCCGCTCCGCCCTGCCCGACAGTCTGCTCGGACGCCGCGGACAGCCGGACGAAGTCGCAGCGATGGTGCGGTTTCTGTGTTCTGACGAGGCCCGTTACGTGACCGGGCAAACGATTCATGTCAACGGCGGTGCGTTTATGCCGTAGCGGCTTGTGCCCGGGGGTTCAGCAGCCCGCCCGTACGTTGAAAATCCTCGGTGGTGCGGGTAGCGACGCCAAGGTCATGTTCTAAACCCGTTGCCGCCAACATCGCGTCCGCCTGGGAGTGCTGCCCCTCCCAAACCAGCATCCGCCAACGCACACCAGCACCCGCTCGCTAACCTCCAGAATGCGTTCGCCAAACCATGGCAACAACCCATCCAGCACCCTGCTGCGCAGGCAATACACGGCGGGGTGGGTCAGCATCGAGCCTTCAACCCGGGTCTTCGTCCAGTCAGCGTTTCGTTGGCGGGAGCCGAGCTCCCGCCAACGCTGTCCAGGTGATGGAAATTATATTTTTGCTGGCGGCGTCCGAGGGCACTGCGATCTCGTAATGCCTGCCGATGCCGTGGCTGTTTTCCGTCAACCGCCCGATCCGCTGTTGGATCGCGGCCCGGGTGTTTTGCCCGCGCGGCTTGCTGAGACCGGCGGCCAGTGTGGCGAGGCCGGTCTCGAACTTCGTCACCAACCCTGCGGCGATCGCGGTCTGCCTGGTCTCGCGTCCATCAGACCGCGAGATACCCCCGATGAGGAAACCCGCGACTGGAGAATCGTGTGCGGGAAACCCGCACGCACGGTTCGGAGGGCGGGAGGCAACTTCGCGCCCCTATCGAGGGCTGCGAATGGGGCGCGATCGTGACGTTAACCACCAAGCTCGGACAAAGGACTCGCCGGCCATCCGTTTTACCCGCCGAACGCGGAAATTCCCGTTTGGGCGCGCCCTAGGATCAACGCATGCACGTCATGCGTGCCCTCATAGGTGTTCACCGTCTCCAGGTTCATCACGTGGCGGATGACGTGGTACTCATCGACAATACCGTTGCCGCCATGCATGTCGCGGGCAACCCGGGCAATGTCCAACGCCTTGCCGCAGTTGTTGCGCTTCAGCAGGCTGATCATTTCGGGTGCGGCATCATGCTCGTCCATCAGGCGACCGAGCCGCAGGACGGCGTGGAGGCCGAGTGTGATCTCGGTCTGCATATCGGCCAGCTTCTTCTGCACAAGCTGCGTAGCAGCCAGCGGCCGGCCGAACATCATGCGTTGCAGCGTGTAGTCGCGGGCCGCATGCCAGCAGAACTCGGCGGCACCCAGGGCGCCCCAGGCGATGCCATAGCGGGCGTTGTTCAGGCAGGAGAACGGTCCGCGCAGCCCCTTCACATTCGGCAGCATGTTCTCGTCCGGGACGAACACGTCCTGCATCATGATCATGCCGGTGACCGAGGCGCGCAGCGAGAACTTGCCCTCGATTTTTGGCTGTGTCAGGCCGGCCATGCCGCGTTCCAGGATGTAGCCCCGGATGTCGCCGGCATCGTCCTTGGCCCAGACGACCAGCACATCGGCGATCGGCGCGTTGGTGATCCAGGTTTTCGACCCGTTCAGCAGTACGCCGCCATCGACCTTTTTGGCGCGCGTGCGCATGGAGGCGGGATCGGACCCGGCGTCTGGTTCCGTCAGGCCGAAGCAGCCGACGAACTCACCAGACCGCAGCTTGGGCAGGTATTTCTGCCGCTGATCCTCGGACCCGAACGCGTAGATCGGATACATCACCAGCGAGGACTGCACGGAAAACGCTGACCGGTAGCCGGAATCGACGCGTTCGACTTCGCGGGAGATCAGGCCGTAGCTGACGTAATTGACGCCGGCACAGCCATAACCTTCAAGCGTGGCACCGAGGAAGCCCATCTCGCCGAACTCATTCATGATTTCGCGGTCGAATTTCTCCAACCGGTTGGCCATCAAAACGCGCGGAAACAGCTTCTCCTGGCAGAAATCACGCGCGGTGTCGCGGATGGCGCGTTCATCCTCCGACAACGCGCTGTCGATGCGCAGCGCGTCATCCCAGGCGAACGGCGAGAAATGGTTGGCGGGTCGGAACGCGGCGTCGTTCATACGTCGGACTCTCTGGTCTCCGCGCTTTGCGGCGGGCGGGTTCTGAGGAACATGAAGGCGGGCACATCGTCGCCGAAGCCGACCACGGACGGGCCGAGGTCCTCATCGCGGCGGTAGCGTTCGCGCGGCCGATCGTCGCGGCGAGGTTCATCACGGCGCGGTTCGTCACGCCGATGGTCGGCCCGCCGCGGTTCGTCGCGGCGGGGTTCGTCACGCCGGGGCGCATCGCGGCGCACGTCGTCACGCCGCGGTTCATCACGCCGGGACTCCGGCCGCCTTGGTTGCTCGCGCTGCGGCTCCTCGACGCGGGGTTCCTCCTGACGAGACGGGCTTTCCTCAAGGACGGCCAATTCGGGCTGCGGATCGTTCTCCGGGCGGGGACGCACGGTACGAGCCGGCCGCTTGCGTTCGGCGCGCGGCTTCTCGATTTTTTCGGCGGCTTCCTTCGGCTTCGCTTTGACGGCGGGGGCCTTCTCGGCGGCGGGCTTCTTGCCTTCCGCCGGCTTGCGTCCACGGCGCTTGCGGCCATCCTTCTCGGACCAATCCACCGGGTCCAGGCCCTCGACGATCACGGGCGGGATCGGGTGACCAATCAGCTTCTCGATCTGCTCGATGGCAAAGCGGTCGTCGGGGGAGGCGATGGTGAACGCGCGGCCTTCGAGCCCGGCGCGGCCGGTGCGGCCGATGCGATGCACATAATCCTCGGCATGGATCGGCACATCGAAGTTGAACACGTGCGACAGACCGCCGATGTCGATGCCGCGCGCGGCAACATCGCTGCACACCAGCAGGCGTAACTCGTTGGCCTTGAATTTCTCCAGCGTTGCGAAACGCACCGTCTGCGCCAGGTCGCCATGCAGCGCGCCGGCATCGAAATGGTGCTTGGTCAGCGACTTATACAGAATATCGACATCGACCTTGCGGTTGCAGAAGATCAGCGCATTCTGCACGTTCTGGCTCCGGATCAGCCGCCGCAACGCCTCCCGCTTGTCGTGTTCGGCAACCAGCGCCAGACCCTCGGTGATCGTCGTGGCGACCGAAGCCGCCCGGGAAACAGCGATTTCCTTGGGGTTTTGCAGGAACGCCTTGACCAGCCGGCGGATTTCCGGACCCATCGTGGCGGAGAAGAATAGCGTCTGCCGGGTGGACGGCAGCATCGAGACGATCCGCTCCACATCGGGAATGAACCCCATGTCGAGCATCCGATCGGCTTCGTCGATCACCAGCAGCTTGGTGTCGGACAGCAGGATGGTGCCGCGATCGAACATATCCAGCAGGCGGCCCGGCGTGGCGATCAGCACATCGACGCCGCGGTTCAGGATTTCCTTTTGATCCGACATGCTCTCGCCGCCGATGATCAGCGCGTGCGTCAGCTTCAGGTATTTGCCGTACTGAACGAAGTTCTCGGCGACCTGCAACGCGAGTTCGCGGGTCGGCTCCAGGATCAGGCTGCGCGGCATGCGGGCGCGGGCGCGAGAACCGGACAGAATGTCCAGCATCGGCAGGGTGAAGCTGGCGGTTTTGCCGGTGCCGGTTTGCGCCGTGCCCATCACGTCGCGCCCCATCAGAACGTACGGGATCGCCTGTTCCTGAATCGGCGTCGGATGGCGATAGCCCATGTCGTCGATGGCGCGCAGAACTTCCGCCGACAGGCCGAGGTCGGAGAACAAGGCACGAACCACTTCCGGCGGCGGGCCTTCAGAGATGGTGATCGCGGACGGCCCATCGTCGGGATCGCGCGGATAGCCGTCCTCGTCGTAGAGCGATGCTTCCGTGACCGGTTGCGGTTCGGCTGCCGTGGCGGCTGGCTCGTGAGAGAATAAATCATGCCGAATCGGTTCGGCAGCGACGGTGACGGCAGCGTTTTCGGCTACGATAAGATCCGCGGTTACGGCTTCGGCCGGGACCGGCTCGGTGGCAACGGGGTCAGGTGGGACGGCTTCTGGCGCGATGGGTTCGGCCGCAACAGGCTCCACGGCCGCGACTTCAACGGAAACGGGTTCGGGTGTGACGGCTTCGACCACGACGGCTTCCACTACGGCCGGCTCGGCCGCCACAGTCTCCGGGACCGCGGCTTCGACGGGAGCAAGCTCAGGCGCAATCGCTTCGGTGACGGCCGGCTCATCCGGAACCAGAGGCGCGGGCGCGATCACGATTGTCGTTGCGTCGTCAGCCTTGGCAGCGGCTGGTGCGGCGACGATCAGGTCCGCGACCTGCAGCTCCGCGTCAGTGTGTTCCCGTGTAGCGGTCGTTATTTCGGTCAAATCCGGTCCAGTCGATTGCGTGGGTACGATGTGTGGTCAGGTCATTGGCGCGACACAGCGGGTGCGCCAATCCGCCAGATGAGTCAGCCAAACGCGATTCCCGCATGCGAGGGACCCTGCATCCGCTCGCGCGTTGGGCGGGGTATCGGGACTACCTCGGCAAAAGTCAAGGATTGGCGGCAGGTAAACAGCAATGCGCGCCGCTTCGATCCTGCGAGACGCACTCTGGCAGGAGGCGGCCCGGGATGCCACCCGGCAGGATGGAGTCCCGCGCATAGAGACGCGCCCCGGAGAAAGGATCCGGGCGCACGGTCGAGGTAGCCCAACGACCGGCTACGCGAACACGCGTTTTCGGCCGGACCCGCGCTTACGCCGGTCCGGCCGAATGACGCTGGTTCAGTGGTGACCGTGAGCCGCCCCGCCCATACCATCAGGCACGCTGATCTGTACGTTCTGCATCATCCCTTGATCCTCATGATCCAGGATGTGGCAGTGCAGTACGAATTCGCCGATGTAGCGCTCGTACCGGGTCCGGATTACGAGTCTATAGTATCCCTCCGGAACCTTGTTGAGGCCGCCGGGCTGAAGGAGTGTCTTGACCCAGATCGTATCCTTCCATGCCCCGCTGAGACCAGCGAATTGATCATCGTCGGTGCTGGCGTCCGACGGGTCCTTGGGCAAACTGACGTCCTTGCCGTTTGGATCTAAAATTTTGACGATCTGGAACGGATTGACGTGAATGTGGAACGGGTGGCTGACGCTGTATGATCGCAGTTCCCACTCCTGTGCCTTACCGAGGATCAGCGACCGCGCGACCTGTTTCGGATCATACTCAGCGGCGCCTTTCGGAACCCAATGATTGTTGTCGAGAACCACATCAAAGCTGTTGCCCACATCGAAGCCTGTTTTCGGCTCATCATTGAAGGCACGAATGAAGAAAACCAGATCCTGCGTTGGCATGCCACTGGCGTTGATCTCGTCCTCGGTGACCGTGGGGTGGGGCACGAACCTGGATAGCAGCGGGACCAACTGGGGACCGGCCTTGGTGTCAACCTTGTGGGTCAGGTCGCTGATGATCGATTCGCGGACATCGGCGTTCATGTTGGCCCTTGCCGAAGCGACCAGGGTATTGACCAGCGTTTGCGTCAGATTCTGCGGCGCGACTTTTTTGGTCCCGCCGACTTCAACGAATCCCAGTAACGTTGCCGACGAATCCGCGGCGCTGGCGTTATTGCTGGCTGCAATCGGGCCCTGGATCATGCAGTACTCGCCGGGTTCGGGAAATATGACCAATAGATCATAACGATAGCCGGGCTGAAGCGTCACGGCCGTGCTCGTGAATGTCCGGTCCATGGTCAGGCCGTCCGCCGCGACGACCTGATAAGGCACGCTTGGGCCGTTACATGCGGTTTGGATCGTCGCGTCTTCCGACGTTCTGGACAACCCGGCCGTCAGGGCGGCCGGGTTCGTTGACACCACCTTCTTGACGAACTGAACTTTGATCGTTTCCCGCACGCCGGCGTGGATCAGCCGCCAACGCTCCACTTCCCCGGATTGGGCGACGGGGATCGTCGGCAGAACCAGGCCGTTGATGCTGGTCCACCGTTTGGAGGTGGCCCAGGTTCCAGGATCGAACTGCTTGATGGATTCGACAACGCCGGTCTGATCCTTTTTACAGTCCCAGGTGAATGTTTTCATGTCGGCACTGAAGCAGGCGTATGGAACCTGTTGAAACACCATGACCTTTTCCGGGAACGGCGTCGCTCCGGAATACAACAGCGTATCGAGGTCGCCGTTGTCCAGCGCTGTCGGCTTGCGATTGCCATTGATAATCAACGCACCCGCCATGCCGCTGCCAACCTGCACCGCCGTCGAACCATGCTGATGCGGGTGGAACCAGAACGTTCCCGCCGGGTGATCAGCCGGAATGTTGTATTCGTACTGGAAATCGACGCCGGGATTAATCGACAACAACACGTTGTCGCTGTTGCCGCTGGGACTAACCCACAAGCCATGGCTGTGCATGTTAGTGTCATTATAACATTGCGCGGCGTCTGGCCCGGTGGGTGCGGTGCACTTAGAATCAACCGGCAGCTTGTTGTGCAACGTGATCCTTACGGTGTCGCCAGGTGTGGCCCTGACCATCGGCGCGACGAACGGTGCGCCGGCTCTACCACCGTTCAAATCGCGATAGGCGCGCAGCCTAACCGGCTGGTCCCAATTGTTCGTCGGGTCCTTAATCGTGGCGTTGATGTAATCGACATAGAGATCGAAGTAATGCTCCACCCCAGCATGGGCCTGCGCCGCGGGCTGAGTCTTGGGCGATGCCCGCAAGGCGAGCGCTGCTGCCGGCGCCAATCGGTGTGGCGGCGCCGATTCCAACAGGCTGGGCGGGTTGGCCAATAATGCCTGTAGCGCTGCTTGCTGGGCCAGGACGGGCCCGGACGCAAGAGTGCAGAATCCCGCCAGCGCGGTGCGCAGCGTCCTCCAAGATCGTAACATGTAACTGTGTCCCCCAAAACCGATGGCTGCTGAGTGTGCCGTCCGACATGGTCGGGCCACGCAATCAGTCGCATGACAGAATATTCAGTTTCGGTGAGTAATCGTTATCGCCTCGTTAATGTGCCAATAAATATAATCGCTCATAAATCGAAAACGTATGGCCGCCACGCCATCCCCCCGCGTTCATGGGGGACGGCGTGGGGCCGGAGCTTACGCCGCCACCTTCGCGGTCCCGCCCAGCCCCGGCGACGCCAGGAACTCGGCCAGCTTGTCGCCCTCAAAGCCCAGGACGTCCCGCAAAATCTCAGCCGTGTGCTCGCCCAGCAGCGGCGAACGGAGTACCTCGGACGCGCTGTCCGACATCTTGATCGGGTTGCCGACCGACAGATACTTGCCGCGGGTCGGATGATCGACCTCGACGACCGTTCCGGTCGCGCGCAGCGACTGATCCTCGGCGATTTCCTTCATCGACAGAATCGGGCCGCAGGGGATGTCGTACTTGTTCAGGATCTCCATCGCCTCGAACTTCGTCTGCGTCATCGTCCACTGTTCGATCGTGTCGAAGATCGCCTTCAGCTTCGGCAGACGGGCGGCCGGCTTGGCATAGCCCGGATCGGTCTTCCATTCCGGCTTGCCGATCACGTCGCAGATCGGCTCCCACACCGGGGCCTGGGCAATGAAGTAAATGTAGGCGTTGGGGTCGGTCTCCCAACCCTTGCACTTCAGAATCCAACCCGGCTGACCGCCGCCGGACGCATTGCCGGCGCGCGGCACGGCCTCACCGAACTCGCCATCCGGATACTGCGGGTATTCCGTCAGCGGTCCGGCGGCGAGGCGCTGCTGATCGCGCAACTTGACGCGGCACAGGTTCAGCACGCCATCCTGCATCGCGACATCGACCTTCTGGCCGCGTCCCGTGGTGTTACGTTGGAACAGCGCCGCCACGATGCCGAGTGCCAGATGCAAACCGGTGCCGGAGTCGCCGATCTGCGCACCCGTCACCAGCGGCGGGCCGTCATCGAACCCGGTGGTGGAGGCAGCGCCGCCGGCGCATTGCGCGACGTTCTCGTATACCTTGCAATCTTCATACGGACCCGGACCAAAGCCCTTGATCGAGGCCAGGATCATCCGCGGGTTCAGGGCCTGCACGCGCTCCCAGGTGAAGCCCATGCGGTCCAGCGCGCCGGGAGCAAAATTCTCCACCATCACGTCACAGGTCTTCACCAGCGATTCCAGTACTTCCTTGCCGTGCTTGTCGCGGCCATCGATGGTGATCGAGCGCTTGTTGTGGTTCAGCATGGTAAAATACAGGCTGTCGGCGCCTTTCACATCGACCAACTGTCCACGCGTGATGTCGCCTACACCCGGGCGCTCGACCTTGATCACGTCGGCGCCGAACCATGCGAGAAGCTGGGTGCAGGTGGGGCCGGACTGGACATGGGTGAAGTCCAGAATCTTTACGCCGTCTAGTGCCTTAGACATCTTATGCTCCCGCCTTCTTCGTCAAGGCGCTCTTGGGGTTAAGGTTGCCGATATTGCCGCTCTCGCTGCCCGCCGCCGGGTCGATCACCGCGTTGATCAGTGTGGGTTTGCCGGAATTCATGGCCGCATCCACGGCCTGCTTCAGTTCATCCGGGGTGGTCGCATTGACGCCGACCCCGCCAAAGCTCTCCATCATCTTGTCGTACCGCGATCCTTTGACGAACACCGTGGTGGCCGGATCGTTGCCGCCGCTGATGTTGACGTCGGTGCCGCGATAGATGCCGTCATTGTTGAACACGACAATGCAGATTGGCAGGTTGTAGCGGCAGATCGTTTCGACCTCCATGCCGGAGAAGCCGAACGCGCTGTCGCCCTCGACGGCGAGCACCGGCTTGCCGGTTTCAATCGTTGCCGCGATGGCGAAGCCCATGCCGATGCCCATCACGCCCCAGGTGCCAACGTCCAGGCGTTTCCGAGGTTGATACATGTCGATCACGCCGCGCGCCTGATCCAGCGTGTTGGCGCCCTCGTTCACCAGGATAGCGTCCGGCCGCTCCTTGATCACGTCTCGCAGCACGCGCAACGCGGAGTGGTAGTCCATCGGGGTCGAATTTTTACCGAGACGGGTCGCCATGCGGGCGATGTTGGTCTCTTTCTTGGCGTTGATGGTGGCGATCCATTCGGCCGGCGGCTGCACCCAGTCGTCGCCCATGCCACGCAGCAGCGCGGCCACGCAGGAACCGATATCGCCCACCACAGGCGCCGCGATCTCGACATTGCTGTCCATCTCGCGCGGTTCGATGTCGATCTGGATGAATTTCTTCGAACCCGGCGGACCCCACTGCTTGCCCTTGCCGTGGCTCAGCAGCCAGTTAAGCCGAGCACCGATCATGACGACGACGTCGCTCTCGGCCAGGACTGTGGAGCGCGCGGCGGCGGCGCACTGCGGGTGCGTATCGGGGATCAGGCCTTTGGCCATGCTCATCGGTGTGAACGGAATGCCGCTCTTTTCGACCAGCGCGCGGATCTCCTCATCAACCTGCGCATAGGCAGCGCCTTTACCGAGGATAATGAGCGGGCGTTTGGCACCGCGCAGCACATCCAATGCACGCTCGACGGCGGAGGGCGCCGGAATCTGCGCCGGCGCCGGGTCAATCACCTTCACCAGCGAGCGGCGGCCAGCCTCGGCGTCCATCACCTGTCCGAACAATTTTCCCGGCAAATCCAGATACACGCCACCCGGCCGGCCCGAAACCGCAGCTCGGATTGCGCGCGCCACGCCGATGCCGATATCGGCCGCATGCAGTACGCGGAACGCCGCCTTGCACAATGGCTTGGCGATGGCGAGTTGGTCCATCTCCTCATAATCGCCCTGCTGCAGATCGACGATCTCGCGTTCGGACGACCCGCTGATCAGGATCATCGGAAAGCAGTTCGTTGTCGCGTTGGCGAGTGCCACCAAGCCGTTCAGGAAGCCGGGGGCTGAGACCGTGAGACAGATGCCCGGTGCTTTCGTCAGATAGCCGGCGATGGCGGCGGCGTTGCCGGCGTTTTGCTCGTGGCGGAAAGAGATCACCCGCATGCCCTCGGCCTGCGCCAGACGGCCCAGATCGGTGATGGGGATGCCGGGCACGCCATAAATCGTCTTGATGCCGTTCAGCTTCAGCGCGTCGATGACGAGATGGAACCCGTCGGTCAGTTCGGCCTCTGGCGCCGATTGGGTAGGGTGCGTAAGGGCCGTCGCTGACATGGTCATAGTTCTCCCGTTTCGTTCGTTATCAAACCCAGATTGACCCGTCCAACCAACGGTTGGTCGAGAAAGTCGCCATGCCGTTCAACATGCGCCGCCAGATCGAGCGTGTGTTCCCGTACCAACCGCTCCGCAAGCGTCGCATCGCGTGCCTGTAGTGCCGCGATAATCGCCCGGTGATCCGCCACCGACCGTTGCGCCCGGTTATCCTGCGTCATCGTCACCGCCCGCACCGCGCGCATATGGATGAACAAATTTTCCGTCAGGCTGGACATCAGGTCGATGCCACCCAGGCGGATGATCGCGCGGTGAAACGCCATGTTGGCGTCGGAATATTCTGATAGCTGTCCGGACGGATCGTCGGCGAAGGTATCCATCAATCCGGTCAGCCCCGCGATGTCGGCCGCGGATGCCGAGGCGGCCGCGATGCGCGCCGCCATGCTCTCGATGGCCGCCCAAACGGTGATCATCTCCACGATCTCGCGTTTGGTCTTGCGCACGACGACGATGCCGCGGCGCGGGATGGCGCGCACGAAACCTTCCTGCTCCAGCACCGACAGCGCCTCGCGAATCGGCGTGCGGCTGACGCCGAGCGCTTCGCTGAGCTGACGCTCATCCAGCCGCAATTCGTCGGTGCGGCCGTAGATATCCATGCCCATGATGGCGCGCTTGATCGCATCGCCGGCCTGCTTACGCAGGCCCGGGCTGGTGTCTATTGCCGGGATGCTCAATCTTGGTTGGGCTTGTGACACCCTGGTTCCCCTGTGTTGGCGCCGTTTTGTATTTTGTATGCCACGGTCGTCAAGGGGAGAGTTCGATCTGATGGCGCGTCCCACAGGATGGTCCGACACGCGGACTCGAGTTTGTTCAAGGTGAAGCATTCTGGCAGATGGCTGTGTGAGATTTACCGGCCTGTTTGACTGACCGGCGTTGCTCACGAGTGCGCGAGACGGTAGATTCACGGCGAAACGGAAACGTCTCCGCACGGTGTTGACGACGCACGTACACATTGGATCGCCCGGGCGACCTTCAAAGAGTGGTTCAGCACGAGCATGAGTGACAGTTTCAAGCGTCGACGAAAACGGACCGGTCCAGGATCCTCACGATCCTCGCGATCACACTTGATTCGAATCGATTCGGCCGGCTCGTATAGGAAAGGCCGACCTCGCGGCTTGCGGCGGCGTTGCGGTCGTCGCGTTTGCGTTGATAGCGTTGATCTGGATGGTAACGACGCGGATCGTCGAGGACCAGCAGGCTGGAATCCGCGAGCAGGCGACACAGATCCTGATTGGCCAGGCGGCCACGATGGCGGAAACCGTGGGCCACGAACTGCAACTGATCGATCAAAGCCTGACTATCATCCAGGCAAGCTGGAAGTCTGACAGCGACAGTGTGGATCTCGTCAAACTACAGGAGAAGATGCCTGCGTTGACCGGGGTGGCCGACGATTTGTTCATTGCCGACGACAAACATATCATTCGCCAGGACATCCTGCCACAGGCAATCGGCCAGGGCATCGGTTCAGCCTATGTCACGTTCCCGCATGGATCATTGGAGAAATACCTAAGTAATGGTACCAAGGAGAAGGCCGGAATCACGGAAAAAGCAAGCTTTTTCCTGCAAGGAGATACGGGCGGCCCGGTGGAAGCGCGGCAGTTTTTGATGTATATCGTGCGGCCGTTGGACCACCCGAAGGGCTGGCTGCTGGGGGCATCGTATCGTTCGAACGAACTGACCAAACTGTTTGCTCAAGCCGGCCTGGGGTATAATTCCATGGTTGCGTTGGTGGATACGCAGCGCGGCATCGTACAGGCGGTCGTCGGCGTGGCCGCTCGGCGTCCGACGACGGATGTTGCGCAGTCGCCTCTGTTCGCTGTGCTGGCGCGATCGCCGACGGGAACCTGGATCGGGGCCAACGCGGTTGACGGTGTTGAGCGGCTGCACGCCTTCCATCGGGTCGTCGATCGTGACATGTCCGTTGTCGTCGCAGCGAGTTTGGCCGAGGTGATGCTGCCCGCCGATAGCCTTGCCGATTCTGCCCGGGGGGTGGCCAGCGCGGCAACCGTTCTGGTGCTGGCGATCGGTGCTCTGGTGCTATGGGAACTCTACACCGTTCGCGCTCATCGCGGTCAGAAGCGGGTTATGGACCGTAACCGAAGCGAGCTTGAACGCCTGCGAATGGGGGAACCCGCGAACACGGCACGCGCTAACCTCAATGCTGCCCGGTTGCAGGCTGTCATGGACCATACCGCCGACGGCATAGCGCTGTTGGACTCCAACCTTCGTCTGACGCAATGGAACCACGCCTTCACGCGCGGCATTGGTATCGAGCCTCGTGCGGAGATGCCGCTCGATATGCTCCTGCGTGGTCAGATCGCGACTGGCTTGTTCGGCGCTTTGCAGGATGCCGAAACCGAGGTGCTGCGCCGGATCGGGGTTCTGTGCGCCGGGGATCCGGCGGGACTGCGGCAACCGGGACCGGAGGGTGACACCCTGACGTTGCGTGGTGTTTCAACCGGGGACGGTAGCTTCATCCTGATGTTGGCGGGTTTCTCCGGCTGGGAAGCGGCCCCCCAACCGGCCATCTCGATGGAAATCGATCAATTGGCCGCATTGACGGTGATAGTACCGATCGAGTGGTAGGCGCGATCGTCAGCGCGGTCTTGTCGAGCAGTGGGCTAGCACGACCTCTCGGGTGATGAACGCGGAGAACATCACAGGAGGAACGGCAGGATCACGGCTGTCAGCAATGCATTCAGGCCCATGGCGATTCCCGCGAACGTCCCGGCCAGAAGATCGACCTGGAAGGCTCGGGCGGTCCCGATCCCGTGTGCGGCCAGGCCAGCGGCGAAACCGCGTGCCCGCATGTCGGTGACTCGCAACAGGTTCATGAGAGGCGTGACCACAATCGCCCCCAGGATACCCGTGAGAATCACCAGGACCGCGGTCAATGCCGGGTCGCCGCCAAGCCGGCCGGAAATGCCCATGGCCACCGCGGCGGTGACCGATTTGGGCGCGATCGAGGCCACGATCATCGGCGAAGCACCCAGGAAACGGGCGATCAGAACCGCTGAAACCATGGCGGTCACCGAACCCGCCAGAAGCGCGCAGCCCATGGGCACGATCGCTCGCAGCACCAACTGTCTGTTCTGATACAGCGGTATGCCCAGCGCGACCGTTGCGGGACCCAGCAGGAAATGGATGAACTGGGCGCCATCGAAGTAGTCGGCGTACGGTGTGCCGGTGCCGCGCACCATCAGGCCAACCAGCACCATCGACATCAGGACCGGGTTGGCGAGTGGTGTTCGGTGCAGCGCGGCAGACACGCGGTCGCAGGCGCAATAGACCAGGATCGTCACCGTCAGCCACAGTAAGGGCGTGCGGGCGAGGTAGACCCACAGGGCGAAGACGTCGTCGTTCACGGCGTGCCGCTCGGTCTGGCGGTGCGGCTGGCGACGAAAGCGAACACCTTGGCGGTGACCGCGAGGCTGAGAAGGGTCGAAACCGTCAAAGCCATGACGATAATGAGCGCATTCCCGGCCAGCACATCAAGGCGTTGAACGACCCCGACACCGGCCGGAATGAACAGCAGCGACAGGTGCGACAAAATACCGCGTCCGGTCTGCTCGAATGTGCCGTCACGCAGTTCGACGGGCGCCAGCCGGCCGATCCGGTCGCGCGTCGCGAGCAGCAACACGCACAGGACCAAACCGATGACCGGCCCGGGCACCGCTATGCCGGTGCCGCGGGCAATCGCCTCCCCGATCAACTGACAGAGCAGGATCAGACCGAGGCTGAGTAACATCAGACGTCCGCGTCAGACCCGTTCGATCAGCACGGCGATGCCCTGGCCGACGCCGATGCACATGGTGGCGATGGCGCGCTTGGATCCGAGTGTCTCCATGGCATTCACCGCTGTCATCGCCAGACGGGCGCCGGACATACCGAGCGGGTGACCGAGGGCGATGGCGCCGCCATGCGGATTGACGTGTTCGGAAGCCTCGGACAGGCCGAGCTGACGCAGGACGGCGATACCCTGGCTGGCGAAGGCTTCGTTCAGCTCGATGATGTCGATGTCGCCGATCGACAGGCCGGTCTTGGCCAGCAGACGCTGCACGGCCGGGGCCGGGCCGATGCCCATGATGCGCGGCGGCACGCCGGCGGTCGCCATGGCGACGACACGGGCGCGCGGGGTCAGGCCGTGACGCTTGGCGCCTTCCTCGGACGCCAGGATCAGCGCGGCGGAGCCATCGTTGACGCCGGACGCGTTGCCGGCGGTGACGGTGCCGGGATCGCGGAACGGGGTCTTCAGTTTCGCCAGCATTTCCAGTGTCGTGTCGGGGCGCAGATGTTCGTCATGCTCGACCACCGTGTCGCCCTTGCGGCCCTTGATGGTGACCGGGGTGATCTCCTTGGCGAAGAACCCGCTATCCTGGGCCTTCTTTGCACGCTGTTGGCTGGAGTAGGCGAACTTGTCCTGATCGGCGCGGGAGATCTGAAATTCCTCCGCCACGTTCTCGCCGGTTTCCGGCATCGAGTCCGTTCCGTACGCCTTCTGCATCAGCTTGTTGACGAAGCGCCAGCCGATGGTGGTGTCGTACATCTCGGCCGACCGCGAAAACGCCTCGGTCGCCTTGCCCATCACGAACGGCGCGCGGCTCATGCTTTCGACGCCGCCGGCCAGCATCAAATGGGCATCGCCCGCCTTAATGGCGCGGGCCGCGGAACCAACGGCGTCGAGGCCGGACCCGCACAGGCGGTTGATGGTCGAACCGGGAACCGAGGCGGGCAGGCCGGCCAGCAAGACGGCCATGCGGGCAACGTTGCGGTTGTCTTCGCCGGCCTGGTTGGCACAGCCGAAAATGCTGTCATCCAGCGCGTCCCAGTCGATTCCGGCATTGCGCGCCGCCAGGGCGCGGATCGGATGCGCGGCCAGATCGTCGGCGCGCACGTCGCGCAGAGCGCCGGCATAGCGGCCGATGGGGGAGCGGGTGAAATCGCAGATATAGGCCTCGGCCATGGACGTGTTTCCCTTGGTTTACTGTGTCGGCGTGTTCAAGCGACGACATTTAAACGTTTGTGATCTGCGGCGCCAGAGCCGGACAGGTCCCCGGCCAACTGGCCTCCCGCCTCAAGCCGCGCTATCTGAGACCCAACCAAATGGAGGGAAACGCACATGCTCGATATGACGGGAAAAGTAGCGATCGTCGCCGGTGCCGGATCGGTCGGATCGGTCGGCAACAAGATCTGGGGCAACGGCAAGGCGACGGCGATCCTGCTCGCCCGCCAGGGCGCCTCGGTCTTCCTGCTGGATATCAACGAAGAGGCAATGGCGGAAACCAAGGCCATTATCGAAGCCGAGGGCGCCATCTGCACCACACACCGCTGTGACATGACGCTCGCGGCCGATGTGCAAGAGATGGTGCAGGCCTGCGTGGATCGGTTCAAACGGATCGACATCCTGGTAAACAACGTTGGCGGCTCGGCGCCAGGCGACCCGGTTTCGATGACCGAGGAGGTCTGGGACCGGCAGATCGACTTCAACCTGAAGACAGCCTTCCTGGGTTGCAAATACGTGCTGCCGGTGATGGTCGAGCAGGGGAAAGGCGCGATCGTCAACATCGCCTCGGTCGCCGGGATGCGGAACGACTTCCTGAGCGGACGGTCGCATGTCGGTTACAGCGCGGCGAAGGCGGGCGTGATTCAGTTGTCCCGTTCGGTCGCGGGCACCTATGCCAAGAAAGGCATCCGGGTGAACACCGTGGTGCCCGGCCTCATGCATACGCCGCTGGTCGAATACCGCCTCGCCCGTTCGGTTGGGGGCAATGACCCGCAAAAATTGATCGACGCGCGCAACGCGGCGGTGCCGATGGGGCACATGGGCGATTCGTCCGATGTGGCCCACGCGGTGCTGTTCCTGGTGTCGGATGAGGCACGCTTCATCACCGCGACCGAGATCATCGTCGATGGCGGCAGCACGGCGGCGATGCCTTAACAATAACAAAAGCCGTGAATGCCGCCGGAGCCTGTGCCCGGGCGTGACCCGGGCATCGGCAAGACGGGATGAACCGGGCCGAGAGCCGGCATCAAAGCCTACGGTTTCACGGCCATCGGGCGAAGCACGGTTTCGCCATGAACCCCGCTGAGACCTCCACACCCGACCCGTGGGGCTTCGTCGCGCATGCTGGAAAAAGAGAAATCCTCTACCACCGAGGCACCGAGGCACCGAGGTTAAGGCAAACAATCTGCCCCGGCGCACTTGTCTCTGTGCCTTGGTGCCTCGGTGGTGAGCCTTCTTCCTTCGAAACGCCCAAACCGAACCAGACCGCCGCCCCGGTTACGCGTACGTAAGGTCACCGATGACCCCGCCCTACAGCATCCAGCCTACTCCGGCCCGCCCGCGATCGTCACACCGCCCACTGACATCTCCCGCCCCGCCAAACGTACTCTGGCCAACACCGAGCCGGCCATCGCCGCACGGATATCCGCGTCCACCGCCGCGTCATCCGATCCTCCGCCCCCGGGATGCCGAGGCGACCCGCTCATCCGCGTCTCAAAAGCCACACCATGAGAATTCGTCCCATCATCAGAGACAGCCTCCGCACCCCCCGCCTCCCCACCAGCCGCCGGAGCCGCATCTTGCCGCGCCGCCTCCGACCCGCGGGCACGCGGCTCGATCACCGCCAACATCGACTGTTCGATGAGAAACTGAGCCCAACCATCCTGGTTCACCGCCCCCTCGATCGTCTCGCGCTTCTGCCGCACCGCCTGCACCCGCATCAGCCGCCCGTGCACCGCCAGCGAGGTCCGCACCATCGATCCGTATTGCGCGTTCAGCCGCAGCACCAACCCGACGTCATCCTCGTTCTGCCGGACCAGCCGCAGCATCTCCTCGGCCTGAGCCCGGGCGGCGACGCAGTGGGTGGCAAGGTCGAGTTCACTCGCGCCGACCGGTAGCAGCGCCGCCACCTTGGCGATGGCGGCTTGATCGCGGGCGCGGCGCGCCTCGGGCGAGCCATCCAGCGGCGGCGGTAACAGGCCCGTCAGGGTGTAGAGGACCTGGTGGTAGAGGAACGGAAAAGGATCGGGGGCCGGGTGCGGCTTGTGTAAGGTTTCCATTCCTTCATGGTAGATTAATGTAGGAAATAAGTCAATGTCTACTGCTGTTCCGGCTCGGGTTCCTTAGGGGAATCGGGTGGCGCCCGGTTTTCCATCCGGTATCGCCGGCCGAACAGCCCGCCCAGACATTACCGCTTCTGGTCGATGGCGTTTCCCCGTCGGCGTGGCCTTACCGGACACGAACTGCGGCAATGTTAGGTCCGCCCCGCGCCCAAGCCAGTCACCCCAAGTAAAGTGCAAGCTGCCTGATCGTGGACATCATGCCACTACTCAGGCTGATTGACCCACCAACTGGCGAGACGGAGATCAATGGGTTGCAACCATCGCCTAATCCAGGCGATCATTGCGCGTCACTATTGGGCAAAGCGCATGATTTTCGCAAGGCGAGCACTACAGCGGCGATTAAGCGAACTGCGTTCAACCATCGGTGGTGATGCAGTGGACAAACTTGTAAAACAGCGTGCAAAACTTTCCAGATTCCAGGGGTAAACAGCGTCCAATAGTTTCCACCCTGGTTCATGCGATCATCCGGCGTTTCCGCTGGAGAATTTGGGGTGTTGTGTATGGATATGATTGCCGAGATCCGGCG
>CAIZFE010000020.1 GCA_903932145.1 uncultured Rhodopila sp. | reverse complement strand
TGTGCCCGAGCCAATACCGCCACCTGAACGATACCGACTCTGCGTGGCCTGCAAGCTGGGCTACCTGCCCATCGCGGAGACCGCGGTGCGCAATTCCAGGACCAAGCGGTTGCCCTCCCCCATGCGTGCGGTAAAAACCTTCAGTAACTCCTGGTAGTACCAAAGCGTACCATCGCGCCCGGCGTTGAAGCGGTCAAACACGGCCAAGCCAATTGATCGCACATCCGCCGCTATGGCTCGGGCATTGTACAGCTTGTCGCATGCTGAGACGAGCACGGTATCTAGCCCGGATTATTCACCAAGTTTAGCGGACATGGCGCAACGCCTTGATCGGCAATAAGATTCGGTTGCGAGACCTCAACCCTATCGATTTCGGACGCCATGCCCGCCATAGTTGAATCTACCCCCGCACTCCCCGGCCTGTCACCGGTCTGCGGCAAGCCCATCATCGCCCGCTTCGACGGCGGCAAGCTCTCTTCAGACGGTGGCGTGCTGGCGCTGCGCGAGATCGAAACCCGCCTGGGTATCGCCAACCGTCTCGCGGCCTGCGTCGCGGACCCGCGCGCACCAGAGCGTGTCATCCACAGCATGGCCGATATTCTGCGCTTCCGGATGCTGATGATCGCCGCCGGTTATGAGGACGCCAACGACGCTGCCAGCCTACGCCACGATCCCGCCTTCAAACTCGCCCTCGGCCGCCTGCCGGGCGGTGCCGCGCTGTGTTCGCAGCCGACCATCTCGCGCCTCGAGAACCTGCCGCGGCCGCGCGAGTTGCTGCGCATGGGCCAGGCCATGGTCGGCCTCTACTGCGATAGCTTCCGCCAGGTGCCACGCCGCATCACCCTCGACATCGACGACACCTTCGATGCCGTCCATGGCGGCCAGCAACTCCGCCTGTTTAACGCCTATTATGATGAATATGGCTTCCAGCCGATCGTCGTCTTCGACGGCGAGGGACGCCTCGTCGCCGCCCTGCTGCGCCCCGCCCGACGCCCAACCGGGCGTGAGGTGCGCGGCTTTCTGCGCCGTTTAGTCCGCGCCATTCGGGAACACTGGCCGCACGTAAACATCTTGCTCCGCGCCGATAGCCATTATTGCGCGCCCGAAGTCCTGAATTTCTGCCGCGCCGAGCGGCTCGATTTCATTCTCGGCGTCGCCACCACCCGTACGCTGCGCCGCCGCGTCGAGGCGCTGGAGCAAAGCACCGCAGCTCGCCAAACCGCAGGCTCCGCTGCGGATAAGCTGCGGCGCTACAAGCAGTTCCACGACGGCGCCGCCAGTTGGAGCCGGGTTGAGCGCATCATCGCCCGCGTCGAGGCCAGCGCCCAGGGCACCGATACGCGCTTCGTGGTCACCAACCTCACCGGCGGCACGGCACGCACGCTGTACGAGGACCTCTACTGCCGCCGCGGCCAGGCCGAGAATCACATCAAATCCTGGAAGACCCACCTCGCCGCTGATCGGACCTCATGCCACCGCGGCCCAGCCAACCAGTTGCGCCTGATGCTGCACACAGGCGCATATTGGCTGATGTGGTCGCTGCGCCGGCTGATGCCGAAGCACTCGTCTTGGCGGGTGGCGCAGTTCGACACGCTGCGCCTGCGGCTGCTCAAAATCGCCGCCCGCGTGGTCGAGTGGAAAACCAAGGTCATGGTCCACTTGCCAAGCGCCTGTCCTGTCCAGGCCATCCTGCGGCTTGTGCTGGACCGCCTGCCGCGCCTGGTCATTTGAACCACGGGGCGGTGTCGCCCCGGTCGAGCCCTTCCACCGCAATCTCAAACCCCGCAATACGCACCATCGAACCGACGCCCGCGCCGGAACCACGATCCGCGCGACCACAACCATCGGGCGAGTGCCTCACCGGCAAAATCCATCAGCTGGGGGCGTCATGAATAATCCGGGCTAG
>CAIZFE010000019.1 GCA_903932145.1 uncultured Rhodopila sp. | reverse complement strand
TCGATGTGAAGGTATTTCACGCCAAAATCGGGGAGTTGACGCAGGCGAATGATTTTTTGTCCGGTGCGCTCAGCAAAGCCGGCCTGCTGAGCGCAAAGCGATGATCGACCGAGACCACGAATTGCCGCTGGTGCGGCAGGCAGCGTTGCTGGGGATCAGCCGTAGTCGCCTCTACTATGAACCACGTCCGGTGCCAGCGGCCGAGCTTGCGATCATGCGACGGATCGACGTGCTGCATCTGGACTACCCATTCGCGGGCAGCCGGATGCTGCGGGATCTGCTGCGTGGCGAGGGTGTCGTGATCGGCCGAGAGCTGGTGCGGACGATGATGCGGCGCATGTGTATCGAGGCGCTGTATCGCCGCCCTAACACGTCCAAGCCCGCACCCGGGCAAGATCTATCCGTATCTCTTGCGCGGCCTACCGGTCGAGCGGCCGAACCAAGTCTGGGCCATGGATATCACGTACATCTCGATGGCACGCGGCTTCGTCTACCTGGCGGCGGTCGTGGACTGGTTTACCTGCCGCGTTCTGGCCTGGCGGTTGTCGATCACCATGGAGGTGGATGTCTGCATCGACGCGGTAGAGGAGGCGCTTGCCGAGCATGGCCGGCCGGAGATTTTCAATACCGACCAAGGCCGTCAATTCACCTCAGCGTTTCGGCACGTTCGCGTGCCGCGAACGAAACGCCGGACCAGTGCCGCCTTTACTGGCCTGCTGCTGGAGAACAAGATTGCCATCAGCATGGATGACCGCGGGGCGTGGCGGGACAACGTCTTTGTCGAGCGCCTATGGCGGTCGGTCAAATACGAGGAGGTCTATTTGCATGCTTACGACAGTGTCGGTGAAGCGCGCACTTCGCTCGACCGGCATCTGACCTTTTATAACGCGTTACGTCCTTATTCGAGCCTTGACGCGCGAACGCCGGACCATGCCTACTTCAACCATCCGCCGCAATGAGCGGCGGCATGAATTTCGCCACCATTGTCGGGTCGTCGCTCCGGTCGGGCTACGCTCTCCCTACGCAACGACCCGACAATGGTGCACTATGAAACCAACTGGCAGATGATCCACTTATCGAAGGCGAAACGCTGTCTCGACTAATACCAATCCGCCTAAAGGTTGACACACGCCCAATCGCGGGTGACGATTGATCGGATGCGGTCTGGATCGTCGATCAGGAAGTTCCAGGCATTTTTGCATGCCTCCAATATATCTCCGTGGTGGTTTTGGCGGCCAGGTCGTCAACGTAGGTGCGGACGTCATCATGCAGCGTGCCTGATTGCCCTTCAATGCCAGCGCGTACTCGCCGCCTTGATCGACGATCTGCTGAGCAATCGTGCGTTGGCAGTTCGGAATGTGTCAACGACTTTGAGGCACCTTGTTCGGTATTTGAACTCGGTTCTCTGACCTCACCGTCGGTGAATTGATCCACACTTTGGTGGGTTTGTCTGGTGGCATCGGGGCCTTGTTCACGAAGCGCTCCGGATTGTCCCGGAATGCCTGATCGAGGGTTTCCTGTCGTGCGGCATAGACCGCATTGGTTTGGCCGTAATGAACCTGATCCGGGGTCATCAGTCCGATGCCGGTGTGATGATGCTGCTGATTGTACCAGTCGAAGAAGGCACGGCAAAACGCCTTGGCATCCTCGATGCAGCCGAACCTTTTGGGGAACGTAGGCTGCTATTTCAGGGTTTTGAAGTGGCTTTCGGAGGTCAGGTTGTCGTTGGACGTGTGCGGACGGCTGTGCGACTTGGTGACGCCGAGGTCGGCCAGCAGCAGCGCAGATGCTTTGGCCTTCATCGGCCCAACGCGATCCGCGTGCAGGGTGAGCTGGCCCGGCGGCACGTTGTGTTTGGTGATTGTATCATCGAATAACGCTTTGAATAGGGTGGCATTTTCAGCGTCCGCCACGCACCAGCCGACGACCTGGCGGCTGAAGATGTCGATAATCACGTATAGATAGAAGTAGCTCCATTTGGTTGGCCCTATCAACTTGGTGATGTCCCAGGATCACACCTGGTTTGGCTCCTCGGCGAGCAATTCGGGCTTGCTGTAGGCAGGATGGCGCAGTTGGGCGCGGCGTTCGCGGAACTCTGTGTTGGCGTCGAGGATGCGATACATGGTGCGGATCGAGCAACGATAAACCCCTTCGTCGAGCAAAGTGGCGTAGATCTCGGCCGGCGCCTGATCGGCGAAGCGCGGTGCGTGCAACAGGTCCAGCACCATGTGCTGTTGCGCGTCGGAGAAGCCTCTGCCCGGCCTTGGCCGGGGCTTGACGATCGCCGCCGGCGCCCCCATCCGGGCGCGGTGGCGATGGACAGTGGCGCGCGACACGCCAGGGCACACAGACCGGGGCGGTCATGCGGCTGGCCGGATCGAGCGCGGCGACAGCCGCGGTCACGGCACGCCGTCGCTTGGGATCGGTGGCATCCCCAGCAGGTCCGAGACTTTTTTGGAGATCGATGATGGCTTCGGCCCGCGCCAAGCGGCGTACCAGGATGGCATTCTCCCGCTCGCGTTCGGCCAACAGCGTCGCCAACGGATTGGCCGCGGCGGTTTTTGGACCGCGCTTACTCGCACTGAGAGCCTGGAACGCACCGGCGTCGCGCTGCCGGCGCCAATCGGTCAGGATCGACGAGTAGACACCCTCGCGCCGCAAGACGGCGCCGACCCCGCCATGATCAGCCGCGCTATCGGTCTCCGTTCGTGCCCGCACCGGCCGCCGTGCCGATGGGTGTCTGGCGCATGGGCATGATGGTCTTCCTTCCGCGCCTTCGGGTCTAAATTTCCAGAGGACAAGTGTCTCACTATCATCGGCACAGAGGGGTTCATCGCATCGGTTGTCACAATCGTGCCTTTCAACGCCAACATTTGCAACAAAACCGGCACGGTGGTAATTTCATTGGATTTGGCATCGTGGTGACCTGCGCCAGAATCATGCGTTGTTCGCAGCCCCAGGCACGGACCATGTGCAAGGCCGCTTAGCCGCTGGCGTTATCGAATGACCGGCGCAAGATCTTCCCGTCTATCGCTATAACACCCTGACATTGCTCCGAAAAGCTGGCTATGAATTATTGGAAGGCGGTTCTGAATTGCGACGGATCAAGCAGGCGGAACATCCGGCTGAAGGTGTCTTGGCTCGGCAACCCGTACTCTAGAGCGCTTTCACGCTGACTGGAAATAACCGTCGTGGCGAAAGTAGTTGGCGCACTGTTGGGGACTGAAGCTGTCGCATAGGTCTCCCAGTGCTTTCCATAACGCCTCGGCCGTGCGGATCGCCTTAGCTCGCAGCAGCGCCTTGAGCTTGGAGAATGCCAGTTCGATCGGGTTTAAGTCGAGGCTGTAGGGCGGAATGAACATCAGCTTCGCGCCAGCCGCCTCGATTGCCTCCCGAACACCGGCCATTTTATGGACCCTCAGATTGTCTATGATGACAACATCGCCCGGCTTCAGCGTCGGCACCAGAACCTGCTCGATGTAGGTCAGAAACAGTTCTCCGTTGATTGCGCCGTCGATGGCGAGCGGGGCGGTTAAGCCGTCGCAGCGCAACGCGCCGACAAAGGTTGTCGTCTTCCAATGTCCATGCGGAACGGCATCGACCAGGCGATGGCCACATTTGGCCCGGCCATAACGCCGCGTCATGTTGGTCTTCACCGAGGTTTCATCAATGAAAACAAGCTTCGACGGGATCAGCTTCGGCTGCTGCTCGCGCCATTCGACACGGGCCTTGGCAACATCCTCACGCGCTTGCTCGGCAGCATGGAGGGACTTTTTTTAAAAGTCAGATCAAGCGCGGCCAACGTCTTGTTCATCAGCCCAGTACTCACCGAAACCTTGTGGGTCTCCAGCAGCCAGGCACGCAATTCGGCGATCGTCACGTCGGGACGGCTGGTCACCTGCGCCAGGATCGCCGGATGCAGGCCGCTCAATTTAGGTACTAAATGGCATCGTTGTGGCCGCGCCGTCATTTGCCCTGTCAGTCTGCGGCGCGACAGAACCTTGGAGACATAGGATACGCTGACGCGAAACATGGCCGCGATCTCGCCGACCGGCTCACCATCGTCCGCAGCGACGAAGACGCGTTCCCGAAGATCCTGCGAATAGGATTTGCCACGCTGCCAAAGCATCTGTCCCTCCGGTGATCGAAACCGGAGACGTATGAATCGTACTTGAGGGGCGTTTCGGAACCACCATTTTTGCATGGCTGCGATTCCAGTCAGCGTGAAAGCGCTCTAGTGGTTTCTCTCACGAACGGCTTGAGGAGCTTCCGCCAGCAGCGTGGCGACAACGATTGTTCCGACCCCCGGCGTAGAGCGGAGGATCGCCGCGTCACTCGGCTCATCCTCTTGTCCCGGCTCGCTCCAGGGTTCGGCAAGTTGACCGAGCAAGATCTCGATATGACGCGACACGTCCTTGATCTGGCGATTGACCAAACGCAGCCGTTTTGTAATCGTCGCGATGTGCGCTTTGGCGGCCTCGGTCGTCCCGGGGGCAACCGTCAGTGCCGGGCGCTTGAAAAACGCCAGGGCCTCGGCAGCCGTGACACGACGGATACGATGAGCCGCCAACACACTCGCAACCGTCTTCTCGGTCAGGCGCGCGGCCTGCGCCGGTGTCGGGGCCGTGTCCCACAGCGCCAGCACCCAGTCGGCGCCCGGGTCATCGGCAAGCTCGAGGACTTGCGGATAGTAGCGCCACAGTTGCTGGCGAATGCGGTTGGTGAGCCGGCCACGCTCCCGCTTGAGTTCCTCGGCCATCCGCGACCACTCGCGCAATTCCACGACGACCGGGTCCAGCGTCGCCACGCGATGGAAGCAATGACGATCGGTGCGCAGGGAAGAGGCCAAAACGAGAGCGTCGCGCCGATCGTCCTTGGCTCCGGCCGGAGACAGACGGTCGCGAAAGCGGTCGAGTTGTTTGGGATTGATGGCAAACATGGCGATGCCGCGATCCATCAGTGCTTCGACGACGGGTCCGTGCGGCGTCTCGATCCCGACGGCGATTTGCTCGGGCCGTTCCGCTTGCGAGCAAAGCCAATCGACCATCGCGCCAATCCCGCCAGCGTCGTGCGGGAAACTGCGTTGAACGGGGTTGCCCGTTCCGGTCAGACAGACCTGATGGGCGGCTGTCGCCCAATCGATCCCAACAAACACCAACGGTTCTGTTTCCATGGCGCTCTCCCATAGTTGCCGGACCGCCGCATTGCTTACACCATTCCCTGTACTGGCGCTCGAGGCGCGACTCCCCACCGGGCGTGCAACACGGTCAACAGATCGAGGCGTACGTCCCCCCCAGGTGCTCGAAGGCGCAGGGGGCAAAAAGGCGGCTCTCGACCAGTCGGCCCAATACCGATCATGATGCACCAGGATCGGCGTGGCAAAAGGTACAGGGCGGCGGCGGCGGTAGCGCACTGGCAATCGCCCGGCGAACCACCCGCCGATGAACCCCGAACTTCGCCGCCACACCGGCGATCGTGCCGATACCAAACTCATGCTCCCGACGAAGCTGCTCGAACAAATCCACTTTGGCTTTCCAGTCCACAAAAGGCCCCCGATCCAATCGAGAAACGTAGGTTGAAGGACGGGGGGTGGGCCAAAATTGGCCAGCACTCCTGGGCCCAAATTCGATAGGAGAGCTACCCGCAAGCGTCGCCGCCCCGGTCCAATACGGACCCAGGATCGGATCGTTCGTGGTCTACCTGCAAAACCACCAGTTACTGCCCGAGAAGCGCTTGGCCATGCTCATGGCCGACCTCCACGGTGTTCGCTTGACCACCGCAACATTGCCCGGATCAACCAGGACTATGGCGCACGGTGTCAGTCCCTGGTCGACAGTGTGCGCAAGCAGGTGGCCAAGGCCCCGGTGAAACACATGGACGAAACCGGTTTCCGCATCGGTGGCAAAACGCAGTGGCTGCACATCGCCTCGACCGTGTTGCTGACGTTCTATCGCATCTCCTCAAGTCCGTGTTTCGGCGTGACAACTCGCGTTGTCGAAACACGGTCAAAGCGCGGCAGCCTGATGGAGAATGTCTCCGGCACGGTCGTACACGACCACTGGAAACCCTATTACACTTTGAGCGGTGTGCTGCATGCCTTGTGCAACGCTCATCATCTGCGCGAACTGAAGGCGCTGGTCGAAATCGAGAAGGAAGAGTGGACCCGCCAGATGCAACGGCTGCTGCGCCGTGCCTGCCATGCAACGAACTGGCACGCGAACAGGGCGTCGCATTAAAGCCGTGCCTGATCGCCCTGATCGAGCACCGCTACGATGCCAACCTCGTCGCGGGACTGGCGTTTCACGAAGCGCAACCCGCGATGGGAAAGACCGGCAAACGTGGCCGGACACCGCGGCGGGTAAACCATAATCTGCTGCGGCGCCTCCTCACCCGCAAACAGGACGCACTTCGCTTTCTGACCGACCCGGCTGTGCCATTCACCAATAACCTGGCCGAGCAGGATGCGAGAATGATGAAGGTCCGGCAGAAAATATCGGGAGACTTTCGATCCGAGGACGGCGCGAAGGACTTTGCCGCCATCGCTCCGTCCTCTCCACTGCCAGGAAGCAAGGCTGGAGCCTGCTCGAAACCTTGATGAGCGATCCGTTCAGCCTGATTGGTCAATTACGCCTAGCATGAATCTGGATGAGGCACCTGGGTAGTTACGGCAAATCTATCCCGAGCGGCCAAAAAGCTAAAATGAGTTCAACACCGGCCGGGCGGCCGACCCGCCTGGATCAAACTGGCGGGCGGGCTTCTCATATCATATTTTCCCCGTGCCGTCGGCAGCGAGGTCGGATTTTCTATGGTGCGGACCAGCCCGTAAATGAGTTTGACCCGGGAGCCTCGACAACCCTCACTGACGCCAGGCGGCGGTAACGCCGCCGGAGCACGCTGTTTAGAATTCTGTTCTGTGAGGCCCCCACGCCGCGGCGATCCCATGGAGGAGAACCGATGGACATAATACACGAGCGAGTGGCCGGTCTCGACGTACACAAGGCGATGATTGTCGCGTGCGTGCGTGCGTGTCATGGCGAATGGCGAATGGCAAGGCCGAGCGAACATGCCAGACATACGATACCACCACCGATGGTCTTAAAAGCTTGCTGGCCTGGCTGACAGAAGCACGCTGCACCCATGTGGCGATGGAAG
>CAIZFE010000018.1 GCA_903932145.1 uncultured Rhodopila sp. | reverse complement strand
GACCCGACGCCGGGTTTCCAAAGCGTATTCAAGGCACTGGCGGACGTCCTCTTTGTCGAACACCCCATTGGGGTACAAAAGCTTCAACAGCCCCGATACCGTCTTACGGACGGCAATCGTATCGCGCTGATTGAGGTTGTTCCCAAGCTTGAAGAACCGGTCAATTGCGTCCGCAAAGCTGCGCTTGCGCATTTCTCGCATAAATTCTGCGAGATAGTCGGTGATCAGACCATAGCGGTTGGTGAAAAATTCAGGCCGCATTTTCGGCACTTCCCACCCTGGAATATAGGCGTGGAAGCGGTCGAAGAACGCGCTATCGATCATAGCCTGCGGGAACGGCGCCAGCAGGTGGCTGGTCTTTACCAAGGTGTCGACCGACTGGTTGATGTTGCCTACGAAGACCATGCTGGCCGAGGCGGAAATGGAATCGCGCCCTCTCGCGAAAGAGCCGTTGGCCATGTAGCCTTTCATGATCTGGACGCCATCAGGCTCCTTGAAATTGATCCCGGCCACCTCGTCAAAGGCGACGACATCCCACATGCCAACCAGGCCGACTTGGCGGCGGGACATGTTGTAGAAGAGGTTGGCAACCGTGGTCTGCCCGCCTGACACCAGAATGCTGTTCGGGCTCACCTCCTCATAGACGTAGGATTTGCCCGTGCCACGCGGCCCGAGCTCACAGACGTTGTAGTTATTCTCTACGAAGGGAATCAGACGAACCAGAAGGTGCCACTGTCCGTCGTCAGAACATTTGGCACAACTCGCGGTGTAAATTAGTGGAGTGCGGGCCTCGTCTGGGGGTTGATGTTAGGCGGCGAGCTTGCGGTGTTGCAAGCGCCGATGTTCGATGGTCTTTCGCTTGATCCTTTCGCGCTGTTTGATGATGGCTGAGGCCCTGCCGAAGTAGGCGTCGGCGGGCGTCACGTTGTTCAGGCTCTCGTGATAACGCTGGTGGTTGTAGTGCTCGACGAAGGCCTCGATCTGGGTCTCAAGATCACCAGGCATGAAGTAGTTTTCCAAGAGGATGCGGTTCTTCAGGGTCTGGTGCCAGCGCTCGATCTTGCCCTGGGTCTGCGGGTGCATCGGGGCGCCGCGCACATGGCTCATCTTCTGGGCCTCGATGTATTCGGCCAGTTCGCCCGCGATGTAGCTGGGGCCATTGTCGCTAAGCAGTCTGGGCTTGTGCAGCACCGTGGCATGATCGCAACCTGAAGCCGCGAGCGCCATGTCCAGCGTGTCGGTGACATCCTCGGCCCGCATGTTGGTGCACAGCTTCCAGGCGATAATGTAGCGCGAGAAGTCGTCGAGCACGGTCGACAGATACATCCAGCCCCAGCCGATGATCTTGAAGTAGGTGAAGTCAGTCTGCCACATCTCATTGATCCGGGTGGTCTGGGTATGGAAGCGATCGGCCGCCTTGATCACGACATAGGCCGGGCTGGTGATCAGATCATGGGCCTTGAGCAGGCGGTAAACCGTGGCTTCCGATACGAAGTAGCGCCTCTCGTCGGTGAAGCGCACCGCCAGTTCGCGCGGGCTCAGCTCGGACTGCTCCAGTGCCAGCTCGATGATCTGATCATGGATGTCAGGCGGGATCCGGTTCCACACCCGGCTCGGCGCCGAGGGTCGATCAGCCAGCGCCTCGGGACCGCCCTCAAGGTAGCGGTCGTACCAGCGGTAGAAGGTCCGGCGGGCGACGCCGAGCTTGTCCAGCGTGCGCTTGGCCGGCAGGTGCGACTGCTCGACGATCCGGATGATCTCGAGCTTCTCGGATGCGGGATACCTCATTCTTCGTCGCCCCCATCCGCGATCATGCTTTTTTTAAGCAGGCGGTTCTCGAGGGTAAGGTCGGCCACGCATTCCTTCAGGGCGCGGGCTTCGCGGCGCAGATCCCTGACCTCATCGGTGGTCGCAGCACGGGCGGTGTCGCCGGCCAGGCGGCGCTTGCCGGCTTCCATGAACTCCTTCGACCACACGTAATAGAGGCTCTGTGCGATGCCTTCCTTGCGGCACAGCTCGGCAATGCTGTCATCGCCGCGCAGGCCGTCGAGCACGATGCGGATCTTGTCCTCGGCCGAGAAGTGGCGCCGGGTCTGGCGCCGGATGTCCTTCACCACCCGCTCAGCAGGGGCCTTTACCGGCGATTTTTTCAAGGAGTGTTGGGACTTCATCTTCGTTCCTTCGTCACTACGACGAAGCCCCAACACTCCTTAAATCACAACCTCAAATCTGTGCCATGGGTGCTGACGGGGGACACCTCATACATCCTTGGCGCAAGCGGTGGTCCGGCGGTGAACACAACAACGGCTGGCTTGTCGAACATCCGGACCAGACTGACGGTCGTTTTGATCGCGGCCAAATCGAAGGCACTCGGGCGGCATGGAATCAACACAAGGTCAGCGACCTCCACCGCCCTGCTTGCTGCACTGTCAGCATGTGGCGGTGTGTCGATGACAATGAATGTGGCGCCTTGCCCTCTTGCTGCATCTATCTTCGCCTGGATGCGCGGCGGGGCGCTGTC
>CAIZFE010000017.1 GCA_903932145.1 uncultured Rhodopila sp. | reverse complement strand
TGCGGATCGAAGTAATCCGGACCCCAGCTCATTAGCGTCATCTGGTTTTTGCGGCCACGGTAATCGCCCAGCACGGTCTTGCGATCCGAGGTGACGATTTCAACCTTGATGCCGGCCAGACCCATGGTCTGCTGGATCGACTGGGCGATTTCCGGCCCGGGGGAGGAGTTGTTGGAGGCCAGCTTGATGGTAAAGCCGTTGGGGTAGCCGGCTTCCGCCAGCAACGCTTTCGCCTTCGCCACATCGAGCTTGAAGGGCGCGTATTTCAGCGCCGAGAAGAAGCCGACCGGCAGGAAGCTCTGCTGCACGAAGAACTGGCCCTTGAGGAAGCTGTTCACCATGCCGTCATAGTCGATCAGCATCTTGACCGCGGTGCGCACCTTCTCGTTCTTCATATGCTCCTCGGACATGTTCAGCCCGAGATACCAGGTGTTGGCGCCGGCCTCACGAATCCCCTCATTTCGGTTCGACCTGATCTAGTCCCGATTCGCGGCCGTCCGATAGACCGTTCGTGTCATCGCGAGGCGGGTTTTTGTCATGGTCAAGGCGGAGCGGATAGGAGATGTTCGCGGCTTCATCGGCGGGCTGTATGGGCCTGATCTGCATGCCAAACGGGTGGATGCGCTGGCAGGTGCCACGCTTGGCGTGATGACCGGTGCGTCGCTTGCCGTGGCGGTGATCGGCCAGGCGCTGGCGCAGGCGCGGGGGCTGGTGACCAAGCATGCCGTCAAGCAGGTTGACCGGTTGATGAGCAACGCCGGCATTGACGTCTGGGACAGTTTCGCCCGCTGGGTGCCGCATCAAGTGGGCGAGCGTCCCGACATCCTGGTGGCGATGGACTGGACCGATTTCGACCATGACCGCCAATCGACCCTGGTGTTGAGCCTGGTGACGGGCCACGGCCGGGCGGCGCCGCTGATCTGGCTGACCGTCTGGAAAGAGGAAATCACAGACCAGCGCAACGACTATGAGGATGCCTGCCTGTGCCGCCTGGCCGAGACGATGCCGGCGGGCTGCAGGGTGACGATCCTGGCTGACCGCGGCTTCGGCGACCAGAAACTGTTCGCCTTCCTGGCCCGGTTGGGGTTCGGCTACGTCATCCGCTTCCGCGGCAACATCCGCGTCACCGATGCGACGGGCGAGGCGCGGCCCGCGGCCGAATGGGTCGGCAAGGGCGGCCGTGCCCGCAAACTGCGTGACGCCCGGGTCACGGCGCAGGGTCAGCAGGTTGGTGCCGTCGTCTGTGTGCATGCCAAGGGCATGAAGGAGCCGTGGTGCCTGGCCGCGAGCGACCCCGAGGCGACGGCCGCCGTGCTGATCAACCACTACGCCAAACGCTGGACCATCGAACCCGGCTTCCGCGACACCAAGGACCTCCGGTTCGGCATGGGGCTGTCATCGACCCGCATCGGCGAGCCAACCCGCCGCGACCGGCTTCTGCTGGTCAGCGCCTTTGCAATGGCGCTGCTAACCCTGCTCGGCACCGTCGGCGAGAGCCTCGGCATGGACCGGCAACTCAAATCGAACACATCGAAGACCCGCAGCCATTCACTCTTCCGTCAGGGCTGCATGCTCTACGAACTCATCCCCAACATGCCAGAACACAGGCTCGCCCCCCTCATGGCAGCCTTCGCCAACGCCCTCTCAAAGGCTAGCCAATTCAGTGGGATGATTGCATTGGCGAAATGAGGGGATGGCTGAGCCCAGACCCCACTATCAAAAAAATTTCGGGCACCCGAGTGCGAGTTTCGGGCCAATCTATATAGTATAGAGCAAGGTAAGTGGAAAAGAAAATTATTGATATTATTATGGTAATTACCATCTTCCATCCAGAAAGAACTACCGTAGGAAGCCACGGCACAGTAGTATACTGTTTCTATGGCTCTGATGGTAATTGCTCACCCCACTCCTGCGATCGGCCCGGCGGGTAGCTTGGCCGCGAGCACGAAGCGAATGGTGTCCAATACCGAAGCGCGATTGGCTTTCGCGGTGCTGACGACGGAGCGGAAGGCGGCGTAGGTCTCGGCGCCCCACTCGCAGCGGAAGCCATTGGTCACCTTGCGGAAGATCACGCTGGGGCGGAGATGGCGCTCGGAGATGTTGTTAGTATACGGCACGGCCCGGTTGGTGATGAACACGAACAGGTGCATCCGGTTGGCGAGCATGCGCTTGCGCAACTTGCGTCCCGGATCGCCCACCGGCACGGCGGCGATGATCCGATCGAGCCGTCGGTCGAGGTCGGCAAGA
>CAIZFE010000016.1 GCA_903932145.1 uncultured Rhodopila sp. | reverse complement strand
GCGCCGGATCTCGGCAATCATATCCATACACAACACCCCAAATTCTCCAGCGGAAACGCCGGATGATCGCATGAACCAGGGTGGAAACTATTGGACGCTGTTTACCCCTGGAATCTGGAAAGTTTTGCACGCTGTTTTACATAGGAGACATAGTATTCAAGTGCTTTGGATGGTTCATACGCCGGACGCACAGGCACCTCGTCGGGCTGGAGATGCAGGGCCTCGCGTGCCTCCGGCTTCACCTCGAAGCCCTTTACGTGCTTCCCACTCGGGCGTGCACCGAGCGAAATGCGGTCGTCCTCAACCAACGCGATGAGCCGCTTTAGTAGCACCCCGGCCTGTCCGCGCTTGGTGGCGATGTGCACTTCGCCGGCCCAACCATCCGTCCAGCGCTGCTCGATCAGCGCGCGAGACGCAGTCTTGTCATCGTAAAAACAAACCCCGTCGCGCCAATACTCGGCGGCGAGGCCGCCATCGCGGCCGATCCGAGCAATCAGCGTACGCATGAGGCCGGACGGCAAGAGGGCGAATGTCAGCACTGCGTCGGCATCGGGACTTGCCTCGTCCCACACGAGCTTCAGCCGCTGTTTGGTCTCGGCATCGGAACGCGCGGGCAGCAGATCGGGTGCGATGTATTCGGCCTCAATCCGCTTCTCGCCGTCCTCCTGTTGGATGGTGAAGCAGATCCCGCATTGTTGCATGAAGCTCAGAAACAGCGCCTGCTCCGGCACGCCATACCTGTGCCACACCCACTCCGCCAGCTCTGAGCGGCGGAAACGACCATGGTTGCGCTCGATCTTTTTGAAGCTCTGCGAGGCGCGATCGAGAACCACATAGACGGCATCAAGCGCCCATGCCTGATCCAGAATGATTTGATTACCAAACAAGCCCTTGCGATAAAATACCGTGCCGCAGTTATGCAAATAGTCGAGCAGCAGCGCGGGATCACTGACGCGGCCTTTTCCCGTGCGCTCAGCCTCTGCACACAGGTCGAGGTAGCCCTGATGCGAGATGAGCCGTCGGCCGGCGGCTTGCGTCGCCTCAAGCAACTCCTTTACGGCGGCGCGGCCAGGACCGATCTTGGCGACGCTCTGGCTAGCACGCATCCATTTTATTGCGTCGAGCAGGGTTTCCTTGAGAGACGCGTGACCTCGTGCATGTATCCCATCGCCCCTGGCGCTATAGTGCAGAATCTTCTTGTAGTCAAAACCGTCGAGCGCGCCCGGTGGCAACGGCGGATCACGCTCGTCCTCGGGGCGGTCACATTGGGATTGGATAACGAGCACCGGCGATCGGGCACCACCAAAGGTGCGCACGTAGGCCAGCCAGTAGGCGAGCGGCTGGTTGCGAAACGTGAAGCCGCCATGCGTGTGGAATTGCTCCGCCTCAGACTTTGGTGTCCACACGATTGGAAAAACCGCACGAGACTTTAAGAACAGCGCATGCGTCCCATGGTAGATGTCCTGCCCGCCGAAATCCCATATTCTCAACGTCACCGGCGCATCGAGTACCTGCGGCGCGAGGAGCGCGGAGCTGACTTGAATACCGTGGGTCGATGGCACCGCCTCATCGAAGTTCTCGCCTTGCAATCGCCGACAGATTTGCGTCTTGCCGACCCGCCCATTCCCCAGGATCATGACCTTTACATCGTCCACGGCGACGTCCTCGCCGGTGAGATCGGCAAGATGGGCTCGCAGCCGATCTAAGCAATTATCGTTGTATTTCTGCTTCGACAGAATTTCGACCGGCACTCCGGGGATGCTTGCGTCGTAGAGTTTGGCCTCTCGCAGTGACGAAAGCATCCAGAATGCCGGTACGTCATGATCGAGATGAGTGCCTGACAAACTAATCCTGCGCAGATTGCACAATGAAACGAGTGGTGAAATGTCCCCGATCTCGTTGTTGGCCAGGTCGAGGCTGGTGAGATTGACGAGGCCCGTGAGAGCCCGCACCCCGTCGGACCCGATCTTGTTGTTGCCCAGGCCGAGGCTGGTGAGATTGACGAGGCCCGTGAGCGCCCGCGCCCCCTCGGACCCGATCTCGTTGTCGGCCAGGTTGAGGCTGGTGAGGTTGACGAGGTCCGTGAGCGCCTGCGCCCCCTCAGACCCGATCTCGTTGTTGGCCAGGTCGAGGCTGGTGAGATCGACGAGGCCCGTGAGCGCCCGCGCCCCCTCGGACCCGATCTCGTTGTCGGCCAGGTCGAGGCTGGTGAGGTTGACGAGGCCCGTGAGCGCCTGCGCCCCCTCCGACCCGATCTCGTTGTTGGCCAGGTCGAGGCTGGTGAGGTTGACGAGGCTCCTGAGCGACTGCACCCCCTCGGATCCAATCCGGTTCGATTGCAGGTTGAGGCTGGTGAGATTGACGAGGCCGGTGAGCGCCTGCGCCCCCTCGGACCCGATTTCGTTGTTGGTCAGGTTGAGGCTGGTGAGGTTGACGAGGCCGGTGAGCGCCAGCGCCCCCTTGGACCCGATTTGGCTGAAGTTCAGGTTGAGGCTGGTGAGGTTGACGAGGCCGGTGAGCGCCTGCGCCCCCTCGGACCCGATTCGGTTCAAGTACAGGTTGAGGCTGGTGAGATTGACGAGGCCCGTGAGCGCCTGCGCCCCCTCAGACCCGATCTCGTTGTTGGCCAGGTCGAGGCTGGTGAGGTTGACGAGGCCGGTGAGCGCCAGCGCCCCCTCGGACCCGATCTCGTTATCGGCCAAGTCGAGGCTGGTGAGGTTGACGAGGCCCGTGAGCGCCTGCGCTCCCTCGGACTCGATCCGGTTCAAGTTCAGGTTGAGACTGGTGAGGGCGGTGAGGTTTGCTATCGATGGCGGTAGGTCACGCAGCACATTGAGTGCCAGATTGAGCTGCCCAAGTCCCGTCAGCGCGTCGAATAGCGCACCTGGCAACACGTCGAGTGCGTTGCACATCGCCGGGTTTTTCTCCCCATCGGCAAATACCAGCCACGGCTCTTCTCGGGCCTCGGCGCTCGGTCCGAGAAACAACCGTCGAAGCCAACCGAGCTGGCAAAGCGCCGTTAGCAGCTCGCCGTCGAGCGTTGTGAGCTGGAGCCCACCAAGATCGAGTTCTTCCGATCGGGCGGTGCGGCATGCCGCGATGCGCCGCAACGCTTCCGCGCGCCCCTCCGTCTCGCCGGCGACCATGTCCCGCATCCCCATCAATCCTTCGGCAATCGGCATAGTTGCATATGTAGCACGATAGACGGGGAGATGTCTCGTTCCAGGCTCCAGGGGGTGGCGCCATGCGCCGAAGGCCGATTTTTGGTATGGTTACACCGTCCAGCAATCGTTCGGTCAACGGCGGCAATGGGCTATCGACCTGGATTTGGTTGGATATGACCCTTTCCCGGTATGTGATGATCAGAAGCCGCCATTCCGCTTCGGGCCAATTCCGGCCGTTCAAGTTAACCGTCTCGACGGACTGTCCGGGACCGAGAAACGACCCTAACAAACATCAGGTCCGCGGACCGCACGCTAATCGTATCAACCAGTCAAACCCCCGTGCCGTGCCACTCATCCACAACCACTTCCTCCCCGCGCCCTCAGGAAGCCGGCACCCCGATCGACGTCAGCCGCGCCCGGGCTCGGCCCGCGCGTGCCTTCATCCCGTCGAGATACGTGCTGACATCGTTCCCCGGCAGGTTCAGCACCTTGCAGCCAAGCTGCCAGTATTCCTCGATCTGCGCCTCGGTCTCCGCTGACCCCCTGGCGAGCTTGCCATGCGCGGTGCAGGCCGCCACGATCCGCCGCACCGCCGCCTTGAACACCGGGTTCTCCAGGTCGAGGTGAACCCCAAGCTGCGCGCTCAGGTCCGAGTGCCCGTAGGCGATCATATCGATCCCGTCCACCGCCGCGATCGCCTCGACATTCTCCAGGCCCTGCAGTGACTCGATCGACGGGCACAGGATAATGTTCTCGTTGGCCCAAGGCGCGTAGTCGGTGGCGTGACGGGCGCCATAGCTCTTGTAGCCCGTGTGCGGCCCCTGGCCGGAGATGCCGCGGTTGCCGATCGGCGGATATTTCGCCAGCCGGACGATCGCGCGCGCCTCCTCGGCGGTTTCCACCTCGGACACCTGGATGCCCATGATGCCCTGGTCCAGGATGCCGGGGATCAGATGCGCGAACGACTTGTGGATCCGGACGATGGCGGTGACGTTGGTGGCCTGGAACCAGCTCGCCAGATTGGCGATCGTTTCCATGTCGAACGCCCCGTGCTCGTGGTCGATCGCGCAGTAATCGAAGCCGGCCGCCTCGATGATCCAGGGCACGCCGCGCGAGGCGAACTCCTTCAGCCCGGTGCCCAGCGCCGCGCGTCCCTCGCGCACCGCCCGCCGTATGCTGTTTTCTTTCATGACGCGCCCCTTCGTTTTATGCCGCGATGATAGGGAATGCGACGCACCGTGCAATGCGCGCGCCCCTGGCGTGCGTGACACCGACTCTCCGCCGGCCGTACCCGTCATGCCGACGAAGGTCGGCATCCACGTCTTTAATGAGTTAAATCAAAGACATGGATGGTGCGACTTCGCGCACTATGACGATCCGGGCAAGACCGACGTGTGTCAGTCTCAACGCGGACTGGTCTTATCTTACGACGGATTGGGCAACCGAACCTCGATGGATAGGGCCCCGGCGCGTGCGGTGCCGGTGTGCGGGGTGTCAGGGCGCCATCTGGCCGATCTACCGGTCAAAGAGTCAATGATATCAAGGATGGCAAATGATAAGATTCGGGGGCGAGCGGCTGCGTCGCCGAGGTTCGAACGCCTGCGATCACTCCGGCGCACGAACGGCGCGCCGTGCCCGGTCATCATTTGCCATCCTTGATATCATTGATTCTTGATTGCGTACGGATCGCGGCACATGCTCCTGATTGGAGCACGCGTCGCGGCAAGTGGCCCCGGGACACGATCCCCGGCAGGGTTGAACTCTCAAATGCGATCACCCTGCCCTGGCGTTTCCAGGCTTGCAAGCCGACGCCGCACAGCGTATCGAGCGCGACACCTGGAAGCGACCTTCCAGACAGGTAGAGTGGCAATCGCCGCGTTGCGGGCCGTTTCCCTCGACCTGAGTGATGTGCCGGGTTAGCACAGCGGTAGTGCAGCGGTTTTGTAAACCGAAGGTCGGGAGTTCAATCCTCTCACCCGGCACCATCTCCCCGCAATGACCGGCCATTCAGGCCAGACCTTCCCCCCGGCCCGGGACGAACAGGCTCCGGCATACCTGCCATCCATCGATCGTCAGCCCCTGCCAGCGGGAATCATCAGAACCGATCTGGCATTGCGGCGCGGCAAGGCATATCCTGCGAACAACGACCGCGTGCGCGCACGACGTTTTGCCGCGACCGCTCGGAAGGACCTGAACATGACCTCCCCCTCGTGGCAGCCGGCCACACAGACCTCCTGGCCTCATCCCCCCATGCTGACCGCCATCGGCCGAGGCCTGCTGGGCCGCTGCCCGGGCTGTGGACAATCGCATTTGTTCAACGGCTTCCTGCGCGTCGTCGCCGAATGCCGGAATTGCGGCGCACCGCTCGGTTTGGCCCGAGCCGATGACGCGCCGCCGTATCTGACCATTCTGGTGACCGGACACATCGTCGTGCCGTTGATCTATATGGTTGACCGGATGAATGAGCCGCCGATCTGGGTGATGTCGGCCATCTTCCTGCCGCTGACGTTTTGCGTGGCTTTGGGTTTGCTCCGGCCGATCAAAGGCGGCACGGTGGGCGTGATGCTCAACCTGAATATGCTGAAAAGCGACGCCAGCGGGACATGACCGGAAGCACCTCGCGGCTGGATCGTGTGATCCTGGATGGAGACGCACCCAACAACCTGCCCCGCTTCATTGAAGCGGATCGGGAACAGGCGGTTGCCGACCTGGCCGCCGCCAACCATTTCGCGCCGCTGGTGGGCACCGATCAGCCCGGGCCGTACGCGCTGCATCTGTCGATCCAGGAAGGCCGGCTGATTTTCGACATCCGCGATGTGCCCGGCTCGCCGCTGACCGCGGTCGGACTCGCCCTGGGGCCGTTCCGGAAACTGGTGAAAGACTACCAGATGCTGGTGGACAGCCACATCAAGGCCGTCGAGGAAGGTCGCGAACAGCGCATCCAGGCGATCGATATGGGCCGCCGCGGATTGCATAACGAAGGCGCGGAACTGATGACCCAGCGTCTGGCCGGCAAGATCGACATCGATTTCGACACCGCGCGCCGCCTGTTCACACTGGTTTGCGTGCTGCACCAACGAGTCTCCTCACGATGAAAATAGATGGTCTCGCTTACCGTAGCGTCTGGCTCGACGCGGATGACCGCTGGTCGGTCCATATTCTGGACCAGACCAAGCTGCCCTGGTCGCTGGAGGTGCTGCGGCTGACCACCCGCGACGAGGCCGCGCATGCGATCAAATCGATGCAGACCCGTGGCGCCCCGCTGATCGGCGCCGTGGCCGCGTACGGGTTGTGTCTCGCGCTGCGCGCGGATGCCTCGACCGAGGCGATGGAGCGGGATGCCGAACTGATCAATGCGACGCGCCCGACGGCGGTCAATCTGCGCTGGGCGCTGGACCGGATGCTGACGCGGCTGCGCAACACCCCGGCGTCTGAACGCGGCGCCGTCGCGTATGCCGAGGCGGCGCTGATCGCCGATGAGGACGTCGCGCAGAACCAGGCCATCGGGCAGTTCGGATTGCCGTTGATCGAGGCAGCGGTCCGGCCGGGACACACGGTGAATGTGCTGACCCATTGTAACGCCGGGTGGCTGGCCACGGTCGATTGGGGCACCGCTTTGTCACCGATCTACACGGCGTTCAACGCCGGGATCGACCTGCATGTGTGGGTCGATGAAACGCGCCCGCGCAATCAGGGCGCCGCGCTGACGGCATGGGAACTCGGCAAGCATGGCGTGCCGCACACGATTGTCGCCGATAACGCCGGCGGGCACTTTATGCAGCACGGCATGGTCGATCTGGTGATCGTCGGCGCCGATCGGGTGTCCCGGACGGGCGACGCCGCCAACAAGATCGGCACCTATCTGAAGGCACTCGCGGCGCACGACAACAACGTGCCGTTCTGGGTGGCGATGCCGTCCACGACGATCGACTGGGATTTGTCCGATGGCGTGGCCGACATCCCGATCGAGGAACGCTCCGCCGCCGAGGTCACCGACATGACCGGCCGTCTGGCCGATGGAACGATTGCGACGATGCGGGTGGTTGCCGCCGACAGCCCGGCCGCCAACCCGGCCTTCGACGTCACACCTGCTCGTTTGGTGACCGGATTGATCACCGAGCGGGGCCGGTGTGAGGCCTCGTCCGAGGGTTTATTGGGACTGTTCCCCGAACGCCGCTAGCGCGGCAGCTTGCGGTTTTGGCGAACGGGCTTTCAACTCGCCAAGGCCATGTCTATGAGTTGGATTGCATGGGGTCTGTCGCCGGAACCCACCGCCGCCCGCGCTTCACCGATCCAGGTCACAAAGCTGCCTCCGACGGGCTGGTCAGTTTGGCCCAATGGGACCGATCGGTCGAGCGCCCTTGTCTCGGCCATCTCCAACTGCTGCTGGGTTGCCCCGGTTTGACCGGCGACAAGCGAGGCTCGCGCTGCGCGCAGATAGTCTTTCGCGGTGGCGTTTGTGCCGATCGCGGAGGCGGGCAGAGTGGGCGCGACGGTGGTCTTCGTGTCCGCGGCGTTGATATTACTCGCCTTGTCAGAACGGGGCAGTGAATCACCGACCCCGATCGTGTGGCCCGGACGCGCGCCTGAATCCTGGCCGCCGGGTGCCTGTGCGATTGCGGTAACCGCGCTCATCCCCAGGATGAACGCTGCCGAGAGTGTAGCATAACGCATGATCGTATCCTTGAAAGACGGCCGCATCATCGCAGCGTCATGGCCCGGCTTATCCGGACCATCCGTCGCGGCACCGTCCAGGTACGGGTGGACAAGTCGGGCTATGATAAAGAGGGGCAACAATCGGCCTCAACAGCCGCTGGCCTTACTTGCGAAGTGCGTCCTTGACCCCGCCCGCCGCATTCTGAACCTTGCCTTCAGCCTGCTCGGCTTTTCCGTCAACTTGCAACTTCGCGTCGCCAACGAGTTTGCCAAGCATTTCCTTGGCCAGCCCGGCTAATTGCTTGCCGGAGCCAATCAATCGGTCATTGTCCATTTGTCTTGCTTTCGCTTTTGTAGAAGAGGCCGAATCAAACGATTTTGATCCTGGTTGCTTCAGATATCACAGGCCCACCCGACGAGGGCGCCAATGGACCGATTCCAATAGCCGGCTTTGATTTAAGGGGCGTGCTTTTCGGCACTATTTGTCATCGCATGGCCGCCGGCCGAGATATCTTCGCCGACGCCGGCAGTAGTGTTACAGGCTGAAAGCACCGGAGCGAGCCCAACCAGAGCCAGGAGCGTCAGAACCATCGAGAGATTTTTGCGCATGAGGATAAGTCCTTATGATTGATCAGTTTTCGTCAGACAACGTCAACGCCAGACCGGGCGCCCGAGATTGACGGCATTCGGACTTGTTACCGCGCCTCCGACTGCACCGACCGCGCCTCCGATCAGCGCACCGCCAACCAAACTGCCACCTGTGAGGGCACCAATGGTCGCCCCCGCGCCAGCGCCTATCAAGCCACCTGAGGCTGCCCGGTCACCCTGGCTGTAGCCACAGGCCGAGAGCATTAATCCGCAGCCCAGCAGGGCAAGAACTGGCAGAAAATTGCGGGACATAGGAGAAACTCTCTTTCGCCAAAGTAGTATCGCATCAATATTGCCTCAGAAGTCTTTGGCAATGGCCTGTCGTATCAGCCGAATTTTATCGACTCGACCGGGATCAAACTGTTCGTTTGTATCGCCGGCCGATCCATTGATCCGATATCGCTACGTGTTCAACCGATTACCAGTAGCGTGACGCCGGTGCCGCACGCGAATTCACCCTGATGCCGGAAACTTGATCGACACGGCTGCCCGGGTTGTGTTCTGGATTCAATTTGCCAGCGGCACCGGATCGGTTTCCCTCGTGGCGCCGGCCGTCGATTCACGATACGTCATCGATAATGCGCTGGTTGTCGATTCTGCCTTTGTTCCTGCTCTCCGCTTGCCCGGGAAAACCGATGTCCGACTCCCATGTTCCGCCCTTCGCCAAGGTCCCATACGAGCCGTTCACGCGCGCCGCGGTCGTCGCCGTCGCATTGCGCGAATGGAGACTGTTCGGCCAGAACATCGCCGATCCGGACGCCGAGGCAACCCGGATCATCAAGCCGGAACGCGAGGAAGGCCTGTGGCAGCGCGTCGGAGAGTACTGGTGGCTGGGCCTCGACGCCGGGTCGGCGGAAAGCGCCTGGACCGGAAAGCATGATGGGCACGGCGCGGTGTTTTCTCCCGATGTTGATGGTGATTACGCCTGGTCAGCGGCGTTCATATCTTATGTGATGCGGATTGCCGGGGCCGGCCAGCGCTTCCCCTACTCCGCCGACCATGCCGACTACATCAACGCCGCGCGCCGGGTGTCGCTGGGACAGACGACGGAGTGGCTGGTGTCCGCCGAACGGGTGCAGGATTATGCGCCACGGTTAGGGGATCTGGTGTGTTTCGGCCGCGGCACGGCTCGGGGTTTACGATATGAGGACCTACCGACACCGGCGCTGTTCACCTCGCATTGCGATATCGTCGTCGAAACGACGGTCCCGGGGCGGATTGGTGTGATGGGCGGCAATATCGAGGATTCGGTCACCCTGAACTATGTGCCGGTGACCGCCGAAGGGAAGCTGGCGACCCCCGAAGGCATCGTGCTCGACACGCGGTTTCCCTGGATGGCCGTGCTGCGGCTTCTGGTCGCCGAACCTTGGCCTGCGTTTACCGGCTGAGTTCCTTCGTCATCTCATCGATCCCGTTCACCGTCAGCGGGTACATCCGCCCCTCCATCAGATCGTTCAGCATAGAAATCGACCGCACATGCCCCCAGCTTTGCTTTGGCGTCGGGTTCAGCCACGCCGAATGGCGATACTGCGAGGACAGGCGCTCCAGCCAAACGGTCCCGGATTCTTCGTTGTAATGCTCGACCGACCCGCCCTGCATGGTGATCTCGTAGGGGCTCATGGCGCCGTCGCCAACGATGATCAGCTTGTAGTCCGGCCCGTACGTGCGCAGCACCTGCCACGTCGGAATGACTTCCTCGTGCCGGCGACGGTTGTTCTTCCAGACTTTCTCGTACGGGCAGTTGTGGAAGTAGTAGTATTCCAGATGTTTGAATTCGGACCGGGCGGCGGAGAACAGTTCCTCGGTCAGTTTGATATGGTCGTCCATCGATCCGCCGACATCGAGGAACAACAGCACCTTCACGTTGTTGTGCCGCTCCGGCACCATTTTCAGGTCCAGGCTGCCCGCATTATTAGCGGTAGACCGGATCGTGTCCGGAATATCCAGTTCGGTCGCCGCACCCTGCCGCGCGAAACGCCGCAGACGGCGCAAAGCGATTTTCATGCCGCGGGTGCCGAGTTCGACCGTGTCGTCCAGGTCCTTGTAATCCCGCCGGTCCCAGACTTTCACAGCGCGACGATGCCGCGATTCATCCTGCCCGATCCGCACGCCCTCAGGATTGTAGCCGTATGCCCCAAACGGAGACGTCCCCGCCGTGCCGATCCACTTCGATCCGCCCTGGTGCCGGCCCTTCTGTTCCGCCAGCAACTCCTTCAGCCGCTCCATGATCGCCTCGAGCCCGCCCAGCGCCTGGATTTTCTCCATTTCCTCGGGCGACAGCATCTTTTCGGCGAGTTTGCGCAGCCATTCTTCAGGCAGGTCTTCGACTTTGACGCCTTCGGGTGGTTCCAGCCCCTTGAAGCAATGCGCGAACACCCGGTCGAATTTATCCAGGTGCCGCTCATCCTTCACCAGCGTGGCCCGCGCGAGGAAGTAGAAGTCCTCGATGCTGTACTCCGCCACGCCGGCCTTCATCGCCGCCATCAGCGTGAGATGTTCGGTGACGGAGGCCGGCAATCCGGCGGCGCGCAGGGCAAGGACCAGATGGGAAAACATCAGGCGCCCCGGCGTGCCAGGAATGCGAGGCGTTCGAACAGATGCACGTCCTGCTCGTTCTTCAGCAAGGCACCGTGCAGCGGCGGAATGACCACCTGTTTTTCATTGCTGCGGAGAACCTCGATGGGGATGTCCTCGACCATCAGCAGTTTCAACCAGTCCAGCAATTCCGATGTCGCCGGCTTCTTTTTCAGGCCGGGCACGTCGCGGACCTGGAAAAACACGTTCAGGGCCTCCCGAGCGAGATCCTTGCGGATGTCGGGATAGTGCGCCTGGACGATCATTTCCATCGTCGCACGATCAGGAAAGCGGATGTAGTGGAAGAAGCAGCGGCGCAGGAACGCGTCAGGCAGTTCTTTTTCGTTGTTAGAGGTGATGATCACCACCGGCCGGTGCTTTGCCGAAATCGTCTTGCGTGTTTCGTACACGAAGAACTGCATCCGATCGAGTTCCAACAGCAGATCGTTCGGAAACTCGATGTCGGCTTTGTCCACTTCGTCGATCAGCACCACGACCTGCTCATCGGCTTCGAACGCTTCCCACAATTTGCCGCGCACGATGTAGTTGCCGATGTCATGCACGCGAGGATCGCCAAGCTGACCGTCGCGCAGGCGGGACACGGCGTCGTATTCGTACAGACCCTGTTGGGCCTTGGTGGTCGATTTCACGTGCCACTCGATCAGCGGCAGGCCAAGAGCACCGGCGATTTCATGCGCCAGGACGGTCTTGCCGGTGCCCGGTTCGCCCTTCACCAGAAGCGGACGTTGCAGGGTGACAGCGGCGTTGACCGCCACTTCCAAATCCCGCGTCGCGATGTATTTTTCGGTACTCTTAAACCCGGCCACCAGTGGCTCCTTCATAAACTCGGGACAGTGTCCCGGGGTTGGGGCTAGGCCGCAATCCCCTCGACCGGCGGAAGCGGTGTGCGGCCGCGAATCATGTCGGATGCTTTCTCCGCGATCATCATGGTCGAGCTGTAGGTGTTCGCCGACGGCATGTTCGGCATGATCGACGCATCAACGACGCGCAGCCCCTGCAAACCATGCACGCGCAACTGGTCGTCAACCACCGTCGATTTATCCGTCACCGGCCCCATCCGCGCTGTCCCAATCAGATGATACGCTGTCGAGCCGTACTGACGCGCGTAATCCAGCCATTCCGCGTCCGTATGCACGTCCGGTCCCGGCAGCGCGTCGCTATCGAAATAGTGCGCCAGGGCGTTCGTGTGCAGCAGCTTGCGCGCCCAGTGCATGCCCTGCACCAGCACGCGCTGATCCAATGTGTCCTTCAGATAGTTGGGCTGAATGATCGGATCGACAAACGGATCGACACCGCGCGCCCGAACGTAACCAGTGCTCTCCGGACGGTGCTGCCACACGCCACAGGTCATTCCGGGGTAATCGTCCAGCAGCCCGACAAAGCCTTGCTTATAGCTGGCGGGGCTGAATACGCCCTGGATATCCGGCTGCCGCATCGTATCCGCCGTCTTCCAAAACCAATGCAGAATCGACGGCGACACCGCCAGGATGCTCGGTTTGCCGATCATCCAACGCGCGATCTGACCCATCAGGCCGGCGCCCGTCGCCATCTCGTTAATGGTTCGGACGTTCTTCACCTTCGCGACGATGCGAGTGGAATAATGATCGCGGAAATTCTCGCCTACGGGCAGGTCGGCGATCACAGGCACGCCGATATCCTGGAGCAGCCACGCCGGCCCGACCCCGGACATCTGCAACAGCTTCGCGGTATTGGCGGTGCCGGAGGACACGATCACCTCCTTCCGCGCGAACACCTCATGCCGTTCGGAACCATTGCGATCGTTGGCATAGCGGACGCCGGTCGCCCGCGTGCCATCGAACAGGATCTGCGCCGCCCGCGCGCCGGTGCGCACCTCCAACCGGCCGGTCGCCTTCGCAGGATGCAGGAACACCCGCGCCGCCGAACGCCGCAGCCCTTTGTGGATCAGGCGCTGGAAATAACCGACGCCCATCTGGTTATCGCCGCTGTTGTAATCGACACAGCGGGGCATCCCGAGTTCACCGGCGCCACGAATAAAAGCCTCCATCGCGGGATGGTCCCAGTCGTTGTCGGTGACGGGCAGCATACCTTCCCGGCCATGGATACGGTCGTCGCCGACGCCCAGCCGCCGTTCGCCGCGTTTGAAGTAGGGCAAAATATCGACGTAGCCCCAGCCCCGATTGCCGCGCTGGGCCCAATTATCGAAATCTTCACGTTGGCCGCGGTTGTAGATCATGCCGTTGATGGAGCTTGACCCGCCCAGCGTGCGGCCCTGCGTGGTCGGGATGCGGCGGCCGTTAATGGCCTCCCCCGGTTCAGTCTGGAATTGCCAGGTGTAGGCCGGGTTAAACAACATTTTGATGAAGCCGGCGGGGATATGGATGTACGGATGCCGGTCGGGCGGCCCGCTTTCCAGGACGCAGACGGTGACGTTCGGGTCCTCTGTAAGCCGGTTACACAGGACCGAACCGGCCGCGCCGCTGCCGACGATCACGTAGTCGAATGTATCCGCCATGTGCTTCCCCCGTAGCCTCGGCGGTTTGATCGCCAGACACTTTCATCTTAAGCTATGGTCTCAGACCAATCCAAGCCACGCCAATGCAAGCCACAGGGGTTCGCGCATGGAATATGTCTGCGATGCACCACGCAACCGGACCTGGTTCCGCCTGATGACCGAAGGCGAAGCCGTCGCCGAGTCGCTCGAAATGCACCACGCGGTCGAAAAGCACTATCGGCGGGAGCGTGAACGCGCCGTCGACGCCTTCCACCCGACGACAACCGTGTTCATTGAACAAGACATCAACAAGGAAGATCACATCAGACGAGCCATGCCGCTGTTCCTGACGCTACGCGACCAGGATGGCAAACCGCTCGTCACCGCCATGCTGCCGCCCAAGGGCAAATCCGGCGGCGGCTGCATCCTGGTTGGCCCCGGCAATGCCGATCCTTACCCGGAGCATGCCGATGCGATCGCGGCTTTAGGGGCGCATTTCGGGATGACACTCGACCGCAGCAGTTGTTACCCCTATCGTCGCTAAATCACGGAGGATCAGCCATGGCCATAACACTGGAACAATTCGCAGCCGACTGCCACGACGCCCTGAAAACCCATCCCGGCACACCCGGCCGCGAGCGAGTGAAGGATCTGGTGAAGCAGGTGCTCGCCGACCCGGACTTCGTCGCGACCTATATTCCGGCCGGCACGCCGGAGCGGCATTTGCTGTATGAGGACGCCGAACTCGGCTTCGCCATCCTGGCGCACGGCTATGTCGGGCCGAAGGGCAGCAAGCCGCACGACCACGGCCCGTCCTGGGCGATCTACGGCCAGGCCGCCGGCGAGACCATCATGACCGCATGGGACTGCCTCGCTCGGCCGACCGACGGCGCCCCCGGCAAGGCGGTGGCGAACCACGATTACGTTATGAAGCCGGGCGACGCGTATCTGTACGATATCGGCGTGCTGCACTCGCCAGAGAGGAAGACCGACACGCGGCTGCTGCGGATCGAGGGGCTGAACATGGCGAAGGTCAAGCGCTTCCCGTACGACGCTGTCGCGGTTAGCCAGGCCGCCGAATAAAGCAACTCTAAAAGGCTTGGGCGGAGTCCCCACCGCCATGGCGGGCCTTCCCCGCCATGGCGGTGGGGCGGCCTGGACTCCGAATGCCAAATCGAGAACGGTCTGCCTCCTCGCCTTTTACCGGCCGTCGTTGACGTTGACACGCTGCCCGCCCCTGCACCGTCATGGTGCGCGAAGGAGGCTGTAATCGAATCCCTTTTCGCGTTTTCGGGCGTGCCGGCGAGCCGTCGGTCTGCGGATGACAGTGTTGTTGAAAGCGCCTCTGACTGTGCGTTTGCCGTTCAGTTTACCAATAGATTTGTCGCAATGGCGAGATTTTCCCCCCGACCGGGCCTTATTTTCATGTCGATACCCGCCTCAGCCCATGCGCGTGCATCAGATTGTGGGTAATGGCATGGAGAAAGCACACGGATCGGACCTTCGCGATCCCGTGCACCGGCATCCGTCCGAACCCTCTGTTCTTCATCTTGGCATGGGCATGCTCGGTCAACTTGCGCCGCCGATAGACCTCTTTACCTGCGTCGCTGGCCATCCGCTCGCGCCACTGCTGCACGACCTTGGGTTCGTGCTTGCGTTGAGACTCCCGGTTGCGTTGGCCCGCCTCGCTGATGTCTTCGCGTTCCTTCGGGGTCGGGCTGTAGACGGTCAGGTTCGGAGCGGTGGCGTTGAGAGTAACGAGGTCGTCAATCGTCATCGCTGTCGCATCGGCCAACAGCGTTTCCGGCACAACACCGCAGCGCTGCCGGATATTCTCCACCAGGTCCGGTGCCAGCCCGGTGTCGTTGCGCCGATCCGTCGGATCGATCGCCACCACGAACCCCTTCGCGGTCGCCACCTGGACATTCCACCCCGGATGCACCGACCCGTCCGGCATGCGCATCTGCCTGACCTCCGGGTCGGAGAGCGACACTTTCGCCTCTGTCTTGGCCGCGCGCTTATCGCGTTTGGCGCGTTCGGCCTTTTCGGCCTCGAATTGCGCCAGCTTCTCCCGCGCCCGCTGGATGCGCGCCGCCCGCTCGGTTGCCACCCGAAGTGTCCGCGCCCGGCGCTTCCGTTCGGCGCTGCTGGCGTCCTCTTCCAATTCGCTCTTCAGTTTGGCGACCCGCTGGCGCACCGCCGTCTCGATCCGATCGAAGCGTTCCCGGGCCGCCAGGGAATTGTGCCCCGCCCGCGACCGTACTTTGGTGCCGTCGATGGCGACTTCCTCCAACTTGATCAGCCCCTCGGCGATCAGCCCGGTCAGGGTTTGCGTCAACAGGTTATCCAACAAGGCCCCGCTCTCTCGGCGGAACGCGGACAGCATGTCGTGGTTGACCGGAACACCACCACACAGCCACCGATACGCCGCATGCTGTTCGCACAGCCGCGCCACCGCTCGGGCCGACCCCACCCCTTCCACCGTCGCATACAGCCACACCGCCAGCAAAACCGCCGGGTCCGAGGCCGGACGGCCGGGCAGATCGTCACGCACCTTGATCCGGGCGTGAAACGCGCTCAGATCCAGCGTCTCGACAAAGGCCCAGACAATCCGGGCGTAGTGATCGGCTGGCAATTGGCTGTCCAGGTCCACAACTTCCAACTGTATCTGAGACCGATCGGGACGCAGCAGACGGATACCTTCACTCATCGAATCGCCTCCGGGCTTTGCAACAGCGAATCGCAAAACCGGAGCGAAGGGAATCCTCAAAATGAACCATGGAAATAACATCCCCGCGGGG
>CAIZFE010000015.1 GCA_903932145.1 uncultured Rhodopila sp. | reverse complement strand
CTCACGGCCCGGCGGACGGCGCAGCAGCAGCGACATCTGGCGATAGGCGACGGCCTGCTTGGACAGATCGTCATAGAAGATGACGGCATGCTGAGCATTATCGCGGAAATATTCGCCCATGGTGCAGCCGGTGTACGGCGCCAGGAACTGCATCGGTGCCGGATCGGACGCGGTCGCGGCGACAACGATGGAGTATTCCATCGCGCCGTTCTCTTCCAGGGTGCGCACAAGCTGTGCGACGGTGGAGCGCTTCTGGCCGATAGCGACGTAGATGCAGATGATGGCCTTCTTCGGATCGCCCGAAGTGTTGCCGGTCTTCTGGTTGATGATGGTGTCGATGATCACGGCGGTCTTGCCGGTCTGGCGATCGCCAATGATCAGCTCGCGCTGGCCGCGGCCGATCGGGATCAGCGCATCAATCGCCTTCAGGCCGGTTTGCATCGGCTCATGCACCGACTTACGCGGGATGATGCCGGGGGCCTTCACTTCGACGCGGCTCATGATCGCGTTGGCGATCGGGCCTTTGCCGTCGATCGGATTGCCGAGGCCGTCAACGACGCGCCCGAGCAGGCCGGGACCGGTCGGGACTTCGACGATGGAGCCGGTGCGAGAGACGGTGTCGCCTTCGCGGATCTGACGGTCATCGCCGAAGATCACGACGCCGACGTTGTCGGTTTCGAGGTTCAGCGCCATGCCGCGCAGACCGGCGGTCGGGAACAGGACCATTTCACCGGACATCACGTTCTGCAGGCCGAACACGCGAGCGATGCCGTCGCCGACCGACAGGACCTGGCCTGTTTCAGCGACATTGGCTTCCGTATCGAACGCGGCGATCTGCTTCTTCAAGATCTCCGAGATCTCGGCGGGGCGGATCTCCATATTAGGCGGCTCCCTTCATGGCGTACTGCAAACGTTGCAGCCGGGATTTCAAACTGGTGTCGTACAGGCGGGCACCGATCTTCACGATCAGGCCGCCAAGCAGGTCGGGTTCGACCCGCTCGTCGATGTTGACGTTGCCATAGCCGGCCTCGATCAGGCGGGCGCGGAGCTGCTGGCGTTGCACGTCATTAAGAGGATGTGCCGAAGCGACGTGTGCGGTGACGATGCCACGGCGATCGGCCACCAGGGTGGCGAAGGCACTGACGATGTCACGCAGGGCGCGCAAACGGCGGTTGACCGAGATGACGCCAACGAAGTCGCGGACTTCCTTGCCGAAACCCTCGGCGTTCAGGACTGCCTGAGCGGCCGCGGTGGCGGTCTTCACGTCGATCAGCGGCGATTCCAGCAAGCGGCGGAAATCCGCGCTTCCATCGATCAGCCGGCCGAGTCCCTCCATCTGCCAGACAACTGCGTCCAGCACATGGTTTTCGTCGGCGAGCGCGTAAAGCGCCGCGGCGTAGCGGTCGGTGAGACCACCGCCGGATGAGATTGTCGTAGCCTCAGACGCCACGTGCGTTTCCATATGTTGGTCCGGACCCGCGAGGGAGTTCGGACATGTGTCAGGATCGGCCGGCCGAACCGGCGTCGGGCGTCTAACATGGGGTTTTGGGGCACGCAACCCGCACGGGACGGGTTCGTGACGTTTTCGCCATTTGGCGTAGTCGGAGGGATGGGCGTTCTGTGTCGGATTTTGGATTTACATCAGTGCTCCAGGACCGACCTCACCCATGCGCAGGCCTCATCCATCGCGTCCCCTGCCCGATCGACGACGCCCGGCCAGAAGAAGAACCCGTGGTTCATCCCGCCCCAGCGTTTCAGCTCGGTCGATACCCCGGCCTGGAGCAGCCGTTCGGCGTAATACTCACCCTCATCGCGAAGCGGGTCGTATTCGGCCGTTACCACCAGCGCCGGCGGCAAACCGCTCAGATCCGCGGCGCGCAGCGGGCTGGCGAGTGGATTGGCGCCGTGCGCCGGGTCGGCCAGATAGTGGTTCCAGAACCAGATCATCCCATCGCGCGTCAGCCCGTAGCCCTCGGCATTTTCGATCATCGACGGTGTGCCGGGATCGTAATACTCGGTCACCGGGTAAATCAGGAGTTGCCCGATCAGCCTCGGCCCCCCCTCGTCGCGAACCCTCAAAGCCGTGACAGCGGCCAGGTTTCCACCCGCACTGTCGCCGGCCACAAAAATGCGTCCGGGATCAGCCCCGAGCGCCGCCGCATTCATCGCCGCCCATCGAGTCGCCGCCAGGCAGTCGTCCGGCGCGGCGGGAAATTTCGCGTCCGGGGCCAGTCGGTAATCCACCGACACCACAACGCAGCCAGTCCCGGCACACAGGTTGCGGCACATCCCGTCATGCGTATCCAGACTGCACACGACGAACCCACTGCCGTGGAAGAACACCATCAGCGGAAACGGCCCCTCGCCCAACGGCGTGTAAATCCGCAATGGCAGGGAGCCAGCCGGGCCTTGCATGTCGCGATTGACGATGCTCGCCACCTCCGGCTTGCGCAGACCCGGAAAATCCCTCGCGGCAAATTGCGCCCGGGCGTCGGCGACGGACAGCGTGTGCAGCGGGGGTAAGGCGGCACGCAGGTTCAGAAGCATTTGGATTTGGGGATCGACCGGCATATCACGCCACCTCGAACAGGCCGGCGGCGCCCATGCCGCCGCCGACGCACATGGTGACGACGACGAATTTCGCGCCGCGACGCTTGCCCTCAATCAGCGCATGGCCGGTCATCCGGGCGCCTGACATCCCGTATGGGTGGCCGATGGAGATCGCGCCGCCGTTGACGTTCAGTTTGTCGGGGTCGATGCCCAGGCGGTCGCGGCAATACAGCACCTGACAGGCGAAGGCCTCGTTCAGTTCCCACAGGTCGATATCGTCCACGCGCAGGCCATGCCTGGCCAGCAGCTTGGGCACCGCGAACACCGGCCCGATGCCCATCTCGTCAGGCGCGCAGCCGGCGACGGCCATGCCGCGATAAATGCCCAGCGGTTGCAGGCCGCGGCGGGAGGCTTCTGCCTCCTCCATCAGCACGGCAGCCGAGGCGCCGTCGGAGAGCTGCGACGCGTTGCCCGCCGTGATGAACTTGCCTTGCTTGACCACCTGACCATTGGCGAACACCGGCTTCAGGCTGTTCAGCCCGTCCAGGGAGGTCTCCGGGCGGTTGCCCTCATCCCTGGTAATCGCGACCTTCTTGTGGCTGGTTTCGCCGGTTGCCTTATCGGTTACCAGCATCTCGGTCGGCATGGCGACGATCTCATCATCGAAGCGGCCGGCCTGTTGCGCGGCGGCGGTGCGTTGTTGCGATCGCAGGGCGTACTCGTCCTGGGCATCCCGGGAGATGCTGTAGCGGTCAGCGACCAACTCCGCCGTTTCGATCATCATCATGTAGAGGCCGGGCACGCGTGAGGCTAACTCCGGGTCCTGGCCGCGGGACCGGTTGACGGCGTTGGTCTGCACCAGCGAGATCGATTCCAGGCCGCCGCCGACCGTGATCTGCATATCGTCCTGAATGATCTGCTTGGCGGCGGTGGCGATCGCCATCAGGCCGGAGGCGCATTGCCGGTCCACCGACATACCGGCGACGCTGTCCGGCAACCCGGCCCGCAGCGCTGCCTGACGCGCGACGTTGAAGCCTTGGGCGCCCTGCTGGAGGGCGGCGCCCATCACCACGTCCTCGACCTCCGCCGGATCGATGCCGGCGCGTTTCACGGCCTGAGCAATGGCGTGGCCACCGAGCGCCTGGCTTTGGGTGTCGTTGAAGGCGCCGCGATAGGCGCGCCCGATCGGGGTGCGGGCGGTGGAGACAATGACGGCGCTGCGCATGGGCGGGTTTCCCTTTGGACGTTTCCGGCACTATGCGCGGGGTGGGGGCGGATTTGAAGACCTATGCCTTCTCAACCAGGGGATCCGCATCACGGCAGATCGTAAACCGCCACCAGAATTTCGCCTTGCGGCCCCAGGGTCACGTCCATCGCCCGATTGGGCATGTCTGGCTGAAGCCCAACCTGATCCGGGGCGGCTTCGAACAGCCTGACTTGTTCGCCCGCGCGCACAGACGGCACCAGGAACACCACACCGGGATGCAAGTCGATTGCGCGATAGCGTCCACGAAATTCGATGGCGTTGTTCGTCACTAAAACCCAATCGTCGTCAGCAATAATCCTCAGCAGGTCCCAATCTTTTTCGGTGCGCAGACCCAGATGATTGACGTGCATGGACTCATAGCCACGGTCACGCGCCGGTTGAACAAGATGTGGTGAAAGATTTTCATCAATCAAGAAACGGGGCGCTGTCACCCGCCGTTCTGCAGTTCCGAAAAAACACCTGTGTTGGTATGCCGCCACGTTGGCTTCCGAGGCCGCCCGCGGCGTGGATGTACACGCGCATAGATCAAAGCCGCCGCCATCATCTCCGGCGTAAGGCGCGGATAATCCTGTCGCAACTCCGCTTCGTCAGCGCCCTGTGCCATCAGATCAGCAATTTGATGCACAAGTATCCGGGTTCCGATAAACGTCGCGGCGCCGCCCTGGATTGTATCATCTTGAACGATCTGCCGCATGGCCTCGCGATAACAGGCAAGGTCCCGGTCAACCCGATCCGCGACCGATTTCACGTCCACGAGGTAGGTCAATATCCCGCGGTTATACTGGACCTGAGATTCGGCATTTCGCTCCAGGATGCTGGCATAGAGTCCTTTACGAACCGACAGCGGCACGTCCTTCGGCATCTCACGATCGATAACAAAACAGACTGCGCCCCACCGGGTCAGGTATTGCTGCCGATCGCGTTGAACCGACAGGCCGCTCGGCAGCCTGTCCCCGATCGCCTTGTAAACCGCCTGCACCGACGCACCGGTAATGGCGCTGATTTCGGCAGGGGAAAAAATCTCAGCGGGTCCCGAGGATTGGTCCATGAAAATACTTTCCTGATAAGAGAGTAATTTTATGCACCGGTTGAAGCAAGCGCTATGCCCGGGGACGGGGCGATGGCGGGCACGCTGCGTTTCTTGACCGACCGGTTATCTCCCACCAAAATTACCCGAAATTCATCATAGGCCGCTTCCGCATGGCGCTCAGCCGGACAACCCGAGTCAACATCTTGATTGGCAACGGACATTTCCTCTCGCACTTCTACGTCCTCTGCCTGCCGCCGATGTTCCTGGCCTGGCAGGAGGCGTTCCAGGTCAGTTTCGCCGAACTCGGCATGACGATCATGCTGATGTCGGGGACAACGGCGCTGTTGCAGACGCCGGTCGGCTTCCTGGTCGATAAATACGGCGCACGTCCGTTCCTGATCGGCGGCACGCTGATCATGTCGCTGGCGCTCGCCTCGATGTCGCTGGCCACGTCGTTCTGGCAGATCCTGGTGCTGGCGACGCTGTCGGGGGTCGGCAACTCGGTCATCCATCCGTCGGATTACGCGATCCTGTCGGGGTCGGTCGATAAGGAGAAAATGGGCCGGTCGTTCGCGCTGCACACGTTCAGCGGCAACCTCGGGTTCTCCGCCGGGCCACCGGTCGCGGCGTTTCTGATGGCGGCGTTCGGCTGGCGTTCGACGCTGGCAATCGTCGGGCTAATGGGTATTCCGGTCGTGCTGTCGATCGTCCTGCAAAGCCGCATCCTGAAAGACCAGGTGCGCGAGGTGGCCCATGGCGCGGTCAAGATGTCAGGCCGCGACCTTCTCACCTCCCGCACCATGATCCTGTTTTTCATGTTCTTCATGCTCGGTGCCATGGCCGGTGGCGGCGTGCAGTCGTGGCTGGTGACCGTGCTGCACACGTTCAAGGGGATCGAGCTGAAGCTCGCCGCCACCGCGCTGACCGCCTATATGTTGGGGTCCACGACGGGTGTGCTGGTGGGCGGCTGGTTCGCCGACACGTTCAAAAAGCACATCCTGCCGTTCGTGACCGGGTTGACCGTGCTGTCCTCCGTGTTGGTGATCGGCGTTGACTGGCTGCCGCTGCCGGCGTTGGCGATCGTCGGGATGATGTTCCTGTCCGGGCTGGCCCTGGGGGCGAGCCGGACTCCCCGCGACGTGATGCTGAAGGACGCCGCACCGCCAGGGCAGATCGGCAAGGTGTTCGGCTTCGTGAGCGCCGGGTTGCCGCTGGGCAGCGCCATCACGCCGGTGCCGTTCGGGATCTTGATCGACAAGGGACACCCCGAGTTGGTGCTGGTGCTGGTCGCGGTGATCCTGCTGCTCAGTCTGTTCTGCGCCGGGTCGGCTCGGGTATCGGCGCGGGCGGATGAGGTGGCGGTGCAGCCGGCGGAGTAACGAGACGGGCAGCCGGTGGGCGGATTTCGGAAAGACTTCCGTTTGCTATTGGACCAAATCCAACGGATAGGGCCGTCGGATTTGGTCCAATAGCTCTTGTTTTTGTGGGCCGATTCACCCGACCGCAAGCATGCTACTATCGGGATCGGACCACTGGTACCTCTGCACAAAGGTCTTGGCTGCTTGCCGGAGCGATTATCAGGCATCGCTTACGAACCCAGCTTAACCAACGTCATATGGCACAAATCCGATTCAGCGGGTGGTTCACAGGTGCCCCGGGGTGGTCGTGGAACCACTTCTCCGTTCAGCCGGGGCACCGTTGCAGTGTCAGACGGACCTGGCCGGTCGTTGGCCGGGTCGAGCATGGTTTCGACTTCCCGGGATACCACTTCGCTATCGACCGGGGCGCGCGCTCATGCGGCGCGGCTGCCTTCAGGCTTGGACGTCGCCGGCGCACGATATCTGGCGGCGCCGGCGGCGGACGATCGCCAGGGCTGCCGTCCCTGCGCCGAACGCCAGGATAGAGGCGGGCTCTGGTACCTGTTCGGGTGAGTTCGTGGCCGTTTGAAATCCGCTACCGGTAAGCTCGAACACCGTGCCGCAGCCATTTGTGCAGTTCACGCTGCCGCCCCCTGCGCCTGTCGTGCCGAACAGGTTCCCGGAGGCGTCCGCGAACAATCCGGCCAATGGATCGTAGGCGCCTCCGTTTGTCGCATCAAATGATACGAGATCTATCTCCGCTCCGTAGTGGCCGCCCGTGTTCGGTATCTCGAACACCGCGCCTTGGCCGTAGGTTCCCCCTGTGGACGCCGTGCCGAACAGGTTCCCCAAGGCATCCTCGATCAATCCGCTGTTGCCGCCGCCGTCTAAGTGAGCGAGTGTGATCAGCGACCCGTAGGTGCCGCCGCCGGTGTTCGGTATCTCGAACACCGTGCCTCCTGCTGACGCGGCCCCCGAGTTGCCTTGGTCCGTGCCGAACAGGTTCCCCGCAGCGTCTATAATCACTCCGGACACTGGGTTCGCGCCATCCGCTACGTTAAAGTTCGCAAGAATCGTCTCCGTCCCGTAGGTGCCTCCGGTCTTCGGTATCTCCCACACCACGCCTTGGTTGTAGGTGCCGTTCGGGCCCGTGCCGAACAGGTCCCCGGAGGCGTCCATGGTCACTCCACCGTATGCGCCCGCTGTTTGTGCCACTACTGAAAGCGTCCCATAACCGGTGCCCGTCTTCGGTATCTCGAACACTTGGCCTGTTGAGCTCGTTCCGAACAAGTTCCCCGAGGCGTCCGCGGTCAATCCTCCTGTTGGCTGAAAGCCGGTTGTCCCGGTGATGTTCCAGATTGTCGCCAGCGATCCGTAGGTGCCGCCGCCCGCGTTCGGTATCTCGAACACCGTGCCTCTAGCGTGCCCACCGTAGGTGCCGCCCGAGAGCGTTGTGCCGAACAGGTTTCCCGAGGCGTCCTGGAACAATGGGGCCTCTGGATTCGCGCCGCCTTGATAGATACCGTTGGTGGGGGTGAAGGTCGCGAGTGTCGTCAGCGCCCCGAAGCCACCGCCGGTGTTGGGTATCTCGAACACCGTGCCGGCGCTGCTGCCCCCACCACCGTGCGCTGTCGTGCCGTACAGGTTCCCCGAGGCGTCCGCGATCACGCCGGCCAATGGAGCACTGCCGTTCGTGGCGGTGAAGGTCGCTATTGTCGTCAGCGTCGGCGCCGCGTAGGCAGGCGCCGTCCCCAAGCTCGCCAAGATGGCCAATCCCATTGAAAGCTTCATCGGTCGAGTTTGCCCGCCAACAGATAGATCATGACCTAGAGGTTTCAGGCCGACCGGTAGGCGCGCGCCTTGGCGGTATCCGACACGCCGCGGCCGCGAAGCAAGTAATGGAATGGCATTCATTGTTATTCGCCCTGGTTGATGTGCGTTGATCGTGCGCAGCATCAATATCTGTCAGCCTGTGTTCTTCCAGCCGAATGTGACGAAACGCCTCAATCCCGGGATGAAATGGCTAAATGGCCCACATCCAAAACGAATTGCGGAAGCCGCCCGTCCGGGTGGCTTAGGCGCGCGGCAGCGCCGTCAGCAACCGCGCCATCGCCGGCCGGCCCAGCCGCAGCGGCTCCGGCCGGCCGGCCAGGTGCAGCAGCCCGGTTTTCTGCGAGTGGCGGTGGAACTCCCGCACCGCGGACAGGCCGACGATGACCGATCGATCCAGCCGAACGAACTGAGCGGCCGGCAGAATCGCTTCCCAATCATCCATCGTGCGGCGGATCAGCGCGGGCTTGCCCTGGCGCAGCGTGACCTGGCTGTAATTGCCCTCGGCTTCGACGGAAACCACCGAGCCCAGGGGCACCATGCGCAGGCCGCTATCCTGCGGCAGTGCCAGCAGGTCCTGCGCCACCAGCTTGATCCGCGGCAAGGGCGGCGGCGTATTGGCCGCTTGTTCGGTCAGCGGCGCCAGGGCGCTGGCCAGCCGGGCCGGTGACACTGGCTTCAGCAGGTAATTCAGCGCATTCACCTCGAACGCCCGCAACGCATATTCACTGAACGCCGTGGCGAAAATAATCGCCGGTGCGCCGCTCAAATGCTCCAGTAAATCGAAGCCGCTGGCGTTGCCCAACTGGGTATCCAGAAATATCAGGTCCGGCCGGGTCCGCTCGCACAACGCGGCCGCCGAACCGATGTCTCCCGCCTGGCCGGCGATCTCCACCCGGGGATGCGCCGCCAGCAGCTTGACCATCCGCTCCCGCGCTCGCGGCTCACCGTCCACCAGCACGGCTCGCACCGGCTTGGTCATGTCGCACCGGCGGGCAGCGGCAGGCGCACGATCATCTGCTTGCCCTGCGCCTGGATATCCAGGCGCGACAGTCCAGGATACAGCAGGTCCAACCGCCGTTGCAGCCTGGCGAGGCCGCTGCCGCCGATATCCCCGACAGGCCGCGGCTGCGAGCGATGCAGCCAGTCGCCGGAATTGGCGATTTCGATCGCCGCGCCGCCAGCCTCGCCGGCGGCCACGCTCAGCCGCAACCGCAATGGGACGGCATCGCTACGGGTGCCGTATTTCAACGCGTTCTCCACCAGTGGATGCAGGATCACCCCGGCACCAACAGATCACAGGTTGCCGGGTCTGTCCGGCACACCAGATACAGGGTGTCGGGAAACCGAGCCTGTTCCACGGTCAGATAGTTCACAGTGCCTTCGTATTCCTCGCCCAGCGGAATGAACGGACTGGTCCGATTGCGCTGCGAGGAGCGGAAATACTCACTTAGGTTCTCTATGATCGGCGCCACGCCGGCTGGCCCTCGGTCCAGTTCCGCCAGCATGATGTTGAAAGCATTAAACCGGAAATGGGGTGCAACCCGGGCGCGCGACGTCAAAATTTTCACTTCTTGCTCCAACCGCGCGAGCGCCTCGTGTTCGGATCTGGTCGTCACAGCGTAGTCGATCAGAAAATAGAGACTGTGCCACGCCAGGAAAAAGGCCGGCATGGCCGGAAAGATCAATGTTCTTTGTCCCAACCGCATGATCCCGTCGAAAAAATAGCCGCACGCCCTCCCGCCCAACACGATTTCCTATGTCAACATAGCGCATACTATTGAAACAAGGACCGCGATCAGCACGGTCGGTGTCAGCCGCTCAAGACCAAGCTTTAGATGCCGATAGCCGAACCCGATTCGCCGGGGTCATTATTAAAGGAATGGCCATCTGAAACAAAGGACGGGTAACAACCGATCCCAGCGGCGACAACCACCGGTCCAGGGCATAACAGGTCCACACGGCCTGGAAATACCATAACCAGGATATCCTGCGTAACCATTGCGGCCATCTGGAGGCAGCCCGGAGATGACGCGGGTATCTCGGTTTCAAACGCAACTGTATCATGTCGAATTGACGATAGTTCTGAGACAGCGACACAGGAACCGCCTCCAATCGACATAAACCAAATCGCTCCTACCCGGTCGAGATGACTGATTTAGGCGCTGCTTAACGAGCGGGCCGCACTCCATCGCTATCCATAGTTAGCGTTGCTTGTTCGGCGTCAATCCATGATAGAGACACTAAACCTATCATATCATCGAGGTTGACCGCACAGGGGAGGTGCGTCTCGGTTCTCGTAAGATCGCCCCGGATCGCACCGCTGAATCGGGCCATGATGCCGCGGTGCCTCCCCATTCAAAGTGCCGCACTGGGAGCCATGTCAGCGGGCCAGGCATTCAAGCAAACGGCGAACCGCGCCGCCTCGTCCCCGGGCAATTGTCTTCGCGGATTCATCAATCCTCGGGACCGGCTGAGACCTTTCCCGTTCCGAAATCAGCGCCATGACCAGTGCGGGGAAGAAGGCAGTTTACAAGGCGATCGACCGCCACGACATCACCCGAATTGGACGAAGTGCCGTATGACTCAGGGCGTTCCTGGTCCGAATTTGATCCGATAAATTGTTAATGCCAAACTGTCACGAGTAGGCTGATAAACGACTACCCCGCATTCCGCCCCACCAGCGCCCGCACGGCCGCCTCCACCGTGCCCAGATCGTTCGGCAGCACGGTAAACCGCTCCTCCCGCTCGAACAGATCCGCCATCCGGGGCGGCAACGCCGGCCGTTGTCCGGTCGCCCGTTCCATCGCGTCCGGGAACTTCGCCGGATGCGCCGTTGCCATCGCCACGACCGGCACCCCGCCGCCACACGGCAAAGCCCGCGCCGCCGCGATCCCGATGGCGGAGTGCGGATCAGCCAGATATCCCGCCGCGGCATGCAGGCGGCGGATTTCCGCCTCGGTGCCTGCGTCGTCCAGCCGGAACCCATGGAACACCCCGCGCGCGCGGTGCCAGATCGCCTCGGGCACCGCCATCCGACCGGTCTCCCGAAACGACAGCATCGTCTGGCGCGTGGCGTCGGCATCCCGGTCCAGCAGTTCAAACAACACCCGCTCAAAATTCGAGCTGACCTGGATGTCCATGCTTGGGGACAGCGACGGCTCCACCGGCACCATCGACATGTCGTTGGACTCCAGGAACCGCGCCAGGATGTCGTTGCGGTTCGATCCGACGATCAACCGAGCAACCGGCAGGCCCATCCGGCGAGCCGCCCACGCGGCCAACACGTTGCCGAAATTGCCGGTGGGGACGCTGAATGCGACCTCCCGATCCGGTGCGCCCAACGCCAGCGCGGCGGCAAAGTAATACGGGATCTGCGCCGCGATGCGGGCCCAGTTGATCGAGTTCACCGCCGACAGCCGCACTTCATCGCGGAATCCGGTATCGGCGAACATCGCCTTCACGATGTCCTGGCAGTCGTCGAACGTGCCCTCGACCGCCACGTTGCCAACGTTGGCGGCGTGGACGGTGGTCATCTGCCGGCGCTGCACCAGACTGGTGCGTTCATGCGGATGCAGGATCATGATGTCGATCCGGTCGCGCCCGGCCATGGCCTCGATGGCGGCCGAACCGGTGTCGCCGGAGGTCGCGCCGACGATCGTCACCCGCTTGTCGCGTTGCGTCAGGACATAGTCAAACAGGCGCCCGAGCACCTGCATGGCCATGTCTTTGAAGGCCAGCGTGGGGCCGTGGAACAGCTCCTGCACGAACAGGCCGGTTTCCAACTGGATCAGCGGCACGATGGCCGGGTGACCGAACCCGGCATACGATTCGTGACAGATGGTCCGCAGGACCTCGAACGGGATGGCCCCACCAACGAAAGGCTGCATGACCCGCGCGGCCAGTTCGGGATACGGCAAGCCGCGCATCGCCCGCAGGTCGGCGGGACTGAAATGCGGCCAGGTTTCCGGCATGAACAGGCCGCCGTCCTCGGCCAGCCCGGCCAACAGGACATCGGCGAAATCGCGTGCGGGCGCCTGCCCGCGGGTGGAGATATAGCGCATGGCGGGCCTTCTACGCGGTTAAAGCCGTTGCGACCAGATCGAACCGGCGTCGTCCATCGCCTGCCCGGGGTCCCGTGTCCGCCCCGTCGCAAGCAAGGCCAGCGCGATGGTGGCCTGGATGGTCGCCAGCGGCGTTGCGGGCGCGGCTTCGCCGTTCCAGACGGAGGCGAACGACGCGGCCGTATCCTCCGCCGCCGGATGCGGCCGAAGTCCCTCAACCGCCGGAAGGCTCAGTTCGACGCGGCCGTCGTGCCGGTCCCAAATCGTCGCGGTCGTTGGTTTCAGCGGCACCCGTTCCGCTTCGCCGCCGCCGCCTTTCAGGACCAGCAACCGGCCGCGTTGCATCCGCTCCGCCACGCCCAGATGCACGTCGATATAGGGCGGATGGAACACGCCATCGACCCCGGCGGGCGCGTTCGCCGGATTCAGCAATCGGGCAACAGTGTTGACCGGGGAGCGCAGGCCGAACAGGCGCCGCATATCCAGCAACCGGTCCACCTCCGGCGCCATCGCGCGCAGCGGCAGATAAGCAAACCGGTTTGTCTTCAGCGTCGTCAGGGCCGCGGACACATCGGGCGAAGGCCGCAGACCCAGCGCCGTCATGGCGTCCTCCACCGCGATGCCCGACGAAAAATCGTTCGACCCGTGCATCAACACCGCAATGCCCGACCGAGCCAGCGCCAGGGCCGACAGCAGGAACCACGGCGCCCCGCGGGTGCGGCCGGCGCCATAGGACGGCCAGTCCAGATCGGCTGCCGGATCGCCATGCTCCAAGCCGGCATGGTGGCGAGCGGCCTGGACCATGCCGGTGATCTCTTCCGCGTCCTCGCCCCGGAAGCGCAGCAGCATGAGGAAAGCGCCGACCTGATGCGGATCGGCCTCGCCGCGCAACACCATGCCGAACGCGGTGCGGGCTTCATCGCGTGTCAGGGCACGCGATCGGCCGGGGCCGCGGCCCAGGGTGGCGACAAAGGGAGCGAAGTCAGCGGCGAAGGAGTGCGTCATGTGACGCTTATAGCGGTTGGCGGCGTGACTGGTTGCGGATTTTCGGGGTGGCTACGGCAACGATCCGATCATCGCCTGAATGTCCGGAAGGTGCTCACCGCCCCAAAACATCTCGCCCCCGACAACACATGTCGGGACACCAAACACGCCCTCCGCCTCGGCCGCCGCGCCGATCGCGGCGACACGGGCCAGCCCCTCCGGCAGGAATGCCGCGAAGCCGGAGCCGTCCGTTCCCGCTTCGGTCAGCACGGCGGAGAGCGCGTCGATGCTTTCAATGTCCAGCTCACGCGCCCAAAACCGGCTGAAAACCGCGTCATGATAGCGACGGAACACCGCGTCGCCTGCCGACTGCGCGAACAACATCCCGGCCGCGGCCGGCGCGGAGTCCCATATCTTGCGCGTGCTGCGCAGGATCAGACCTTGTCTTGCGGCCTGACGGCGGCAATCCATGAACATGTAACGGATGCGCCGCCATTGATGCGCATTGCGGGTCTCAGTCAGGACGGAGCCATCGTCGCCAACGGTCGCGTCGCCCAGATAAAGCGGCACGTTCAACACGTACGGGCGCCAGTCGATCACCGCACCGGTGTCGCACGCCAACGCCACAATCCGGTCCTTCGCGAGGAAGGCATACGGACTTTTATAATCGGTATAAACCGTGATGATCGGCGAAGCGGGCATAGGGCGCAGACTAACCGATTTCCCGCTCGGTCACCAATGGTTGCGCGGACCGCACGCCGGGCATAGACCGCCCGCATGGTTGAAGCTCGGACTCGTGGCTATTTCGGCATTGGCGCCGAAGGTGTCTCCAAATCGGCGAATATCGGCGCGCTGCTGCGAACCGGACACGCATTCGGGGCGTCGTTCTGCTTCACCATCGGCACCGGCTGGGATGCACGCGCCGCCCGCACCGCCGATACCTCCCATACCGAGTTGCACGTGCCGATGTGGCGCTACCCCACCCTGGCCGAGATGGACTTGCCGCAGGGATGCGCCCTGGTGGGGATCGAGCTTCTGGACGGTGCCGTCGACCTGCCGTCCTTCCGTCATCCGCTGAACGCGGCCTATGTCCTGGGTCCCGAACGCGCCGGCCTGTCCGATGCGCTGCTGCAGCGGTGCGATCATGTGATCCGGATACCGACCCGGTTCTCTTTGAATCTGGCCGTCGCCGGGGCGTTGGTCCTGTATGACCGGTTGTTGCAGCACGGCCGGTTCTCGGAGCGTCCGGTCGGCAGCAAGGGGCCGGTGGAGGCTTTACCCGAGACCGGACACGGCGCGCCGCGCTTCCGCAAGACCATCCCGGACTGGCTTAACGCCAACGCGAACAAGGTATGAGCGAGTCGCGCTTGTTTGGCGCGGGCCGCAGCCCTATTGCTGCGCCCATGAAAATTATTCTCCCGTGTTTGCTGACCGCTACGCTGCTGCTCGCCCTGCCGGCGTTGGCTGAAACCAAGAAAGCGGCGCACCCGGCGGCGGAGGCCGCCGCGACCGGCCCCAAACAGATCGGCAAGTTCGAGGACTGGATCGCGGCGACTCACGCCGAATCCGGACAGGCTGTTTGCTATGCCTTCACCCGCGCCCAGAGTTCCTCACCCGCTCTGCCCGGACGTGGCGCCGTTATTCTGACCGTCACGGAACGGTCGTCCGGACGCGATGCCGTGGCGATCGAGGCGGGGATGACCTACGCCGCGAATACCACCGTAACGCTTCAGGTCGATCAGACCGGACTGGACTTCTACACCGCCGGGCGCAACGCCTTTGCGCGCGACGGCAAGGTGGCCGTCACGGCGTTCGGTAAGGGCAGCCGAGCGATTGCACGGTCTCCAGGACCCAAGGAAGTGACGGATACGTTTAGTTTGAAAGGCTTTGGCGCTGCCTATGCCGCCATCGTCAAAGCATGTCCCGCGAAGTGAGCGACCTTTCCGAAATCGATCGCGCTCGGGTTCTCGCCAAGCAGGCGTTGTTCGATCCGCCGCCGGTGGTGCTGGCGGACGGGCGGCGGGATCTGGTCGGGATGGACCGCACGGAACTCGGGGCCGAGATGGCGGCGATCGGTGAGCCGGCGTTCCGCGTCAAGCAGTTGTGGCACTGGATCTACCATCAGGGCGTGACCGATTTCTCCCGCATGTCCTCCATCGCGCGTCCCTTGCAGGGGCGCCTGGCGGAGAAATTCGTCATTGGCCGGCCGTCGGTGGCAACCGAACAGACCAGCGTGGATGCGACCCGCAAGTGGCTGTTCAAGTTCCGCGACGGGCAAGAGGCGGAGACCGTCTATATCCCCGATCCGTACGATGATCGCGGCGCGGTGTGTGTCTCCTCGCAGGTCGGCTGCACGCTGTCCTGCAAGTTCTGCCACACCGGAACCCAGACGCTGGTGCGCAATCTGGGCGCGCCGGAGATCGTCGGGCAGTTCATGGCGGCGCGGGATTCGTATGGCGAATGGCCATCGCCGCGGGGTGAGACTCCCCGGCTGCTGTCCACCATCGTGCTGATGGGGATGGGGGAGCCGCTGTATAATTACGTCAACGTCGCCAAGGCGATGAAGATCGTGATGGATGGTGAGGGCATCGGCCTGTCCCGGCGCCGGATCACGCTGTCCACGTCCGGCGTGGTGCCGATGATGGATCGCGCGGGGACGGAGCTGGGGGTGAACCTGGCGGTGTCGCTGCACGCCGTAACGGACGAACTGCGCGACGAAATCGTGCCGCTGAACCGGAAATACCCGATCGCCGAGGTCCTGGCCGCCTGCCGCCGCTACCCTGGATCGTCGAACGCTCGGCGTATCACGTTCGAATATATCATGCTGAAGGGCGTCAATGACTCCGAGGCCGAGGCGCGGGAACTGGTGCGGCTGATCGCCGGCATGCCGGCGAAGGTGAACCTGATCCCGTTCAATCCGTGGCCTGGCTCGAAATACGAACCGAGCGCCAAGGCGGCGATTGACCGGTTCGCGGCGATTGTGAATGAGGCGGGATTCGCGGCGCCGATCCGGACTCCGCGCGGGCAGGATATTCTGGCGGCGTGCGGGCAGTTGCGGACGGAAAGCCGACGGGAGCGAGCGGGGGCGGCGTAATCCGCCCGCCGTCAATGTGAACGGCTCACCACGTCCCGGCCGAAGGACGCAACAGACCGGCCGGAGGCTTCGAGGCAACGAAGGCCATGAATTATACTAATCGGCTGTAATACTGACACACGGGGATCGTCCTAACATAGTCATGGTGCGCGAAGGCGCACCATCCACGTCTTTGTTTCCACAAATAAAAGACGTGGATGCCGACCTGCGTCGGCATGACAGAATGCTCTGCCGGCGACCTCGCCTCAACGGCGGCTGTGTATTACAGGAACATCCTGAACTCTGACACTTTCCCGTCCTTGTCGCGGATCAAGAACTCCGAACCGCGTTCTATTTCCGAAATGATGCCATCGTACAGCTTCATCGCGTTCTTAAAAACCTCAGCGTACGTTGCAGCATCAGTCTTGCTCTTAAGCTCCGTCAACATCGCCATGGCGCGCGGGGTAAGATCGAACTGCACCCGGCTCTTGCTAATGGGCTGAACTTTTTCCGAAACGGATTCTTTATCCGTCCGAGACCGCGTAAGTGTTGCAATGTTCATCTTAAATCCTTTCGGCCGGGTTGGAAGTAGTATCCAATGACGATCCCGATAATGGGGCCTGCCACTGTCCATGCATCCTTCATGGCACCAAAATTCCCAGAGTAGAAACCGTAACAGCAGTCAGTGCCATCGCCACAGCCCCACATCCGAGAACGAAACAGGCTATTCTGTCACGTGTCCGGGAGGTCTCATAGTCATCCATCACTCTCACAGCCATCGCGAAGTCTCGTCCATGCGCGGGTGTGTATTTGTTCTTCGAAGCCTTACGTGAGGCAGCCATGGGGTCCGTGATCGGTGGCGGCATAGTGTCTCATCTCCAGGCCCCCTCTGTAACCCGGCATTATGGTATCCCCTCTACCTATTTTTGAGATGCGCTTTATGACGCCTGGCCGGATAGCTAAGCTATTCTGAATAATATGAGTATTCCATGAGGAAATCAAGGGTTTGTTGGTGGCAAAAATGCCTAACCTGCCGACCTTACTGCCCGATTTTCAACTGCCATGGCCACTCGGGTTCGCCCTCCCGAGGCTTTCGTGACTCTTCGCAGGCGTGTCCCGGCCGGCCGCACGCGGTTCCGCCATTGCCGCGTGCAGAACCTCGCGCCGACCCGTCTTGCCCGACCCTTTTGTCCCCCGGCGCCAAGGCAGCGTGTTCAACCACGTCTCAAAAGCCGCATCATGAGAATTCGTCCCACCATTTGAGACGTGCCCGGCAAGCCCCTGGTCCACACCAGCCGCAGGCGCCCCAAAGCTTCCGTCTTGGTATTCGGTATCCAGAACGCTTTCAGGGTCCAGCACGCCACCGTCATCATGCAGGGCGGATGCCTGCCGCTCATGCCCCTCAGCGTCCGGATGCGGCAAAGGTGCGGATGGCGGGGCTTCGCCCGTCATGATGGTGGCGTTCGTGGCGACCACTTTACTAAAGCTGGCCGGCGCCGCTGTGGACCGAGCCGGCTGCTGCCGTACGGCATCCGGATCGGCCACAATCAGCATGCACTGCTCGGCAATATGCTGAGTCCAGGCATCCTGGTTTGCCGCACCCTCGATCGCCTCCCGCTTCTGGCGCAGCGCCTGCACCCGCATAAGTCGGCCGTGCACCGACAGCGAGGTCCGCACCATCGACCCGTATTGCGCGTTCAGCCGCAACACCAACTCGATATCATCGGCGTTCTCACGGACCTGCCGCAGCATCTCCTCGGCTTGCGCCCGGGCGGCGATGCAATGGGCGGCGAGATCGATCTCATTCGCGCCGACCGGCAGCAGCGCCGCGGCCTTGGCGATGGCGGCGTGGTTTCTGGCGCGGAGTGCCGCAGGTGAATCATCGAGCGGCGGCGGCAACAGGTCCATGAGGGTGTACACCAAGTGGTAATACAGGCGCTGGGACAGATCTAAGGCAGGCTGCGGCGGAGATGAGGTTTCTATTCCTTAATGGATAAAATATTTTAGGAAATAAGTCAATATTGTTTTGATCCGGACCGTTGGATGAACCCGACTTGCACGCGGTGTTCCGGGCGGTATCGTGGGCCGAAGTGCCGTCCAACCACACCCGCTTCAGCGTGTTCAAAACACCATTTTGGCGACCAGACAGCCGGCGCCCAAATATCCGCGTCTCTTGCAGGCGCGGACAATCAGCCTACCCTCCATGAAAACAAAGCTGGGGAAACACATGGGAACCACAACGATGGACGCGGCGCGACCGACCAACCGGCGGTTCCGCGTCATGGGCCTGCTGTTCGTCACCGTCGTCATCAACTACCTCGACCGCAGCAACATCTCCATCGCCGCCCCAAGCCTGACCGCCGAGTTCCACCTCGATCCCGTCCAACTCGGCCTGGTTTTTTCCGCCTTCAGTTGGACCTACACCGCGTTCCAGCTTCCCGGAGGATGGCTGGTGGACCGAGTCCATCCCCGCATCCTCTATCCCGCCATCATCATGCTCTGGTCCGTCGCCACCCTGTGCTTCGGCCTCGCCAACGGCCTGGTGGCGCTGATCGCCCTACGCATGGCCGTGGGCTTCTTCGAGGTGCCAACCTTCCTGATCAACAACCGCATCGCCACCATCTGGTTTGGCGAGAAAGAACGTGCGACCTGCATCGCCGTCTATACTGCCGCCGAATCCGTCGGTCTCGCGTTTCTGACCCCGGTCCTGTTCTGGATCAAAACCGAATACGGCTGGCCTTCGATCTTCATCGCCACCGGCTCACTCGGCCTGATCTGGGCAGTGATCTTCTTCCGTTCCTATAACGACCCGGCCGAAACCAGCGGCGTCAACGCAGCCGAATTGCGCCAAATCTCCGAAAGCGGAGGCATCCCCGACCTGTCGCAACGCCAGACCGACGGTTCCTTCTGGCACGACCTCGGCATCGTGCTCGGTCGCCGCAAACTGTGGGGGATATACTTCGGACATTTCGTTTGGGGGACGGTCGGTACGTTCTTCCGCTCCTGGTTTCCCACCTACCTGGTCACCTACCGCCATTTCACCTTCATCAAGGCTGGCTTCTACGTTTCACTGCCGTTCCTGGCGGTCTTCGCGGGAGTCCTGTGTTCCGGCGCTATCTCCGACCTGTTGGTGCGCCGCGGCTTCAGCCTGACGTTCGCCCGTAAAGCACCCATCATCGGCGGCCTGATCTGCTCCACCAGCATCGTCGGCGCCAACTACGTCGAGTCCGAACCGATGATTATCGCTTTCCTGACCTTCGCGTTCTTCTGCAACGGCGTCGCATCGATCCATTGGTCTCTGGTATCCGCCACGGCGCCGGAACGACTGATCGGCCTGACCAGTTCGGTCTTCAACTTCATGGGCGGCCTCGCCGGGATCTTGTCGCCCATCGTGGTCGGCTTCCTGCTGCGCGCCGGGGACTTCCGATTGCCGCTGGTCTTCATCGCCGTCATCGAGGCGCTCGGTGTCTGCTCCTACATCTTCGTTGTCGGCAAACTGGAACGAGTCCGTGAATGATCTATTTCTCGAATCCCGGCCGAGGCACCAAACTCATCAACGTACGCCCAAAACCGCCATCGGTGCAGATGTCCTCGCCATTCACATAACCGGCGCGCGCACTTGCCAGAAATACGACCACGTCGGCAATGTCTTTCGGCACGGCCACCCGTCCGACCGGCACCGCCGCCGCACGCCGCTCCGCCACGCCGGGCGCCTGATAGAACGTTTCGCTCATCGGCGTGCGCACCAGCCCGGGACTGACAACATTGCTGCGGATGCCCGACGGCCCCCACTCCAACGCCAGTTGTTGCGACAGCATCACCACGCCGGCCTTGCTGACGCTATACGCGCCGCTGAATCCCTGCGGAAACCGCGATGCGATGGAGGCAATATGGACGATCGCCCCGCTACCACGCTCCAACATCGCCGCACCGAACGCCTGGGCACACAAGAAGTAGCCAGTCAGGTTCACCGACAACAGCCGGTTCCATTCCTCCAGCGCCAGGGTCGCAATCGGTCCGGGACGCAGCAATCCGGCATTGTTCACCAGCACGTCGCACGGACCCGCCGTCTTCGCCGCAGCCGTCACGCTGGCCGAATCGGAGACATCGCAGGCGATGCATGGCGCCGTCACCCCGATCTCCGCCAGAGCCGCAGCGGTTTCAGCGCATGTGTCGGCGTCGCGGTCCAACAACACCAACCGGGCGCCCACCTCCGCCATCGCCAAAGCCACGGCGCGACCGATGCCGCCGCCGGCACCGGTGACAGCGCACACTTTGCCGGCCAGCCCTAAATAGTCAGCACGATCAGCCATGAAACGTTCCCTCAGTTAGTTTGCCGTCCACCGCCCTGCCGCGGATGCAAATCCCCCCGCCGTCATATCCCGGCTTGTCCGGACCAACTTTCGCAGCAAAGTGCCGCAACAGGTGGCTCGGACAAGCCGCCCCCTATCGATGGGGGGAGGAAAACGGCGCCCCATCGAGGCGCCCGTGTCACCTCACGCCGCGACTTGCTGTTGCTTCGGCACATCGATCTTAAAGAAGCGTGCCGCATTCAACCCAAGCACCTTCGCACGCTGAATATCGTTCAACTCCGGCATCGTCCGTTCAATCGCTTCAGCCGAGTGCGGCCACGTTCCTTCATGATGCGGATAATCGTTCGCCCAGGCGAAGTTATCCTCCAACCCGAATCGTTCCATCAGGAACAAGCCAACCGGGTCTTCCTGGAACGTCGCCAGCCCGTGCGCCTTGAAGTAATCGCTAGGCAATCCCTGCAACTTCGGCCGAACCCACATGTGGTGTTTCCGATACGCCTCATCCATCGCGGTCAGCAGCCACGCCACCCAGCCGATCCCCGCCTCGATCGTCGCGAACCGCAGGCCGGGGAATTTCTCCAGCACGCCGGACGCACACAGATTCGCCACCGGTTCGATCGTCGGCGCCAGGGAGTGCGTCACATAATTCACCACCGCCCCGCCGTTGCCACGTGACGCCCGCGGGTCGCGTCCGGTCGAGACATGGAACGTCATCGGCAAACCGGCTTCCTCGATCAGCCGCCACATCGGATCGAAATGCGGCAGGTTGTAGTTGACGTGATCGACGTCATGCCCGCCCCAGATCGGCTTGCACGGCAGTGACAGCGCGCGGAAACCCAGCTTCGCGACGCGTTCGATCTCTTTCATGGAACCGTCCAGATCGCCCGTCGCGATCGAGGCCACCGGCAGCATCGCATCGGGATGCGGCCCGAACTGCTCCCACGCCCAATCGTTCCACACCCGGCACTGGGCGTTGGCGAACACCGGATCGGGCGTGGCCCACATCGCCAGTCCCTTGTTAGGGAAAATGATTTCCACATCGACGCCATCGGCGCGGTTGTCGCGAATGCGATCAGCCACATCGGCGCCGGCTTTCGAACGCACCCAGTCCTCGCCCTCAAAGCTCATGACCCGCACGCGGTCGGGCCGGTAGCCTTCGCAATACCGCCACTGCACGCCCTGGTCGTCGGTGATGATGCGGGGAACACGTTCGCGATATTTCGGATCAATCCGCTTTTCCCACAGGTCGGGCGGTTCGTTGGCATGGCTGTCGGTGGACACCATGAAGTATTTTTTCGGGTCGCCGGCGTGCGCGGTGCGGTCCCAACCGGAGTGTCCCGGCGTGTCCAGGCGCCACAAATTCGGGGCGTTGATGGGGATTTCGTTCATGGTATCGTTCCCTTTTCTACAACTCTGGTGAATGCTATACCGAGAAGTGCTGAACCGTACCAGGGAGTAGGCTGCGGGGGAATAGCTGATATCCAAAGGGCCGCCGGGTCCGTAATTTCCCTACCTTGCATCCTAGCCCACCGCATGTAATGCCGCGCCCGCATCATTCAGCAAAAAGGGCAACGACAATGCAGCGCGAAGTTTACATCGTTTCCGGCGTCCGCACCGCCATCGGCGATTTCGGCGGCAGCCTGAAGGATATTCCCCCGACCGAACTCGGCGCGATGGCCGCGCGTGAGGCTCTGGTCCGGGCCGAAGTGTCGGGCGATGAAGTGCAGAACGTGGTGTTCGGCAACGTCGTTCACACTGAGGCGAAGGACATGTATCTGTCCCGCGTCGCCGCGATCAACGCCGGCATCACGCAGGACGCGCCGGCCCTGACCTTGAACCGCCTGTGCGGCTCCGGCCTACAGGCCATCGTCTCCGCCGCCCAATCCGTCATGCTGGGTGACGCCGACATCGCCGTCGCCGGAGGCGCGGAAAACATGAGCCGCGCCGGGTATCTGTCGTCAGGCATGCGCTGGGGCGCGAGGATGGGCGACAGCACGATGATCGACATGATGACCGCCGCACTGCACGACCCGTTCCACAACATCCACATGGGCATGACGGCCGAGAATCTGGCGGAAAGCCACCAGATCACGCGCGGCCAGCAGGACGCCCTGGCCGTCAGCTCGCATCAGCGCGCCGCACACGCGATCAAGGAAGGCCGCTTCAAAAGCCAGATCCTGCCGGTGACACTGAAGTCCCGCAAAGGCGACACGATTTTCGACACAGACGAGCACGTGCGTGGCGATGTGACGGTCGACGGCCTGGGTAAGCTGCGGCCAGTGTTCAAGAAGGACGGTTCGGTGACCGCCGGCAACGCGTCCGGCATCAACGATGCCGCCGCGGCGGTCGTGCTGATGGACGGCGAGACGGTCGCCAAGCGCGGTGCAAAGCCGCTCGGCCGCCTTGTGGCCTACGCGCATGCGGGTGTGGACCCGAAGATCATGGGTATCGGGCCGGTGCCGGCAGTGCGGGCCGTATTGAAGCGGGCGGGCCTCACGCTCGATCAAATCGACGTGATCGAGTCGAATGAAGCGTTTGCTGCGCAGGCCTGTGCGGTTGCGAAAGATCTCGGGTTCGACCCGGCGAAGACCAACCCGAACGGGTCGGGCATCTCACTCGGGCATCCGATCGGCGCGACCGGCGTGATTCTGACGGTGAAAGCCCTGTATGAACTGGCCCGCATCGAAGGCCGCTATGCGATCGTCACGATGTGCATCGGCGGCGGTCAGGGGATCGCGGCGATCTACGAACGCGTCCACTAATTCCGTGAAAGAGTGCCGGCGAGGATATTCCTCGCCAGCACTCCCAATGGATTACGACCCTCGAGGCGTCATACCAGCGGGCCTCAGTGACGACTCCCCGCCTCCATGCCTTGCTTTGGAAAGCCAGGAAAGACGTGGATGGCAGGCCTTAGCCTGCCATGACGGGTTTTGGCCGACCGGTCGAAACTTATGGTCGCTGGATTCAGCTATCGGCCGCCGCTGTCACCAGCGGGGTGAAGAAATAGCCGCCGTAGCGAACCGTCTTGATGAAAGACGGGTCCTTCAGGTTGGTCTCAATCTTCCGGCGCAGACGGCTGATCTGCACGTCGATACTGCGGTCGAACACCGCCGCGGCGCGACCGTGCAGCAATTCCAGCAAATCGTCGCGTGACATCACCTTGCGGGGATGCTGGCAGAACAGCGCCAGGATATTGAACTCCCCGCTGGTGAGCGACCGTTGGGTCCCATCGGGTGCGGACAACTGACGCCGCGCCATATCCAGGCGCCACCCTTCGAACATCAAGGTCTGCGGCACGTCGGCCTGTGCCACTTCGATTGGCGCGCTGCGGCGCATGACGGCGCGCACCCAGGCCAACAATTCGCGGGGGTTGAAGGGCTTGGGCAGATAGTCATCCGCGCCAAGTTCCAGGCCAACGATACGATCCGTGTCGGAACCTCGCCCGGTCACCATGATGATCGGGACGGTGGATTTGCCGCGCAGACGACGGCAGATACTCAGGCCGTCCTCCCCGGGTAAACCAACGTCCAAGATCACACAGTCGATCTTGCTGTCCGACATGACTCGGTCAAGGTCGCGGCCGCTACGCGCGGCTGACACCTCAAACCCATGGTCGTGCATATAGCTGACCATCATGCGGCTGATTTCGGGATCGTCTTCGACAACGGCAATGCGGGAGATTGAATCCATGACCCACCTTTCACGGCGGACACTGCCATCAGCGATTGTTCACAAACAAGTGTAACCTGCACATGGAAACAAATTGACATATTCAAATCTCAAAACGATGCCTCGCGGTGTGACCTGGGCCGGCGCCGGGGTAGCCGTGCGCCTACTGATCAGTATAATGGCTCCGCCTGGACCGGATCGCCGCTGAACGGCGGTTTCTGGTTCTGAATCGGATCGTCGCGGGACGGCGGTCACAGTGGGGAGTGGAGCATGAGTTTAAAAGGTGCGGCCTATATCGCCGGGGCGTGGGAACATCCCACGCGCAAGGCGCCGGATAAGTCGATCGCGTTGCTGCACGCGGAATGCGCCAAGGGCGCGTTGGAAGACGCCGGTCTGACCAAGGACGATATTGACGGCTATTTCTGCGCCGGCGATGCGCCCGGCGGCCTCGGCCCGTTGTCGATGGTCGATTACATGAACCTGAAGTGCCGTCACGTTGACAGCACCGATGTGGGCGGTTCGTCCTATCAGGTGGCGGTCGGCCACGCGATGGAGGCGATTGCCACCGGCCGTTGCAATGTCGCGCTGATCACCCTGTCCGGCCGTCCGCGCAGCGAAGGCCAGGCCACCGGCACCGCGCCGCGCCCCGGCAATCCCACCGCGCCGGAAATGCAGTTCGAGTATCCGTACGGCCCCGCCACCGCCAACCTCTACGGCATGGCCGCCGCTCGGCATATGTATGAATACGGAACGACCTCGGAGCAGCTCGCCTGGATCAAGGTCGCCGCGTCGCACCACGCCCAACACAATCCGCATGCCATGCTGCGCGACGTTGTCACGGTCGAGGACGTTGTGAACTCCCCGATGGTTTCGACTCCGTTGCATCGCCTGGATTGCTGCGTCATCAGCGATGGCGGCGGCGCGTTGATCCTGACCAAGCCGGAAATCGCCAAAAGCCTGAAGCGGCCGCTGGTGAAAGTGATCGGCGTCGGCGAGTCACCGAAGCATCAGATGGGCGGCAATATCGATCTGACCTACACCGCCGCGCGCTGGTCCGGCCCGCCGGCCTGGGAAATGGCCGGCATCAAGCCGTCCGACATCAAATACGCCTCGATTTACGACAGCTTCACCATCACCGTGCTGATGCAATTGGAAGATCTGGGTTTCTGCGAAAAGGGTCAGGGCGGCAAGTTCGTCTCCGACGGCAACCTGATCTCCGGCGTCGGCAAGCTGCCGTTCAACACCGATGGCGGCGGGTTGTGCTCCAACCATCCGGCCAACCGCGGCGGCATCACCAAGATCATCGAGGCGGTGCGTCAGTTGCGGGGTGAGGCTCATCCCGCCGTGCAAGTGCCGAACTGCGATCTGGCGATCGCCCACGGCACCGGCGGCGCGATCGGCACGCGCCATTGCGGCAGCACCGTTATTCTGGAACGGGAGTAATCAATATGGCTTACGTAGCAAGAAAAATCCCGTTCGTCGGCACGCCCGATACGAATCCGGAAACCAAGCCGTATTTCGAAGGTGCCGGTGCCGGCAAGCTGATGATCCGCCGGTGCACAAGCTGCAAGAAGGTGCATCACTATCCGCGCCAACTGTGCCCGTTCTGCTTCAATGATTGCGCCTGGGAGGAAACCTCCGGCAAGGGCACGATCTACACGCTCAGCGTGATGGAGCGGGCCAATCCTCCGTATGCCATCGGTTACGTCACGTTGGCGGAAGGACCGTCGATGCTGACCAATTTCGTCGATTGTGAGTTGGGGGCGTTGAAGATCGGTCAGGATGTGAAGGTGACATTCGTCAAGACCGAAGGCGACGGGCCGAGCCTACCGTTCTTCACACCGGTCTAAGCTTGCATGATGGCGCCGGCCACGGACGGCCGGCGCCATCCTCGATCCCCAAAGGACTCTCCCATGATCCTGAACCGGCGCGCCATTTTGGGCGCCACCGCTGCCGCCGCCATTCCACGTTACGGTTTCGCACAAAAACCAACCATCCGGATCGGTGTGCTGAACGACCAGTCCGGCCCCTACCGCGATGACGGCGGCCCGACCGGCGTGGTTTGCGCCAAACAGGCACTGGAGGATTTCGGCATCTCCGGCAAAGACTGGAACGTCGAAGTCATCTCCGCCGATCACCAGAACAAACCCGATGTCGGCGTGTCCATCGCTCGGCAATGGCTCGACCGTGACGGAGTCGATGCGATCGTCGATGTGCCGACATCGTCGGTCGGCCTGGCGGTAAACACGATCTGCCGCGAGAAGAACAAGGTCTATCTCAATTCCGGCACCGGATCGTCCGATCTGACCGGACCGCAATGCAGCCCGAACACGATCCATTGGACCTACGACACCTACATGCTGGGCAAATCCACCGGCGGGAACACGGTGAAAGAGGGCGGCGACTCCTGGTTCTTCATCACCGCCGACTACGTGTTCGGCCAAACCCTCCAGCGTGACACCGCCGGGATCATCACCAAGGCTGGTGGCAAAATCCTGGGCAGCATTGCCTACCCGTTTCCCGAAACGACCGATTTCTCCACCCACCTGGTCCGCGCGCAGGCCTCCGGCGCCAAGGTTCTGGGACTCTGCATGGCCGGCGCCGATACCGAGAACTGTATCAAACAGGCGCATGAATTTGGCCTGACGGCGACCATGAAGCTGGCGGCCCTGCTGATCCAGGTGCGCGGTGTGCGGGCGCTCGGTCTGGAAGCCGCCGCGGGACTGCGATGGAGCGAATCCTATTACTGGGACTTGAACGACCGGACGCGGGCCTGGAACGATCGGGTCAAAGGCAAAACCCCCAACGGCGTGTGGCCAAATATGACGCAGGCCGGTGATTATGGCGTAACCTACCATTACCTGAAGGCGGTGGCCGATATGGGCGTGGCGGCGGCCAAGGCCGACGGGCGCGCGGTGATCGAGCGAATGAAGGCGATGCCGACGGACGATGACTGCTTCGGCCCCGGAAAAATCCGGATCGATGGCAGGGCTCTGCATCCGGTTTACCTGCTGGAGGCGAAAAAGCCTTCCGAAAGCAAGCATTCCTGGGACGTCGCCAAGGTGATCGCGACCACCCCGATGGATGAAGCGTTCCGGCCCTTGAACGAGGGTAATTGTCCGCTGGTGAAGGTATAGTCAGCGCTTGCTTCTTCAATCGCGATAAATAGGCCAGCCAGGCATCGTTCCGGTCAGGAACGCTGCCTGGCTGGTAGGTTACCCCATCAGCTTCCTTGTCGCCCATGCATTTCCGGAACAAACAACGCCGTCCAGTCGTCCGGCATAACCTTGATCGTTCCGGTACGATGCATGAAGTCCGCCACCTTCATCGTTCCGCGTGGCGTGATCTCAAACAGAGTGGTCGGATCGGCAATATAGCTCTCCACCTGATCCAGGCTCAGTTTGTCTCCTGAGACCGCGACATACGCCTCTGCCGAAGCACGATGGTCGGTGCGGATAATGTGCATCGCTTCCTCTGTCGCGGCGATGAACGACGACAGCAAAAGCGGGTTGCTGTCGCGGAATTTCTTGGTTGTGAACGTCAATCCGACTGTGCCCGGGCCGCCATAAATGTCGGTCGAGGTCAGCAGCACATGCATCCCCGGCACCGCCATTTCCTGCTGTAGATACGGCGCCGCGGAGAAATGGCAGTTGATTTCGGTGTTGGACAGCAATGCCGCCATGGCGTCCGGGTGGCCGCGGGTGACCGTCAGCGAGTCGAATCTTTTGAAATTGGCATCCCCAAACGCCCGGGCGGCGGCCATTTGCAGCATGATGGCCTGGCTGGACGATCCGACGCCCGGCAACGCGATGCGATCGTTCGATCCGAGGTCCTCGATCCGCTGCACTGCCGGATTGCGGGTGATCAGTGCCAGCGGCATCGAGTTGAACGGCGCGATGGCCCGCACATCGACGCCGCCGCGGGTCTTCGCCCACATCAGCAGGAACGGCGGCACGCCGGTCGCACCGATATCCACCGCGCCGCTGATCACTGCGTCGTTAACGTTGCTGCCGGCGGCAAGCTTCAGGAACTCCGCCCGTGCTACCGGCAGACCGGCAGCCGCGGCGTGCTTTTCGATCAGCTTCTGGTGCTGCATCACGTTCAGCACCAGGTAGGTCAGGCCGGGTTGGGTCGCAATGCGGATCGTATCCGCCTCCGCCCGAGCGGGGCGGGCGATCAATGCGGGACTGACAGCGAGGGAACCGAGCAAGGTTCGGCGGGTAAGCGTCATTTTGGTGAGACTCCAAACCGTGGCGGCACGCATCCAATAGACCGGTGCGGCAATGATCCCGCACCGGGGCAATCGAGCTTAAAAGGATAACGACCGCACCTGTTCGCCGTTATGCTACGACCCGGCGACAAAGCGCGCGGGTGCTAACGGGGAACGTCCCCCTGTAGCATCACGCGATACAAATACCGGGTCTGCGTCATGTCGTAATCGCCGTTCGCCTTATGCAACAGGCAGCGATTGTCCCAGATTGTCAGATCGCCCGATCGCCATTGGTGCCGGTACACGAACTCATCCCGTGTCGCATGAGCCAGCAAATCGTCCAGCAACGGCAACGCTTCTTTATGGTCCATTCCGACGATCCCCTCGATCCGAATCGGATTGATGTAGATCGACTTGCGGCCGGTTTCGGGATGCGTCCGAACAATCGGGTGCAACACCGCATTCGGCACGCGTTCTTTATTCGAATCCGACAGACCCATGAGTTTCCGGGTGCTGTGGCTGTTCTGATAGACATGGATCGCCGTCAACCCGGCGATCCGATCCTGCATCGCTCCCGGCAGCGCTGTGTAGGCCGAAGCCATGTTGGCAAACTGCGTGTCGCCGCCGACATCCGGCAGCGTGACCGCGTGCAGCACCGTGGCCTTGGGTGGCCTCGTGTCGTTGGAATGATCAGTGTGCCAACCCTCACCGGGGATGTAGCGCGTTCCATCCGGGAACGTGTCCTGGTTGGAGATGTAATGGATTTGCGGGCACTCCGGCAGCGCGAACTTCGTGTTGTGCTGATGGAAGATCGGTCCAAACAGTTCCACCGCCGTTAGCACCTCAGGCGGTGTCAGCCTCTGATCGCGGACCACCAGCACACTGTGCTCCACGAACGCACGGTTCAGCGCCGCTTTGTCGTCGGCCGATACCGGCTTTGTCAGGTCGATCCCAACGGCTTCGGCGCCCGTCCGATCGGTCAACAGCCTGATGTGCATGATCGCCTCCATCCCTTTCGGCACAGCCTAACGCGGTGAGCGACGGGCGGCTATAGATTGGCCGCCGACTGGGGGCGCCAGCGTAACAGATGATTCTGCACCCGTCGGACGATCGTCGCCAAAATGACGCCGACGATCATCAGCACAAACACCGCGACCATCATGCCGGCTGCCTCCCCACGCGCTTCGGCTTCGATGATCATGCGTCCGATCCCCTGCTGGGCGCCGATGAACTCCCCCAGGATGACGCCGATCAGGGCGAATGAGATCGCCGGGGTCAGCGAGGCGAACAGCCACGCCATGGTGGACGGAACGATGACGGTCCGGGTGATCTGCCATTCCGAGGCACCCAGCAGACGGGCCGCGCTGATGTGGTCCCGGTCAACCGATCGTGCGCCTTCGAACGTGTTGAAAAAAACCAGGAACACGACCACCAGCCATGCCGTAACGATTTTGGACGCGTCACCCAACCCGAACGCCAGAATAATGATAGGCGCGAGTGCGATGCGGGGGATGGAATTGGCGGCGACGATGAACGGCTGAAAAATCGCTGTCAGCCGGTCGGACCGGCCAAGCGCAAGCCCAAGGACGAACCCGCTGGTGGTACCCACGGCGAATCCAGCCAGGGTATTCTTCAAAGTGATCAGTGTCGCGACCCAGAGATTGTTCTCTGATCGAGCCATGCATTTGGAGAACTGGCCGTTCCCCCAATCGTTCCAAATGCCGCGTTTATCCACCAGACAGCTCGCGTGCAGGAACTGGTCGTAAATGGCCGATGGTTTCGACACGAAGTAAGGATCCAACAGTTCCGGCACCAGCCACGGCAGCCGATCGTGCAGGCTGTAGCCCCATTCCCACACCACGGCCAGTCCGAGGGCGATCGCCACCTGCCACAGCAGGATGGTCAGGCGGCTCATGCTTGCGCACCCTTGACGAATTCCTCGCCCAGCGAGTGCCAGATGCGCGAGAACAATGCGGCGTAAGCCGGCGTTTCACGCAACGTCACCGCATCGCGCGGACGCGGAAAATCAACCGTGAATTCTTCCTTGATTCGGCCAGGCCGAGCCGACAGCAGAATGATGCGATCCGACAATGTAAGGGCCTCGCCGAGATCATGGGTGACGAACAGCACCGTCTGTTTCTCGCGTTCCCAGATATTCAGCAGCACCCGGTGCATTTCCAGTTTGGTGTGCGTGTCCAAGGCGCCGAACGGTTCGTCCATCAGCAGGATTTGCGGCTGCACGATCAGGGTCCGCATCAGCGCCGCCCGTTGCCGCATCCCGCCGGACAACGACGTGGGATAGTAATGTCCGAAACCTTGCAAACCGGCCTGTGCCAGAGCGGTCTGCGTCCGCTCCCGGCGCTCGTCGGCGGCCACGCCAGCCAGTTCCAGAGCATAACCGATATTGGCCTGCACGGTGCGCCAGGGAAACAACGTGTCCCGCTGGAACACGTATCCGACATTGCGGCTTGGGCGCCGCCGGTCGATGGGCTGTCCGTCGACCAGGATCTCCCCGCTGCTGTTCGGCAGAAGCGTGGCGATCATGTTCAGGATTGTGCTTTTGCCGCACCCGGATGGCCCCAGAAGCGCCACGAACTCACCCTCGCGGATCGCCAGCGAAACCCCATCGACGGCACGCATATCGCGGCCGTCAACGGCAAACGTCTTTCCCAGATCGCGGGTTTCGATGCGGATCGTCATCCGGCGGGATACTTCGCCTTCGCCTTCAGCATGAAACTGGCATCGAAAATATCCGCCAGCGGCGAGGCTTTAATACCCGTCAGATCGCGGTACCAGCACTTGCCGCCGCGCTCATACGCCGCCGGATCGACAATGCCGTTGGTGTCGGTGATGTCCTTGACGCTCTGAATTTCCAGCAGGTTGCCTTCGCGGGACGTGCTGCCGACATAGGGTTCAATCACGTCGTAGATTTGCTCCTTGGTGTGCTTTGCCACCCATTGCGAGGCGCGATGCACACCGGTCACATAGGCCTGCACTTTCTCCGGTTCTTTCTGGATGGTGCTCAGCAAGCAAATATTCGCATTCACCGGAACCGGGCCGCCGACAACCTGGTTCCACACATCTTCGTCCGAACCACGGAAGATCGTTTTGCCCCAGCCATGCTCCTCGGCATCCGAGGCCAGGGCGGCGGTGGATGCCAGCAGATCGATCTGTTTCGTCTTCAACGAACCCAGCATCGTATCGACGTTGCCGACGCCGACCCAGGCCACATCTTCGGCGAGGCCGAAGTGTTCCATGAAAAAATTGGCCCACAGATGCGCGGTGCCCCCAATCGACGAAACGCCCAGGATCGCCTTCTTGCCATCCGGCCGTTTCCAGGCCGCGAATTTTTGCAAGCTATCGACACCGGCGTCATACAAATCCTTGCGGACGATGAAATACTGGCTCGGTGACCGCGTATCCGCCGCGTTGACTGCCCTGGCGGCGCGGCCGTGGTTATTCAACTGCATGCAGTGAACAATGTCTTCGATTGCGAAATCGACTTCACCGGACGCCATGATTTCGCGGGATTTCACACCGCTGCCGCCCTGCACCAACTTGAAGTCGAACCCTTCATCCTTGAAAAACCCTTGCTCCACCGCGATGAACTGCTGCTGGTAGCTTGGGACGGCGACCGGGTAGGTGGCCTTGCCGCTGGACGATGCGGCGCGCGCGCCGCCGAATGCCAGTGTTGCCGGCACGGCGAGCACGATCTGACGTCGTTTCAACAAAAAAGCCACTGTTGTCCCCCGGTTCTTCGCGATCAGATGCCGCGTGAATCGATCCTGCCCGCATCCCGGGGAAACATCCATAGCCGGTGTTCCGGCGCCGAACCAATGCCCCGAAACGGGGCACCAGAACGCCGGCCGCGAGTGAACCTCAGGCCATCCAGGGCGGCACCGGCAACCCTTTCTCCCGCAGGAACGCCGGATTGAACAGTTTCGACTGATACCGCGAACCGCCGTCGCACAGGACCGTCACAACCGTATGGCCCGGCCCCATCGCCTTGGCGACCCGGATCGCCGCCGCGATATTGATACCGGAGGACGTGCCGACAGACAGACCCTCATGGATCAGCACATCGAAAATCTGCTCCAGCGCCTCAGCGTCGGGAATGCGTTCCGCGTCGTCAATCTCCACCCCGGCCAGATTGTCGGGCACCCGGGACTGGCCGATGCCTTCGGTGATGGATGACCCTTCGATCGACAAATCACCATTTTTGACCCAACCGTACAAGTTCGAGCCATGCGGGTCCGCCAGCACGATGCGAACGCCGGGGTTACGCGCTTTCAACGCCAGGGAAACGCCGGCCAGCGTGCCGCCGGTGCCGCAGGCGCAGGTGAATGCATCGACCTTGCCTTGCGTCTGTTCCCAGATCTCCGCACCGGTGGTGACGCGGTGACCCTCGCGGTTCGCCAGATTGTCGAACTGATTGGCCCAGATCGCGTTGCCCGTTTCCGTCGCGATCTCTTCGGCCAAGCGTCGCGAAAAATGCACGTAATTGCCAGGATCGCGGTATGGCTTGGCCGGCACCAACCGAAGGTCGGCGCCGATCATGCGCAGGAAATCGATCTTTTCCTTCGACTGCGTCTCCGGCATCACGATCACGCTGCGATAGCCGCGTGCATTCCCCACCAGCGTCAGTCCGATACCAGTGTTGCCGGCAGTACCCTCCACGATCGTGCCGCCCGGCCGCAAGGTCCCGCGCTGTTCGGCATCCAGGATGATCGCCAGGCCGGCGCGATCCTTCACCGAGCCGCCGGGGTTCATGAACTCCGCCTTGCCCAGGATCGTGCAGCCGGTCGCCTCCGACGCGCGGCGTAGTCGGATCAGCGGGGTGTGGCCGATCGCCTGTGCCATGTCGTCTTGCCATGTGGTTCCGTGATACAACGCGGTCATCGATTCTGTCTTTCCCTGTCGGAGCATCCATTATGGTCGAGAATGTCGCGCCTACCCAAACCTGGGAAGCCCTACAGGCCGATGCAAACGCCCAACTGGTCGACGTCCGCACCGATGCGGAGTGGAATTTTGTCGGTGTCCCTGCCCTCGCCTCAGCCGGAAAGCAGACAATTTTGATCCCCTGGCAGGTTTATCCGACGATGCAACGCAACGGCGGTTTCGAGGATCACCTCAAGCAGGCCGGCCTGACCGCCGACAACCACATCTATTTCATCTGCCGCAGTGGCGCCCGCAGCATGTCCGCCGCTTTGGCGGCTCAAGCCGCCGGTTTTCCGCATGTTTATAACGTCGCCGATGGGTTCGAAGGCCCGCCCGACGCCGATGGCCATCGCGGCAACACCGCCGGCTGGAAGGCCGACGATCTGCCCTGGACGCAACGCTGATGCTGACATTCTATCACGCCCCCGGATCGAGCTCGCTGGCGGTCCACATCGCCCTACATGAAGTCGGGGCCGTGTTCGAGGCCAAAACGATCTCGTTCGCCCATCGCGATCTGGACCCGCCGGAACTGCGCGGCTTCAACCCCGAGGGCAAAGTACCGACATTGGTCATCGACGGACGGCCACTGACCGAGGTCGCGGCGATCCTATACTACCTCGCCAGGACCTATCCGGACGCCAAACTGTTCCCATTCGGTGACATTGAGGCGGAAGCCAAGGTTATTTCCTGGATGTCCTTCGTTGCGTCCACTTTGCATCCTGCCCGGCAGCGGGGGCCGGAGCATACACAGCAGGTCTATCGGTGGGCAGAGCAGCGCCTTGGGGTCGGACCGTGGGCGGTTGGTGCCTATTCCATCGCTGACATTCACTTGTTCCGCCTGTTCTGGCGCTTCCGCGGCTCCTTAGGCGCCGACCCGGCGATATTCCCCAATCTGACGGCTCATCACGATCGTATGATGCAACGGCCGGCCGTGCAAAAGACGTTCGAGGCAGAGGCAGCCTTGGGCTATACGCTGCCAGCCTAAGCGCCGCCCTCTTGATCCGCATTGCCTGACGGGTGACGATAACCCCACACCAATGGGGAAACGCAGATGCTACGCCTGGAAGGCAAAGTCGCCGTCATCACCGGCGCCGGAACCGGTATCGGCCGAGCCACGGCCCAACTCTTCGCGCAGGAAGGGGCCAGGGTGGTCGTGGCCGAACTGAATGCCGAGGCCGGCGAACAGACCGCGCAATTGATCATTCAGGCCGGCGGCCAGGCCATCGCCATCAAGACCGATGTCACCGAACCGGACAGCATCCAGGGCACGATCGACAAAGCTGTGCAGCATTACGGGGCGCTGCACATCCTGCACAACAATGCCGGCGGCTCGACTCTACGAGACAGCGACGTCACCGACGCGCCATTGGACGAGTTCTGGCGCGTCATCAAGCTGGATCTGTTCGGCACCTTCCTGGGTTGCCGCTTCGGCATCCCGGCGATCATCAAATCGGGCGGCGGATCGGTGATCAACATGTCGTCGAACCTGGCGCTGATGGGCATCCCGGGCCGCGATTGCTACACAGCCGCCAAGGGTGCGGTGGCGTCGATAACGCGGTCAATGGCGGTCGAATTCGCGCCAAAAGTTCGTGTTAACGCCATCGCGCCATCGGTGACGATGACCGGCCGGGTCAGAATGTTGCTTGAAGGCAACGCATCGTTAGACAGAATGGCAAATTCTCATCTGCTCGGGATCATCCAGCCGGAGGATATCGCGTCCATGGCGCTGTTTCTGGCGTCGGATGAAACCAGCAAAGTAACCGGGCAGGTCTATCCGGTGGATAGCGGCATCACGATTTCCTAGGAAGCGTCACAATGAAAATCAAACGGGTGGAACATATCGCTATCGCCGTGGATTCCATGAAGCAGTCCCTGGATTTCATGCGCGATACGTTCGGTCTGGAAATGGAATACGAAGAACAAATCGGCCAGACCAGACTGGCGATGCTGCCGGTCGGACAGTCCTATATCGAACTGTTGGAAGGTCAGGGGCCAGAGTCCGGCGTTACGAAATGGATAGACCAAAAAGGGACGGGCCTTTTCCACATTTGTTTTGAGGTTGATGATATCGAAGGCGCCATCGCCGAACTGAAAGCGAAGAACGTCAAGCTGCAAAGCGACACCTGGAAGGCCGGCCACGGCGGGTCGAAGATCATCTTCCTGGACCCGGCGGCGACAGGAAACGTGGTGATAGAACTCGCCGAACTCGCGGCGGGACATTAGCCAATGACCGGTTTTGTGCATCCGGAGTTTCTGGTCGAGACGGACTGGCTCGCCCGGCACTTAAGGGATGTCGTCGTGCTGGACTGCACGACGCATCTGATCCCCGATCCGAAGATCACCTACGTGGTGAAGCCGGGGCGGGAGGACTTCGAAAAAGGCCATATCCCAGGCGCGCAATTTTGTGACGTCTCCAAGGACGTTTCGGATACGACGCAGAGGTTCAACTTCATGCGGCAGTCACCAGAGGATTTCGCGGCGGCGATGCGTCGTTTCGGAATAAGCAACGGCACGCGGGTGGTGACCTACAGCACCGGCAATCCCTGGTGGGCCACGCGCGTCTGGTGGCTGTTGCGCGAATTCGGCCATGACAACGCGGCAGTGCTGAACGGCGGCTGGCAGAAATGGGCGGCGGAAAACCGCGCGATTGAAACCGGTCCGGGGGAAAAGCGTGCTCCGGGTTCGTTCATGGTTCAAAACGTGCGAAACCTGATGGTTGGCAAGGACGAGGTTAAAGCCGCGATCGGCGATGCAGGCGTTTGCACATTGAACGCACTGATTCCCGCGCAACATGCCGGCACCGGCGGGAACGCCTACGGACGCCCCGGCCACATCGCCGGCAGCGTCAATCTACCGGCGGCGCATTTGCTTGACCCCGCCACCAACGCGTTTCTGCCGGCCGATGAACTGCGCCGCCTGCTGGGCGCGGTCGGCGCTCTGGATCGCCCGGTCATTGCCTATTGTGGCGGCGGCATCGCCGCCAGCGCCGATGCGTTGATCCTGACGATGCTCGGGCATCAGAACGTCAAGATCTACGACGCATCGCTGTCGGAATGGGCCAAAGACGAAAGCCTGCCGATGGAGACGGGCTAAATCAAACAGGGAGGACACAACAATGCGCATGGAAAACAAAATCGGCATTGTCACCGCCGCGGGGTCGGGTATGGGCCGGGCAGGAGCGATTCGGTTCGCGGCGGAGGGTGCTTCGGTCGCGGTGGTTGATCTGGATAAAGAGGCCACCGACGCCGTTGTCCGCCAGATCACCGCTTCTGGCGGCAAGGCGATCGGATTGTCAGGCGACCTGACCAACGACAATTTCGCCCGCGACATCGTGCACCAGACGGTGAAGCAGTTCGGCGGGCTCGATTTCGTCTGGAACCATGTCGGTTCGCCCGGTCCCGCGTCGATCGAAGGCCTGGACTGGAAAGCATTCGATTTCACCATCGACCTGAACGTACGGTCGGTGTTGGTGACAACTGAGGCCGCTTTGCCGGAGTTGCGGGCGCGGGGCGGCGGCTCGATCCTGTTCACGGCATCAACCTCGGGATTACAGGGGTCGCCTTACAGCCCGGTGTATAATATCGCGAAGTTCGGGATTGTCGGTCTGGTGAAGGGACTGGCCAAGCGGTACGGACACGAGAATATCCGCATTAATGCTGTCTGCCCCGGCCCAACCGACACGCCGATGCTGCGGGTTTTCGTTGCTCGTCCGGATAGTCAATTGCCGCCGGGGGAAACGCCCGAAACGTTGGTGACCAAACGCGGCGGAGCCAACCCGATGCGGCGCACCGGCCAGCCGGAAGAAATCGCCAATGCGGCGTTGTTTCTGCTGTCGGACGAGGCGTCCTACGTGAACGGCGTAGCACTTCCGGTCGATGGCGGCGCCACGGCGTAAAGGCGTCGATGGCCCGGCCAACCAGCCGGGCCATGACCGCTTACTTGCAGGCGGTGACCATGATCTCCACCAGCACGTCCGGGGCGGCCATCTCGGCCTGGACGCAGGCGCGCACCGGGGCGCCGTCTTTCGGCAACCACGGGGTCCAGAGTTCGTTCAGCAGAACGCGGTCCTTCATGTGCTTCACCCAGATCATCGCCTGCAGCAGGCGAGTCTTGTCGGTGCCGTGCAGTTCCAGCATCTCATCGATCTGCGCCAGCACGTCGGCGGTCTGGCCCTTGATGTCCAGGCTGGTGTCGCGGGCGGTGATGCCCGGCAGATAGACAAAGCCGTGATATTCAACGGCCTTGGACAGGATCGCGCCGGGTTCGGTGCGGATGATTTTGCTCATGAACGGCTCCAGGTTGAAAAGGATCGCAGGGTTCTAGGGCAATCGAGCGATCCAGACCAGAGCACGGCTTGACCATCGGACTGATGCCGGGTCCGATAGTGCAACAGGAGAGGTCCACCATGAAAATCTGCATCTACGGCGCCGGAGCCATCGGCGGCCATCTCGCCGCCCGCCTGCACCGTGCCGGGGCCGAGGTATCCGTCGTTGCCCGAGGCGCTCACCTCGCCGCCATCCAGGCCAACGGCCTGACCGTTCACGCGGTCGATGGCGTGCATCATGCGCCGGTGCGGGCCTCGGCCGATCCGGCGGAACTGGGCAAGCAAGACGCGGTGTTCGTTACGGTGAAAGCGCCCGCGCTGCCGGCCGTCGCAGCGTCGATCGGGCCGTTGCTGGGTCCGGACACGTCGGTTGCATTCGTTATGAACGGAATCCCCTGGTGGTATTTCGACAATCTGCCGGGACCGCACGAAGGCAAGTCATTGCCGCGGATCGATCCGGATGACGTGCTGCGTCGCGCTCTGGGGCCCGGACGGGCCATCGGCGGCGTGGTCTATTCCGCCAGCGCTGTGACCTCGCCCGGGGTTGTTATGGTCGAGCAGCCGAAAAGCCGCGTCATCCTGGGCGAACCGGATGGCACGCTGTCGGACCGGGTGCTGACACTGGCAGCCCTGATCAGCAAAGGTGGCATCAGCGGTGAGGCCACGCCGGCTATTCGCAATGAAATCTGGAACAAGCTGATCAGCAACCTGGCGGGCGGCACACTGGCCGTCCTGACCGGCAGCGCGCCCAAGGGCATCTACGTCGAACCCGCAACCGAACAGGCATCGCTGCGCATGATGCACGAAGCCACCGCCATCGCTCAGGCGCTCGGTGCCGATCCCACAACCAACCACGCGCTTCGTATCAACGGGCAACGCTCAATGGATCATAAACCGAGCATTTTGCAGGATCTGGAACTGGGACGGCCGATGGAGATCGACGGTATGTTCGATGCGCCGTTGGCGCTCGCACACCTTGCGGGCGTCGAGGTGCCGACGCTGGAACTGATGGTGGCGCTGTGTAAATTGCGGGCTCGTTCTTCAGGGCTGTATAGCTAAACCAACGGCCTCGTCATGGCCCGGCAACAATTTTCCCGTCCTGGCCCGGCTTGTCCGGGCCACCTATCCCGGCATTGTCCTGGCATAAGTGGCCCGATGAACCAAGTCATGACGGAGTAACAACCAAGGAGACCTCGATCCATGGAAACACGCATTTACGGCCGCTCTGGCCTACGACTTTCAATTCTGGGCTTTGGCTGCGGCGCGGTCGGCGGCCTGATGGTGCGCGGTTCCGCCGCCGACCAGGACCGGGCGATTGGTTTGGCACTGGACGCGGGCATCAACTACTTCGATACGGCCGTGCAATACGGAAACGGCGTGTCCGAAACGAATCTCGGTCGCATCATGGGCGCGCGCAAGCCGGCCGGCATCGCCGTGGGCACGAAAGTTCGTGTCCCCTCGGAGAATTTCGGCGCCATCGCGAAGACGATTGCCGACTCCATGGACGGCAGCCTGAGCCGCCTGAAGATGGACCACGTCGATATCTTTCATCTGCACAATCCCATCACCCTGAACGGTGGCGGCGAAACGCTCAGCGTCGCGCAGGTGCTGGGCGAAGTCGTTCCGGCCTTCGAAGCGTTGCGGTCGGCCGGCAAGACGCGCTTCCTCGGCATTACCGCGATCGGCGACACCGCGGCCCTGCACCAGATCATCGATACCGAAGTCATCGACAGCGCGCAGGTCAGCTACAACATGCTGAACGCCTCGGCCGCGACGGCGCTGCCGCCGCACTATCCGGCGCAGGACTACGGCCGTTTGTTCGACCACACGCGGAAGGCCGGTGTTGGCGTCGTCGGTATTCGCGTCCTGGCGGCGGGCGCGTTGACCGGCTCAGCCGAACGCCATCCGACGGCCAGTGCGCCTCCGGAACCGATCGGCTCTGCCCACAGCTACGAGATGGATCTGGAGCGCGCCCGCCGTCTGATGCCGCTGGTGACGGAGGGCTTCGCATCCAGCCTTGCCGAGGCGGCGACTCGTTTCGCGATAAGCCACCCTGCCATGGGCACCATTCTGGTCGGCATGGCAACCATCGAGGAATTCGAGGCCAGTCTTACCGCCGTGCTGAAAGGCCCGCTGTCGCCGGCGGCGCTGGACCGGTTGAACGCGCTGACGATCAGTTTTTCGGGAGAGGCTCGCTAAAACGTCCATTCGGATGGACCTTGGAACGGCGCCTGATCGCCAGAAATGTTATGCCGAGGACGGCCGCGATCAACGAACCGGTGAACACGGCCAGCTTCACCTCCGCCTGGATGGGGCTGCCGTGGAAACCCAGATCGCCGATGAACAGGCTCATGGTGAAGCCGATGCCGCAGAGGATCGCCGCGCCGAAAAGCTGAGACCACGTCAACCCCGATGGCTTGCGGGTCCAGCCCAGCCGGATCGATAGCCAGGTGGCGCCGAACACGCCAGCCGGCTTGCCGATGACGAGTCCAAATACGATGCCAAGCATGACCGGTGTGGTAAAATCCGGCGCAGTGATTCCACCAAGCCTGAGGCCGGCGTTGGCCAGCCCGAACAGCGGCAGCACAAGCCATGTGACCCAACGGGCGAGGCCGGCCTCTATGCGGTGCCCCGTGTCGTCCATTGGCACCACGAAGGCGAGCGCCACGCCGGCAATGGTCGGATGCACGCCGGACCGCAGCACGCAGGCCCACAGCAGGATACCTCCCAATCCATATGTCCACACCGCGCGCACGCCCGCTCGGTTGAGCCCGTACAACGCCGCGCAAACCGCGCAGGCAGACAGTAACGCGGGGATATCAAGCCGAGCGGTATAGAACAGGGCAATGATCAGGATGGCGCCGAGGTCGTCAATGATAGCCAGTGCCGTGAGAAACACTTTCAATTGTACCGGGATCTTGCGGCCAAGTACTGATAACGCGGCCAGGGCGAAGGCAATATCGGTCGCCACCGGCACCGCCCAGCCCCTCAGGCGATCGGGGTCGGCATGGTTGAAGCCGGCGAAGATCAGCGCAGGCACGATCATGCCGCCGAGTGCGGCCAGCCCGGGCGCGGCGATTTGCTGACGCGAGGACAATTGGCCATCGGTTATCTCGCGGCGGATTTCCAGACCCACGACGAGGAAAAATACCGCCATCAGGCCATCGTTGATCCAGCCGTCAACGGGCAGGATACCGATGGGGAATGCTATCAGGTGGAAGTAGTTATCGGCGCCCGTATCGTTCGACCAAATCAGTGCGATCACCGCCGCCGCGATCAGCGCCAATCCACCAGCCGTCTGGCTGCGCAAAAATGCCAGCAGCGCGGCGTAGGCTCTAATCCCGGGTTTGGCGGTTTTCTTTTGGTCCCCGATCGTCATGGTCGGTTGTGTCCCGGCCACCTGTGCCGGTGATTGTGCCGCGATAGACGGCCCGGATAGGGCCTTACTCTCTCGTCATGTGTCGACGCAGCCCTATAGGCATCAGGATAAGCCGTCGGGTGGCGAGGATTTGCCCATTCGTCACGGCCGGGCTTGGCCCGGTCACCCACGACTTTGCTTGGCGCGGCACAGGAAGTCCCGGGAGGCCGGGACAAGCCCGGCCGTGACGAATGGGCAAATCCTCGCCACTTGACCCTTATCCTGATGCCTACGGGTCCAACCCGGCCACGCCGATCATGCGGTATCGCCAATTCCAGGGTGATCACCCGCTTTGACGCCACCAAGGACAATCTACCGCACGAATTTGTAGTCGAACGCATCCCCCCTTACCTCGACAAGCCCTACGGTCGGGTTCGGAAAGTGGATCGGCAGCACGAACGTTCCAGTTCCGGCGATATCCCCCAGGAACGACCGGCGCGATTTCTCTGCTTCCTTCGCATCCCAGTCGAAGATCGTGGACCAGGACGGCTCCCGGCATTGCAGCGCGTGGTGCATCAGGTCGCCGGTCACCACGGCACGCTGGCCGCCCGACTTGATATTCACGCAACAATGGCACGGCGAGTGGCCCGGCGTCGGCGTCAGCCAAACCGTATCGTCGAGCATAAAGTCGTCATCGACCAGCAAAGCCTGACCGGCTTCGACAATCGGCTCGCAATTATACTTCCAAACATTGCCGGGGGGTTGCAGGCCTTCTTTCGTCGCTTGCTCCCACGCCGCGTATTCGCGCTTGTGGAACACGTATTTCGCGTTCGGGAAGGTGGGCACCCAGCGGCCGTCCCGCAACACGGTGTTCCAGCCGCAGTGATCGATGTGCAGATGGGTGCAGAACACATAGTCGATCTTGTCGAACGACAGCCCGGCGTGCCTGAATTCATTCAGGTAACGCTGCTTGGGGAAATCCATCGGCGGCGGATAGCCCTTGTCCTCACCGGTGCAGGTATCGACCAGGATCGTGTGGTGCGGGGTGCGCACGACGAAGGTCTGATAGGTGATGTACATCATGCCGGTGACCGATTCGAACACCTCGGGGTCGAGAGTCTTCAGATGTTCGGCACCGATCGCCTCGTCGTAAGCCGGGAACATGGCGGCCGGCGTGCGCCACGGACCCGCGCGTTCGACGATGCTGGTGATCGTGACGTCGCCGATTTGTATCTGTCGCATGTGTTCTCCTATATCCCAAGCCGGTAGAAACGTGACGCGGTGCCGCTGAACAGGTCGGTTTTTTCCGATGTCGAGGCCTCTTTCGCCAATATCTTGCACGCATTCCAGAACGCTGCGTAGCCGTAAGATCCTTTATCCACAGGAAAATTGCTCTCAAACATGCAGCGCGACGCACCGAACGCCTCGATGCAGGTATCGACGTAAGGCTTCCAGGCGGCGGCCAGGTCCTCGGACGACGGCGGTTCGGCTTTGGTATGGAAATCCCAGCCGTTGATCCGCATCGCCATGCCACCGAGTTTCACAACGACGTTCGGGCAGGCGGACAGGGCTTTGATGGACGCGGACCATTCCCCGAAAACCTCGGCGCGCTTGCCTTCGTAAACGCCGATCGCCAGTGGACCGCCGACGTGGTTCAGGCAGATCGTCGTGCCGGGAAACGCCTGAGCCAGTGCCGTCAGGTCGCCGATCTGAGGATGGTACAACCACGCATCGAAGGACAAATTCAACGGCGCCAGACAGGCGAATCCTTTTCGGAATGTCTCATCATACATCAACCGGGGCGGAGGTGCGTAAGCCGGGTTCATCAGGGTCGGATCGGGGTCATACGCCGTGATGTGCCGGATACCGCGGAAACGCCCGCCTCCCGCTCGGATATGCGCCTCCAGCACCTCGCGGGATTTATCGCCGTTACGCAAATCGACATGGCCGACGATGCCGGCGCAGATTTTCGTCGCGCCATAGCCGCCGGACGCGCTCATGGCCGCGACGCCGTTGACGAACTCGGTTTCACCCACCGGCTTGAACGCCTCCGGCCCCGAGGCGCGATGCATCGACCGGCACTGCACGAACACGGTGCCGACGATGTTGTGGCCGCTGTTGGTGTCGGCCAGCAGGTCGTCGAGCATGTACAGCCAGTCCGGCCGCTCCCAAAGATGGTGATGCGGATCGACGATCGGCAGTTCGGGTTCCAGGATCGTTTCGGTGCGACGGGCCAGCCAATCGTTGCGGACCGGCAGGTACGGGCTGTGGGTGGTTGTGGTGCTGCTCATGCGGGCGCTTCCTTGTTTGGTTGCGGCCATTCTCTCCCGCCCGGCGCCGGATGCCAAGTTCACCCGTTAACCCGGCGGCAAACCCGCTACCAACGCCTCAACCCGGTCGGGAACACCGCGCCGCCGCGCAGCCAGCCAGATGTAGAGCCTGACTGAGATCAGCAACACACTTATGCCGATAAAACCTGCACTGATCGGGTGCTGCACAAACACCATGGCATCGCCATGTGACAGCAGCAGCGTCCGGCGGAAATTGTCCTCGACCATCGGCCCCAGCACGAAGCCCAGCAGCACCGGCGCCACCGAGAAATCGAGTGCCGCGAACACGGCGCCGGCAATGCCGAAGGCCAGCACCTCCCATACCTCGAACAGGTTGCTCTTTGTGCTGTAAACACCGATCGCAATGAAGAACAAAGCTGACGGAAACAAGAACCGGTAAGGCACCGCCAGAAGCTTCACCCACAGCCCGATCAGCGGCACATTCAGCACCATCAGCAACACGTTGCCGATCCAAAAGCTGGCGATTAAACCCCAGAACAAATCGGCATGTTCGGTCATCAGTTGCGGCCCGGGCTGAATGCCCTGGATCAGCAGCGCGCCCAGGATCAGCGCCATCACCGGATCGCCGGGGATCCCCAGGCTCATGGTCGGAATGAAATCGACCTGGGTCTTGGAGTGGGAGGCAGCCTCGGGCGCGGCTACACCCTCGATCGCCCCATGACCGAAACGCGAGGGATCCCGGGCGATTTTACGTTCCAGGGCATAGGCGATGAACGTGGTGATCGTTGGTCCGGTGCCCGGGACGGCACCAAACAAGGTGCCGATCGCGGTGCCCCGCAACATGGCCGGAAACGCCTGGCGCAGGTCCGCTCGGGATGGCCGCATGTCGCGCATACTCATCTTCAGCGGCACGCTGATGGCGTCCATGCGATTGACGTTCCGCAGGAACTCGGCAACGCCGAACAATCCCAGCGCCAGCGCCACAAGTTCGACGCCGTCACCCAGGTCGGTGACGCCAAAGGTGAACCGCTGCGTGCCGGTCAGCACGTCCGTCCCCGCGACGCCCAGCAGCAGGCCGATCACGGTCATCGCGACACCTTTCAGCGGCGATCCGCGCGACATCGTGGCCCCGGCAAGCAAACCCACCAGCATGATGGAGAAAATCTCCGGCGGCCCGAACTTGAACGAAATCTGTACTAGTAACGGCGATGCCACGATCATGACGATGATGCCGACCGAGGCCGCGAAGAACGAACACAGCATGGTAATGCCAAGCGCGGTGCCGGCTTTGCCCTGCCGGGTCATCGGGTAGCCGTCCAGGCAGGTGACCGCGTGCGGCGGGTGGCAAGGCAGGTTGAGCAGGATGGCACCCAGCGCGCCGCCGTATTGCGATCCGTAAAAGATGCCTGCCAGCATCAGGATCGCCGGCACCGGATGCATGGCGTAGGTCAGCGGCAACAACATGGAGATGGCGGAAATCGCCCCCATTCCCGGCAGCACACCGATCAGGTTGCCGATCAACACCCCGATGAACGACCACATCAGGTTGCCGGGTTCCAAGGCGATGCCGAAGCCGTGCCATAGATCAATAAGCGATTGTTCGATCATGGCCTCAACCCCAACCGAACAGCGGCAGGTTGACCCCGAGCAGCCCCCAGAACACGGCCACGCACACCAACGTCATCGCTGCTGCCAAAACCGCCGACACCGCCAGCGAATTCTGACGATCGCCGAGGGCGGCGACGAACACGCACGCAAAGGTGGCCGGCAGAAGGCCGCCATAGAGACCAACCACCGCGAACGCGACCATGCTGGCGCAGATGCAGAACCAACCCCGCCACTCCGGCCGCTGGCGGATCGGTGCCACGGCCGGCGCGCTACCGACGCTGGCGAGCATGATCAGCGCGCCGGTCACCGCCAAAATAACGCCCAATGCCAGCGGGAAATAGCCCGGTCCCATCCGGCGCAACGTACCAAGCTCGTAGTGCGATGCTTGCGCGGCGGCGCCGATGCCCAGCAACAGAACCAGGGCGCCGCCAACGCAATCCTTGACGTTGACGCGTCGCATCATCAGCTCTCGAATCCGCTGGCCGCGCGCAGGTCCCGGGAACCCGGGCCCGTCAGCAGGGCGACGAGTGCCAGCGCCGCGTCAGGCTGCGCTGTGCGGGCCGCGACGGCGGCGGCATAAAGCGTGGAAAGGCCGTGGGCTTCCGGTAACGGCCCGAGCAACGTCAGACCGGGGCTGTATTTGATCTCGGTGATCTGGGTCAGGCCGATGGGATTTTCTTCTGCAGCCGCGGCAAGATGCTTCATCGCTATGGCGCCATTGGGAAACGGGCGCAGATAGGGCGCTATGGTCTGGTCGATGCCCAGGGCCCGCAACACGCGCATGACGTGAACACCGGCGGTCGAACCCTGAAGGTCCGGTACATAGATGCCGCGCGACGCCAACAGCGCGGCCCGCAGGTTGTCCCCGGTGGCGATGGCCGGTGCGGGGTGTCCGGCCGGGACCGCGACACCGGTGCGCACCGTGCCAATCGGAGCGATGGACCCGGTCAGCAAGAGTCCGCGTGCGGCGAGGTCATCCAGCAAGGCCGCGGACAGGATGACGACATCGCAGGGTTCGGCGGCCAGGAATTTGTCACGGATCGCCCCGACGGCATTGAAATATGTCGCGACATCGATGCCGGTTTCGGCTGTGAAACCCGCCTGAAGATCGGTGACGAGGCCCTTGGATGCGCCCGCCCCCAAAAGATGCAGCGTCATGGCATTTCCTGGCAGGTCAGTTGTTGACACGGGCGCCCGAGATCTCAACGACCTTGGCCCATTTCACGATGTCGGCTTCGATGAAGGCTGTGAATTGCCCCGGGGTCATGATCACCGGCACCGCGCCTTGCTTCTCCCACGCCGCCTGCACATCGGGCTTCTGATCGATGGTGGTGATCAGCGCGTTGAGCGTCGCGACGACCGAGTCCGGGGTGCCTTTCGGTGCCACGATACCCAGCCAGATCACCGCTTCGTATCCCGGAACACCGGCGTCCGCCATCGTGGGCAGATCCGGCAACACCGCGGAGCGGGTCGTGCCGGTAGTGGCGATGCCCGTGACTTTGCCGGACTTGATCAGGCCCAGCATCGTCGTGGTCGCATCGAACATCATATCGACCTGACCGCCCATGACATCGATGCGGGCTTCCGAACTGCCTTTGAACGGCACATGGGTGATGTCGATCCCGGCCATCTGCTTGAACAACTCGCCGGCCATATGGTACGGGGTGCCCGGCCCGGAGGAAGCGAATGACAACGCGCCGGGCTTTTCTTTGGCCAACTTGATCAGGTCCGCAAGGGTCTTGATGCCGAGGTCCGGCCGAGTGACCAGAACCAGATCTGATGCGTTGATTGGCGCGACCGGGACGAAATTGGTCATCAGTTTATACGGTTTCTTCGCGAACAGCGTCTCGTTCACCGTGTGGGTGTTGGAGACCACGAGCAGCGTATAACCGTCTGGACGGCTGATGGCCGCCGCCTGCGACCCGATGATGGCACCGGCGCCGGGCCGGTCCTCCACGATGAACGCCTGCCCGGTCGCGGCATTGAGTTGCTGTGCCAGAAGCCGGCCATACACGTCCGCCGACCCGCCGGCGGCAAAGGGCACGATCATCGTCAAGGCCTTCGTTGGATAGACATCGTCAGCCCGAGCGGGACTGGTGATTGATGCCGCCGCACCGGCGAACAACGTGCTCACCAGGGCTTTGCCAATCGTGCGCCGGGATACGCGTTGGGTCCGGAATTCTGTCATCGCATTCCACTCTGTTTTTGCCGGGATTGCCGGAGGCCGGAAAACGCTCACTCGGCCACGACATTGGTCAGCGCACCCAACTTGTCGATCGCTATTTTCATGGTGTCGCCCGGATTGAGAAACCTGGGTGGCTTGAAGCCGATGCCAACGCCCGCCGGTGTGCCGGTCGCGATAACATCGCCCGGCAACAACGTCATGCCGGCGGACAGCGTCGCGATGATGGTGGGAATGTCGAAGATCAGGTCACGCGTGTTGGCGTTCTGTCGCAGTTCGCCATTGACCCAGCATTTTACCCCGAGTGTCGCCGGATCGCCGACCTCATCGGCGGTGACGATCCAGGGACCCATCGGACAGAACGTGTCCATGGATTTGCCCAGGAACCATTGGCGATGTTTTTGTTGCAGATCACGGGCGGTTACGTCGTTGACGATGGTGTAGCCCCAGACGTGATCCAACGCGTCAGCCGGCGTGATGCCTCGGCCCGGACTGCCGATAATCACCGCCAGTTCGGCCTCGTAATCCAGTTGTTCCGTCACATGCGCGAACCGTTGGACGGTGTCACCATCGGCGATGACCGTGGAGGGCGCTTTGGTGAAGATGACCGGAAAGGCGGGTGCGGTTTCGCCCGTGGCTGCCGAGGTGTCGAAGCCGGACTGAGCGAACTCCGCCGCGTGCTCGTGGTAGTTCTTGCCGACGCAAAAGATGTTGCGTCGCGGGACAGGGATCGGGGCAAGCAGCCGGTGGCCATCCAGGCTTTGCCAGCCGGCGATTGACCCGAACGTCCGTGCCGGCGAGGGGATTTGGGTGATCAGGTCGATCAGGTCGCCTGCGAACCCCGGAAGGATTGATGTGACGGGAACAAAACTGAGTCCATCGGGCGAGATCACGACCGGTTGTGCGCGGCCCGCGATCTCCATTGTTGTGAACCGCATAGTCACTCCTGATAGATTTGAGTCTGGATTAGACTGATTTCAGCACGATACCTGCGTCTCGGTTCGCGGGTCAAACCGCTGCGGTGTCCATCCTTCTACTTCGGTCCCGGGTCGTCGCTTCTGACGGGTAGCCTGCAATGACAAACCGATGGCGTGCGTGTAGCGTCGGTTCAAAGAGCGGAGGAACCCCATGCTCACCAAGGCCCAGATCGACGAATACAACGAAGTCGGCGCCATCGTCGTGCCGGACGTGCTGACGCCGCGGGAGGTGCGGACACTGAGCGACGTCACCGACGGCTTTGTGCAGCGCGCCCGTGGCCTGACCAAGCACACCGAAATCTACGACCTGGAAGACAGCCACTCGGCCGAAAACCCCAGGGTCCGGCGCATCAAGGCCGCGCATCTACACGACCCGGCGTATGCGGCGCTGTCCCGGCATCCGAAGATCATTGCTGTGCTGCAAGCCCTGTGGGGTCCGGACATCCGTTTCGATACCGCCAAGCTGAACATGAAATGCGCCGGGTTTGGCGCTCCGGTCGAATGGCACCAGGACTGGGCGTTCTATCCGCACACCAACGACAATCTCGCGGCGGTTGGTGTCGGCTTCGACGACATGGCGATGGAAAACGGCCCGCTGATGATCATTCCGGGCAGTCACAAAGGCCCGACCTTCGATCACCATGCCAACGGTGTGTTCTGCGGTGCGATGGACCCCGGGAACCGGGACGTCGACTACAGCAAAGCCATCGCCCTGACCGGCAAGGCCGGCAGCATCACCGTGCATCATGTCCGCGCCGTGCATGGTTCGGCGCCGAACGTGTCCGACCGCGACCGCCGGCTGCTGCTGTTTCAATACAGGGCGGCGGATGCGTGGCCGATCCTGGGCTTCCCGGGCGGAATCGCGGCATTCGATGCGCTGATGGTGGCGGGGGAACCGCGGCAACCCCGGTTGGCGCCGGCTCCCGTGCGGCTGCCGTTGCCGCCGGCCGTCCTGCAAGGCTCGCTGTACGAAAATCAAAAGGGCATGAAGACCCGTTTCTTCGATACGGTCCCCGCGCAATGACGCAGCCTGCGTGGGTGGAGACCATCTTCGACCGCACGCCGCATCTGGCCGCCACCGGCCCGGTCGATCCGATCATTTACGACGGGTCGGCAGCGGCATTGCGGCAGCGGACGGTGAACTTCGCGGCCAAGCGCTATGCCGACATGATGTTCATCAGCGGGCTGGATCGCGCCACCGCTGACTGCAACTTCCGTCTGCGGGTCGCGCAGCTTCCCTCCGGCCTGAGTGCTCACGCCAAGGGTCCTTCCATCCAGGCACAGGCTGACGCCGATTTCGCCGCTGGCCGGTTCTTGATCGACATGGACGCCGTCGACCAGCGTGCCACGGTTCGCTGGGGTGACACCGTCGGGCATGCGCTGGCTCGCACCGGCTTCGGCAGCATTCTGCTCGGTTCGCACACCGTCCCTGCCTTCGACACAACGGCCATCGTTCGGCCAGCACCCGATGCCGCCAAGGCGTGGCCGCGAGGCGATGCGGTGGAGGCGGGTCAGGCACCTGCGGCCCTGACGTCCGCACTGGATGTATTCTTCGCCAGTTCCCCCGGTCTTTACGGCGTTCTGATTGCGTCGCCCGACCGGGTTCTGACAGAACGATACAGCGCCTTCGGGCGGCCGGATCGGGCGACTCCGAGCTGGTCGATGACCAAGGCGATCACCTGCACGGTGATCGGGCGGCTGGCGCATCAGGGGTGGCTGCGATCCATGCACGATCCGGCGCCGGCGCCGCTGTGGTCCGATCCGCGCGGTATCCACCGGTTGATCACGCTGGATCATCTGGTGCGCATGCGGTCCGGCCTGGCGTTCCCGGTGCGACTCGAAGACGGGTCCACGCAAATCGGCTTCGAAAACAGCGCGGTCTATCAGGAGGCTGGCGACGCGTTCACGGCCGCGCAACGATCCATCGTCGCGACTATCCCCGGTTCGGTATTCCGTTACGTTAACAGCGGTATGAACGTGCTGGGGGCGATCATCCGCGATCAAATAGAACGACGCGGATTGCCCTACTACCAGACCGCCTACGGACTGCTGGTAGATCGGCTGGGCATGGGCAGCTACCAGCATTCCGCCGACATCACCGGCAACCTGATCGCGTCCGGCGCCGGGTACGCAACGTTGCGGGACTACGCCAAATTAGGTGTGCTGTATCTAAACGACGGTGTCTGGAACGGCGAGCGTTTGCTGCCTGAGGGCTGGGTGAATTACGCCCTGACACCCTCCCACACCGGCACCAATTATGCCGCGTGCTTCCGTTCCAACATCGGCGGCGGGTTTCCGGATTTGCCGCGCGATACCGCCTGGGCATCCGGCGCCTCCGACCAGAAATTGTTTATCCTGCGAAGCCAACGCCTGACCGTCGCGGTATCCAACGAAACCGACCATGCGATGGATATGGCGGCTTTGAACCGATTGATCGCCACGACGATCGACTGCTACTCATAACAAAAGGAAACGAACATGTCCGTCCGCAACGTCGCCCGCGAAAAGCTGGAGCAAGGCCAACTATCCCTGGGTGTCGGCATCCGCACCACCCGTAGCGTGGAAGTCGCCAAGATGATGGCCACCGCCGGCTTCGACTGGCTGTTCCTGGATATGGAGCATGGCACCATGTCGCTGGACGCCTGCGCCCAGATCTCCGCCGCCGCGCTGGATGCCGGGATCGCCCCGATCGCGCGCGTGCCGAACGGGCAATATTCGATCGCCACCCGAGCGCTGGATAACGGCGCGATGGGCATCGTCATGCCGCATGTCGATACAGCCGCCGAGGCGCGCGAGGTCGTCGAGAAACTGAAATATCCGCCGATCGGGCATCGGTCGGTCGGCGGTTGGGGGCCGCACTATCAATTGGGCAAGCTCAGCACCGGCGACGCGGTGAAAGCGCTGAACGCGGCCAACCTGACGGTGGTGATGCTGGAAACGCCGACAGCCATCGCCAACGCGGCGGAGATCGCCTCAGTGCCGGGTGTGGACGTGCTGCTGATCGGCTCCAATGATTTGTGCGCCGAAATGGGTATCCCCGGTGATTTCGGCAACGACCGGCTGGCCGAGGCTTATGGCACGATGATCGCCGCCTGTGAGAAGCACGGAAAATTCCCCGGCATGGCCGGCATCTATAACGAGGCGATCATGCCCCGTTACATCGACATGGGTGCTCGGTTTATCCTGTCCGGGCAGGATGCCTCATTCATGCTGGCGGGCGCCCAATCGCGAACCGGCTTCCTGCGGAAGACGCTGGGGACGTAAAGAACCACAGACCCTCATCGTCATGGCGGGCAACGGCCGAAAAGGCTTGGATGGCAGGCCTGCACCCGCCATGACGGGATTTGGCCGGCGGCACATTTAGCGAAAGGCTTTCGACACATGGACTTTCTTGCCGCCGTGACCGACGTCGTCGGTCCCGCGAACGCACTGACCTCCATCGACGACGTCGCCCCCTATGCGGTGGACTGGCGCGGCTCTTATCGCGGCACGCCTTTAGCAGTCTTGCGCCCCGGCACCACGCAAGAGGTGTCCGATCTCGTCAAACGCTGCGCCGATGCACAGATCGCGATCGTTCCGGCGGGCGGCCGCACCGGGTTGTCCGGCGGGGCGGTGCCCTCGGCCAATGGTCCTCCATCGGTCGTTCTGTCGCTCGAACGTATGAACCGCGTCCGAGCCATCGATCCGCGTGATTTTTCGATCGTGGCTGAGGCCGGATGTGTCGTGCAGAGCATCCAGCAGGCGGCGGCCGACGTCGAACGGCTGTTCCCGATCCAATGGGGCGCGCAAGGCACGGCGCAGATCGGCGGCATGCTGTCCACCAACGCCGGCGGCATCCGCACGTTGCGCTACGGCAATGCGCGCGAACTCGTGCTGGGTCTGGAAGTGGTGCTGCCCGACGGCCGCATACTCGACGATTTGCGTCGCGTCCGTAAGGACAACAGCGGCTACGCCCTGCGCCATCTGTTCATCGGCGGCGAAGGCACGCTGGGCGTCATCACCGCCGCCGCGATGCGCCTGCAACCCGCCCTGAAACGAGTCGAAACCGCGTTCGTCGCGGTGCCCACCCCCGATGCGGCCCTGTCACTGTTCGGCCGCATGATGGAGAGCGGCGCCGACGTGATCGCGTTCGAACTCTGTGGCCGCTATTGCATGGAAATGGCGGCTCGGCATGGCGTCGGTCTGCGCATGCCGCTGCCGCTGGACTCGCCATGGTTCGTGATGGTGGAACTCGCCGCCGCCCACGCCAGCATTCCCCTGCGGGAGATCATGGAAGACGCCCTCGCCGCCGCGATGGAAGCCGGCGACGTGTCCGATGCGGCGATCGCCGACAGTGAGGCGCAGCGGCGCATGATCTGGAAAATCCGCGAGGATTACCCCGAGTGTTCACGCAAGGATTCCGCCGCGGTTTCGACCGACACCGCTGTGCCCGTCTCCGCGGTGCCCGAATTTCTTCGGATGGTGGAGCGGGACTTGATAGCGCGTTGGCCGGAGGGCCGTATCTCCGCCATTGGCCATGCGGGTGACGGCAATATCCATGTCAGCCTGCACGCGCCGCATGGCATGACTGACCGACCGGCCTGGTTTGCCCGGGCGGGAGAGGCGGAGGCGATGGTGAATGCCATCGCGGTGTCGCTGGGCGGCAGCTTTTCCGCCGAACACGGGATCGGCCAGTCGAAACGGCACGCGATGGCCACGCACAAGGATGCGGTAGCGATGGACGTGATGCGGATGGTCAAGACGGCGCTGGACCCGGACGGCCGGATGAATCCGGGGAAGATATTGCCCTGAGCAACACCCTTGACACCAACATAACCAAGGTATCGACATTCGCGCGTCTTTAATCGGGAATCTGTTCCATGCCACAACTGTCGCTCCATACCCCGGTGGGTGATATCACGGTCTTTGAGGAGGACGGGTCAATTGTCTCCCTCGACTGGGGCTGGGTGGAGCAGCAGGACCACTCGGCCGTGCTGGAGCAGGCGCGAGACCAATTGCAGGCCTACTTCGACCGCGCGCTGAAAGCGTTCGATTTACCGCTGGCACCCGCCGGATCGACGTATCAGCGCAAAGTATGGAAGGCGTTGTGCGACATCCCGTATGGCGAAACCCGCACCTATCTGGATATCGTTTCCGCCGCCGGGGGCAGTCCCCGTTCGGTGGGACAGGCCAACGGGCGCAATCCGATCCCGCTGATCATCCCGTGCCACCGGGTCGTCGCGGCCACGCACCTCGGAGGCTTTTCCGGTGGCGACGGATTGCCCACCAAACGCTGGTTGCTAAGCCTGGAAGATCCGCACCGCACCCTGCTGTGAAGATGCGGCATATGGCAATATAGCAACAATATCCCGCAATGCAGGCGTTTCCCAATCCCCGATTGTCATCGTCGCAACGCCTCCCGAGATCATCGACACAATCTCGCATCGGATTCAGGTATTGAAGACGACCGCCTCTCCGACTGCGCTGCTGGGTGAAACCGTCGCCTGCCCCGGCACGGAACGCGATGCTATCGGGGTTCGCTTGCCTGGCCACCCGGTTGGCCGCCCGCGTCGATCGGAATTGCATCCGCGGCAACCACAAACTATATAATTTTCGCATAGTTTAAGCGGAAGGAACCTCGACCATGGCAGTCACCAGCTTTGAGGTTGATGAACGGACGGCGGCATTCATCGCTCAGTTGCGCCAGACATTCGGCGTCAACACGAATGCCGCGGTCATCCGGAAAGCGTTGGCTCTGGCGAGTATCGCGAGCCAGCACGCTGATGATGACCATACCATCACCATCGCCCCGGGCGGAGGCAGGAGCGCCGTGAAAATCTCTCTTGCCGGCTGATCAATCCCCGCCAGACGATGGCGCTGCGGCCGTCCCGTTGGCATCGAACGTTGGAAATCTGACCGGAACCGCCGCGGCATCCTCGATGGCCACTGGCGACTTAACGTCCGTTAGCCTCAAGGAAGCGGCGGAAGGCCTGTCCGTCGATGATCAAATCAAATTAGGCGATGCCGACCTGCGGAGATCGGTGGCCGACCAGGTCGTGAAAACCATTGTCCGCGCCAACAGCGCAACGCTGATTGTCCCGGGCGTGCTGGCGGCAGTGGACGAAAGCAATATCTACTTTCACCTCTCGTCCCCCGGCGACCGGATTATCACCAACCAGGTCATCATGGCCTTGTTGGGTGCCACAACGGTCCAGGTTGGCGCCATCGCGATCATCATTGCGCCATACCTCTTTCCAAGCCGAACAGACGGACAATAAACCCCGCGAGGTCGCAGTTACGCCAGCGGCTGTTACCTGCCACCTGATACTGGGAATGGTGGGATCGTCCGGGATCACGCGGGATGTGCCGGTACGGCGGCCAAGTATCGGTCAGCGGCAAAAATCTTGACAAATTTCCTATTTCAGTCTACAAACCCAGGAATGGAACCCTTGCCTCCGCCGCATCCGGCCATCGATTTTTCCCCGTACCTGTATTGCCGGCTTGTGCACCCTCACCGTACTGTCGTCGCGGGTCGTTGATCCCGATGCCGGACCGCTGGAGGCGGCGCGGTTCAGAGTGGCGTCAGCTACGTGCGGGAACCCGAGGATTGAGGAGAATGCCTCTTATAATGAGACAAATTCTCATGGTATGGCTTTTGAGACGCCGATGAGCGCGCAGCGATGGTCGCATCGCGGCTGGCCGAGCGGTCGAAACCTACGCAATCTGGTATTGGACGCTGGCCGGGACGCGGCTCGCCACAGAGCCGAGACCGTGGCACGCTACAACCATGCGCATCCACCTTCAGAACCCGGACAATGACCCGCTGTTCGATTTCTCCTACGCCATGTGGGACGCGGCAGCGGCGCGAGCGCCGGACATAAGCCAGGGCCATGACGTCAGCCTGGGCGTAACCCCTGCCGATTTCCTCGCCGGCATGCGCGACGCCGAGGCACTGGTCTGCGACGCCAGCGTCATCCGGGCGCTATTCCCCTGCCCCGCGCCGCGTCTGAAGCTGATCTTCCTGACCAACGCCGGCCTCGACTGGCTGGCCCCGTTCGACTGGCTGCCCGCCGGGGTCATTCTGATGAACAACCGAGGCACCCACGCGGCGAAATCCGGTGAATTCGCCATCATGTCCATCCTGATGCTGGCCAACCGCATCCCCGCCATGATCACCAACCAGCGGTTCGGGCAATGGCGCAAACTGTGGGGTTCAGTCCTCCACGGACGCAATCTGACCGTCGTCGGTCTCGGCACGCTCGGAGGCGCCACCGCCGAACACGCGGCCCTGTTTGGCATGCGCGTCACCGGCATCAGAGCGAACCCCGCACCGCACCCGTCGTGTGAAACGGTGGTCGGCCTCGACGCCCTGGACGATGTCCTGCCTCACTCGGAGTTCCTGGTTCTCGCCTGTCCGCTGACAGACGCCACGCGCGGCCTGATGACTCGGAAGCGGCTGGAATCGCTCCCCTCCGGCGCCGGTGTGGTGAACATCGGCCGAGGCAGACTGCTCGATCAGGACGCCTTGTGTGACCTGCTGGACAACGGACATCTGTCCGGCGCCGTCCTGGACGTGTTCACGCCCGAACCGATCCCGCCCGGCCACCGGCTTTGGACGACGCCCAACCTGATCATCAGCCCGCACACCTCCGCCGACGATCCCGCGACCTATAATCCTCGCAGTCTGGACATCTTCCTGAGCAACCTCCGGGCGTTCCGCGACGGCGATCCGCTGCCCAACCGTTTCGACATCGCGCGCGGTTACTGATGCTCGCGACCCTTGTCGCCTTGCTCGCCGCCGCAACGATCGCGGTCCCGCTGACAAGGCGCTTCGGTTTGGGCAGCGTGCTCGGTTATCTCCTGGCCGGAGTTGTTATTGGACCGTCCGGCCTTCGCCTTGTCAGCGACATCGGCCAGATCACCGATATCGCCTCGCTCGGTGTCGTCATGCTGTTGTTCCTGATCGGTCTGGAACTGCGGCCGCGCCGCTTGTGGGTCATGCGGAAAGCGGTATTCGCCCTGGGATCGTCGCAAGTGTTGCTCAGCGGCGCCGTGCTGGCCGGTCTCGCCCGGGTTGCCGGCATCCCGTGGCCCGGCGCGATCGTGCTGGGCGCGGGCATGGCGATGTCCTCTACCGCGATCGTGCTACCGATGTTCGCCGAAGCCGAGCTGCTCAAGAGCCGGGCGGGGCGAGACGGATTTGCGGTGCTGCTGTTTCAGGATCTGGCGTTCATCCCGCTGGTCGCCCTGGTGCCGTTGCTGGCCGATCACACGCTGCCGGATCACGTTCCCTGGCATGACGTCGCACAAGGCGTTGCCGCCGTCGCCGTCATCCTGGTTGGCGGCCGTTTCGTCATTCCACCGCTCATCCGAGCGATCGGGGGCGCCAGGACGCCGGAGCTTTTCACGACGGCATCGCTGCTGATCGTCGCCGGCACCGCGTTCATCGCTAACCTCGCCGGTCTGTCCATGTCGCTGGGCGCCTTCATGGCCGGCGTGCTGTTGTCAGAGTCGGAATACCGCCACGAACTGCAAGCCGACATCGCTCCGTTCGAGGGCTTGCTACTCGGCTTTTTCTTCATCTCCGTCGGCATGTCGGCGGACCTGAGCCTCGCCCGGCTTCACCCCGGCCTACTGGCCGGAGCCACCGTCGCGCTGTTGCTGGCAAAATCGGTTGTTTGCTTCGGTCTGGCCCGTCTGTCGCGGCAAAGCCTGCCGGAAGCGATCCGGTTCAGTTTGGCTCTGCCGCAGGCCAGCGAATTCAGCTTCGTGCTGTTCGGCGCGGCGGTCGGGGTTGGCGCGCTCGCTTCTGACAGTGCCGCGATGGCGACCTTGGTCGCGGCCTTTTCAATGGCCGCGACGCCGGTGCTGTTCGCGTTGTCGGAACGATTTCTGATCCCTCGGTTGGTGGTTGAACCCGAGCCTGATTTTGACACGATCGAGGCCGCGGATGCGCCGGTGATCATCTGCGGTTTCGGCCGTTTCGGCCAGATCATTGGCCGTGTATTGCGCATGCACGGGATTGCGTTCACGGCCCTGGAACGTGACCTCGGTCAGGTCGATGTGGTCCGCCGCTTCGGCAACAAAGTCTATTTCGGCGATCCCGCCCGCCCCGACCTGTTGCGGGCCGCCGGGGCCGATCAGGCCAGATTGCTGATCGTCGCACAGGACAACATGGAAGACGTCTTGCGTATCGTCGAAGTCGCGCGGCGGAACTTTCCGCACCTGAAGATCTTCGCCCGCGCGCGCAACCGGCGGCACGCGTATCTGCTGATGGACCGGGGCGTCGATGGACTGGTGCGGGATACGTACTACTCCAGCCTGAAGATGGCGGAAGACTCGCTGATGGCATTGGGGATTTCACCCGAGGAAGCCGCGCGATCCGTTACGTTGTTCAGGGAACACGACGAACGCGCCTTACTGGAGATGCACGCGATCTATCGGGATGAGGAACAGCTTATCCAAAGCACCCGAGAAGCGACCGACGAATTGATGGCGCTGTTCGAGGCGGATCGGCCGACATAGCGCGCACCTATAGGAACTGAACATATTTGTGCATAGCGATACCGCGTTGCGGCGCGGCAAGATGTTCCCGCGGTAAAGCGGCGGCAAGCCGGTTTGGCTACGTTACGAAAGCTGGATGATGTCCCTGATCCGCGCGTGTGTCCTCATCCTGGCGCTATTTCTCGCCGCACTGCCGGCCGCTCGGGCGAATTCCGCGAACGGCATTACCACACCGGCCACCCTGATCGCCTATTTGAACCAAATAGACGGCAACCATGTGATATCCGGTCAATTCGTCGGCCCCGGCCCGATCCATCCAATCGACGCCATCCATGCCCGCACCGGCAAATGGCTGGGCGTGATCGGTGGTGATTACTTCCAATATGATGGCGGCAGGATCGTTACCAGCTTCAATCCCATCGCGATCAACTATTGGAATGCCGGCGGTCTGATCACCCTAACCCTGAGCATTCCCAACCCGACCACCGGCGGTGCCGGCCACGACGTCAGCCGCCTGAATACGGCGGAATTGCTGACTCCGGGAACTGCGACACACAACAAGTATGTGTTCATGCTCAACCAGATCGGCGACGCCTTACGGGTGCTTCAGTCGGCCGGCGTCGTGGTCATTCTGCGTCCATACCATGAATTGAACGGCGACTGGTTTTGGTGGGGCACCAAATTTCTCTCGACAGCACAGTTTCAGTCACTCTGGGCGTTCACCCATGATTACCTGACGAAGACCAAGGGCCTGCATAATTTGGTTTGGATGTATTCCGTCAACGCCGATATCGGCAGCCTGACAGCGCGTTATCCGGGCGATTCGTTCGTCGATATCACGGGCTTCGATCTGTACACAAACGACCCTACCGAAGGTATCGCGAGTTACAAGACCCTGGTCGCGCTGGGCAAACCGATCGGCCTGGCAGAGTTCGGGGCCGGCGGGTCCGGGTTGGGCAACGCCCGTTTTCAGGAGACGGTTCTAACATCGGCCCTGCGCGAACACATGCCCCGGATCACCTTTTGGCAGCAGTGGTGGGATGGTAACGCGGGGAAGACCGGTTGGGGCATGGCCAGTGTTCAGGCGGTCGCCCCTGCCTTGACCGAGGGCCGGGTCCTGAACCGGAATGATATTGTCTATTGCCCCAACGTCAGCCGGCAAGCCTGCGCACGGTAACAGGGGTGCCGAGCGCGGCCGTCCGGCTCTGACCGATCAGACCCCGGGAGCACCCGCCTGCCGGAACGGGTTGGCGTTGGCGAAGGCCGGGAGGGTTTCGCACTGCACCACGATGCGATCGATCGTCGGGATGCCGGCGACATCGATTTTGAACACACGCATCACCGCGACAACGCTCGCCAAAAGAATATCCGCGATCGTGACCGACTCGCCATGACAGTACGTGCCGGTCGCGTCCTCGGCCGCCAACCGCTTCTCCAGCGCCTGGAGTCCGGTAGTGAACCACTGGATCTGCCATGCCCGCCAGGCCGCATCGTCGAACCCGCCCGTAGTCGTCAAATAGCGCCGCACCCTGGGCACAACCAACGGATGTGTATCGGCTGCCAGACTCGAGGCGATCGACCGCACCCTGGCACGACCGAGCGCATCGGGTGGCAGCAGGGGCGGAGTGGGCGTAGTTTCGTCGAGATATTCCAGTATGGCCAACGATTGGCTGAGCGGTGGCTGACCGGGAACGATCAGAGCCGGGACAACCCCGAACGGATTGATGGCCAGAAAGTCCCCTTCCCGTTGATCGCCGCGGTCGAGATCGATGGCGTGCTCCATCGCCGTCAGGCCTTTCAGCGCGAGCGCCACCCTGACCCGATAGGTCGCTGAACTGCGCCAGAAGCCGTAGAGTTGGTAATCCATGACGATCCTCGTGTGACCCCGGTTCCCACCATGGCTACGACAGATCCGATCGGATATCCAGCCACGGTCGTTTCGGAAACCATGATCACTCTTGCGCCCACCGCACCGCGCATGGTTGCATTGCATCAACACCAGAATCGGAGCGCGATTGGCCTACGCCCTGCAACAACTCATCAACGGCGTTACGCTCGGCATGATCTATGGCCTGATCGCGGTCGGATACACGATGGTTTACGGCATCATCGGCATGATCAATTTCGCCCATGGCGACGTGTTCATGGTCGGGTCGTTCCTGTCGCTGATCGCGCTGCTGGGCCTGTCGGCGCTGGGCATCACCTCGGTTCCATTGGCTTTGGCGCTGACCTTGCTGTTCGCCGCCGGCCTTGCCGCCCTGTACGGCTGGACGGTGGAACGCGTCGCGTACCGGCCGTTGCGAGGATCGTTCCGTCTCGCGCCGCTGATCAGTGCGATCGGCATGTCGATCACATTGCAGAACTTCGTCCAGGTCAGCCAGGGTGCGCGTGTCAAACCGATCGAGGCCATCATCCCGGGCGGTATCCGGCTGATCGACACGGGCGATTTCGCTGTGCAGCTTTCGTGGATGCAGATCGCGATCATTGTGATCACCCTGACGATCCTGGGCCTGTTCACCTGGCTGGTAACGAAAACGCCCCTCGGGCGGACGATGCGGGCTTGCGAGCCAGACCTGAAAATGGCCAGCCTGCTCGGCATCGATACCGATCGGACGATCAGTCTGACCTTCGTGATCGGCGCCGCATTGGCAGCCGTCGCCGGGTTCATGTTCCTGCTGTATTATGGGGTGATCGATTTCTACATCGGCTTCATCGCCGGGGTGAAGGCGTTTACGGCGGCCGTCCTGGGCGGCATCGGCAGCCTGCCGGGCGCGGTCATCGGCGGCCTGCTGATCGGCCTGATCGAAACGTTCTGGTCGGCGTATTTCAGTGTCGAATACAAGGACGTCGCCGCGTTCTCCATCCTGATCGTGGTGCTGATTTTCATGCCGACCGGCCTGTTGGGACGCGCCGAGGTGGAGAAGGTATGAACGTCCGCCGAGACGAGAGATCATGACCGCCCTTCGCGACGCCTTCCTCTCCGCAATCGTGGCTTTTGGCCTGTTCGGTCCCCTTGTCGGACTCGTAACAGCCAACGGTGAGCACGGACTGGCCCTGACAGCCCGCCCCATCGCCACGGCCGTCATCGTCGGGCTGGTGTTTTTCGGCCGCCTCGCAATGCTGTCCTGGCGCGGCCGCACGCCACGCGCAACAAACCGAGCGCTGGCCGAACGCATCACCCGCTCCGGCAAATACCTGACGCCAGTCCTGCTGATCGCCGCATTCGCCCTGCCGTTCACCGGATCGCGATATTACATAGACCTCGGCACCCTCGTGCTGACCTACATCATGCTGGGTTGGGGCCTGAACATCGTTGTGGGTTTGGCCGGACTGCTCGACCTTGGTTACGTCGCGTTCTACGCCGTCGGAGCGTATTCATACGCGATCCTGGCGACCACGTTCGGCCTGGGCTTCTGGACCTGCCTGCCCCTGGCCGGCATCCTTGCCGCCCTGTGGGGAGTCCTGCTCGGTTTTCCGGTCCTGCGCCTGCGCGGCGACTACCTGGCCATCGTTACGCTGGCATTCGGCGAAATTATCCGCATCGTCCTGATCAACTGGGTATCGCTGACCAACGGCCCGAACGGCATCACTGGCATCCCGCGCCCTACCTTGTTCGGACTGGCCTTCAGCATGGACGGCGGCCCCGGCACGTTCGCCGGCTTCTTCAATATCGAGCCGGAAGTCATCCAGCGGATCATCTTCCTCTATTACGTCATCTTCGGCCTCGCCCTGCTGACAAACTGGGTGTCGTTGCGCCTGCGCCGCTTGCCGCTTGGCCGCGCGTGGGAGGCGTTGCGTGAAGACGAGGTCGCCTGCCGGTCACTCGGTATCAACGTCCGCAACACAAAACTGACCGCGTTCGGCATCGGCGCCCTGTTCGGCGGTTTCGCCGGCGCCTTCTTCGCCACCCGCCAGGCATTCGTCAGCCCGGAAAGCTTCACGTTCATCGAATCCGCAACAGTTCTGGCCATCGTCGTGCTGGGTGGGCTAGGCAGCCAACTCGGGGTGGCCCTGGCGGCCATCGTGATGATCGGCGGGCTGGAGGTTTTGCGAGACCTGCTCAGCACCCTCGGCGACCAACTGCACAGCCCGTTCTTTGGCGACATCGCCAACGAACTGCCGTTGTACCGGATGTTGATCTTCGGGCTGGCTCTGGTCGTGATGATGGTCTTGCGACCCCGCGGGCTGGTTTCCGGCCGAACCCCCGGTGTGGCATTGACGAAAGTGAAAGAGATCGCCCCGGAACTCGTTGCTCAGGGGCGCGGCTAGTGCTGTCCGTTACCGATTTGACCATGCGCTTCGGCGGTCTGAAGGCCGTTGACAGCCTGTCGTTCGAGGCCCGGGCGGGGGACATCACGGCGGTGATCGGTCCGAACGGCGCCGGCAAAACCACCGTGTTTAACTGCATCACCGGCTTCTATCGTCCGACCTCCGGCACCATCGTGCTGACCCATCCGGCCGGCGGCGGGACGTTCGCGTTGGAACGGATGCCCGGCCACCGCATCGCGGCCGCCGCCAAGGTCGCCCGCACGTTCCAGAACATTCGTTTGTTCGCGGGTATGACGGTGCTGGAGAACCTGTTGGTCGCGCAGCACAACACCCTGATGGCGGCAACCGGCTTCGGTGTGCTGGCGGTTCTGGGGCTGGGCCGCTATCGCGCCGCCGAGGCCGCTGGAATCGAAAAGGCACGATTCTGGCTGGATGCGATCGGATTGACCGCCCGAGCAGACGATCCGGCGGGGGCTTTGCCGTATGGGGCGCAGCGGCGTTTAGAGATCGCCCGCGCAATGTGCATCGATCCGGTCTTGTTGTGCCTGGACGAACCGGCTGCCGGACTGAATCCACGGGAGTCGGAGGAACTGAACCAATTACTGCTGCGCATCCGCTCCTTGGGCTGTTCCTTGTTGCTGATCGAGCATGACATGGGCGTCGTCATGCGCATCTCTGACCACATCGTCGTGCTGGACCACGGCCAGAAAATCAGCGACGGCTCACCGGCCGAGGTACGAGCCGATCCCGCCGTCATCGCCGCCTATTTGGGCGAAGGCGATGAAGACGAGGAACCGGCATGACCACGCTTCTGTCGCTGTCCGGCGTCACCGCGTTTTATGGCGCGATCCAGGCGCTTCGCGGGATCGACCTGACCGTCGAGCGGGGCGAGATCGTGACCCTGATCGGCGCCAATGGTGCTGGCAAATCGACCCTGATGATGACCATCTGCGGCAACCCTCGCGCTCGGGACGGCCAGATTATCCATGACGGCCAGGATATCACGCACTGGCCGACCCATGAGATCATGCGACGCGGCATCGCTCAGGCACCGGAAGGACGGCGTATCTTCAGCCGTATGACAGTTTACGAAAACCTGCTGATGGGGGCCGAAGTTGCGGGTCGTTCCGGCGTCGCCGGTCTTTTGGAGCAGGTATTTACTCTGTTTCCGCGCCTGAAAGAACGCATCAGCCAACGCGGCGGCACATTGTCGGGCGGTGAACAGCAGATGCTGGCGATCGGCCGGGCACTGATGTCCCGGCCGACTTTGTTGTTGCTGGACGAACCGTCGTTGGGCTTGGCGCCATTGGTGGTGCGGCAGATTTTCGGTGCGATTCGCGAACTGAACCGGACGACAGGTCTGACAGTGCTGCTGGTGGAACAGAACGCCTATCAGGCGCTGCGACTGGCACACCGGGGATATGTACTGGTCAACGGTTCGATCACCATGGCCGGGACCGGTGCGGAACTTTTGGCGCGTCCGGAGATCAGGGCGGCTTATCTGGAGGGCGGCCACGCCTGATCTCAAAGCCGGTTATGCGCCCTGCGGCAAAGCCTGCCTGTTGGTGACGTCCATGCGGGACACTGAACGCGATTCCGCTCGAACACACCGGTGCAGCACAAGAACTCCAAAGGCGGCGGGAACCAGCGCGAGGGTCACGGGTGCCCCGCTGCACGCGACGGCGGCGGTCGCGAGGCACCCCAGGATCGCGCCAGCGTCCCAACCCGCTTCAGCCGACAGATGGAACTGGTAGGCCGATCCGGACCGTTTTGCCCGATCATAGACGACACTCATCAAAACTGGATAGTAAACGCCCCCGATTGCAGCCCCGATGGTGTTGGCGGCAACCGCGGCCCAGGGTGCCCAGCCTGAAGCAACCCGTAGCGCTACCCCGATCAACAACGCGATCGTTACACCAAGCGAGAGAGTCCGACGGTGACCGCGGTCGATGGCGATACCGCAGACCAAGCCGGCCAATGCTCCGGCCACCCCGGCGGCGCCTCCGGCCCAACCGAACCCGTCGTATGACGACCCAAGCGTCGCAAACAGGATCATTGGCCAGGCAAAACCAATCCCGGCGCACATCCAGCCATCCGCGGCGAACGCCCACAGCCCGACCCGGTCGGCGGCTTTCCAGGCCTGACGAACCGTCGGAATGCGCCCGACCTCGATTTCCGCCATCCATAACAGCGGCGCCGCCGACAGAACGCACAATACGGTGGACACTCCAAACTCTGCCGCCGAACCAAGCCGTGTCATGACGATTCCGCCAGCCACCGGGCCGACGACAGAAATTGCCGTGCTGATCAATTGGCGGAAAGCGAGTTGCCGCCCCCGGTTGCCGTCGCCGCCACACATCGCGGTCGCGGCATGAAAAATCGGCCAGTATATACACTCGCCTGCCGATACAATGAGTATCCACACCCCAAGCCAGAGCGGCTCTTCCGCCCTGATCAGTGGCAAAAACTGAAATGATGAAATCACCGTTCCCAGCAACATCGCGCGGCGCATTCCCAACCAGCGGATGACCGGTGTCGTTACCGTACGCATGACGAGACGAACGGAGAGTAGAACGGCATAGAGAAGAATTGTCGTTGCTATACTGAAGCCAAGACGCAAAAGATAAGCGCCGATAAAGCCACTTGCCAGGGACATGGCAAGCGACCACAGAACGCAGTGGCCTGTGAGGAGGCGGAATTGCCGCTCCTCCCGGTCGATATTCATTATTCAAATCCTTTAAGCCGAGATAGTTCTATTTCGGAACGACTACGGTCGTCCGAAAGCGTGCCGCCTGGTATCGTTGGCGGTTGTCACGGATCTCGCGCTGAAATTCCCCGGCAGACGAGGGAGGTGGTCTGTGGCATCGGGACCTCCGTTTAAGGAAGTCCTTCGATAAATCTTTCGTGATGAGCCGGTCAAGATTTTCCGGTCCTCACGAGAGATTTACATTTGCGGCGCGCAGTCCGCGTTGATGCCGACCCTCACCCCATCGACGAGGCCCGGACAAGCCGGGCCCTTACGGTGGTGGAATAACCGTCGTCAGTCTCAAGGTGGACTGGTGTTAGTCGCCCGCGACGGCCCCCATCTTTTCGGCCAGTCGCGGCATCGGTGACCGCCGATTCGGAACCAGCCAATGCTGCAGACGGTCAAGGTAAAGGTAGATAACCGGCGTCGTGTAGAGGGTCAGAACCTGGCTCAGCGCCAGTCCACCGACCATCGCGAACCCCAGCGGCTTGCGGAGTTCCGACCCCGCGCCATTTTCCAGCATCAGCGGCAATCCGCTCAGCATCGCTGCCATGGTCGTCATCAAAATCGGCCGGAACCGCAACAAGCAGGCCTGACGAATGGCCTGATGTGGGGTCAGGCCCCCGCGCCGCTCCGCGCCGATCGCGAAATCGACCATCATGATCCCGTTCTTTTTCACGATCCCGATCAGCAGGATGATCCCAATCAAGGCGATCACGGTCAATTCGTAATGAAAAAGCAACAGCATCAGCAACGCGCCGACACCCGCGGAGGGCAACGTGGATAAAATCGTCAGCGGCAGAACGTAGCTTTCGTACAGGACACCCAGGATGATGTACACCGCCACCAGCGCCGCGGCGATCAGGTACGGCTCCGTACTCAGCGACGATTGGAAGGCCTGCGCGGTGCCCTGGAAGCTGCCTTGCACGGTCAACGGCACACCCATTGAGGATTCAACCTGCTGAACCCGGTTCACCGCATCGCCCAGGGAAGCGTTGCCTCTCAGGTTAAACGAGACCGTAACGGACGGAAATTGACTTTGATGATTGATGGCTAACGGCTGCACCGGAATCGTCGTCCGATGGACAAGTGTCGATAATGGCACGGAGACACCGGTTGACGACTGGACATACAGCTTATCCAGGGTGGACAGGCTGCCATATTCGTTCGGCAGCGCCTCCATGATGACGTAATAGGCTTTATTGCCGGTAAAGTACTGCGCCACCTCGCGCTGACCAAACGCGTCATACAGAATATTGTCGATCGTTGCAGGTTGGATGCCAAACCGTGAGGCCTGATCGCGATCGTAGGTCAGGGTCTCGGTGGTTCCGGCGTTTTCCTGATCCGATGTGACATCCGCCAGCAACGGGATCTGTCGCATCTTCTGGAGAATTTTCGGCGCCCATTCATTCAGTTCATCGGAATTCGGGTCTTGCAACGTATATTGATAGAGCGTCCGACCCAGGCGGGCGCCCACGCGGACATCCTGAACAGCCTGCAGATACAGTTTGATGCCGCTGACCGCCTCCATTTTCTGATCCAGCCGGGCGATGATCTGATCGACATTGGCGGTGCGCTGGTCCCACTGCTTCAACGTGATGTAAAGCCGCCCATTGTTCGCCGTCTGACCCGCCGTGCCGGCCCCGACCGAAGAGACGACGGAGGCGACGCCCGGGTCCTGGAGGACCACCTGATCCACTTTGTGCTGCAGACCTACCATTTGGTCATACGAAGAGTCCTGCGCCGCGTCAGTAACGCCGATCATGATCCCGGTGTCCTGATTGGGAAAAAAACCTTTTGGAATCAGCACATACAGCACGACCGTCAGGCTGACCGTCGCTGCAAACACCATCAGCGTCGTGAACCTGAATCGTAACGCGATGTCCAGGGTTCGTTCGTAAAAGCGTAGCATGCCCGCAAACATCCGCTCAACCGCGTCGTAAAGGCGCCCGTGCTTATGCGCCTCCGGCGACAGAAAGCGAGAGCACATCATCGGCGTCAGCGTCAGTGATATCAGCGCGGACACAATGATGGTGATGGACACGCAGATAGCGAATTCGCGGAACAGCCGGCCGACAATCCCCCCCATCAGCAAAAGCGGAATGAAGACAGCGATCAGAGAGAAGCTGATTGAAACGATGGTGAATCCGATTTCGCCCGCGCCTTTGATGGCGGCCTCGAACGGCTGCATGCCTTCCTCGATATGCCGGAAAATGTTTTCCAACATGACGATGGCATCATCGACCACGAAACCCACCGCTATGGTCAATCCCATCAGCGAAAGATTGTCGAGACTGAAACCACAGACATACATCATGCCCAGTGTTCCGACCAACGCGACCGGGATCGTTATGCTGGGGATAATCGTTGCCCAAACATTACGCAGAAACAGGAAAATCACCATCACCACCAACATGACAGCGAGCATCAGCGTAAACTCCACGTCGTTCACCGACGCCCGGATGGTCAAAGTGCGGTCGGAAACAACGTTCAGATGTACATTGGGCGGTATATCGGCGCGCAGTGTATCCAGACTGTTTTTCACCGCATCGGCCGTCGAAATGACATTGGCATTCGGCTGCTTGAACACCAGCAGCAGAACCGACCGCTTGCCGTTGGTCCAGGCACCGAGTTCGCGGTTCTGCGGTCCAGGGACGGCCTGGCCAATGTCCCGCACCCGGACGGGTGCGCCATTTCGATACGCAATGATGACGTCGTTGTAGGGTTGGGCCTGCGTAAGCTGATCGTTCGCGTAAATCGTATAGGATTGTTTCGGTCCGTCGATGCTGCCCTTGGGATCATCGACGGTGACATTTGTCAGGACGGTTCGGACGTCTTCCAGGCTCAGGCCCATGGAGGCCAACCGCGCGGGATCGACCTGAACACGGATCGCCGGGGTCTGCTGGCCGCCGACCAGAACCTGGCCCACGCCCGGAAGCTGGGATATTTGTTGCTCAACCAGATTTTCAGCGTAGTTGTCCACTTCGGTGATTGGTGCCTGATCGGACTCCATTGCCAGGATCAGAATCGGACTGTCAGATGGATTGATTGCCCGAAATGTCGGGGGCGTCGGCATCGCTTTTGGCAGTGAGCCCTGGGCGGCATTGATTGCCTCCAGCACCAATGTTTCGGCATTCCCCAGATCGACCCCCAAGCCAAACTGTAGCGTGATCTGGGTGCTGCCGAGCACGCTGGCCGATGTCATTTGCGAAAGGCCGGGCAGCATCTGGCCAAATTCGGTCTCCAGCGGAGTCGCAACGGTCGCGGCCATCGTTTCCGGGCTTGCGCCCGGATATTGTGCGGTCACCGTCAAGGTCGGGAATTGGACATTCGGCAGCGGCGCGACCGGCAAAAGAGGATAGGCAACCAGGCCAGCCAGAAAAATCGCCGCTGTCAAAAGCGAGGTCGCGATGGGCCGCCGAACGAATGGTGTCGAAATGCTCATTGTGAAACCCTAATAAGAAGCATCAGGTCCGAGATGCCTGTTGAGATGCAGACGCCTCGGTCGCTTTCACACGGGTCCCGGGGGCGAGGCGCGACTGACCTGCAACCACCACTGTGTCGCCGCCTGACAAACCTTTTGTGACGACAGCCTGATTCCCATCCTGGTAGCCAATCTGGATGTTTGCCTGATCGACCGTCTGGTCCGGTTTTACAATGTAAACGAACACGCCATCGGGTCCGTGCTGGACCGCTGCAATCGGCACCGTGACCGCGTTGCGTAGCGTATCCACTTCGACCCGCGCGTTGACAAACTGACCCGGCCAGAGATGGTCATCGGCGTTATCAAATGTGGCCTTGAAGGCAATCGTTCCCGATGTGGGGTCGATGGTGTTGTTGGGAGTCAGCAACGTGCCCGTGGCAAGCATCCGATGATCGTTCCGCCCATCAAGGGCGATGACCGGGATGGGGCCCTTCGCCCTCGCGTCCTGAATGCGTGTCAGATCAGATTCCGGCAGCGTGAAATTAACCGAAATCGGCTTATCTTGCGCGATGGATATTATCCCCGATTGGCTTGCGGCCTGGATAACGTTTCCAACAGTGATCGAATAAAAGCTGATCCGCCCATCGAAGGGCGCGCGAATAATGCAATACCCGAGGTTGATTTGCGCCGTTTCCATCTGGGCCGTGTCCACCGCAACAGCGGCCGTGTCCTTGTTCACGGTCGCCCGTTGATCGTCCACCTGTTGGACCGATGCAAAGTTACGCCTGGCAAGGTCTTCGTATCGATGCAGATCGAGCGTGGCACTTTGCAGCAGCGCGGCGTCCTCATCCCGCTGGGCCGTCGCCTGGTCGAGAGCCGCCTTGTAAGGACGTGGATCGATCTCGGCGACAATGTCGTCCTTATGAACCTCGTGACCCTCTGGCACGGGCAGGGCGATCAGGGTGCCATTCACCTGCGACTTGATTTGCACCACGTTCAAGGGCTGCACGGTGCCCAGACCGGTCAGATATTCCGGGACGTCCTGGATCAGGACTTTGGCGACGCTAACGGGAACATCCGGGGGCGGCGCGGCGTAGGCATGCCATCCGCTGAGGAGGCCTCCTAGCAGGGCCAACACACACCACCTTAATTGCACCGTCACCGCGTCTTGCTCCAGCCTGATGCTCAAGAGTTTGTGCCCCTTAGCCGTCAGACCAGTCCCCTGGCGGGATCGTGAAATTTGTAAACTCTCGTAACTATTTTCCGCAGTGCAACATGATCGTTCCGCGCCAGCGGTTGCGTTTCCCGCGCCGGTTGGCAGACTGCGTCCGGACAGAGACAGAAGGAGAGAGAAACATGGGCTACAAGATCGCAATTATGGGCACCGGCGCGGTCGGCGCCTATGCCGGGGCACACATGGCTCGGGCGGGCGAGGACGTCACATTCATCGATCCCTGGCCGGCGAATGTGGAAACCATGAAGGCGCATGGCCTGAAAGTCTCGCATATCCGCGACGTGCCGGAGTGGTCCACGCCGGTGCGCGCGCTGCATCTGACGGAACTGCAACAAGCGGCGAAAGAAAAACCGTTCGATATCGCGTTCGTCTGCATGAAGTCGTACGACACCGAGTGGGCGACGGTCATGATCTCGCAATACCTCGCACCGAACGGCTTCATCGTTTCGTTGCAGAACTGCATGAACGAGGAAACCATCGCCGGCGTCGTGGGATGGGGCAAGGTTTTGGGCTGCATCGCCAGCTCCATCACCGTCGATCTGTGCGAGCCCGGCCACGTCCGCCGCGCGGCGGGCAAAAGCGGCGACAAACACACGGTGTTTCGCACCGGTGAAGTGCACGGTCGGATCACCGAACGATTGGAGGAAGTGCGGCGTTTGGTTGCGCTGACGGATTCGGCGCTGGCGACATCGAACCTGTGGGGTGAGCGCTGGTCGAAACTGGTGACCAACGCGATGGCGAACGGCATGTCCGCCAGCACCGGTCTGATCAGCAAGGACATTCTTCGCAATGACACCCTGCGCCGGTTTGGCGCCCGTCTCGGCAGCGAGGCGATCCGCGTCGGTCAGGCTCTGGGATATGAACTGGAGGAAGTCCACCATATTGATCCGGAAGTGATCGCGCGTGCCGGCGAAGGCGATGCCGCGGCCATCCGCGAATACGACGAGCACCGGCTGGCCGAAGTCAGCAAGGCTGGCGGCGGGGAGCATCGTCCGTCAATGGGCCAGGATATGGTCAAGGGCCGCCGGACGGAGATCGATTTCCTGAACGGTTTCATCACCCGCAAGGGCGAGGAAATCGGTATGGCGACGCCTGCGAACGCCGCACTGACAGACATCGTCAAGCGGGTGGAGAAGGGCGAACTTCAGGCCGATCCGAAGCACCTGATCGATCTGCGGCTGAACTAACCGGGATTGTGGGGACGGTTCGAACGCCGTCCCCAATCATGTTTAACCCGGCTCAATCCGAACAATGCCCGGCTTGGGCGATGCCGAGTGTTCCTTCAGGACTGCGTCCGTGGCGGGATCGACCTCTTTCATCAGCACATCGTAGCCCCACAGATCGGCCAGATGTTGTAGCACCAACCGCGCATCCTTCTCCTCCAACAACACGCGGTTCAGCGCGCGATGATGCAGGATCAGACGCCGGTCACCCGCCAGATTGACATCGACGACCTGGATATCGGCGGAATTCCACGACACATCGTATTGTTTCGCCAGAGCCTGCTTAATCTTTCGGTAGCCACGTTCGTCATGAATCGCCTCGACCCGCAGGTTCGGTTCATTCGAATCGTCCATAACGTGGAACAGACTGAAATGGCGCACCAATCTGGGGCTGAGGTATTGCAGGATGAAGCTTTCGTCGCGGTAGTTCGCCCACACGTCCCGCAGTACGTTCATGTGGTCGTTGCATCCGGCGATGTGCGGGAACCACTGTTTGTCCTCGGCCGTCGGCACCGTGCAAATGCGTTCGATATCCTGCATCATGGCAAAACCGAGCGCGTAGGGGTTCAGGCCGTTATAGCGGCGATCGTCGAATTCGGGCTGGAACACGACGTTGGTGTGCGATGACAGGAACTCCACCATCGCGCCGTCGGTCAGCAACCCCTTTTCGTGTAGCCGGTTCATGATGGTGTAGTGGGTGTAGGTCGCGCAGCCTTCGTTCATCACCTTGGTCTGCGACTGCGGGTAAAAATACTGCGCGATGATGCGGACAATCCGGAGAATTTCGCGTTGCCAGGGTGCCAACCTGGGAGCGCTTTTCTCCATGAAGTACAGGATGTTTTCCTGTGGCAGTTCCAGCAGCGCCTTGCGCTGTTCCGCCGCGGTCGGGTCTTGCCGCGTGTTCTCTTTGCCCGGCACCGTTCGCCACAGATCGTTGAAGACTTTTTCGTCGTGTTCGCGGCGTTCGCGTTCGCGCTTTTCCTCCGACCGCAGGTCGGCGGCGCGCTTGCGGGGATATTTGTGCACCGCCTGGCTCATCAACGCATGCGCGGCGTCCAGCAGGCGCTCGACCGCGACCTCACCATAGCGTTCTTCGCACTGCGAGATGTAGTCTTTGGCGAACTCCAGGTAGTCCAGAATTCCGTTGGCGTCGGTCCATTGCTGGAACAAATAGTTGTTCTTGAAGAAGTGGTTATGCCCGAACGCGGCATGCGCCATCACCAACGTCTGCATCATGGCGGTGTTCTCTTCCATGATGTAGCTGATGCACGGGTTGGAGTTGATGACGATCTCGTAGGCCAGCCCCTGCATGCCGGTGCGGTACATCGCCTCATGCCGGGAGAAATGCTTCCCGAACGACCAATGCTTGTAAAACAGCGGCATCCCGATCGAGGAATACGCATCCAGCATCTGTTCGGTGCCGATGACCTCGATCTGGTTGGTGTAAACGTCGAGGCCCATTTCCTTCAGAGCGATCTTTTCGATCTCTTCGTAGCTGCGCTGAATGGTGCCAAATTCCCAGTCAGCGCCTTCGAACAGCGGCCGTTCCGCTCGGATCAATGTGCTACTCATTCGGCTGCGGCCTCCGTCCCCGTTTTCTTCGCAAACAACTCCCGGAACACCGGATAGATGTCCCTTCGATGTCCCACTTTCCGCATCGCCATCGGCGCACCGGCTCGGATAATGGTCGAGTAAGTCTGCCACAGATCGCTGTCGCGCCGGATGAAGCCCGGCGGGAAGTGTTCCGAGTCCCGGCCAACCTCCAAATACGCGTAGTACTGGCAGGCCGGCAGTAGCACCTTGGTCAGCAGCGCGGCGGTCTTGTCGTTGTCGCTGGCGGTGTTGTCACCGTCCGACGCCTGAGCCGCGTAGATGTTCCAGTTGTCCGGGCTGTAGCGTTCCTGAATCACCCGTTGCATTTCCTCCAGAGCGGTGGAGACGACGGTGCCACCGGTTTCCGGGCTGTTGAAGAATGTGTCTTCATCGACCTCGGACGCCTGATGCGTGTGGCGAATGAACACAACTTCGACGTTCTTGTACCGCCGCTTCAGGAAGATGTACAGCAGCACATAGAAACGCTTTGCCAGATCCTTCATGTGTTCGGTCATCGAACCGGACACATCCATCAGACAAAACATCACCGCCTGAGCCACCGGCTTCGGGTGAGGCTCGAACCGCCGGTAGCGCACGTCCAGCGGGTCGATGTAGGGAATGATGCCGGTGCGGCGTTTCTTGCGGGCGTATTCTTCCTGCAGTTCCAGGCGCTTGATCTCATCGGCGGGATCCAGCGCCTCAATCTCATCCAACAGCGCCTGCAATTCCTCGGGCTTCGGCCGGCGCAAGGCGATACGGCGGGACATGCTGTTCCGCACTGTCCGGTTCAGCGCCAGATTGGCAGGGGAGCCACTGACCGAGTAACCGGCGCGGTGATAAACCAGCGCCTCCGCATTCACGACCCGGCGTTTTGCCAGATCAGGCAATTCCAGGTCTTCAAGAAACAGATCGACGAATTCCTCGCGCGAGAGGGCAAAGCGAAAATCATCCTCCCCTTCTCCGTCCGGCGCGCCTTCCGATCCGCTGCCGCCCCCACCTCGGGGCGGCCGCTGAATCGTATCTCCGGCAATGTATTCCTTGTTACCGGGCAGCAGGTGGTCGCGAATTCCGCCGCTGCTGCTGCGCCGGAACGTCGGTTCGTTCACGCCCTGAGCGGGCAACACCACCTCGCCGCCTTCATCGGCGTCTTTAATGCTGCGGCTGCCGGCGCTTTCATGCACCGCCTTGCGAATTTGCGCTTTCGCACGCCGCATGAAGCGCTGGCGGTTCGCCAGGTTTTTGCCACTTGGGTTTAGTCGGCGGTCAACTATGTGCATTGCGTGCCTGTTAGACCTCTCGGTAAAGGACGGGCATACTCAGCCCGCCTGCTTCACGCGCATATACCATTCAACAAGACGCCGAACCTGCCGTTCAGTGTAGCCACGGGCTGTCATCCGCTCCACAAATTCGGTGTGTTTCTTCTCAGTATCACCGTCTTTTTTCGATCCGAAGCTGATGACCGGCAGCAATTCCTCGACCTGACTGAACATACGACGTTCGATCACATCCCGGACCTTCTCATAGCTCGTCCATGACGGATTTTTTCCGTTGTTGTTCGCTCGGGCACGCAGGCAGAATTTGACCACCTCATTCCGGAAATCCTTCGGGTTTGCGATCCCGGCCGGCTTTTCGACTTTGGTCAATTCCTGATTGAGCAGTTCCCGGTTCAGCAGTTGTCCGGTATCGGCGTCTTTGAAGTCAATATCCTCGATCCAGGCGTCCGCGTACGACACATACCGGTCGAACAGGTTCTGCCCGTAGTCATGATACGATTCCAAATAGGCCTTTTGAATCTCATTACCGATAAATTCGGCGTAACGCGGCGCAAGTTCACCCTTTATGAATTCCAGGTAACGTTTCTCGGCCTCCTGAGGCATCTGTTCGCGCCGGATCGATTGTTCCAGCACATACATCAGGTGGACCGGGTCGGCCGCGATTTCCGTCGTGTCGTGGTTGAACGTCGCCGCCAACACCTTGAATGCAAAGCGGGTGGACGCCCCATCCATGCCTTCCTCGACACCGGCCGTATCCTTGTATTCTTGCAAGGACCGCGCCCGCGGATCGGTCTCTTTCAAGCTTTCTCCATCATAGACCCGCATCTTCGCATACAGCGTGGAGTTCTCATGCCGCTTCAGCCGGGACAGCACGGAAAACCGAGCCAGCATTTCCAATGTCGCCGGGGCGCAGGGGGCATCGCCAAGCTCCGACCGCGAAACCAGCTTTTCGTAGATTTTCTGCTCTTCGGTCACTCGCAGGCAGTACGGAACCTTGATGACGTAGATGCGGTCGATGAAGGCTTCGTTGTTCTTGTTGTTTTTGAACGACTGCCACTCCGATTCGTTGGAGTGGGCCATGATGATGCCCTGGAACGGGATGGCGCCGATGTTTTCCGTGCCGATGTAGTTGCCTTCCTGCGTTGCGGTCAGCAACGGGTGCAGCATCTTGATCGGCGCTTTGAACATTTCGACGAATTCGAGCATGCCCTGGTTCGCGCGGTTCAAGCCGCCAGAGTAGCTGTAGGCGTCAGGATCATTCTGCGCGTGCATTTCCAGCTTGCGGATATCGACCTTACCCACAAGCGACGAAATATCCTGGTTGTTCTCGTCACCCGGTTCGGTCTTCGCGATGCCGACCTGACGCAGCCGCGACGGGATCAGCTTCTGCACCCGGAATTGCGAGATATCGCCGTTGAACTCGTCCAGGCGCTTCAGACACCACGGACTCATCATGCCGGTCAGCCGGCGGGTGGGGATGCCGTAGCGATCCTGTAGCATGGAACCCATCCGTTCCGGATCGAACAGGCCGAGCGGGCTTTCGAACACCGGGCTCAGGTCGTTACCGGCTTTCAGTACATAGATGGGGAACGTCTCCATCAGTGCCTTCAGGCGTTCGGCCAAAGACGACTTGCCGCCGCCAACCGGACCCAGCAGGTACATGATCTGCTTGCGCTCTTCGAGACCCTGCGCGGCATGCCTCAGGAAACCGACGATGCGTTCGATCGTCTCTTCCATGCCGTAAAATTCGCTGAACGCCGGATAGGCCCGGATCGTCCTATTCATAAAGATCCGGCCGAGGCGGGGATCTTTAGAGGTATCGACCATTTCCGGCTCACCGATCGCGGCCAGAAGACGTTCCGTCGCCGTCGAATAAACCAACGGGTCCCTCTTACAGGCGTCCAGGTATTCCGCCAGCGAGATCTCAGCCTCACGATGGGCTTCGAACGTTCTCGCATAGGCGGTGAAGATATCATCGAGAGGCTGCATCGGCCGCTCCTGTGCTATGGGTGGTGCCACGGTCAGCGGGGTTTGTTCGCCCCGATCCATGCAAGATGGGTGCAACCGTAGCGTACGGGGAATTCATCGCGTGAATTTTTTCGCCGATTCGCATCATGCTGGCACTCGCAGTCGAGATATCGACCAGCACTCTGCCAGATAAACCGCTGTCATTTGCATTAATCTTTCTTCCTCCGGTCCGAAACCAAGACCAGCCAGATTGGTTTTAAGTATCATATATCACCTCCTCGTGCGGCAGAACCGGGAGAGACAACCGCAAAAATCGAGAACGGAACTACATGGTTTGGAAGATGGCTGAAGCCGAACCCGCCAGCCGACAAAGGCGCCGCATTTCCGTTAATCACGGAATAGTGAAATTTGCCGCGTCGCCATTCAAGAAAAATCGTAACACGACTGAGAAAAATCGACAGATCAGAAAAAATCGAAGCATCAAGACAAAACAAAGTGCCGCGCCGGATGATAGCCGGTGCGGGCCGCTGTTCGGACATCCGCCTTTTGGCGGTTAATTGACTCCCGGCAGTCAGGTGCATCCGCGCCTCCTAACCCGTGATGTGCATCCCGACGTCGTTGGCATCACCAAACCTCGATGCCGTCAACCGTATCGTCATACACCCAATATGCTTACCAAATCGTTAACACGTACCGTCTACGTTCCCGTTATCCTGGCACCAGTGAAACGCTACACCACTCACCGGACACAGTGGCTGAAAATCTTTGTATGATCCCTACCTGAGCAGCCATTGCTGCATCGGAAGGCACCTGCTTGTTCTGCGCGCGGACAAAGGAGCGAGAGTTGCAGTGGGCCGGCCCAACGCTCGAAGCATATTCTTATTAGCTCCACAGGCTGATTCGTCCGTCACCCTCTTGACCGCGGTCTGAAACGAAGCAACGAGCCTAACTGGGGGCGAGGTTTGCCTTAGGCCTCGACTCCCGCCAGGACATATCTTTTCCGCCGTCGTTCTTAAGTGTGATTCGCATGCCCGCATTGCAAGCCGCTGTCGTGATCCGAACCCGGCCTCAATGGGCCGGTCTTACGCTTGATCGGACCCGGGTCATGGGCATTCTCAACGTGACGCCTGATAGTTTCAGCGATGGCGGGCGGCGTATCGATCCCCGCTCCGCGATCGATCATGGTCTCGCGATGGTTGAAGACGGCGCAGACATTATTGACGTGGGTGGGGAGAGCACACGGCCCGGTGCTGACGCGGTGTCCGTCGAAATGGAACAAGACCGGGTGCTGCCCGTGATCGAAGCGTTGGCGCGGCAAGGCGTTCTGGTGTCAGTCGATACACGCAACGCAGCGACGATGCGGATGTCCCTGCAAGCAGGTGCCCGGATCGTGAATGACGTTTCCGGGCTCGCGCATGATCCCCTCGCGGCGGGGGTGGTCGCCGGGTTCGGCGCTCCGGTCGTGCTGATGCATATGCGCGGCACACCCGCCACCATGGGTACACTGGCACACTATGACGATGTTGTTGCGGACGTGCGGGCGGAGCTGTCGGAGCGGGTCGAAGCGGCCATTCAGGCCGGGATTCGTCCCGAACAAATCGCCCTGGATCCCGGGATTGGTTTCGCCAAGGGGCCGGAGCACGCCCCTTCCCTGCTGCGCGGACTGCCCGCGCTCGCCAGTCTGGGCTTTCCGATTTTGGCCGGTGTTTCGCGCAAGCGGTTCATCGGCAATATCACAGGTGAAGCGCAAGCCGACCGGCGTATGCCGGGATCACTCGCCGCCGGTCTGTTCGCGGTGCTGCACGGGGCATCGATCCTACGCGTGCATGACGTTCGGGAAACCGCGCAAGCAATTGTTGTTTGGCATGCATTGTTCGAATAAGGCACGGTCCCGCTTCCCCGTTACCATGGGTTGTATTACATGGTACGAACGGAGCGGCACTGACACAATGGCAAAGGCAGACCGATGACGAAAACGCGGCGCCTGTTTGGCACGGACGGGATTAGGGGCAAGGCCAATACTGACCCGATGACGGCGGGGACTGCTTTGCGGCTGGGACAGGCCGCCGGGTTGATATTCACACGCGGTGATCACCGCCATCGCGTCGTGATCGGTAAGGATACGCGCCTGTCCGGCTACATGATCGAACCGGCGCTGACCGCCGGCTTTATCGGCGCCGGCATGGATGTCACCCTCGTGGGACCGCTGCCCACCCCGGCCGTGGCGATGCTGACGCGGTCCTTGCGCGCCGATCTCGGCGTCATGATCTCCGCCTCGCACAATTCGTACGAGGACAACGGCATCAAGCTGTTCGGCCCCGATGGCACCAAATTGTCGGATCAGGTGGAACTTGAGATTGAGGCGCTGATGGACAGCGCCTTTGGCGACCGTCTCGCCGACTCGCATCTGCTCGGACGCGCGTCCCGGCTCGAGGATGCCGCCGGACGTTATATTGAGGTCGCCAAGGCCAGCTTCCCGCGCGGTTCACGGCTGGACGGGCTGCGCATCGTCGTCGATTGCGCGAACGGCGCGGCCTACAAGGTCGCACCGACGGTGTTGTGGGAGTTGGGGGCGACGGTCATCCCCGTCGGCGTCACCCCTGACGGTTTCAATATTAATAAAGGCTGCGGCTCGACGGTGCCTGCCTTTCTGTGCGCTCAGGTTCTCGAGCACGGGGCGCATTTGGGAATCGCACTGGATGGCGACGCGGATCGCCTGATCGTCGCGGACGAAACCGGGGAAGTCGTGGACGGCGATCAAATTCTGGCACTAATCGCACAGTCCTGGCATCAGGCAGGCACTCTGCGCGGCGGCGGCGTCGTTGCGACGGTCATGTCAAACCTTGGGTTAGAGCGTCATTTGGGCGACCTCGGTTTGGATTTGCACCGCACCAAGGTTGGTGATCGCTATGTCGCCGAACAGATGCGTGCCGCCGGTCTGAATGTCGGCGGTGAGCAATCCGGCCATCTGATTCTCTCGGATTTCGCCACCACCGGCGACGGGCTGATGGCGGCCTTGCAGGTGCTGGCGGTGCTGGTGCAGCAGAAGCGGCCGGCGTCGGAAGTGCTCCAAGTGTTCAAACGCCTGCCCCAGCGGCTGAAAAATGTCCGGTTCAGCGGGATTTCTCCGTTGCGCGAAGACCGCGTCCAAACGGCCATCCGGGCGGCTGAGATTCGGTTGAACGGGACCGGCCGGGTGCTGATCCGAGAGAGTGGCACCGAACCGTTGGTCCGGGTCATGGCCGAGGGCGAAGACCTCGCCGTTGTTTCGGAAATCGTGGATTCGCTGTGCGAGACGATCGCTGCGGCCACCCGGGTGCGGGACGCCGTGGCCTGATGGCGTCCGATCTGGCAGCGATGTCATGATTAAGGGCCGCGTACTGGTCATCGCCGGTTCGGATTCGGGCGGCGGTGCGGGCATTCAGGCGGATATCAAGGCGATCACCGCGCTGGGTGGGTTCGCGGCCACGGCGATCACGGCCCTGACCGCGCAAAACACCATGGGCGTGTTCGGCGTGATGCCGGTGCCGGCCGATTTCATCCGCCAGCAGATCGATGTCGTCATGAGCGACATCGGCGCCGACGTCATCAAAATCGGCATGCTCGGTGATGCCGCGACAATCGAAACCGTCCGCTCGGCCTTGACGGACTTCGCACCGGCTGTGCCCGTGGTGCTGGACCCTGTCATGGTGGCAAAGGGCGGACACGCTCTGTTGGCCGATTCGGCGGTGGACACTTTACGGCGGTTACTGCTGCCGCGGGCCGCTGTCGTCACGCCCAATCTACCGGAGGCTGAGGCTTTAACCGGCTTATCCATCCGCACCGAGGCGGACATGCATGTGGCCGCCGCGGCGATTCTATCGCTCGGCGTTGCGGCTGTGCTGCTGAAGGGCGGCCACCTGGCGTCTGACACAGTCGTCGATCTGCTGGCGACACCAGCCGGTATCGAGGTGTTCTCCGCCCCGCGCATCCAAACCCGACATACCCATGGAACAGGCTGCACGACGGCATCGGCCGTGGCCGCCGGCCTCGCTCAAGGACTGAGCATCCGCGACTCGGTGATTCGTGCCCGGGCTTACGTGCGGGCTGCGATTACCGCGGCGCCAGGGTTCGGAGAGGGGCACGGCCCCCTGGACCACACGGTTACGGTCGATCTGGCGCGGATCTAGGACCGCCAGCCGTTACACAAGTCCAATCAGTCCAAATCCGCCATCTCGAATGGCTGCGCCAGTTCGATCGTCCGCGCCGCCCGTAGCACCAGGTCGTCGCGGAACTGGGCCGCCGCGATCTGCACCGAATTCGGCAGCCCGTCCGTTCGGCGCCCCATCGGCACCGAGATCGCCGGCTGCCGCGTCAGATTGAACGTGAAGGTCCACGGCGCCCATTGCGTCCAGAGCGCTCGGACGGGATCGAGCGTCGGGGCGTCGGCCAGCGGCGGGCCCGCCGGAACAGTCGGGCAAAGAACCAGGTCGTAGCGTTGGTGTAACCGAGCCATGGCGTGCGCGGCATTGGCGCGGGTGGCCTCGGAGTCCATGAATTCGATCGCGGTCATGCCGCCTAAAGCCCCGGCGACCTCGCGGATGCCGGGGTCAAGCAGTCCCGCCATTTGCGACGGCATTCCCGCGACCAAACGCGACAACGCCGCGCCCCAGACCCGGCCGAACACGGCGCTGGTGTCCGGAAGGTTGGCATCGACCTGCTCCACATAAGCACCGGCATCGGCCAGCAGCGCCGCGGCACGTTCGACGGCGGCGATACCATCCGGATCGACGGGGGCGTCGAAACCGGGGTTGTTCAAGACGCCAATCGTCATGCCGGCGACTCCGGCTTCGATTCCGTCGGTCCAATCCCTCGGATCGTCCGGCAGGCAGAACGGATCGCGCAGATCCCAGCGTGCCATCGCGGATAACATCAGCGCGGCGTCGCGAACCGTGCGGGTCATTGGACCGGCACACGACACACTGGCGAAAGCGCTGGCCGGCCATTGCGGGATACGGCCGTAGGTGGGTTTCAGACCTACCAATCCGCACCATGCCGCCGGAATGCGGACCGATCCGCCGGCGTCGGTGCCGATATGCAGCGGCCCAAATCCGGCAGCGCCGGCCGCGCCCGCACCGGACGAGGACCCGCCGGTGGTGTAGGCTTGGTTCCACGGGTTCCGGGTGATGCCATGCAAGGGACAATCTCCCGGAGATTTCCAGCCAAATTCGGTGGTTGTCGTTTTACCCAAAATGACCGCCCCGGCCGCCCGCAATCCCATCACCATCGGCGCGTCATCGGGCACCGGGTCGGTCGAGGTGGTCCGGCTGCCGCGCCTTGTCGGGAAGCCGCCCAAATCGACAAGGTCCTTCACCGTGCAGGGGACACCATCAAGCATCCCAATCGGCCGCCCGGCCTGCCAGCGCGACGCGCTCTCCCCGGCGGCCTGAAGCGCGTTCGGGTTCATCACCGCGAAAGCATTCAATCCGGGGTTCAGCCGAACCACTCGTTCGGTGACGGCCTGCAAGACATCAACGGGCGTGAGCTGGCGGCGGGCGAAGGCCGCCAGCATCTCCTCCGCGCTCCATGTCGCTGGGTCAGCGGCCCGGGTGAGGTCCAGCGACTGAAGGCCATCTTGATCCGACATGCGTACTCTTTCCGATAGGGCGAACTCGGTGCAGCATGACGCCGACAGCGCCGGATGGATACCCGGTCCTTTGCGTCCGGGCGGAAACAGCCGGCGCCGATATCAGTGAGGAGACGGCATGAGCATCGAACCGTGGCAGTGGCCCGAACAAACCTGGCGTACAATGGTTGGCCGGGCCCGTGCCGGCCGAAGCCTGAAGCCGGCGGCGTGGCCGGACGGCGCGCGCTGTGCCGTGGCGATCAGTTTCGATGCGGATCACGAGACGATTCCGCTGCGCGACAACGACCCGAGCCCGATGCGGATCAGCCAGGGTCAGTATGGCGCGCGACAGGCTATTCCGCGCATCCGGTCGTTGCTGGAACGGGAGTCCGTTCCGGCGACATTCTTCTATCCCGCGGTCTCGGCACTGCTGCACCCTAACGAGGTGCGTTCGCTCGCCGGCGACGGGCATGAGATCGGCATTCACTCGTGGATACATGAGGTCAATACAGCGCTGCCCCGCGAGGCGGAGCGAGAGCTGACGCTGCGTTCACGCGATACACTTGCGCAGATCAGCGGTGTCGAACCGGTGGGTATCCGCACGGCAAGCTGGGATTTCTCGGTGAACACACTCGATATTATCCGGGAAATGAAGCTGCTGTACGACAGCAGCCTGATGGCCGACGACGACCCTTATGAACTGGAAGATCAGGGCGTCCCCACCGGCATTATCGAACTTCCGCCGGAATGGATTCGCGACGATGCTGTGTATTTCAACATGCTGAGATTCTCGGGTCTTCGGCCCTATACGCCACCGTCCGCGGTGGAGGAAATCTTCACGGCCGAATTCGACGGCGCCTGGGACGAACGCGGCCTGTTTCTGCTGACCATGCACCCACACATCATTGGCCACCGGTCCCGGCTGCCGTTACTGGCCAGATTAATCGGTCACATGAAGCGAAAGGGGGGCTGCTGGTTCGCGACGCATGCGCAGATCGCCGCGTGGTGTATGCGACAATCGGTTCCGGCCTAAATTACGAGTGTATATCTTCGGGGATCGATAAAGGGGGCGTCGGCGCCGGACGCCTCCCCCTGAACCATCCAGGGTCCTGAATCAAAACAGCCCGGACGCATTGCGCCGGGCTGTTGGATAAAACCGATGCGAGTCGGCTTCGTTTTAGCTCTTGCGGGGACGGCCGCGCTTCTTCGCCGGCGGCGCCACAACCTCAACCTTACGGCCGAGGCCACTGGCCTTGGCCAGTTCGGACCGCGTCGCGGCATAATCGGGTGCAACCATCGGGTAGTTGGACGGCAGGTCCCATTTCGCACGATATTCTTCGGGCGTCATGTCGTGATCCGCACCGATGTGGCGCTTCAGCATCTTGAAGCTGCCGCCGCAATCGAGGCACAGAATATGATCGGGGAAGATTGACTTCTTGATCGATACAGACGGTTCCGGCTTGACCGGTTCGGCCTCGGCTTGCCCAACGGAGGCAAGTGCCTGATGCACGCCCCGGATAAACGCCGGCAGTTGAGTAGCGGCAACATTGTTGTTGGCAATGTGGGCCGATACGATCTGCGCCGTCAGGGTTATAAGTTGGTCTTCCACTTCGTCAGTCTCCGTTAGAATTTCGCACCAATAGGATGTTCATTCGGCGTTGTCCACTAGTTCGTAATCCAAATTGAACATTTATTCCGATATTGTCGGACGAAAATGCTGCATTGCCGTCTTTCCATTCGGGTGACGCAGCCGGAGCCTACCGAAATCGCCTAATTTGGCCTCTATTTTACCAAATGGTCGCGACCCGAATTGAGCCAGAGAGCATTGGCCGGATGCAGTCACATCACCATCCGCGGCCGAATATTGTCGTAAAAATATTCAGATTTTCCTGATCCGGCCGGAATCATCCCGCACGGACGCCGTCTGCCCGCACGAATTTGGACTTGATCCGGCCGGCCGTCATGGACCGAACAAAGCGAATTTTGACGATCTGAAACGCTGCCAATCTGATGTGAGGTTCGTCTTTTACCAATCCACTTTGATGCCGACTCCCGGCTGGCCTCACTCCGTCAAGCCCGGGCACAGGCTCCGGTCGGCATCCACGTCTTTCATGAGTGTAAACCAAGACATGGATGGTGCGCCTTCGAGGCTGTAATCCAATCCCCGCGGGGATGTTATTTCCATGGTTCATTTTGAGGATTCCCTTCGCTCCGGTTTTGCGATTCGCTGTTGCAAAGCCCGGAGGCGATTCGATGAGTGAAGGTATCCGTCTGCTGCGTCCCGATCGGTCTCAGATACAGTT
>CAIZFE010000014.1 GCA_903932145.1 uncultured Rhodopila sp. | reverse complement strand
GGTGATGAAGCGAACGCGATGCCCGCGCTGACATGCGGCCAGGCCCAGCGCCAGGGCGATGTGCGACTTGCCGGTGCCGCTGTTGCCGAGCAGCAGGATGTTCTCCTTGCGGGTCAGGTACTCGCATCGTGCCAGTTCGAGGACCAGCGTCTTGTTCAGCACGGGGATGGCGAGGAAGTCGAAGCTGTCGAGGCTCTTCACCACCGGGAACTTCGCCTGACGGATACGGCGCTCCGTAGCGCGGCGGTCGCGATCGAGCAGTTCCAACTCGGTGAGCCGCAGTAGATAGTGCGGGAAGTCAGCTTTCTCAACTGCACATGTGCGGGCCAGCTTGTCGTACTCGCGCAGCATGGTGGGCAACCGCAGAGCCTTCAGATGATGTTCGAGAAGAACCTGCGGGGTGTCGGCAGTCGTTGCGCTCATAGCGTAGCCTCCAGTGTGGGCGGTTCAGCCGTGGGCATCGACAGCAGGCTCATGTAGTCGGCAGCCTGCGTAGTGCGCACTTGGGCAAGCGGTAGATGCGGCCAATTAGCCATGTCCAGCCGCGGCGGCCTTCGTTCGATGCGGCATAGCACCAGGTGTCGTACGGCATCGAAGCTGATGGTGCATATTCGCAGCGCGTCTTCGATGGCATGGGTCACTTCTTCGAGAGCGAAGGTCTCAAGCAATCGCAACACCTGGATGTACTCGCGGCCAGCGTGCTTGTGCAGTCGCGCCTCCAGCAGCCGGCGCAGTTGAGCGAAGCACTCGGGCAACTGCCAGCCAGCAAGCGGCGCGGCCTGGTCCAGAGCGCGGCTCTTGTGTTCGAGCAGAACCAGGTAGTGCAGCGGATCGTAGATGGCGGCTTCGCGTTCGTAGCTGCGCTGGTGTTCGGCGATAACCTCGCTCCCCGCTACGATCACGATGCGGTGGACGTAAGCCTTGACCAGCACCTGACGGTGGCCGTACTGCGTGGGCACCGAGTAGTCGTTGGTGCGGTAGCGAACCAGCGAGATGGAGCTGACGCGCGCGGTGGTCTTATCGCATGCCTCGAAGCGAGCCGCTGGCAGCGGCAGCAGCACGGCGCGGTCGCGCTCGAAGCGTTCACCGATGGTCTCCTTGTGGCCGCGCAGCCGCTGCGCGCGGCGCGCCATGGCGTCGCGAACGAACTGTTCGTTGAGCGCCTCCCAGCTTGCCGCGCGCGGAATCGGCACCATGAAGTTGCGCCGCGAGTATCCGACCAGGTTTTCGACCTTCCCCTTGTCGTTGCCCTTGGCCGGCCTGCCGAACTTCTCGGCGAACAGATAGTGGCTCTGCAACTCGGAGAAAGCCCGCGTCTTCTTCCGTTGGCCGTCACCAAGGATCCTGGCCACGGCGAGTTTGGTGTTGTCGTAGAGAATCCGCCTTGGAACGCCGCCGAAGTATTCGAAGGCGCGCACATGTGCTTCGAGGAAGGCCTCCGTCGTCTCGCCTGGAAAAGCCTGCACGAAGCAGTCGTCCGAGTGCGGCAGATCGAAGGCCATGAAGTGCGCCTTCTGCTCCACGCTGGCAATCACCACTTGGGCTTCACCAAAATCGGCCTGCGCCTCGCCCGGCGCGTGGGTCAGCGGGATGAACATCTCCTGGCCGCCGATCTTCGACGAGCGCACGTAGTCCTTCACAATCGTGTAGCCGCCGGTATAGCCGTGCTCAGCTCGAAGCCGCTCCAAGATCCGCTTGGCCGTGTGCCGCTGCTTGCGCGGACGCTGCTTGTCGTCCTCAAGGATCGCGTCGATCACGCCCTGCCAGGGGCCAAGCTTCGGTCGCCGTACAGGCTGCTGCCGCTGGTAGCCAGGCGGCACCGAATACTCCAGCATCTTGCTCACCGTCTTCCGCGCCAACCCAAACTCCCGCGCCGC
>CAIZFE010000013.1 GCA_903932145.1 uncultured Rhodopila sp. | reverse complement strand
GTCCTGATGTTTACCGACCTCACCGAACGGAAGGCGGCCCACATCGCCCGTAAGCGATTCCAGGAAGGCGTGGTGGCACAGCACCGGCCGATGTCCCGGCGGCTCGATTCCAAGGCCGACCTGATGTTTCGGAATCTGCTGTCAACGATGGTCGAGAACGCTCAGCTTGCGGCCTTGGAGATCGTTGATGGCGTCGATCCGGCCTTGATGCCGAAGATGTTGGAGGCAATTCGTATCTCGGTTTCCCGGAGTGCGGAGATGTTGGATCACCTGATTTGGCACGCGTCGCGCGGGGAAGATGATTGATCCCTGGAATGTCACTTCATATAGACATTTTCGCCACCTGGAACTGACAACATCTCTTGACGTATGGTCGTCCGAGACTGATAAATATCGGGTGCGTTACCACCCTCACATTGATCCGTGCAGTCTCGCCCGGGACCCCGGCACCGGGTGGGGCTTCTGATGGCGCGCGCCACCTTCCCGTTCTCCGCCATCGTCGGCCAAGACGAAATGAAGGTGGCGATGCTGGTCGCCGCCGTGGATCAAAGCATTGGCGGCGTGCTGGTCTTTGGCGATCGCGGCACCGGAAAATCCACCACCGTCCGAGCTCTTGCGGCGGTATTGCCGATGATGAAAGCGATGGACGGCTGCCGCTACCACTGTGATCCCACTGCATTCGACGATTGGTGTGCCGACTGTCGCGCTGCCGGGAAAGGCAAGAGCGTGGCGACCCCGGTGCCGGTCGTCGATCTGCCATTGGGCGCGACCGAAGACAGGGTGGTGGGTGCGCTCGATCTGGAGCGTGCCTTGGCCGGCGAGAAGGTGTTTGAACCCGGACTGCTCGCACGGGCCAATCGCGGCTTCCTCTATATCGATGAGGTAAACCTCCTGGAGGACCATCTCGTCGATCTCCTCCTGGACGTGGCCGCGTCTGGAGAAAACGTCGTCGAGCGGGAAGGACTGAGCGTACGCCACCCCGCCCGCTTCGTATTGATCGGTAGCGGCAATCCGGAAGAGGGCGAACTGCGTCCGCAACTGCTCGATCGGTTCGGCCTGTCGGTGGAGGTGCGGACACCCGGCGACATCGCCGCCCGCATTGAAGTCGTCCGTCGGCGTGACGCGTTCGAACGCAATCCCGAGGCATTTTCCGAAACCTGGAAAAAGCCACAGGATAAGCTCCGGCGGCGGATCGTGGCGGCTCGCTCTCTCTTGCCCTCAATCGATGTTCCAGACGCTGCGCTTGAACGCGCTGCTCGGCTGTGCATGACACTCGGCACCGACGGATTGCGCGGTGAGTTGACGCTGATCCGGACGGCGCGGGCGGTTGCAGCCCTGGACGGTAACGATACGGTTGGCGACGCGCACCTGCGACGCGTTGCTCCGCTGGTGTTGGGACACCGGCTGCGCCGGAACCCGATGGACGAGGCCATCGCAAGTACCCGTGTATGTCGAGCGGTAGAGGAGGTGTTTGGACCATGAGCGGCGCGGCCACCTTGGCCGATGCCATGGATGCAATGAGGTTGTTCGCCGCCGACCCGACCGGACTTGGCGGCATCGTGATTCGTGCCGGGCCCGGGCCGGTTCGGGATCGCTTTCTGGGGCTGCTTTATGACGCGCTGCCATTGGGAACGACCGTTTGGCGGGTGCCTTTGCACGTCGGCGATGATCGCCTGCTGGGCGGCATCGATCTCGCCGCGACGGTGCAAGCGGGCCGGCCGATCATGCAGAAAGGCCTCCTTGCTGAAGCCGACGGCGGGATTGTCGTGCTGGCGATGGCCGAGCGGATCGATCCCGCCACAACGTCGCGGCTATGCGCTGCGATGGACGACCGCACCGTAACGTTACAGCGGGATGGTTTGTCCGCGGCGTTGCCGGCCCGTTTCGGGGTCGTGGCGCTGGACGAGGGCGCTGCCCCGAATGAACGACCGCCAGCGCCCCTTCTCGATCGCATCGCATTCCATGTGGATCTGACGGGCGTTTCCATGGCGGACATCGCACCAGTTTCCAGCGCCCCCCGCGGTCGTCATGGCCCGGCTGGTCGAGGCAACCCGGTGCGGCACTCTGCCGCGATAGTTGGCCCGGACAAGCCGGTCCATGACGATGAGGGGCACGAACCGGGGTCAATGGCGGTTGCTATAACGCTGACATTCTCGAAATCGCCAATCCTCACTCCGTCATCCCCGGATTTGATCCAGGGACCCGCTCAGACGCTGGCCATCTCCGAATCAAGCCAGACGATTAGCGGCGGCAGAGCCATAACCGCCCGGCCCGTCCATCCCGAAACTCCCGAAAGACCACTCCCAGCCGAAATCCTCTGCAACGTCGCCGCGGCATTCGGCATCTCGTCCTTAAGAGCGCCAATCCTGGCGCTGCGGACAGCACGGATCGCGGCCGGTTCAAGCCCTATCACCGACGCCGATCTCGCCCTTGCGGCACGCCTGGTTCTGGCCCACCGCGCCACCTGCATGCCGCCGCCCGAAGAAACCCGCGAAGAGGCCGACACCCAAACGGAACCACCGAACCAAACCGAATCAGACGAACAACCCCCGCCCGGCCAAACGCTGGAAGACATCGTGCTGGACGCCGTCAAGGCTGCCCTGCCACCCGATCTGATAGCCCGTCTCGCAGCGGCCGGCGGTGGGCGAGGCTTGGCGCGAACGCCGGGGCGGGCCGGGCAATTCAAAGCATCCAACAAACGCGGCCGTCCCATCGGCATCCGCCCCGGCGATCCAAAAAACGGCGCTCGGTTGCATCTTCTGGAGACCCTGAAAGCCGCTGCCCCCTGGCAGAAACTGAGGGGCCGCACCGACCGCTTCCAAGTCCGGCGGGACGATTTTCGCATCATCCGTTTTCGCCAACGCATCGGCACCACGACGGTATTCGCCGTCGATGCATCCGGGTCAGCCGCCCTACATCGCCTCGCCGAAGCGAAAGGCGCGGTCGAACTGTTGCTCGCCGATTGCTATGTGCGGCGCGACCAGGTTGCGTTGATCGCGTTTCGTGGCCATGGCGCCACCCTTTTACTTCCCCCCACCGGCTCGTTGCTCCGAGCGAAACGCAGCCTTGCCGGGTTACCTGGCGGCGGTTCCACGCCGCTCGCCGCCGGGATCGAGGCCGCGATGACGCTCGCCGACACCGTTCGCCGCGATGGCCGAACCCCGGTGATCACCTTGCTGACCGACGCCTGTGCCAACATCGCCCGCGACGGCACCGGCGGGCGGTCGCGTGCCGAGGCCGAAGCTCTGGAGGTCGCCCGTTCTGTCCGATCCGCGGGTTTTGCGTCTCTTTTGGTGGACACCTCGCCGCGTCCCAACCCGTTTGCGCGCCGTCTGGCCGAGGTCATGGACGCCAGATACCTGCCGCTGCCATTCGCCGATGCGTCTGCTTTATCCGGAGCGGTGCGATCCGCCTCGATCGCATGAGCCAGCGATTGAACTGGGAACGGGACGGCCGGGACTGGCCCAACCGGGACTACAGCCGCTTCGTCGGCGCGGGCGGTTTGCGTTGGCATGTGCAAGTCGCGGGAAGCGGCCCGGTGGTGCTGCTGATTCACGGAACCGGGGCGTCCACGCATTCGTTTCGCGCCCTTCTGCCCCTGTTGATCCCGCACTTTACCGTCGTTGCGCCCGATCTGCCCGGTCACGGGTTTACCGCCTCGCCCGCTACCGGATCGGGATACGCGCTGCCGGGTGTAGCTGCCGGAATCAGCACTTTGCTGCGGGAACTGGGCCTAAAATCAATGATCGCGGTTGGTCACTCCGCCGGGGCGGCGATCGCGATTCGGATGACATTGGACCGTTCGATCACCCCGATCGCCGTGGTCAGCCTGAACGGTGCCCTTCTGCCATTCCCCGGTATGTCCAACGACTTTTTTAACCCGGTTGTTCGGCTGATTGCCGGGTCGCGGATCGCCGCGAAGGCGTTCACCCTGCTCGCGGGATCGCGTCTGTCGGCGGAGCGGCTGATCCGGTCGACCGGCTCCCGCATCGACGCTGAGGGAATGCGTTTATACGCCCGACTGACGGCCAATACCGGCCATGTGCATGGCGCCCTCGCCTTGATGGCGAACTGGGATCTGAGGCCGCTGGTGCGCGATCTACCATATCTGCCGACACGCCTGATCCTGGTGACCGGCAGCCAGGACGGAATGGTGCCCCCATCCGAGTCCTACCGGGTGCGCGCCGTGCTTCCGAAAGCCGAACTGGTTCCGCTGCGCGGCCTCGGCCACCTTGCTCATGAAGAACGGCCGGCAGACATCGCCGCGTTGCTGGAGGGGATCGTCCCGGACAAGTGCAACTGAAAAGGCCGGATTCTGCCCCCGCTTTCGCGTACCAGCTTGCGGCCGTGATCCGCCCGATAACGACGTGACAGTGCTCTGGTTGCTCAGTTCGCCACACCTGATCGATGTCGTCCTGGTGTTCACCTGCATCGAGGGCTTCACGCTCGCGGTGTGGTTCCGACGCCGGCACCGATCGGACCCATGCCAGGCCGCCGGGACAGCCGGCTCGGACGAGGCGGGCAACGACTGGCAGGAACCCGGCTCAACGCGAATCGCTACCGTGTTCCGCCTGCCCGTTTACGCCGAAGTCGGCATCATGCTTTTTCCCGGCTTGTGCCTGATGCTGGCGATCCGCGCGGCTTGGGTTGGGGCGGCCTGGCCCTGGGTTCCGGCTGCGTTGTTCGGGGCTCTGATCGCGCACCTGTTTGACCTATGGGTGCGTTGGCGAGGCTGACCACCCCTAGCCAAAAATGTCATCCCATGTTTACATTCAATGCATGGATGGGTTGACACTTTCCACCTCAGACCTCACGGCTCGACCGGCCCAACCGCATGCGGTGGTCATCGGGGCGGGATTTGGCGGCCTCGCCGCGGCCATTCGGTTGGGTGCCCGCGGATACCGGGTCACGCTGCTGGAAAAGCTGGACGCCCCCGGCGGACGGGCATCAGTGTTTCGCCAGGACGGGTTCACCTTCGACGCTGGTCCCACAATCTTGACCGCACCATTCCTGCTGGAGGAACTGTGGCGCCTATGCGGCCGGGACATGGCCGACGATGTGACGCTGAAACCCGTCTCTCCCTTCTACCGCATCCGCTTCCACGACGGCGCCACATTCGACTGCACCGGCGATCCCAACGCCATGCGCGAGGAGGTCCGTCGCCTGTCCCCCACGGACGTCGATGGCTACGAACGCTTTATGCGGCTCAGCGAGACCACCTGCCGCGTCGGATTCGAGGAACTGGGCAGCGTCCCGTTCGGCTCGTTGACCGACATGGCCCGCGTTGCTCCCGATTTGGTCCGGTTCGGCGGGCATCGCAGCGTCTATTCTGTCGTCAGCAAATTCATCAAGGACGAGCGACTGCGGATCGTCTTCAGTTTTCATCCGTTGCTGATTGGTGGCAATCCGTTCAGCGCCAGCGCCATCTACACCCTGATCCCGTATCTGGAGCGGCAATGGGGCGTGCATTTCGCCATGGGCGGCACCGGGGCGGTCGTACGCGGGTTGGTCAATCTGATACAAGGGCAAGGCAACACCATCCGCTATAATCAGGAGGTCAGCCAAATCGTCGTCACCGATGGTCGCGCCCGCGGCGTCGGAATGGCGTCCGGCGAAACGATCGCGGCGGATATCGTCGTCTCCAACGCTGACTCGGCCTGGACGTACCGACATCTACTATCGCCAACCGTCCGCCGGCGCTGGACCAACCGCCGATTAGACCGCGCTCGATATTCAATGGGTCTCTTTCTTTGGTATTTTGGCACGAACCGGCGTTATGACGACGTGGCCCACCACACCATCCTTCTTGGCCCGCGGTACCGCGAACTGCTCCGCGATATTTTCAAACGCAAAGTGTTGGCCAAGGATTTTTCGCTATACCTTCACCGCCCCACCGCGACCGATCCGTCGCTGGCCCCAGATGGTTGCGATGCGTTCTATGTACTCTCACCCGTGCCGAACCTTAGCGGCGACACGGATTGGCGATCTGCCGCAGAACCCTATCGTCAGGCGATCGCATCGCATTTGTCAGATACGCTGCTACCGGATCTTGAAAATCATGTCGTAACGTCGCGCATGATGACGCCGCTCGATTTCCAGGACCGGCTGTGCGCGTGGCAGGGCGCGGCGTTCGGGTTGGAACCGGTGCTGCTGCAAAGCGCGTGGTTTCGTCCGCACAACCGCAGTGAGGATATTGACGGCCTCTATCTGGTCGGCGCCGGCACGCATCCGGGCGCCGGCGTTCCAGGGGTTCTGTCATCCGCCAAGGTGCTTGATCGTGTGGTGCCGCATGCAGCCGCTCGCTAAACTTGAAGCCTCCGACCTTGATGCCTGCCGAATCCTGCTGCGGGGCGGATCGAAAAGTTTCGATGCCGCGGCAAAATTACTGCCGAAATCCATTCGCGATCCCGCCGTTGCACTCTATGCGTTCTGCCGCGAGGCCGACGATGCGGTGGACAGCGGAAGCGGCAGCCTGGAGTTGCTGAGAGAACGCCTGACGTTAGCCTATCTGGGAAGCCCGCTGCCGCTGGCCACCGATCGCGCCTTCGCCGCCACCGTCAGGCGCTTCGACATTCCACGAGAACTGCCGGACGCATTGCTGGAGGGCTTTGCCTAGGACGCCGAGGGCCGTCGATACCAAGACCTGGCAGCCTTGCGAGCCTACGCGGTTCGCGTGGCTGGCTCTGTCGGCGCAATGATGGCCGTGCTCATGGGCGTGCGCGATCCGGATCGTTTGGCGGCGGCGATCGATCTGGGCGTGGCGATGCAACTGTCCAACATCGCCCGCGACATAGGCGAAGATGCACGCAACGATCGCCTCTATCTGCCGCTGGATTGGCTGGCCGAGGCCGGTATCGACCCGGACAGCTTCCTTGGTGCGCCTTCCTATTCCCCTGCCCTTGCCTCGGTCGTCAGCCGATTATTGGACACAGCGGACGAACACTATCGACGTGCGGCCGCCGGCATCGGGCGCTTGCCGCTGGCTTGCCGCCTCGGTATTGGGGCGGCTGGCCTGTTATACGCTGAGATCGGGCAGGAGGTCCGCCGTCGTGGGCTGGACTCCGTGTCCGCTCGCGCGGTCGTATCGCCATCGCGAAAAACCCGGGTTGTGTTGACCGGCATTGCCGCCTGCATTTTGCCGCTCCGGCGCCTTAGCGGGAACTGCGTCCCGGAAGGGGTGTTTCTGGTGGACGCCGTGACTCGCACGACACCTCTATCCGTCACAGTCGGCGTCCCCATGCCATGGTGGAATATCGCGGAACGCCTGCGATGGACGATCGCCTTGTTCGAACGCCTGGAACGACAGGAGCGTGTGCAACCATAAAGGATGGAAGACATGCATGACTGGTTGGGAGTTGGTTTGATAGCGCTCGCGGCGGCGATTGGCGGCGCAACCGTTCTGAAACGCCGCCGGCGGATACGAACGCCCTATCCGCCCGGAGCGATCCGCCCGGAGTTCGCCGCGATGGGCGAAATGCTGCGACCGTTGCTGCTGTTCGTTGTCGGGCTGTTTGCGGTGAAGTTTACGCTGTTCTATTTCTTTTTTTCCGCCGGCCGAGAATTACTGTCACCGCTTGAATTCGTGGGAATCCTGGTCGTTCTCGCCGCTTATGCAGTCCACATAATTTTGACCGTTGGAACGCGGCCCGTCGAAATGTCCAATGTTCGTTTGGCCGGGGAATCGATATCTTCAAATAGTCCATGATCACGAACTACCGTGTTTTCGGAAACATAAAATCCGACTAGAATTCAGTGTACTGAACAGATCGATCAGGGAGGCAAGTCCTTTGCAAAACCATGAACTTGCGGAAATAGACGCCTCAATGCAGGCCATTATCCGACGAGCCTACGCGCTTGGCCGGACCGAAGCGCTGAAGAAGGTGGTTGACGTCCTCAGTGCCGATCGTCCCGATCCAGATCAACTGGCGTTGATGGGACCGGACGAAAGCATGGGGGCCGAACACGAGCCGGCCGAAACGAAGCCGTCTGGCAAAACCCCGTGGTGGGCGTGGCCGGTCCGATAACCGGGTAATATAGAAACCTAACGCGAGGAGGATAATATGACACTCGCCGAACGCCTTGTTCTATGGAATCGTTGGTATGATAACGTGTCGGAGGAATGGCGGTTTCAGTTCGTTGTCTGGTCGCTGTTAATCCTTGGCGCGATCAACATGGTGCTGACCATTTCGGTCGGTTTTCCATTTGCTCTGCTGGTGATGCTGGGCATTATCGTCATCGCGGCCATCCGCCTTCCCTATTTCCTTGGTTGGGTGAATCACCACCAGACAGAGCAAACCGACCCGAGATTTGAGATCGCGGGCGCCGGTTGGCTGATCGATCTCAACCATCGCTACGAAGCGATGCCCGAATCGCGGCGATTTTGGGTTTATCCGGCAATCCTGCTCATCGCGGGCGCGATTAATATGATGCTCACGATAGGGTATGGTTTTCCGTTCGGATTGTTGTTCCTGCTAGCGCTGCTTGCGCTTGTGGTTGTGCGCGCCCCGTTCACGGCCGGATGGTTGCGACACCCAGCGCCCCCGGCCGCTGCTGAAGGATACGATCCGGCGCTGGGGCACAATGAAACACTACAGGTTAACCATCATACGCAGCCGCCCATCGAGCATGAACCGTTGGCCGACAACGGGATTGCTGAGCATCAACACCCGACAGAAGAACCACACGATCCTCCCAAGGGTGAAATTTGAGGCCTGCCCGGGTGTTTGACGGTGCTCAGGCAAGGACCATGCGATGATTTGGCCAAGTGGCGGCCAATGGGAATGGGCGATCGGCGAGTTTGTCGTGCTCGCCTTTCTGCTATGGGAACTCTACCACCTGAGGCAAATTCAACGACGCGATCGCGAGAAGGCGCGGCAGGAACAACTTCTAACAAAATCGCAGGCCGATGCCACCCGGCGTGACAGCGACACACCATCACATGGACCGTAACGAGATACACCGCCGTTCCACGATTTCTCTAGCGGTTCCTTGTCGTTATGGCGCGCGAAGGCCTCCCATCCACGCACAAAAGCCCGCCAGTATCACTCCTTTCCCTTACTTTTAATTCCCGAATAAACCTGTTCACTAAACTGGCTTAATTGCGTCACCTTCTGGGGCTCTGGGAGATTCGATCCCCGCACAATCGGGCAATACGCCAGGGTCAACCCGTTCACGATATCCGCCATCCGCGCATGTGGCACCGCGCCTTGCACTTTCGGTAAGATCCCATCGACAGTTTGCGAAACGTTGGCTGACGTCATCGCATGCAGAGCATCGGATATACCGGTTTGAGGATTTGACACGACGGCAGCGATCTCAGGCGGAGCGATTGGCGGACATGTCCCGGAGCGAGACCCGTAAAGGGCCGTCACCGTGCTCTGGCGCAGGTCGCCAACCATCCCTCCGCCAGCGTTCGGAGGCGCGGAATTGCCCCAGGCCTGGCGCACGTAATTCGTAACGTCAGCCACAAGCTGATCGGTCATCCCGTATCCAACGGCGGGCATGGGCGCGTCGGTGCCTTTGGCCTCGATGCAGCCCAAAATCACCCGAATCACATCCTGTGGTCCGCCTGCAAGCACGGCCCCATCGCCCACCAACGACGCCACCGCCCCTTCCAGCCCCTGACCGTTCAGTTGATGGCAAGAGGAGCAATGATTCAAATACGTTTCCCGACCGGACGCTTGCGGGCCAGTGTAATCAGATCGTTGCGTAATCGTATAACTAATTTCCGGCTGGGTCGATTTCAGGTAGGCAGCAATCGCTTGCAGGTCGGGATCGATCAGTTTGCTCAGGCTGCCATGGATCGTTTCCGCCATCGGACCGCCCGCTACGCCAATCCCCGTCGCCTGCCCCGTTTTCAGGTAAGTCACAAGTTGGTCATCCGAATACTTGCCAATCCCCTCATGCACATCAGACGTCAGGTTCGGTGCGTACCAGTCCTGTATCGGACCACCCCGCAGTGGTTGCGCGGCCGGTCCATTACCCAATACTCCACGTCCATTGTGACAGGCACCGCAATGTCCCAATCCTTGTACCAGATAAGCCCCGCGATTGACCTCCGCGGATTTCCCGGCATCTGGTTCAAAGGTGCCCGCTCGAAAAAAAGCCTGATCCCACGCCAGTAAACCAGCGCGGATATTGAATGGAAAGGCAAGCTTGTTGGGCAGTTTCGGCGCGTGAACCGGCTTCAAAGTGTCGAGGTAGGCCTTGATAGCCAGTACATCCTCGCGGGTGACTTTGGTAAACCATGGATACGGCATTGCGGGGTAAAGATACTCACCCTCCTTCCCGATCCCCTCATGGAACACACGGTAAAATTGATCGTCGCTCCAGCCACCGATGCCGGTTTCCTGGTCAGGCGTGATATTCGGGGTCGAAAGTGGCCCGAATGGCGTTGGTAAATACCGTCCTCCGGCAAACGGCTCCCCGCCAGGTTTGGAATGGCATCCCAAACAATCCCCAGCGTCAGATAGATATTTGCCCCTGGCAATCAAATCCGCGCTGGGTGGTTCAGCAGCCGCAAGTATCGCGGGTAAGAAAGCCGCAAGCGCGCCCGCTCGTAAGAACCGCCTTGCGTTGCCCCTACGCACCGGCCGTCGGGCCTGCTGAAACCCCATGCGATCTCCCCCGCTCCGCCACACCAGACAAACGGAACGACAACCAGACCGAAGGGTTTCCATGTCAACGCGTGTTCACGTCCTCTTTTGATGTCGTGCGGGAGTCGGTTTCAACATCAGGATTTCCAGGAACGTGGCATCCGGAACGGCAGCATCGCCTGAACCGCTGGAGAGGCAAACCGATCCAACGCCACACTCTCATGTAACATCGTTACCGGAGCGCCCAAGATTTCGGCGGCTATCAATGAACGCGCGTAAAACGGTGTATCTTCCAGGGTCTCGACCACAGCCGAACCGGGCGCGCAAACGTTCCGCCTTACGCCCCAGCGTGTGCGCGGCAGCGATACGGCGGGGGGAGCAACGAAATCGACAACCCCTCCCGCATCGTTATATCGCATTCCCAGCGCCAATCGCCCATCACGACGCTGCACATCGTAAAGAACCGCCGTCCCGCTACCCACTCGCGCCCGGCCCCAATCCCAGCGAACGAAATCGGCCTCCAACGGCCGGGCTCCCCTGTTGGTGTCGAAATAACCGAAGCCTGACCAACGCTGAGCAGGCGTTTGCAGATCCACCTCCACCCGAGCGCAGGGGGCGATTGGCTGCCAAAGGTGCAGACCGGCGTCGTCCAATGCCAACGTCCGATTTTCCAACGCCAAAGGATAAAGCCGCACAGTCCCTCGGATGCGCCTCGGCACCGGCACTGTGACCTCGTCTATTTGCACCATCAGGGCCGTTCCATCCCAATGCAAAGCACTTGGTCCGATCCGCAGAAATTCCGATCCGCGATGCACCGTCCCACGCTCGGTCATCGCCCAACGCTTTCTCTTGCCGTAGACTGCAACGTTCAAGGCGCAATGCCGCATCGGATCTGCACGTCCAAACCGTCGCGCCCAGGCATAGTACGGAGAAAACACACTGCCGAGGAAGGCGATCAACGTAATACCGGACGCGCCGTCGTCACTCAGCGCGTCGATATACCACCAGGCGTAGCCGCCGTGAGGAGGCGTCAGTTCGAAGTCAGGTCCCGCAACACACTCATCGCCGCCAACCGGCCCGACAACACCGCCATCGGCACGCCCGGTCCCGGATGCACGCTGCCCCCCGCCAAGTATAGCCCCGGAATGCTGCTGCGCGACCCCGGGCGGCGAAACGCCGCCATCGCGCCATGCACCGCCTGCCCGTACAGCCCCCCGCCCGTCGCCGGAAACAGTTTTTCGAACCCCGCCGGGGTCGTGACCGTCGTCGCTTCGCAACACCGATGCACTCTCAGGCCGCACCGCTCCAGCACACCAAATGTCCGTGTCGTGCATTGCTCCATCTCCACCGCGGAAAGATCGCGTCGGTCACCGTTCGGGGGCGCGTTGATAAGGACTAACAAACGTTCCGGACCATTATCCGGCTGTCCAAGGCCGCGATCCTGCGCGCAGACGTAAACTGTGGGGTCGTTCGGCAGCCGGCCACGCCGGAACACGGCATCGAATTCCTCGGCATAGTCGCGCCCGAAGAAAACGTTGTGACGGGACAGCGAGAAACCCGTGGTCTGCGCCGACAGCGTCCAGGTCACCGCCGACTGTGACCGAGCATCCCGCCTTGCATCGGGCACCGAACGGAGCACAGCCTTTCCAAAAGCTCCGGTGGCGATGGCGGCAAAATCGGCGTTGCAGATCACCGCATCCGACTGGATCCGTTCCCCATTCGCCAGCACAACGCCGGTTGTTCGGCCGCCCCCGGTGGTGATCTCCACCACAGGCGCGTTGAAACGTAAAAGAGAGCCCTTCTGTACGGCCAGATTGGAAAGCGCCTGTGCCAGCCTCATCATGCCGCCTTCAACCATCCAAACGCCCTGTTGCTCCACATGGGCGATCAGCATCAACGTCGCGGGCGCCAGGAACGGGGATGATCCGCTGTAGGTCGCGTAGCGTCCGAACAGTTGCCGCAGCCTCGGGTCGCGAAAATGGTCACCCAGGGCCTTCCATAGCGTCGCAAAGGGCGAAACCGCGCGCATCCCGGACAGGCCGGCGGCAGCGGTCAACGAAAGGGCGCCTGGTTTTTGGGCCTGCATAAATGGGGCTTCGAGCGTACGATAAATAGTCCTGGCCCGATCGCAAAAGGATCGGAAACCATCCGCCTCCGCCCTGCCGGCAAAAACCGTGATCGCCTCGGCGGAGCGGTCAATGTCAGCGAACAGGTCCAGCCTTTCCGTCGCACTCCAGGCGTGACGCGCCAGCAGTTCGGCGGGATGCAACGACAGGTGCTCGTCCAGTGACGCACCCGCATCGTCGAACAGCGCGTCGAAAACCCGGCGCATCGTCAGGACCGTCGGACCGGCATCGATGCCTGAGTCGTCAACCCGTATCTTTCCTCCCGGCGCACCGGCCTTTTCCAGCACGGTGACCGCGATCCCATGCGTGGCCAGGTCTATCGCGGCGGCCAATCCACCCGCCCCGGCGCCGATCACGGTTACGCGCGGACTCGGCAAAGGTCTATCTCCCGTTTTCAGTTGACTTGACTGTCAATATATAATGACACTTCATACGACAACTAAAATAGACACTCAGCGGAGGATCGCCATGGATGCCGTCACCCGGATCGAGCGGACCCTGTCAGCCTCGCTTGATCGCGCCACCCGAACGGATGGTCCGCCGCTGCTTGCCGCCGCCATGCATTATGCCGTCTTTCCACGTGGCGCCCGCATTCGCCCGCGCCTGTGCCTTGCTGTAGCCGATGCCTGCGGAGAGGACGACCCCGCCATCGCCGAAGGGGCCGCCGCCGCCATCGAGTTCATGCACTGCGCGTCATTGATCCACGACGATCTGCCCTGCTTCGACAACGCCGATACCCGCCGGGGCCGGCCATCGGTGCATCGCGCCTTCGGACAGCCGCTCGCCGTCCTGGCGGGTGACGCCTTGATCGTGCTGTCGTTTCAAACCATCGCCCGGGGCGCCGCACGCCACGCCATGCGACTGCCGTCGCTGATCCTTGCCATGGCGAACGCCACCGGCATGCCGTCCGGCATCGCCGCCGGCCAGGCCTGGGAATGCGAACCGATGATCGATCTGGGACTTTATCAGCGCTCCAAAACTGGCACCCTGTTCGCTGCCGCCACGGTATTAGGCGCCGCCGCATCAGGCGCCGAACCGGAACCGTGGCGGCAACTCGGGGAGAAACTGGGCGAGGCGTATCAGGTCGCCGACGACATTGCCGACGTCCTGTCGGATGAGGCCGACCTTGGCAAACCAACCGGCCAGGACAAGGCGCTCGGCCGGCCCAATGTCGTGTTGGCGATGGGCATCGACGGCGCGATGCGCCACCTGGAACGGCTGGCGGCGGCGGCGGCGGACTCGATACCACCCTGCCCCGGGTCGGCAGCGTTGAAGGCGTTGACCCTCAGCGAAGCCAGGCGGTTGCTGCCAAAGGACACGTCACAACGCGCGGCCTGATGAGCGAACGCCGCGGCTTCCCGACGAAGTTTAACCTAGGCGACCGTTGGTTCGACTTCAGAAATCGGTTGCTCGCCAGCCCCCGCTTCCAGCGCTGGGCTGTGTCCTTCCCGTTGACCCGCCCGATCGCGCGCCACCGAGCCACCGCGCTGTTCGATCTATGCGCCGGATTTGTTTACAGTCAGGTGCTGCAAGCGTGCGTCCATCTGCGACTGTTTGAGGCGCTGCGGGACGGCCCGCTCAGTCGAATTCAGCTTACCGCTGATTTGGCACTTCCGGCGGATGCCGCGTCGCGTCTGCTGGCAGCCGCCGCGGCCTTGCGGTTGTTGGAACACCGCACTGGCGACCGATTCGGCCTGGGCCCGCTGGGTGCCGCAATGCTCGGTAATTCCGGCGTCACTGCAATGATCGAGCACCACGCGTTACTCTACGCCGACCTACGCGACCCGGTCGGCTTGTTGCGGGGTGAACGGCTTTGCACCGGTGTCGGTCGTCTATGGCCTTACGCCGCCAGTGCACGTCCCGCCGATCTCGGAATGGATGACGTCGCCGATTACACAACCCTGATGTCCGCCTCCCAACCGTTGGTCGCCGCCGACGTGCTGGACGCCTATCCGATGGACCGCCATCGCTGCCTGCTGGACCTTGGCGGCGGCGATGGCACGTTCCTGATACAAGTCGCGGCCACAGCATCATCGTTGCGGCTGATGCTGTTTGATCTGCCGGCCGTCACGGAAACGGCCCGCAGGCGTCTCGACAAAGCCGGACTGACCGAACGCGCCTTAACGTTCGGCGGCGATTTCAGGCGCGACCCATTACCGCGTCATGCCGACATCATCTCCTTGATCCGGGTCATCCACGATCACAATGACGAGGCTGCGCTCGCGATCCTGACCACGGCCTGGCAGGCGCTGCCCGAGGGCGGAACCCTGCTGATCGCGGAACCCATGGCCGGCACGCCAAACGCTGGCGGTATGGAGGCGTATTTTGCCTTTTACCTTTTGGCGATGGGAAGCGGCCGGCCGCGCCGAACCGAAGAAATCTCGACGCTGCTCCACACCGCGGGCTTTACCCGCGTCCGACCGGTACCGACGCGCCGACCGATGCTGGTGCGCGTGTTGGTGGCGTCAAAGTAAGTGGACAGTCAGAACGTAAGTCTTGGTTGACATATAAAATCGTCAATCTAAGATGACATTCGGCTCATGCCACCATGACAGGCAGGAGGTTCAGGGATGGAAACACACGCGATTGTTCTGAACAGGCCTGGCATTCTGTCGGTTGGCCGGATCGCGCTGACGCCTCCTGGCAATGCCGACGTTGTTGTCGACGTGGCGTTTAGCGGGATTAGCACAGGTACCGAGCGCCTGCTTTGGGAAGGCCGGATGCCGCCGTTTCCGGGGATGGGTTATCCGCTGGTGCCAGGATACGAGTCCGTCGGCTGCGTCATCGCTGCCGGTCCTGGTCATCAACACCGCATCGGTGAGACGGTCTTCGTGCCTGGTGCGAATTGCTTCGGCGGTATCCGTGGCCTGTTCGGTGGATCGGCGTCCAGGCTTGTCGTGCCGGCGTCCCGAGCCGTAACGATCGATCCAGGGCTTGGGGAACGCGGCATCCTGATCGCATTGGCCGCAACAGCGCAGCACGCCATCGCGGGCGGTGAATTACCTGAACTGGTCGTCGGGCATGGCGTCGTCGGCCGCCTTTTGGCTCGTCTGATCGTCGCTGCCGGCGGCGCACCGCGGGTTTGGGAGGTCAACCAGCAACGGATGGACGGTGGGTCCGGCTATTCAGTGTTGCATCCGGATGACGACACACGGCGCGATTATCGTTGCATCTGCGACGCCAGTGGCGATCGGGCGATTTTGGACACGCTGATCGCCCGCATCGCGTTTGGCGGCGAAATCGTGCTGGCAGGGTTCTATGCGGATCGGCTGTCGTTCGCTTTCCCGATGGCATTCATGCGAGAGGCGAGACTGCGTGTCGCCGCCCAGTGGCAACCGGACGATTTGGAAACGGTGTGCCGATTGATCGCGGACGGCCGGCTGTCGCTCGACGGCTTTATCACCCACCGGTCGCCGGCGATGCAGGCGGATGCCGCCTATCGCACGGCTTTTGGTGATCCAGCCTGCCTTAAAATGATCCTCGATTGGAGAGCCAGCGCATGAACGCTCCCTTTGATGCGGCCGCGTCGAGACTGCGTGCGGAAGCGGCGATTGAGCCGGAGGGGCCGGCGACCGGTCCGGTCAAAAAAGAAACGCAGGTCATTGCGATTTACGGCAAGGGCGGCATCGGCAAGAGTTTCACGCTGGCGAACCTGTCCTACATGATGGCCCAGCAGGGAAAGCGCGTGCTGTTGATAGGCTGCGATCCGAAGAGCGACACGACATCATTACTGTTTGGCGGCCGAAGCTGCCCAACCATCATCGAAACGTCATCGAAAAAGAAACTGGCTGGTGAGGCAGTCAAAATCGGCGATGTCTGCTTCAAGCGCGACGGCGTGTTCGCGATGGAACTTGGCGGCCCGGAAGTTGGGCGTGGTTGCGGCGGACGCGGCATCATTCATGGCTTCGAGTTGCTGGAGAAACTCGGCTTCCATGAATGGGGCTTCGATTTTGTGCTGCTGGACTTTCTGGGCGACGTAGTTTGCGGGGGGGTCGGCCTGCCGATCGCCCGCGACATGTGCCAGAAAGTCATTGTCGTTGCGTCGAACGATCTGCAATCGCTGTATGTCGCCAACAACGTCTGTTCCGCCGTCGATTACTTTCGCAAATTGGGCGGCAACGTCGGTGTCGCGGGCATGGTCATCAACAAGGACGACGGCACCGGAGAAGCAGCAGCGTTCGCGGACGCGGTAGGCATTCCCGTGCTGTCCGCGATTCCCGCCGACGACGACATCAGGCGGAAAAGCGCCAGTTATGAGATCATTGGAAAACCGGGCGGCCGTTGGGCGTCGGTATTCGAGCAACTCGCCGATCAGGTGGCATCAGCCCCACCGGTTCGTCCGACACCGCTGACCCAGGACGGATTGTTGGGACTGTTCTCTGGCGACACGGTCGGGCGCGACGTCGTTCTGGATCCGGCGACACTGGATGACATGTGCGCGGCGACGGTGCTGGAAAAGCCGTCACTCGAAGTCATTTACGAAGGGTCCTGACATGGACGATTGCCATGGCGGCCGGGATACGATGCAGCAAGCGGCACGCGCCGCCGGAAAAAGCGAATCGCTTGACCGCCTGCTGACGGACTATCCTCGCGGCCCGCACGACCAACCGCAATCCATGTGTCCTGCCTTCGGATCGTTGCGCGTCGGCCTGCGGATGCGCCGCACGGCAACCATCCTGTCGGGGTCGGCCTGTTGCGTTTACGGGCTAACGTTCACCTCACATTTCTACGGAGCCAAACGGACGGTCGGCTACGTTCCGTTCAACTCGGAAACGCTGGTACGCGGGCAACTTTATGAGGACATCCGCAACGCGGTGTTCGAAACCGCGAAGCCCGAAAATTACGATGCCGTCGTGGTGATCAATCTATGTGTGCCCACGGCGTCCGGCGTGCCGCTGGACCGATTACCAAAAACCATCGATGGCGTCCGTATCATTGGCATCGACGTACCAGGTTTTGGGGTTCCGACCCATGCCGAGGCGAAGGACGTCCTGGCCGGCGCGATGCTACGTTACGCTCGCCAGGAAGTGGAAGCCGGCCCGGTAGCAAGACCGCGCGCCGTGGCCGATTTGCCGACTATCACGTTGATCGGTGAGCTATTCCCGGCCGATCCGATCGGAATCGGCGCCCTTCTGGCGCCCATGGGACTGGCCGTCGGCCCGCAGGTGCCATCGCGGGAATGGCGAGACCTGTACGGTGCGTTGGACTGCGCGGCCGCCGCCGCAATCCATCCGTTCTATACGGCATCGATCCGGGAGATGCTGGCCTCGGGTCGCCGCGTGATTGGTTCCGGTCCTGTCGGTGAGGAAGGCACCGCTGATTGGCTCGAAGCCGTTGCCGCGGCCACCGGTATTAGCGCCGGCCCTGCCAAGGCCCACGCATTACCGCTGATCAGAGCCGCTATTGGCGAAAATCAGATCGATGCGCGGGTAACCGTTTCCGGATACGAAGGGTCGGAACTGCTCGTCGCGCGGCTGCTGATCGAGGCCGGCGCGGACGTGCCTTATGTCGGCACTGCCTGCCCCAAGACCGAATGGAGCGAACCGGATCGCGCCTGGCTGGCAGCCCAGGGCACGCATGTGCAATACCGCGCCTCCCTCGAGCAAGACATCGCGGCGATGCAGGATGCCAGACCTGACCTCGCCGTCGGCACGACACCACTGGTGCAAAAGGCAAAAGCACTGGGCATCCCGGCGCTGTATTTCACCAACATGGTCTCCGCCCGCCCGCTGTTTGGTGCGGCTGGCGCGGGTGCCTTGGCCGCCATCGTCGCCGCACAAACCAAAGGCCGCGAACGTTTCGGCCGCATGGTGAGTTTCTTCAACGGCGTTGGAACCGGCGAAACCGCCGGTTACGGTTGGAAGGACATTCCCAAGGACCCGCCCGGCTCTAAAGATCGCTATCGCAAGGCACGTGAGGCGAAAGCCAAGGCGACCGTGGCGGTGGGGAGCTGACGCCATGCTCGTAATTGATCATGACAGGGCTGGCGGCTACTGGGGGGCGGTGTATGCGTTTACCGCGATCCGCGGCCTGCGGGTTGTGATCGACGGGCCCGTCGGATGCGAGAACCTGCCGGTGACCGCCGTCCTGCATTACACCGACGCGCTGCCCCCTCACGAACTTCCTGTCGTGGTGACAGGATTATCCGAGGAAGAGTTGTCCCGCAACGGCACTGAAGACGCGATGCGCCGCGCGGCCGGCACACAGGACCCCGATATGCCGGCGGTGGTGGTAACAGGCAGCATCGCCGAAATGATCGGGGGCGGCGTGACGCCGGAGGGTTCGAACCTTCTGCGCTTCATTCCCCGCACCATCGACGAAGATCAATGGCAGGCGGCTGACCGCGCGATCTACTGGTTGTGGAGCGAATTCGGCGCGAAAAAACGCAAACCCTACGTTCGGCCCGAGGGCACCAAGCCGCGCGTCAACATCATCGGTCCCATCTACGGCACCTTCAACATGCCGTCCGACCTGGCGGAGATCCGCCGCCTGATCGAAGGCATCGGCTGCGAGATCAACCTTACCTTCCCGATCGGCGCGCACATCGACGACATCTCACGTCTTCCCCAAGCCGATGTGAATGTCTGCCTGTACCGCGAATTCGGCCGCAAGCTCTGCGAGGACCTTGACCGTCCGTATTTGCAGGCGCCGATCGGGCTTTTTGCCACCACCAATTTCCTGCGAACGCTCGGCGAACTGACCGGAGTCGATCCGGAACCGTTTATCGAGCGGGAGAAGCACACCACGATCAAGCCGATCTGGGATCTGTGGCGCAGCGTGACACAGGATTTCTTCGCCACCGCATCCTTCGGCGTGGTTGCGACCGATACCTATACCAGGGGATTGCGACAGTTCCTGGAAGATGAGATGGGCATACCATGCGCGCTGGCGGTGTCGCGCTGCGCCGGGGTCAAGCCGGATAACGCCGCGATCCGTGCCGCGCTACGCAGCAAACCACCGCTGGTGCTGTTCGGGTCGTATAACGAACGCATGTATGCAGCGGAGGCGGGCAATCGCAGCATGTATATACCAGCGTCCTTCCCCGGCGCGATCGTCCGGCGGGCAACTGGAACGCCGTTCATGGGCTATGCCGGCGCAACCTACATCGTGCAGGAATTCTGCAACGCGCTGTTCGATGCGCTGTTCCACATCCTGCCGCTGGGCACCGATCTCGACAAAGTCGAACCCACGCCGTCGCGCCTGGACGCCAATTGCCCATGGGATACAGACGCACAAGAGGTATTCGACGACTATCTGGAATCCGAACCGTTTCTGATCCGCATATCCGCCGCCAAGCGGTTACGCGACCGGGTCGAAATGAATGTCCGCCGGGCCGGCGAAGACCGTGTGACCGCAATGCGCGTCGCACAAGCACTGTCGGAACGCCAGCCGGCATGACTTCGAAGATTCCACCGGTTCGCCGGCGGAATGGGCACCGTGGCCCGCTTTTCACGGCAATCCCAGTCGCGCGGGATGGGCGCGACAACGGCCGCAAGGCCGAGACTGGAGTGTAACGCATGGCTATGACCCCACAAGGAACCTCGGTAACGGGGTTGACGGAGGCGGAGGCGAAAGAGTTCCACGGTATCTTTATCACGAGCTTTATCGTCTTCACTGTAATCGCCATCGTCGCGCATTTTCTCGCGTGGCAATGGCGGCCTTGGCTACCCGGACCGCACGGCTATGCCACATCGTGGCTGAATGATGCCGGCGGACTGCTGACCCACACGCTTTCTCAATTCGTTTAGGAGGAAGCGAACATGTGGAGACTTTGGTTACTGTTCGATCCCAGGCGGGTACTCGTTGCTTTGAGTATCTTCCTGTTCGTCCTGGCGCTGCTGATCCATTTCATTTTGCTCAGCACCGACCGGTTCAACTGGCTGGAAGGTCCGCATCACGGCACGACCGCGGCGCAGATGGCACCATTGCCACCTACCGCGAAATAACTGTGTTCGGCCACGGTGACGGAGGTGGTCCTGACCGAGACCTCGTCCGTCACCAATTCCCGCCCAACCGATGAGTGGAGACCTGGCGATGGCTATGCTCAGCTTTGAAAGGAAATACCGCGTCCGGGGTGGCACCCTGATCGGCGGCGATTTGTTCGATTTCTGGGTGGGACCGTTCTTTGTTGGATTTTTCGGCGTAACCACAGCGTTTTTCGCCATCCTGGGAACGGCGTTGATCGTTTGGGGCGCCGCCATCGGCCCGACATGGAACCTCTGGCGTATCAGCATCGCCCCACCCGACCTGAGCTACGGCCTCGCCTTCGCACCGCTGGCGGAGGGCGGACTGTGGCAATTGATTACGATCTGCGCCATCGGGGCATTCTGCTCCTGGGCCCTGCGTCAGGCCGAAATCGCACGTAAACTGGGCATGGGAATGCATATCCCATTCGCCTTCAGCTTCGCGATCCTGGCCTATATCAGCCTGGTGGTCGTGCGTCCGGTCCTGATGGGTGCATGGGGCTACGGATTTCCCTACGGCATCATGAGCCATCTCGATTGGGTATCCAATACCGGATATCAATATCTACACTTCCACTACAACCCCGCGCATATGATCGCCGTCAGCTTCTTCTTCACCAACGCACTGGCGCTGGCGCTGCACGGATCATTGGTCCTGTCGGCCGCCAACCCCGCGCCGGGTGAAACGGTGAAGTCGGCAGAGCAGGAAAACGCCTACTTCCGCGACACCATCGGATATTCCATCGGCACCCTCGGCATCCATCGGCTCGGCCTGTTCCTGGCCGTTTCCGCATCGTTCTGGAGTGCGGTGTGCATCATTATCAGCGGACCGTTCTGGAGCCGCGGCTGGCCGGAATGGTGGGGCTGGTGGCTCAATCTTCCGATTTGGGCGCACTGATCGGTCAACGGGAGGAAACAATGGCAGAATATCAAAACATATTCACCCGCGTTCAGGTTCGCGGCCCCGCCCACTCGGGTCCCGTCCTGCCGCGCGGCAGTTGGAACCGTCTTGGCACACCTTCCTATTCAAGACTGCTGGGACTTTTCGGAGACGCACAGATTGGTCCGATCTACCTCGGTTTCACTGGAACAGCCTCGCTGATCTTTGGTTTCATCGCCATCGAAATCATCGGCCTGAATATGTGGGCATCGGTTGACTGGAGCCCGATCGAGTTCATCCGGCAACTCCCCTGGCTGGCACTGGAGCCGCCGCCACCCGCCTACGGGATACAGATCCTGCCCCCGCTGGCGCAAGGCGGCTGGTGGCTGCTGGCGGGCTTCTTCCTGACGACCTCCATCCTATTATGGTGGGTCCGCATGTATCGCCGAGCCATCGCGCTCGGTATGGGCACGCACACCGCATGGGCGTTCGCCGCCGCCATCTGGCTGTATCTCGTGCTGGGTTTTATCCGCCCGTTACTGATGGGGTGTTGGTGTGAGGCCGTTCCGTTCGGTATCTTCCCGCATCTGGACTGGACCGCGGCATTTTCCATTCGCTACGGAAACCTGTTTTACAACCCGTTCCACATGCTCTCAATCGCGTTTCTGTACGGCGCCGCAGTGCTGTTCGCGATGCATGGAGGCACCATTCTGGCGGTCAGTCGTTTCGGCGGTGAACGCGAAGTCGAGCAGATCACCGATCGCGGCACAGCCGCCGAACGCGCGGCCTTGTTCTGGCGCTGGACGATGGGCTTCAACGCAACGTTCGAATCGTTTCATCGCTGGGGTTGGTGGTTTGCCGTGCTGTGCCCGCTGGTCGGCGGCATCGGCATTCTGTTGACCGGCACCGTGGTCGACAACTGGTACCTGTGGGGGGTGAAGCACGGCATAGCCCCGTCATATCCTCAGGTTTTCCCACACGTCCCGGACCCCGCCGCATCGTCATCGTTGGGAGCGCAGTAAAATGAGTGTCGCCCTTCGCCTCGCGGCCGGCGGTGCCGTTCTTGTCGCAGCAGCGGTTATCCTGTTCGAGACCGAACGTCCGCCCATGGAAAGCATCCAGCGCGGCTACCGCGGGCTTGGGATGCAACAAATCTACAACCCCCGCATTCTGGCAAACGTAGCGGAGGAGAACCAGGCGATTGCGTCGCTGCCTCGCTTTCCCGATTCCGGTCCGAAGGCTGGTGCTGTGTATAAGAACGTGAAGGTCCTCGGCGACGAAAGCGTCGGCAACTTCACCCGGCTGATGGCATCGATCACCACCTGGGTAGCGCCGGCACAGGGCTGCGCGTATTGCCACGACGTCAACAACATGGCGGACGATGGCCTTTACACAAAAGTGGTCGCGCGCCGCATGATCCAGATGGTGCAAAAGGTCAACGTAGACTGGAAGTCGCATGTGGCGGAGACCGGTGTCACCTGCTTCACGTGCCATCGGGGTGCGCCGGTGCCGGCTAACATCTGGTACAACAACCCCGGCCCGATCCAGGCAGGCGGCATGGCGCAAACGCCGGCCGGTAAAAATCATCCCACCGGTGTGGCAGGTTTGACATCCCTGCCCTTCGATCCGTTCACCCCATTCCTGGAACACGACGCCGATATCCGGGTGGTGTCTCAGGCGGCATTGCCGGGTTCGGATCGGCAATCGATCAAACAGACCGACTGGACGTACTCCCTGATGATGAACTTCTCACAATCTCTCGGTGTGAACTGCACCTATTGTCATAACACCAGGGCCTTCACGGACTGGGATCAGAGCACGCCGCAGCGGGCGACCGCGTGGTATGGCATCCGCATGGTGCGTGATCTGAACACGAACTACCTGGATCCCCTGCACGACGTATTCCCGGCGGCCCGGCTTGGTGCGGAGGGTGATTCCGCCAAGGTGAATTGTGCGACGTGTCATAACGGCGTTTACAAGCCGTTGTTCGGCGTCAGTATGGCAAAGGATTTTCCGGAGCTAACCACGGCGCACTAAGCCGAGTTTCCCTCCTTCCTTTACTTTCAAGCCATTGAAGGATCAGGAAAACCGTTCCCGAACCTCACGAAAACGTAGCCATGTAATCACGGCCATGTTACTTGTACCAACCGGTCGAATCGCTTCCTATCCGGCCATGTAT
>CAIZFE010000012.1 GCA_903932145.1 uncultured Rhodopila sp. | reverse complement strand
TAACGAATAGGATTTTATCCGTCGTGCGAAAGCATGGCGGATAAAATCGGTTGGACTGAACCGCTGGATATGGGGCGAGGCGGTTTGGAGTTTGTAAGGTGGATGGGGTGGCGCGCGGTGGCTGTAAAGGGCGGGAGATGAAGCGGTCGATTGCGCATAGAAGTGTCCCGGAGATCCAAGCTTGCGATTTGCTGCAATGGCAACTATGACAGATGGGCATACGAGGGTCAACGCACGGCGAGCGGACGAGCGACGTCGCAGCGGGGCGGGAAGGCGACGCGAAAGCGGTGTCATGAATGAGCGGATCATGGCTTTGGCCGCGGTGGGCCCCGCGCGCGTGATGTTGGGATTGGCCCGATGACGCGCATGCGGCCGGCTTTGCAGTGCGGGCATTGGTGGATGTCGAGATTGGCCACGCGCAACCAGAAGCGCTCGACCGACTCGGCTTCAGGCGGCGTTGCTGGTGAGGGCTGAAGCAAAGCGGCACGCGCCAATGCGAGTTTCTGTTGCTTGGTACGGTTGGCAAGAATGCCGTAGTGGCGGATGCGCATGAAGTGTTGCGGCAGCACGTGCAGCAGAAAGCGGCGGATGAATTCGGCGGGGGCGAGCGCCATGACTGTGCGGCGGTTGCCGTGCGCGTAGTCTTTGTAGCGGAAGCGGATCGCATCGTCGGTGAGGCTGACGAGGCGGTGATTGGAGATGGCCACGCGGTGGGTGTAGCGGCCGAGGTAGTCGAGCACTTGTGCGGGGCCGGCGAAGGGGCGCTTGGCGTAGACCACCCAAGGGTGCTCGTGCAGGGTATTGATGAGATGGCGTTGCGCATGAGGTGCGGCCAGCGTGGTACATGAACCGGCGAGTTTGAGCGTGCCGTTCTGAAACAATCGCTGCAGGCCGGCGATGAACTTGCCGCGAAAGACGCGCGAGAGGGCTTTAACCGGGAAGAGAAAGCCGCGCCGCGAGGTGACCCAGTGGCCGTCGGGGGCGAGTGCGCCGGCGGCGATCAGACAGTGCAGATGCAAATGCTGAGACAGCGTCTGTCCCCAGGTGTGCAGTACGAGGGTAGCGGCGATATTGCCCCCGAGCCAACGCGGGTTCTCGCCAAACTCGGTCAAGGTGTCCGACACGCTCTGGAACAGCAAAGCATAGAGTGCGCGCGGATTGCCCTGCGCCAGGGCGTTGAGTTCATGCGGCAGGGTAAACACCAGATGGAAGTATGGCACCGGCAACAGTTCGGCGCGGCGGGCGGCAAGCCAGCGTTCCTTGGCCAATGTCTGGCACTTCGGGCAGTGCCGGTTGCGGCAGGAGTGGTAGTGGTAGCGAAGCGCTGCGCACGCCTCACAGCGCTCGACATGCCCGCCGAGTTGCTCGGTGCGGCAGGCTTCAATTGCGGCGATCGCGCGATGCTGCACCGGAACGAGACGGTGTGTGGCCTGATACGCCGCTGCGTGACGTGCAAAGACGTCCGCGAGTTCTACCCTGGCTCTTGCCGCATCCGCTGTCTGCGGATGCGCGCCCACGGCGCGCTAGGCGCGCGGGGGCGGCGGTTGCAGGAGATCAAATGGCGCGTGCGCGCCGGAGAGGTTCTTCTGCGCGAGGTGAAAGTAACGCGCCGTAGTGGACAGGTTCCCGTGTCCGAGCAGGCGCTGGATCGTATGCACGTCGGTGCCGGCTTCGAGCAGATGGGTGGCGAAGGCGTGCCGCAAACCATGGATGCCGCACCGTTTGGTGATGCCGGCGCGCGCTTTGGCGGCGTGGAAGATGCGATGGGCGGTGTGGCCTGACAGCGGCTGTGCGGGATTGCGCGGGCTCGGAAACAGCCACTGTTGCGGGCGCAGCGCAAACCAGTAGCGGCGCAGTTCTTCGAGCAGTCGTGGCGAGAGCAGCGTGTAGCGGTCCTTCGCGCCCTTGCCTTGCTCAACGCGCAGCGTCATGCGATCGCTGTCGATGTCCGCGATCTTCAATCGGCAGGCTTCCAGCAGACGCAAACCGCCGCCATACGTGGTCATCAGGAAGGCGCGGTGCTTCAGATTCGTAGTGTTCTCAAAGAGTGCAGCAACCTCCTCACGCGAGAGTATCTGCGGCAGTCGCTGCGGCACCTTCGGGCGCGGCAGGTAGAATTCCGTCTCGGCGCGCTTCAAGGTCACGCGGTAGAAGAATTCGAGTGCACTGCACACGATATTGCAACTGCTGTGTGCGAGCTTGCGCTCTTCGAGCAGATGCAGCAGATAGCGCTGGCATTCAGCTTCACTGATCCGGTCGGGGCGTCGGCCATAGAACTTGGCGAGCTTGGCTACCCCGTCAAGATAGGATGCGCGCGTGCGCGTGGCCAGTCCGCGCAGCGCCATGTCCGCTTCCATCTGCTTGCGCAACGTGTTCATGTAACTCTCCTGTGTCAGGTCCGGGAACATTCCCGGATAAAGCCTGACACAGCGAACGTGCGCGCAAATACTCAGCGGAACTGCGCTGACTCAATGATGGTGTGTGAAAAACAAAACAACGATGGCACTACGACAACCACCGCGTAAGCGGTTTAGTTCAAC
>CAIZFE010000011.1 GCA_903932145.1 uncultured Rhodopila sp. | reverse complement strand
CCGCCGCGCGTGCGCCCAACAGGCCGCTTCGGTGACGCCCCGCTCATACAGCCCGGCATAGCCCGCATAACCGTCCGCCTGGAGGATGCCGCGGAACGATGCCAGGTGGTCGCGCGGATGGTTGGCCTTGCGGTCGGGGCTGTAGCAATACAGCACCGCCGGTGGCGCTTGGCCGCCGAAGGGGCGATCGTCGCGGACGTAGCACCAGAGCCGGCCGGTTTTGGTGCGGCCCCGGCCGGGGTCGAGCACCGGCACCGTGGTGTCGTCGGCATGCACCCGGTCCGCCGTCATCACATGGGTGCAGACGGTATCGATCAGCGGCCGCATCAGCCGAGCCGTCTGTCCCACCCAATCCGCCAGCGTGGAACGATCCAGGTCGATCCCGTCACGGGCATAGATCTCGGCCTGACGATACAGCGGCAGATGATCACAGTATTTCGCCACCAGCAGATGCGCCAGCAATCCGGGCCCGGCCAGACCGCGATAGATCGGCAGGCTGGGTGCGGGCGCCTGCGCGATCCCCTCGCAAGACCGGCACGACAGCTTCGGCCGCACATGGCGGGTGACGCGGAACGATCCCGGCACATAGTCCAGCACCTCGGTGACATCCTCACCGAGCGGGCGTAGCGAACCGCCGCATTTGGGGCAGGCGCAGGGGGCGGCATGCTCCACCACATCGCGTGGCAGTGCCTCGGGTAACGGTTTGCGTGCGGGCTTGCGCCGCGGCTTCGGGGCGGTGGTCGGGGGGCGGTGGTCGGGGCGGCGGGTTCCTCCGGCTCTGATGGCGCGGTTTCCGCCACCTGCTCCTCAAGGTCGCCAAGCACGAGTTCGAGCTGCTCAAGCGCGCCGCGCAACTTCTCCGAGGAGGCGCCGAACCGCTCACGCAACAGCTTCGCCAGGCGCAGTTTTAGTTGCTCGTTTCGCAGCACCTGTTCCATCAGCCCGTTACGTGCCGCTTGCAATTCGGCCGTGTGCTCATCCTCGCGGTGCAGCAGCAACGCGCGTAATGCGATCACGTTATTCGGTAATGTTGCGGGATCGAGCGGGGCTGGCATGAGTGAATCGTCCGATACCGATTCGCGTCGCTCCAAGTTATTTCTTGCCCTCAACACGCGCTTTTCAGCCCGCTATCGCGGGACGCCAGGTTCGTATCGGCATCCGCCAATCGATCCCCTCTAATAACATCGACAGTTGCGCCGGGGTCAGCGGGACTGTGCCGTCTTTCGCCTGTGGCCAGACGAAGCGGCCCTTCTCAAGCCGCTTGGCGAACAGGCACAAGCCTTGTCCGTCCCAGCACAGCACCTTGACCAGATCGCCGCGACGGCCGCGGAACACGAACAACTGTCCGCTGAACGGGTCCTGCCCGAGTTGCCCTTGGGCCAGGGCGGCGAGGCTGTCGAAACCCTTGCGCATATCGGTATGGCCGCATGCCAGCCACACACGCACATTCGGCGGCGGCGCGATCATCCGCGCAACGCCGTCATGACACGGCGCAGGGCGATCAGACTCACGTCATTGCCGACGCGCAGACGCCTGCCGTCCGGCAACACGATCTCGATCGTTTCCGCCGCAGGCCGGTCATTAACGGGTGGCGCTGGCGGGGGTGCGATTGGTGCTGTGTGGTCAACGCGAACCGCCACGAAGCGCGCCGGCGAGACCGCTGTCAGGCGACCTTCACGCACCTGACGCCGCCATGCGCGGAGCAGGTTGGGATAGACATCGTGCTGTGCCGCCACCGCCCGGACAGTCGCGCCAGGCTCGTGCGTTTCGGCGACGATCCGCAGCTTCTCTTCCACGCCCCAGCGCCGGCGCCGTTCTCTGGCGCCGATGATCTCGATCGTGCCGTTCGACATGACTTTAAGGTCAACCTTACAGAGGACTTTAAGGTCAGCAGCTTCGGCACGTCTCGCGCGGTCAAAGCAAGGCGGGGATCACCGGACGCTTACGAACTGATTGGGGAGTCGTGAAGCTCAGCGACGCCCAACCGCCGCGCAACCAGGGCAGCCCTCTGCCGTCAGCAGCACCGAGCAACTGACTGGCCTTGACTTATTTCCTATAGAGACTTACAATCTCTCAGATGGAAACTTTCTCTCCGCCGTGTCTTCGGCGCGGCAACCAATGACGTTGGGCTCGGGCCGAACGATCTATGCCGGGGGTGGCAAGATCATCCCGTATGCCGGATCCGCGGCGGGCGCCGTGGCCCGAGCCGGCTGGTGGATTGTGTGGAGCAGAGGATTGAGAAAAACGTCTCGTAAAATGGGACGAATTCTCAGGGTGTGGCTTTTGAGACGCTGTTGAGCACACAGCCCGTCATCCGGGGGTTCGGGGATCGGGTGATAGACGTCTCCATCCAGAGCGTTACAGCGGACAATCGATCCTCCCCGATCCTCCGACGTCTTCGGCCACAGTAACGGGTTGCCCCCGACGCTGGCTCACGCCACAAAACCAGAATGACCTCTGACTCGACCGTCCGGCGACTGATCGCCCTGCTTGCCCTCGCCGTGTTCTCCGGAGCGTTGGTGACACGCCTGACCGATCCCCTGGTGGCCGTGCTGGCGCGTGACCTGGGCGCCGATGCGGCTCGGGTGGCGTTGCTGGGCAGCGCCTTTGCCCTGCCGTTCGCGCTGATCCAGCCGATCCTCGGGCCGGTTGGCGACGCCCTGGGCAAGCGGCGGGTGATGACCGTCGCCATCGGATTGCTGACACTGCTTCTGGTTGCCTGTAGCACCGCCCGAGACCTCGACACGCTGATGGTGCTGCGCGGGCTGACCGGTCTCGCCGCCGGCGGTTTGATGCCGCTGGCGATCGCGCTGCTCGCCGATACCGCGCCGCCGGAGGGGCGCCAGGTCGCGTTGTCGCGCCTGGTCGCCTTCGCGATCGCCGGCCAGATCGCTGGCGGCAGTTTCGCCGGGCTGCTGGAGCCGGCCATCGGCTGGCGCGGCGTCATGCTGGCCGCCAGCGCCGTGGCCGCGCTGGGTTTCGCCTCGCTGCTGCTGGGCGGCCGCCGCCTGACGCCAGAGCCGCGCCGCCGCTTCGATCCGGCCGGTGCCGTGGCGGGCTATCTGCACCTGTATCGCCTGCATGCCGCGCGGGTCCTGTATATTTCCGTCGCGATCGAGGGCGCCCTTGTCTTTGGCTCGTTTCCGTATTTCTCGATCGAACTCCAAAATCGCGGCATCGGAGCCACGGCCGAGGCGGGATTGGCGGTCGCCGGATTCGGTATCGGCGGCCTGATCTACGCGGCGTTGGCGCAACGAGTCCTACGATGGATGGGGCAGGACCGGATGGTTCTGCTCGGCGGCTTGCTCTGCCTGACCGCCTACACAGGGTTCGCGTTCGCCCCCGTCTCGGAAATCTTCATCGGATCGGGGCTGGTGCTGGGTCTGGGCATGTTCATGATCCACAACTCGATCCAAACCCGGGTGACCGAGGTGGCGCCGCATGCACGCGGCACCGCGGTGGCGTTGCACGCGTTCCACTTCTACCTCGGCCAGACCGCCGGTCCGGCCGTGTTCGGGTACATGTTGCGCTATGCCGGTGCCGAACCGACTTTCGTGTGCGCCGGTCTCTGCCTGCTGGCGCTGGCCTGTGTGTTGGGGCGCCGCGGCTTCGACCGGATGGCCGCCGCCGGCTAGCCCAGTCGCTTGCGGACGAACTCGGTGCGCAGAACCAGGCCCTTGATGGCGTCGTGACGGCAGTCGATTTCCTCGTCGTTGTCCGTCAGGCGGATCGTTTTGATGATCGTGCCTTGCTTCAGGGTCTGGTTGGCACCTTTGACCTTCAGGTCCTTGATCAGAGTGACCGAGTCCCCGTCAGCCAGCACATTCCCCGCTGAATCACGGACGCGGCCGGCATCGATCGTGGCGGTCGCGACGATGTCCCCGGCCGGACGCCATTCTCCGGTCGCTTCGTCGAACACATAGTCATCTTCGTCGCCAGCCATAGTCGTCCCAATCTTTGATAGTAGGTAGCAAGGGGCACTCGTTTTCCCGCCTGTGCCCGGTCAGCGATCAGCGAGCTATAGCCGATCTGTGCCGACCTTATTCCGTCCACTATGGTGAGGTCCAGCCAGTTGCCCGGCCAGCCTTGCAACTCCGTACCGCCCCGCCAAGGAAGCGCAACGATGACAGAGGACCCGATGCCCGAAGAAGACGACGTCGAAATCACCGGTAAGCGCCGTGACAAGCTGATCGAGCGGAAGCAGGACTGGGCGCGCGAGGGCCGCCTGCTGACCGGCACCACCGCTGATCCCGAAAAAGACCGCCTGCCGCCCGGACAGCGGTTGGTGAAGGACTGGCCGGTGCTCGACCTGGGGGCCGAACCGGATGTCACCGAACGGAAATTCCGCCTGGACGTGGACGGCGCGGTGGAAAACCGTCTCAGCCTGCGCCTGGATGAATTCATGGCGCTGCCGATGTCGGAAAGCCTGTCCGACATGCACTGCGTCACCCAGTGGTCGCGCTACGACAACCATTGGAAGGGCGTCTCGGCGCAGGCGTTGCTGGCGACGGTGCAACCGCGGCCGGAGGTGAACCACGTCATTTTCACCGCCTGGGACGGCTACACCACCAACATCCGCCTCGATCAGTTCGACCAGCCCGACGTGTTCCTGGTGCACCAGTGGGAGGGCAAACCGATCAGTCGCGAACACGGCGGTCCGGTGCGTATGCTGGTGCCGAGACTGTATCTGTGGAAATCCGCCAAGTGGCTGCGGCGCATTCACTTCACCATTAGCGACCATCCCGGGTTCTGGGAGGTTCGTGGCTACCACAACAACGGCGACCCATGGCTGGAGGAACGGTACGGCTGAAGCAAGGACAGCGTTCGCGAACCGGCGTCAGATCGATCGCGTCCGCAACCCGGTCACCCGCCGAGTTGCAAAGTGCCTACGTCAGGCGCGCCAGAATATCAGCTACGACCGACTCGAACATTGGGACGGTCAAACGTCCGGTATTCGTGTTCAGCCGGGACACATGGTAGCTGTCCACCACCAGCAGGCCATCGGGCAGTTCATGCACCGCGCCATGCACAAAGGCGGTGTGGCTGGCCCGCAGGCCGCGTGCCCGCAGCACCGCCTTGTGGGACACGCCGCCCAACGCGAGCACGATCTTCAGTGCCGGCATCGCCTTCAGTTCTCGGGTCAGGAACGGGTTGCAGTCGGTAATCTCGGCCGGCGTCGGCAGATTGCCGGGCGGCACACAGCGCACGGCATTGGTCACCCGGCAGTCGCGCAGCGTGACGCCGTCAGCCGGATCGGCGGCATACTCACCCGTGGCGAAACCGTATTTTATCAGCGTCTTATACAACAGCACCCCGGCGAAATCGCCGGTGAACGGGCGGCCGGTGCGGTTCGCCCCGCGCACACCCGGCGCCAGCCCGACTACCAAAAACCGGGCATCCAACGGCCCGAAGCTGGGGACCGCGCCGTTGAACCAGGCGGGGTTGGCCGCCTGGTTGGCGCGCCGGTAATCAACCAGCCGTGGGCACAACGCGCAGCCGGCGGAAGGAGCCTGATAGGTCACGCGCCGCCTTCAGTTGGTGTCGTGCGGATCGGCGAAGGGTTCGGCCGGTGTGCTCCGGGTGCCCATCGGACGCTGGCGCGGTTCGGTCTGGCGGCGGGTGAATTCCGGTGCGATGTCCTGCAATTCCAGGAAGTTATCGCACTGGCGGCGCAACTCGTCGGCCACCATCGGCGGGCTGGAGCGAACCGACGATACCACGGTCACCTTCACGCCCTTGCGCTGCACCGCCTCCACCAGCCGGCGGAAGTCGGAATCGCCGCTGAACAAGACGATGTGATCCACCCGATCCGCGATCTCCAGCATATCGACCGCGATCTCGATATCCATGTTGCCTTTGACCCGGCGGCGGCCGGTGGCATCGGTAAACTCCTTGGCCGGCTTGGTGACCAGCGCGTAGCCGTTATACGCCAGCCAGTCGGTCAGCGGCTTCAGCGGCGAATATTCTTCCGTCTCCAGCACAGCCGAGTAGTAGTAGGCGCGCAGGACATTGGCCTGCTTCTTAAAATACTCCAGCAAATTGCGGTAATCGACGTCAAATCCGAGGTTGCGCGAGGCGGAGTAAAGATTGGCGCCATCAATAAACAACGCGACGCGTTCGTTTGGCAGAAATGGAGGCATCGTCGTAAACCTTGCGATACTGGTTGCAAATGGGTGGGACACCACTGAAACCAGTGCGTCCCGGCTAAATCGGCGGGCTTGGAGAGAAGGCGATCAGGACAGCTATGAGTGCGATTTGTGAACATCGAAACGGTATCGGCACCGCCCCTGGTTGTCTAGCCTTGATCGGCGTGGGTGCCAATCTGCCGGGGCCTGATGGGCGTTCGGCACGCGAAACCTGCCAGCAAGCCATTGATATAATGGACACATTATCCGGCCTCCAGGTCGTGGCCGTCTCGCGCTGGTACGAATCGGCGCCGATGCCGCCGTCGGGTCAACCGCCGTATGTCAACGCCGTGGTCGCTCTGTCGGTTGCTCCGGCCGTGGATCCGGCCGCGTTGCTGGCGCGACTGCTGGAGGTGGAGGCGATGTGCGGTCGCGAACGCTCCACGCCGAATGCGGCCCGAACCTTGGATTTGGATATCATCGCGATCGGCGAGTTGGTGCGCGACGCACCCGATCCGATCCTGCCGCATCCGCGGGCGCACCTGAGGGCCTTTGTGCTGGCTCCTCTGGCCGATGTTGCACCGCACTGGGTGCATCCGGTGCTTGGCCGAACCGCGGCGGAGCTGCTGGCAGACCTGCCGGCGCAGGAGATCAAGACGTTGTGAATCGCGACGGCGTTACCCGGCCTCTGGCGGCTCGTTCCGCCGGAACACGGTGGCCAGCGTTGCATCGGCGGCCGCGACGGAAAAAGCTTCCGGATCGAAATCGTCACCCAGCCACTCCGATTGCTCTTCGTGATCAGGATGTTCAGGGTTGGCGAGAATATCGAGCAGGTCGGCATACCCCCATGGGCCGCCGCAATCCTCCGGCGGGCAGTGGCGCTTGCCGGCGAGGCACGCCGGCCAGGCGCTTGGAGCGTTGGCCGGAAGGACTTTCTCGATCAGAATGTCATGCTCCCAGTTGTCGCCGAAATCATAGGTGTAGGCGAAGCGGGTGACACCAGATCTGATCAGCCCGCTCAATTTTTTCCGGCTCTCGTCCGAGACATCCTCGGTGATGGAAGGGTCGCCATAGCGATCACCCCCGATATCGAAGTCATGCAGGTGCCCGGCGTCCCAACCCATAACGATCTGGATGGCTGTACTAAGATCGGCCAGCGTCATGCTGTCGTGCACCAGAATCCGGCGCCAGACCGGTGGTTTGATGTGCTTCAGTGTTATCTTGAGGCTGAGCACGCCTTTTGTGGCAGTCTTCTTCGGTGCTGTCTTTGCCATGTTACTCTCCCGGCCGTTGCCTGTTCATCATGTTGGTTTCGCAAGCAGCCTGAACCATGTCGCGCATATCGAGTAAAGCCTGCATCTCCGCCTCATGTTCGTAGGCCGCCATCAGCCGGTCCAGCGCCGGATCACGGCGGGCGGCGGGGTGAAAGTAGATTTCGCTGTCGCCGTCCGGCAGATTTTCCAACAGGCGGCGGATGCGGTCGGCGGTCATGTGGCCGCTCCAGGCCAGGCCGAAGCAATGATCGTTGGTGGCGACGCCGGCCGCACGAGCCTGATGCCGCAGCAGTTTCGTCCAATGGTACAGCAGTTTGTCGCCCATGCCGGCAACTGTGCCACAGCGAGCCATGACGTCGGGCGGTTCGGCCGGAATACGGATGCGGTGCAACCCGTGCGCAGCTCCGACCCGCAGCATCATTGCCCCAACCGTCGGATGCAGATGCATGTGCTTGTGGGCGTTGGCATGATCCAAAGTCAGCCCGGTCGCGGCGAACGCCTCGAACTGCGCCCGGATTTCCGCCAGCAACTGCCGGCGAATGCTCGGGCGGAAGAAGTACTTCAAACCCAGCTTCAACTGGTCGGAGGGGAACTGACCGGCCGGATCCACAAGGTCCGGGATGTCTGACGGGGCGAGGGTGGCCGGTCCTTCGATCACCACCAGATGCAGACCGACCCGCAAAGATGGATTGGCATGCGCCCGCCGGACGGCGTCGGCCGCCGCCGGCGCGGCAACCATCAGGCTGGCGGCTTGCAGGACGCCATCGCGGTGGGCGCGCTCAATGCCTTCGTTGACGGCTTCGGTCAGACCGAAATCATCCGCTGAAAACGTGACCGTCTTCGCTCCATCCACATGCATCTGGTCAGACGTGCTGGAGGGGCGTTTCACGCATTGGTCCAATCGTTTTTGCGACGGGTTCTTGGTCTCATGTGGTAGTGGCAGGTCCTGTTCGAAGGCGGCGTTAAAGGAAGATTTTTTGTAGGCAGATGAACGCGGATGAACGCGGATAAGGCATGATGGTGTGTGCCGGATCACGGGGGAGTGTCAGCTTTTCTGTGTGTGAGGCGTTTTCAGTCTCACCCACCATTGGGCAAGAAACAGTATCCGGCGCCTGGCCTACTCGGCAAGGGTCATCTTGCTGACTGAGCCATGTTCCTTGGTTCGACAAAGCACCCGT
>CAIZFE010000010.1 GCA_903932145.1 uncultured Rhodopila sp. | reverse complement strand
TTGCTTGGCGCCGCACAGGAAGTCGTGGGTGACCGGGCCAAGCCCGGTCATGACGAATGGGCGAATCCCTGCCACCCGACGGCTTATCCTGATGCCTATGGGGCCAAGCCCGGCCATGACGCATGGGCAAAACTTCCCCATCAGACGTCTTATCCTGATGCCTATGGGGCCAAGCCCGGCCATGACGCATGGGCGCATTCTCGCCGCCAAATGCCTCATCCTGACGCCGGTGGGGCCGCCCCTGGCCATGACAGGAATAGGATACCGTACCAATGGCGAATATCTATTGCCTACCGGAATGAATAGACCACTGCAACCTCTGGTTTTGCCCCATGTCCGGTAACCGCGTCATCCGCCCGGCCATAGCCATAGACACTCCGGCCATCCTGCGCCTGATCCGCGGACTGGCCGCGTACGAACATCTGGACGTTACGGCAACAGAATCCGAACTCCACGAAGCCCTGTTCGGCCCCCTGCCCCGCGCCCGGGCGATCCTGGCCGATATTGGCGGCATCCCTGTCGGTCTGGCGCTGTTCTACTATACGTTCAGCACCTTCAAAGCCCGCGCCAACATCTTCCTGGAAGACCTGTTCGTCGAACCCGCCCATCGCGGCACCGGCATCGGGCTCGGCCTGATGCGCGCCCTCGCACATTGCGCGGTCACCGAGCACTGTGACCGTATCGAATGGCGCGTGCTGAACTGGAACCAACCGTCCATCGATTTCTACCAGCGTCTCGGTGCCGAACCGATTGACGACTGGCACACACGGCAACTGGGCGGCGACGCACTCGTCTCCCTGACGAAAGGACTCTCCCATGGCTGAGCAAACATTCGATCTCATCGTCCTCGGCGGCGGCCCCGGCGGCTATGTCGCGGCCATCCGAGCCGCGCAGTTGGGGATGAAAACCGCTGTGGTGGAGCGGGAACATCTGGGCGGCATCTGCCTGAACTGGGGTTGCATCCCGACCAAGGCGCTGCTGCGCACCAGCGAGATTAATCATCTGTTGCACCATCTGCCCGAGTTTGGATTCGATGCGGTGCAGCCGAAGTTCGACATCGAGAAAGTGGTGAAGCGGTCTCGTGGAATAGCGAAGCAGTTGTCCGGCGGCGTCGCGCATCTGTTGCGCAAGAACAAAGTCACCGTGTTCGACGGTGCAGGCAAATTGGCCGGCAAGCAGACCGTTGCAGTCACAAAAGATGGCAAAGACGTTGCTACCCTGAAAGCCCCCCACATCATCCTGGCCACCGGCGCCCGCGCGCGGCAGCTTCCGGGGATCGAGGCGGACGGCAAGCTGATCTGGTCCTACAAGGAAGCCATGGTCCCGACCATGATGCCGAAATCGCTGCTGGTGATTGGCTCCGGTGCCATCGGCATCGAATTCGCCAGTTTCTATCTGAACATGGGCGCACAGGTGACCGTGGTTGAAGTCCTGCCGCGCATCCTTGCCGTGGAAGACGAGGAAATCTCTGCCTTCGCCCACAAGGCGTTTGAGAAACAAGGCATGAAAATCCTGGTCGGTGCAAACGTTAAAAGCGTCAAAAAGGGCGCTGACAACGTCACCGTCACGGTCGAAGCCGGCGGCAAAACGCAGGAAATCACCGTCGATCGCGTCATCTCCGCCGTTGGCATCGTCGGCAACGTCGAAAACCTGGGCCTTGAGGGCACCGGCGTGAAAGTCGATCGCACGCATGTGCTGATCGACGAATACTGCCGCACCGGTGAGCCAGGCGTCTATGCGATCGGCGATCTCGCCGGGCCGCCCTGGTTGGCGCACAAAGCCAGCCATGAAGGCGTGATCTGCGTCGAGAAGATCGCCGGCGTCAAAGACGTGCATCCGTTGAACGTCCGCAACATCCCTGGCTGCACCTATTGCCGTCCGCAGGTTGCCTCGGTCGGGATCACCGAAGCGAAGGCCAGGGAGGAAGGCTACGAGGTCAAGGTCGGCCGCTTCCCGTTCATCGGCAACGGCAAAGCCATTGCGATGGGCGAATCCGAGGGCATGATCAAAACCGTCTTCGACGCCAAAACCGGCGAGTTGCTCGGTGCCCACATGATCGGCGCCGAGGTCACCGAAATGATCCAGGGCTACACCATCGCCCGCACCATGGAAGCGACCGAGGCCGAACTGATGCTCACGGTCTTCCCGCACCCCACCATCAGCGAAGCGATGCACGAGTCTGTTCTGGACGCCTACAAGCGGGCGATTCATTTTTAGATAGAAACACCCGGCGATAGGCAAATTGGCCGTCTGACCGATCGTTTCGTCATCGCCGGGCGTGAGCCCACAGGCATCAGGAAAAGCGAATGGTGGAGAGGATTTTCTTACTCGTCATGACCGGGCTTGGCCCGGTCACCCGCGACTTTGCTTGGCGCGGCACAAGAAGTCGTGGGTGGCCGGGCCAAGCCCGGCCATGACGGAGAGCGGAAAGCCACGTCCGTGGCACAAACTTTCCCACACAACGGCTTATCCCGATGCCTATGGGGACAAGCCGGGCCATAACGCCGGGGAAACGGTGTCCACCTGCGCAGTCGTTTTTTAGGGGCAAATAGCATGCAATTCCTCGGCGCCCACACGTTCGGTTTCATCTGGGACCGAGACGCCCTGAAGGCGACCGAGGATCTTGCCGCGAACGGCTTTCGGGACATTCAGTTCCTGGCCGGCTCGCCGCATCTCGATCCCTGGGGCGAGGACCGCGCGATACTGGCATCGATCCGGCAGGCCGCCGGATCGGTTGTGGCGGTGGATCTGCCCAGCAGTGAAACAAATCTGGCCAGTGTCAATCAGGCGGTCGTCGATTTCTCGGTTTCGGCCTATCTGAAAGTTCTCGATCTGGCATCGGAACTCGGGGCGCGCTGGGTGACGATCAATTCGGGCCGCAAACATGGGTTGCTGCCACCTCCGGATGACCGGCTTTTGAAAATCTATCGCGGCGCCGTGGAGCGTCTCGCCAAAGCGGCCGAACCGCGTGGGGTGAGGCTGTTGCTGGAAAACATCCCCGGCATGTTGCTGGCGGATGCCGCATCGGCGAAGGCATTTCTGGACGCGGAAGATTATGGCGTCATAGACGTGCTCTACGACGTCACCAATGCGGCCGCGATCGGCGAAAGCCCGGCCGAAGGCATCCGCACGCTCGCCGAACGCATCCAACTGGTTCATTTGTCGGACGCACCGGCCGGCCAATGGAGGCATGATCCCATTGGCTCCGGCGACCTGGATTTCGCCGCGATCCATACGGCCTTGTCGTACATCGGATACGACAAGGGCATCGTGATCGAGGCGATCAGCCAGGACACAGTGTCCGATCTCGTCGCCTCTCGCACCCGCCTGCACGAGATGGGTTGGCGCTTCCAACAATCCTGATTGCCGGCACCCGGCCGCCATGCTTATCTGACTCCATGGCAGGAACATTACCGGAACCCTTCGCAAAATGGTTCGCCGACCAGGGTTGGGCGCCGCGGCCGCACCAGTTGGCGATGCTGGACGCGGCCCGCGCCGGAGAGAGCGTCCTGCTGATTGCGCCGACGGGAGGCGGCAAGACCCTGGCCGGATTCCTGCCCAGTCTGGTCGATTTGGCTGAGAACCCCCGCTCCGGCCTGCACACGCTCTACATCAGTCCGCTGAAGGCGTTGGCCACCGACATTGCCCGCAACCTGACGCGCCCGGTTCAGGAGATGGGCCTGGCCATCACCATCGAGGCGCGCACCGGCGACACCCCCGCCAACCGCCGCGCGCGGCAAAAAGCCAACCCACCGCATATTCTGCTGACCACGCCGGAAAGCCTCGCCGTATTGATTTCGTTACCCGATGCGCCGGATTTCTTCGGCTCGCTGGCCTGCATCGTGATGGACGAGGTGCATGCGCTGGCCGGCACCAAGCGCGGCGATCAACTCGCCCTGGGCGTCGCGCGATTGGCAACGCTGGCCCCTGGTGCGCGCCGCGTCGGCCTGTCCGCGACGGTCGCGCACCCGGACGCCATCCAGGCCTACACCGGCGCGGGACGGCGCATCGACGTCGCCGATGGCGCGCCGCCGGAGATATCCATCACGCTGCCGGCCGGCCGTCTGTCCTGGTCCGGACACATGGGGCTGGAGGCGGCGCCCAAGGTAATGGCGCACATCGAAAACGCCGGCATGACCATCGTGTTCGTCAACACCCGCGCGCAGGCGGAACTGATGTTCCAGGCGTTGTGGAAACTGAACGACAGCACCCTGCCGATCGCCCTGCACCACGGCAGCCTCGAGGTCGCGCAACGCCGTAAAGTCGAAGCCGCCATGGCCGCCGGCAGCCTGCGCGCCGTGGTCGCAACGTCATCGTTAGACCTGGGCATCGATTGGGGCGGCGTTGATCAGGTGATCCAGGTCGGCGCCCCGAAAGGCATTTCTCGGTTGTTGCAACGGGTCGGCCGAGCCAACCACCGGATGGACGAAGCCTCGATCGCTATTTTGGTGCCTGCCAATCGTTTCGAAGTGCTGGAATGTGAGGCCGCTATCCTGGGTGTCGCCGCCCGCGAACTGGACGGTGACCCGCCGCGTCCCGGCGGCCTGGATGTGCTGGCGCAACACCTGCTGGGTCTGGCATGCAGCGCCCCGTTCCTGCCAGATGATATTTACAGCGAAATTACCGCAGCCTCCCCTTACGCCGCGTTGTCGCGCGCCGATTTCGACGACGTGCTGCAATTCGTCGAGGACGGCGGCTACGCCCTGCGCGCTTACGATCAATGGAAGAAACTGTTCCGCGATAGCGAGGGCCGTCTGCACGTCCGCAATGCCCGCACCGCCGCCGCGCACCGGATGAACATCGGCACCATCGTCGAGGCTCCGGTGCTAAAAGTCCGACTGGTCGGCAAACGCGGCTTCGGCCAGACCCTCGGCGAAATCGAGGAATACTTCGTCAATATGCTCCGGGCTGGCGACACGTTCATGTTCGCCGGCCGGTTGTTACGTTTCATTCGGATCAACGAGACGGCGGCGGAGTGCATGGAAGGCGGCGACGGCGACCCGATGGTGCCGGCGTACGAGGGCGGCCGCATGCCGTTGACCACCAACCTCGCCGACCGGGTGCGCGGCTTGTTGCAAAACCCGGACACATGGGACCTGTTCCCGGAACAAGTCCAGGACTGGCTGAAATTGCAACGCAGCGTGTCCCGCATGCCCGGCCGCCATGACCTGCTGATCGAAACATTCCCGCGTGGCGACCGCTGGTATCTGGTCGCGTATTGTTTCGAAGGCCGCAACGCGCACCAGACGCTGGGTATGCTGGTCACGAAGCGCATGGAGCGGGCGGGATTCATGCCGCTTGGTTTCGTTGCGACCGATTACGTGCTGGGCATCTGGTCCGCCCGCCCGGCGCGCAACGTTGCCGCCTTGTTTGCGGAAGACATGCTGGGTGACGACCTGGAATCGTGGATTGCCGACAGCTCCATGCTGAAACGCACGTTTCGCAATGTCGCGGTGATCGCCGGCCTGATCCAGCGTAACTATCCGGGAGCGGAAAAATCGCGGCGGCAGGTGACGGTGAACAGCGACCTGATCTATGACGTGCTGCGCCGCCATCAGCCCGATCACATCCTGCTGCGGGCAACGCGGGCGGATGCGGCGTCCGGGCTGATCGACGTGGGGCGGATCGCCGGGATGCTGGCGCGGGTAAAGGGACATATTGTGCATATGGTGCTATCCAGGGTGTCGCCGTTGGCGGTCCCCGTGCTGCTGGAGATCGGCCGCGAAAGCGTCCGTTCCGATACCGATGAGGACGCGATGCTGGCCGAAGCCGAAGCCATTATCGCCGAGGCGACCGGTGCGGCGGACCCACGCGCTTACGCGGCTCATCCGGCCGTCACCAAACATAGCCGCCAACCGGACCTGTTCTCATGACCGCTGCCCCCATCCATCTGGCCGGCGAGCGGCTGATGCTCGATCCCATGGGCGCGCTGTTCTGGCCGGAGCAGAAACTATTGGCTGTCTCCGACCTGCATCTTGAGAAAGGCTCGTCGTTCGCCCGGCGCGGCATGTTGCTGCCGCCCTGGGACACGCATGTGACGCTGGACCGGCTGACATTACTGCTGCGGCGGTGGTCGCCGCGCACCGTCGTTGCTCTGGGCGATTCGTTTCACGATGCGGCGGCCTCGGGGCGGCTGCCGGTAACGGAGCAGAAACGGCTGCAAGGCATGGCGGAGGCGCATCGTTTCGTCTGGGTGCTGGGCAACCACGACCCGACCCCGCCGGACGGGCTGGGCGGCGAGTCGGTCGCGACCTTCGCCGCCGGCCCGATGGTGTTCCGTCACGAGGGCATCGGCGCCGCCATCCCGGGCGAGGTCGTCGGCCACCATCACCCCAAAGCAACCATTCGGGCCCTGACCGGCGCGGTCAGCCGCCCCTGCTTCGTGTTCGACGGCCGCCGCCTGATGATGCCGGCGTTCGGTGCCTACACCGGCGGCCTGGACGTCCTGGATCCGGCCATAAATCGGCTGTTTCCACGCGGCGGGCGGGTCTTTCTCCTCGGGAAGGACCGCCTGTTCAGTTTCGAGATCGGCCGAGGCGCGGCGTCACGGACGGGCTAACCTCTATACAGCCGGCGCGGTCCCACCGTTTTTCGGCTGGCTCGGTAAGCTCCGGCCACCCACATAGACACCGTTGCTGATCCCCATCAGTACCAGGAAGTTGGAGGGTATCTCGGGGATTTCATAGTCCACAATAACCTTGATCAGGACAAACCCGGCGGTGATCAAAGTGAAGGCCAGCATTTGCAGCCGGGTAATATCGATCTCCCGCACCCTACGATCCGGTATTACCAGGTCGGACCAGTCTGGCGTCACCGGCAATGCGTCGGGTGCCGGCGCCACGGATGCCGTTTGGCTCGCGGTCGGAATGCGGGACGCCAATGCGGATGCACTGGCAATACCCAGCAGGACCAAAGTGCCGTCGCTGATGTTGATCAGGTTGCCGGACAATATCATCACGTAGATTGCCGACACCCCGACAACCGCGGTCCACAGCAAGATCTGGAATTGCGACAGGCTTGCGTAACCATCTCGTGTCGAAATGACTTGCAGCAGCAGATTACGCCCCGGGATTTGTCTGAAGCGAACAATTTTCCAGATCACGAAAGTAACCACGCCCGCAATTATCAGCACCATTATCGAGGCAACGATCACGGTCGTGATCCCGACCTCCACCGTGGTCACCACCGGCGTGCCACCGGCCGGTGTAACCTCCACCACCATGTCGGCGACCGGCACCGTGAAACCGCCGGTGAAGACATATTGCGATACCGCCCTGACCTGGTGGCCCATCCATTCGCTGGCCGGTACCCGCGACAACAGGGGCACCATCGCGCCATATTCGACCGCGCCGGTTGTGTTGGTGACCGCGCGAACCTGCGGACTGCCAATCAGGCCATGGTCCGCGTGGTCTTCGCCATCAGGGCTGCTCCAGCCGAAGCAGACCCGGACCTTGCTGACCGCGACCGTTCCGCCCGGATTTCGGATGGTGAAGCGAACCTCCCCACCCTGGGGACGCCAGAGCGTGTCAGGGTCGAGTTCCACGATAAGAGACGACGGAGCGCCTTCCGCGATCGGAGGGCGGGCCGGACAGTTCGCGGATAGTACGGTTCCAGTCGCGTGCGGCAGCTTTAACGGAACGCTCTCCGGATTCGGGCCATCGGCGCCATCGGCGGCCCGCGCGGCGGGAACAGCCACAATCAGGCATAACAGCAACAACAAGATACGGTGCATCAAGGCCACCCCACATGATTGTGGGGCAGCCTATATCGTTTAATAGTTGTATCAAGTGCCTTTGCGTTCTGATTCCATCACGCCGGAAAGGCAGCCTCCATCGCACGGCGGTACTGATACGCGGCGTCTTCGGTATCGATCCGCACGTCGGCCCAGGTGACCGGCTGGCCCAACGCGACATCGCGGATCAGCGGCACCCGGTTGGCCAGTCCGATCGGCAGGCCGCCGAACCGCAAACTGTCGGCCGCCGGCATCAGTTTGCCCCAGACGCAAGCACCGCCCTCACCGTCCAGCATCTCGCCGGCCTTCAGGTCACGCTTGGCGGTCGAAACCACGTCGCCACGGAAGCCGGTCGGCGTGCCGGTGGGTTCGCCACGCAACGCCGCCGACAGAATGGACACGTTCAGTTCCAACCCGATCAGATGAAACGGCCGGTACAACGCCGTAACCCGGCCGGAGGAGTCCGTTGCCACCCCGTATTCCTGGAAGCACCGTTGCGCGTAATCGTTCGGCGCCTCGAACACCACGAACACGCCCCAGCGCAGATCGTTCCGCACCGGGCTGCCGTCGCGATGCACACTGGAGATCACCTCCACCTGCCCGCTGTGATGTAACGTACCCGCATTGCCGGGACGCAGCATCTCGGCCATTTCGTGGGTCCCGACCGGCGGAAACACCAAACCATCGGGGGCCGGCGTCAGGCCGGACGCATTGGCGACCGCCGCCATTTCGATCCCGGATTTCGTGCCGTCAAGGAATGAGTTGAACATCTGCGGGTTCATACCGCCGATCCGCGCCTGTTCGGCGGTCAGGCCGTAATAGCCCCAGACCGTTTCAGGCGTGGAGGCATGGTATTCCGGCCTGTATTTCGTGCCCTTGCCGGCGGAGATGACCGGGAACCCGCAAGACCGAGCCCAATCGACCAATTCGCAGATCAACGCCGGCTGGTCGCCATAGGCGAGGCTGTACACAACCCCGGCGGCCTCGGCCTCTCGCGCCAACAGCGGGCCGGCGAGCACGTCCGCCTCCACGTTGACCATGACGATGTGCTTGCCCTCGCGGATCGCCGCGCGAGCATGAAAAATGCCAGCGGGGGCATGGCCGGTGGCTTCGATCACGACCTCGACCTCGGGAAACGCGATCATTTTGGCGGCGTCATCGACGAACCTCGTGGCGGCGATGCGTTCCTCGGTCCAGCCGACGTTACGGCAGGCGGCGCGGGCGCGATCGGGCGACAGATCGGCGATGGCGGCCACTTCCAGCCCGGGTGTGGTCGGCACCTGCGACAGGAACATGGATCCGAACTTGCCGGCGCCGATCAGGCCGACCCGTACGGGCCGACCGGCCGAGGCGCGCTTTTGCAGCAGACGATACAGGTTCATGCGTTTCTTCCCATTCGGATATGTCCGCCGCTTTTACGCGAGGACATCCGAAATGCGAACAGGCGGAAACCGGCTGAACCGCTACAGCGCCACCCGCCACATGCCACGCCCGGCCGCTCGGGCCGATAGTTCCGGCTCGCGCAGATCGGCGGTCTCGGCTTTCGCCCAGCCGTCCCGCACCAGCGTCGCGCTCAACGCCTGGCCACCGGCCGTGCAGAGGGCCACCGGGAAGCCCCTGGCGTCGTGGCCGGATACCGCACATTCCACCGCCTTGCCGCGCACCAGGGAGGCCAGGACATTGGCCGCTTCCGAACCGCAATCGACCGTGGTCTGTTCGCCACCCCGGCAGACCGAGCCGCGCGCCGGGGCGGCGATTCCGGCCAAACGCACGACCTGATTACCCAGACGCAACGTATCGCCATCGAGGACCGCCAGCCGATCAGCCTCGGCCGCGACATGCAGGCTGGCCGGCACCCTGGCCGGGGCATCCGAAGAGCGAACGAACAACGATGCCACGATCATAACCGTGGCCACACCACCGATCGCGGTCAGCACAATGCCGGCCGACAGCGGCCGCGATCGTCGCGATCCCGGTTTCGGACAAAAAATTCGTCGTTTGTGGTTCAAAGACACAGCCCGTCCCCCGACAGTTTTGTATCCAACACATAACGGCATGCCAATGGATAGCCGGGTGTCCCAATACCAAATACGACGCCCCTCGGTCAAGCCCAATATGCGGGTTGCCGTTTGAATCGTTCGAACGCGTCGATGATTCGGGGGCGTATCTTTGCCGCCCGCGCCGCCATGAAGCCGGTTACCAATCCGGTGGCGTAGGCGTGCCGCCCGCCGGGACCGCCGAGCTCCTCCAGCAAATGCGTCGCCACCGCGCCATCGTTCAACACGCCGAGGCGCTGCTGCAACACACTTAATCTGCGAATGAAACGGTGCGCCGATTTGCCGTGATGCAAGGTGGCGAACATCTCGGCAGCGTAACGCGCCCGCTTGGCGCGCAGCCGCACGCCGTGCAGGGACGGGATGTCCAGGTCCTCGATCCCCTTGCCGGCCGACACCAGTTTCTTCCAGCGATGCTGCAACACCCTGGCGGCAAATGCGTCCAGCGCCGGCGGGTCAGACCCATCCGTCGTAACCGGCGGCGCGCGCCAGAATTCGGCCGCCGCGAACCAGGCCAGTTCGATACCCAGCACGCGAAAGGCCGAACTGCCAAGATAGGTGGCCAACGTCTTTTGGCACTCGGTGCGCCGCCGGCCGGCCGCGGCGATCAGGCGATCCAGCCGGTCGTCATTCGGCAACGCCGCGCGGATTTCCGGGGCGGTTTCATCGGTGAACACGTCCCAGTCGCGGTTGGGACCTAAAAGGCCGCCCAGTTGCTTCAGACCGGCACCGATTTCGTTCAGCGCGCCCTCGGCCACGGCCGGACGAAATATCGACAGCGCCGACCGCGCACGCCGGACGGCGACCCGCATCTGATGCACGGCTTCGATCGGCTTTTCGGGGGCAAGCAGGAACACGTTGGCATGTGCCAACATCACATCGAACAGATGACCGAGGATATGCGCCAGGGCCTCGGCGGTCACCTGCGTGCCGACCGGCAATACAGGCGCGCCGGTATGCCGAACGGCGGAGCCCCGACCGGTGGCCAGCGCGATGCCGGCGGCTGCCAGGGACACCAGCGGCACCGACACCGGCACGGCTTCGGCGATCATCAGCGCGGCCTGGCGCACCGCCTGTTCGTCGCCACTCAACCAGATGCGCGCCACCGGCTGTTCGGCAGTGACAGCCCGCAACACGCCTTTCGCCACGGTTATCGTGACCGGGTGCCCGTCGAAGACATGCACGCTGATTGACTGCCGTCCCTCGAAGGCCGCCAGCGGTGCCAACGGAGCAGGCAACGTCTCCCGATCGGGCGCCTCGGCAACGATGGGCACCGGCTGCGCGGGCAACCACGTCTGCGCACCGGGCACGATGCGCTCCAGCCGCCAGGCGCCGCGTTGCTCCGCCAGGGTCAGCCCGTCTTCAAACAACGCATGTTCAGGACTGTCATGCCAGACGATCTTGATCGCCAGGTTACGCGGCCGGCCGTCCCGGTTCGCGGTCAATGCTTTCAGCCGCGACAAACCCGCGACCGCATCGATGTCGGCGGCGAGTTCCAACTCCATCAGGATAAACCGGAGCCCTCGAGCATTGCCGGGGTCAGGAACCGCACCAAACGGCCGCCGCCTTCCCGCAGATCCCACCAGGACCCGGCGACGACGAACTCCGCCAGCGCACAGGTCGGGAAGCCTTTGGCGAGCGCCGCTTCGTTGACGCCGCCAGCGGTCATCGCGCGCGGGCCGGCGAGTTCCATCGCCAGATCGTGCAGGCCGGGGTTATGGCCGATCAGCAGCACGCTACGCACCGTTTCGGCCACGCCGTGCAACGCCGCCGTCAACTGCAACGGATTGGCGAGGTACAGGCTGTCCATCGGCTCGACCAGGGGCGTGTCGTCCCAGGGTTCCAGCGCATCCAGCGTTTCAAGGGTACGCCGAGCGGTGGAGACGAGGACGACGTCGGGGGCGAGGCCGAGATTGCGCATCGCCAGCCGCATCGACGCGGCCGATCGGCGGCCGCGCGCGTTGATCGGGCGGTCCCGGTCGGACATCGCGGGATCGTCCCAGGAGGACTTGGCGTGCCGTAAGAGCAAGAGTTGGCGCATGACGAAGGCATCTTGCCACGCCCGGCGCGTCTTGTCCTCCCCCCTCCGGACGCAAAGCCGGGATTTCAGCGCGGCGATCGATCAGACGGCACGGTCCGGGTTCTGACGCCCCCGTCGCGGGCGATATCCTGAACGTCTCACGTTAGGTCGCCCGAGCGCCGGCCGCTCGCGTATCCGACGGTTTTGGCAACCCTTGCCGCAGCCATATTTCGCGGGACGAAGCCACACCGACGCGGCCAATAGACTTCGGGCGGTGAACTCTTGATGGCATATCTTGGGCATTTTGTGCTATCGTGCTCGAACACCGCTGCATCAGGAGGTCCGATGATGAACGTGTCCGTGGGATCGCGCTGGGAAGGCTTTATCGCTTCCCTCGTAAAGGAGGGCCGCTACGGCTCCGCCAGCGAGGTCGTCCGTGAAGGGTTGCGTCTCGTCGAGGAACGCGAGGCCAAACTGCTAGCGTTGCGCGACATGCTGAGTGCGTCGATCGCCGAAGGGAACCCGGGGAGCGAGGACGACCTGAAGGCTTTCCTGGCCAGCGAGGCAGCCAAACTCGCTCAGTCCGGCCTCTGAGTGCGCCGTCTGGAATATCTGCCAGCCGCGCAACGCGACCTCGCGCACATCCAGGCCTATATTGCTCGGACAAGCGGTAATATCACGGTCGGCGAACGCTTCGTGGCGGTTCTGAACCAGCAATGTGCGAAACTGGCCTCATTACCCGGAACGCCGGGGCGGGCTCGGCCTAACCTTCTGCCGGATATCCGCAGCTTTGCTTTCAAAAATTACGTCATTTTCTTCCGATACACCGAGGCGACGTTCCAGGTGGTGAACATTATCGAGGGACATCGGGACATCCCCGCGCTTTTCCGTGGCGACGAGGCTTAGGCCACCTCTCAGCATCTCCGGTTGTCCGGGATTGGCTATTTCCACGTCCGGGCGGAGACTCGGCGTCAACAGCCGTTGATATGATCACCGCTGACATCGAAAGATTCGCCTTTATGGTCGTTTTTCCGAACCGGGCGCCACCGTTGCCGGCGTGACCCCGAACGTCTCGCGAAACGCCGCACCGAATGCCGGCACGCTGGCGTATCCGACCGCTGCGGCGACTTTTGCGGGTGGGACGCCCCCGGCGATTTGGGCCAGAGCCTCCGTCATGCGCAACTGGCGCCGCCACTGCTGGAAGCTCATGCCCGTCTCCGCTCGGAATAATCGCGCGAGCGTCCGCACCGAGGCTCCGGCGACATCGGCAAACGCGTCAAGGTCACGCGGATCGGCCGGATTGGCAATCAACGCCGCCGCGACGCGGGCCAACCGGGGATCGCGGCAGGCGGGCAAGGACAGCGGCCGCGTCCCTGCCCGGCCGATCTCGTGCAGCGCGAGGGCGGCGACCAGGCGGATCGGCCCGCGCTGGTCCCACACGACGGGTTCGGCGCACACCGTCAGGATCAGCTCGCGCAGCAGCGGCGACACCGCGATCACGGTGGTTGCCGCGGGACCGGAGGCCGCCGCGTCCGCCCGCAGGAACAAAGCGCGCATCCGGACCTGTCCATCCATGCGCACCGCGTGGGTGGTGTCCGCCGGCACCCAGAGGCCGGTTCCCGGTGGGACGATGAACGTGGCGGGTTCGGTGGAAACGCGCATCACCCCGGCGGTGGCGAACAAAAGCTGCGCGCGGGGATGCCGATGCAGGCCGGTGTCGTGGCCGGATTGGTAATCGTGCGCATAGCCGGCGACCGGGCGAGGCGCCTGTTCGAACGGTTGCAACCGGGTTTGGCCGGTTCCCGACAGAATTTGGCCAGACATCGCCATAGGGACAGCCTACAGTCCCGCCAAAGCGAAGGAAACCTGGTTATGACGCCTGCGGCTCGTCAGATCGTATTCATCAATACGGCGCACACGTTCACCCACTACAGCCTGCTGATCCTGCCCACCGCCGTGCTGGCGATGGCGGTTCCCGGCGGATTGTTCGGGGAGTCGTACGCGCCGATCCTGGCGTTGGCGACGGGGATGTTCGTGCTGTACGGGCTGCTGTCGCTGCCTCAGGGCTGGCTGGCGCAGCGCTTCGGGCGGAAAGTGCTGATGACGGCCTTTTTCCTGGGGACCGGATGCAGCCTGATCGCCGCCGGTTTCGCGCATTCTCCCGTGATGCTGGCGGTGGCGCTGGCGGGTGCGGGCGCGTTCGCCGCGATCTATCACCCGATCGGCACGACCATGCTGGTGGAGGCGGCAGGCGACAAACCCGGCCGTTCCATCGGGGTGAACGGCGTGTTCGGCAATCTGGGCGTGGCACTGGCGCCGGTTGTGACGGCGTTCCTGGCCAATCAGATCGGCTGGCGGGCGGCGTTCGTGGCTCCCGGCGTGCTGTGCGCGGTGGCGGGCGTGTTGTGGATGCGGACACCGCTGGCGGCGGCCAGCACGCATGTCGGGTCGCGGCCGTTCCCGGCCATTCCGCCGCACTTGGTGCGTCGCGCGGTTGTGGTGCTGATGCTGATCGCGATGTCCTCGGGGCTGGTGTTCAATGCGTACACGATCCTGCTGCCGAAGCTGATGCAGGAGCGGTTGGCGGGGAATGCCACGCTGCTGCCGCTGGTCGGGCTGGCGGCGTTCCTGGTGACGCTGTGCGGGGCGCTGACGCAGTTTTCCGTGGGGCGGATGATCGACCGCAACACGCTGAAGCGGGTCTTTCTGCCGGTCAGCATGGTGCTGGCGCCGGCGATGCTGGCGCTGTCGTTCGCGCAGGGCTGGCTGGTGCTGCCGCTGGCGGGGGCTGTCGCAGCCTCGATCTTCGGGCAGGTGACGGTGAACGAGACGATGGCCGCCCGCTATATTTCTCCGGCGCTGCGCGCTCGGATTTATTCGGTCCGGTTCTTCGTCGGGTTCCTGGGCGCGGCGGCGGCGGCGCCGGTGGTGTCCGTCCTGTATGAGCGCACCGGCAGCGTGGCGGCGGTGACGATGCTGCTGTCGGGGTTCTCGGTGGTGACGCTGGGCTGCGCGCTGTTCTTCCCGAACCGGGAGGAGGAGCTGAAGCCGGAACTGTGGGCGCAGGCGATGGTCCCGGCGGCGGCGGAGTAATTCAGGCAGAGGCGCTGGTTGGGGCGTGGCCATTGATCATTTGGCAACCCTGCCCCGTCACGCCGACGAAGGTCGGCAACCCTGACCCGTCATGCCGACGAAGGTCGGCATCCACGTCTTTCTATTATTGAAAACAAAGACGTGTATGGTGCGCCTTAGCGCACCATGACGATGTGCGAATGGTGCGCCTTCGCGCACCACGACGGTTCGACGATGGTTCGCCTACTAAAAGCCGACCTGCTCAACCGAGATCACTTCTGGCACGTAATGCTTCAGCATGTTCTCGATCCCGTGCTTCAGCGTAGCGCTGGAGGACGGGCAGCCCGAGCAGGCACCCTGCATGTGCAACCGGACAACGCCATCCCGGTAGCCACGGAACACGATGTCGCCGCCATCGCCGGCCACCGCCGGGCGCACGCGGGTGTCGAGCAGTTCCTTGATCTGGTCCACGACCTCACGATCCGCTTCGTCAACATCTTCCTCGTCCAGGTCCACGTCGCCGCCGTCCATCACCGGCAGGCCGGCAACGAAATGGTCCATGATGACACCCAGCACCTGCGGCTTCAGGGCCTGCCAGGAGATCTCGTCATTCTTGGTCACGGTGATGAAGTCGCCGCCGAAGAAGACCCGCGTCACGCCGGTCAGGGTGAACAACCCGGTCGCCAGCGGACTGCGAACAGCGGACACGGCCGAGGAAAAATCGGCGGTGGACATTCCCATGACATCACGTCCCGGCAGGAACTTAAGCGTTGCGGGGTTCGGCGTGCCTTCGGTTTCGATGAACATCGCGGTGGCCTGTCCTGGTTCTGAAGCGTGGTTAATCCGTACCGCAGCAGTACGGTCTGCTGATTCGATACATCGGTTGAATTGGCCGATCTGACAAGAGGCATCCGGCCGCCGGCTTTTCATTCACGCCGGCCTTGCCGTCATGGCCCGGCTCGTCCGGGCCACCCATCGCGGCATCGTCAGGGCATCGGTGGCCCGGACAAGCCGGGCCATGACGGGGGCTAGGGCCATGACGGGGGTTGTGCATGACAACAAACGCGTCAGTCCGCCGCGATCGAAACCCCGCCGAGCCGCGCTGCGTCGGCGTAGGCTCGGACCGCCGCGCCGAATTGCTCAAAGATCGCGCGCGACAGGGTGTCGGTGCGCCAGTCGTATTCGGGATGCCATTGCACGCCGACCGCGTACCCCACGGCGGGGCCGGCCTGGCTGGCGATGACCCGTACCGCCTCGATCGTGCCATCCGGCGCGATCCCTTCGGCGATTAGGCCGGGCGCCAACTGGTTGATCCCCTGATTGTGCAGGGAGTTCACAGCGATCTCGCTCACGCCGGCGAGCTTATACAGCCAACCACCGGAGGTGACCCGCACCGCGTGCGCCTTGCCCTGGCGCACCTTGGCGGACGGCTGCATCGGCGTGGAATGATCCATGCGGTCCGGCAAATCCTGCAAGCGCTGATGCAGCGAGCCGCCGAGGGCCACGTTCAGTTCCTGAAACCCCCGGCAAATCGCCAGCAGCGGAACGCCTCGGGCGACGGCGGCGCGAATCAGAGGCAGCGTGATGCCGTCCCGGGCCGGGTCTTCCGGTGTGCCCTCGGCGTGCGGCGGGCCATCATAAAGCTCGGGTTGCACGTTCGACCGGCTGCCGGTCAGAATGATGCCGTCGAGACGGTCCAGCAAAGTCTCGATATCGGCGGCCGGGCCGTTGGCGGGCAGCAGCACCGGAACGCCGCCGATCACCTCATCGGTCGCTCGGACATAGGTGTCAGACGCCGCGTGATTCGGCATTCCGAAAACACCGAACTGCTTGGTGCAGCAACTGATGCCGATCAACGGCTTGACGACGCGGGGGGACCTCATCCTGAGAAGGATCATCCCCCAGTTTCGTGGCAAAAAGAAGAGCTTTTCGTCGCGTTCGACACATAACCGTCATGCGACCGCCGATTTACGGGGATTTGGCGGCGGGGACGGAGATTTGCTCGAACAGTTGCGGATCGAAGCTGCCGCCGAGTTGGGCATTATACAGCGTGACGTGAGTCTCCCGCCGCTGGGCATCGAGCACCGTCCATTGCCGCAAGGTCAGCGGCGGATCGGCGAACATCAGGGTCAATGATCCGTCGCCGGGGCTTTGCGTCCGCACCAGGGTCATTTGCAGTTGGCCGGGCAGACGCTGAATACCGGTCACGGTGACCGCGCCGGCCAGTTCGACCGTGTCGGCCAGCAGGATCCCCAGCGGGGTGCGGTCGAGGCCGATCTGGCTGGTTTGCTGAAGCGCCGAGTCGTGGAAGATCAGTTCCCCATGCGTGGCGATCAGCAGGAACGGGGCGGGCGGATCATACTGGAACCGCATGCGGCCGGGACGTTGCAGCCAGGCGGTGCCCTCGGAAATGGCACCGTCCTGAGCGACCTGCAGGAAGTGCGCCTTGAGCGATTTCAGGCCATTCAAATACGCCTCGACGCGAGCGATGTCGGCCTTGTCCTGCGGCGAGAACGCCGATCCCGGCGCCGCCCGGGCGGTCAAGGTCAGCGGAACGAGTGCGGCGGCGGAAAGCAGAAGGGTGCGGCGGAGGATCATGCGCGGGATGTGGCGGTTCTGTCGCCGGTTTGCAAATGTTCGAAATGTAATCTTGGACGGAACGCTAATCGGAGGGTGGCAGAAATATCACGATGGCGTTTGATCGAAGCGGAACGGCGGTCTGTTGGGCCACCCTGACCGGACACGCGCGTTGGGGTTCGGATCAGAAACCGTTCGAAAGGAACAACCGATGCGTACGACGTTCGTCCTGGCGGCGACACTCTCGTTAGGTCTGCTGGCTGGGTGCGGCAACAGGGAACCGGAGCGGGCGGAAGGCGGCGCCGCCACCGGGGCGGCCAGTGGCGCGGCGGTCGGCCTGGTGGGCGGGCCGGTGGGCGTTGTCGCCGGCGGGGCCATCGGCGCGGTGGCCGGGGGTGCGACCGGGGCGGCGACCAAGCCCAAGGACGTCAATCTGGGAGCGCCGCCGTGGCACGATAACTCCCGGACCGGTCAAACAGCCGCCCAGCATATGGCGAACTGACCGGCTGGCCGCACCCGATTGGTCCTGCTAGCGTGACTTCGGCGTTCTGCTGTCGGGACGTGCCCCTTTCGGGTGGGGTGCAATCGATGCGCACAGCGATGCTGCTTCTGACCGGGTGCCTGTCCGCCTGCGGGCAAAGCGGCGCGGACCGGACAACCGGGGGTGCGGCGACCGGCGCAGGAACAGGCGCGGTCATCGGGTTGGTCGGCGGTCCGGTCGGTGTGGTGGCCGGCGCTCTAATCGGTGGGGGTGTCGGGGCGGTTTCAGGTGCGGCGGTGCCGGAGAAACATCTGGACCCGGGGCCACCGCCCTGGAGCAGCCAGTCCCATTAGGGGACGTCACCGGGGTCAACCCAACCTCAATTGATCACGTATTTGTCACCCAGCGAACGAGCAGTCTGACCGAACAGGATCTTGCGGGTTTGCGTGCTGGGATGGTCCGGGCTTGGCAGTTCGCTCCCCAACGCGACGCCGCGCTGAACCGCCGGACGCTCGTTAATCCGGTCGCGCCAGCGGGCGACGTTGGGGAATTCATCGAGCGGTTGGCCGAGTGGTTTGGCGATCCGTATCCAGGGCCAGGAAATCATGTCGGCGATCGAATACTCGCCCAGAATGTAATCGCGGCCGGCCAGCCGCCGCTCCAACACACCCAGACAGCGGTTGTATTCCCCGGCGTAGCGTTGACGCGCGTAGGTGTGGTCGATGTCTTCGACGCCTTTAGCGTAGATGACAAAATGGCTGAGTTGTCCGGCCATCGGCCCCAGGTTGCCGACCTGCCAGAACAGCCATTCCAGGCACTCCTTGCGGCCGATCGCGGAGGTCGGCATGAACTGGCCGGTCTTTTCCGCCAGGTGAATCAGGATGGCGCCGGACTCGAACACCGGCGTCGGACCGTTCGGCGTGTCATGATCGACGATCGCCGGCATGCGGGCATTCGGGCTGATCGCCATGAACTCGGGCTTGAACTGGTCGCCGGCACCGATGCTGACCGGAATCAAAGTATAGGGAAGGCCGGTTTCCTCCAACATGATGGAGATCTTCCAGCCATTCGGAGTGCGCCAGTAATAGAAATCGATCATGCGGCATTCTTCCGTGCTGCCAGCCCACCGGTCAATGATTCGCTCTCGGCTTTCGAAAACCCCAGTTCCGCCAGCACCTCGGCGGTGTGCTCGCCCAGACCGGGACCGCCGCGGCGGATCGACGCCGGCGTTTCGGAAAAACGAGCGGCAGGACGCGCCTGGCGCAGCCGCCCGGCCTGTTCGTGTTCGGTCTCCACCACGATGCCGTTAGCAACGACCTGCGGGTCGGTCAGCATCTGCGTGCGGGTCAGCACCGGCGCGCATGGCACGCCCTCGGCGGTCAAACGCTCCAGCCAGTCCTCGGCCGAACGGGCGCGCAGCGCCTCCTGCGTCATGATCAGGCGTTCGTTGATGTGGCGCTGGCGCAGCGCCGGGGTCTTAAAGCGCGGATCCTCCAGCCACTCCGGCTTGTCCAAAGCGCGGGTCAATGACGCCCATTCGCGGTTCGACTGGACGGCGGCGGAGATCGGACCGGTGGCGGTCTCGTAAATCAGGTCGATAAAGCTGGCGGCTTCCTGTTGCGGGATGTCCTGGCCGACGAAGGTCTGGCTGCCCATGTCCGACGCCCACAGGAACGCGACAATGGCATCCAGCATCGACAGCCGGATATGCTGGCCCTTGCCGGTCCTGCTGCGTGACAGCAGCGCGGCGGTGATCGCCTGGGCGGCGTTGTAGGCGGTCAGCTTGTCCGGAACGATGGTGCGGACCAGGCGCGGCCGTTCGGTGTCCGATCCGGCCTGGATCGAGGCGAGGCCGGAAACTCCCTGAATCAGCGGATCGTAAACCGGCTTTTGCGCGTACGGTCCGGTCTCGCCAAAACCGCTGATGGACACATAGATAATGGCCGGCGCCACGGCTCGGACGGCCGCTTCCCCCAGCCCCATGCGTTCGGCGACTCCGGGACGGAAGTTCTGCACGAACACGTCCGCGGTGGCGATCAGCCGCAGCATCGCCTGAAGTGCGGCGGGCTGCTTCAGATCGAGCGCAACAGAGCGTTTGTTGCGGTTATTGTTCAGGAAGGACGCCGAGAACCCGTTGCGGGCATTGTTCGCGGCGCGGGTGTGGTCGCCGATTTCGGGGTTTTCGACCTTGATGACATCGGCCCCCTGGTCGACGAGGATCATGGTGGCGAGCGGGCCGGAGATCATCGAGGTAAGATCGACGATCCGGAAACCGTCTAGGGGGCCGGGCATGCTGCTTCCTCTGGGGTGACCGCGCCAGGATACCGGCATGGGAACCGCCAGTGCAAATCTTTGGGGGCGCCGGCCAGCTCAACCGGTCCATCCAGAGTGAAGACCAACCATCTCGCCGGACGCGGATCGATCCACGATCACTCCCCGGCCGGAACGGCCCCCGGCGCCAGCTTCGCCGACGTCTCCCGAACACCAATGACGGTCACGATCGCGCCCAGCAAGCTGAGAGCCGCCAAAAAATAAAGACCGCCGGCAAAACCACCCGTCTCATCCCTGAGCCAACCGATCACCGGCGACGTGACACCGCCCGCGAGGATACCCAGCGAATTCACCCAGGCGATGCCGCTGGCCGCCGCCGCCCCGGTCAGGAACATCGATGGGATCGGGAACAGATGCGCGTTGCCGGCATAAAGCCCGACCATGGCGACCGACAGGGCCGCGACCGACCAGTAACTGCCTTGCAGCATCGCCGCCGCCGCCAGTCCCACGGCCATGCAAACGCACGATCCGGTCAGGTTCCATTTCCGCTCGTTCATGCGGTCGGACAGATGGCCCCACACCAGAATGCCGATCGTGCCGCAGACAAACGGAATCGACGTCACCCAGCCGGTCTGCATGTTGGTCAAACCGAGCTGCTTGATCATTTGGGCGACGAACACCGCCATGCTGACGCTGACCCCGGCCTGGGCGAAGTGGATCAGCCCCAGAGCCCACACCCGCCGGTCAATCAGCGATTGCCAGACTGAAACGCGGTTGTCGGCATGCACGCGGCGGCGTTCTTCCTGCATGACCGCGCTCAGCCATTGCCGCTCGTCCTGTGCCAGCCACGTCGCGGCCTCGGGCCGATCCGTCAGGTAGAACAGCACCGCGACTCCCAGCACAAGCGCCGGGGCCGCTTCCGCCAGAAACAGCCATTTCCATCCGGCCAGGCCGAAGACGCCGTTCATCCCGAGCAGAGCGGTCGAAACCGGGGCGCCGAGGCCGATAGAGACGGGAATGGCGGCCATGAAGCCGGCGATGATACGGCCGCGATGGTAGGGCGGAAACCAATACGTGAAGTAAAGGATCATGCCGGGAAAAAATCCCGCCTCGGCCAGCCCCAGCAAAAATCGGAGCGCGAAGAAGCTGACCGGCCCCTGCACGAACGCGAAGCAGCCGGAGACGATGCCCCAGGAGATCATGATCCGCGCGATCCACCGCCGGGCCCCAACCCGTTCCAGGATCAGGTTGCTCGGTACTTCCAGAATGAAATAGCCCCAGAAGAAAGCACCCGCGCCGAGGCCATAAATATACGAACTGAAACCTAGATCGCGGTTCATCGTCAGCGCCGCGAAGCCGATATTGGCTCGGTCCAGATAGCAGATCAAATAGAGAGCAAAGGTGAACGGCAAAAGACGCAGATAGACTTTACGCATTGTCCGATGTTCAATGGATGCGGACATTGGGCAGCCTCCCCGGTTTTGATCTTGGGAAAGGCACACGACGGGATATCGGCGAGCGTCAAGGACGGCATCGTCTCGACCCGATCGATGGCCTTATCAACGCGCGGTCAGCACAGCGGGCGAACCGTAATGCAGCGGGTCGACATTTGGAAACACAAATTATAATGGCGGTCGGACGGCGGCCTGCGTCGGACTTACAAGTGAATGGTCAGGCTCAGGAAGACCCGCTGCTCGATCGGCGGCCCGGCCGAAACCATCAGATGCGACCGGTTGAACTGCTGTGCCGACAACGCCAGCGTGATGTTGTCCGTCACCCGGTAGCCCACCCGCACATCGGCCAGCATATAATTGGCGACCGTAACCGGTGTGAGCGTGGCGTTGACGGGATTGGCACTGTAGTCGAGGAACTGCGATTGCCATTTCGCTTGGGCGTCGAACTCCCACTGGCCTGTCGTGTAGCCGCCGGTCAGGACCACCGCGTGCGTTGGCGTCCCATGCTGGAAATCCTGCGGGCTGTAGAGGCCGTTTTGATTGACCGAGAGATGATCGTGGATGGAGATAAAAGAGTAGTTCGCGTTCCACCGAAAACCGGACGCCGAATGTCCCCGCAGGCCAATCTCGGCGCCAAAGGCTGTGCTGGAGCCGACATTGGCCGCCAGGGCACGCTGTTCGGCCAGACCGGCGATCACGGCTCCGTCGGTGATCGGCGTGGTTTCGTATGGATTGATCAGGATGTTGTCGGTGCGCTGCGCGAACACAGCGGCGCGGACTGTCGAGTTCAGCTTTGGCAGGGTGCGATCCCAGTCCAGTTCCACATTGTCGATAGACGCGGCGCTGACACCCGGATTGCCGAGGTAAAGCCAGCCGGCATATGCCGAATCCGGCCCCTGCCGGTCCTGCAGGCCGAGATCGTAGATGCTGGGCAATTGCAGGCCTCGCGCCGCCAGCAGACGGATCGCGTCGCGGTCCGTCGCTTTCCACACCAGGCCGGAATTGAAACTCGGCTGATTGATGGTGCGGCGATTATAGGCCGACGATGGAAACCCGACATCGGGAATCAAGGTACCGCTTTGATTAAGGACGAAATGATCGTACCGGATCGCGTTGGTAAGCGACAGCGCGGGCGTCAGTTGCCAATCCCACATCGCGCTGCCCGAAAATACCTCGTATCCGACTCGGCCGGCCAGCACCGCCGCGGAGGTTGCCGCGTTGTCGCGAAAATCCAGGCCGATCCGGATCGTGTGATCGGCGTTGAGCTTCACCAGGTCGCTCGCCTGCAGCACTGTCACCGTGTCGTTGATGTTCTCCCATTCGCTGGCGCCGCTATAGACGTACAGCAATTCATTTCTGTAGATGCTCAGGTTTACCAATCCGGCCGCGGTATCGGCGGCCAGTCCGGCCCGCAACCAGGTCGTGCGTTCGAAATCCGTTCCATAATAGGGCGACGACGTTGCTTCCCAGATGCGGGTATCCACCGCCGCGCCCGACAAAAACACCTGCACATCCGGTGTCGCCTGAAAACGCGCATCGAGACTGACCGAACCGCGTTCGGGCGCCGCACGAAACGGCAGGTCGCCCGGCGCCACGCCGATCGCACTGAACTCCTGTGCCCGGAAACCGTCAGCGGCGACGCGCACCCCGCCTACCTCGGCGATGCGCCCGGTGCCGATGGCCGACAGCGACGTATAACCCTGCGTGCCGGTGCGCAGGGTCGCGGTGTTCACGCTCTCTTGCGACGGATCATAGGTAATGATGTTGATGACGCCCGAGACAGCATTGAAGCCAAACAGGGCGGTGTTGGGACCTTTGACGATCTCGATCTGGCGGATTTCTTCCAGCGTCACCGGCAAAGTATACCATTGTGTGCGACCCAGATCGTCCAGATACACTTGCTGGCCATTCAAGAGTACCAACAGTCTTGGATTACTGGTTTCATTATAGCCGCGAATACCGACGTCGGCCGCCGCGAAGCCATAGCGGCGCACGCTGATACCGGCCACGAACTGCAGGATGTCCGGGATGTTATCGGCACCGGACTGACGGATTTGGTCGGCGGTAATGATCTCCATGTTCGCCGGCACCTCGGAGATGCGCTGCGGTTTGCCGGTGGCCGACGTGGTGACCGGTTCGCCGAACAATTGCTCGAACCCGGCATAGTCAACCGACTGGCTGCGGCCGGACGATGCCGGCGACGCCATGGCGACGGCCATGGCGAGTATCCCGGCAGGTCGTGTCAGCGCCGCCGCCATCCTATTTCTCCCTGACAAGCATGCGAAACGCCTGTAGAAAATGGACCCCGATATGTTCGGCGGCCCCTTGGTTGAGCAGGATCTGCACGGTCGGTTCACTGGAAAAACCGACGACGCAGGCCCCTGACGTGACGCAATCGAGATCCATCGAGATGGTCGGCGCATGCAGGCGGCGGGCGGCGTCGGCGATGGCGTCTCGGTCACCGCCCAGCCCTTCGGTGATGTACAGGGCGTTGAGGTTCGCCTCCCGGGTCAGGCGATCGACCGCGATAAGACGGGTGTGCAACCGGATGCGACCCGTGGGCAGTTCATCGCCGATGACCGATTGGATACGTTCGGCTTCCAGCCGGGAGGCCGGATTGCCCGGGGCAAACAAAACGCCGACCATCGCCAGACCGGTCAGTCCATCCCCTGAATAGCCCAAGGTCCGCCCCAAAATCTGGGCGTCCTTGGCATTGAATTCTGCCGCCGACGACCTGGCGGACAAGGCAACGCAGGCGATCGCAACAATCCCGAGAACCGTACGGATCGCGGCCTTCAACGCTGACCGCCCCGGCCGGCAGACATCCGCGCCAACAAACGCCAGCCGGTCAACCGGCCGGGTTCGTACAATGGGTGCGGTTGTGCCCCGAGAAACAGTGACATCGCCAGGATCGGCACCGGTCATCCTCTTTAGGATGTCCCTCAATAGCAGTGTCGAACCTCAGTTTCTATCGATATCTTAACGTGATTGTGATAAATTTCCATTTTACCGGACATTCCATTCACGTCATTATGATTACGGAAGTATTACAGTAGGATTGTCCAGCCGAACGGCAGGGCTGTCTGGCCGCGAACGCGATATTGCAACAAACAGGGGTCCACTTGCTTTGACGCCGTTTCGCTGTCCGCCAACCGTGCCCGGGTCGAAAGCCGAATGTCGCACATGAGGCGATTCCGGCGTGTGAGAACGGCCATGACGCTGGCAATCTTGTATATCGCCCGCACCGCCGGACTGGCGAACTGGCCGTTCGCGCTCAAGATGGCGTTCTGTCCTGCCCTGGCGATGACGGTGATCATCGGCATGGGTCTGCACGGTATTCTGGCGGTCGATCAACAGGCTGCACTGGTCCGCGCGGTGGTCAACCATGACCTCAGGGTCGCCATGCGATTGTCTGCAAGTGCCGGCAACCTACTGGAGATCAACGGCAGCCTGTACAGACTAACAACACTACAGGCGACCCGAACGCCGAATCTCAACGTCGCGACCGAGGTTGACAGTTTAATTGCCCGTGCGGCGGCCCTGGCCGATGATCTGGAGTCCCAGGCGCACGACATCGGCATGGATGAAGGCCGCGCCGGCGTGCTGCAGGTGGCGTCCGACATTCGACTTTACCGGGATGCGATTGACGTCTTCGGTTCGATGCTTGAAATCGACTTCCCCAGCGCCGTGGAATTCTTCTCGCCGTTCGATCGCAATGCCAAGCGCGTCCTGGATCTGATCCAGGCCACCGCCGGACGCGCCACCCGCGAGGCCAGCCGGCGGGCGGGGCTCTCAACATTGATCGCCGAACAGATTCGCCTGGCACTGGGCGCCGCGGCACTGGCGGGAACTCTACTGCTGTTCGGCACCGCCGCGGTATTGACCCGAGCCACGGTGCGATCAGTCAAACGCATCGCAGCCGCCACGGACGAAGTGGCGCATGGCCACGCTGATGTCGATATCGCGGCCCTCGCACGCGGCGACGAACTGGGCACGATCGTGCGGTCGCTGTCGGTGTTCCGCACGCATGTGTCGCAGATTGCTTTTCTGGCGCATCATGACCCGCTGACCCGTCTGGCCAATCGGGTCATGTTCCAGAGCCGCATCGAGCAAGCCCTGGCGCACCGCGACCGTGGCGGCGGGTTCGCGGTGCTGTGCCTCGATCTGGACCGGTTCAAGGTGGTGAACGACACGCTGGGACACCCGGTCGGCGACGGACTGCTGCGACAGGTGGCCGACCGGCTGCAGGCGTGCGTCCGCGACGGCGATTCGGTGGCCCGCCTCGGCGGCGACGAATTCGCCATCCTGCTGTTGAACATGAGCGAACCCGCCGCCGTCGATAGCCTCGCGGCTCGGATCATCAATGTCATCGGCATGGGCTACACGGTCGAGGGTCATCCGATCGACATCGGCACCAGTATCGGCATGGCGCTCGCCCCGATCGACGGCACCGATCCGAACGAGTTGCTGAAGAAAGCCGACACGGCGCTGTATCAGGCGAAAGCCAACGGCCGGGGTACTTCATGTTTCTATGAGGACAGCATGAACAGCGCGCTGCAGCGGCGCCGCGAGTTGGAGGTCGGCCTGCGCCAGGCACTGGCTCGGGAGCAGTTTCAGGTCCACTACCAGCCGCTGGTGGACGCACGCTCCCGCCGCATAACGGGCTTTGAGGCGCTGATTCGGTGGCATCATCCGGAGCAAGGCATGATCCCGGCCACCGCCTTTATCCCGGTTGCGGAATCGTCCGGCCTGATCGGCGCGATCGGCCATTGGGTCTTGCGCCGCGCTTGCCTTGACGCGGCGACATGGCCTGACGGAATCAAGGTCGCGGTGAACTTGTCACCATCGCAATTCAAGAACAAGCATCTGGCCGACAGCGTCCGATCGGCCCTGGCCGACAGCGGTCTGCCTGCCAATCGGCTGGAACTGGAAATCACCGAGTCCGTATTGTTGCAAGATAGCGATGCCATCCTGGCTATTCTGCGGGAGATCAAGGATCTGGGGGTCAAGATCTCCATGGATGATTTCGGCACCGGCTACTCCTCGCTCAGTTACCTGCGGAGCTTCCCGTTCGACAAGGTCAAGATCGATCAGAGCTTCGTCCGCGACATTCCGCACGACCAGAACGCGATGGCGATCGTCCGCGCCATTGTCGGTTTGAGCCTCACGTTCGGGATGACAGTAACGGCCGAGGGCGTCGAGACCGCGGAGCAGGCGGATCGCATGGAGTTGGAGAAGTGCACGCAGCTCCAGGGCTACCTGTTCAGCAAGCCGGTCCCTTATGCGATGGTGGCGGCGCTGATCGAACGGTTGTCGAAAGCAGCGAGACAATTCGCCACGGCCTGAAATGTGCTGACGATTTCGTACCCCCGGGGCATGGAAAATCCTATTTTTTCCGCGCGGTGTTAACGGTTTGTCAATCTTTCTTCCCTATCATCGGGGAATGGAACTGACCGTATGCATCTGCACTCACAACCGCCCCCGCTATGTGCGCGACTGCCTCGACGGGCTGCGCGCACAGACGGTTTCACGCGATCGTTTCGCGCTTCAACTGGTGGACAGCGGGTCCTCGCCGCCGGTCGCGACCGAACTGTATGGACTCGCGATTCAGCACGGCGCGCGCCTGATCCGGCTGGACCAGCCGGGCGTCAGTATGGCCCGCAACGCCGGGGCCTGGGCGGCGCAAACACCCTTCATCGCCTACATCGATGACGACGCGATCCCCGCCAGCGACTGGGTGGCGAGTATTCTGGAGGCCATCGGGCAACCCGGACGGCCTCCGGCGTTGATCGGCGGCCGTATCCTGCCGCGATGGGAAAGCCCCCTGCCCCGTTGGTGGCCGGACTCGCTGCGCGGCGTGCTGTCGATCATCGAGCATGAAGGCCGCGGCGAATACCGCACCCGTTCGGTACCAGCCGGCCTGGAACCCTATGCCGCCAACATGGTCGTGCATGTGTTGTCCTTGCTGGCCGCCGGCGGATTCGGCGGCGCCAGCGGCCGGTTCGGCAACTCGCTGCTGTCGGATGAAGAGGTGCAACTCGCCTGGATGCTCCAGGATGCCGGCTATTCGGTGCGGTATGATTCGCGGATTACGGTGCATCACCAGATCCAGGCCCGCCGGATGCGGCCGGAATGGCTGTTGTCCCGGCTGTACTGGCAGGGCGCATCCACGGTGCTGACCAGGCGCCTGTTACAAGAACCGGAACGCGTCTGGCGGGAACTGCCGCGCCGGCTGGCCGTGGCGGCCCTGCTGGCGCCGCTCGCCCTGCTGCCGCGCAATTCGACGCTGTTGCTGGCGGCTCGCTGGCGGGTCGCCTATGCGACCGGGTTCATCAAGGCCGCCTTTGGCTGGAAGGTCACCGAAGCGGCGATGCGGCAGGCCGCCGGTGACGCCATGAGTCAGGCGGCGGCGTGATCCTGTACCGATGGCAGGGTGTTTCCCCCAATTTCGGCGATGAGCTGAATACGGTACTATGGCCGCGTCTGTTGCCGGATTTCTTCGACGATAACCCGTCGGTTCGCTTCCTGGGCATCGGATCGGTGCTGGACCGGCGGCACGATCGGGACCCCATCAAGCTGGTCGCCGGATCAGGCTACGGCGGCTACGAGAAACGGCCTTGCCTGGATGATCGCTGGATCATCCACTGGGTCAGAGGCCCCCGCACAGCCGCCACGCTGGGGCTTCCGGCAAACCTCGCGCTTGGTGACCCTGCTACCCTGGTGCCGGCGGTGGCCGGCATCCGCTCGACTGATGGCGCGGATATCGGCTTCATGCCGCATTTCGAAAGCGCCTCCAGAGGAGCGTGGCAACACGTCGCCGCACGCGCGGGGGTGCGGCTGATCGACCCGCGCGGTGCGCCGCTGGAGATTCTACGGGCGATCGGGGACTGCAAAGTGCTGCTGAGCGAGGCTCTGCATGGCGTCATCGTCGCCGACGCAATGCGCGTGCCCTGGGTCGCAATCCGGCCCCGGGTGCGGGTCCATCGGGCCAAATGGGTGGACTGGGCCGATACGATGGACCTGCGGCTCCGGTTTCACAGTCTCCCTGCCTCCTCGCTGAACGAGTGGATGGGAGCCGGCATGTCCGAACGCCGTTGGTTGGAGCAACGGATCGAAGCTGTCGCATCCGCGGCCGTGCCATTGGGTCCGGAGCGCATGATCGCCCGAGCCGGCAGAGCCTTGGCGCAGGCGGCGGGGGTTTCACCGCAGCTATCCGGCGATCACGCGCTTGACCGGTGTCAATCGCGCCTGCTGGACGCGGTTCAGGCCCTCCGCGCCCATCGGCTGCCCGGGCAATCGCCGGTGCTGCCCAGACGATCCGACTTGCGAACACGGCCTGATTCCGCCTACCAGCTTGGGCTGACCGGCTGACCGCAAACGGCCTCCACCCTATTTCTTGCCGCGGGATTCCATAATCGCCGATGCTGTTTCCTGCCGACGCATCCGACCTGCTGCAACGCATTCCGCTGTCCGCCGGCACCATCCTGCATGTGGGCTGCGGCGATGGATCCTTGCTGGCCGCCTATCGCCCGATGAACCCGAAAGCCCGTTTTCTGGGTATCGAACACAATTCGGAAACGGCCACCCGAGCGGCGTTGCATCTGGATGAGGTCATCGTGGCGGATGCCGAGGCCGACACGCTCGCCTTCGATCTGCCTGACGGTATCGACTGCATCATCTATGACGGGATCCTGGAGCACCTGCGCGATCCCCGGGGCTTGATTGACCAGCATGCGGCGTTACTCAGTCCGGACGGCATGATGCTGATCTGCGTTGCCAACGCCCGCTACTGGCGTCTGGCGGAACGGCTGCTGCGTGGCACGCCGGAGCGCAACGCAGCGCGTGGATTCACCCTGGAGTCGATGCGTGAAAACTGTGTCGAAGCGGGCCTGATTGTTTGCGACGTGACGACGCGGACCCCTGACCCTGAGGCAGCCGCGTCCTTCGCCGCCGCACTCGCCCCCGGTCTGCTTGGCATTGAAGTTGATCCCGAAATTTACGCCGATGCCGCCGCGGCCAGCCATCTGATCTGGCGCGTAAGCAAGGAGCCACGCACACGCATCAGGGTGTCGGGCAGCATGCTGAACCCGGTCGGCGGGGTTTCGCATGTCCGCGTCGTTTATCCGTTTCTGGCAATCGGAACCGACCCGATGGTGACCGCCACCATCACGCATCAGGTGTCGATCGGTCAGGCCGGCGATGGCATGGCGCGCATCTTTGTGCTGCATCGCCCGGTGTTGCTGGGCGAGCATGGCCGTTCGGTTTTGCAGCGCCTGACCGATGCCGGTTATCTGATCGTGACCGAGTTCGACGACCTGCCCGACCACTTCGACATGATGCGCATGGGAGGAGCCCTGGCGTTCTATGGTGCCCACGCGCTTCAGACCAGTACGACCACGATGGCCGATGCCCTGCGTCAGTACAACGCCGAGATCGCCGTGTTTCCGAACGCAGTGGGCACCCTGCTGCCGACGTCGAACTTCTCCGACCCTCGGGTGACAACACTGTTCTTCGGTGCCCTGAACCGGGAGCGTGACTGGGCGCCGTTCATGCCCGCGTTGAATGCGGTCGCAGCCACCGCGGGGGACCGGCTCCGGTTCCAGGTCGTGCATGATCAGTCGTTCTTCGCGGCACTGGAAACACCGCACAAGCGATTCACCCCGACCTGTGATTACGACACGTATCGCAGATTACTCGCCATGTCGGAAATATCGTTCATGCCGCTGGCCGACACGGCGTTCAGCCGAGCCAAGTCGGATCTGAAGTTTATCGAAGCCGGGTCATGCGGGACGATGGCGCTGGCGAGCAGTGTGGTTTACGGCAACAGCATCGCCGACGGCCAAACCGGCCTGCTGTTCCGCGATCCGGTGGACTTCCATGCAAAACTGCTCCGGGTCGTCGCGATGCCTGAGTTGGCACGATCGCTTGGCGAAGCGGCGCGGCGGTATGTCGCCGCAGAACGCATGCTAGCCTACCAGGTCGCGCCCCGGATCGCATGGTATCGGTCGCTGTGGGCGCGACGGGACGAACTTGACGCGGCGCGGCGGGAACGGATGCGGCGGTATCAGAACGTGGCGTAGCGGTTAGGCCATCATGGACCAGGGGTTCATGACCGGGACGCCAAAGTCGTTGAAATCCGCCACATTGCGGGTCACGATAATCTTGTTATTCACGTAGGCGGTCGCCGCGATCAGCGTATCGGCGACCGGCCGGGTCCGTTGGGCCATCAGGTGCCCCCAACTGGTGGCGACCGCATCGTCGATCGGCAATATCCGGGCGGCATAGACGAAGCGCAGTTCGTCCAGCCAACGCAGCAGCACCGCCGCGGCCGCCGGATCGGTGCGCATCTTCATCATTATACCCTTGGTGATCTCACCGATGGTGATCGCGCTGAGGAACAGCGTATCCGGCTGGGCACCGCGCAGCCATGAGACCGCATGCGGATTTCGCCTGCGGGCTTCGGACACCACGCAGGTATCGAGCAGATACATCAGACTTCGATATCGCGGCCGGTGTCGATACCGCGATCGTTGATCGCATCGACCACGTCGTCGGGCCACGGGTCCTGACCCGGAATTTCCGTAAGAAGGAAATCGACGAAGGACATCCGCGGCTTGATCAACGCGTCGTATGCGTATGCCGACAGCACCACCGCGGCACGTTGGCCATGCACCGTGACGGTCTGCGGGCCGTCATCACGCGCTTTCTTAACCACTTCGCTGAAGCGGTTCTTGGCATCCTGCAATTGCCAATCCTGCACGGGGAACCTCCTAATCTGGCCAGACAGGCTAGATTTAGATCGAGGCCTCGACTCGCGTCAAGAATTTTCCGGTGCCTCATCGTCCTCGGACTCGGCAGCCTTTTCAGGCTCGTTTTTCTCCAGATCGCGTGCGATCTCCGGCCGGTGCATCAGAGTGTCGATTTTCATCGCATAATCCAGTGCCAGATCGGGCGTGAACGTCAGGTCAGGCGCGATCCGCAATTTCAACGACTTCGCCACCTGGCCTCGCAAATAGGGCGACGCCCGCGTTAGCGCCGGTACCAGCGCATCACCGTCAGATCGCCCGAGGCGCGAAAAGAACGCGGTCGCCCGCTTCAGATCGGGACCGATCCGCACCTCGGTAATGGTAATCGCGGCGGACGCAAGATCGGGGTCGCGGAATTCACCCCGTCCAAAAATCCCGGACAGCACGTGGCGGATTTCCTCCCCCACGCGTAGCTGCCGCTGAGATGGGCCAGTTTTGGCCTTGGCTGCCTTCTTCAACCTGGAACCATCTCCGTCTCGAAGCACTCGATGACGTCGCCTTCCTGGAGGTTTTCGAAGTGAGCAAACGACAAGCCGCATTCGTAGCCACGGGCCACTTCGCGGACATCGTCCTTGAAGCGCTTTAGCTGCGACAGCTCGCCGTTGTGGATGACCACGCCTTCGCGCAGCACACGCACGCCGGAGCCGCGTTTGACCAGGCCTTCGGTGATGTAGCAACCCGCGACCTTGCCGGTCTTGGTGATGTTGAACACTTTCCGAACTTCGGCGTAGCCCAGGAACTTCTCGCGCGCCTTCGGTGCGACCTTGCCCTTGACCAGCTTTTCGACGTCGTCGGCGACTTCGTAGATGATCGAGAAGTAGCGAATATCGACCCCGTCGCGGACGGCCAGATCGCGAGCCTGCGATGTCGCACGCACGTTGAAGCCGACGATGACCGCGCTGGACGCCTTGGCGAGCTGAACGTCGCTTTCGGTGATCTGTCCGACACCGGCCAGTAGCACGCGGACTTTGACTTCCTCATGCGCCAGCTTCGCGACCACCACCTGGATGGCCTCGGCGCTGCCCTGAACGTCGGCTTTAACGATAAGCGCGACTTCCTTTTGCTCACCCGCCTGAATACGGGCCAGCATCTGGTCGAGCGTGCCACGCGCACCAACCGCCGCACCGGCGATCCGGTCACGCTGCCTGCGTTCGCGGAATTCGGTAATCTCGCGTGCCCGGCTTTCGTTTTCGACCACGACGAACGGCTCACCGGCCGGCGGTGCGCCGCTGAGGCCGAGGATTTCGACCGGGGTGGACGGACCGGCGTCGTTGATCGGCTTGCCCTTGTCGTCGAGCATCGCACGGACGCGGCCCCATTCGGAACCGGCCACCACGATATCGCCCTGGCTGAGGGTGCCGCGCTGCACCAGCACGGTGCCAACCGGACCACGGCCGCGATCCAACCGGCTTTCGATGACCGTGCCTTCGGCCGACCGATGCGGGTTGGCCTTCAGGTCGAGGATTTCGGCCTGAAGCATGATGGCTTCCAGCAGCTTATCCAGACCGGTCTTCTTCAGCGCCGAAACCGGCACGTCCTGCGTCTCGCCGCCCATGTCTTCGACGACGATCTCGTAGCTGAGCAATTCCTGACGGACCCGATTCGGATCGGAGTCGGGTTTGTCCATCTTGTTGATGGCGACGATGATCGGCACGTTCGCTGCTTTCGCATGGCGAATCGCCTCGATCGTCTGCGGCATGACGCCGTCATCGGCGGCAACGACAAGCACGACGATGTCGGTCACCGACGCGCCACGGGCACGCATCGCGGTGAACGCTTCATGGCCGGGGGTGTCGAGGAAGGTGACTTCCTCACCGGTCGGCAACGTCACCTGATAGGCACCGATATGCTGGGTGATGCCACCCGCCTCACGTCCCGCCACATCGGTGGAGCGCAACGCATCGAGCAGCGAGGTCTTGCCGTGATCGACGTGGCCCATGATCGTGACGACCGGGGGACGCGCGAACAGATCGTCATCGACGTCGGCGATGCCTTCAAGGCCGATTTCGACGTCGGATTCAGACACGCGGCGGGCACGATGACCGAATTCCTGCACAACGAGTTCAGCGGTGTCGGCATCCAGGTTCTGCGTGACGGTCGCCATGACGCCCATGCGCATCAATGCCTTGACGACATCGGGCACCCGGGCGGCCATGCGGTTGGCGAGTTCAGCCACACTGATCTGCTCCGGCAGGATGACGTCGCGAACGACCTTCACCTGATCGGCGCGCAACCGGTCGAGTTCCTGCTGGCGGCGATCGCGTTCGCGCTGACGGCGAACCGAGGCCAGCGAACGGACTTTCTCGTCCTCGCCTTCGATCGCGGCCTGCACGTCGATACGGCCGCTGCGGCGACGATCGTTGGTGCCGGTCTTGGGAACCGCGACCGGAGGCTTGCGGACGGGAGCGCCACCCGGACCGGGGCGACGAACCACGCGTGATTCGTCCTCGTCTTCCGGCTTCGCGGCGCGCAGACGCAGGGTTTCGGTGGCGGACGGCGCGGGCTGGCCGGCGGCCGGCCGAGCGGCGCCGGCTTTCGCGGCGGGCTGGGCGGCTTTCGGCTGGGTCGCTGGTCCGGCTTGATCCCTCGGCTGTTGGATCGGAGCCTGGCCGGCGGCGCGCGGAGCCGTGTGGGCCTGACCAGCCTGAACCGGCGCAGCTTGCGTTCCGGCGACCGGAGCCCGTTCCTCGGCAGCGTCATCCGGTTGCTCGACAACACCACGCGCGGCGGCGGCGGCGGCGGCGGCGCGATTGGCCTCAGCTTCCAGCTTGTCACGAATCGCTTGTTCTTCGGCCAGACGGGCGGCTTCCTCAGCGGCCTTACGGGCTTCGGTCTCACGGCGGCGGGCTTCCTCGGCGGCGGAGAGGATCGAAATCGTCTCCTGCTCGCGGCGTTCGGCCTCGCGCTTCGCGGCGTCGCGCTGCTGTTCCAGAACAGCGCGTTGCCGCGCGGCCTGTTCAGTCGCGGTCAGCGCGCGGCCGGCACCCGGTGCGGGGCGGCCGGGCGTGACCGGCGGACGTGGCGGCGGGGCCGCACCAGCCGGGGTCGGCGTCGGTGCGCCGGCGGCGAGTGACGGATTTGGCAGCGGCGCACGCTTTTTGCGCACTTCCACCTGCACGACTTTTGACCGGCCGTGGCTGAAGCTCTGTCGGACGGAACCCGCATCGACGGTCCGTCCCAATTCCAAACGTCCTGCCGGACGAAGAGAGAGCCGCCCCTTGCCGCCGTCCTGATCGTTGCTTTCGCTCATGTTTATACGCTAGCACCCGTTCCATCGTTCACCGAGGCGGTTTCCCGCCCCGTGGCCCTTACGGACCCCATGGCCCTTGCGGACCCGTTCTTCAATCCGGCCAGCCTGCCCGCTTCAATCACGAGCGACTCCGCCAATTTGCCCGTCGCGATCGCGACGTGCACGACATGGTCTCTTCCGAACACACGTCCCAGTGTCTCACTGGGGAGCGGATCGATAATGGTCAGGCCTGCGCCCAACTTAGACTCGGGTCCGAAACCGGACAGGAAGCGCTCACGCTCTGCCTGACTTCCGTCGGACGCCTGTAGGACCAGCCGATACCGACCGGTCCTTAATGCTTCACGCGCCTTTTCATAGCCCGCCACCGCCTGCCCGGCACGCCGGGAAAGGCCGAGACATTCGCCGATCCGCCGGACCAACGCTGCCTGAAGCAGCACAGAAAGATCAGGTGGAACAGTAACGGGACCACGCGCCGCCCTGGCGAACGCGCGTTCCAGGTGGCGTTGCCCCGAGAGGCGTCGGCTGACGTTACCTTGCTTATCCTTTGTCCGCCCGCCGTCTTGTTGCCGGTTTTCCTGAGCGTCAGGCAACTCTAGCACATCCTTCGACGCGCTCAACCATATTCCCCGTCCGGGCAGCCGTGCAGCCAGATCGGGGACGATCTGACGATCCGGCCCGACCACAAAACGGATCATCTGCTCCTTCGGCAACCGCTCACGCGTGATGATACAGCGCCGGAGCGGCCCGGTTTCGGGTTCGTCTGCCTCAGGCGCCTCCGTCCCGGCGACCGCTTCTCCATCCGGGGAAACGGTATCCGGGACGTCCGCGTCAGGGATTAAATCCGCCTCAGTCGTGACCAGCCTCCTGCGCCGCTTCCGGTGCTTGCTCGCCGTCGAACCAATGCGCCCGCGCCGCCATGATCACCTCGTTGGCGGTGTCCTCATCCATCTTGTCCGCGCCAATGATCTCGATCAATTCGTCTGACGCCAGATCGCCCAGGTCGTCGAGCGTCTTCACGCCCTTCTCCCCAAGGGCCACCAGCATCGGCGGCGTAAAGATCTCAAACTCAGCGACTTCGTCGCTCACGCCGAGTTCAACGCGACGGTCATGCATTTCGTTGTCTCGGGCGGACAAGAAGCCTTCCGCACGACGGACCAGTTCTTCCGCCACGTTCTCGTCGAAGCCTTCGATCGCGGCGACTTCCTCGATCGGGGTGAACGCGAGTTCCTCCACCGTGGTGAACCCTTCGGTGACCAGCAGGCCGGCGATCATATCATCGACGTCCAACGCCTCGACGAACAAGCCGGAGCGGCGGCGGAATTCCTCCTGGCGGCGTTCGCTTTCCTCGGCTTCCGTCAGAATGTCGATGTCCCAGCGCGTCAACTGCGACGCGAGTCGGACGTTCTGGCCACGCCGGCCGATCGCCAACGATAGTTGTTCATCCGGCACCACAACTTCAACCCGGCCGGCTTCTTCATCCAGCACAACCTTGGTGACTTCGGCCGGGGCGAGCGCATTCACGACGAACGTCGCCGCCTGGCTGCTCCAGGGAATGATGTCGATCTTTTCGCCCTGCAGTTCCTGCACCACCGCCTGGACCCGCGAACCGCGCATACCAACGCAGGCGCCCACCGGATCGATGGATGCATCCTTGCTGATCACCGCCATCTTCGCGCGGCTGCCCGGATCGCGGGCCACGGCCTTGATTTCGATAATACCGTCGTAGATCTCCGGCACTTCCTGGGCGAACAGTTTCGCCAAAAACCCCGGATGCGTGCGCGACAGGAAGATTTGCGGGCCGCGCGGCTCTTCGCGGACGTCGTAAATGTAGGCGCGAACCCGGTCACCATTGCGGAACGACTCGCGGGCGATCAGTTCGTCGCGCCGCAGCAGCGCCTCTGCCCGGCCGAGTTCGACCATCAGGTTGCCGTACTCGGTGCGCTTGACGACGCCGTTGATGATCTCGCCGACGCGATCCTTGAACTCGTCGTATTGCTTCTTGCGCTCGTATTCGCGGACGCGCTGCACGATGACCTGCTTGGCAGTCTGCGCGGCGATACGGCCAAAATCGATGGGCGGCAGCGGATCGACGACGTGATCGCCCACTTTTTTGTCCGGAAACAGCTTGGCCGCGTCGGCCTTGCCCATCTGGGTTTCTTCGTTCTCGACCGTGTCCACGATCTCGGTCCAGCGCGACAGCCGGACGTCGCCGGTCTTGCGGTCGATCGTGGCGCGGATGTCTTTCTCGTGTCCGTACTTGGCGCGGCCGGCCTTTTGAATGGCCTGTTCCATCGCCTCCAGCACTTCCTCGCGGTCGATATTCTTCTCACGCGCGACGGCTTCGGCGACCAGCAGCAGTTCGGGGCGGGCGATAGCGGTGTCCATGGCGACCTCTGTCAGTAGCTGCCCTTGGGGTCCGTCTAGGGACCCCGGGGATTTAGTTGGCGAGCGGCGGTGAAGCCGTGGCTTCGATCAAGGCGTCCGTCAAGACAAGTTTCGCACGGCGAATGTCGGCGTGGCGCAAAACCACCTCGACCCCGCCGTCCAGCTTCATCCGCGCGGCTTCGTCGTCGGCACCCAGGATCGCACCAATAAACCGTTTCCGGCCGCCTTGCGGGAAGAACGTCTCGACCCGAGCCTGATGGCCGGCGAATCGGTTCCAGTCCTTGACGCGGGTGAGCGGGCGATCAATCCCGGCGGAGCTGACCTCCAGCGTCCACATGCCGGGAATCGGGTCATCGACGTCGATGGCGGCGCTGACGTCGTGGCTGATCTGGGTGCAGTCGTCCACCGTGATCTGCGATCCGTCGGCGCGATCGGCCATGATTTGCACGGTCGGGCGTTCGCGGCCGAGCACCGAGACCCGGACCAGTTCGTAGCCCATGGCTTCCAAACGTGGCGCGATGATCGCGGCCAACTTGCCTTCGAGCGTGGTGGCTGTCGCTTCGTTTCCGTCCAAGGTCCCGTCCAAAACAAAAAGAGGCGGCCCGCGAAGGCCACCCCCCATAAAAGTGGAGAATGATTTCATGGATATTTAGCCTCGGGGGGTTGCGATTGCAAGGCGTTATATCGGGGCCGCCGGGCGGCGGGTGAGCAAGCGGGGTTCTTTCGCCAGGACGTCGAGAGATCATACTCCAGGTAGGCGTGCCGGAGATTGCCGGCATCGCCTCCATGGCTCGTTCAACCCTGGCAAGGCCCGCCCGCACCAGACTGCCATTGGCGATACAGGCCGTTTAGTACAGAGACGTCTTCGTTGTGCGCAACCGCGTTAACAACTAATGGTAGCATAATATGATTGCAACACATCTATAAAATGATGATATTCCCCACACGAAAATGGATGAATGGTTCTCGCTGACGATGTGAGGCAGTGTTGATCAGTTTAAAAGAGCGGCCGATTGGCAACGCGCCGTATCGCCGTCCCGCCCGGAACGCCGCCGCGCTGATCGCGCACTTGAGGTCGCAAACTGCGACCTCAAGTGCGACACCGGCATGAGCGACCAGACCCCGCTCATGCCGTTCGATCGGCGACCGGCCATTTTTCATATCCGCGGCGTCGCGGTCATCCTCGATTCCGACCTTGCGACGGCGCTTGGCATGGAAACGAAGCGGTTGAACGAGCGGATCCAGCGCAATGCTGCTTTGGTCGATGACCGCCATTGCTTCGTGCTGACAGCCGAGGAGTTTGCTGGTTTGAGGTCGCAGATTGCGACCTCAAACTCGGATCGGGGCGGCCGACGGCACCCGCCCCGTGTCTTCACCGAACGCGGTATCGCCCGCGTACCGAGCTTTCTGAATACTCCGGAGGCACACCGGATCACTGACCTGATCATCGATACCTTTCTGATGGTGCAGAAGCAGGTCGCGGCCGGACAACGGCTTGTCGCGATTGACCACGCTTCCCGCTACCACGTCGATCAAGAAACGGCGGCGCAAGGCCGAACCCTGCGCAGACGACTGATCAAGGCTCTGGAAAGTCTGTTAGACACGGTGATCGACTTCCGCACGAACCAGACCGTCGCCACGACCGCGAAAGACCTGACCGCGGGCGCGCTGGAAAACATCCGCGAACGCCTGCGCGAGAAGGGCCTGGAAAACCTGAAACTGGAGGCAGAGACCAGACGGATTCTGGCCGAAGCTGAAAAGATCGCCGCCGATGTTCGCCGGGCCGATGCCGAGATCGAGGGACTCCGCCTGGACAATCTGACCAAACGCATCGGCATGGTCCGCCAACTGATCGAACTGCAACGGGACCTTGAGCCTGCACACGTCGTGCAGTTGCTCGACACGTTCGAGACCGGCCGAATGGCCGGTATGATTGAAACCGAAACGGGCCGGCCGGCATTGCTGGCCGCCCCGGGGTGAAAGGAAGACGGATGGCGCGTGTGGCTGGACGGATTTCTTTAATCACCGGCCGGGTTCCGCTATTCTGTCGCCATGCTTGAAACCGCCGAAGTCGACGATCTGGTGTATAAGACCGCCTCCACCGTCCTGAATCCGCCGGCGGGGTATGCCCGTCATTTTCCGTCAGGCGGGTTCGACCCCATCCTCCAGGCATTCGCACGAATCGCGTTGGAGCTACAGGAACGGCGACATGAGGCGGACTACGATCCCCGGTCGCGCCTCAATGTTCGGAACACGCTCGCGGATATCGCCGCCGCCCGAACGGCGGTCGCCCACTTCCGCGCCGCACCTTAGGATCAATGCAAGCTGTTCCTGACGCTTCTGTTCAGCCCGCCGCGGTAAGCCGGGGTTCGGTACGGAACGCCGGACGCCACGCGAGTGCAGGGGAGCAGCCGCGACAGACCTTGACTTATTTCCTACATTCATCTACCATTTACGGGATGGAACCTTACCCCCACCGCATCCGGCCATCGAACTGACCATTCGGATGTATAATCAGTTCGTCTATACGCTGATGGGCCTGTTACCGCCGCTGCTGGATGCCTCGCCCGAGGCACTCCAAGCACGCAATGCGGCGGCCATTGCCAAAGTCGCGGCGCTGTTGCCGGTCGGCTCGAATGAGATCGATCTCGCCGTCCACTGCGTCGCCGCCAGGGCACAGGCCGAGGCGATGTTGCGGCTGGTCCGCGAGAACGCGGATGACGTCGCGTTGGTGATTCGGCTGAATGCCCGGTACGGCTCGATGGTGCGAACGTCGCTGGCGGTGCACGGCCGCCTCATGCGGGTGCAGGCGGTACGGCAAAAGCGTGAGGCGATCGAGGGCGCGGCGAATCAGGACGCCCGGGCGCTGCATATCGCTGAACAGTTGATGCTGACGGTGGCTGCGCCGCGTGCCGGACGGGTGGCGGCGGCCGGGGGTGCGGACCGTGCGGGTGCGGACGGCGTCTCATTGAACGGGACGAAATCTCACAGCGTGGCTTCTGAGACGATCGTGAGCCAGCGTGCGGCGAACGGATCGGATGCCGGGGTTCTGGACAGGGTTTTGCGGGCAGACAGGGCCGATCCGCGCTTGGCCAATTGGGACTTGCCCGCGAACGGTCGCGACCGTCCGGGGCGGACGCATTAAGGCAGCTGTCGGGGCCGCGTATTTCGACTTCCAACTCCTCCAAGCTCCCGCCATCCTGGCCCATGTCATCCAAAAGCCGCGCTGCATTTCCGCAATGCCCCGCTCCCGTTCAGCTTTTATTAACCTTTTTCGTCCATCCTCCCTCGCATGGACGGTCCAACATGAAGCGGCTCACCAGCCTGGACGGCCTGCGCGGCCTGCTGGCTGTCTATGTGCTGTTGGGGCACATGGCGCCGTTCGCCTCGCTGCCGGCCTGGATCCAAACCGCCGTCTCGCACGGCGGCGCGGCGGTGGACGTGTTCTTCATGCTTAGCGGCCTGGTGATTACCCAGTCGATGTGCAGCGCCGGAGGCCTCGCCCGGCCGTTCCTGATCGCCCGCACAGTTCGGATATTCCCCGTGTTCCTGGCGGCCTTCGCGCTGGCGGTCGCGTTGGAACCGGCCTCCTGCGGGTTCGAGCACATGCCGTGGGTCAGCCCGACGGACACCGCGCACGCCATCTGCGGGTCCTACTGGCCGGACACCTGGCTGCCCGAAATTGCCGCCCACCTGACGATGATGCACGGGCTGTTCCCTTACGCCGTCCTGCCGCATGTCTGGGTCAGCTTCCTTGGATCGGCCTGGAGCCTGTCCACCGAGTGGCAGTTCTACATCCTGGCGCTGCTGGTTGGGATCCGACGCGGCCGTTTGCCAAGGCAATCGGGTGAATGCAGGACGCAGGGTTCTCTGGCTGTGTCGTCGCCAGGCCGGGCGCAGCCACCCGGGACTGCTTGTGCCGCTGCCAGCAAAGTCCCGGGTGGCCGGGCCAAGCCCCATAGGTATCAGGTGAAGCCGTTGGGTGGGGACGATTTGCCCATTCGTCATGGCCGGGCTTGGCCCGGCCACCCGGGACTTCGGTTCGATCGGCACAGACAGTATCGCGAACAAACCGGTAGCACCGTCCCATCAGATATTTGCGGCCGCAGCGGTACTGTCATTTCGTTCTCAAATCTAAAACATTCGGATCGCATGGTATTGACGCCCGATTTCCAGTGCCG
>CAIZFE010000009.1 GCA_903932145.1 uncultured Rhodopila sp. | reverse complement strand
CGCAGCAGAATGGCGGGGGGCGAGTTCCGGTTCGGGACGGCTTCGATATACATGGGAGGAGATCATGCACATGGGACGACCTAGTGCAAGTCTCAAGAATGATATTACATGGCTACATTTTAGAATGGTTTCGGGCTGTGATTCGAGCCTTTTCAGCGGCTTGATGTAAACGGGAGAGGGAAGCTCGGTTTAAAAGTCTCCTGCGCTTGCGGATCACTTTGCGGGTGCTGGGGGCGCCCGGATATGCTGCTAAAATTAAGCTTCTTCAGGAGTTTGCCGACGCTGCGCTCATGCAAGACAACCTCGAAGCGATCCTTGATACGATCGCGCAGGTCGGCGCAACGCCAACGCACGACACCATCTTTCTCACGATCCGGACCGGCCTCGATCCACGTTCCTATTTCGCGCAATTGCTCCCCGGTCAGGCGCGGTTTGCGGCCGGTTCGGGAGCGGTCCGACAGCGCCCAGTCAGCCCCTCCGCGTTGTAGCGATGTACCCAGTCTCGCAAGGTCTGGCGATCCATGCCGCCAGCCTGCGCTGCCAACAGACGTGAGTGCCCATCCAGCACCATGGCGACCGCCAAAATACGCCGTGTCTGCCGCGGGTCAGAACTCCGCCCCGCCTCTGCCCGAAGCTACACTGCATCGAGCTCTCCACGTAAGATCGCCACTGAAGCCATATCTTCCCCCCGCGAATCCATCCACTTGCACATGGAATCGCAGATCGAGGGTTTGGGGAATCCCCCCTGGAGTCAAAAATTCAGCCGGTTGGTATAAGAGGACATGCGTCAGATCATAATGCGAATTTCTGCCCGATTGCCCTGGCACTAGACCAGAATTCGATAGCAGAGCTCTTGTAGCCGATTTCGTGCCTTGCTGGTTTCGCCGGGTCGATGGCGAATTCATCGCCATTGGACGCCGCCAGGAACCGCCGGTAGCCGGTGTTGGCCACCAGGCTCTTGGCGGTTGGTGGCCAGTTTGCGTTGCAGCCCTTCCAGCAGCTTGGCGCGGGCTTCGGCGTCCTTGCGCGCCTCTTCGTCATTAGGGCAGACGATATACCGGCGGCCCTGGATCTTGACCTCCTTCACCGCCAGATCGGTCTCGCCCTTCTGGCGCGGGATGGTCAGTGGCACTGTCGCGCCATCGTCGTGCCGCACCGTCTCGCGCACCTCGTTGGTGGACCGCTCGCGCGCCCCCGGGATGTAGTCGATCTTCTGCGCCTCCAGCGCGGCGATGGTCGCGGCACTTATCATGCCGCGGTCGGCGACGACACAGGTCCGATCGACCTCGAAGCGGCGGCGCAGCCGCGCAACGAGGGGCAGTAGGGACGTGGCATCGGCCGTGTTGGCCGGCCACAGGAACGAGGTGATCGGCCGGTCCCGCTCGTCCAGCACGATGCCCAGCACCACCTGCGGGCGGGAAGTCCTTGGAATGGCCGCGCTGGCCGAGCGTGGCACCGCGGCGGCCGTCGAAATACAGCGAGGTGGCGTCGAAGAAGGCGATCGACAGCGTGCCGAACAGCGATTTGCGGGCTGGTAGAGCGCCTCCTCGATCGCATCGGTGCAATAACGTTGTCAATCAGCGTTGAAAAGTTTCCAGGTAACAGCGTCCAAAAATTTCCACTTGGTTAGCCCGGTTTCGGCTGCTTCTTGCGCTGTTTGAAGCGGAACGAATCGTTGCCGGTTTCCAGGATATCGCAGTGGTGGGTGATGCGATCCAGCAAGGCTGTGGTCATTTTGGCATCCCCAAAAACCGTCACCCATTCGGCAAAGGACAAATTCGTGGTG
>CAIZFE010000008.1 GCA_903932145.1 uncultured Rhodopila sp. | reverse complement strand
CGATAGAGATTGTTTGCCCGTCTTCTTCAGCATAAGCAGAAATTTTATTCGATCTTAGTGCCTTAAATAGAGATCTACCAGCAGCGCTAAGACAAATACAGTGCTCCCACCACCCCTCAATTCGTCCATCTTCATCGCATAAATCATGTATACCGCCACAATGGCAAAAATTATCATGTATAGTTTTATGAACGAGTCCTAAAGGGACATATTTATCGCTGGAATAATATTCGAGCTCTTCAACTTCACCCACAAATTCAGCGAAATTTTTACTTCTCGAAACAATCCATGCCAACGCCTGCAGGACGGACCAAAAAGGTTTGATTTCACGCTCGTCGCCCCTCTCCATTTTTGGGGGGAGGTGCAACCAACAAGCCGTGCCTATCCGCTTAAGCCAGACACCCACCAGATATAGTGGGGTGGTTCCAGTCACCTGAGTAGAGTTCTGCGAAGGTTGGGGCTTCAACGGCACCGGCAATGCCGAGCAAAGACCGGAAGGCGTTGAATGGGTAGAACCGGCGATTGAAGCGGAAGGTGAACTCGTTGAGGTATGCCTGCAGATGCTTGGGGCTGACGCCGTGGTGGATGCCGTTGAGCCATGTTTTGAGGTTTGAGAACACCAGATGAACGATGGGTAGGAACTGTTCGGGCACATCCGGATCGCCGCACTGCGCGATGGGGTGATGGTCGTACCCGCTGCCCTGCAACCCGGCATAGCCACTCCAGTCATCGGTGACTATAAGCGTCCTTGGCGCGACCGCGCTCTTTACGAACCCGCCAAGCGCATCGGCGCTCCGGTCGGCGACAATGGCCAATCGAACCCTTCCCGCATAGCGCCCGTTCCGGCGGCGGTCTTGGGCAGTGCCAGGCTCCCGATGGCGAACTTCAACGGCAGCGGCCACCAGCGTCTTGTGATGGACACCCCGCCCTTCGCCGCGGGTTCGGCCACCAATCCAGGTTTCGTCGACCTCGACGTGCTGGTCAGCAAGTCCACCGATCCTGTCCTGATCGGGGCGCACCATGGCGGCGCGCAGCTTGTGAAGCAGGCCGAAGGCCGTCTCATATCGGCTCAGGCCAAGTTGCCGCTGGAACTGCACCGCCGACACGCCCTGCGTCTGACTGGCAAGCAGATAAGCCGCCCAGAACCAGACGCTGAGAGGCATATGGCTGCGCTCCATGACCGTGCCGACCAGAAGGCCGGTTTGGCGGCGACAGGAGCGGCATTCCAAATCTCCCGGTCGCGTGGCGATGCGGAATGGTTCACCGATTACCCCGCAGTGACGGCAGACAAATCCCTCAGGCCAACGCGTGTGCTCAAGGTAGGCAGCACACGCCGCATCATCAGGAAAGTGCCGTTGAAACTCAGGCAGCGAACGAGGAAATCCCAGATCGTCGCGCTGAAAAATGTCCATCGTCGTCATGATACGATTCGCCCGTCCCGATCATCGGGAGACACTACATCTAGTGGGTGTCTGGCTCAAGCGGATAGGCACGTCCCAAAGGTTGCAACATGCAATCAAAATCATTTTCACCGCAATGCCTATTGACAAAGCTTATGCCGAGTCGGAAGTTGTCCACACGGTCGAATCACATAACAAAAAAAGCGCAATTGACGGGACGATCGATATAGATCGGTCGCGTCAAGTTGTGATGTCATATATTCCGGGTTGATATTGCAGCCCGCCTTTATTCGTCGTGTGTCACATGTCTCTGCCAAACATAATCCCGACGCGTTTCTGCGCGCGCAGGGTGTTGCGTGTTTCGTGCCTATCCGCTTAAGCCAGACACCCACCAGATATAGTGGGGTGGTTCCAGTCACCTGAGTAGAGTTCTGCGAAGG
>CAIZFE010000007.1 GCA_903932145.1 uncultured Rhodopila sp. | reverse complement strand
TTCCTCGACGGTCATGTCTCGGCCTTTGCCTTCTTTGGCGGCGTGCCGCTGTCGCTGCTTTACGACAACCTCAAGATTGCGGTGGCGAAGATCTGCGGCGACGGCAAACGCGAGCGCACGCGGGCGTTCACCGAACTGGTCAGCCACTATTTGTTCGCCGATCGCTTTGGTCGCCCGGGCAAGGGCAACGACAAGGGCAAAGTCGAGGGCCTGGTAAAGTACGCGCGGACCAACTTCCTGACGCCGCTCCCCGAGGCTGCGAGCTATGAGGCTCTGAATGTCATGCTGACGACGCGCTGCCTGGCCCGCCAGGGCGAGCATGCCGGGCGGCATGCGGCGACGATCGGCGAGAGGTTGGTGGCCGATACCGCAGCCCTGCGCGACTTGCCGGCGGTGGCGCTGGAGGCGTGCGAGAAGCGGGCAGCGCGGGTGTCGTCGACCGCGCTCGTCCGGTATCGCAGCAATGATTACTCGGTGCCGACGCGGTACGGCTTTCAGGATGTCCTGGTGAAGGGCTTCGTGGATGAGGTGGTGATCCTGTGCGGTGGCAAGGAGATCGCCCGCCATCCGCGCTGCTACGCCCTGGGGGCATTCGTGGCCGACCCGCTGCATTACCTGGCCCTGATCGAGACCAAGCCGAACGCGCTCGACCAGGCGGCGGCGTTGCAGGGCTGGAACCTGCCGGAAGTGTTCCAGCATCTGCGCCATCTGCTCGAGGCGCGCATGGGCAACCGCGGCAAGCGTGAGTTCATCCAGGTGCTCAGGCTGCTCGAGGCGATGTCGCTGGAGGTTGTCACGGCTGCGGTGCGCCAGGCGATCCATTCGGGTGCCATCGGGTTCGATGCAGTCAAGCTGATCGCGCTGGCGCGGATCGAGCGGCGGCCTGTTCGCCTCGATCTGGCGGCCTATCCACATCTGCCCAAGCTGATGGTGCAGACGACGCGGGCGGCGGATTATGCGGCGTTGGTGCCGGGGATCGCCGCATGACCGGCAAGGCGATGGCCGATGCCATGCCGGCGGGTACGACGAGCGGGACGCCACAGGTGTTGCTCGCGCATCATCTCAAGCAACTCAAGCTGCCGACGGTGCTGCGCGAGTATGACAAGGTGGCCCGCGAATGCGCTCGGGAGGGCGTTGATCACCCCCGCTACCTGCTGCGACTGGTCGAACTTGAGCTGATCGACCGCGAGCGGCGCATGGTGGAGCGGCGCATCCGTGCGGCCCGGTTCCCTGTCGTGAAGAACTTCGACACCTTCGACTTCATCGCCATACCCGGGCTCAACAAGATGCTGGTCCTCGAGTTGGCCCGCTGCGAATACATCCTTCGCCGTGAGAACATCATAGCGCTTGGCAACAGCGGCACGGGCAAGACCCATGTGGCGCTCGCGCTGGGGCTTGCCGCCTGCCAGAAGGGGTTCAGCGTTGGGTTCACGACCGCGGCCGCGTTGGTCAGCCAGTTGCTGGAGGCGCGCGACGAACGGCGGCTGCTGAAGCTGCAGCGGGACCTGGCCTCGGTGAAGCTGCTGATCATCGACGAGCTCGGTTACGTTCCGCTGTCACCCAGCGGCGCCGAGCTGTTGTTCGAGACCTTCTCGCAGCGCTACGAACGCGGTTCGACCATCGTGACATCGAACCTGCCGTTCGAGGACTGGACCTCGGTGCTGGGTTCGGAGCGGCTGACCGGTGCGCTGCTGGACCGGCTCACCCACCACGTCAGCATCCTGACGATGAACGGCGACAGCTACCGCCTGAAGCAATCGGCCGGGCGCCGGCGTGTGGTCGCCAGGGCGGAGCAAAACCAGGCCCACGCCGCCGCTCCAGAGACCGGCAAAATCACACAATCCTGACCGACTTTGCTGGCGCCACCTTGCAACCAGGCCCCCGATCGGGGGCCTGGCTGCAAGGCATCACGCCGCGAACGAGTGGCCTGCTTTTACTCCGCCACACTGGCCTGGAATTCGACCGCCGTTGACAGGCGGCCGAAGCGGGGCAGTGTTGCGCGCCGAAGTCAAAAAGTGTGGATGTCAGCGTGCGTGATGCGGTGAGCGAGGAAATGGGAAGCGTCGGGCATTCAACCCCAAACGCACTGTGGTCAATTCCTTCCGGGACAAGATCGCGAGGGTAAGGCGCAATCCACATTGTCGCTCTCCAAATGCTCGTATGTTACAAAATACTACAGACAATCGTCGATGACGACTCGCATTTGGCTATTTTTTTGGCAGTGCCGCGAAATTTAGGCACGAATAATCGTCCCATACCCCCCCTCAGTCAGCAACTCCAGCAAGCAAGCATGCTTCTGTCGCCCATCCAAAATCACCGCCCCCTTCACCCCCTGCTTCACCGCGTCCACGCAGTTTTCCACCTTGGGGATCATCCCGCCGCTGATCATGCCGCTGGCGATGCCGGCTTTCACCTGCGCCACCGTCAACTCCGGGATCAGCACCTTGTTCTCGTCCAGCACCCCCGCCACATCCGTCAGCATCAGCAGCCGCGTCGCCCCCAGCGCGCCGGCAACCGCGCCGGCCACCGTGTCGGCGTTGATGTTGTAGGTCTGGCCGTCATCGCCCACGCCCACCGGCGCGATCACCGGGATCAGCCCCGCCCCGGTCAGCGCATGGATCACCCGCACATCCACATGCGCCGGCTCGCCCACAAACCCGAGGTCCAGCACACTCTCAATATTGCTCCCAGGGTCCACCTTGGTGCGCCGCAGCTTGGTGGCGCGGATCATGCCGCCATCCTTGCCGCAAATCCCCACCGCCAACGCGCCCGCCCGGTTGATCAGCCCGGCGACGTGCTTGTTGACCGTGCCAGCCAGCACCATCTCCACCACCTCAACCATCGCCGCATCCGTCACCCGCAACCCGTCGACAAAACTGGATTTCAAATCCAGCCGCTTCAACATCGCGTTGATCTGCGGCCCACCGCCATGCACCACCACCGGGTTCAGCCCGACCTGCTTCAACAACGCAATGTCACGCCCGAAGCTGGCCGCCAGGTGCTCCTCGCCCATCGCGTGCCCGCCGTATTTCACCACGATCGTGGCCCCGGCATAGCGGCGCAGGAAGGGCAGGGCATGGGCAAGAATACTGGCCTGGGCCTGCGCGTCGTTCTTGGGCGCATCGGCGGCTTGGGCTTGGTTCTCACTC
>CAIZFE010000006.1 GCA_903932145.1 uncultured Rhodopila sp. | reverse complement strand
TTCCTATCGTTCGCCAAGCAAAGTCGTGGGTGGCCGGGCCAAGCCCGGCCATGACGGAGAGGGGAAAGCCTCGTTCGCGGCATAAACCTTCTCCCTCGGTCGCTTATCCTGACACCTATGGGGCTTGGCCCGGCCACCTACGACTTCCTATGCCTCGCCAAACAACGTCCCGGGTGACCGTGCCAAGCCCGGCCATGACGAGAGGCGCCGTACTCGCATGAACCTCTCGGGTCCCTTCATCGCGCGCCCCGTCGCCACGACCCTGCTGACCGTCGGCATCGCGCTGGCCGGTATCTTCGCCTTCTTCAGGCTGCCGGTCTCGCCGTTGCCGCAGGTGGATTTCCCGACGATTTCGGTTCAGGCGCAGTTGCCGGGCGCCAGCCCCGACACCGTCGCCACCAGCGTTGCCAGCCCGCTGGAGCGGCATCTCGGTCAAATCGCCGATGTAACCGAGATGACCTCGACCAGTTCAGTCGGGTCGGCACGGATCGTGCTGCAATTCGGGCTGAACCGTGACATCAACGGCGCCGCTCGGGATGTACAGGCCGCGATCAATGCAGCCCGAGCGGACTTGCCGGCCAGCCTGCGGAGCAACCCCACGTATCGGAAGGTCAATCCGGCTGATGCACCGGTGTTGATTCTGGCGCTGACCTCGAAAACCCTGACGCGCGGCCAGATGTACGACGCGGCGACCAACGTGTTGTCGCAGAAGCTGTCGCAGATCAGCGGCATCGGCCAGGTCATCATCGGCGGCGCCGCCCTGCCGGCGGTGCGCGTGGAACTCAACCCGACGGCGCTGTTTAAATACGGCATTGGGCTGGAGGACGTGCGCGCGGCGCTGGCCTCGGCCAACGCCAACAGCCCCAAGGGCTCGATCGAGGCCGACGACCGGCATTATCAGCTCTATACCAACGATCAGGCGTCGCACGCCGCGGACTACATGCCGCTGGTGATCGCCTACCGGAACGGAGCCGCCGTGCGGCTGTCGGATATGGCCGATGTGCAGGACTCGGTCGAAAACCTGCGCAATGCCGGTCTGTCACAGGGCAAACCGGCGGTGCTGGTCATTCTGTTTCGGCAGCCCGGTGCCAACATCATCGACACCGTGGACGGCGTGAAGGCCGCGATTCCGCAACTGATGGCGGCCATGCCAACCGATATGGACCTGCTGATCGCCAATGACCGCACGACGACGATCCGGGCGAGCCTGCACGACACCGAAAGGACGCTGCTGATCGCCGTCGGGCTGGTGACCCTGGTGGTGTTCCTGTTCCTGCGCAGCGCCCGCGCCACGCTGATCCCCGCCATCGCCGTGCCGGTGTCCATCATCGGCACGTTCGGCGCGATGTATCTGATGGGCTACAGCCTGGATAATCTGTCGCTGATGGCGTTGACCGTCGCCACCGGTTTCGTGGTCGATGACGCGATCGTGGTGCTGGAAAACATCTCCCGCCACATCGAGGACGGCATGCCGCGCGTCCAGGCAGCCCTGTTGGGCGCGAAGGAGGTCGGCTTTACCGTCATTTCGATCAGCGTTTCCCTGATCGCCGTGTTCCTGCCGATCCTGCTGATGGGCGGCATTGTTGGGCGCCTGTTCCGCGAATTCGCCGTGACACTGTCGATGGCGATCATGGTGTCGCTGGCGATCTCCCTGACCACGACGCCGATGATGTGTGCGCTGCTGCTGAAGCCCGCCGATCGGACCAAGCCCAAAAAACGCACCCTGTTCGATCGGGCACAGTCGCTGTACGGGCGGACGTTGACCATGTCGTTACGCCATCCCGCGCTGGTCATGCTGGTACTTTTGATCACTGTGGTGGCCAACGTCGCTTTGTACGTGATGGTGCCGAAGGGATTCTTCCCGCAGCAGGACACGGGCCGCATGATGGGCAGCCTGCAAGCCGACCAGAGCATCTCGTTCCAGGCGATGCAGGGAAAGCTGACGGACCTGGCCCGCATCGTCCAGGAAGACCCGGCCGTCCAAAGCGTGGTCGGCTTTACCGGCTCGGGCGGAGGCGGCGGCGCCGGTCAGACCAACACCGGTTCGGTCTTCGTCGCGCTGAAACCGCTCGCGGACCGGGACGGTATCGACGCAGTCATGAGCCGCCTGCGCCGCAAACTTTCCGTCGTCCCCGGTGCTCGGTTGTTCCTGGTGCCGATCCAGGACATTCGCGTCGGCGGCCGGTCGAGCAGCGCGGCCTATCAATACACGCTGCAGGGCGACAGTTCCGCCGAGCTTTACGAATGGACGCCAAAGCTGGTGACGGCGCTGGAGCACGATCCCGTGCTGGCCGACGTGAGTTCGGATCAGCAACAGAAGGGCCTGGAAACCGATCTGGTGATCGACCGGGCCAGCGCCGGCCGATTGGGCGTGACCGCGAGCCAGATCGATAACACGCTGTACGATGCATTCGGACAACGTCAGGTCTCCACGATCTACAGCGCGCAGAACCAGTATCATGTCATTATGGAGGTGGCGCCGCGCTACTGGCAAAGCCCGGAGACGCTGAAGGACATCTACGTCAGCACGGCGGGAGGGAATGCCTCGGGCACGCAGACCAGCAATGCCGTGGTCGGCACCGTCGCCGCCTCGACGAAGACCAGCACTACGACCACCGCCGCGACCATCGCGTCCAGTTCCGCGCGGAACGCCGCGACCAATGCGCTGGCGAACACCGGCAAGGGCAGCGCGTCGTCCGGCGCCGCCGTCAGCACCAGCAAGGAAACCATGATCCCGCTGGCATCCTTTACCAGCTATGGACCAGGCAACACGGCATTGGCGGTGAACCACCAGGGATCATTCGTTGCCGCCACGATCTCCTTCAATCTGGCGCCGGGTGCCTCGCTGAGTGACGCGACGGTCGCGGTCGAACAGGCGATGGTGCGGATCGGCATGCCCGCGTCGATCCATGGCTCGTTCCAGGGAACCGCGCAGACCTTCCAGGACTCGCTGACCACGATGCCGATCCTGCTGCTGACCGCGCTGGCCGCGATCTACATCGTTCTTGGCATGCTCTATGAAAGCTACATTCACCCGATCACGATCATTTCGACCCTGCCGTCCGCCGGCATTGGCGCGATCCTCGCCCTGATGCTGTGCAACACCGAATTCAGCCTGATCGCCGCGATCGGCGTGATCCTGCTGATCGGCATCGTCAAAAAGAACGCCATCATGATGATCGACTTCGCGTTGGATGCGGAGCGCAGTCGCGGCCTGCCCCCGCGTGAGGCGATCTTCGAAGCCTGTTTGATGCGTTTTCGCCCGATCATGATGACCACCAGCGCGGCGATCCTGGGCGCCTTGCCGTTGGCCCTGAGCTTCGGCGACGGCGGCGAGCTGCGGCGGCCGCTGGGGATTTCCATCGTCGGCGGATTGCTGGTGAGCCAGGTGCTGACGCTCTACACCACGCCGGTCGTGTATCTATACATGGATCGTTTCCGGCTGTTCTCTAAACGACAATGGCATCGGGCCTTTCCCGGGATGGCTGCGCCGGAGGCTGCCGAGTGATGCAAACAATTGGAATCCGAGGCGAATGGACGAATCCGGGTGACGTCATGACCGGCGAAGGCCCGCCACCCACGCCTTTACGCGCCCCAGCACCGTTAGGCGTGGATGGCGCGCCTTCGCCCGACATGACGTCACAGCATAGGTCCCGAAATTATCAGTTTGGACTGCGCCGGACCATGACAGGATTTGGCGCTTGCATCGCTCTGGCCGGCTGCATGGTGGGTCCGGATTACAAACGTCCAGATGCCCCATCGGCGATAGCGTTCAAGGAACTCGCCGGTTGGAAGATGACCCAGCCCGCCGACACGATCGACAAAGGCGCCTGGTGGTCGGTGTATCACGACCCCGAACTCGACCGCCTGGAACGCATGGTCGATGTCTCCAACCAGACGATCAAACAGTTCGAGGCACAGTACCGCAATGCGGTCGCGCTGGTGGGGGAGGCGCGTGCCAGCCTGTTCCCAACCGCCGATCTCAGCCCCGGGGTTTCCCGCAGCGGCAGCGGCAGCGGGCGTTCGGGCCTGAGTTCCGGTGGCGGCGGCTCCTCCCGTTCCGGCACGACCTACAGCATCAGCGGCACCGTTTCCTGGGTGCCGGACATCTGGGGCAGCGTGCGGCGGCAGATCGAGAGCGCCACCTCCGCCGCTCAGGTCAGCGCCGCCGACCTCGCCAATGCCAGGCTGTCCGCGCAGGCGACTCTCGCTGCCGATTATTTCGACCTGCGCGCGGAAGATGCGCTGAAGCAACTGCTGACGGCAACGGTTGCGAATTACCGCCGCGCCATGCAGATCACGCAAAACCAATATCGGGCCGGCACGACGGCCAGCACCGATTACGTAACGGCGTTGGCACAACTGCAATCGACCGAGGCCCAGTTGATCGCTGTCGATATTCAGCGGCAGCAATACGAGCATGCCATCGCCATGCTGACCGGTCATGCGCCGGCCGACCTCACCATCGTGCCCGCGGTATTGGCGGCCGATGTGCCGGTTTTGCCGCCCGGTTTGCCGTCGGCGCTGCTGGAACGCCGCCCCGACATTGCCGCGGCGGAACGGGTGATGCAGCAGGAGAACGCATTGATCGGCGTGCAAACCGCCGCCTATTACCCGAATATTTCTTTGTCGGCGGTCGGCGAGTATGCCGGCAATCCGCTGGGACAGTTGTTCAACGTCGGCAATCAGATCTGGTCTCTGGGTACCACTGGAACCGAGGTCCTGTTCAACGGCGGGCAACGCAATTCGGCCGTGGCCGCGGCGCGCGCCACCTACGAGGCGTCCGTGGCAACATATCGGCAGACCGTGTTGACCGCGCTTCAGGGCGTTGAGGACGCATTGTCGAATCTGCGTATCCTGGAGCTTCAGGCCAGGGCGGAGGCGACAGCCGTGGACTCCACACGCCGGGCGGTGGAGGCGACGTTCAATCAATACAGGGCGGGAACGCTTCCCTATACCAGCGTGATCACCGAACAGACTCTGCTGTTATCGGATCAGCAATCGGCGCTGTCGATCCAGCAAAGCCGGCTGGTGGCGAGCGTCGCCCTGATCGAGGCTTTGGGCGGTGGCTGGTCAACCGGCGATCTTCCGGCGACAATCGAAACCGCCAATCCATTACTACCGTAACCATCCATTCGACTGACTTTAGCTGGCGGAGACCGCGCATGACCCATTGGACCGAGACCTACCGCGGCGGCGTACCGCCCTGGCAATGCGACGTGACCGAACATTTTACGGTCGCGTACTACTTTGATCGCCTGGAGGAAGCCGCCGCCAATCTGGCCGAAACGCTCGGTGTGCTCGGTATGCCCGGCCGGATCGAGGCGCGTTACAGCAAGGAGCTCCACGCCGGTGCGACCTTTCATATCGAAAGTGCCCCGCTGGCGATCGGTGACGGATGGCGCGCCGGCCACCGCGTGGTCGAGTCCACCAGCGGTGAGGTCGTCACCTGGTTCGACACACACTACGACCTGCCGTTATCCCCGGACCAAAGCCGCGCGATCGGCGGACGGCTGGCGACATGGAACGGCCCGGCCGCCGAACCGCGTCCGGAACCAACCGCGACCGACGGCTTTATTGCCACCGCGCGCGGCCGATCCAAACCCGGGGACCTCGACGCCGCGGGCAATTTCTCCCTGTCCGCGATGGTGCATCGTTTCTCCAACGCCTCCGGCCAAACCGCAGCCGCGCTTGGCATGGATACCGCGTTTCTGCAACGCAATCGCCGTGGCTTTTCCACGTTCGAGATGACACTACGAATCTCCGGGGCGCTGCGCGTGGACGAACCCTGGCTTATCGAAACCGGCATCGGCCACCTCGGCAACTCGTCGCTGCGGATGATCCACCGGATGGTGAGTGTCCGAACCGGCAGCGAAATCGCCCGGGTCGGTCAATACGGAGTCAATCTCGACCTGGACGCCCGTCGCCCCGCGCGTTGGCCCGATGACATCCGCGACCGTGCGGCCCAACTGCTTGTTTCGGTAAGGTGACAAACGCGCGGGTATTACCCGCGCCGGAACGTTACCACCAGCACGTCTCTATATCCGGGTTCCGCCGGGTCCAGAGGTTCCACCGGCGTCACGCCGTGCATCACCCGGGCATCATCGACCAGCGCCGCATCGAACGGCGCGGTCAGGGTGAAATGCCCCAGCGCCTTGCCCGACAGATCATGCACCGAGGTCATCCCGCTCGCGATGTTGCGGCGGTTCACCAGCAATACCAGCACATAATCGACGCCGTCGCGGTGCATACCCTCCGGCGTCGGCCGGCCATGCTGCCCATACCGAGCCTCGATGCGGAACTGATGCGTCTCCACGTGCCATGTCGTGGCGTCCGTGAGGCGTCCGAACAGGTCGCGGCAGAATGTCAGGATGGTGGTCATCGACGGACCCGACCCAATCGCCTCGGTCACCGGTTCGAACCACCGTTCGATGCCGCCATTCAGCGTGTTGTAGTCGCGGCTTTGGTAATGCGGTTGCGCCGGCTGACGAACGATGCCCTCGGCACCGACCGCGAACACCGCGTGGCGGCGTTTCCGGTAGCGGCCGCCATCGGCCATGTAGGTGTCCGGTCCCAGATCGTCCCAGCTTGCCGCGAATGCCGGCCAGTCGGTCAGCAAGCCCGACTGCCCCAGCAGGTCGCGCATCTCTGGCGCCTGAACGAAGGTGAAACCCTCGATCCGAATCGAGTCAGTCAGCCGCGGCAGCGTGTCCATGCTCATGACCCTGTTCAGTAGGGGGCTGGACCGGCGCAGACAAGTTTATCGTCGGCGACGGATCGTAAATCCTGATCCCCAGCTCCTGGAACCGCCGCTTCATGCGCCGGTTGAACTCCCGTTGCACGGGCCAACGGCCGGAATCGGTGCAGACCACCTGACCGGCGATGGTGGCGGAGGCGCCGTCCAGTTTATCGACCCCCCATAATTGCAGGTCGCTCAGCATCTTTGCCGACAGATCGGGGTCGGTGCGCATGCCGGCCACGATCGCTTTCAATTCATTGGCCACGCGATCGGTGTCCTCGTCATACGGAACAGTGACCACGACGGACGCGTTGCCCAGGCCGCGGTTGACGTTGGTGACACTGTTGACGGAACTGAACGGGATGATGTGGACCGATCCGTCGGCGGCGCGCAGCCGGATGGTGCGCACCGACAGCGCCTCGACCACGCCAGACAGGCCCGACACGGTAACGGTGTCGCCCACCTGCATGGCGTTTTCCAGCAGCAGGAAGATGCCGGTGATCAGATCCTGCACCAGTTTCTGCGAACCAAAACCGATCGCCACGCCGAGGATACCGGCACCGGCGAGCAACGGAGCGATATTGATGCCGATCTCACTCAGGATCATCAGCCCGGCGACGATGGCGATGGTGACCATCAGGGTGCTGCGTAGCAGCGGCAACAGCGTCCGCAAACGGGCCGATTTGGCCAGTTGGGCGTCGCGTTGCAGTTTGTCCAAATGCCGCTGGATGGCGCCGTTCACCACCTCCCACACGCCGAACGCGAGGACGATGGTGACCAGCAGCGTGCCGCTCGCCGACAGGATCCGCTGGCCCAGGACGCTATCGAACAGCCAGTGCAGCGTGTTCAGGCCATACAGTTGCAGCAGGCCCAGCACGCACAGCAGGTAGATCGTCAGGCGCAACGCGGTGCTGACAACGGGATGATAGGCGAGCAGCCTTGCGTGCATGCCAGGATACAAACCGGGGGTTTCCGGCGACGGCCGCATAATCTTGTCAACGGTGCCCAGCAACAGCAGCAGCGTCAGCCGGACGCCGATCAGGACCAGGGCTGTGAGAATGAAATAATGCAGGACGGCGGCATAGCCGTGCGGCACTTCGACCGCCCAGGTTACCCAGATGGCGACCAGGAGGAACAGCGCGATCCAGTGCCAGACGCGTGCAAACCGGTTGCGCACCGTCGCGAACGCTCCGGTGGCGCCATCTTGTGCTTGCAGCCAGTGGCGCACTGCTCGCCGGTTGCGCACGACAATGTAAGCCAGGCAGACATGCAGGATCAGGCCGACGCCCTTCTGCATGGCGTCGTGGGCGAGGTCGGATAAGCCGAGCAACAGGCCGACCTCTCCGATCGCATAGCCGAACACCGCAATCAGGGTCAGCCGCCTGACCCACATCATGATGTAACCAGCGGCCGAGTCGCGCAGGTAGAACAGACGCAGGCGGGACGCCCCGGGAGACAGCAGCATGCGCGCCACGCAGAGCAGCGCGGTGCAGGCGGCATAGGCCTCAATAACCGCGAGGATGATCACCTGGCTGATGGTTTGACCACCCAGGCTGGAGGCCGCGATCAGATGTCCGGCCAGCAGGATGCCCAGCACCGGCACCAGCTCAAGTACAAGCCGAGCCAGGACCAAGGGAACGCGCTTCAAAAAGGTCCAGGCCGAGGGACGCAGCTTTTGCGGCACCGGCGGTTCGATTTCCCCCGCCTCGGCTCGGGCCAGCGCGTCCTCATCCGTGGCTTCCCCGTTGGCCGCCGCTTCGCCGGTTTCAGCGTGCACGACGGCGGGCGCCAGGGCTTCGAGGCGGCGGATCGGGCGCCGCATCAGCCAGCGCAGCCCATACTCGGCGGCGGCGGCGCAGATCAGCACCAGCGCGATGCGCCAGGCCGCGTCTTCCAGAAGGTTGCGGGCGATGGGATTGGTCACCATGACGACCGCCCAGCCGTAGAGCAGTGGCAGGCTTTGCACGGCCTCCAGTGCGTCCATCGTCTTTGTGCCGAGCTGGTTGACGAAGGTGGAGCCCGACACCAGGACCTGAGCGCCCAGACTGTCCGGGGCGAGCGGGATCGTCAGGCCCTGAACCTCCAGGTCCGGCGCCGCCGGAGTGGCGGGAGGCGGCGCGGCCTGGGCCGTTCGGTTTGCCGGCTGGGCCTGGATCAGCGCGTTCAGCGTCGCGGCAAAGGCGGCACGCTTGGCAGGGTCGTTCAGGACATCCAGCGCCGCCCGCGCCTGATCGGCGGAGATGGACGGCGGTGGATTGGGCTTCTGGGCCGCCGATGGCGTCGAGAAACCCATCGCGAGGGCGCAGAACAGAATCAGGATCAAGCGTATCATCCGGCGGTACGACCACACCTGCCGCCGCCGGGTCAACGCAATTTCGGATTTGTCATACCGGCCCACCATGAGACCTCCCCAAATCCAACGAATGCACTATGTTGGGGTATGCACGGTTTTATGACGGTCCTGATCGGTATCATGATGTTCGCCACCCTGGGGGTGCTGATCGCAGGCTTCGTTGGCCTGCTGCGGGACGGTGACCCGCGGCGATCCAACAAGCTGATGCAATGGCGCATTGTGCTGCAGGGCGTGACCGTCCTGTTGTTCGTGATTTTCATGAGCCTGCTGCGGTCCTGACCGGATCCCGGCAGAACGCGCCGCTTCCGCCGCCACCTCAACCTGTGGAGACCGGCCTCTTAACCGGCGCACCACCGTTTGACACGCCTTAACCCCGACAATATGGTCCGGCGCCCCTCTCGCAGGTGCGAACAGGCGTCCGGAACCACGAGGGTGCCGGGCGCTTAAGTCTGTGTTCATCCACGTCCCAGGAAGCGGTGCGGTTTCCCATGAAGATAATTGTCCCCGTCAAACGGGTAGTTGATTACAACGTGAAAGTTCGCGTGAAGTCAGACGGCTCCGGCATCGAGACCGCCGGCGTCAAAATGTCGATGAACCCGTTCGATGAGATCGCGGTCGAGGAAGCCGTGCGCCTGAAGGAAAAAGGCGTCGCAACCGAGATCATCGCCGTCTCCATGGGTGTCGCGCAGTGCGCGGAAACCATCCGCACCGCCCTCGCCATGGGTGCCGATCGCGGCATCCTGGTGGAAAGCGATGCCGACCTACAGCCGCTGGCCGTCGCCAAGCTGCTGAAGGCCATCGTCGATCAGGAGCAGCCGCAACTGGTCATCCTGGGCAAACAGGCCATTGACGACGACATGAGCGCCACCGGCCAGATGCTCGCCGCCCTGCTCGGTTGGGCGCAAGGCACCTTCGCCTCGAAGATCAACATCGAGGGCGACACCGCCACCGTGACCCGCGAAGTCGATGGCGGCCTGGAAACGGTCGATCTGAAACTGCCGGCCATCGTCACGACGGATCTGCGTTTGAACGAGCCGCGCTACGCCTCGCTGCCGAACATCATGAAAGCCCGGAAAAAACCGATCGCCAACATGAAACCGGCCGACCTGGGCGTCGATGTGACCCCGCGTTTGACCGTGATCAAGGTGTCCGAACCGCCGAAGCGCAAAGCTGGCCAGAAGGTCGGGTCGGTCGCCGAGCTGGTGAGCAAACTCCGCACTGAAGCGAAGGTGATCTGACGATGACGAGCCTCGTTCTCCTCGAATACGATGCCACCGGCATCAAGCAGCCGTCCCGCAGCGCTGTCGCCGCCGCCACCGCGCTAGGCGACGTCCACGTCCTGGTCGCCGGCATCGACCTGGGCGCCGCCACCGAAGCCGCCACGAAACTGCCCGGCGTGACCAAGGTGCTGGTCGCTGAGAATGCCGCGCTGGATCACCTGATGGCGGAGCCGACGGCGGCGCTGCTGCTGGCCCTGGCCCCGGCGTATTCGCACCTGCTCGCCGCCACCACGGCGGTCGGCAAGAACGTCATGCCGCGCGTTGCCGCGCTGCTGGACCTGCAACCGATCAGCGACATCTCCGGCGTGGAAGACGCCGACACCTTCATTCGCCCGATCTATGCCGGCAACGGCCTGGCGACGGTGAAGTCGTCTGATACCAAGAAGATCATCACCGTCCGCGCCGCCAGCTTCGACCCGGTCGCGGCCGAGGGTGGCAGCGCAACGACTGAAAACGTGACCGTCGGCGACATGCCCGCGCTGTCGAAATTCGTTTCGGCTGAGCTGTCCAAGAGCGAGCGTCCGGAACTCACGGCCGCCCGTGTGGTTATCTCCGGTGGCCGCGGCATGCAGAACGGAGAAAACTTCAAGCTTATCGAGCCGATTGCTGATAAGCTCGGTGCTGCTGTCGGTGCCTCTCGCGCCGCCGTGGATGCAGGCTTCGTGCCCAATGAGTTCCAGGTCGGACAGACCGGAAAAATCGTCGCGCCTGAACTGTACATCGCTGTCGGGATTTCGGGGGCCATCCAGCACCTCGCCGGCATGAAGGACAGCAAAGTGATCGTGGCGATCAATAAGGATGAGGAAGCGCCCATCTTCCAGGTTGCCGATTACGGCCTGGTTGCTGACCTATTCACCGCGCTGCCGGAGCTGGCAGCGGAACTGGAGCGCTCCTGAATGAACGTCGACGTCAATCCCGCCATTAGCATTGCCCCGATGGTCACCGAACCGCCGGACATCCGATCCGTCGGCATCATCGGCGCGGGGCAGATGGGCAGCGGTATCGCCCATGTGTGCGCCCTGGCGGGATTGCCGGTGACGATCGTTGATATCAAGCAGGACGCGCTGACGAAGTCCCTGGCCATCATGGCCCGGAATATGGAGCGGCAGGTCAACCGCTCCATCATCTCATCCGATCAGCGGGATGAAGCGTTGCTGATGGTCAAGACCTCGACCGAATACGACTCGCTGAGCGATGTGGACTTCGTCATCGAGGCGGCGACCGAGAAAGAAGACATCAAGCGGCTGGTGTTCAAGGCGCTGATTCCGAAGTTGAAACCGTCCTGCATGCTGGCGTCGAACACGTCGTCGATCTCCATCACCCGTCTGGGTGCGGCGACCGACCGGCCGGAGAAGTTCATCGGCATGCACTTCATGAACCCGGTTCCGGTCATGAAGCTGGTCGAGATCATCCGTGGCATCGCCACCGATGAGCCGACCTTCCAGGCGGTGAAAAATCTGGCGCAACGGCTGGGCAAGGTCAGCGCCGTGGCCGAGGATTTCCCTGCGTTCATCGTCAACCGCATCCTGGTGCCGATGATCAACGAGGCGGTTTACGCGTTGTACGAGGGCGTCGGCACGGTGTCCGGCATCGACACGTCGATGAAGCTTGGCGCCAACCATCCGATGGGTCCGCTGGAACTGGCCGATTTCATCGGCCTGGATACCTGCCTGTCGATCATGAAGATCCTGCATGAGGGCCTCGCCGACAGCAAATACCGCCCGTGCCCGCTTCTGGTGAAATACGTCGAAGCCGGCTGGTATGGCCGCAAGACCGGCCGCGGGTTCTACGACTACACGCAGACGCCGCCGCGCCCGACGCGGTAGGGCTGGCTCGACAGTACCCGCTCCGCCCGCGTCATGGTCCGGCTCTCGTCCGGGCCATGACGCGGCAGGGGGAGTGCTGGCCCTGACTTCCTGGGCTGTTTGCTCACCGATGTCTCAAAAGCCATACAGCGAGAATTAATCTCATAGTATGAGACTTCGCTTGCAATTCTCCGGCACACTCGAGCCGCCGGAGCCGTTGCGGACCGCGCCGCCTCCAGCCGTCCCGCATCTGGCTCCGAACGCTCGGCCGCGTGGCGCGCAAAAAGCGCCATCTGTCGCCTCCCGGCTTCTGGCATAACGCCTGAACGCGCTGGTGATACCGTCGGGTGCAGAGATCGACGTCTGGCTGCGACGAGGGAAAGGCTTTCATTTCTGGATGATAGACCTCAATAGGAAATAAGTCAATGTTTGCCACCGCTGTCCGGTCCGGGTCATCGGGTGAACATGGGCAGGACCCCGGTTTTCTGGATGATATCGCCGGTCGAACGCGCGTCCGGACATACTCGCTTCAGGCTGATGCAGTTTCCGGATCGTCGCCACAACCGGCGTCGCGGGCGTTCGGTCGGCGAGCAACCAGGCGTGTCGCGGGTTGGAGTAGTCCGGCCCCAACGCGATGCCGGACACCAGCGCACATGTCGCTACCACCCCCCCTCAGCGGGGTCATATCTGCAATCGGCCGTGGATTGTGGTATAGGCCCGGGCCAAAAGACGGTGCTTACCGATTGGTTGGGAGCCTCGCATGAGCGATCAACAGCCTCACGAACGCGATTTCTACGCCTGGGCCAACGAACAGGCCGGGTTGCTGCGTGCCGGCCGGTTGTCCGAGGCGGACATCGACCACATCGCTGAGGAAATCGAGAGCATCGGCAAGACCGAGAAGCGCGAACTGGTCAGCCGCTTGACCGTCCTGCTGTTGCACATGCTCAAATGGCAGTTCCAGCCGAGCCGTCGCGGTGCGTCATGGCGCGCGTCGATCAGCAATGCTCGGGATGACATCGACGATCACCTTGACGATAATCCGAGCCTCAAATCGCTGCTCGGTGCGTCCGTGGCGGCAGGGTATCGACGCGCCCGGCGCCAGGCGGCGGCGGAAACCGACTTGCCCGAGACCGTTTTTCCGGTCTCTTGCCCTTGGTCGTATGATCAGATGATAGACCCGGACTTCTGGCCGGAAGCGGCCTGACACCTTCGTTGCCTGGATGGGAAGCTGAGGCAGAACCATGGAGTCACGTGCTGACATCACCGATCCCGTTTTGGTCCGCTTTCGGCAGGCGTTGACCGAAACCTATGGGGATCGCCTGGAGCGCGTCGTGTTGTTCGGTTCCCGCGCACGCGGTGATGCGCGGCCGGATTCCGATTACGATGTGGCGGTGTTCCTGCGGGATATGCGCGACCGCTTCCTGGAACTGGATCGGCTGGCTCATCTCAGCACCGGGTTGATCGAGGAAACCGGCGAGGTGGTGAACGCCATGGCTTACGAGGCAGGCGCCTACCATGAGCGTACGCCGCTGATGCGGGAAATCCGTCTCGAAGGCGTTGATCTTTGACGCCCGAAACCGGGGCCTTTCTTGCCAAGGCGCAGCGGTTGCTCGCGGAAGCCGAGGGCATGCTTGTCCAATTACACATTACAACGAAGCCGATGCTCAATAGGCTGAGATTGGCCGATACCAGACTGGCAGGTTTAGGCCGAGATTCCGTCTTTAAGGGGGCGCAAATATCTGAAATATTTAAGTAAAATGCCAAAACTCCCCGCGCTACTGGCTACATTTCACTCCCAGGAGATCGAATGCCTTCTTCTGGATCGGAGTGGGTTCGGTCAGCACGGT
>CAIZFE010000005.1 GCA_903932145.1 uncultured Rhodopila sp. | reverse complement strand
CAGGGAATCCAGCCCTGTGCGCAATAAAGTTACAAGACCTATTGCGCCTCCAGACCAAAATGTGTCCAGTAGGACAGGATGATTCTGTGTATTTATCTATATATTCCAATGATATGATGGGGGTCGAACAGGGAACTTCGGGTTAGCACCGCGGGCGAGAAATCCAGTCGGGATAGGCCAAATCCGACCGTGACGACCATTGTGGCCGGCATGATCCAAAGCCGTCCGACCCGGAAGGCGCGCCGCCTGGACATCCGAACCAACATCAGCACGGCCATTGCCGGGAACAGGATCGTTTCAATACGCAAGTCGGTGCTCCGGGGCCGTCATCAGTTCGGCGATAATGCACAGATCCCGGGCAGCAAGGCCAATGGAAATGCCGGTCGGGAACCAGCACCCCCAAGTCCGGCACGAAGTCCAGCTAGGCGGCCATGCTTGCCTCGAAGACACGGACATAGTTGCCGCCGAGGAGTTTGCCGATATCGGTGGCGTTGAAACCGGCGCCGGCCAGCGCATCCGCCAACGCGGGCAGGCGGTCGTAATCGGGGAAGACGCTGGGACCCAGCAGGCCGCGCATATCGGTGCCGAGACCGACGTGATCGACGCCCACGGCATCGACCATGCGGGCCATGCCGGCGGCGAACGAGTCCATGGTGGGGAAAATCGATTCCGGCGGCCAGATGCCGATGACACCGCCGGTCTGGGCGATCAGACGGGCCTGTTCGGGCGTGATCAGGCGCGTGAACCGCGCGGGATTGTTGGTCAGGGAGGTGTGGGACAGGACCAGGGGTTTGGTGGTGACGGAGGCGGCGCGCCTGACCAGATCGAACGTCCCGTGCGCGACATCGACGACGATTCCCAATTTGTTACAGCGCCGGATCACCTCCGCGCCGGTATCCGTCAGGCCGCCATGCACCGCTGGTTCGGTTTGGATGTCGCCGAGCTCGTTGACCCGATAATGCACCAGTTGGAGGTGGCGCAGCGACCATTTGGCGTAGGCTTCGTCGACGCGGTCGGGCCGGCCTTCCAGGAAATCGCCGCCCTCGGCCGCGATGATCGCCGAGGCGGTGCCCGCTCGGGCGGCCCGCAGCGCGGTCGCATTGGTGATGATCGCCATGCCTTGGGTGCGGGCCATGTCGTTGACGCGGGCGAAGGTGAGTTGACTGAGGGCGTACAGTTCGCCCGGCGCCGGGTCGCGGAACGGATGCAAGCGGCCATCGGTCATGACTTTGTGGGTGCCGCCATCCCCGACGACAGCAAGGCACACCGCCGCCATGCCGCCCTTGCGCATCGGTTCGGCCACCGGGCTGAAAGGCCGGCCGGTGCGCATGCGCTCCAGGCTGGCAATGCCGCCGGCATGGCTATGAAAATCGACCGCTGTGATCGCCTGGATCGCCGCCCGGGCGGAGCCGATGTCCACCGCGGCTGCCAGGCACATCAGCGGGCCGGTCGCCAGGGCGCGGCGGCGTGTTATGGCGGACCAACCAACCGGTTCCACCAAGTGTGCGTCTGTGAGCCGGTAGGCGCCGTCATGTGCTGACCAGACGCCGGACAGATGAACCGAGCCGGACAGCAGCGGAATGGCGGAGCGGGCCTGGATTTCGATGGTTCCGGCCGGGTCACGCGGGGCGCAACCGGGGCAGCAGCCTGGTTCCTGCGTCATCAGGAACCGCGCGGCGTGGCTTTGGCTCGATAACGCGACCGGATGCCCGGATAGTGTGACCCGCCGCCCGGCGACGAGCAAATTGAGGTCGCTCCATCGGATTGACATAGGTGCCTCCCATCCGGCGGATCATTGATCACGTCGCGCCGGTCATTGATGACGTATTATCGTCTCAAGTGGACGCGGGTTATGCAAGACGAAACGATCGTCTGTGACTGTAGCACGTCGCGCAACGTGCCGGGCTGGAGCCGACCGTCATCCTGTATCTGAAGACGCCAGACGTGGCGGCGCTAATCGGTCAGGCGCTCGACAGTGCGCAACCCTCTGATGGTTGGGCGTCGCTTAAAGTCGCGGTTTATCGCCGCCGTCCGAGTCTGATGGAGGCTGTAAGTCCACAGGCAATATCTCGGGCGTGGACCGGGGCGGCGTGGTTTCCAGCAGCAGGTCCTCCCGCCGCGGCAATTCCCGAATATCCTTCAGCCCGAAATGCGCCAGGAACGCGGCGGTCGTACCCCACAGCGTCGGCCGTCCGGGCGACTCCCGGCGGCCTTTCGGCGCGATCAAATCCAGTTCCAGCAACGAGTCCAACGTCTGCTGCGACAACGCGGTGCCGCGGATATGCTCGATCTCCGGGCGGGTGACCGGCTGATGATAGGCGACGATCGACAGCGTCTGCATCGCCACGCGCGGCAACCGGCGCGGCGATTCGATCACCTTGCGCAGCCTCGGCGCCAAATCCAGTGCCGACCGAAACATGACCCCGTTGGCGGCATCGACCAGTTCCACCCCGCGGCCGGCATAGCGCGCCCGCAACGCCGCCAGCACGGCGCCGGCGTCCAGATCGTCAGGCAGCACCTTTGCCAATCCGCGTGGCGTGACCGGTTCGGCACTGGCGAACACCAACGCCTCCGCCAGGCGCAGCGAGTCCTCGTCAGGCTCCCGCATCGGCTTCGATTTCACAATTTCAACGTCGCTCATGCCACACCCTCAGCACTGCCCCGGCGCACCAGGATGGGTCCAAATGCGACCTCTTGCCGCAGCCTGACCAGCCCGCCGCGCGCCATCTCCAGGCTGGCCAGCAGCGTGCTTGCCAGCGCCGCGCGCCGTTCGGTCGGACTGTCCATATGATCGGGGAGAAATTGTTCCAGCATGGTCCAGTCCGGCAGGTTCCCCACCAGATCGGCCAACCGGCGCAGCGCGTCCTGCACCGTCCACAACGTCAACGCGCGCGGCGTATAGGGCGAGGATTTCGTGCCTCGCCGGATCGCCTCCAGATACGCCCGCACGAACGGGCCGGCCTCGATGATGATGCGCGACCGGTCGTATTCGTGGTGGCTCTCCGGCGCGCCCCGGGCGAACACGTCCTGCCCCAGCACCGGCCGAGCGCCGAGCCAGGCGGCGAGGGTGCGGATGACGTTCATTTCGCGCAGCCGGTTTGCCAGCGCCTCGGCCGCCAGTTCGCCGTCGTCCGGGTCCTCACCGGCGGCATGCGGCACCAGCAGCCGGGATTTCAGCCAGGTCAGCCACGCCGCCATTACCAGCCAGTCGGCCGCCAGTTCCAGCCGGACTCGCTTGGCGCCCTCGATCACTGCCAGGAACTGATCGACCAGCGACAGGATCGAGATCTTCGCCATATCGACCTTCTGTGCCCGGGCGAGGTCGAGCAGCAAATCCATCGGCCCGTCGAACCCGTCCAGATGCAGGACAAGGTTTTCGGACGGTCTCTCCAGACCGGGGAGTTCAGATGAGGTTTCCATCCGTCCCACCGTCGCCGTGGCCGGCGAGCCAAAACAGCGTCCGGAACGCCCACGGCAGGATGGTGGCCAAGGCCCGTCCCACCGGGTCGAAGCCGATCAGCCGCGGCAGCACGAACACCACCAGCAACACAACCACGATTCCGGCGCGCTCCATCCGTTCCCACACGCGTGCCAGGGACAGAGGCAGCAGCCCCACAGCGATGCGCCCGCCGTCCAAAGGCGGGATCGGCAGCAGGTTGAACAGCCCGAGAACGATGTTGGAGAGCATGAAGTAAATCAGGAATTGTTGCGCGATTTCCTGCGACGGCGACAGGATATCGGCGGTTGGCATGACCAAAGCGGCCAGCCACGCGAGGAAGAAGTTCATCAACGGTCCGGCCACCGCGACCAGCGCCATGCCTTGCCTCGGGTAGCGGAACTTCCACGCCCCGACGGGCACCGGTTTCGCCCAGCCGAACATGAAGAACACCTTGTGCGGCGGGAACAGTAGCTGGCTGATCAGCAGGAACCCCGGCAGGATGATCGTTCCCACGCGGTCGATGTGTTTCAGCGGGTTCAGCGACAGGCGCCCGGCATCCCGCGCGGTGGTGTCGCCCAGCGCCAGGGCGGCGTAGCCGTGCGCGGCCTCATGCAAGGTGATCGCCAGGACCACCGGGACGACCGCGAGCGCCAGATTGAGCAGGAAATGGTTCACAGCAACCGGTCCCGTTCGGCCTTCAGCGCCTTCGGGTCCAGGTTCAGCCGCTGGGTCAGGGCCGCGTTCCGCCCGGCCCGCAGGCGGCGTTGCGTTGCGGGCGGCATCGGCGGACACGCTCGCAGCAACGCCTCGGTCAGTGCGAAGTCGCCGCTGCAATACAGCGCGATATCGCAACCGGCGGCCAGTGCTTGTCCTGCCAGATAGGCGGGGGTGCCGCTGAGGGCCTTCATCGCGAGGTCGTCGGTCACCAGAACTCCTTCGAAGCCGATCCGTTCGCGGATGATGCGCTTTATGACCGTCGCCGACAACGTGGCAGGGAAATGGGGGTCCAAAGCCCGATAAACGATATGGGCCGTCATCATCCAGGGCAGATCGGCCCGCAGTGTGAACGGCCGGATGTCGGCGGACAGATCGTCGTCGTCCACCCTCGGCAGGGTGAGGTGGCTGTCCACGCGCGCCCTGCCATGCCCCGGCGCATGCTTGCCTACCGGCAGCACGCCCGCCGCCAGCAGCCCGTTGGCCACCGCCGCCCCCAACCGGGCAACCGCCACCGGATGCCGGGCGAACGCTCGGTCGCCAATCACATCATGCGCGCCAGGAATGGAGATATCCAGCACCGGCGCGGCGGCGATGGTGAATCCGGCGTCCCGGCAATCCAGCCCGATCAGCGCCCCCGTCAGCCACGCGGCCCGCAGCCCGGCCGCCGGATTGTCCGCGAACAGCTCGCCGATTGTTGAGGCCGGAGGGTGAGCGTGCCAGTGCGGCGGGCGTAGCCGCGCCACGCGTCCGCCTTCCTGATCCACCATCAGATCGGCGTGGTCCGGCAATACCAGCCGCAGTGCCGCGATCAGGCCGGCCAATTGGTCCGGGTCCTGGATGTTGCGGGAGAACAGAATGACCCCGGCCGGCGGAAACGCGCGAAACAGCGCGGCTTCCTCGGCCAGCAGGGCAGGGCCGGCAATGCCGACAATGGCTGGTAACGGTGGCGATTGCCCGGGAACGGCGCCCGATCCGGCCATCATGCCGTTAGAATTCGGCAACCGAACAGCCGTTGCCCTTGGCGCGGACGTGTTCGCAGAAGGCGCGGGCCTGCGCCACATCGGCGAACCCGGCGATCCGGACCCGCCAGAAAGTGTGTCCATCCCGCTCTGTCCGCGAGTAATTGGGCTGATGTCCGCGCAGCAGCTCCGGCATACGGGTGGACAGAAGTTGCCACTCGTTACGCGCGGATTCCTCGGACGTGAGCGCCGCGAGTTGCACCATCGCCGGATGTGCGCCCGCGGCCGGGTGGGTGTCAGCCACAGCGCCTTGCGGCTTGAGCGGTGCCGGCGACCTGGCAACCACGGCCGGAGCCGGTGCGACGGTGGCGGGCGGGGTCTTAGCAACAATGGCCGGCGCTGGTTCAGTCGGCGCATCGGCGACCGGCGGTGTGATCGCCGGATGCGGAGCTTCCACCGCCTGGAACGCCTTTGTGTCGGGGGTTTCCGCCGCCGGCGCCAGCTTCGCGTCCGCCGCGTCGGACAGACCGGAGAACACATCGTTCTCCGCCCCGTCGATCTTCATGCCGCCGGCTTTCGCAGGCTTCTCCCGGATCGGCCGTGTATCGGCCAACACGACGGGAACCTCGCTGCTGTGCCGGCTCACCAGCGCCGAAGCCCCGATCATGACGACCAGCAACCCGCCTAAACCGCCAGCGAACATCATCAGCCGCCGCGTATCCGGGTCCATCCCCGGCTGCCCCCGGCTGGGACCCGTTCCATACCGACCGGCTCGGCTGCCCCGGTAGCCCGGGTTTGGAATGCTAAGATCGTCCGACACTGCTTTTCCCCGTCAGCCGGTCCCCCGGCCAAACCGAGGGATCAGCGCATTTCCTCGACAGGCGCCACGCCCATCACCGCGAGGCCGGACCGGATCACCACCGCCGTCGCCGCGACCAGAGCAAGCCGAGCACGCGTCTCGGAAGGTTGGTCGGACTGCAGGAAACGCAGCGTGGCATCGTCCTTGCCTCGGTTCCACAGCATATGAAAGTCGGCCGCCAAGTCATAGAGAAAAAACGCTATCCTGTGAGGCTCACGCGCGATTGCAGCGGCTTCCACGGTGCGCGGCCACTGTGCGAGTCGCCGGATCAGGGTCAGCTCCGGATCACCTTTTAGTGTATCTACGGTGGCGCCGGCCAGATCGAGGTCGCCGGGGAACATCTCGGCCGCGGCACGCAACACCGACCGGCAGCGAGCGTGGGCGTACTGGACGTAGAAGACGGGGTTTTCGCGCGTGGTGGCGAGCACCTGATCCAGGTCGAACTCCATCTGCGCGTCGGCCTTGCGGGTCAGCATGGTGAATCGGACGGCGTCCTTGCCGACTTCCTCCAGCAGGTCCCGCAACGTCACGTAGCTGCCGGCGCGCTTGGACATTTTGACCGGTTGGCCGCCCTTCAGGATGTGCACGATCTGGCACAACACGCCTTCGAGCTTCACCGAATCCGCCGAGATGGCTTTCACCGCGGCCTTGATGCGCGAGACGTAGCCGCCATGATCGGCCCCCAGCACGTCGATCAGCACGTCGTATCCACGGGAAACCTTGTCGGCGTGGTAGGCGATGTCGTTGGCGAAATACGTGTTGCTGCCGTCGGATTTGCGCAGCGGCCGGTCCACATCGTCGCCGAACTCGGTCGAGCGGAACAGGGTTTGCGGGCGCGGCTCCCAGTCGTCCGGTGTCTTGCCCTTGGGCGGTTCCAGCACGCCTTCGTAGATCAACCCGTCGGCGTGCAGCTTTTCGATGATGGCATCCGCCGCGCCGGCCGCAACCAGTTTCCGCTCGCTGCTGAAGATGTCCTGCTGCACACCGAGCAAGCGGAGGTCCTCGCGGATTTCCGCCATCATGGCGTCGATGGTGAGGTCTTTGGTGATGTCCAGCCATACTTCCGGCGACGCGATGCCGAGGTCCGGGGTGGCCAGCTTCGCCTGGTATTGGGCGGCGAGGGTCTGGCCGACGGCGATCAGGTATTCGCCTTTGTATTGCAGGCCGCCCGGGACTTCCGCGGCGAACTCGGTCTCGGTCATCGGGGAGCCGATGGCCTGGAGGTAGCGCCAATACGCCGCCCAGGCGAGCGCGGTCACCTGTGCGCCGGCATCGTTGATGTAATACTCCTTGGTGACGTCGTAGCCGGCTTTTTGCAGCAGGTTCGCGAGCGCGTCGCCGACGACCGCACCCCGGCAATGGCCGATATGCATCGGGCCGGTGGGGTTGGCGGAGACGTATTCGACGTTGATTTTCGTGCCGGCGCCGGTGGTGGAGGCACCGTACGCTTCCCCGTTGGTGAGGATTTGCGGCAGCAGCGCTCGGAAGCTTTTTGGGCGCAGGCGGAGGTTGACGAAGCCGGGGCCGGCCGCCTCGGCTGTGTCGATGTCCGGACCGCCGGTCAGGTGCTGCACCAGCGCGGCGGCGATCTTGGCGGGCGCCTGACGCGCGGCCTTGGCCGAGACCATGGCGGCGTTGGTGGCCATGTCACCATGGGCCTGGTCGCGGGTGGGGGTGACCTCGACCCGCGCGGCGATCTCGGCCGGGAGGTCGGGGATGATTTGCGCCAGGGCGGCAAGGACGGTCTCGCGCAGGCGAGCGTAGAGGTCGGTCGGGTTCATGGGCGGGGTATTAGCGCGGGTTGGGGGTGCGGGTCGATGGTTGTTGGGGCGGGGGTGATGGGCGGCCCGGTTCCTCCCCACGTGATGATCGGGCTTGGACCGGCCAGTCACGACTTTGCTTCGATTGGCACCGCAGTCGTGGCTGGCTGCCCCAAGCCCGGCCCTGTCCCGTCGAATTGGCTGGAAATCTGCCAGCGTCCTGCTTACTGTGGCACCCATGGACATGATCGAGGATCACATCCCGGCCGGTTGGCTTGCTTCTCTCGCGCAAAGCAAGGCGGAGATTGAGGCTGGTCAGACTGAACCGTTGGAGCCGATCCTTGACGAGTTGCGAGCCAGCATCGCCCGTATGGGGGCGCGACGACAGGAAGCGCACACCGACCAAAAGGCGTGATTGCTGTCAGTCCACGCGCTGGCGCCCAAATCAAAGGACTCGTGGCCTATTTCGAGGAATTGGACCGAATGCAGGCGGCAGAGAATCTGCTCGCCGCGATGGAACGCGCCAGCGAACGGATTGTCCGGTCTCCCGACTCTGGCCTTCCGGCGCCTCGGCCGTATCCGGGTTTGGCGAGCCTGGGATTTCGGTGGATCAAGAAAGAATCCTATTGGATTGCATATTTGACCTGGGAAGCCCCGATGATTGCCGGCGTTTATCATGAGGCCGCCGACATTCCGAACCGGATCTGACTTCGAATGCGTTTGTGCCTGCGACCATGATCTTTCAGCGTGAGTGAGGCACGCGCGGATGTTAGGCGGTTACCTTTAGTCGTGCGTTTGCTTTGATTAATTGTCTTCGCCAAGCGCGGCACCGGTAAACCAATCCCCCGCAGATGGCGATCCAGATCCATCCGGAGGCACTCGATATCATCGTAATTCCTGGTATGGAAATGATTGAAAACAATATCATGAAAATTGTCATCAGAATGGTGGAGGCGGGGTATAAGACACCTGTGGATTCATTTCTTAGAGCGTAGGCTTGGAATTCGCCAGCCCATTTTCCTGCAACGGTCACCTTATCGCCGTAGCCCAAACTGGGGATACCAGAAAAAACAACTGGTTTGTTATCCAATGAATACTACGCTGTGAGAAGTGCTGGCAGTCCGCCTTATTTGTCTGCCGAAAAATTTGTTATGCTTACATTGTTTACGGGACTTACAAGCCCAGATCGGCAGCCCCCCGATCACTTCAAAGCGGGCAAACCCACCTGAACCGGGCAACTCAACCAGCTTATATCCCGCGCGCACAGGAAGACCGAGGCGTTGTTAAAGCCGGTCACGAACCCGCCCATCGCCCCCAGCACCGCAAACACGGATACCGCGACGGCGACAACCTTCTGATACCGTGTCAGGTCAAGGCGGTTGCGAACCTCGATCCGCTTGCCGTCCCAGAACAGTTGGTTCCGCGCATTCAGACCGAGCTTATCGAGGTCTTTGATCCCGATGGGCGTGACGCCGGGTGGCCAGCCGGCCGGGGTGGTCTCGTTCAACGGACGCCACGGTCAGTATCGTCGTCGGGCAAGTCGAGCCGAACCTCAACCTGACCGAGCCGTTCGCCGATTGCCTCGACCACGGTGGCGAGGCTTTTGAGTTCGGCCTGCATATGCTTCACCGCCTGAATGGTCAGGACGATTTCGCTCGGTCGCGTGCCGCCCACCGGCTTACAGAAAACGATGGCGCAGCCGCTCTATTTGAGCGGATAACGCCTCTCCGTCGATCTGGATTTCACGCAGCATTGCCGCGATCTTGCGGCTGTCCGCGGTAGAGACCGCCCGCGCGCGCGCCGCCATCGTCGCGACCGGCACCTTCTTGGGGGCCGCCGAAAGAGCAGCCTTGGAACACGCAGTTGCGGATCTCGACGCGGCCATTTCAACCATCCTTTATAGCGGGATCATAACCCACCAATCTCGGCAATAGAAGACAACTCTGCGCCGGGTCGAAAACAGAGGCGTCGGACGCCAGCGGCTGGCGCACTGGATACACAATAATGACTAACAATGAGTTAACGATGCGGCACGATTTTCGAATCACACGAAAAATTTTCGCCTCGACAACACGGGGGCATCACCCGGCAAACATTGGTTCAATCGGAGAGACCCGCTATTGGATCAAGTCCCGGCCCACCAGACGGCCGCGTCATGCCGTCATGCGGAGACCGACTGACAGCGGCTTCAAGGACCCCGCACGTTTCACAGGTCAATCGGTGCGGATCGGTCAAGCTGCTCCACCTAAGCCCATTCCTTGATCGACGTGCGCCAGTGAATCCGGTCCTGCTCCGGGGGATAATCTCCGGCCGCTTTGTGATAGGAACACCGGTTATCCCAGATCACCACATCCCCGACCTGCCATTTGTGCCGATACTGCCCCTCCGGCTGGATCATCAACGCCGTCAGTTCTTCGATCAGCGCATCGCTTTCCGCTGTCTCCGCCCCTTGAATATACAAAATCTTACCGGGATCGAAGTAAAGCGATTGTCGTCCCGTTTCGCTGTGCGTGCGGATAATCGGGTGCATCGCCGGAGTCCGGTCCCGGTCCTCCGGGTTCAACAACGCCTGGGATTTGCTGCGCCCGCCATACGTAAACGCCCCCAGCACCCCGTCCAGCCGCTCTTTCAACCGTTGCGGCATCGCTTCATACGCCGCGTATCCACTGGCAAACAGCGTGTCGCCACCAGTATCCGGGATGGCCAAAGCATAAAGCTGAGTCGCCTTGAACGGTACGTCGTCATAAGCGCCGTCGGTGTGCCAACCCTCCGCCCCACGCCGGTAGATCGCCTGGTTCAGCGTCCCGTCTGCATTGAACTTTCCGGTCCCCAGCATGGTGATCTCGGGCATATCCGGGTGCCGCGTGCTCTTCGACGGGTGCGGCGACACCGTGCCGAAGCGCCGGCTGTAATCCAAAAATTCCTGGATTGTCAGGTCCTGGCCGGTCACCACCAAAACGTTGTGATCCAGCCATGCCTGGTAGATTGGCGCGAATCCCGCCGCATCCAGCGTCCGCAAATCAACACCCGAAACCTCGACCCCAATGTTCGGGCCGACCTGACGTATCTGGACCATGAACTGTCCCTCCCTGGGGTCAAATTCCAGGCCCTACCCGCCCCGCCGTCAAGGTGCTTATATCCAGGGAGGGATTTCAGGGAGGCTACGATGCACCTCTTCAAGCAACAAGCGGTCAAGGACCCGGAGTCAGTCTCGCACCTGATTCCGGTGATAGACTTCGGTCCATACTTCGCGGGAGAACCTGGAGCTCTGGAAAAACTGGCGCAACACTTACGCCACGCCTGTCAGGAGATCGGCTTCTTCTACGCGGCCAATCACGGCGTCCCGCAGCGCGTCATCGACGAGGCCTTCGCCGCCTCCCGCCGCTTCCACGCGTTGCCGTTGGCAGAAAAGCTGAAAATCCAACTGAACGAGAACAACATCGGCTACATGCCAATGAACGCCTCGGTGCAGGCCGCATCGACAGTCCACAAGGCGACAAAACCCAATCAAAACGAAAGCTTCTTCATCAGCCACGACCGCGCCGCCGATCATCCAGACGTTATCGCCGGCACACCGCTACGGGGCCAAAACCAATGGCCCGAATCCCTTCCGGACATCCGGGCGCCGATGACGGCCTACTTCGAGACCCTGCGCGCGATGTGCACCCGCATGATCCCCGGTTTCGCGGTCGCGTTGGACCTGCTGCCCGACCACTTCGCGCCATTCTTCGCCAACGAGGAACATATCAACCTACGTTTCCTCCACTACCCACCCCAGGAGGACGTTTCGGACAATACCTTCGGCACCGCCCCGCACACCGACAACAGTTTCATGACCGCGCTGGCAAGAACCGACGTCCCTGGCCTCGCCGTCCGCCTACCCTCCGGCGAGTGGTTCGCGCCACCCGTCATTCCCGGAACATTCCTGATCAACCTCGGCAATATGATGCGCCGTTGGTCCAACGACCGCTTCCTCTCCACACCGCACGGCGTGATCAACGAGTCCGGAACGGATCGATACTCGATCGCGTTCTTTCACAGTCCCAATCCCGCCTCGACGATCACCTGTCTGCCGACCTGCGTCTCAGCCGACAATCCCGCTCGGTATGAACCCGCGGTTTACGGAGATCTGGTCAAGGATTTTTATCGCAAGAATTACTTCCATCAGAAAGGACATGAACCGGTATCAAAATAACGCAAGGTCAAACTTCCAGCCACTCCTGCCGGATACCAGCATTCGCCGCCAGATCGGCCGGCGACCCCTCGAACACGATCTGTCCATGCCCCATCACATACAGCCGCTTCGAAATCCTCAGCGCGATCGTCAGTTTTTGCTCGACCAGCAGGATCGAAACCCCACGCCCGGCGATCTCCGCCAGCAACACGCCCACCTGTTCGACCAGTAACGGAGCTAACCCTTCGGTCGGCTCATCGATCAGGATCAGGTCCGGATCGCCCATCAGGGTGCGGCACATCGTCAGCATCTGCTGCTCGCCGCCCGACAGCACGCCGGCCGGATTGTTCTGCCGAGCCGCGAGGTTGGGAAACAGCCGGAACACATCGTCGAACGTCCAACGCCCAAACCGACCCGCGCGCTTCAACCCAAGCTCCAGGTTCTGCCGCACACTCAACGTCGGGAAAACCTGCCGGTCCTCCGGCACATAGCCAAGGCCCGCACGGGCAATCAGATCGCTGCGCAGGCCGGCCAACTGCCGCCCGCGAAACGTCACCCGCCCCTGCGGCGCCACCAATCCCATGATCGCCTTGCACGTTGTCGAGCGCCCGACCCCATTGCGGCCTAACAACGAGACGATTTCGCCCTCGCCCACATCCAAATCGATCCCGTGCAGAATATGGCTCTGCCCGTAATAGGCATGCAGATCCCGGACCTCCAGCATCATCATTCCAGAGCCCCCAGATACGCTTCCTGCACCGCTCGATTGGCCCGAACCTCAACCGGAGGGCCGGAGGCGATGACCTGCCCATACACCAGAACCGTAATGGTGTCGGCCAGATCGAACACGACCTTCATGTCGTGCTCCACCATCAACAGCGTCTTCCCCGCCGTCACCCGGCGGATCAGTGCCATCGCATAATCCGTTTCAGTATTGCTCATCCCGGCGGTTGGCTCGTCCAATAGAACCACGGACGCGCCGCCAGCGATCGTCATCCCGATCTCCAACGCCCGTTGTTCGGCATAGGACAATAAACCGGCCAGAATATCGCGGCGGGCGCTCAGGTTCAGATCTTCCAGCAAAACCTCTGCCGCTTCGTTCAACGCCTTTTGGCGCCATAGCGGGGACCAGAACGAATACCGGTAACCGCGGCTCCACAGCAGCGCACAGCGTAGGTTCTCAAACACAGACAGGCGTTGGAAGATCGAGGTGATCTGGAAGCTGCGCGACAGCCCCATGCGGTTGATCTTGTGAGGGGGCAGCGTGTCGATACGTTCGCCATTCAGCAGGATTTCTCCCGACGTAATCGGAAACCGTCCGCTGATCAGGTTGAAGCAGGTCGTCTTGCCAGCGCCATTCGGGCCGATGATGCAATGACGCTCGCCCGGAGCAATATCCAACGTGACACCCCGGATAATTTCCGTGGCGCCAAAATTCTTGCGCACATTGCGCAGGGTCAGTGCGGTCATCGCCGCACCTCCGCCGTCAGGTTTTCCCAGATGCGGTGGAAGCCGGCAGCCTCAATTCGCAGCCATAGCGCACCCAGTATCAACGATCCGCACGAAATCACCCATGGCAGCGCGGCGTGGACATCGACCGGCCCGCCGAACAGCACCAATTTCCGGCCCTGCGCGGCGCCGATTGTCAGGAACGACATCAGCTCCACAATCCCGACGAAACCCAACAGCAGCCCCAGGGACGGAATCACCAACCGCAGATACGGCACGACCAAACTTCCAAGTCGACCAGAATGCCGAATGGGGCCGTGCGCCTTGATGATCCCCGCCAACCCGGTGGGCGCGAAGATCACCATCGCAATGAACATCACCCCGACATAAACCAGCCAGGAGTTTGACAGCAGGCTGACCCCGCTCTGTAGCAGCGTGATCAGGATCGCCCCCAGGATTGGTCCGCCGAACACCGTCGTGCCGCCAATATATGCCATCAGCAAGGCGTTCGCTGACAGCGGTGCTGCCAGGGCGTCGAAGGTTACAATCTCATACGTGATCGCATACAGGCCGCCGCCGATTCCGGCGAAGAAACCCGACAGAGCGAACTGTAAAAACCGCACCATCCGCGGATCGTAACCAATGAACTGCGCCCGCTCGAAGTTATCTCGTGTGGCGTTCGCCATGCGGCCCAGCGGTGTCAGCGTCAGGTAATACATCAGCCCCGTGGCCAGCACGGTCCATGCCAAAATCAGATAATAAACCTGAAGACCGGAGGCATAGGTCAGCCCGAACAGGCTGTTCTCGATCATGCGGTTGGTGGTGACGCCGCCCTCGCCGCCAAAGAAATGGTGGAACATCAGGGCAGCCGTCGCCATCAATTCGCTGATGCCCAGCGTGATCATCGCGAACGCGGTCGCCCGTTGCTTGGTTGCCATCGCCCCGAACAGAATCGCCAACGCCAAACCGCTCAGGCCCGCCAACAGAGGCATCAGTTCCATCGGCACCGGCAGATCACCCGCCCCGACCGCATTCAGAAGATGCACTGTCGCGTAGCCGCCAATGCCGAAGAACGTTGCGTGACACAGGGAGAACAGTCCCGCCTGTCCCAGCAGCATGTTGTACGACAATGCCAGGATCACCATCATGCCCATCTGGCTGAGCATCGACAGCAAGAACCCGGCATGCCGGTGATGCCCCCAATCGTAGAAACACCACGGCAGGGCGATCGCCACGGCAATCAACGCCGGGATCAGCCAGCGGGATTTCATGTGTCGCGTGTCCCCATCAAGCCACGCGGGCGGAAGAACAGGATGGTCACCATCATTACGAACGGCAGCAGCGCGCCGATGCGGGCAACCGGCACCGTCAGCACCTCGGTCAGCAGCGTATCGCCGGTCAGCATCAAGCCCATCGGCCGCAGCAGATCAGCGATGGAGTAATCAATCACCACCGCGAACGTCTGAATCATCCCCATAATGATCGAGGCAACGAAACAACCCGCCAACGACCCCAACCCGCCGAACACCACCACCACGAATACGATCGGACCCATCGAATCCGCCATGCCCGGTTCGGTCGTCTGGTAGTTCCCCCCGATCACGCCCGCCAAGCCCGCCAACAAACACCCGCCGGCGAAGACCGTGGTGAACACCCGAGGCACGTTATGCCCCAGCGAACTCACCATCTGCGGATGCGTCAGCGCCGCCTGAATAATCAACCCAATCCGCGTCTTCTTCAGCAACAGCCACGTTCCCAGCAACATCGCCGCCGACACCAGCAGCATGAAGCCGCGATAGGCCGGGAAATTTGCCCCGTACAAAACAAACAACGGGAAATCCAGCGATGCGGGCACCCGGTATGCCATCGGCAGCATGCCCCAGGTCATCTGCACCAACCGCTGGATGATGAACACCAGCCCGAAGGTAAACAGCAGTTCGGCGATGTGGCCGTTATGATGGACCCGGCGCAGCCCCCAGATCTCGATCGCCGCGCCGATCAGGCCGCACAGGATCGGTGCGATGATCAGCGCGGGAAAGAACCCCACGAACCGGCTGACGGTGAACGCCAGATAGGCGCCCAGCATGTAGATACTGGCGTGGGCGAAATTCAGCACGCCCATCATGCTGAAAATCAACGTCAGCCCGCTCGCCAGCATGAACAGCAGCATGCCATAGACAAGCCCGTTCAGGACCGAAATCAGTACGGTTTCCATGTCAGAAACGACCCTTTGCTTACGACGCCGGGCGCTTCATCTTGCAGACGGTGGGCAGGGTCAGGTCGTCGGTCGAGGCAATAAAGTCCGTCTTCCAGCCAAAGCCGGTCTTTTCCGCGTCATATTTCACGTCTTTCGTGAAACTGGCGGCGTAGTAAGGCATCAGCAACTGATGATCGACCTTGCGCATCTGCACAGGAGATCCCACGAGATCCGTCGCTTTCATATCTTCCAGCGCCAGCGCTACCTTCAACGCGTCGGTCGATCCGGCCGTGTCGATCGCCCGGGCGAGCATCTGGAGCATCGTCAAAAACGGCACCTCGGAGAAGTCGGTGTCATGATTGGCGCGCCAACCGTTGCTGTAGGCCTCGGCGTCCGGCTTCTTGAGTTCCACTGGTACATTTGGATGGAATTCGGTAATCGAGGTCAGCCGATGTTCGCCCGCCGACCCGATCGCCGTGGGGCCGCCGATCAGATGCGCCAGATAGGTGTCAAAACGAACGTTCAAGCCATCATCCACCGCCGCCTTGATCAGCAGGTTAAGATCGCGATTGTAATTGCCGGTCACGACCGACTGAGCGCCGGAGGCCTTGATCTTCGCGACGTATGACGAAAAATCCTGCACCTTGCCGAACGGCATCAACTCATCGCCGACAACCTCGATATCGGGGCGCAGCTTGGCCAGCCATTTGCGTGTATCGTGCTGGATCGACTGGCCGAACAGGTAGTCCTGGTTCAGCAAGTAGACTTTCTTAACATCCATTGGCAGCGCTTTGATCCGGGCAACTGCCCGCATTTCCACATTGCCGGTGAAACGGAACTGCCAAAAATCGCATTGTTCATTGGTTAGTTCGGTCGCCAGCGCACCGCAGTTCAAATACAGGACCCGGTTATCCGGGTTGCGCGCATTGTGTTTCGACACGCCATCAACCAGCGCGGCGCCGACATTCGATCCGGTGCATTGCATGACGAACGGAATGTTCTGATCGGTGATATTTTTCAGCGCGATCAGCGCCTCGGCGGGCTGTAGCTTGTCGTCGAACGGCACCAGTTCGAATTTCTTGCCCAGGGCGCCGCCGTCGGCGTTTACCTTTTGCAGGATGTAGCCGAATACTTTCAGGAATTCATCGCCACCCGACGCGAACGGGCCGGAGAACGGATCGACGTAGCCGATCTTGATGGTGTCCTCGGCCCCGGCCGGGCGGCCCGCCACCAGCATTGATAACGCTACGAAAGCAAAACACAGGCGTCGGATCGACGATGTCATTTTTCCCCCTGCGGCCCCAATCGAGCCGTTTATTTGTTGGAAAAACTGTAGGCATCGGCGGCGGACGGTGTCAATTGGGCGGCGCCCGCCAGACCGCAGCAGCGGTCCGGCGGACACCATGGTCTTACTTCGCGCGATAGCCGCGATGGCAGGCGCCGCACTGATCACCGACCGCCTTGGTTTCAATCGCCACTTCATCCGCATCGCCCGCCTTGGCAGCCGCCGCCAGCTTGGTCGCGGCCTCACCCATCGACACAGCGATCTTCTCGAAGCCGGCTCGGTCGGACCATATCTCCGGCAGAGCCTTCGTGTTGCCGCCCTTGTCGCTGCCGGCCGGATAGACGGATGGGATGGTCGCCGCCCACCGAGCGAGGGCTTTCGCCGGGGCTTCCAGCGGCTTGACGTCGCCCTTGGCGGCGACAACCGTCCGGATGAAACCGAACGTGCCGGCCTGAAGGTCCATCCCGACCTGACGAATCGCGATCGGATCCAGTCCCTCGGCCCGAGCCGCGCCGGTCTGGGCGATTCCGGTCAACGCCAGCATAATCGCGGCACATAACGCAAAGTTTTTTGTCATTCAATAAAGCCTTCCCATCAGTCGGTTGCTTCACAATCCCGCAACGGTGCGGAATCGCGATAATGAATCGCTAGCAGATTTGCCAGGGAGTGGACAGACTGGCCCCATTAGCGAGAAGGATATCCATGACGGCCATAAACTCTCTTGCCGTGTTCTGCGGTTCCCGCGTCGGCATCAATCCCGCCTACGCCGAGGCGGGGCGCGTTCTCGGCACCGGCCTGGCTCGGGCGGGCATTCGGCTGGTGTACGGCGGTGGCCGTATCGGCATCATGGGTGTCGTGGCGGATGCCGTTCTGGCGGGTGGCGGAGACGTCCTGGGCGTGATCCCGGAATTCCTGACCAAGTGGGAGGTGGCGCATGACCGCGTTACCGAACTGGTCGTGACCGACAGCATGCACACCCGCAAACGCCGGTTGTATGAAGAATCCGACGCCTTCCTGATCATGCCCGGCGGCTTGGGCACGTTCGACGAAGCGTTCGAGATCATCACGTGGAAGCAGCTTCGCCTGCATGACAAGCCGATCTTTCTGTGCGACGTCGCCGGTTCGGTCGCGCCATTCGTCGCCACCATCGATCATGCCATCGCCCAGGGTTTTGCCGACCCGGCGTGCCGCAACCTGTTCGAGGTGGTCGACAGCGTCCCGGCGGTGCTGGACCGTCTCCGCCTGGTTCCCGCCGGAGCTGGCGGTTCGGCGGAGCGGCTGTAGGCTCAGCACGAACCGGATCATGGCAGCACCCGCCACGTCATGGTTCGGCCATGACGTGGCGCATGCCTCGGCGGCCGATCCCTATATTTGCATCTCGTGATGACCACTTCAGGTGACCCACAAACATACTCGTTTCCACAAAGACCGACTGGACATAAGGATATCTTTATGTCAGTAAGCGCCCCACCATGGAGCACCTGCTGTCCAGTCTGCGCGCCGCCGCTGAACCGACCCGCCTGCGCCTTCTCGCGCTCGCTTCTCGGGGGGCTTTCTGCGTCATGGAGTTCACCGAAATCCTCGGCCAATCGCAGCCCCGCCTGTCGCGCCACCTGAAACTTCTCTGCGACTGCGGCCTGTTGGATCGGGTGAGGGAAGGGGCCAACGTCTGGTTCGCCCTGCCCACCGGTGAGGACGGCGCGCTCGCCCGCGAACTCGTCGCCCGCCTGCCCGGGAACGATCCGGTGCTGGAAGCCGACCGTCGCCAGGCCGCCCGGGTGCAGGCGGAACGTGCCCGCATCGCGTCGGAAAGCTTCCGCCAAAAGGGTGCCGACTGGGACGAAATGCGTGCGCTCGAACTCAACGCCCAAGCCGTCGAGGACGCCCTGCTGTCCCTTTTCCCGATCGGTCCCGAGGGCCGCTTGCTGGACATCGGCACCGGCACCGGCCGTGTGCTTGAACTGCTCGCCCCGCGTGTCCGCCAAGGTCTGGGTGTGGACGCGTCCAAAGCCATGCTGGCGCTGGCGCGGGCCAGACTCTCCGCCCCCGGCCTCGCCCATTGCGCGGTGCGGCAGGCCGACATGTATCGCCTGCCGCTGGCCGATCGGTCGTTCGACACCGTCGTGCTGCAAATGGTGCTGCACCACGCGGAAGACCCTGCCGGTGCCGTGCAAGAGGCGACGCGGGTTCTCGCCCCGAACGGCCGGTTATTGGTGATCGATCTGGCCGAACACGATAGAACCGACCTGACCGGCAAGCTGGCGCATCGCTGGCCGGGATTTTCCGACGCGAACATTAACCGAATGTTCACCTCCGCCGGAGTGGAATGGCGCGACCCGGTCGCCATTCCGGGCTCTTTACCCATCCGAATCTGGCCGGCTGTCCGCGTGACGGCCGCCGCGACACACGAACTCGCTCTCTGAAAGCAGCCTGACATGACCCGTCCCCATTTGCTTGATGCCCTGCGTGATCGCGTGCTGCTGTGCGACGGCGGCATGGGCAGCCGTGTTCAGGCGCTGACCCTGGACGTCGAAAAGGACTACTGGGGCCGTGAGAACTGCACCGACGTGCTGGTGCTGTCCCGTCCGGACATGGTGCGGGAAATCCACAAGGGATATTTCGCGGCCGGCGCCGACATGGTGGAAACCAACACGTTCGGCGGCTCCCCCATTACGCTGTCGGAATTCGATCTCGCCGATCGCGCCTTCGACATCAACAAAATCGCCGGTGAACTGGCTCGGGAAGCCGCGGACTCGTTCTGCGACGGCCGGGATCGCTGGGTCATTGGCAGCATCGGGCCGGGCACCAAGCTGCCCAGCCTGGGCAACATTGCGTATGATCCGCTGGAAGCCGCGCTGGCCGAACAATGCCGCGGGCTGATCGCTGGCGGCGTCGATGCGATTCTGATCGAGACCTGCCAGGATACGTTGCAGATCAAAGCCGCCGTCAATGGCGCGAAAATGGCCCGCAAGATCGCCGGAACGGATACGCCGATCTTCGTGCAGGTCACGGTCGAAACCACCGGCACGCTGCTGGTCGGCCCCGATATTGCCGCCGCCGCTGCCGTGATCAACGCCCTGGACGTGCCGTTGATGGGCCTGAACTGCGCCACCGGCCCGCAGGAGATGGCCGAACATGTCAGTTGGCTGTCGAAGAACTGGCCCGGCCTGATCTCGGTCCAGCCGAACGCCGGGCTGCCGGAACTGGTGGACGGCCAAACCCATTATCCGCTGGGGGGCGCCGATCTGGCCTCGTGGTTGGAGCGCTTCATCAACGAGGACGGTGTCAACCTGATCGGTGGCTGCTGCGGCACCAGCATCGAGCACATCACCGCCCTGGACGTCATGTTGCGCAAGCGTGGCGGCTTCCGGCCGGCGCCGGTCGCGCGCAAATCGTTCTGGGTTCCCAGCGTCGCCAGCTTGTATCAGGCGGTGCCGTTGCGCCAGGAAAACGCGATCTTCGCGATCGGTGAACGCTGCAACGCCAACGGCTCCAAGAAGTGGCGTGAAGCGCAGGAAAAGCACGATTGGGACGGCTGCGTATCGATGGGCCGCGAGCAGATCACCGAAGGCTCCCACGCGCTGGACATCTGCACCGCCTTTGTCGGACGCGACGAAAACTATGAGATGACGGAGGTTATTCGCCGCTTCACCGCCTCGGTGAACAGTCCGCTGGTAATCGACAGCACCGAAACTCCGGTGATTGAGGCGGCGCTGAAGCTGCACGGCGGCAAGCCGATCATCAACTCGATCAACTTCGAGGACGGCGAGAAAGCCGCCGAGGATCGGTTAATCCTGGCGAAACGGTTCGGCGCCGCTGTTATCGCGCTGACCATTGATGAAGTCGGCATGGCGAAGACGGTCGAGGACAAGCTGCGCATCACGCGGCGTCTGGTCGATTTCGCCTGTAACAAGCATGGTCTGGCGCAATCGGACCTGATGATCGATCCGCTGACCTTCACTATCGCGACCGGCAACGAAGACGACCGCAAGCTGGGGCAATGGACGTTGGAGGGCATTGCCGCGATCAGCGCCGAATTCCCCGATATTCAGATCATTCTGGGGCTGTCCAACATCAGCTTCGGCCTGAACCCGGCGGCGCGCGCAGTGGTGAACTCGGTGTTCCTGGATCATGCGGCGCGGGCCGGGATGACCGGCGCGATCGTGCATGTTTCAAAGATCCGGCCGCTGCATTTGATCGCGGACGAAGAAAAGCAGGTCGCCGAGGATTTGATCTTTGATCGCCGCCGCGAGGGGTATGACCCGCTAAAGCGCCTGCTGGAACTGTTCGCTGGCCGCAAATTGGCCGACGCCGTCAAGAAGGAGCGCGCCGAGACGCCCGCGGGCCGTCTGAAAGACCGCATCGTCGATGGCGATCGAAAGGGTCTGTCCGATGATTTGGACGAGGCGCTGCTGACCCTGAAGCCGTTGGAGATCATTAACAACGTTCTGTTGGACGGCATGAAGGTCGTTGGCGAGTTGTTCGGCGCCGGCAAGATGCAGCTTCCGTTCGTGCTGCAATCAGCCGAAACGATGAAGGCCGCGGTTGCCTACCTGGAACCGATGATGGAGCGGGTGGAAGGCCAGGAAAAAGGCACCATCGTCCTCGCCACCGTGAAGGGCGACGTGCACGACATCGGCAAGAATCTGGTCGATATTATCCTGACCAACAACGGCTACCGGGTGATCAACCTCGGCATCAAAGTGCCGCTGGTGGATATGTTGCAAGCGGTCAAGGACAATCGCGCGCAGGCGATCGGCATGTCCGGCCTGCTGGTGAAATCGACCGTCGTGATGCGCGAGAACCTGGAAGAAATGACCCGCCAGGGCGTCGATATTCCCGTCCTGCTGGGTGGCGCGGCGCTGACCCGCAATTATGTGGAAGATGCCTGCGTCAATGCCTACGCATGCGGCCGCGTCGCTTATGCTCGGGATGCATTCGACGGGCTGCATCTGATGGATCGGGTCACCAGCACCGGTTTCGACGATTATCTGGCGGTGATTCAGTCCAAACGCGCCGGCAAGTCGCGCAACAACGCCCGCACGCTGGGTCAGGCCGATACGAAGGCGTTTCAGCCGATTGACATCGAAGCGGTTCGCGCCAGACGTCATCGTATGACGCGCGACGTTGCGGTGGTGGAGCCTCCGTTCTGGGGCTCCCGCGTGGTTGAGTCCGCACCGAAAGCCATCGTGCCGTTCATCAACGAACGCAGCCTGTACCAATTCCAGTGGGGTTTCCGCAAACAGGGCCGCACGCTGGAGGAATTCCTCGGCTGGGCCAAGCAGGAACTGCGTCCAGTGATGCGCCGGATGCTGGCGTTGTGCGAGGAACAGGACATCCTGCGGCCGCAGGCTGCTTACGGGTACTGGAAAGCCGCCGGCCAGGGCAACGAACTGATTATTTTCGAGCAGGATGGCGTCACCGAAGTCACGCGGTTTGCGTTGCCTCGGCAGCCGAAAGACGACGGTGAGTGCATCGCTGACTTCTTCCGCGATATCGACGATGCCGAACGCGATGTGATCGCGTTGCAGGTGGTCACGGTCGGCCAAAAGGCGTCCGACACCGCGCGGGTCTGGTTTGAGGAAAACCGTTACCAGGATTACCTGTACCTGCACGGCTTGTCGGTGGAGATGGCCGAGGGTATGGCGGAATACGTGCACAAGCGCATTCGCGCCGAACTGGGCTTCGCGGCCGAGGATGACCGCGACATGGAGAAAATGCTGGGGCAGGGGTATCGCGGCAGTCGTTACTCGTTCGGCTACCCGGCCTGCCCGCGCCTTGAAGACCAGGTGCCGATCCTGGGGATGCTTGGGGCGGAACGCGTCGGGATCACGCTGTCGGACGAGTATCAGTTGCATCCGGAACAATCGACCAGTGCGATCGTGGTGCTGAACCCGAAAGCGAAGTACTTCTCGGTCTGACAAAGCCAGCCTTCCCCGGCAGGGGAGGGCGGCCATGCCGAAACGATGTCGGTCAAAGGATCGCTTGACGGTGCCGCAATCCCGGGTTGTTGGTGCGTTCAACTGACGGGGCGTGGAACAATGCGTGTGGGTTGGCTTGGACTGGTTTGTGTCACCGTTCTGACGGCCTGTGCCGTTCCCGGCCAACAGCCTGGTAGCGGGCCGTCATCGCTGCGCCCTGCCGCCGCGGCACAACCGATGTTCGCAACGCAGATCGCCGGTCCTTCGACGTTTCTGGCTCCGATGCCGACCGCGGTAGTGGTTTTGAAACCGGGTGACCTGAATCGCAATCGTGCTTTCTGTGCGGCCATGACAAGCCGTTTGCCGACAGCGCAGCAGGCCATGGCGGCTTCGGTTGTCGCGCCAAACCTGATTCTTACCCGCTGGCTGACCCAACTGGCCGACATGCCGGCGGATCGAGCGACGGATTGCGATTTTCTGGTTGGGACCTACGATTATGCGCGCTCGGCCCGCTTGCTGGGTGCGTTACAGCTCACGGATGGCCGCCTGTCGGGTCCGGGGCCATTCCTGCTGATGGTCATCCCGGACAGCACCGGCTTGCATGTCGCCGGGCTTGACGGGTCTGGCTACAGTGAGGCGGATTTCGGCCGGTTCGTTGATGTCTGGGGCGGCGCCATGAAACAGGCTGAGGTGCATGTCTCCCGAGCCCCTGACCAACCGGGGCTGGTGCGCAGCATTTTCGGTGTGGTGTCTGCCATTCTGCGCACGGCGGCTGGTATGGCTGGCGGGCTTATTCAGGGCGCGATAAACGGGCTTTAAGATTGACTGCGCAACCGAGTTGCGAAAGCCCCGAACGCCGGGGCTTTCGCAATAGCTATGTGTGCAGTGGTAATGCTGTTCCGACGCCTCCCGGCTGATAGACATCTCCGAGCCCGATCGAAACCATTACGCCGGCGCTGGTTTGCTGCATTTGTAGAGCGCCGCCCTCACCGTTGGGAGCGCTGACAAACCGAGTGGCATCCACGAGTTTGCTGCCATTGAACATTTCCAGGACACCGTTCAGCAGTTCACCACTGGTCGCCTGAATGCCCATGAAGGCCGCGAAACCGGATCGCAAAACAATGCTGCCGTGAAACGTCGAAGGATGGTCGATTTGTAGCCCGGCATCGTCCGGCCCCGGGGCACTGATATCGAACGTCAAACCGGGTCCGACGGACCCATTGATCTCCATAAATTCGCCGGTTGCATTCCCGCCAAGCAGATCAAGAGTCCCTGTTCCGACAATATTGTCGGACAATACGGTGCTGAAGGCGGCGAACACGCTGGTGCCGATAAATCCCAGTGTGCCTCCCGATACATTCAAATAGCCGGCGCCGATGTCCGCCGTCAGATTCAGCGTGCTGCCGGGTGCCGCATTGATATTGATATGAGCCGCGGGGCCGGTCGTTGCGATATTCAACCGCGTTGCGCCGATTGTCGTTATAGTCACATCCGAGCCGGCACTGATGGAAAGAGTATCCCCCGCCAACGCCACACCAGACAGGTTCATCGCCCCCGACCCCATCGTGAGCGCGTAACCGGGCCGTGGTGCAACCGCAGGCGACCAGTCGGCTGGATTGGAGGCAAGGTTGTTGCCGCCACCGGTCCAGGTCAGGGCGATCGGCTCCGGGGCCCCGGTCAGGGGATCTATGGCGGTCCCGGCAGTCCACCAGGTGCTGGCCGGTGTGGTCTTGGAATACCAAAGTCCGGCTGTGTTCTCCTGCCAGATCGTGCCGTTGACGAGTGCCATCTGCACGACGTTGGCCGTGGTATGGTCAACGGCCCCATCGACGGTCACCTGGTAGTTGCTGGTGCCACCGGCACCTGTCAGGCCCCAAACATTGCCGTTGGCGTCAACAAGCGTGGCCGCGCCCCCGGCGGCGATGGTGGCGTCATTGGCTGACAGATTCGGTATCACGACCGGCGAGGTCGCGTTCGGCCAATGGACCCAGGCCGCGGTGGGGGCCGTTTTGGCGTACCACTGATTGGCGGCATTTTTCTGCCAGATCAGGCCGCCATAATATGCCAGCTCGTCCACATTCGCGGTGGTCGGGTCAACCGCCCCGTTGACGGTAATCTGACCGTTTGTATCAATCGTCCACACGTTGCCGCCGCTATCGGTTACTGACGCTCCAATTCCGGTAACGACGGTGTCATTCGGCGAGGTGACCATTGGACATTTCCTTTTTCAGATGTGCGGATCGACCGTTCTGCCAATCGATAATGATGATAGGCGGAGAGCTGATTGTGGTTTCTGTTACAAATTTCAAAATGCAGTCATCGGTTACTCCGTAGCTTTGGCATTTGGACCCGCTACATGAGGAGGCAGCTCCGGGCACACGCCATGTTGGATTTTTGTTATTGTAATATAAAGACATAAATAGACCATTTGTACTCCATTCGAAATCCGTTCATCTGGTGGTCTCAGTCGGTGCCCGATGAGCGTATTCCTGAAATAATGTGTTATAGATTACTGTTTTTATCTATCGCCAGGGTTATCGCGAAGCAACGCACGCTTGCGTGAGTGCGGGGTCGTCCTTCGTCTATGCTTGCTCGTGACTCAGGCGAACGAGCATCTGTTGCAGGGGTGTCAGGTCCCGTGGCGGGGCATCCGATCGGCCAGCGCATTGTTGCCGACCCGGCGGGCGCACGCGGCCGCGTGCGGGAAACCGCCGTACCATGACGGGCGGAGCCGGCCGGTGCTATGGTTTGCCGCCATCTTCAAAGGCCGCCCCATGACCGACACCAACGCATTCACCTTTCTGATGCTACCGCCGCAAACCGCCCTGACCCGGCAATGGGCGCAACGCCTGACCGATACCGTTGCCGGTATGCGAATCATCGTTGCCGAAGACGCCGCCACCGCCGAGGCCGCCATCACCACCGCCGATGCCGTGTTCGGCACATTACCCGCCGAACTGCTCGGTAAAGCGCAACGATTGCGTTGGCTGCAAGCACCGCAGGCCGCGCCGCCGGCTGGCTACTACTACCCGGAACTGGTCGCGCACCCGGTCACCGTTACCAATTTCCGCGAAATCTATAACGATCACATCAGCGCCCACATCCTGGCGTTCGTGCTCGCCTTCGCCCGTGGCCTGCATGTTTCCATTCCGCAACAGCTTCGCCGCGAGTGGAAAAAGCCGCCCGAGGACCATGGCGTCGTCGCCCTGCCCGGTGCCACCGCCCTGATCGTCGGCCTGGGCGGCATTGGCGCCGAAACCGCACGCTTGCTACACGCGTTCAATATGCAGGTCCTGGCCGTCGATGCTCGGCGCACCGACAAACCTGACTTCGTCGCGGAACTGCATCAACCAGAGGCGTTGGATTCGCTTTTGCCGCGTGCCGACTTCGTCATTTTGACGGTGCCCCACACCCCGGCGACAGAAGGTTTCTTCAGTGCCGCGAAATTCCGGTTGATGAAGACCAGCGCCTTCTTCATCAACATCGGCCGCGGCATGACGACGAAACTGGACGACCTGGTCGCCGCGCTGAACAAAGGCGACATCGCCGGTGCCGCCCTGGATGTTTATGAGCAAGAACCGTTGCCGGCGGAGCATAAGCTGTGGGGCATGCCGAACGTTCTGCTGACGCCGCACATGGCGGGATACGGCCCGCACCTGAACGACCGCCGCTTGCAGATCATTCAGGACAACTGCAAGGCCTTCGCCGAAGGGCGGCCATTGCGCAACGTCGTGGACAAGGCGACCTGGTTCTAGGCGAACAAATCGGCCGGGGAGTCGGCCCGTAAGCTGGCTCCCAGGTCTTCCCCGATGCGCGCCGCGTCGGCCGACGCCCCGGCCAGCGTGCGCCGCAACAGGAACGTTCCGTCGGCGCGGGCGACCAGCCCGGTCAGCGTCAGGCTGCCGCCCGTTGATATCGAAGCGTGCGCCCCGATCGGCGTGCGGCACGATCCATCCAGCTCGGCCAGCATCGCCCGTTCGGCGGTTGCCGCGATGCGGGAGGCTCGATCGTCGATCGCCGCCAACACACCGCGCAACGCGACATCATCGGCCCGCACGGTCACCGCAACGACCCCCTGAGCCGCCGCCGGCAGCATGACCGACGGGTCAAGCACGACCGCCCCCGGAACCTCCATGTCCAACCGGCGCAGCCCGGCCAGCGCGAGCAGGCTGGCCTGGCACTCGCCCTCCCGCAGTTTCCTCAGCCGCGTTTGCACGTTCCCCCGGATCGAGGCGACCCGCAGATCAGGGCGGGCATGCAGCAACTGCGCCTGCCGCCGCACGGAGGAGGTCCCGACCAGCGCGCCATGCGGCAGGCCGGCGAACGGGTCGGCCGGGTCTGATGCCGAACCTGTGTCGCCGAGGATCAGCACATCGCGCGCATCTTCCCGCACCAGCACGCAGCCGATGACGATGCCAGGCGGCAATTCGGTTTCCAGGTCCTTCATGCTGTGGACCGCGCAGTCGATGCGGTGATCCAACAGCGCCTCGTGGATTTCCTTGGCGAACAGCCCCTTGCCGCCGATATCGGCGAGCGGGCGGTCCTGCACCGCGTCGCCGGTGGTGTTGATGATCATCTCCTGCCCCTGACCCGCACCCGGGACGGCGGCGAGCAGGCGGAGGAAGGTGCGGGTCTGCACCAATGCGAGCGGGGAGCCGCGCGTGCCGGCGCGGACGGGAGGGGCGGTGTTCATCGCCCCTGCTTAGCACCTCGTTCGGCGGCCGGGCCAGACCTCAGCCAGGGCCGGCTGCCGTGAACACACGGGAGATTGCCTCCTGCGCTTCTTGCTGGATACGGTGCAGGTGATCCTCGCCCTGGAAGCTTTCGGCGTAGATCTTGTAAACATCTTCGGTGCCGGATGGCCGGGCGGCAAACCATCCGTTCTCGGCCACGACTTTAATGCCGCCGATGGAGGCACCATTGCCGGGTGCCGCCGACAGGGTCGCGCGAACCGGTTCGCCGCCCAGATCCGCCATCCCGATTTGTTCGGGCGAAACCTTTTTCAACACATCTTTCTGCCGCAGCGTCGCCGGGGCATCGATTCGGGCGTAGAATGGCACGCCGAGTTCATCCGTCAGATTTTTGAAATTCTCGCTCGGGTCGCGTCCGGTTCGGGCGGTGATCTCCGCCGCCAGCAGGCCGGGGATCAGTCCGTCCTTGTCTGTGCTCCAGACCGATCCGTCACGTCGCAGGAATGACGCCCCGGCGCTTTCCTCGCCGCCGAAGCCCAATGTTCCGCCGATCAGGCCATCGACGAACCACTTGAAGCCGACCGGCACCTCGACCAGGCCGCAGCCGATTTTGTTCGCCACGCGATCGATGATGCCGCTGCTGACCACGGTTTTGCCGACCGCCTTGCCGGTGCCCCACTCCGGCCGGTTACCGAACAGATACGATATCATCGTGGCGAGGTAATGGTTGGGATTGATTAATCCGCCGGACCGCGTGACGATCCCGTGCCGGTCCGCATCGGTATCGTTCGCGAACGCTACGTCGAATGTCTCCCGCATAGCGATCAGTCGAGCCATGGCATAGGGCGAGGAACAATCCATACGGATTTTGCCGTCCCAGTCGGCGGTCATGAAGCGGAACGTCGGATCGATCGTGTCGCTGACGATGGTGGCGTTCAGACCGTAACGATCGATGATCGGCTGCCAGTAATGCACCGCCGCACCGCCCAGCGGATCGATACCGATTTTCACGCCGGCCGAACGGATCGCGTCCATATCGATGACGCTCCCCAGGTCGGCGACATACAGCCCGATATAATCGTGCCGATGAACGTTGGGCGACCGCAACGCCTGATCCAGCGGGATGCGTTTTATTCCCTCCAGGCCGGCTGCAAGGAATGCGTTCGCGGCCTTTTCGATCCCGCCCGTAATGGCGGTATCGGCGGGGCCACCGTTCGGGGGGTTGTACTTGAAGCCGCCATCCTCGGGCGGGTTGTGCGATGGCGTGATCACCACACCATCCGCGAGACCGCTGCTGCGGCCTCGGTTGTAGCACAGGATGGCGTGCGAGATGACGGGGGTGGGCGTGTAGCCGCCTTGCGCGTCGATGAACGTTTCCACACCGTTCGCGGCGAACACTTCCACCGCGCTGGCTATGGCCGGTTCCGATAGTGCGTGCGTATCGTTCCCGACAAACAACGGGCCAGTGATGCCAACGCGGGTGCGATGATCGCAAATCGCCTGGCTGATTGCCAGGATGTGGTTTTCGTTGAACGCCGTCTCCAGCGCGGACCCGCGATGACCGGACGTGCCGAACGCCACGCGTTGCGATGGCACCGCCGGATCGGGCTTGCCGGTGAAGTAGGCCGTGATCAGCCGGGGGATGTTCACCAGCTTCGACGGGTCGAGGGTCTTGCCCGCGTTGGGGTGGATATTGATGGCCAACATTTCTCTCCCGAAGAAAGTCTAAACAATTTCCTCATGCCATGTCCGGCCGTCGCGTTCGATCAGCGCGATCGCAGCGGTCGGCCCCCAGCTTCCCGCCGGGTAAGGCCGTGGATGGTCAGGCCGAGCGGCCCAGGCTTCCAGGATGGGTTCGACCCAGGCCCAGGCGGCCTCGACCTCATCATGACGCATGAACAACGTCGGGTTGCCGCGCACTGTGTCCATCAGCAGCCGCTCGTAAGCATCCGGGAATCGCTTGCCGAACGTCTTCTCGAAGCTGATATCCAAGCCGGTCGGGGACAGGCGCAATCCGCCCGGGCCGGGGTCCTTGGTCATCATCTCCAGCCGCATGCCTTCTTCCGGCTGCAACCGGATAATCAGCGTGTTCGGGCGCCACTCCGCGGTTTCGGGCGGGAAGATCGAAAACGGCGGTTTTCGAAACTGGATGACGATTTCGGACACTTTCGCCGGTAACCGCTTGCCGGTGCGCAGGTAGAACGGCACGCCGGACCACCGCCACGTGCGGACCTCTGCCTTCAGCGCCACGAAACTCTCGGTTCGGGATGCCTCATCGGACCCCAGATCGGTCAGATACCCGGGCACCGGTTTCCCATCGATCGCGCCCTGGGTGTATTGTCCGCGCACGGTCAGATGGGCAACGTCATGGGCTTCCATCGGCTTCAAGGCCCGCAGCACCTTCAATTTTTCATCGCGTACCCGATCCGCATCCAGCGAAATCGGAGGGTCCATCGCGATCAGACACAGCAACTGCAACAGATGGTTCTGCACCATATCCCGCAACGCGCCCGATTTGTCGTAGTAGCCGCCACGACCTTCCAGGCCGACCGTCTCCGACACCGTGATCTGCACATGATCGATCACGTCGGCGGTCCACAGACGCTCAAAGATCGTGTTGGCGAACCGCAGCGCCATCAGGTTCTGCACTGTCTCCTTGCCCAGGAAGTGGTCGATACGGAACGTTTGCGACTCGGAGAACACCGTTCCGACGTCTTCAATGATCGCATGCGCCGACTCCGCGTCATGGCCGATCGGCTTTTCCAGGACGACGCGTGACAACTCCGTCACCATCCCGTTCGCGCCAAGCGCCCGGCAGACCGGCCCATACAGATCCGGCGAGGTGGCGAAATAGAAGACCCGGACCCGTTGATCGTCCAGTACAGTGTCGAAACGGCTCCAGTCCGCATCGTGTGCCGTGGCGTCAATGGAAACGTAATGCAGTTGCCCCAGAAAACGCCGGACGGTTTCCGGGTCGCGGTCGGCCTGCGCGACGTGCTTCTCCAGGGCCTTGGCGGCGCGCGCCCGATAGTCCTCGTCGGACAACGCAGACCGAGCGGCGCCGATCACCCGCGATTCCGGCGGCATCTGGCCATCCCGAAACCGGTAATACAGCGCGGGCAGCAGTTTTCGAAGCGTCAGGTCGCCGGTGGCGCCAAAGACGACACAATCGAAGATATCGACGGGAATGATCTTGGGCATCCAAAGCTCTCCTGGTGGGTGGCCTTCGCGGGTGCAGCGTGCTTGCTACACTATCCGCGGAAAGCCCGCCACCGGGGGTCACTCAGCCTGGAGAGCGAAGACTATCCCGGTCACGCGGGCGCACACGAACAAGGCGGCGCCGAGAACCAGCATCAACTGGCGGGACGGTGTGGCTTTGACGAAGCGATTGATCATCAGAAACAGGGCTGCGATCAAGGCGCCCGCGCCGGCCAGGAACAGCAGGTGGGAATAGCCGCGCGGGATGCCGAAATGTCCGGCGAGGCGTCCCGCCAGGAACAGTGCCAGCACGATCAGGATCGTTCGGTTCTCGCCGCCAAGAATACGACGGATCCAGGAGGTCAGTTTGTTCAACCGAACCTCGCCGATCAGTTCCGGCGTGATCAGGACGAACGCCAGAAGGTCGAGGCCGTTCATCACGGCGTCGTGCGGAATGGAGAGAAGGGCTTGGTACATCCGGGCAATGATACCGGCCGAACTAGCCCCGGATCAAGTGCACCAGATAGGTTGAAAACCACGGCACCAGCACCAGCAGCACCACCACGAATTTCTCCGCTACGAAGAACGGCCACAATGCGCCGAACAGCTTGCCCATGCTTATTCGCCCTATTTTGCAGGCGATGAACAGGCACAACCCGATCGGCGGCGTCGAAAGCCCGAGTGCCAGCGTCAGCACGAACACGATGGAGAACTGTAGCGGGTCGATCCCCATCGCGCGGGCCACCGGCAGCAGCAACGGCACGAAGATCACGATCGCCGGTCCGGGTTCGAGCACCGCACCGACACCGATCAGGAACAGCACGATGGCGAACATGAAATAGGTCGGATGGCCGGCGAACAGCGGACCGAGCCCTCGCACCCAGCCGGAGATTCCAGCCGTCGTCATTGCGTAGGACAACACGCCTGACGCGGCCAACACCAGGTAGATCGAGGCACTGATGCGCGCCGTAACGATCAGCGCCTGCCAAATTTCTGTCGGCCCCAGTTTACGGAAAACGGCGGTACCGAGTACCAGGGTGTACAGCACGGCGACGCCGCCAGCCTCGGTCGTGGTGAAGATGCCGGACAGGGCGCCGCCAACAAGGATAACCGGCAGCATGACCACCAGCAGGCCTTCGCCGACGACCCGCCATACGGGTTCGCCATCCAGTGAGAAGCGGGAGCGTGGCAGACCTCTGGTGAAGACGTGGAACAGGATGACACAGGCGACGCCCGCGGCCAGCAACAGCCCGGGGATGATGCCGGCGATGAACAGGTCGATCACCGAAAGCTGCGACACCGCACTAAAGATGACCAGCGTGACCGATGGCGGCACGATCGGCCCGATCATCGAACCGGCAACGACCAGGGCGGCGGCATACTCGGTTTTGTAGCCCTCGCGCGGCATTTCCTTGATGAAGATCTGCCCGAGCGCGGCTGTGTCACCCACCGCCGTGCCGGAAATGCCGGAGAACAGCACCGCGCTGAGCACGCTGCCGAACGCGGTGCCGCCGCGCACATGGCCGGTAATCAGCATCGACAGGCGAACCAGTCGCTGCGTGATCCCGCTGCGCGACATCAGTTCGCCAGCCAGGATGTAGAACGGCGCGGCCAACAGGATGAAACTGTCCACCCCGTTGAACATCCGTTGCGCGATCAGCATCGGTTTCAGATCGAGCGCGAACATACCCACAGACCCGGCGATACCCATCACAAACGCGATCGGCACGCCCAGCGCGAGCAGGGCGACGAAAATTCCGGCCATCAGGCTCATGGGTGAAATGACTCCACATCGTCTTCGATGACCGGCGCGCTTTTCGGAAAGATCAGCAGCCAGACGGCATAAACCGCCATCAGCACGCCCCCGACCGGCACGGCGAGATAGGCCCAGACCAACGGAACCTGGGAAGAGGGCGAGAATTGCTTTATATTACGGATCGCCAACGGCCACCCGTAGATGATCAGCAGCAAGGCAAACCCGAAGATCGACACCAGCACAAACGTTTTCAGCAACCAGACGACGGCTTTGGATTTGATGGTGTCGAACACGTTCAGCGCCATGTGCTCCTGCCGGAACACCAAGGCGCTGCCGGCGAGAAACGCGACCCACACCATGGCATAGCGCATCGCCTCATCAGTCCAACTGATCGGGTCCAGCAAGACGTAACGGCAGAAAATCTGTGCCGCGTTGCAGCAGACAATGAAACCGATCAGCACAGCGGCGGCGCCTTCGGTCACTTTGACCACCCAACGGAGAACCGAGGTGACGCCGCCTTCCATGGCCTTATTCCCCGTAAACGGATTTTTGGGCGCGCGTTACATCGGCCAGCATCGCGTCAACCAGTTCATTGCCGATTTTTTCGCGGATATACTCCGTCACCGGCCCTTGCGCCGCTTTCCGGAACAGTTCCTTTTCCGCCGGCGAGGTCATGTAAACCTCCACGCCCTTGGCCTTGATCGCATCGATATTCGCCTGGGTGGAGCCGGCACGTTCCGAATTGTTGACACTGGCCTGCAACATCGCGGCGTCATGCACCACCTTGCGCTGATCTGGCGTCAGTTTCGCCATCGTGTCGTTAGCGGCGAGCAGCAGCATGGCGGAGAACACATGCTGATCGGTGGACATGAATTTCTGCACGTCGGCGATACCCAGCATGTTGATCGTGCTAGGTGCGTTTTCCTGCCCGTCAACGACCTTCTGCTGTAGCGCCATCACCATCTCGGCGGCGCTGATTGGAGTCGCCGCAGATCCCATCGACTGCATCATCTTGATGTAGACAGGGCTTTCCATCGTCCGCATCTTTAAGCCCTTCATGTCGTCGGGCGTGCGGATGGGATGCACGGAGTTGGTGAAGTCACGAAAACCGTTTTCGGAGAAATTCAGCACCGTCAGGCCCATCGTCTTATCGATATCCGCCGCCATACCGGCAACGACCGGGCCGTGCAGAACTTCCCAGGCGATCGGGGCCGAGGGGAACAGATACGGGATCGCGAACACCTGCAGCTTGGGATAAAATCCGCTGACCGCCCCATCCGCCACAAACGCGATATCCAACGCGCCATCACGCACCTGCTCGGTCATTTCCCGCTCACCGCCCAACTGGTTCGCCGGGTAAATCTCGACCTTCAGTTTGCCGCCGGTGTTGAACTCGATGTAGTTCTTGAAGGCGGTGGCGGCGCGATAGTCGGCGTTGTCGCCCTGCGGCAGGGTCATGCCGTAACGCAGGGTCTGCGCGCTGGCGGCGCCGGCCAGCGCCGTCATACCGACGGCGAAGAAAAATCGTTTTAGCATGGTCGTTTCCCTTGTTTGGTTATGTGTGTGTCGCATCGTTCCCGGCGGCGTTCAACCTACAGAACGGCCAGCATCCCACCATCAACGTAGATAATCTGTCCGTTGACGTAATCGGATGCCGACGAAGACAGGTAAACGGCGGTGCCGATCAGGTCGGCGGGCAGGCCCCAGCGGCGCGACGGCGTGCGGCTTTTCACCCAGCCGTCGAATTTTGGATCGTCGGCCAGCGGCTGCGTCATTTCGGTCAACATATATCCCGGCCCGATCGCGTTGGCCTGGATGCCGTGTTCCGCCCACTCCGCCGTCATCGCCTGAGTCAGCATTTTGATGCCGCCCTTGGCCGCGGTGTAGGGCGCGGTCGTGGCGCGAGCGACGGCGCTGGTCAGTGATCCTGTATTGACGATTTTGCCACCCCGGCCGCGCGCGATCATGCGGCGGGCGGCTTCGCGGCCGACCAGGAAGGCGCTGGTCAGATTGGTCTCGATCACAAGGCGCCAATTGGCCGCGGTCTGGTCCACCAACAGGCCGCGCAACTGGATGCCGGCGTTGTTGAACAGGATGTCTATTTCGATTCCCTGTTCGTCCAGGCGGGCAAACGCCGTCTCGACCGCAACATCGTTCGTTACGTCAAACGGTGCTTCATGCACCGTATACCCCTTGGCGCGTAACGCCGCGGCGGCGGTTGCCACGCGTCCGGCGTCGGACCCGTTCAGCACCAGTGCCGCGCCGGCCTGCGCCAGTCCCTCGGCGATGGAAAATCCCAGTCCGCGGGATGATCCGGTCACCAATGCGGTGCGCCCCGTGAGATCAAACATTGGTACGCCGCACCGTCAGATCGGATCGTTCGAACACCGCCGGCAGCAGTTCGGTTCCCAGGCCGGGGCCTTCCATCGGGAATACGTAGCCGTCCTTGATGACAGGCATCACGGTGACAAGTTCCTTGTACCAGCCGGTGTAGAAGGCGCGCACGCTTTCCTGGATCAACGTGTTCGGCTGGCTGAACGAGGCGTGAATGCCCGTAATGAAACCAACCGGTCCGACGCAATCATGCGGTGCGAACGGGCGGTGATAGGTATCGGCCAGGGCGGCGATCTTGCGTCCCTCGGTCAGGCCGCCGGTCCAGCACAGATCGGCCATAACGACGCTCATGGCGTCGCGATCCAGCATGTCTTTGTAGGGGAAGCGCGATCCCAGCGTTTCCGATGCGGTGACCCAGACGGTGGTGGAGCGGGCATACTCCGCCAGGGCCTGCGGCGAGTTCATGCGAATTGGGTCTTCGTACCAGGTCGGGTTATACTGTTCCAGTATCTTTGCCAGCTTTTTGGCCATCGGCAGGTTCCACAAGCTGTGGAATTCCACCATGATTTCCATCTTATCGCCGACCGCCTTGCGGATTTTTTCAAACGGCACCAGCGCGGTTTTGAGCTGGTCCGGCGTGATGTGGGCGCCTTCGTTTTCCAACGCCGCGGGATCGAACGGCCAAATCTTCATCGCCGAGATGCCGGATTCCAGCAGACTTTCCGCGACCGCATCGGCCCGGGTCATGAAGCCGTTCAGGTCTTCGTACGGGCCGGCGGCATCATCAAAATTCCAGGTGGAGACTGGCTTGATGTTGTTGGAGCGGACATAACCGTATCCCGCGCAGGTATTATAGATGCGCTGCTTGTCGCGGCAGAGGCCACCCAGCATCTGGTGGACGGGCTGGTTGCAGACTTTGCCGAACAGATCCCACAGCGCGATGTCGATCGCCGAGGCGGCGCGGTATTCGACGCCGGTACTGGACTGCGCCATCGGCAGGTTCAGCATCTCGCGATGCAGCGATTCGATCCGCAACGGGTCTTTACCGAGCAAGCGGCCGGAGAGCGTGTCGTGGATGTGGGCTTCGACCGCGCCGGCGCCGTAAAAGGTCTCGCCGAGGCCAATGATCCCGGCGTCCGTTTGGACGCGGACCCAGATGACGTTGGCGAACTCTTCGGTTCGCAGTGTCTCGATGGCGGTGATCTTCACCAGCGTTTCCCCATGTCTTGTGCGCCGCCATTATCCCGGATGGTAAAATATCACAATATAATTCTTTCGGCTTTCCGCCGGCGTCTGGTTCCCCTATCGTGGTCCGGCATAAGAGGGACGGATGGAACCAAGCGACAAGCCGGGGCGGGTCAACCGCCTGAATTTGGCGAACGTAGCCTATGACCAGCTTGAAGAGCTGATTGTCACCTGTGCGCTGAAGCCGGGGCGTTATCTGTCGATTCAGGATTTGCAAACGATCACTGATGGCGGACGCACACCGGTGCATCAGGCGGTCAGCCGGCTGGCGGCTGACACGCTGATCGTGATCCGTCCTCGGCATGGCCTGCAGATCGCCCCGATCGATCTCGCTCGGGAACGCGTCCTGCTGCCGCTACGGCGGGATCTGGAACGGTTCGTGGTCCGCCTGGCAACCGAACGGGCAGGGCCATCGCACCGCAATCAATTGCTGCATCTCTGCCGCACGCTACAGGCTTCGAACAATTCGCTGGCCGCGTTCAATCTGTTGGATCGACGCATCGACCATGTGCTGAACGCTGCCGCGGGCGAACCGTTTCTGGAGCATACGCTGCGGCCGCTGCACACGATTTTTCGCCGCATCGGCTGGATCTACCATAGCTGGGTGCGTCCGAACGAAGGTCTGGCCAGGACCGTGGACAGCCATCTGGCGATCATTGAGGCCGTGGCGGCGGGACGCGTCAAAACCGCCGTTGCCGCGTCCGACCGGTTGATCGCGTTCAGCGACAGTATGCTCGACGCGATCGAGAACGACATCGACCCGGCGCTGCTGGACTGCAACTTCGCTTTGCAAGCCGCCGACTGAAGGAGACTCCCATGCGCATTGTGTTTCACGGCAGCAATGCCGCCGCCTTCAGTGGCGGGTTTGCCGATATGGTCGGGGCGGGGGCGGAGGTCGCCATTCTGCCGAACATTCTCGAATCTGCCTCGGACCGGCAGACATTCGCCGACGCGGACGTGATCATCGCCACGCGTTTCGATGCGACCCTGCCGCGCCCCAAGAACTTGCGTTTGTTTCATGTGCCGGGCGCGGGCTACGACGCGGTCGATCTTGCGGCGTTGCCGGCTGGTGTCGTGGTCTGCAATTGTTTTGGCCATGAACATGCGATCGCTGAGTTCGTCTTTGCGGCATTGCTGCAACGGTACGTTCCGCTGGCGGACGCCGACACGCGGTTGCGCAAGGGCGACTGGACGTATTCGGCCTCGTTGCCGGGGCAGGTGCATCGGGAAATGGCGGGATCGACGATCGGCATCCTGGGTTTTGGGCACATCGGCAAAGCTGTTGCCGTCCGCGCCGCCGCATTCGGCATGTCGGTCCATGTCGCCAACCGCAGTTTGGTTGAGTCAGACCTTGTTGATCGGGCCTACGGTTTGTCCGAGCTGCCGGCGTTTTGGGGGGCGGTCGATACGATTGTCGTTACGTTGCCCCTCGTCCCCGAAACCCGCGGGATCGTCGGCGCTGACGCATTTGCTCTGATGCGGAAAGACGCTGTACTGATCAATGTCGCCCGGGGTCCCGTGGTGGACGAACAGGCGCTGTACGACGCGTTGCATGAAAAGCGTATCGGCGGCGCGGTGATCGACACCTGGTACCAATATCCCTCGCCGGGACAAAGCGCGTGTCTGCCTTCGTCCCTGCCATTCAATACGCTGGACAACATTCTCATGACCCCGCACATGTCGGGCTGGACCAACGGAACGATCCGGCGTCGGCAAGAAGTGATGGCGGACAATATCCGCCGCCGCTTGCGCGGCGAGGCATGCGAAAACGTCGTGCGCTCCTGATACCGAAAGGTTAGACAATGGCGAACATTACCTGCCTGCGCACGATCCGGATCGCGGAACGCCCGAACTTGATCTGGGTCGAGATCGAAACCGACGACGGCCTGGTCGGCCTGGGTGAATCGTTTCGCGGTGCCCAAGCAACCGAGGCCGTCATCCACGAACAAATCGCACCCTGGCTGCTCGGCCGCGATGCTCGGCGGATCGAAGCGGTGTCGCGGCAACTGACGACGCCCTATCTGGGATTCCATAGTGCGGGCGCCGAAATACGGGCGGCGAGCGCGATCGACATCGCGTTGTGGGACATGGCCGGCAAGCGCCACGGCATCCCGGTGCACGAGGCGCTCGGCGGCGCCGTCCGAAACGAAATCCGAGCGTACAATACGTGCGCCGGTTACGCGTACAATACGGCCGGCGTGGCACGCCGGGCGGTTGGGGCGGAAGAGGCCCAGGTTGGTCCATACGATGACCAGATCGCCTTTACACGCGACGCCGGTGCATTGGCGGAAAGCCTGCTGTCCGAAGGCTTTACCGCAATGAAAATCTGGCCGTTCGATATTTACGCCGACAAGAACGGCATGATCAGCCTGACGGACCTGAAGGCGGGGCTGGAGCCATTCCGAAAAATCCGCGCGGCGGTTGGCGATAAGATCGAGGTCATGGCCGAACTCCACAGTCTGTGGAACACGACCTCCGCCATCCGTATCTGCCGGGCGCTGGAAGATTATGGAGTCCTCTGGGCCGAGGACCCGATCAACAAAATGGACGACGTGCGGGCGCTGGCCGATTTGCGCCGGCAAACCAAAACCCCGATCTGCGGCAGCGAAACACTGGCAGGGACCGTTCCTTTCCGCGACCTGCTGGCGGCGGATGCGGTGGATTTCGTCATGCTCGATCTGGCGTGGTGCGGTGGATTGACAGAGGGCCGAAAGATCGCGGCTTTGGCGGAAACCTATGGCAAACCGTTGGCGCCGCATGATTGCACCGGACCAATAACGTTATGGGCCGGCTTGCATCTGGGATTGCACGCTTCGGCCGCTATTTTCCAGGAAGTCGTGCGCGCGACGTTGGCGACCTGGTATCAGCATTTGGTCACCGATCTGCCGATCATCCGTAACGGCATGGTGCAGGCACCGACAGGCGTCGGCCTTTGCACATCGCTGCGCCCGGAGATAAAACTTCGCGACGACGCAACGATTCGCCTCAGCGGACAAGCGCTCGGGGTTTGAACCCCGAGCGAAACGTTGGTTATACCAGGCTGGCGTCCAGGGTAATCTCGGCGTTCAGCACCTTCGACACCGGGCAGTTCTCTTTCGCCCCGCGCGCCAGTTCCTGGAATTTCGCGTCGTCCAGGCCTGGCACTTTCGCTTTCAGCACCAGATGGATCGCGGCGATCTTCCAGCCGCCCGGCACCTGCTCCATTGTCAGATTGGCGGCGCAGTCCAGGCTGTCCGGCGGATGTCCGGCGCCGCTGAGTTGAAACGCGGTCGCCATGCTGAAGCACCCGGCGTGGGCCGCGGCGATCAATTCCTCGGGGTTGGTGCCTTTGCCGTCGCCAAATCGCGCATTGAAGCCATACGGCGTGGCGTTCAATGTTCCGCTTTGGGTCGTCAGGCTACCCGATCCATCCTTGCCTGATCCCTGCCATTGCGCCGATGCATGCCGCTTGATTTGAGCCATTGGTTTCACTCCTCCATGTTGCCGCCGACTGTGCGGTTCGGCAGATATAGGAATGGACCGGCGGACAATCACCTCACCGCCCGTGTTTGGCGTCCAGGCTCCAGATGCCGCCGCCGGCCGCCGCCAGATAGAGGAAGACGAAACAGAACAAGATCGCCGCATCTCCACCGTTGGCCGCGGGGAAGAAGCCCCGTGGGAAATGCGCCATGAAGTAAGCTGCGGCCATGTCGCCGGCGAGGATGAACGCTGCCGGGCGGGTGAACAGTCCCAGGACGATCAGGACGCCGCCGACAATCTCCAGGCAGCCCTGAAAACCGACCATCGAAATCAGGGCCGGGGCGGCGCCGGTGCGCGGCGGGAACGACAGAACTTTCTGCGTGCCGTGCTCCAGGAATTGCAGCCCCGTCATGATACGCAGCACGCTTAACAAACGCGGCGTCCATACGGACGTGAAATCGGACCCAAACATAATCGTCTCCGTGTCGTGCCGCGGAGTTTTATTCCGCAGCCAATGCGATCTGGTTGGCTTCTTCGCGCATCCACACTGCCGTATCGTGGAACACCGCACCACCCCAAGGGGGGCCGGGAGCGTCGCTTGTCAGTGCATTGATCCCAATTCCACCTTCGAAACACTCGCTCGGCCAGATGCTTTCGGCGACCAGAACACCTGATTGCTGACCGTCCGCCAACCGGGCATGCAAAATGACCTCGCCCCGGTCATTGCCCAGGCGAACCTTGGAACCTTCGACCAATCCCAACCGAGCCGCGTCGTCGGGGTGCATCAATACTGTCGGGCGGCCCTCGCGCTTCCTGCCCGATGCCATCTCGGTGAAGCTGGTATTGAGGAAACTGCGGGCAGGGGCGGTTACCAGCCGGAATGGCGCGTCAGCATCGGCTGCCTCGATATTGGCCATCTGGTCGGGCAAGGCCGGCATAACACCGAGCTTGTCGCCCAACCCCGCCCAATCCGGAGCGAAATGAAACCGCCCGTCGCGCGTTGGGAAACCATCCAGGAAATGCGCCGTCCGGAACGGCGGCATTTCATCCACCCAGCGGTTTTCCATGACTGTCTTCGCGTCCGGATAACCCGACGCCTGTAACGTGGCGTCGATCAGTTCCATTGCCGTCATGCCAAAGCCGCGATGTTCGGCGCCCAGACGTGACGCCAGTCCCTGCATCACCTCGTGATTGGACCGGCATTCGCCGGGCGGTTCGATCAGTTTGGGGCCGATCTGGACATGGCTGTGTCCGCCGGCCTGATACAGGTCATCATGTTCCAGAAACATCGTCGCTGGCAGCACGATGTCTGACCATCGCGCCGTTTCGGTCATGAACTGCTCATGCGTCGCGACGAACAAATCGTCGCGTCCGAAGCCACGCCGCACGCGGTTGCTGTCAGGGCAAACCGTCAACGGGTTTTGGTTCTGAATGATCATCGAATGAACCTGCGGCCCGTCGCGAAGTTCCGTTCGATCTCCGGTCAAGACGCTGCCGATGCGACTCATGTCCAGCACGCGAATCGAAGGATCGAGCATATCCGACCCTTCGATTAAGGTCTTATCCCAGTGATACATACCGCGATTCGACCACAACGCGCCGCCGCCCTCATGCTGCCAGGCGCCGGTGACAGTGGGTAAACACGACACCGCATGCATCGCCGCCGCCCCGTTCCGGCTCCGCGCGAAACCATATCCCGCTCTGATGTAGCTAAGCTGCGTTTGTCCGTACAACGTCGCGAACGCCTCAATCGCGGCAACCGAAAGCCCGGTCACACCAGCCGCCCAATCGGGACCGCGATCCCGCAAATGCGCCTCCAGCATGTCGGGACAATCGGCATAGTCCCGCATGTAGGCCCGATCCGCATAGCCATTCCGGAACGCCACATGCATCACCGCGCATGCCAGAGCCGCATCGGTGCCCGGCCGAATCGCCAGATGCATATCGGCAACGGCGGCCGTCGGCGTTTTGTACGGATCAATCACCACCATCTTCGCGCCGCGTTCCTTCCGCGCGCGCGAGACATGCGTCATGACATTGACCTGGGTGGACACCGGATTGCCACCCCACATCACGATCAGGTCGGATTGCGCCATCTCGCGCGGATCGACGCCGCGGCTTTGGCCAACGCCAGCGTGCCAACCCACTTCCGGCAACGAAGTGCAAATCGTCATTTTCTGGCGGGAGTAGCGCATGACGTTGCGAAGCCGGTTGATTCCGTCGCGCTGCACCAGGCCCATCGTGCCGGCAAAGTAGAACGGCCACACCGCTTCCGATCCATATCGAGTGGTATCGGCAACGAAGCGTTCGGCGATACGATCCAACGCCTCGGACCACGCAATGGGCCGAAACTGCCCGGCGCCCTTCGGCCCGGTGCGCAACAAAGGCTGCGTCAGCCGGTCGGGATGGTGGATACGTTCGGCGTAACGCGACACCTTCGCGCAGATCACACCGGACGTGTAGCTGTTATCCGCTGCCCCGCGCACCGCACCAATGCGCCGGCCGTCGATAACCTCCACCGACAACGCGCAAGTGGAGGGGCAATCGTGCGGACAAACGGAAGCGTGAATCATGCGAACACCCTAAACCAGGGTGCGGGATGCGCGCAAAGCCCTCAGTGAGAGAACGTCGCCACGATATCCTCGTGCAGACTGCCGATTTCCCGCTGCACGTAATCCAGGAACGGCGACAACTTCCGCCCGGCCAGTTCCGACACGTTTCCCTCGGTTAACGTCGCACTCAACTGATCCAGCCGCTCCATCGCGGGTGACATGCGCAGGAAATAGCGCCGGCGCAGTTGCGTCAGATGCCGGCCCACCTGGGTTAAATTGAGACCAACCGAGCGCGGAAAGGCCGTGTCCACCAGCATGAAGCATGCCACTTCCTGTGCATTGTACCCGTTCGGATGTTCCCGCCGGTAGGCATGGTAGCCGGCCGCCGCACGCAACAACGCGTTCCACTGGCCCGCATCCAGATCGGCGTCCACTGCGTCCGACTGTGGCGCCAGGGAATGAAACCTTGTGTCGAGCAGGCGCGTGGTTTGGTCGGCCCGCTCCAGATACCGGCCGATCATATAGAAATGCCAGGCCTGGTCGCGGTACAGCGTGCCCTCGGTGATGCCGGTATGGGCTTGTGCGCCATCCTTCAACATCGCGCAGACGGTGGTGAAATGATCCGGCGTAATCGTGTCGGCCGTCAGCGCTCGGATGCGGGCGTAGAACACGTTGATCTGTAACCACATCTCGGTCGAGATCAGCGCCCGTAGCGTGCGCGCGTTCTCGCGCCCCGCCGCGATGAACGACTGGACCGAGGTGCCGTTGCTTTGGTCCAACAGATAGAATTCGCCGACGCTGCGCTGGGTCGCTTCAGTGTGTTTTTTGTAGAATTCCGTCAGGTCGCCGTTGATGCGCGGGATCGACAGCCAGTTGCGGGTGTCGTCCGCGTCGCGGGCGAATGTGTTGGTGACGTCCAGGATGCGGGCCATGTTCTCGATCCGCTCCATATAGCGGGCGAGCCAGATCGTGGCCTCGGCATGTCGAGCAATCAGGTGAACTTTGTGGTGGGAGGGCGCGACGTCGATCATGCCAGCACCCATGTGTCTTTCGAGCCGCCGCCTTGCGACGAGTTCACCACCAGCGATCCGGGTCGCAGTGCGACTCGGGTCAGGCCTCCGGGCAGCACCCAGGTGTCCTTGCCGGTGACCGCGAACGGCCGCAGATCGACATGGCGCGGCTTTACGCCATCGGCGCACAGGGTCGGGGAGACCGAGAGTTTCAGCGTCGGCTGGCTGATGTAGTTTGACGGATCGGCCCGCAGCAGTGCGCGAAAATCCGCCAGTTCGGCCTTGGTCGCGTGTGGCCCGATCAGCAGGCCGTAACCGCCGGATTCGGCCACCGGCTTAACGACGAGTTCGTGCAGATGATCCAGCGTGTAGGCCAGTGCATCCGGTTCGGCGCAGATCCGCGTCTCGACGTTCTGCAGGATCGGCTCCTCCGACAGATAGTATTTAATGATGCGCGGCATGTAGGCGTAGATCGCCTTGTCGTCCGCCACGCCGGTACCGACCGCGTTGGCGATTGCCACCGTACCGTGCCGCCACGCCTCGATCAGGCCGCGCACGCCCAGCATGCTGTCGGGATTGAAGGCGTCGGGGTCGAGGAAATCGTCGCCGATCCGGCGATAGATCGTATGCACCTGTGCCAGGCCGGAGGTGGTGCGCATCCAGACCTTGCCCTGTTCGACGGTCAGGTCTCGGCCTTCCACCAGCGGCACGCCCATCTCGCGTGCCAGGAACACGTGCTCGAAATAGGCGGAGTTGAAGATGCCGGGCGACAGCACGACGACCTGAGGATCATCGACGCCGGTTGGAGCGATCTCGGCCATCGCGTTGTGTAGGCGCAGACCGTATTCATCGACGCCGCGCACGCGCAGGCTGGTCATCAGGTCGGACATGACCCGCAGGCTCATGTGGCGATTTTCCACCACATAGGCGACGCCGGAGGGCGTGCGGGCATTGTCCTCCAGCACCCGGAACGCGCCGGTTTCATCGCGGACGATGTCGGTGCCGCAGACGTGGACGTAGGTGTTGAACGGGACGTTGAAGCCGACCATCGCCTGACAATAGCCGGCGTTTTTCAGCACCAGTTCGGCCGGAACGATCTTGTCCGCCAGGATTTTCCGTTCGTGGTAGATATCGCGCAGGAACATGTTCAACGCCCGGACGCGCTGGATGACGCCGGTTTCGATCTGGTGCCATTCGGCCGGGGTGATGACCCGGGGGATCAGGTCGAACGGCAGAATGCGGTCGATCGCGGTGGCGTCGGAATAGACGGTGAACGTGATCCCGCGTTCCAGCAGATCCCGTTCCGCGTCCTGCGCCCGTCGGCGGAGGCTTTCGATCGGCAGCGCCGCCAACCGCGACATCAGCAGCGTCAGCGTCGGATGCTGTGGCTGCCCCGGCCGGAGCATCTCACAAAAGAACAACTGAGGGTCGTAGCCCTGCATCGTGCCATGCGGCTGCAATTGGCTCTGGCCCTGACTCTGACTCTGGAACGCACCACCGGCCTGCATCCGTGTCTCCGTTTTGCAATGCGGTATGATAGACAGAATTAGGGGACTGGAAAGGGGTTTTCCGGGGTGGCTGTCGCGTTCAGGGATCGAGTCCATCGCCATGTCAAAGCGGAATGTTTGTCGAGGAGCGGATTCCGCCCCGCGTTAACGGATCGTTAACCTTTGGCTGATAGTCTCCCAAAGCCGGGAGGGTGACGCATGGAGTTCACATGGCTGCCAGAAAGAGAACGCTCGAACATCCGGGCGCACGGACTGGATTTCTCATTGGCCCGTCAGGTCCTGGAAAATCCGCTCGCCGACACGCTCCTCGATCGCGTTTTATATGGAGAGGAACGATGGCGAACAACCGGCACCGTCAGGGGGGACGAATGGCTGAAGACCCTGGTCATAATCCTGACCTATCCGAACCCGGACGACGACACCCGCGTGCACGTCCTCAGCCTGCGAGAGGCCACAGCGCATGAACGAAGACGATACGCCGTACCACGTCTCTAGCGGCCGGCTCCTGACCGCGACGGAGATCGCGCGTCTGGATGAAATCGAGACCCGCCCGGGTCATTCTGTCGAGATACCGGAACTATCCGACGGGGCCTGGGCCACGGCGGTTCGGCGCAAGGGGCGCGTTCGCGTGGCTGGGGCTATGCCGCCGGCCCATTGAGCTGACCTGGATTTGTGACGGGGCGCGCCTTGGAGGTCGATCAAGTACAGCTTTGGTTGAGTTCAAGCGAGACCGATGTCGCCAGTAGGCTGACGACGCGCGCGATATCACGATCGGCCAGCCCGGCCCGGGCATCATGATAAGCGAAAATGTCGGCTCGCTGTCCTGGTGCGAAGCCCGTTTTTTTTCAGAGCAGAGGCATTTGAGGCGCCCACATTTTCGTGGTCGCGAATGCAAGCGATTGCATCCATCACTCAATGCATATAATAGCTTACAACACGTGATGTATTCGATCGATGGCATGTCCCCAATACCGTTGCGAACTTCGGCTGATGTTGGCGCCTTGATCAAGGACCGGCGACGCATGCTTCGGTTAGATCAAGCCGATCTGGCGCAGCGGATTGGAGTTAGCCGCTTATGGGTGAGTCAAATCGAACGCGGGAAACCTGGTGCGAGCCTCGCCCTTATCCTCAGGGCATTTGCCGCCCTGGGCATTGAGCTGACCGGACATCCCGTACCACAGGATGGTCTCACGGATGCTCCGCATTCCAGCACCCCGCGTCGGATCGTAACCCCTGATATTAACGCGATCATAGCGGATGCGCGCCTTAAGGACCGATCATGAGCGAACTTCTGGCGCTGCTCGATGACCGGGAAGTCGGTGTCGTCAATCGCAAGAACGGCCGGATGACCTTCACCTACGCCGACGCATGGCGTCATGCGCCGGGCGCTTACCCGCTCTCTTTGTCTATGCCGATGGCCGCGGCCGACCACCCTCATGCGGCAATCGACACGTTCCTCTGGGGGCTGTTGCCCGACAACGAAGCCGTACTGCGGTCCTGGGCCAACCGCTTTCACATCTCAGCACGGAACGTATTAGCGCTGATCGCGGAGGTCGGGGAGGATTGTGCGGGTGCGGTTCAATTCATCCGTCCGGAACGCCGCGAGCAACTTTCGGGACAGTCGGAGGCGGACATCAACTGGCTAACCGAAGCCGATGTCGCCAGTCGCCTTCGCGCGCTGCAGACGGACGCCAGCGCAACGCGCGCGCCCGGCGACGCGGGACATTTCAGCCTTGCCGGGGCGCAACCCAAAACCGCCCTTGTGTTCGATGGGCAGCGCTGGGGCGTTCCATCCGGACGGGAAGCTACGACGCACATTCTGAAACCGCAGACCGGAGAGTTCGCCGGGCACGCCGAAAACGAGCATCTTTGTTTGGCGTTGGCCCGAGCATTGGGACTGCCTTGCGCGCGTTCCGAGGTTCACCGCTTCGAGGATGTGACGGCAATCGTTATCCAAAGATACGACCGGGTTCGCATTGCCGACCTGGCAATGCAGCGCTCGGCACAATCGCTATCTGCATTCGCTAAAACCCCAGCCACTTATCGTGTCCACCAGGAAGATTTCTGTCAGGCCCTTCGTGTGCATCCGTTCCTCAAATATCAGAACGAAGGGGGACCCGGACCGAAGCAGATCGTTGACCTGCTGCGGGCACATGCGGCGGGGGCACAAAGTGCACGCGGCCGGGACGCCGCAACCACTTATGATGAAGATGTTGCGACGTTTCTCGACGCCCTTATTCTGAATTGGCTCATCGGTGGCACGGATGCACACGCCAAGAATTATTCGATCCTGATCGGCGCCGGGGGTTTGGTGAGGCTGGCGCCGCTGTACGACATCGCCAGCGCGCTTGCTTATCCGGCGATAGACCCGCGAAAGGCAAAGCTGGCGATGAAGATTGGCGGCGAATACCGCCTGCACGAGATCGGCCTAACGCAATGGCGCACACTGGCGGCTGATGTGCGGGTCGATGCAGACGCGCTCGTGGATCGTGTTCGCGCGATGGCGGGCGCCTTGCCGGATTGCCTTGCGGACGAGGTGGGGAAACTGCGTGCGGCGGGATTCGAACATCGAATCATCGACACGTTGGCCAAAGTGCTGCCGGTTCGGGCCACCCGGATCGCGCGTGCGTAAGGCCACGTCATGCCGGCTTGCTGGTTCGCCAACACAGATTGCTTTGTCCGATCGCCTGGCCGCTGTAATGACCAGCATCCGATCAGGCGGAGGTTGCCTTGGCTGACGAGTCGCATACACACGAACAGGCTGCGGAAATCGCCGATGCCCGCACCCGCAGCGCGTCCACCCTCCGGCCGACCGTGCCGGCGTTGGAGGCGATGCTGTTCCAGGCGTTTCCCATTCTCGATCACGGCTTTGTCCGCGTCATCGACTACATGGGCGATGACTCCGCCATCGTGCAGGCAGCCCGGGTTTCCTACGGCCGTGGCACCAGGAAGGTGCAGGAAGATGCCGGCCTGATCCGCTATCTGATGCGCCACCGCCACTCCACCCCGTTCGAGATGTGCGAGATCAAATTCCACGTCAAACTGCCGATTTTCGTGGCACGCCAGTGGATCAGGCACCGCACCGCCAACGTCAACGAGATTTCGGCGCGCTATTCAATCCTGGACAAGGAATTCTACATTCCGTCACCCGAAAATCTGGCTGCCCAGGCCGTGATCAACCGCCAGGGCCGCGGCGACGTGCTGGAGGGCGAGGAAGCCGCCGAGGTCCTGGACCTGCTGCGCGGTGATGCCGAACGCACCTATGCCAACTACGCCCATATGTTGAACGAGGGAGAGAACGCCAACCCCGCTCGCAGCGGTCTGGCGCGCGAACTGGCCCGCATGAACCTGACCTTGAACACCTACACGCAGTGGTACTGGAAGACGGATCTCCACAACTTGTTCCACTTCCTGTCGTTGCGCGCCGACGCCCACGCCCAGTACGAAATTCGCGTCTATGCTGACGAAATGCTGAAAATGACCGAGGCCTGGGTGCCGATCGCTGCAGCGGCGTTCCGTGATTACCGCCTCGGCGCGGTCACCCTTTCGGCGCAAATGGTCTCGGTTGTGAAGCGGATGTTGGCGGGCGAGGCCGTGACACAGGAAACCAGCGGCCTCAATCGCCGCGAATGGACCGAGTTCGCGGCTCAATTCCAGTCCTGACCTTCAGGGAACGCGACACTGCCGCGCATTACGGCTTGCTTGCTCCCACCAGGGTGCCAGAGTAAGGGACGCCGCGTTCGGCATTTGAGTCATCTGCCGGGCGGGGACAAACGCGTCGCCGCCCAATCGCCCATCATGAGGTCATCCATTTGAGTCACGATCGGGAACCCGGGGACCACCACGGCAGCAAAAAGCCGACCCTCGGTATGCTGGTGGCGGTGCTGGGCATCGTCTATGGCGATATCGGTACCAGCCCGCTGTACGCCTTCAAGGCCAGCCTCCAGCTATTCGACACCGCCAAGACCACCCCGACCGAGATCATGGGCGTGTTGTCGCTGATCTTCTGGTCGCTGATCGTGATCGTCTCGATCAAATACGTCTTTTTGGTGATGCGCGCCGACAACCGGGGGGAGGGCGGCATCCTGTCGCTCATGGCCCTCGCGCAACGGGTGTCGGTCGGCCGCAGCGTCAAAAACGCGATCGCCCTGGTCGGCATCGCCGGTGCCTGCCTGTTTTTCGGCGACGGGGTGATCACCCCGGCCATTTCCGTGTTGTCGGCGGTGGAGGGGCTGGAGGTATCGGCTCCGGAACTGAAGCTGTATGTCCTGCCCATCAGCATCGCCGTCATCGTCGGCTTGTTCGCAGCGCAATATAAGGGCACCGGCACCGTCGGCCGCGTGTTCGGCCCGATCATGGTGGCGTGGTTTTTCATCATCGGCGTCGAAGGCCTGATCGAGATCGTTCCCCATCCCTACGTGCTGCTGGCGATCTCTCCCACCTACGCGATCGCTCTGTGCGTCCAATACAAGGGTCTGGCATTTTTCGTGCTAGGCGCCGTGGTGCTGTGCGTCACCGGCGCCGAGGCGCTGTATGCCGACATGGGGCATTTCGGCGCCAGATCCATCAAGATCACCTGGACGACCTTCGTGCTGCCGTGCCTGATTCTGAACTACTTCGGCCAGGGAGCGCTGATGATCCGCGACCCTTCGGCGATCGAGAACCCGTTCTTCCTGCTCGGGCCGGAGTGGATGCGCTTGCCGATGGTACTGCTGGCGACTGCCGCGACCGTCATCGCCAGCCAGGCCGTCATCTCCGGAGCCTTCTCCATGGCTCGGCAGTGCATGCAGCTTGGTTTCCTACCAAGGATGACGGTGCGGCATACTTCGAACACGGAAGAGGGCCAGATCTACGTACCGCAGGTGAACACGGCGCTGGCGGTTGGCGTCGTGCTGTTGGTGCTGGCCTTCAAGACCTCGGACAATCTGGCCTCGGCGTACGGAATCGCGGTGACCGGGACGTTCCTGTGCACGGCCGTCCTGGCGATGGTGGTGTTCCGCCGCCAGTTCCATTGGTCACGCCTGGCCTCAGTGTCAGTGTTCGGCAGCTTGTTCCTGGTGGACATTGTGTTCTTCAGCGCCAACACGGTGAAGATCGTGGAAGGTGGCTGGGTGCCGCTGGTGATGGGCATTGGTCTGACCGGCATGATGACGTCCTGGAAGCGGGGGCGCGACATCCTGCTGACCCGTTGGAAGCAGTCCAGCATGCCGCTGGCGCCGTTCCTGGCTCGGCTGCCGCAATCACGCATCATCCGCGTGCCGGGGCTGGCGGTGTTTATGACCGGCAACCCGGATTACGTGCCAACCTCGCTGCTGCATAATCTGAAGCACAACAAGGTTCTGCACGAGAACGTCCTGTTCGTGACGGTCGAAAACGAGGACGTGCCAGAGGTTTCGCAGCGCCGCCGGTCGGAGGTTGCGTTGTTGGCGCCCGGTATCCATCGCGTGGTCTTGCGTTACGGTTTCATGGAGAGCCCGAACATCCCCAAGGCGCTCGAAGATCTGACCGAGGAACTGAAGGTGCGGATGTCCCAGGCCAGCTACTTCCTCGGTCGCGAGGTCCTGGTGCCGGGCATGGAGCCTCGGTTGTCCTGGTGGCGCCGTGCGTTGTTCCTGGTGATGGCGCGCAATGCAGTGCCGGCAACGGAGTTCTTTCGGATCCCGAGCGATCGGGTGGTGGAGTTGGGCGTGCGGATTACGATTTAGTTTCGATTTTCATGCACAGGTCAGGGTTCGGCGGCTACGCCCCCAAGTTCTCACTCCATTCAAAGGAATGGGAACACCGGGCGCCGCTAGCGCCGGCCGGGCTGTGTGGCTATCGTTCCTTGAGCTCTCCGCCACCGCCGTATGCGGCCCCTTGGCGCGCGAGGTTGTTGACTGCCTGGTCTTACAAAATGATCTGCTTTCCAGCGCCCGCTTTAGAAGCCTGAACCGCCGTAGCCGTAGTTTACGCCTCGGTTGTGACCAACGTGCGCCCCCACGTGATACATGGACGGTGGCGATAGTCACGGCCATGGGCGACTGCATGGCGCAGTAAAGGCATCTCGATTGCGCCGAGGAACCCATTTTTGAACATTGAGCGCCGCGTCCCGCAGTCTGGCCTGGCGCCTCGCATCGGATTACCCTGACCATCGCGGACCAGACCTCTCGACGGACGGCGCCAGGAGCAAGGACATGAGCAACCAACTGCTTCACGATCAGGACTTCTACGCCTGGGCCAACGAACAGGCCGAGCTGCTGCGCGCCGGGCGCCTATCCGAGGCGGACATTGAGCATATCGCCGAGGAAATCGAAAGCATGGGCAAGAGCGAGAAGCGCGAGCTGGTCAACCGGCTGGCAATTTTGCTGACGCATCTTCTCAAATGGCGATACCAGCCAAGTCGCCGGGGACATAGCTGGCGCTTGACGATGAAGGAACAGCGCACTCGCCTCAAAAGCCATATGAAGGATAATCCAAGCCTCAAGGCTATTCTTAGCGAGGCGATAGAAGAGGCTTATCTACTTGGTGTCATCGGCGCGGCGCGGGAAACGCGCAAAGATCTCGGCAGCTTTCCGGCCGTATGCCCATGGTCCTATGACCAGTTGATTGACCCCGATTTCTGGCCCTCGGCTGACGCCTAAGCCGAGATTCCGTCTTTAAGGGGGCGCAAATATCTGAAATATTTAAGTAAAATGCCAAAACTCCCCGCGCTACTGGCTACATTTCACTCCCAGGAGATCGAATGCCTTCTTCTGGATCGGAGTGGGTTCGGTCAGCACGGT
>CAIZFE010000004.1 GCA_903932145.1 uncultured Rhodopila sp. | reverse complement strand
CACCTCGGCCGCGACGACCGCGAACCCCTTGCCGGCCTCGCCGGCCCGCGCTGCCTCGATCGTCGCATTCAGCGCCAGCAGGTTGGTCTGGCTGGCAATGTCACTGATCAGTCGTACCACATCGCCGATCCGGGCGGTGGAATCGGACAGCCCCTGCATCGTGGTCTGACTGACCTCGGCCCGTTGCACCGCCGCGCGCGTCATCTGCGAGGTTGTCGATGCCTGGCGCGCGATTTCAGCGACGCTGCTGGTCATTTCCTCAATGGCGGCTGCCACAGACGTGAGTTGATGTGAGGAATGCGCGGCCCCTTCGGCGGTGCTGTTGGCGCCCGCGCGCACGTCACCGGCTGCCTCCGACATGGACCCGGCGGCCTTGCGCATGCCTTCGGCCGAGGCAGTCAATCCACCCATCACGCCGACAATCGATGTGCCGAAATCCTGGGTGTGCCGGTCCATCGCGATCTGCCGTCGCTCGCGGGCGGAGCGGTCGGCAGATGCCGATGCCTCCAGCGCATCAGCGGAGATCGCGTTCTGCTTGAAGACTTCAACGGCACGCGCCATGTCGCCAACCTCGTCGCCGCGGCCCAGTCCACCGATTTCGACGCTCAGGTCACGGTCTGCCAGCTTGCGCATGGTGGCCGTCAAAGCCCGCAACGGAACGATCGTGCCACGCTGCACGACAATCAGCCCGTAGAGCACGGCGGCGAGGAACATGAAGACCGCCGCGCAGGCGCTGACGATTTCGACCAGGCGCAAATGCGCGACGCGCGCGTCCAGCAGATGTTCAAGTTCGCCGGCATCGGCTGCGCCCAGGGTTGTTATGGCATCGAGCAGGGGGCGGACGATGGCCGGAGCGCCGGCCGCCTTGGTATGATCGGACAAAGCGGTCAGCGCCGGCTTCGCCATGTCGGCGACCTTGGCGGCGGACGCGGTGACCGCATCATCCACCGAGTTGTCGGGGTTTCCCCCGATCGCGCTGTCGATGTCGGCGGCCATTCCATCCATCGTCGGCTGCAGGGTCCCGACCTGAACGCCGATGGCAACCTGATCGGCGACGGTGACCTCTCGCCCCGCGATCCCCGCCAGGGTGTCCGACAGGGCAGCGAAAGCAGCGATGGCGGTCGGCACCTTCACTGTCAAAACGTCCTGCGTATAAAAACTGTCAAGGTTTGGATCGAGCGTGAGATTGGAGCCGTCGGCCGCCTTGCCGATGAGATCGGCTGCCGCCTGAGCCGAACCGGGCCGGTTGTTGCCAGTCAGCGTCTTGATCAGAAACGTCGTTGCCCCGGCGGTCTTCAGGTCGGCGCCGCGATCCTGTTGATTGGCTTTGACCCGCTCGATCAGGCCGGTCAGATCGCCGCCGCGCACGATCGCATCCTGCACGACGCGCACCTCCGCGATATAGCGCACGCCGATTAATTCTTTTTGGGCAAAGGCGATATCGGCTTCTTTGTCGGATGCCATTTGGAATCCCAGATAGCCGATCGGTGCCAGAAACAAACCATAGGCGATGGCTAATTTGGACGCGATGGTCAGGTTATGGCGCACGGCAGAGGTTCCGTATTGTAAGGGGCATTGAAAATACGTTAGCGAATCAATCGGGGCGATCGGATCGTATTGCCGGGGGTCATGAGCGGGTCAGCGCAAACAGTGTGGCACCCAATCCGCGCCAGTGCCGCGCTTCTGCCCGCTGTCCGGTGCGCACAAGAACAGGCAGCGCCAGCCGGCGTGCCAGGCCCAGGAACTTAGAGACCGCATCCTCGGACGGCGGCGCACCCGCAAGTAAGTCGATCGCTACCATGCCACAGGGTGGACGCATCGAGGTCGGCAACGGCAACTCGGACCCGCTGGACATCGAGCCGACGCCTTGTAGAAATGGCCCGAGCAGGTCGAACCACTCGCGCAGATTCTCCGTCGGGTGACCGGGGGAAACGTCGGTGATCAGACCTCGCAATCGCGCATGAAATGGCGGTTGCAACGTGCGCAGCACCTCCAAAAGGCGCTTTCGCCGCTTACGGGACAGCATCGCGGCGGCGGAAACCGGCAACAGCCAGGCCCGCCGCTCACCTTCCACCAGATCGCGCTTAATGCCGGCCACCGCGAAACGCAGGCGTAGAAGTTCCGGCTGCGGCAAACCGGCCTCGGCCAGTTCGTCCTCCGACACCGTGGCCAGAGCCGTATCGAAGCGGAGCCGCGCCGCCCTTGGCAGGTCGGCCCAAACCAACCCGGCCGGACGGTCGTCACGATCCACGATCCGGGTGATCTCAACCGGCGTATCCCTCGCCAAAACAGCAATCACCTCAAGTGCTCTGCTACAAATTTCGTCCGGTGTTTCTTGCGGCAATACCTCCACCTGTGGTGCGAGCGGGCGTGGCGGAGGGTCCATAACACCGCGAGCCGTTACAGAGCCGTCGTCACCCAATTCACCGAGCAGGCGGATGCGCAGTTCGCGTGTGATCGTGGCGATGCATACGGCTGTTTCTTTCTCGTCGCCCGTTGCGAACCAGATCGCAAAGCCGGCATCCACCGAACGGGAAAACACGTCGCGTGGCCCAATCCGTTGCTTGATGACCGATTCCGCCGTCATCATCAGGCGCCCGGACATTTTGTCCCAGGCTTCACCATAAACAGAACGGATCGCCTGCAAACTGACCTGTTCGACCCGCCCGATGGGCGCTTCTTCGGTTGGCTCCGGGAGTAACGTCATCACGTGGAACCGCCCGAAGCTGGCACTTTCCAGTGGTTCGGAGGACAGCCACACCGGGATCGCTCGGCCGCCTTTATCCTGCGGAATCAGCCGCATCCGATAGGTTTCGCCCTCTCGATTCTGTCGGGTATGGACCGCCGACGCCGGGACGATGTCGTCCGAATGCGTCAGTTCGCCGATGTGACGTCCGTCGAGTTCCACGGACGAGTATCCGGTCAGCGCCACCAGCGCCGGGTTGGCGGTCATAATATGCCCATCCTCGGCGACCACAGCGACCGGTACGCCGATCTTCGTGAATGCCAACGCGACCAGGGCATTGGCGCTGGCCTGCTCTCGCAACTTCCAGCGATCGACCGTGATGTCGCGGCCGGTCAGCACCGGATGGTCCAGCCCGGTCAGCGGATCGCACACATGGGTCAGCGTAAAGCCGAACCAGAACATCTCATTGGTCGCGGTGAAGCAGGGTACCTCCGCGCGCAGCGCGTCACCGGCATCGATGGCGTCCAGCAACTGGCGCCATTGCGGTGGCACCTCGGGTGACCGGATCAGCACGGCCAATTTCTCGCCGCCGATTTGTTCGCGCGGAAGACCGGTCAGCCGGTAGAAGACTTCGTTGGCCTCGGCGATGACTGGCGGCTGTCCCTGAACGGCCGGTTCAAGCACGATCGCGACATTGTCCTGGCTTTCGAGGGCCACCCGAACGCGATGGTCAGCCAGCATACTCTAATGATCCTTTGCTGCGGATCAATGCCGGACCCGCCCTGAACAGCGGCGAGCATCGCTTTATCATGCCGGTTGTCCTCTTTGATGGCTGGCCTCAGTCATTGCTTTATAGGAGGCGAAATCCGGAAATCCATCGGCGGCACGACGTGCCGGGCACGAAATTTGTCCTTGTCCGTGGTGAGCCGAATCTCGTGCTCGTGATGAGATGTCCAGGAATAAATAAACCAGTTCGCGGATATTCGCTGAGCCGAGTACATATACACAGTCAATCTTTATGATCGGATTGTGCGAATGGGCGATGTCATCGGATCGGGTTATCTGGCGAGTGCGGAGGCCAACCACCTCGGAGCCGTGTCGGGTCCGAATGTGGTCTATCTGCGGATGATCCGGACCCTCAGCGCTGACGCCCAGAAGGCCTCGATGTTCGTGGAGATGACGCCGGGTCAGGCACGTTTGCTGATTACCAGACTGGAAAAATGTGTGCGGGAAGCACTGGCCTATCGCGATTGAACGAATCGGCCTCATGTGTGGAAGCTCTGCACCAGGCTTCCGGCGACCAGACGCCAGCCATCCACCAGGACGAAGAAGGTCAATTTAAACGGTAACGATACGATGCTGGGTGGCAGCATCATCATGCCCATGCTCATCAATACACTCGCCACAACCATGTCGATGATCAGGAACGGCAGAAACAGCACGAAACCCATTTCGAACGCTCGGGTTAATTCACCCACCATGAAAGCCGGTACCAGGGCGCGCCACGGCATGTCCGCCGCTTGCGCGGGTGGCTGAATCTTCGCCAGATCGAGGAACGTCGTCAGATCGGCGGGCCGCGCATTCATCACCATAAATTTGCGGAACGGTTCGGCGGTCAGGCGTAATCCTTCGAGGTCGGTGGTTTCGCCGCGGGCCATGGGAAGCAACCCGGCGGACCACGCCTGATCGATCGTTGGCTGCATCACGAAGAACGTCAGAAACAGTGATAAACCGATGATGACCGTATTCGGGGGCGTGCCTTGCGCACCGATGCCCGACCGGAGCAAAGACAGAACGATCACGATACGGGTAAACGCAGTCATCATCACCAGTAAGCTTGGTGCCAGCGAAAGAACGCCCATGGCGACCGTAAGCTGAATCAGCCGGCTGGTGGTGCCCGCTTGTCCGCCTTGGCCGAGATCGATGTTGACGGACTGACTCCAGGCCGTTCCCGACCATGCGAGGGTGGTCAGGACGACGCCGAGCACGGCCAGTTTGGTATAACACCTCATTGTGCGGCATCCACCGTGGCAGGGAAGTGTGAAACCACCAGGTCGGCCGGCCCCCCGGTCAGCAGGAGTACACGTTGCTCATCGCACCGGACGAGCAGCAGACGTCTCTTGCTATCAACGACGCAGATTTGCTCGACGCTTAGCCGTACGGCGGCAGTGGGGGGAACGTTGCTGTTCTGCCATGGCCAGACGGGTGATTTAGACCGGATGGCTTGGACCGACTTCGCCAGCAGACCAAATGCGGCGATCGTGACTGCGAGCATGAGGATGGCATTAAGATAGATAGACATTTTTGTCTTTCAGATCGCCTGAGGGATGATCCATCAGGTTGCCGTCGTTTCTCAATCATGGTGTCCAGGCTTGTCCCCATCTTCGTCATGACCGGGCCTGGCCCGGCCATGACGAATGGGTAGGTCCTCCCCGCCCACCGCTTAAGTTGATGCCTGTGCGGGTTGTCCGGGCCATGACGAACTGATTGTTTTGACCGTTGATTGGCGCATTTTTGGATATCGCCTAAGGCGTGCCGACCGCGCCCTCCAATCGCTTGGCGACCTGGATCTCCTCGAACGCCCGCGGCAAATCGGCCGTCCCCTGCACGGGTGAAGACGTAATGACACGAAACAGCGACGCCTGGTTGCCTTTGGCCATGGCCGCCCCATACGTGTCCGCCAGACGCCCAAGGGTGGCTGAATCCGAACTGAGCGTGGCCGCAACGGCCAGTCGCATCACGATAGACTGTTGGGCGTCAGTTATATCCTTAGCGGAAATCGCCTTGTGCTCCAGCGCGGTCAGGGCTGAAACAGTGTGCGGCCAGTCTTTCCGGGATGCGTAAATCTGCGCCCGCAGTTCATCCGCGTCGGCGAGATCCAGCGTGCCCAGCATGGTCAGTGCGGCGTCCCGATTGCCGCGAGCGATTTCGCCGCGGGCATATAACAACTGGCGGGTCTGCATCACGGCCGGATCGACCGTTACGTCCGCCGCTGGCACGGTCGAGGCCAACGCGGCTATGGCACCCTTGGGATCGTTCATCGTCAATCGTAATGAGGCCAGCCGCGCACCCAGCACCGGACGTCTGGCCAGGTCGTTGGATTGGGCGACGAGACGGGCCGTGATCGGCTCGGCCCGGCCTTGCAGACCCAGACCGATAAGCCGATCGACAAGCGATGTTCCGTTTTTCTCCGTCCAGTTTATATCCTGCACCAAATCCTGGTTTTGATCGTAAAGAGATACAAACTCCGCGGGCGAGAGATGCTTTGCCGCATCGCTCGTGAGAAGATCCAGGAAAGTCGCCTCCATGGTCCGATCCAGATTTGCCCGCTCTTCGGGGAACACGTCCCGGCCATCGCGCAGCACTGTCAGAGCTTCGTGCCACTGTCCTGCCTGACGGCGGAGATCGGCGATGCGCATTCGTAACGCAAATTCCTGTTTGGGTCCGCGCCAGCCCAGCAACGCTTGGTCCAGGGCATCGGCTCCCGCCTTGGCATCGAGTTGTCCACTTTTAATTCGCAGTTCGGCCGCCCGCACCAGCGCGGTATACCGAGCCAACCGGTCGGACTGCATTGCGACCTGATCGTAGAGCTTCAGCCCGCCGGCTGCGTTGTTCTCCATTTCCAGCGCCATGCCTCTGGCGAGATCGAGTGCGGGTGCGTTGGGAAACGCCTTAAGCGTTGCCCGAGCGGTTTCAGCCTGGCCGTTCAGCGCCATCGTCTCCAAGGCCCTCGGCAGCAAGCGATCACGCAGCGCACTCGGATAGGCCAGGATTAATGCCACCCCGTCGGCCAAACTGCGCGCGTCTGGTGCCGACGCTTCGTCCCGGGCAACCCGCAGCAGAGCTCGCCAGAGTTCGACTTCGGTCGAGCCGTCCAGCCTTGGGTCGGCCAGCGCTTTGGCATCGTCGAACCGTCCGGCCAGCGTGGCGGCGATGGCTCGTAGCCCGATGGCATGGGGTTGGTCCGCCAGAGCCGGGTCGGCGGCTATGGCGACATCGACAACCGATTGCGCTTCGACATCCATGCCGAGTGCCAGCATGGCTTCCGCCACCCGCAAACGCGGTTCTGATCGGGCGAGGGCGTGGGCCTCTCCGGCGGCGGCCACGCGCTTGTTCATTTCCGCACTCAGCTCTTTGGTCGAGCCATTCGGGATGTCGAGTAACCGGGATATCGCACCGGCGATGGGTCTGTCCGTCGTCTTTTTTGGCGCATCCGCGATGGCGCTTTCGGCCCGCAGGCTGGTGGACAAGGAGAAGCCGGCGGGTTCGCGGCGCAGCCGGATATCATCGGAAATCGCTGCCACAACGACGCCCTGAAGCGTCGGCAGCAGGTCGAACTGGGGTTGATGCCACGCGTTCGGAACAGACTGGCCGGCGACGCCCTGGGTGCCGACTAACAGGCGGTCACCGGTTTGCGGATTCAGAACCGTTACGACGCGAGACGGTTCCGCGGCCGGAAGCCGCACGCCGGTAGTCTCCTGACCCCCGTCGATCGATCGGGGCAGGATGCTGGCGGCCGTATCCGGCGGCGCCCCCACCGCAACCAGCCAACCGCGCGGGGTGCGGGCGAAACGCAGGATGGCCGCCGCCCCGGGCATGCGGAGGACGGTCGTGTCATCCGTGACGCGGCTGGTCAGGCCGGCAAACGCGGCGGCGATCTCCGGACCCGGTGTCCCAAAAGCGATTGGCGCGTCGAGGACGATGATTGTCTCCGAACCGATGCGAAATGCAGCCAGACCGACGTCGGCATCCGCCCGCAGCAGTATTGCGGGTTCGGCCCCGGCCATCGCGTCGATATGAACGGCGCCCGCCACCGGACTGGAACGGGCCACCTGCGGTGTGTCTGCCTGAGCCGCTGGCTTTTCAACCGGAGCAGAAACAAGCGGTATCGCGAACGTACCGTTCGCGAAGCTGCCACCTGCGAGATCCATACTGCTGATCGACCGATAGAGGTCCGGCTCTGGCATCGCGGACGACATGGCCGGCGCGCGATCCGGCATCACGGTATCCCGCTTGACCGATTTCCCCTTCTCGGACTTATGTGCCGGCTTCGGCTTTACAATTTTAACATTGGCACGGACGGATTCCGGCGGCTTTTGGTTCGGGTCCGTTGTGTTCTGCGCTCCCGCCGCATTGGTCAGCAGCGGAATAAGCGCCGCTGCCAGAAGGAGCGCGCCCCTCATCAGAAATCGCCGAGGAGCTTGTCGATATCGTCCTGATCCATGGCTTCGGCCGGCAGGCTGGGACCATTCAACAGGCAGCCGGGTTCCGAAGAGACGTCCAAGTGTAAAATGACGCCCGTGCTATGTCCGCCGGCGAGTTCGAGAACTTTGCCCTCAATGGCCTGCAAGGCCTTCACCACTTTCGTGATACGTTGGCCGGTAATGTCCTGAAAGCTGCACGCTTCGTATATTTTCGTGATGGCATCCTGCAGGATGGTGGACTGTGCCTTGTCAAGACTGTTCGATAGTCTGTCCAGCGTCTCGCAGCTTTCCAGGATGCTGTTCGTGGCCAATGCGGTGTGCTCGACGATCGCCCCCAGTTCCCCTGTGGCGGAGGGGATGTGGCTACCCCGGATCGAATCTACGCTGACCCCGGCTACATCGGCCTTGGCCTGTTCGATGATATGGCCGAGACCGGCAATCTCCTTCAGCAAAAGGGCTTCTGTCGGTGACAACCGGCCGGTCATCGTATCCAGCACCGCCGTGACGACATCCTCCAGGATAATCGGTTCGGTCACCGCGATGCGCTCATGATGTTCCCGCATTCGCTCTGTCAGGGTCAGCAAGGCGAAACCATTGGGTTCAGCAAACCGCAGATCGTTATGCATGCCCGAGGACCTTCTGAATCTTGCTGCGCAGCGTCTCAGCGTTGAAGGGTTTGACGATATAGTTCGAAACGCCGGCCTGCTTGGCGACGATGACGTTTTCGGTCTTGCTCTCGGCGGTGACCATGATGAACGGCGTCGTTTTCAATTTCGCATCGGCGCGCACGTGCTGCAGCAATTGCAACCCGGTCATTGGTTCCATGTTCCAATCGCTGATGATCAGACCGTAATTGCCGGTGTGCAGCTTTGCCAGTGCCTCGTTGCCGTCGCTGGCTTCATCGACATTTTCGAAATCGATCTGCTTCAACAGATTGCGGATGATCCGCAGCATCGTCTTGTAGTCGTCCACGATCAGGACGTTGATGGGGGAGGGAGAAGCCATTGAAAATTCCTGGTGTTATCTGAAATCAGTTGATGGAGGCGGTGCGGGTGCGCTTGTTGGCCAATTCCGCTGTCACCTGACGGGCGCTTTCGGGCTCCATGAGCGCGATGACCGGCGAGGCTTTCGCCGGCTTCATGCGATCGAGAATCTCCAGCAGAACAGGTTTATCCAAGCCGTTAAATATGGCCGCGGCATCGCGCGCGCGCATATTCTCGTACAGTTTGACCAGGCCGGTCCAGTTCGCCTCCTCCTGACTTTTACGTTCATTTTCAAGGGCTTCGAGGTGCGATTGGATCGCCACGAGTTCGGCGACGCGATCTTTCAGATGTTTGTCCGTGGCCGCTACGGTTGCCTCGCGTTCGTTCAACCGCTGTTCACGTTCTTCGATTTGGCTTTGACGGAGCTTGACGTCCTGCGCACCATCGGCGGCCTTGGATGGTGATATCTCGACGGGTGGTACGGCAGGCTGGCTTGGCTCCGCGGTGGCCTGCGGGGTACTGGGTGGCGGCGGTGGTTCGAACGCCGAGGTTTGACCCGTGGCCGCCTGAGCCTGTCCGATCACATGCGCCGTGCCCGCGACCTCCAGCGCTGTCGTCGTCCCGGCCCAAAGGGCACCGGCGCTTGGGGCGAAGGTCACCAAATCAACAGTCTTGATACCGAGGACAACCGCCACCGCAACGATCGTCGCCGGCAACAATCTGCTGGACGGAAGCATGGCGGTCATCGTACCCCCTGCATTTTCACGGGTTGAGCCACGGTCTCCGGTTCGGACACGTCCGCAACGGCTGGCTGGGGCGGCCGGTCGGCGGCCGGTGTCCGGGGGCGCCGCCGCCTGGCAATGCCGGCAAGCTGCCGCAATCCCACGCCCGGAAGATCGTCCGGCGCGCTTGTTGCGACGGCGGATACGGTGGCCTCTTGAGGCTTCTGCGGAAGCGCCTGCGCCAGACGTCCTTCTTCGAGGCGCGCGCCGGCCCGATCCGCGGCCTCAATCAGAAACGACAAATCGGTCGCCAGTTTATCCGCGTCTTCCGAACGCCGTTCGATCTGTTCTGCCGCCCGGTCGGCTTCATTGCGCAATGCCTGAATGCCCAACTTGACCGAATTGGTGGCCGAACCGAGATTGGTTATCAACGCTTCGAACACCGCCCGATCACGCCGCACCACACGCAGCGCTCGGTCCAGCCTGATGGCCATGAACAGCGTCGCGGTTAACAGTATCGCCAGGATGGCATCGGCGATCCAGCCCCATACAGACATCATGCGGTTGCCATCCCCCTGTTGGTTGACAGTTTGTCTTCGATCTGAATCGCGATGCGGTTGCGCCGGTTACCAGTCTTCCCAAGAAACAAGGGGACGCCGCCGCATCTCAGTTCCACCGGATCGTCGGACGACAGCCGGAATACGAGCTGACTGCCAACCTTCAAACCGAGAACCTCCGACAAATTCATCGACTGCTCTCCCAAAACGGCCTCCAGTTCGACGGTGGTCTCGCGCAGTTCCTCGCCCAGATGGGTCTCCCAGATATTATCGCGGCCGAACCGTTCCCCCATGAACTGCTGCAACAGCAGTTCGCGAATCGGTTCCAGTGTGGCGTAAGGCAGGACAATCTCGAAACAGCCGCCGCGCTCGTCCATTTCCAGTCGGAGTTTGATCAGAATGGCGGCATTGGAGCCTCGGGATATCGCCGCGAAGCGCGGATTAACTTCGGTGCGTTCAAACTTGAACGTCACCTGGCAGACCGGATCGAACGATGTCGAAAGATCGGCCAGAATTTGAACCGCCATCTTTTCGACAAGGGTGCGCTCGATCGTCGTGTAGGGGCGTCCCTCGATCCGCATCTGCGAGGTGCCTTTGCGCCCACCCAGCAGCACGTCAACGACCGAGTAGATCATCGGCGCATCGATCACCATCAGGCCGAAATTGTCCCACTGTTCGGCCTTGAACACTGACAGCATCGCCGGCAGCGGGATCGAGTTCATATAGTCGCCAAACCGCAATGAGGTAATCTTGTCGATACTGACTTCGACGTTGTCGCTGGTCAGATGCCTCAGGCTGGTGGAGAGAATGCGGACCAGCCGGTCAAACACAATCTCCAGCATCGGCAGGCGTTCGTAAGAGATCAGACCGGCGCTGACGACGCGTCGCAGGCCGCTTTGCTGCTCGCTGCTGTCCGCGACGTCGTCGAAACCCATCAGGTCGTCGATTTCCGTCTGGCTGAGAACTCGGGCGGGTTCCGCCTCGACGGCATCACCCCAGCCGGCGTCTTCCTCCAGTTCCCCGGGGTCGGTCATTGGACCAGCAATTCGATGAAAAGAATGTCAGTCGCCCGGGCCGGCGCCAGCGCAACATTCACCCGGCTCAACAACTCTTCCCGCAATCGATAGGTGCCGGCAGACCCACGCAGTTCTTCCGGGCGCATGTCGCGCAGATAGGTTTGGAACAGATCCCGGATCTTCGGCGATGCCGCTGTCACACTGGCTTCATCCGCCTTGTTGGCCAGTTCCAGCCGAGCCTTTATTCTGATGAACGCGGTGCGGCGGTTGCCGGCGTTCAGATTGGACACGATCTCCGGTAAATCCACGCCGCCCGGCACCAGTACGGCCGCGGTTTCCTTGCCGGCTGTTGATTTGCCCAGGAATCCCATGAAATACGCGGCGCCCGCCCCGCCGCCCAACAGAAGCGCGGCTCCCGCAACGATGATGATCAGCTTCTTGCGGCCGCCTTTCGACGGACCCGCTTCGGCGCCAGCCGAACCGGCATCATCGGTATCCATTGTGCGCGATGTCGCCATATTAGCGTGGATGCTCCATCAACCGGGTACCCTGATCAGATATATGCCTGTTTGAAAAAACCGGATGATTTTTGGCGAAACGAAACCGCTTGACAGCGAGCGGGCATCATTGCCATATATACGGCATCGATATGACTACAACCCGGCCGAAACCAGGGTCTTTCGGGTCGGTCAGTGTGGTTTGGTATCGGCGACAACTTTGGCGAGATCGCTGGCGATCTGGCGAATGACGGTATCCCAATCTCCCGGGCGTTCCTGCCGGTAAATCCGCATCGTCGGGTACCAGGCGCTGTCCATGCCAGCCACCAGCCACCGCCAGCATCCGCTGTAGCGCGACAGCAACCACACCGGCTTGCCCATGGCGGCGGCGAGATGCGCGGTCGAGGTATCGACGCTGATGATCATATCCAGTTGCTCGATAATCGCGGCCGTATCGGCGAAATCGACCACCCCGGACATCAAATCGATGATGCCCGGGTCTTCAGATGAATCCAGGCCGGCGTCTTTTTGCAACCCGTACAAACCGATGCCCGGCACGCGCGCCAGAGGTGCCAGTTTCGCGAGCGCGATGGATCTGTCCCGATTGACCCGCGATCCTATCCGATCGCCGCCGCCCCAGACAAGACCGACCCGAAATCCAGACCGCAATCGATCGCGCCCGGGGGCAGCGACGATGTAGGGTTCCGCCGGTATCGTATCGAACAGGCGCGGCAGGCTAAACAGCGGGCAGTGCATATCGAACGGTGGCAGCGGCGCCCCCAGCGGCAAAACCTGTTGCACGCCGGGCATGCGTTGCAGCAACCGAACCAGGGGGTCATGCACCTCCAGCACGACGCGCCCGCCCCGGGCTGCCACCAACGGCACATAGCGCGCCATGTGCAACATGTCGCCCAGGCCCTGCTCCGCATGCAGCAGGATCGTGCGGCCGCACAGCGCTTCACCGGTCCATAAGGGCTGGGAAAAGCCACGCGGCGGGTTCCCCGGAAGCTCCCAGCGGGCTTCGTAGTATTGCCAGCCCAACGCCAACTGACCGTCGAGCAGCAGAGTGATCGCGTGGTTATATCGCGCGTCCACGAACCCCGGGTCGATCGTGAGCGCTCGGCGTTGCGCTTCAAGCGCCTCGGCAACCCGCCGCTGCGCGGTCAAAACGGTGCCGAGATTGGAGTGGAAGGCCGCCACCCCGGGCTGTAGCCGGATGGCGTCGCGGTAGGCGGCCTCGGCGGCGTCGTATCGTTGCAAAGCCAACAGGGCATTGCCGAGGTTAGAACGGGCGTCCGCGTAGTCAGGGGCGAGTGCGAGCGCTGCTTCGGCGGACGATGCCGCTTCCTCGAACAGGCCAAGCCCGTAGAGGGTGTTGCTAAGGTGGCAATGGGCGTCGGCTGATCGTGGCGACAGCGCAATCGCCCGTTGGTAGGACAACCGGGCAGCGGAATGGTTTCGCTGGCTTTGAAACGCATCGCCCAAATTCAGATGGGCAGCGGCGGAATCGGGTGCAAGCTCGATCTGCCGGCGAAAAGCAGCGGCCGCGTCATCATGTTGCTGTAGCGCCACGTAAGCAGCCCCCAAAGCCGCCCAGGTATCTGGTCGTTGCGCACCCAGCTCGGTTGCCCGCTTCAGATGCGCCAGGGCGTCTTGTGGCCGTCCCAAACGATGCAGAAGGGTGCCGGCGCACACATACGGTTCGGGATGGTTGGGATCCAGCCGCACTGCCTGGCTGTATGCGGAGGCGGCGCCAGCGTAATCCGCTTCGGCGGCCAATGCGTGGCCGAGAGCGATATGCCCAGCGAGGATGTCCGGCTGCAACTCAATGCTTCGGCGAAACGCCGTTGCCGCCTCGGCCGACCGGCCGCGCCCGGCAAGCGCCTGTCCCAGGCTGAAATGGGAAAATGCGAGATCGGCTAAGGTGATCGCATCGCGTATCGCCTGAATGCCGGTTTCGAAACGGCTGGTCTCGCAGAACACCAAACCCAACAGCGTCCGAACCATGGCATCGTTGGGAGTGGCTTGCAGGATCGCGTCGTAGATCGCCTCCGCGCCGGTCAGGTCACCGGAACGCTGGCGGTTCAGCCCATCCGGCAACGAGTCCACTCAGGCCAGCAAGTTGACGGAGCCGCCTAAGCCAAGCACCTGTGCGTTCAATGTCAGGCCCTGGCTGCTGTTGCTGCTGTTCCCAAACAACGCCAGCAAGGGACTGGATGCCGTGGCGCCGGAGGTGATCTGGTTCAGTTGGTCCATGGCGAGGTATTTATTGACGAATGTGGCAACGCCGGCCGCGGTGGAGAACTGCGTCATGTCCACCCGCGGCGTCAGGATATCCACCTGTTGCTGAAAACTAAGGTTGCCGAACGCGGACGGAATGCCCAATGCGGTGGTCACCACATTCAGCAGCGCCGGGTCCGACATCAGTTGATACAACGACGTCACGCCCTTGGCGTTCTGGGTAAAATACATGGCGCTCTGTAGCGACGTGCTGTCCGTACCGACCGATGTATCGAAGGAGTTCTGCTGGTAACCCGCGATCGCCGCGTTGATCCCGGTGGCGGAGGAGAACGGCGGCGGCGACCAGTTCGACATCGCGGTGGCAAAAACGCGGTAGTTATTGTCGGATAACTGTTGCGCAAGCGATGTTGACGCGTTTGGGTTCTGCGTCATGAGCTGTTTCAGGATCGCGGTCTGGTCCACCTCGCTGCCGAGCCCGTAGGCTGTGCAGACGAACGACAGGGCGCGGTAGTTCGACAGCAGCGCGGCCGGTGTCGTCAGCGTGGGGGCGACAGATTGGAAATACGCGATGTCGCTGGCGGAGGAACTGTCAGCGGCATACGACTTCTCGATCGCGGTGCTATTCTTTTGCAGTAACGCCCAGCCCGTGAAGTTGTCGATGCCGCTGAGAACGCCCATGACCGGCCTCCGAAATTAGGCGGCCTGGCGCTGTTGGTTCAGCGCGTCCAGCACGTCGGTGTTAATGCGAATCAGCGCGGACAGGTCCGATTGCGCTGTCAGCGCGTTCAGACTGACGCGGCGGGCAAACAGGCCCAGGGAGATGTAGCGGCCCTTGATCGCGTCCGGCAGTGCGTTGGCGGGATCCGACAGGTCCTGGACGAGCATCGACCACAGTCGCAGGTTGCCGTTAAGCGCGCGTGCCCGGTTGATCGGTTCGGCCTCGGGCTTGTTGGCTTCGACAAGCTGGTGAGTGATGTGGGAGATCGCCCGAATTTCCAAATCGCGTGGGGTCTCGCTGGCGTTCTGGACGCTGGCATAAGCGGCATAGCTCATCATTGATTCCTTTTCTTGGAAAGTAGCGGCGAGCCTGCCGCCTCCGGCATGGAGGCGGCAGGAAGCCGTTGGGGAGCGGCGAACCGGCCGCCCCCTGTGTCAGGCGTTAGCGGAACAACTGGAGCAGCGCGCCCGGGCCCTGGTTGGCCAGGGAGAGCGACTGGATGGCCAGCGACTGCTTGGTCTGCAACGAGGAGAGCATGGCGCTTTCTTGCGACAGGTTGGCGTCAACCATGGCGCCAAGGCTTGTCGTGACCGACGTTGAGAGCGAGGAGGTGAAGCTCGCCAAGCCCTGCAACGTCGTTGTGGCCGAACCCAGGGACGACAGGGTCTTGCCGATCAAATTGATCGCGTTATTGACGAGAGCGATGGACGCGGCGCCGTTCGTGGCATTAACCACCGGGGAGTGCGCGGCACCATTGGCGCTGGAGACAAGCGCACCACCGACTGCAGTCAACTTACCAAACGAGGCCGAGGCGCTGATTCCGTCCTGCTGCATAGCGCCGGCCAGGTTGGACATCGTCTGAGCACCCGAGTTCCCGATCGCCACTTCATTTGCGGCGCCGGTCAGGGTGGTCACCAAGGTGAACGTCGTGATGTTCGGGCTGTTCGTGGCCTGGAACGTCACGGTATCGGCGGTCGTCGCGCCGGGGTTCGCCTGGACGTAATTCGCACTGGAGCCGACCAAAGATCCGCCGCCAGTGACGAGAAGTGTGCCGGAACCGGACACATTCGCACCGCCGTAGGTCGCGTTAATGGCGTTCTTCAGGCTGACGCCCGTCGCGTCGATAGCGATCTGGTTGTTCGCGGCCACCGGGGTTGCTGAATAAGTGTAGGTGGTGGCAACGCCCGCGGAGGACGTGTAGGTGGCGGTGTCGCCGGCGGTGGCGGCGGCGGTCAGCGTAAGGCTGGATTCCGAGGTCATTGTGGCGCCGACGCTTGAGACGGCGAGGTTTGTCAGGCCAAGACCAGCGCTGGTGGAGGCATTCGCGGTGGTGGCGACGGTGTTCGTTCCGTTGACGTTGCTGAGAACATTCACTGAACCTGCGGTGGCCAGAAGATTGACGTTGTTGATGGTCGAAGCTTGCGCGTAAGCATCGATGTTGGCCAGGGCCGCAGTGATGGTTGAGTTAGAGGAGGCCAGCGCCGCGCCGGTCTGGTTCTGTGCCTGTGTCACGGTCTGCAGAAGGGTGTTCAGCGTGTCGGAAATCGACGTCGCCCCAGCGGTCTGCCCCTGAACCGTCGCAATACCGGTTGCGAGACTATCGCTCACCGCCTGCAAGGCCTGGACGTTGCCGCGTAGGCCCTGCGCGATGGTGAACACCGCAGGGTTGTCGGCGGCGGAACCGACCTTCAGGCCGGACTCGATGGCGCCTTGGGTATCGGTCATCTGGCTGCTGATCGCATTGAGCGACGCGATGGCGGCCATTGCGTTGACGTTGGTGTTGACTGAACTAACCATTGTAAGTGTCTCCGTATATTAAGGTGAAATCGCCCGCGGATGCGGACTCGGGCTATTCCCGGGACACCTTCATCGTGGTCGGGAGCGAAGCTGGATCAGCGGCGCGCCCCTCAATGAAGCATGATTTGATATATAGGCGGCGGTTCGAAAATCGGACCCTCGAAAGATAACGAGTTTGATTCTTTTTGCGGAATGGAGTGATTCTGATTCTGAATCAAAATCGATCTAAAAAATTGCGTTAGTTCGCTGAATAATTTGCAGACCAATGAGGTGCTACCAACCGCCGTTGCGACCGACTCTTCGGTCAAGCATCCCGTCATGCCGATGCCCGAGTCAGGCCGGGCACTGGCTCCGGTCGGCATTCCCGCCTGTCATGATTGAAAACAAAGACGTGGATGGCACGCCGTAGCACAGCATGACGATATGCGGACGATCCGCGTGTTTCAGTGTTAAAGCCGATCGGTAGAATACCAGCCGCCGTTGAGACGAACTATCCGGCACTTCACCAGCGTCCGGGTGGTCAGGTCCTCAGCCGACCGTCTCGATACCGACTGCATCGGTCGCGGTCTGAAAACGGTAAGACAGCGCATCGAGCAGGGCGGAGTCCGGTATCGTGCCGTCACGGCGCGCGCCGCGTTCCACCTCACGCGTGGCTTCCGAAAGCTCCGTCAATCCCAACGCCCCGGCGGTTCCGGCTAGCGCATGCGCCTCCCGTGCCACGCCCGTCAGCGACCGGGATTCAGCCTCGCTGCGCAGGCGGGCCAGCATATTCGGCGTGTCTTCACGAAAAGCCGCAATCACGGCATCGGCGGTTTCGTCGCCCAGCATGTCCCGCAGTTCCTGAAACGGGCTGACGACCGCTTGTTTCGGGGGCACCGGCGGCGCGGCGACGACGTTCAGCGCATGCGCGATCTCGGCCAGCAGACGACTGCTGTCGATCGGTTTCGTCAAGAAACTGTTCATGCCGGCGGCCCGGCCATCCTCGGCGTCGCTGCGGAACGCATTGGCGGACAGACCGATGATCGGTAGCGCGTTGGCAGGTGCCGACATGGCGCGGATGGCGCGGGTCGCCGCCAGGCCATCCAGGTTCGGCATCATGACGTCCATCAGGATCAAATCAACAGCGGGGCCGTTACGGATGGCCTCGACCGCCTCCAACCCATCTTCCGCGACGTTGACCCGGCAGCCCATACGTTCCAGCATCCGCCTCACGACAAGGCGATTGACCTGGTTGTCCTCGGCGACCAGCACGATCGGCGAACGTTCCATAACGAAGCCGGCTGCGTCGCTCGGCTGCGTGTCCGGTGCGATGGTTGCGTTCGCGACAATGGGGACCGCGGCGACCGGAATATCGAAGCGGAACGTGCTCCCGTGACCGGGGGTGCTCTCGACCGAAATCATGCCGCCCATCGCCGCAACGACCCGGTGACAGATGGCGAGCCCCAGGCCGGTGCCGCCAAAGCGGCGGGTGATCGACCCGTCCGTCTGGCTGAACTCCTGAAACAGTTTTCCGATCGCCTGTGGATCGATGCCGATACCCGTGTCGCGCACCGCGAAGTCCAGGCGCCAGCGTCCATCCGTCTGGGGTAAACCCACCAGGGAAACATCCACCCGGCCGGACGGCGTGAATTTGATGGCATTGCTGACGAGATTGAGAAGCACCTGACGAACCCGGAATGGATCGCCCATCAGTTGCCGTGGCAAGCCGCCGGCGATATGAACCCCAAGTTCCAAATCGTGCGATGCGGCCGGTGAACCGAGCATCGCAACCACCTCGCGCACCACGGTGCCCGGATCGAACGGAAGCGATTCCAATTCAACCCCGCGTTCGTCGATTTTGGAGTAGTCGAGGATCTCGGTCAGCATCTCCAGCAAATGCGTCCCCGTTTGCTGGATGATCTCCACATAGCCTGCCTGTTCCTCCGTCATCGCGGTGTCACCGAGCAGGTCGTTGACCCCGAGGATGCCGTTCAGCGGAGTACGGATCTCGTGGCTCATCGCGGCCAGGAACTGCGCCCGGGCGCGAACCGAGGCCTCCGCCGCGTCACGGGCGTTGGTCAGGACCCGCTCCGCCTCCGTGGCGGCCGTCATGTCGGTAAAGCTTCGGACGGTGGTTCCGTCCTCCAATGCCTCGGTTCGCGTCTCGATGATCCGATGGTCGGCGAGAGACCGGCGAAACACCGGCGGGATGTCGCGCCACGGGCGTGGACCCAGCTTGGCGGCCAGGATGTCAGGCGCCATGTGTTGGTCGGTGAGTTCGCCGTTTTGACGTTGCCAGTCGGTTAGCCTGGCATATTGGACGCCGGGGACGATGTCGGCGGGTAGTCCGAACATCGCGCTGACGCGGGAGTTGAACATGCCGATCCGCCCCGTCGGACCGACGACCATGACGCCAACCCCGACATGCTCCAACGCCAGCTTGGTCAGTTCATGAGCCGCTTCCGCATGGCGCCGCTGCCGTGCGGCGGTCATCGCGAGGCCAACGACCACCACGGTTAACAGCGCAGCGAACCCCAGGTAACCGGGGGCCGCACGATCGACGCCGGCACCGAGTTCACGTTCGGACATTTCGACGACGACGGCGAACGGATAGCCGGGGACGCGCCGAAAGCTGCCGACCCGAGCGATGTTATCCGCGGGATCGGTCCACGCGAACTGTCCGCTGTTGGCCTGTCGGGCCAACGCAACCACCGGGCCGTCGGCTTTCTCGCCGGTCGCGGTGGCGCCGCCTGCCCGGGCTCGGACAATCCCGTCCAGTCCCACCATCGAAATCCGGCCGTCCTTGCCGACATCCACGGCTTTGTAGAGGCGAACCAGATGGTCCGGCGAAACGGACAAGACGATGATGCCGTCGAACGCCCCCGATGCGGAGGTTAGCATTCGAACGAACTGAATGGTCCACAGCAACGAGACGCGGCCCAGGACCGGGACCGAAATATACAGGTGGTCGTCGGGGTGGTCCGCGAAATGCCGAAAATGCGGGCGGTCGGACAAGTCGATCCGGCTTTTGGGCGGCACGAGATTGCTCAACGTGACAATGCCGGTATGGTCGGTCGTCGCAATCTGCGCGGCCAGTTGGTTTGTAGGATCGGCGGACTCGATCCAGGGCTTCAGATCGACATTATTCCCTTCCTGCTTGCGCAATGCCCTGACGTACAGAAGGGTCTGATCGATTTCGCGCACCGTTCGGCTGAGCGACTCTTCGAACGCATGGGCGAGGTTGTCGGTCGTGGTGCGGCCGCCGTCCAGAAGGGCGGACCTCTGCGCCCCCAGGTAAACGAACAGGGCCGTCCAGATCAGGATGATCGCAGCGACCGGGGTGAGCCAGACCGTGATCAATCGCTGCCAGGCCGTCATGCAACACTCACTTCACCATGCAAAAATGCGGTTGCCGCCGCGATGCCCAGCGGGGGGGCGAACAGATAGCCCTGGCCGGTTTCGGTGCCCAGTTCCGTCAGCCGCTGGGCCACGGCTTCAGTTTCGATGCCCTCGGCCACGACATGCAGTCCCATCGACGCGGCAAGCGACAGGACCGCGCGCACGATCCTGGTCGAGTCGGGATCGGTGAGCAGCCCGCGCACGAAGCTTTGGTCAATCTTCAGCTCGCCGAACGGTAACCGCAGCAGCGACAGCAGTGACGAATGGCCGGTCCCGAAGTCATCCACCGAGATGCCCACGCCCCGAATGCGCAAGCGCGTCAGAATGTCGGCCGCCGAGATGTAGTCGGCCATCACCGCCCCTTCGGTCACTTCGAGTACCAAACGACTTGCCGCGATCTGATTGCGGTGGAGTATTTCCCCGATGCGTTCGGGCAGTTTCAGATCACCCAGGCTGCACGGTGACAGGTTGACCGCCATTTCCAAAGCCGGATCGATGGCATGCCAGACGTGAAGCTGTGCCAGCGCGCTGTCGAGAATTTTGACCGTGATCCGGTCGATCAAACCGTGACGTTCGGCCATAGGGATGAATGTGTCCGGCCCGATCACACCCATTCCGGGACCGTACCATCGGGCCAGGGCTTCGAAACCGACGACGCGCCGGTCCTTCAGCGAAACCTTCGGCTGAAACAGGCACTGGATCTCGCCGGTTTCGATGGCGGCTTCGAGCATCGCGGGCGTCAGGCTGGCGAGGCGGTTTTTCGCTGCCCGCGCCATGACCCGCGGTGCTTCGCCGATGATTGCCAGCAGCCGGTCGAGTTGCAGCGGTTTGGCCAGCGTGCCGGCCACCCGCAGGCCTAATGCCACGGCGAGCCGAGCGGCGGTTTCGCGGATCCGTTCGTCGAAGCCGGAGATAAAGACGATCAGCGGGTCGCGCCGCAATCTGGCGATATCACGGAGAAGCTCGATGCCATCTCTATCATGCAAGGAAAGGTCCAGCACGATGACGTCCACGTCCCGGCTGCGCAGAAACATGGTGGCTTCCTCGAGCGTCGCCACCGCGGCTGCCGCGTATCCCATTTTCTCGGCCATACGCGACACGATCATGCGTTGCACGATTTCATCGTCCACGACGAGTAGGGTTGGCAGGATGTCGATGTCCGCTATGCCGTCCATTCCGGTCCTCCGACGCTTGCAGACGAATCAGCGTCCTCAAGTTGGTTATGCGTGGCCTGCCGCGTGTGCCGGCCGGGTCTTCTTACGGATATAGGGATTGTTTCAATTATGCCGCCCGGGTTCGGTGCGCCGCGGCTTCCAGCAATGCGGTTGTTTGCCGAACGTCGAGCGGCTTGCCGAAGTGATCGCCCTGACCGAATTCACATCCGTTGGCGTGCAGCAGCGCCGCCTGCGCTGCCGTTTTGATTCCGTCCGCCATTACTTTCAGGCCAAGCGATCTGGCGGTGGCGATGATGGTTCCGATGGCGGCGCTGGCCTGTCGTTCGGCACCGGCGCGGGCAACGAAGGCGGGATCGATCTTCAGTGCGTCCAAAGGGAGTCGTTTCAAATATGGCAACGAGGCCCGGCCGGTGCCGAAATTGTCGATTATGATCCTGACCCCAAGCTCCCTGAGTTCCCACAGGGGTCGGATGCAGTCCTTAAAATCTCCCATGATGGCGCTTTCGGCAAGCTGCAACCGCAGGCAACTGGCGGCCAGGCCGGCTTCGAGGAGAGCCTGGATGATGTCAGCCGCGAGGAACGGCTTTTGCAACTGCCGCGGCGACAGATTGACGCACAATGTCAGCGGCGGGTCGTGGGGAAACTCCCGGTGCCATTGCGCAAGCTGAAGACAGGACTGGTCCAGAATCCATTTTCCGATCGGTATGATCAGTCCGGTTTCCTCGGCGATCGGGATGAATGTGGCGGGTGGGATCAGGCCGTGTTCGGAATGCTGCCAGTACACCTGTGCCTCGATGGCGTCGATCCGCCCCGAGGCCAGGATGATGACCGGCTGATATTGAATGCGTAATCGGCCTTCATCGATGGCGTGCCGCAGATCGGCTTCTATCCCGGGACGGGCCGGCGCGTCAGCGTGAAGTCCGGCCACGAACATCACCGGGGAACGGTGTTCGTTCCTGGACCGCTGCATGGCGGCGTTTGCCTTCCGCAGCAATGTGTCGGCGCTTTCGTCCGGACCGTCGCTCAGCGCGAGGCCGATGCTGACCGACCGCGGGATGTCTCGATCGCCGATGCGGATTGGCCGCCGGAACTGGTCCGTAATCGTCGTTGCGATCGATGACGCGTCCCCTGGATCGGCAAGGAATTCCAGCACCACCATGAATTGTGCGCCGCCCAGGCGGGCGACCGTGTCCTCGGCACGCACGCAGCCGCGCAGACGCCCGGTCGCTTCGATCAGCAGCGTGTCGCCGATCTCGGATTCGACAGTGCCGAATTCCAAAACGAGCAATCCGATGGCGTCCTTGCGCCGACGAGCGCGGATCAGAGCCTGTTCCAGCCGGTCGTAGCCGAGGACCCGATTCGGAAGTCCGGTGAGTGTATCAAGCAGAACATGCTGCTCCAGCGCTTTGCGTTCGGTGATATCGTGGGCGACCATAACGAGTCCCGCCACCGACGGGTCGCCGAGAAGATTTGTTCCGGTCAAGTGGGCAACGCGCCAGCGGCCGAACCCGTCGCGCACTCTAAGTTCGATCGATCCGTGCTGACCCGGCTGGACTGTTCCAAGCGCTTGCGCCCAAAAGTCCTGAAACGCTGATTGATCGTCGCGGTGAACCAGCCCCCCGATCGGTGCGGCGACTAACTCCAGCGCCTTGTATCCCCAGTTCGTCGCGGTGGCCGCGTTTTGAAAAGTGATCGCGCCGTAGGAATTCGAGATCAAAATCATGTCCGGTTGACCATGTGCAATGGCGAAACCTGGCAGAGTGGGGGACGCAAGCACGGTGGTGTCGCTTGTACCGTCCGGCCGAAGTATCCGCATCATACGGCGCAAGAGCGTGATCGGTCCGCGCCCGAGGGGCGACGAACGATGGGCAGCCTTGGTGATATCGGCTGGCCGTTTCAAAACAGCATCCACGTAGCGTCATCCTTTGGTCTGTCGAATCCCATATAATGGTATCCTGGAAAAAAACCGGACGTGCCGAATACTTTGTTTCTTAAAACAAGAATCTGGCGTTCGTGGAATTCCAGCGGTGCCCCCTATAATCAAGTGTCAGGCCCCGGAGTTCTGGATTGCTGTGAGCGGTCCAGTCCTTATCGGTTTGCCGGAGACTACATTCACTATTCTGATCCCGGTACAAAATGAACAATGGCCTGCACGAAGTGATTTCTGCCGCGGCCCAAAACAGGGAGCGGAAAGACCGTGATCGCCCGGTCCCATTGTTGCGGGCTGTGGTGTCGGAGCCTGCCGCGGTCCCACAAGGGCGCCCGGCTGGCGAAACGCCAACGGAACCCGTCGATCGCCGCAAACGGCGCGTGTCCGCCGCCGTTCGGGCTGATAAGGCCACGGTCACGTCGCCCGACACCAGCCAACCTGCATCGTCAGCCCGGGCGACCTCTGGCTTCGGCGTCCGGCTGGGTGACGGCGGGTTACGCCTCGCTGTCTGGCTGTGCGGCTTTCACGAAGCGCTGACGGAACGGCGGCAGCGGGGCGAGCGACTGAGCGAAGCCGAGGAGTTGCTGCTGGCGATGTCGGCTAGTGATTTCGCGGGCTTGCAAAATTCCATTATCGATATGACACTCGGACGGCTCGAGTCCCTGGTCAACGCCCCTGAATTCGTGGATGACGCGCATACCTCCGGCACAAGGCCGATGGAAATCTTCGCGCTCCAGACTTTGCGCAATTTGTCCCAGCGCGCCCGCGCGACGCTGCGCCAGGATGGGCCTGATGCCGCCTTGGCGTTGTTCGGTGAGGCCGGCGCAACAAGGGGGCCACTGGCTATCTTTCAAAGGGTTTTCACGACCGCGCTTGATATGGTGGAGGCGTTTGAGCGGATGATTCCGGGAGATGCCCCCCTGCTGATGCAACTGGCCGAAGCACTCGATTCGGAAGTGGAAAAAATATAGCGATGCCACAACTGCGCCCTTGGATACCCCGGCCAGTCAAAGACGCGGTTCGCGCCGTTGCACCGATCGTGACGCCGGCTCAGCAAGAGGCGATTCCAAGGGATTTGGCGTTTTGTTCTGAACTTGCGTTTCACGGTGGCGTAGCGGTGCGCGAACAAGGTTTCCAGGCAGAACAAGACCTGGTGCGGATGCGGGATGCGGGACTTTTGGAGCTGAAGCGCAACGAGGCCGCACCGTTCGCGGTCACCCGCGTCGCCTTGTCACAGAAAGCACGCGACATCCTGGCCGGGCGCGGCCGGGGATCCGTTGCGGCCAGCGGCAAAGATCCCCCCCTGCCTCCGGCGGACCCGAAGCCGGACAAGATGTCGCGGCGCAATGGATTCGAGGTGGCGCGCGGGATGATCAGCGTCGCGGTCAAGGCCGAACTGGCGTCCTGGAAGGCTGCGGGCGAACCAGGTGGCGTGGCCGGGCTGGAGGTGCGGGTTATGGCGCGCATCGGCCGGATCGAAGTTCCGTTCCTGGCATGAATGCGTGCGGTTTCGTTGCGACTCTGGTGATCGCCGGAATGCTTTGGGTGACCGGTGCCGCCGCGATGCCCGCGCCGTTTGGCGATGCGTCCGAACAAAGCCTGCTGTGCCGGTCTGCGATCCAAAGGGTGGATCCCGGCAGTGGACTGCCGCCACATATGTTGAGCGCAATTGGGCGGGTGGAATCCGGTCGCATTGATCCAGTCACCGGCCATGTGCATCCCTGGCCGTGGACGGTCAACGCGGAAGGCCAGGGCCGGTTTTTCGACACCAAATCGCAAGCGATCGCATTCGTTGCCCAGCTTCAGGCGAGGGGCGTGCGATCCATCGATGTCGGCTGCCTCCAGGTCAACCTGATGTATCATCCGAGCGCCTTCCGCGATCTTGAGGAAGCATTCGACCCCGTTATGAACGCCCGGTATGCGGTTAAATTCCTGAATGAACTACGGGACAAGACCGGACATTGGGAAGATGCGTCTGCCTGGTATCACTCCGCCGATCCCAGAGAAGGAGGCCCCTACCGCGAAAAAGTCGTTGCCGCGATGGCAGATGAAGCCAGAGGGGAGGCGACATACGCGACGCTTTCCGATCATCCTGCCGGAATTTGGCCGACGCCGGTCATGTCGATGCCGGGCATGCTGGCCGGTCAGGGCAATATCATTCGCCTGCCGGGCAATGGCGGCCGAATCATGCTGGCCCAATCCAATGCGATGGTTTCGGGAGTAGGCGGCTCGGTGGTGCCGGCATCCGCGGCGGTTGGGATATCCGGACGCGGTCTGGGTTCATATCGCTTGCAGCCGGTCAGGACGCCGATGCCACGAGTCATCTCATTACAATGACCGCATTTTCCGGTGGCGGCCTATAAAGTAGAAGTGTGGAGAGCTCCATTGATGGCATGCCTCCCTTCGAATGCACTGTTTCATTTAACGGCAAATGGAGTTCATGATGATCCCAATTCTTGCGGCCAGCAGCGTGATCGGTTCGATTGACAAAATTGGCCATGCCGCCGCGTCGGAGTGGAAACAGCTTACGTCGGCCAGTTCGGTCAGCGGTAAGTCCGACGGCGCGTCCGGGGCTTCCTCGTTCGGGGCGGTGTTGGCCGCGGTTGCCGGCGGTAGATAGCCGGCGGCGCGCACCGCCGGCGGATGGGCATCTTTCCGCGCAACCTGCCCGCTTCAGGCGACATCCAACATTCATCAGCCGGGCCGGTTTCATCTGCCGCCACGCGAGCGAGGCAGGTGACCCGGACATCGACGACCGTGACGGATTGAGCGCGCTGCCACGGGCAAGTAACGCCGTAATCTTAAAAAAAATTATTTTGGAGGGTTTGAGAACGGAATTGACGGTGCGCGACCGGCTGTGACATACCCGGTGCATGCCGCAGCTCATGATATGCTACAAATAACGAGCTTCGCTTGAGTGACGTTCATTTCATAACGCTGCCAGGAGGGCTTGCCGTGCCCGACATCCTGCCCGAAATCGTGGCAGACCATATCGATCTCTGTCCGCTGATGGATGACCCGGAAGCGACGCACGTGCTGATGCTGGCCCGCGGTCAACTGAACCGTGCCTTTCGTAGTCAGGGACTGACTCCGCTCGATTCGTTAACGTCGGGGGATTTCTCTGGCATCGACCCGGTTGACCTGGATGATCCGGCCGCACTTGGGATCGAGAATGCGCTGGCACGATTTCAGGAAGACTTCCTCCTTTGGGCAAGCCGGATGCCGGCGACTCTGGTCCAACCGGTGATGGAGATTTTGCGGCAAACCCATCAGGCATTGAAGTCCAGGCGAGGCGGCGACCTGAACGCCATAGTCACCGCCTACGAGTTTCTGTCGGCCGCGCGGACAGCCTGGATCTGACGGCCGGGTATCGCCGCCAGGTCTAGGCTAGCTGGCAAATCTCTTGGACCGCTTCAGCGTTCGGGTCGGGCCGGCCCGGCAGCGCCAGATTGTTAACGATCCGGGTCGGCCCGATCTTGAGCTTCTGGTCAACGAGGAACGCAGCGATCGCGCCGGGGTCGGATGACGCGCAGGCACGCTCGATCGCGGTGACCAACGCTGTAACCTCAGCTTCCGCGGATGGCGGGGGCGGATTGAGGATGACGCCGGTGCCTCCGATGCCGCGTTCGAGCGCATCGACACCGCGCAACAACGGGATCAAGGAGGGGTGAGTGAACGCCGGACGCCCCGGCCGCCGCCGGTCGCGGATCGTCTCGCCTTCGTTTATGGTTCGTTTGATCTGTGCCAGGCCATCGACACCGATCTGACGGATGCGTTCACGCGACATCTTCAGGGTGTCGGACAGCCGATCCAATTTCCATTTCGGGACCAGAAGATAACGGGTTATCAGAATGAAGCGATCGCGGGGCGGCAAGGCCATCAGGCTGTGACAAACGGCACTCCACCGTTCGGTAGATGCCAGCCGGGCGAGAATGCCTTCCTCACCTTCTGCGCGCTCGTCAGCGATGACCTCGCCGCGCAGCATGGTTCCGTCGCCAACGGGTTCGTCCAGCATCACGTCTCCGGCGGCATGAATCAGCGCCTCTTCTATCTCTCGTTCGCCGATGCCGAGGTAAGTGGCAATGCGTCCGATATCGGAACCGGAAACCGGAAGCTGAAGGTTCAGCTTTTTGATGGCCATCGGCAGATTGAACAGGGCCTTGCGAACCTTGGGGTTTTTGGCTCGCACGATGACGCCGCGTTGTTCGATCACGGTGTCAGTCAGCAGAATCCGCATCCACCACATGGCATAAGTTGCCAATCTGGAAAAGCGGGGCACCTCGGCTTCAGCATCCGGGGCGACCGGCTCTGCATCCGGTGTATGATCGGCGTCGGCTTTTTCGGCGGCTGCCAGTGCAGCCTCTTGCGCAAATCTGGCGCCGCCGGCATCAGATTTTTCAAATGACCAACGATTGATGGCAATCAGAAGCCCTTCGGTTGCGGTTTGCACCAGGTCGTTGATATCGACCCCGGGATTTCTGGCGTTTCCGCCGGCAACGCGGAAGATCATGGGCATATGCGACCGAACCAACTCATCCATCGCCGATTTGTCATTATCGGTATGATAACGCATTAATAGCTCGCGCTCTCGCTCCGCACTCAGGATTTTGGACGTTGACAATGCCTTGCGTAGCAAAGGCTGAACCCCGGGGCGGGATGTTGAACGCATTTTTGCTCCACCTCAACAAGACTGGACGATCACATAAGTCATATCGATGTTGCCCCTTTAGTGGGCAAAAAGGTTTCGCGCCACGCGGTGGTGGAACGAAAAAATTGTTGGTCTTGAGGAGCGAAAATCCCGTTTGCTGATGGCATAGAATTTTTTCGGCCAAACAATTTTGCTTTGGCTACGAAAAAGCGCTGTGCCTATCAACCTCGCTGCCGCACTACTACGTCATGGCGACGGCGAAAGCAACTTAATGTGATGGAGTTATCGAGTCTATATCGGGAGTTTTTTGATAATAGCGACGGTATGTTACACCACGTATTCCGAAGTTGGAATAAGGTGCGCGCTACGGCGATTTTGTATTACGTTATATTGCCGTTCGGGACGGAATATTATGTGGCGGCCTGTGACTGCCAGTCTTCATCATATTTGACGAATCGGCGGGTGACCGGCATTGATGATGTCTTATCGATATAAAATCAGGAGCGGGCCTTAAGTCGGGTGGGCCGTCCGCGCTGCAATCGATCGGTCGAACATGGCCTCCGTGGCCCCGCGGATCGATCGCGCGCATTCGCGCTTATACGGGTAGATCTCCGGCGGGTCCCAGTCATGCACGATCATCCCGGTTTCGATCTCGAACACCACCAGGCGGCCATCGGGCATAACACCACAATCGGCGCCGAAATAATGCAGACCGATGGCTTCGCCAACCGCGTGCAATGCCTTCATGGCCCTGGCCGGCAAGACACTCGCCATGGCCTCAACGAACCGCGCTTCCTCGTTCCGTTTCCAGGAATCGAGATCCATGCGTGCGTTATAATACCAGATCGCCCAGTCGTTATGAATGGCCAAATGGTAAGGCATAGGTTGACCATCGACAAAGATAACGCGATATTTGCGCCAAAACCCGTCAGCGCTGCGATAATCTACAAACGGCGCGACGTAAAACACCTCGTCCGCCACCTGTTTAAGGTAGACGCGCAACTCTTCAGCCGTTTCGATGCGGGCAAGATTTTTTCCCGCGTGTGAGGTGCTGGGTCGGACGATCACGGGAAACGACAGGTCGCCCGTACTCAGCGCCGATCGTTCGATCAGCCGTTGTGACGGGACGATCGTGTCCGGCAGTGTCCGTAACAGTTCGCAAGCGCCTGCCCGTGAGACCGCGCTGATTCGGGCGCCGTTGTTGATCACCGGAACGGCCAGGAATCCGGCTAAACAATCGGCCGCCTTCAGCGCCAGATGGTGACGTGTGTCTTCAGCAATGGCGATGAAAACGCAGTCGAACGGAGGTGGCGGTGAACCTCTGAACGCCGACAATGGATCGGCCAGCACAGACTCCGGGTCGGACAGCCAAAGTGTATGGAGTTCGGTGTCGTTGGCACCGAGCAGAGCGGCCAAGGGAAGGTTCGCCTGGAAGTCTCCGGGGACGGCCAGAACCAATACGCGCCGGCACGGTGCGGCGGAATAACGCGTGGTGATGGGATTGTCTTGCAAGGCGGCATGCAAATTCGCCAGCCCAACGGCGGGATACCCCAGGCTTTGGCAGACTTCCCAGAGCATGAATCGAGCGCATCGCTGGTCGGCGGGAACCTCGATTGCTTGTTGCAGAACATGGTAAGCCGCCACCCAGTCCTGGCTGGCCGCGTGTTCCTGGGCCTGCCTTAAAAGCGGGCTGGGTGGTTGATCCTGTGCCATCACGGGACCCAGCGTCGAATACACAACCGTGTTCACGCCACTTCCCTCGGTTCTTTTTCCGGGACCGATTCTATTCGGTCCAGCCTTGCGGCTCCCGCAGCCAGCACGGCACGAACCACCGCGACGGTGTCTTCGCGCCGTGTGCGGTGGTTGACGAAAGCGGCGCGCAACGCGGTTCGCCCCCCGATTGTCGTCGTGGACAGGACGACAGCGCCGGCTTCCTGCAGATCCGCCGCAATCGCCGCCTGCATGGCATTATCGCCGAGCCGGTAGCTGAAGCAGACAATGTTGAGCGGCACAGGTGCCAATCGCTCCAGAAGCGGTTCGGCATCGATCAACGCTGCCAAGCGTTGGGCGAGGTCGCAGCATTGTTCCGCCACCCGGCCGATGCGATCGGCGCCGTAGGTCTTCAGGGTCATCCAGACCTTGAGCGCGCGAAAGCCGCGGGACAGTTCGGGACCCAAATCGACCGGCCAGGGTTCCCCGGCCGCCAGGCCGCGTGCATCGCGGCGAAGATAGGCGACCTCACGCGCAAACGCCGCTCTGTGCGCATCGGCGTCGCGCACGACGATGCCGCCGGCATCATAAGGAACCTGGGCCCATTTGTGAAAATCGAATGCCACCGAGTCCGCGCGGTCCATCCCGGCAAACCGGAGCCGTAGTGCGGGCGACAGCATCGCGATGGCGCCGAATGCCGCATCGACGTGAAACCACAGGTGTTCTTGATGACAAATTTCGGCTAACCCCGAAAGATCGTCGATCGCACCGATATCGACACTGCCGGCGGTGCCAATGACGACAAACGGGTGAAATCCCAGTGCCCGGTCCTCGGCAATGCGTGCTCGCAAGTCGGCAAGCTTCAAGGCACCATCTGCATCGTTCGGAATCAGACGCAACGCGTCGGCGCCAAGTCCCGCCATATCGAAGGCGCGCGCCACGCACATATGCGCACCAGCGGATGCATAGCCGACCGGTTGCACTCCCGAAATGCCGGTTCGTCGGATGCCCTCTCCAAATGCCGCGGCGCGGGCGGTCAAAATAGCAACGAAATTCGCCATGGAGGTGCCGCTGAGCACCAGTCCGGAGGACTCCGGCGGCATTCCCAACATCTCGGAGGCCCATCGGATGACCTGCCGTTCGCAGGCGATGGGCGCATGATCACGACCGCCGCAGTTGGCATTCAGCCCGGCCGCCAGCATGTCGGCCAACACGCCGATCGCCGACCCGCCGCCGTGGACCCAACCCAGAAATTGGGGGTGGCGGTTGCCGACGCCATACGGCGCGATCGTTGCCTGATAACTGCGATAAACGTCCTCGGCCTCTGTTCCCTGTCGCGGCAGCTTGTCTGACCACGCGTTCCGCACGGCGTCGGGCATCGGCCGCCACACCGGTTCATTCCGGATGCCGGCCAGTTCGTCGAACACGTCATCAAGCATGCGATGACCGAGTGTTCGAAGCCGAGACCAATCGGCCGGGTCCAGCGATGCATCGGTAACCGTATCTGAAACGTTCATCTTGCGGTCTAAAGATAACTGGCCAGGTTCAATTTGCTCATTTCGCCTAGCACCTGGTAGCTCGATTGCAACTGAGTATTGACCGTTTGCATACGCGAAATCACGGTCGCCATATCCACGTTGGTCAGATTGTTAAGTTGGCTCGCCATGACAGTCTGCATGGAGGTATAGGAACTGGCTGCGGTAGTCATGGTATCTTGCGACAGGCCGATTTGGCCGCTTTCTTGCGACAAACTCGTGCCGGCAGACGTCAGCGTTGCCGCGGCATCCTTCATCAATTTCCCGAAATCGGGATTCGATGCCATGGCGCTGGTGCTGTTCGCCATCACTGCCAGGCTGCGGATCACGTCGCTGATCGCGTTACCCGTTCCAGTCGCGGACGGAGCCCCGATCTGGTTCGCGGGCAGGCCCAGGCTTACGCTTTGCGACGGACCGATCTGAACCGTGACCGCTGCATTGGCTCCCGCCAGCGACAGATAGTTCGAAAAGATATTCGTGGGCGGGGTGGTTGCCACGCTGGCAGCCCCGCTGGCTGCCGTGGTCGCTGTCACGGTGGTCGCGATCACCGTCGCCGCTATCGATGGCGTGCCTGATGTCGTGGCAAGCTGTCCAACAGCGGTGCCAATCTGAGAGTACATCGCTGAACTGGCTATGGTGGCGGGCACCGGCGGGTTGGAGGTGTCCGCGCCGGAAAACACGTAATCGCCCTCATACGACGTATTCAGCGCCGCCTCCAACTGCGACAGGGCCTGGCTGGCCTGTTGCGCCATGCTGGTGATGGCACTGGGCGATGACGACGTGGTCGCGCTCAGGGCACTCGCACTCAACGTGCTGACCAGGGTTCCGATCTGGGACAGCGCAGTCTGCATGACCGTGGCCTGGCCCTGGGCCTGCGTGATCGATTGCTGGTACGCCGTCTGTTGACTGGATAACGCGGACAGGCTCAAGACCTGCGATGAATTGGACGCGATGCCTGAATAGGATTGGGAGATCAGACCGGTTGTTGTCTGCTCCTGGAGTGTCGCATACTGGTCCCGTAGCGAACTGGCTGACGCAAGCATGCGGTCCAGGGTGCCATAGGTGGATGCGCCGATTGTTCCGCTCATCAGGCTGCCACTCCTCGGGACGGCATAACCGAACCTTTCAAGACCGCGTCCTCGTGCAGGATGACGCGGCGCACCAGTTTCAATGCGTCATAGCAGCGATCCTCTTTCACCGCGCGCATGGCATCGTTCAGGATTTCCACCACCAGCCGGCTGGTCGTGTGTTGGGCGAAATCGTTGGCGAACCGTTGCGCCAAATCCCGAGCGGGGGGACGTTCGACATCGTTGCCGATATAAGCGGTTTGGATTGCGTAATAGAGTCTGCGGGCCGGGGTGGTGTCGGCGCCGGGCGGCATGATTTGCTTGCCGAACAGAAATCGTGCCGTGCCGTTCAGCTCTATGCGGGTTTTGTTGCGGACCTTCATCGGCGCCCCGTTGATGATCAACAGGTCGTCCGCCTTCAATTCCAGTACAAGGGTTGACATGTCTTTTCCGATCATGGGGTGCATCAGCTCTGAGCAAATATATTCAGCAGCGCGGTGAACATCGTGCGGGTTGCCGTCATTACCTGGGCATTCGCCTGGTAGGAGTTCTGCAACTGGATCATCAGGCCCATCTGCTGATCCACGTTGACACCTGATCCGCTCGATAAGGCGCCGGTGAGCGTCGTTTGATAGGCGGTAGCGTTGGTCAGGTCCGTACCGGCCTGAGCCGTGTCGGCGGATTGCCGCGACACGAAGCTTTGCGCCTGCGTGGCCAGGCTTGTTCCGCCGCCAGTGAATGTGGAGTTCAGCACGGCGTCGATGACCGTGGTAAAGCCTGCGATCTGCGGCGCTGTGTTCGCCGAACCGGTTCCGTCGCGCACCATCGTGGGCGTGTTGATGACCGCCGTGTTGACCTGGATCTGCGATGACAACCCTGTAGAACTGCCGGCAATCGTTGCTCCGCCCCCTCCCGTGAAGAGTTGCAGGCCCTGGCTGCTGAATTGAGTAGCGAGATTGGCGGAGAACGTATCCAGGCTGGCGGTATAGGCCGGGAGAGTGGTATCGCGTAATTGCACCAGTTGACCCAGTTGGCCGCCCGATAGCTGGCTGGTCACATCCACCGGCGGGATCGCCGGATTGCTCGATTGCAGCAGGATCGGCGGTATCGAGGCCGTCCTCGGCGCATAGGTGGATGTGGGAGACAGCACCGCGCTTGCGGTTGAGAACCGGCTGTCCAGCGGGATCGACAGCCCATTTTGGCCCAGAATGGTAATACTGCCGTCGGTCTGTTCATTGTAGTGCAGACTGAGGGTGCCGGACAGCGTTTGCAAGGCGGCGTCGCGTTGGTCGGCGAGGCCGGCGGTGCTGCTGTTCGATGCAACGGCCGACATCAGCGATTGGGTTGTCGATTCAACAATCGCCAGCGCGGAATTCATTGAATCGACCGTCGTCACGATCTGCGACTGAACGTTGTTCCTTTCGCTGGTTATCGTATTGGCCGTGTTGTTGATCGCATTAGCCAGCGTGCCAGCCGCGGCGACGACCGCGGACTGCTGGACCGGTGAGGATGGTTGCGCCTGTAACTGAGTGAACCCGGCCTGTAAGCCGGATACGGCGTCGGCCAGGCTGGTACCGGCGCCCGGCGTGCCCTGGGTCGCATTGATCGCCTGCAATGTTTGCGACTGGACCGTCAGGGCGCTGACGCTGGCCGCCGATGACCACGCACTGGCTTGCACGGCCGTATCGACGGATCGCGAGATCTGTCCGGTTCGGACGCCAAATGACTGTGTTCCGACCTCAAAGACGGACAGATCCTGCGTCTTGGTCGTGTATCCGGCGACCCCGGCGTTGGCGACGTTGTCGCTGACAACGCCGATCGACGCCTGGATGGCAGCCAGGCCGCTGGCGGCGGTATTCGAGATCGCGTTGAGCGAACCACTCATGTTGCTTGTCCCGATTTGGCGCCGGTTTGGCGCATTGCGGTTCGGACGTCCTTACAGACCCGTGGGATGGAACGCATCAGCCCTGGATCATGTTCAGCGCGTCCTGCATCATCGAATTCGCCGTGGTGATGACTTTGGAGTTCGCGGTGTAAGCACGTTGCGCAACGATCATTTGGGTGAACTGCGAGGCGATATCGACGTTGGAGCCTTCCTCCGCGCCCACCACCATGGTGCCGGTGCCACCGGTGCCCGCGGCCGTGATATTGGCGGCGCCGCTGTTCAACGTTGCGGTGAAGGCCTGGCCGTCCTGCTGTTGCAGCGAATCCGGGCTGCCGAAATTTGCCAACGGGACCCGGGCAATCGTCTTGCTGGACCCATTGTCGTAGTTGATGACGACCTGGCCGGACGGTTGGATAGTGACCGAACTGAAGTTGCCCTGGGCGGAACCGTTCTGGGTTTGGGAGGCTACCGCATAGCCGGTGCCGGCGAACTGCGTAATGCCGCTGGTGGTGCCGAACTGGCCCAGGTTCAGCGATATGTTTTGCGGGCCGACGCCGAAGTCGAGCGCCAGCGGAATGGTTGCCGGCGTGTTGGCCGGAGCAGCAAGTGCCGCGGCCGCGGTCGCCAAATTCCCCGTATCGGTCGTCACATTCCCCTGATCCGTCGTGACCTTGCCCTGGTCTGTGCCCAACGTCGCGACCGATGCTCCTGCGGCCGTGTCGGTCGCCAATGTCGCGGTGTCGGTCTGGAGTTGGGCCGTGTCCTTCGCTAACGTGATCGCTGTGGCCGGCGTCCCCAATGCCGCCGCTGTCCCCAGCGTTATGCTCTGGATGGTGCCGGCGGGTGCTGTCGTACCGTTACCGAAAGTGACCAGATACGGACCGGTTGACGCACCGGCGGTCGCTCCGGCGGCAGTGATCGTGAGCGCCCATTCGTTCGCCACGATAGGATTGGCCGGTGTCGTTGTGGTCGGGTTGGCTGCGGTCACCGGACCCGAGATGTTGACCTGCGACCAGTTCAACGTGACGTTTTGGGTGTTTCCACTGGCATCATTCACCGGGATGGTCGATGAATAGCTGGTTGTGCCGGCTGGCGGCACGGATGGCAGGTTGGCGGCCAGCGTGATGTTGGACGTCGCGACCGGCGCGGAGGGGGCCTGGCTGACCTGAATCGGCCCTAAGGCATTGGTGTTGAAGGCTGTCCCGGCGGAATTCGTGGCCGGCCAGCCATCCAGCACATAACCGCTCGAATTCGCCAGATAGCCGTTGATATCGGCTGTGAAATCACCTGCCCGGGTATAATACTGCTGCGGATTGAACGAATTCGCCCCGGTGGGAAGCTGAACCGGGAAGAACCCGGCGCCGGAGATCGCCAGGGACGTGGGGTTGCTGACCTGGGTGATCGTGCCTTGAACCGAATTCGTGTATTGCGGCAATGCCACGACGGCGCCCGGCGCATGAAATGTGGAGGTGGATTGCGTGACGTAATCCTCAAACGCGGTGTCGGTTTCCTTGAAACCAACGGTCTGGCTGTTCGCGACGTTGTCGCTGATCGAAGCAAGCGCCGCGGACTGAGCATTCATGCCGCCCACCGCGGCGTTTAACGAACCAATAAGTGACATGTGATCCCCTGTGCCTGAATGGGGAAATAATGATGTGCGCCATTCGCGCCACCTCGCAGGCAAAATATTCTCGGCGGCTATATGTTCGATAGCGCCTCATATCATGGAGACATTGATGGCCTAAGCAAAACTTTCCGCTGCAAGGGCATATTCGCCGTTTGGCGGCAATTATTGCCCGACGCACCCGGGTGCCGATGCTGGACTTCTTGTCTCGGCATGAAACGGGTTTGCGATTTTGTTTCCTGTCAGGATGATCATGCTGAAACCTTTGGCAGCCGGCCCGACATCACCGATATCCTCACCGGGGGAGGCAGCCGCATCTTTTACCCTGGGGAAGGCGTCGGTGTTCGGCGCGGTTCTGGGTGCGGTGCGCAAATCCATCGATGGGCCGACACCGCAACCCGGCAAAACCGGCGTTCCGGCGGCTGTCGCCACGCAGGCCATGCCGGTGGGCGGCAGCCCGCAAAAATCACCGAACGTTGAAGATACGCTTCAAATGCCCCAGATCGGCGGCGGACGTCGCGATCCGGGGTCAACGGTCAACCGCGCCAAACCAGGAGCATCGCCAGAGGCCAAACCGGATAGCGCCGGAACGCCGGCCTCGTCCGTCGTGATCGTGGGCACCGATTTGCTAACGCCGCCGCCCCTGCAGATAGCGCCCTCGGACCTCGCATCGGGTCCAGGGCCAGCCGACCAGCTCGCGGGCCGTTATCAAGGCGAGACCGGAGATCGCGCGGGTCTGTCCATCTGGACACCCGTCATCGGCGCCGCGGGTCCAGCGACAGGACCCGGTACCCGGGATCCCTTGGACCGCCCTGGCTTAGCTCAGGACTCGGGCGGATTGAACCCGGTGACGCCGCCTCCTTCGCAGGCCGGAACGCCGGCAACCAGTGCTGGCAATGCCGCGGTCTTAGGCGCCGCAGGTCCAGCGACAGGACCGACACAGCATGGCTTGGAGCGCCCGGGCTTGCCACAGGACCGGGTTGCGTTGCCCCCGGCGGCGATGCCTCCGTCGCTATCCAAAACGGCCCCAGCCGGTGCGGACAACGCCGTGGCCGGCACATCTTCGCCGCAACCGGCGGTCAGCCAGCCCGCGAGCACTCCGAACATGCCGTTGGAAACCACGCCTGTTCCTGTCGTCAAACCAGCCACAGCGACCGGCCAGCCGGTCGCTGTGGCACAACAGACGGTAACGCCCGCGTCGCTGAGTGAAAGGGTCCAGCCGCTGGCCGGCATAGCACTCTCGGGTCTGACCGTGGCCAAGGGTTCAGGACGGGCAGCCCCTGGCTTAGCGGCCACCGATCCGCTGGCAGCCGGTGTCCAGACAGACGTCGCGCCGGATGCGGACAGCCCGGACACGCCACTCTCGGTGCAATTCATTGGCTTGCCAAACCTGGCCAGCGTTCCCGATCTGGCCGGCGTCGCGGTGACCGGGGCCGTCGCTTTCATTGGCGAGTCCAAGCCCGCAACCATCTCCGGGCCGGTGGAGCCCGCTAAGGGCACGCCATCAGCCAATCCACAAACGAGTCCGATCCTGCCTGCCGATTTCCAAACCGCCGCCGCGAGCGGCACCACAGCCCTGCGCTCTGTTTCGGCCGAAGGCGCCGCTGGCCTCCCGGTCGCGGCCCAAATTGCCCCGGCGATTATAGCCATGGCCCAAAGCCAAGGGACACAAGGCCAGGGCAGCAGCCGGTTATCGATCTCGATCACCCCGGATCAACTGGGTCAGGTCCACATAACGGTGGAGCGGGCCACGGATGGGACGACGTCCATCCATGTCGCGGCGGAACAACTGGTCACGCTGGACCTGTTGCGGCAGGACCAGGGCAGTCTCAACCAGGCATTGGATCAGGCCGGCGTCGGGCAGCAGGGCCACAGTCTTTCGTTCTCCTGGGATAACAGCGGTTCGGCGGGCGGCGGGATGGCCGGATGGGGCGGCCCGGACGACCAGGCGAGCGACGGGCAGCCGGTCAACGTCGCGAATTCGTACCCGGAGGAGGCGGTTTCCTCTCTGTCCGTCATGGCAGCCGCGGCCCGTGGCGGCATCGACATGACAGCGTAATCAATCAGCACACCCGGAGTATGCCATGACAATTTCATCAACCTATGCGAGCACCATCGCTGCTGCTAACGCCTCAGCGACCGCTAACGCGGCGAAGAACGGCACCGCCGCGGCGGCGGCGACCACAACGAATACGCTTGCGTCCCTGACCGATAATTTCAACGATTTCTTGTCTTTGCTGACAACCCAACTCAAAAATCAAGATCCCACCGCGCCCATGGATACCAACCAATTCACCAGCCAATTGGTCCAGTTCACCGGCGTTGCCCAACAAATCAACACCAATACGACACTCGGGCAGATTCTGACCGCCAGTCAGACCCAGCAGCTCAGTCAGGCATCCAGCCTTGTGGGTACCAGCGTGGCTTTCTCGGGCGGCGCCCTGCCCCTACAGAACAGCGCCGCACAGGTGAATTTCCAGGCCAACACCGCGGAATCGGTGCAAATCGCGGTGGTGAATTCAAGCGGGGCCACCGTCCAGACGCAGACCGTCAACGCCGCGGCGGGTGCCAATACCTGGAAGTGGAACGGCACCGACAGCAACGGGGCGCAGTTGCCCGATGGCAGTTATACCGTCGCGGTGACCGCCGGAGGCACCGCGGTGCCGTTCCAGTCGGTCGGCACCGTGACCGGCGCCGAGCAGGTCAATCAGGCCGTCCAACTACAGTTCGGCAACACCGCCGTTCCATACAGCCAAATTGTGTCTTTGGGGTCATAAACGACCATTGCTTAGGGGGGAGAACCGCCGGAAAAAAAGCACGTTCGGCGAAATTGCCGCCCCGCGGCAAAAATAGCCACCAGGCTCACGGTAAATTGTTTCCCCGCTCCTATAATCCGATGATCGGCATGAGGAGTGCGACGGTGCAGGCTGGGATGATGTTGAATGCCGTCGCGAACGGACGATACCCGGATGGTCAGGGATCGCGGTGAATCGCTTCCTCGACAGTCTGAAATCGCTTGGGGCGCCGCGCCTGCTCGGAATCGCGGTCGTCGGCATTGCTGTCCTGGCGATCATCGGTTTTGTCGCGCTGCGTGGCAGCGATCAGCCGATGTCTCTGCTGTATAGCGATCTGGAATTGCATGATTCCGCCCAGGTGACCGCGGCCCTGGAAAAGCTGCATGCCACGTATCAACTTAAAAGCAACGGTTCGGCGATTTTCGTGCCTTCGGACCAGGTCGATCGGCTTCGGCTGGCGATGGCCGGTGACGGGCTGCCCTCCGGCGGTTCGGTCGGCTACGAAATATTCGACCGCAGCGACAGCCTGACCTCCAACCAATTTCAGCAGCAGATGAACCAACTGCGGGCGCTGGAAGGCGAACTGGCCCGCACGATCCGGACCATCCAGGGCGTCCGCAATGCGCGCGTGCACCTGGTCCTTGCCAAGCGCGAGCCGTTTGCCCGCGAGCAGCAAGAAGCCAAGGCCTCGATCGTGATCTCAATGGCGGGTGCCAGGCGCATGGGTGACAATGAGGTCCAGGCCATCGTCAATCTCGTTTCGACTGCGGTCACAGGGCTGAAAGCGCAAAACATCAGCCTGGTGGATAACCGGGGCGAATTGTTGGCCCGCGCCGGACGCGCCGGTTCGGAGAGCGGTTCGAACAGCAACGACGACGTCCGCCACTCGATCGAACAACGCCTCGATCAGGACGTCGAACAGATGCTCGGACGAACCTTCGGACCCGAACATGTCCGAGCCGAAGCCAGCGTCGAGATGGACTTTGACCGTATCAATGAAACGCATGAGCAGTTCGATCCCGACAAGCAGGTGGTTCGCCACCAGCAGACCGTTACTGATTCAAACAAATCGACCGAACCCCAGGCGGGCGTCTCAGTACAAAACAATCTGCCGAACCCGGACTCGCAAAGCAGCGGATCGAGCGGCACCGCGGGCAGCCATCAGGAAGAAAACACCAGCTACGAAATCGACAAGACCGTCCGCACGCTGATCCATGACGCTCCTTCCATCAAGAAACTCAGTATGGCGGTGCTGGTCGATGGGATCACGACGCCCGGAGCGGATGGCAAGCCGGTCTGGCATGAACTGACGCCGGACGAATTGGCCCGGGTGACCACGCTGGTGAAGTCCGCCGTAGGGTTCGATGCCAAGCGGGGCGATCATGTCGAAGTCGTCAACATGCGCTTTACGCCGGCCGAGGATCTTGGTGATCCGGTGACGCAAGAGAGCTGGCTGAAACTGGGAAAAGCCGATCTGATCTGGTTGATCACCATCGGTATCATCGCCCTGGTCGCCCTGTTCTCGCTCGGTTTTGTCGTTCGCCCCATGGCGTTGAAATTGGCGACCGGACTTCTGGCCCAGCCGCCGGCTGCGGTCGCGGCGCTGGCCGGTCCTGACGGGAGCGAGGCGACCGCCCTGTTGGCTAATGGCGCACCGAACAACCTGTTACTGGCCGGCGGTGACGCGGCCGATAATGCCGATAAGGACACCATGCTGAACGTGGCGAATATCCAAGGCGAAATACGGGCATCCTCGCTGCGCAATCTGAGCAAGCAAGTGGAAAACCAGCCCGACGCAACTGTCATGGTCATGCGCGGCTGGCTCGCCGGCAAGGCGATTTGATATGAGTCTGACAACAACGCAGGACTATCGCAATCTGACAGGGCCGCAGAAGGCGGCAATTCTGATCCTGGCATTGGGCGACGTGCAGGGCGGGAAATTGTTCTCGTTGCTTCACGAGGATGAAATCCGCGAGGTTTCCAAGGCGCTGGTCAATCTCGGACCCATTCCGGCTGCGATCGTCGAGCAACTATGCGCGGAATTTACCGAGAGTCTTAACAACGCGACCGGGTTGGTGGGCGGCATCGAAAGCACCGAACGTCTGTTGTTGACGTCGTTGCCACCGGCGCGGGTGGCGCAGATCATGGAGGAAATTCATGGTCCGGCCGGCCGCACTATGTGGGACAAGCTGGGCAATGTCGATGAGGACGTGCTGGCGAGTTATCTGAAGAACGAATATCCGCAGACCGTTGCGGTGGTTATTTCAAAACTCCGGCCGGACCATGCCGCCAAGGTGCTGGCGGAACTGCCGGAATCGTTCGCGACCGAAGTTGTCGTGCGGTTGCTCTGTATGGAAACCGTGCAGAAGGACGTACTCGCGGACGTGGAACGGACGTTGCGGTCAGAATTCATGTCCAACCTGGCGCGCACGGCCAGGCGCGATCCGCACGAGCAAATGGCGATCATCTTCAACAACCTGGATCGCAGGACGGAAACCCGATTTCTGGATGCCCTGGAACGTCGTGACCAGGACGCGGCCGATCGCATTCGCGCGCTGATGTTTACGTTCGAGGATCTTGGCCGTGTCCCGGCTCAGGGCATTCAGGTGCTACTGCGCACCGTGCAGAAAGACAAGATCGCCATGGCGCTGAAGGGCGCGTCTGCCGAGATGAAGGATCTGTTCTTTCGGAATCTGTCCGAACGGGCGGCGAAGATGCTGCGTGAGGAACTGGAAAATCTGGGGCCGGTCAAACTGCGGGAGGTGGACGATTCGCGAGCCGAACTTGTGCGTGTGGCCAAAGATCTGGCCGCTCAGGGGCGTATTGAAATCAAGGCTGCCAGCGAAGAAGAGGTTGTATTTTAGCCATGGACGGAGATTTCACCGCACGCGCGCCCATCGAATTGAACTGGGTCCGGCCTCGCTTCGCTGTGCCGGCCGCCCCCGGTTTGTCGCAGCGTCCCGGCAGCGCGTCATTGTTCCGGCGCGACTTCAGCGACGACGCACTGCGACAGCCCGTCGAACCGTTGTTTAGCCGGAGCGAACTTCTAGGCGAACGTCAGGCCGGCTTCGATGCGGGTTATGCGGCCGGTCTGGCCGCCGCGGCCGCCTCTGATGCAGCCAGCCGCACAGCGTCGGAGACGCAGGCCCTGACGCTGATCGCAACCACCATGGCGCAGGGGTGCCAGCAGACCGTCCGTGTGGCCGACCGGGCAGCTTCCGCCCTGGCCAAAGCCCTGATCGGCTCGATGCGGGCGGTGATGCCCGAGCTGATCGAGCGGTCGGGGCTGAACGAAGTGGGGGCTATGCTGGACCGCGTCTTGCCGGGGTTGTCCAGGGAACCGGCGGTTCGGATCGACGTCCCGGTCGCGCTGGCTGACTACGTCGCCGGCACGGTGTCCCGCCTGGCGGCGGAGCAACGCGGCACGATTACGGTGACCGGCATCGACACGATGACGCCGGGCGAGGTTCGCGTCTGCTGGGGTGCGGGCCATGCAAAACGCCAACCCGATCAGGTTTGGCAGGCTGTTATGGACGCGCTTCAGGCGGCGTTAACCGACTCAAAGGACCCGGCCCATGGCGAATGAAGACGATTTCGATGCGATTCCGGGCGGCGCGGCCCCGGTGGACTCCGTTGGCATTGGCAGATCCGACCTGGAAGCGATTTATGACGTTCCGGTCACCGTCTCCGCGGTGCTGGGCAAGGCCACCATGCAGGTCTCGCAATTGTTGAAACTGGGCCGCGGCGCGGTGGTGGAACTCGATCGCAAACTGGGCGAGGCGATCGACATCTATGTCAACAATCGCCTGGTGGCGCGCGGTGAAGTCGTGATGGTCGATGACAACCGTCTCGGTATCACGATGACTGAAATCGTGAAGTCGGATCGCGCGAACTGACATGAGGCAGTCTTCCGGGGATTCTCCGTGTCTTGAACAGAATGACCAGCCGGTTGACCGGCTGGTGACCGCGGAACCCATGGTCGTCCGGGACTCGGCGATGCTGGCCCTGATCCGGTGGGTGGAGCATGTGGCGGCCAGCAATGCCACGGTTCTGATCACCGGCGAGAGCGGCACCGGCAAGGAACTGATCGCCCTGCACCTGCATCGCTGTTCAAACCGACACCGTGAACCGTTTGTGGCGGTCAATTGTGCGGCCATTCCCGACGCGCTGCTGGAAAGCGAATTGTTCGGCCATGAGGAGGGCGCCTTTTTCGGTGCGGTATCGCGCCGGATCGGCAAGTTTGAGGCTGCGAGCGGCGGCACGTTGTTTCTCGACGATATCGGCGAAATGGATCTGCGGATGCAGGCGCGATTGCTGCGGGCGGTGGAGCAGCGCGAGATCGACCGGCTTGGCGGCGACCGGCCGGTTAAAGTCGATGTCCGTATCGTCGCCACGACGAACCGGGACCTGCAAAAAGAGGTGCGTCTGGGCCGGTTCAGAGCGGACTTGCTGTTCCGGCTGAATGTTATTGCGGTGACAGTGCCGCCGCTGCGCGAACGGCCCGACGATTTGCCTGTGCTGGCGGATTTCTTTGCCAGTAAATTCGCCAGGGCGAACGGGCGTTTGGCGAAATCCGTCGCCCCGGACGCGCTGGCCTTGCTGCGGCGCCACTCCTGGTTCGGCAACGTCCGCGAACTGGAGAACGTTATTCATCGGGCCGTGTTGACTGAAACAGGCGCCTGCATCACCGCGGCTTCACTCCGCATCGATGCATCGGACGATGCCGAGGAAACCACCCCGGTGCCGGTGGAAATTGCTACGCCGATGACCACGGGCGGCCGGACGATCGAGGCGGTGGAAAAGGATATGATCCTGGATACGCTGTGCCAGCTTAAGGGCAATCGCACGCAGACGGCCGTGGTGCTTGGTATTTCGATCCGCACGTTGCGTAACAAACTACATGAGTATGAGCGCGGCGGCACCAAGATTCCGCGGCCGGTCGTGATTGGCGTGGCCTGAACGGATGGCCGGGATTTTACAGCGCCTGAAGCCGTTCCGTATCGGCAGCGACATCGGCCTGGCTTTCGGGGTGATGGCCTTGCTGGTCATCCTGGTGCTGCCGCTGCCGCCGTTCCTGCTGGATTGCGGGCTGGCGATCTCGCTGACCGCCAGTGTGCTGATCCTGATGGTGGGCCTGTTCATTATCCGGCCTCTCGATTTCACCAGCTTTCCCACCCTGCTGCTGATCAGCACGCTGCTGCGCCTGTCGCTGAACGTGGCCACCACGCGGCTGGTTTTGTCGCACGGCTACGAAGGACCGCTGGCGGCGGGGCATGTCGTCGCCGCGTTCGGTGGCTTCCTGATGGGCGGCGACGTGCTGATCGGCGTCATTGTCTTCTCGATCCTGCTCGTCGTGAATTTCATGGTGATCACGAAAGGTTCCGGCCGCATCGCCGAGGTCGCTGCCCGGTTCAGCCTGGATGCGATGCCAGGCAAGCAAATGGCGATCGATTCCGAGATGTCCTCGGGATCGATCAACGACGTGGAGGGCAAGCGGCGGCGGCGCGAACTGGAAGAAGAAAGTTCGTTCTATGGCGCCATGGACGGCGCCGCGAAGTTCGTGCGCGGCGATGCGATCGCCGGTCTGATCATTACCGTTATTAACATCGTCGGCGGGCTGGCGATCGGTGTCCTGCGACATGGCATGCCAATCGGCGATGCGTTCGCCACCTTTACAACCCTGACCGTCGGCGACGGCCTGGTCTCGCAGATACCGGCTTTGCTGGTGTCCACCGCCGCCGGCATCGTCGTTACCAAGGGCGGCATCGAAGGCACCGCCGACAAAGCGATCTTTCGCCAGTTGGGGGCCTCGCCGCAGGCGCTGGGGCTGGCCGCCGGAGCGGCGGTGGTGTTGGCCGCCCTGCCCGGGCTGCCGGCACTGCCGTTCCTGGTCCTGGCGGGGTTGGCCGGCGGGGCGGCCTGGATGCGCCGCCGTACAAGAAACGAAGCGGCGGCGGCGGTCGCCCAGGGTATCCGCTCCACCGAGGTCGTCGAGGCGCCGATCACCCAGTCACTGCATATCGACACGTTGCGCCTGGAACTGGGTTTTGCGCTGTTGGGTCTGGCGAGCGGTGACGGCGCGCGGTTGACCGAACAAATCAAGGTCCTGCGCAAGACGTTCGCCACGGAAATGGGGTTTATCCTGCCGCCGGTGCGGGTGCAGGACAACATGGAACTTCCGGCGAACGGCTATTGCTTCCGGATCAAGGAAATGGAGGCCGGCAAGGGCGAATTACGTCCGGGGATGCTGTTGGCGATCAACCCGGCCGGCGGTTACGCGGCGGTGGACGGTGAGCGGACGAAGGAGCCGGCGTTCGGTTTGCCCGCGGTCTGGATCAGCGAGATCAAGCGCCAGGAAGCCGTGCTGAAGGGGTGCACCGTGGTGGACCTCGCCAGTGTTCTGATCACCCATCTGACCGAACTGATCCGCGGCAATCTGGATGAACTGCTATCGTATTCCGAGACTCAGAAACTGCTGGATGGCCTGGCTAAAGAGCATCAGAGGCTGGTCAGCGAACTGATTCCCTCGCAGATTTCCACCGGTGGCGTGCAACGGGTGCTACAGGGATTGCTCGTGGAACGGGTTTCCATCCGTGATTTGCCGACCATTCTCGAGGGGATTCAGGAAGCCTGCGTCAGCGGCGCGCGGGCGATCCACGCGATCCTGGCGCATGTTCGCATTCGGCTGTCACGCCAAATCAGCATGTCCAACACGGGGCAGGGCGGCTACATTCCCGCATTGCCGCTGTCGGCGGAATGGGAAGCGGCGTTTGCCGAGGCGATTGTCCCGCAGGGCGACGAGCGCCAACTGGCGATCGCGCCGTCCAAATTGCGCGAATTCATCCAACGCCTGAAGACGGCGTTCGAGGCGGCCGGCGGTGAACATCCTGTCGTGATCTGTTCTTCGACGATCAGGCCACATGTCCGTATGGTGATCGCGCGGGCGCAGCCTTCGACGGTGGTTCTCGCGCAGCAGGAAATCCATCCGCAATCGCGGCTACGGGCGTTGGGCAGCATCTGACCTATGTCCGACGACGTTTTGAGTCCATCATGCGGATCGTCAACACGAGGACGTCTCCATGGCAGAACAAGCAGCCGATTTGCGGGCGGAAGCCGATGAATTGCATGGCCTGCTGACGACCCTGACCGAAGCGGACTGGGACCGGTCGACGCTGTTCAAGGGGTGGACGGTGAATGACATTGTGCAACATCTGCACGACAGCGACCTGATGGCAGCGGCGTCAGTGCAGGGACCTGTCCCGTTCAACCGGCTACGCACTGAAATCCAGGCCCGCCGTGACACCGGCATGACCCGCGTCCAGGAGGCTCGGGATCGACTGGGGCACCTGACCGGGAAACACTTGCTGGACCGCTGGTACGCGGAGGTTTCGGCGCTTTGCGACACGCTCTTGGCGTTGCCTCCAAACGCCAGGCTGACATGGTATGGCCCGGACATGGGTGTCCGCATGTTCGCCACGGCGCGTCAGATGGAAACCTGGGCGCATGGTCAGGCCATTTACGACCTGATGGGCGCGGCGCGGCAGCCAACGGATCGGCTGCGCAATATCGCCGAAATCGGAGTGCGCACCTATGGCTGGACGTTCGCCAATCGCGGCGAACCGGTTCCCGGACCCGCGCCGTATGTGCGTCTGGGAGCGCCGTCGGGTGCTGTGTGGGAATGGAATGATCCGTCGCCCGATAACAGCGTTTCCGGTACTGCGTTGGACTTCTGCCTGGTTGTCACGCAGGCCCGAAACGTCATCGATACGGATTTAACGGTTGTTGGCAAGCCGGCGCAAGTTTGGATGAATCTGGCGCAGTGCTTTGCCGGGCCACCGGAAAGCCCGCCGTTACCAGGCGCGCGCCCGGGCGGCGCGGGGTGATGACCGAATCAGACTGATTATGTCTCCGTCGACACGGTCGCATGCCGACACCCTCGCACCATCCACGTCTTGATTTAAACTAAACAAAGACGTGGATGCCGACCTTCGTCGGCATGACGGGTGGAACCGGCGGCGGTCGATGTCAACGGCGACTGCTATTAACTCCACCCCCGAGCCAATTTGCGCACGGCGGTCGAAGCGTTGCGCTTGCCTTCACCGGCGTAATCCTCGTGCCAGTCCTCGATCTTTCCTGGATCGTAGAGATAATTGACCATCAGGGTGGCGCTCTCTTTCGCCCCCTTGTCCGATGTGTCGCCGCTCATGTTCAGACGCTCGATCCGGGCGCCGTTGGACAGATGGAAGTGGGCGACCGGGTCTTTCGCCCGTTTGCCGCTAGCTTCCACCATCAGGTATTGCGCGGCCAGTCGTGTCAGCACCGGTTCGGTGGTTTTCCGAAAGGCCGTGTCGCGCCACCAATACCGTTTGCCCAGAATCCCAGCCAGCGCCTGACAGCCCGTCTCAGCCGAAAGAGCGGAGGCGAGGCTGGCGGACTCCTCGTCGCTCAGGAAGTCGGGTTCATCGAGCGCCAGTTTCGGATCCAGCCAGCGGCGGAAACCCGGAATCGGCGACAATGTGGCAAATGTCCTCAGGTTGCGGAATTCGCCCGACAGTTCCTCGACCACGCGCTTGATCAGAAAATTGCCGAAACTGATCCCCGCCAGCCCGGTCTGACAGTTGCTGATCGAGTAGAAAATCGCGGTATCGGCCGTGGCCGGGTCCTGCACCGGGGCTTTTTCATCCAGCAAATTCTGTACGCTGCCGGCCAGGCCCTTCACCAGGGCGACCTCGACGAAAATCAACGGCTCCCCGGGCATACGCGGATGAAAGAACGCGTAGCAGCGGCGGTCGGAATCCAGCCGGTTCTTCAGGTCGCGCCAGGACCGGATCGCATGCACCGCCTCATACGTCACCAACTTTTCCAGCAGCGCGGCGGGACTGTTCCAATCGATCCGCTGCAATTCCAGAAAGCCGATGTCGAACCACGCCGCGAGCAATCCGCGCAGATCGGCATCCAGCGCCGTGAGCAGCTTGTCACCGGTGCGCAGCTTCAGCAGCGACCCGCGCAGATCGACCAGGAACTTCCTTCCGTCCGGGATCGAAGTGAACTGCGTCAGCAGCTTCAGCCGGGGTGGTTCCAGCGCGATGCGCAACGCCGCCTTGGCGGTCGCCCGCTCCGCCGGGTCGGCGGCGGCTTTGACCTCTTCATACGCCGCAGCCACCGCATCAGGGTCGGAATCGAACCCGGCAAGCGTCAGCAAGAATGCCTTCCGCCCTGCCTCGTCTTGCGACAAGTACGTCTGGGCCAGTTTCGCGGCTCGGTTGCGGGCACTGACCTCGCCACCCCGTCCGGCCAGGCAGGCTTGCATCTGCGCTTCCAGGGTTTCATCCACCTCACCCGAGACGCTGGACGCCATGTCGCGCCATGCCTCGGTGATTCGCCTGATGGCACGATCCAGCAGACCGGTGGAAACAGCTTCGCTCATGCAGGCCTCAGTTCGGATGGAAACGGGCCAAGCATAGCGTGCGTGGCGAGAAAGTATCGTCTCATGATTCGTGCGCGATCGCACGAATCAGTGCGGGTAGCAGGTCTTCCACGACCAAACCGGGGCCGGCCAGTTCGGCGGCTCGCCCGTGCAGGTAGGCACCGGCCGCGGCGGCTTCCCAGGGAGGCATTCCCTGCGCCAGAAGCCCGCCGATCACGCCGGACAGGACGTCTCCCGCGCCGGCGGTCGCCAACCAGGGTGGCGCCGACAGGTTGATCGCGGCGCGTCCGTCGGGTGCCGCGATGATCGTGTCGGCGCCTTTCAACAGCACGACGGCGCCGGTTCGCGATGCGGCCTCGCGGGCGGCGGATAACCGGCCGGCTACCGGTGCGCCGAAGACCCGGGCGAATTCTCCGGCGTGGGGTGTCAGAACGGCGGCGCCGCGCAAAGCGTCTGGATCGCCAGTGAAGGCGGAGAATACATCGGCATCGCCAACGACGATCCGGGCCGCCTCGATCAGGGCCGGGAACACTGATCTGGCTTCGTCCGGGCCCAAACCAGGGCCGCAAACCCAGACTTTTCGCCGGTCATCCTGTAGCAAAGACCCAATATCGGCCTCGGACACCAGAAGGCCGGGTTCGTCGGAGCGATACGTGTCCGCCGCCCCCCGCGCGGCGATCGTCACCATGCCGGCCCCCGCACGCCGGGCCGCTTCGGCGGCCAGGCGGGCGGCCCCGGTCATCGTGGCACCACCGACGACGGTGACATGACCGCGCGTGTATTTGTGGGACTCGGTGGTCAGCGAGGGCAGGTGCCAGAGTCCGGGCAAGTTGGCGAAAGTGGAGGGGACGATCTCGTCCAACACAGCGTCAGGGATGCCAATGTCGGCGAGTTCGATCCGGCCGCACCGGTCCCGGCCGGGCAGCAACAGGTGCCCCGGTTTCAGGCGGAAGAACGTCACCGTCAGTTCGGCCGATGGGGCGTAACCTCGGATCAAGCCGGTGGCACCGTCCAGCCCCGAGGGCACGTCAACCGCGACGATCCGCCGCGCGGCCTTCAACGTCGCGGCGACCAGACCACCGACCGGCCGAGCCAATCCGGCGCCAAACACCGCATCGACGACGATGTCCGATCGGCCTGCCTCCTCTGGCGTAAATGGTGCCATAGGACCAGACCAATGCCGAGCCGCTCCGGCCGCATCCGAACCGGCCCGCGGTGCGGCCAGCGCGGCGACCCGAACCGGCCAGCCGTCCTGCGCCAGCAACCTTGCGGCGATGTAGCCGTCTCCGCCGTTATTGCCGGGGCCGGCGAGGACCAGCACCCGGCATCGCCCGATGTGGCGCTGGATCGCTCGGGCCACCGCGCGGCCGGCCGCTTCCATCAGAACGGGGCCGGGATGGCCGTACCGTTCGGCCGCCCGATCCGCCCGGCCCATCTCGTCCGGTGTCAGCAAGTCCGTGCGGCCGCGCAAGCGGTGAATGAGGCCGGGATCAAAGCCGCGGATTTGCGCATGGGGCCTCGTCATGGATTGTCACCCTTGGAACAGCGGTTCGCATTGTATGCGCGACGCGCGCAGCACCGTGAAAAGCCATCCGACCGTATCCCGGCCCTGTAACGTGGCGCCTCACCATGCTGATCGCAACCGCACCCGTCTGAACGGGACAGAGAAAAAGCTCGTTAACTCGCGCGAGGGCGCGTAAGGCTATATTTGTCTTTTTGGTGAAACGATGATGAAGCGGCTCTGGACGACCGGCTTCGGTGTGCTCTTCGGGCTCGCTCTCATTCTGGCGACCGTTTCCTGGTCCAGTTACACCGCTTCGTCCGACCGTATCGAGGCCCGGACCCGGGAGGCGCATACAAGGGACGTGCTTGCGGAGGCACAGAAAAGTCTGTCGGCTCTCCAGGATGCCGAAACCGGCCAGCGCGGCTATATCATCACCGGACGCACCGATTTCCTGGAGCCTTACGAAATCGGCCGGGCTAATTTGTATACGAGCCTCGAGCGGCTCGCGGCCCTGACCCTGGACGATCCGGACCAGATGGCTCGCATCGCCGCATTGCGCACGGCCGCCGGGACCAAGCTCGCCGAACTAGCCGAAACCATTGTTCTGATGCATGCCGGCGACCAACCGGGTGCGATTGCGATCGTCAGCAGCGGTATCGGCAAGGACAGGATGGACGTGGCGCGCGCGGTTCTTGCCGCGATCAGCGCCGAAGAAGATCGGTTGTTGGTCACCCGCCACACGACCCTTATCGCCGCGGCGGAGCGTGAACGCCTCATGACCTTCTCGCTGATCGCAGCCGGCGTCGTCATGCTGCTGGCGGCAATCGCGGCGACGATCCGGGCGGTGCTGTCAATCGAACGCGGCAAATTGTCGCAAGCGGCGGTCGCCTCCGAGGCGCGGTTGCGGTTGTTCGTTGACCGTGCACCGGCCGCCATTGCCATGTTCGACACCAAAATGCGTTACCTGGCCACTAACCAGCGCTTCCTGGAGGACTACGGCTTGCACGAGGCGGCCGGGGCGGACGCGCTGATTGGCCGTAGCCACTACGAAATTTTCCCGGAAATTCCCGAACGCTGGCGCGCCATTCATGCTGCCGTGATGACCGGTGAATCGCTTTCATCGCAGGACGATTCCTTCCCTCGCATGGACGGTCACATTGAGTGGGTGCGGTGGGAAATGGTGCCCTGGCATCAGGCGGATGGCACCGTCGGCGGGGCAATGCTGTTCTCCGAGGTCGTTACATCGCGCAAACAGGCCGAATTGCGGCGGGCGTTCATGCTTGATTTCGCGGATTGTCTGGCAGCCGCGCCGCGCGACGGAGCCGCGTCGGCGGTTGCCCTGCTCGGCCATTACCTCGGGGTAAGCCGAGCGGGTTACGGCGACGTGGACACGGCGGCATTACGGGTTGCGGTGGCCCATGAATATACCGACGGCGCGGTAGAATCCACGGTCGGCACGCACCGGCTCGCCGTTTTCGGGCGCCAGGTCGTCCATGAGTTGCTGGCCGGGCACACGCTGGTGGTCGCGGATGTCACGTCCGACCCGCGCATACGGGCGAGAAGCGACATCCATCTGGCGGTCGGCAACCGCTCCCTTTTGGTGGTGCCGATCATGGTTGAGGGGCAACTGACGGCAACGCTGCATCTCGGCCATCATTTGCCGCGCGCCTGGACGCCGGACGACGTGCAACTGGTTCAGGACATCAGCACGCGGATTTGGTCGGCCGCCGAACAGGTTCGGGTGAAGGGCGCGCTGGCCGAGACGGCGGAGGAATTTCAGGCCCTGGCCGATGGTATTCCCACTCTGTGTTGGATGGCCGAGCCGGATGGGCACATCTATTGGTACAATAAGGGCTGGTACGACTACACCGGTACGGTCGCGACCGACATGAAGGGCTGGGGTTGGCAGTCGGTGCATGATCCCGCGGTCCTGCCGGCCGTCATGCGACGCTGGGGCGCCTCCCTGAGTGCCGGGGTCCCGTTCGAAATGACGTTCCCGCTGCGTGGCGCGGATGGTGTGTTTCGACCATTTATGACACGCGTCGCCCCGGTGCGCGGCGACGACGGAAAGGTCCGGCGCTGGCTTGGCGTTAACACCGACGTGACCGAGGCGGCGGAGCGGGAGGCGATGCTTCACCGTGTGGCGGATGCGCTTCGCGTCAGTGAAACCCGGTTGCAGTTGATCTTCGACACCGCCCCGGTGGGGTTCCTTATCGGTGAGGCACCGTCGGGCCGGCTAATCGCGGGTAATCCGCAGGCGGACGCGATGTTTCATCAACCCATGATCTATGAGGGCAGCGAGGATCGCTATCTGGATCTGGTAACTTGTCATCCGGACGGAAGGCGGGTCGAGCCGGCGGAGTTCCCGATGACACGCGCCCTTGCCGGCGAAGCGCGTCCCGAGCTCGAAGTCCTGCAATATCATCGTGATGGCACACAGACCTGGATGCGGTTTATCGCCGCGCCGATCAGGATCGATGGTCGGATTACCGGCGCTGTTGTCGCCGTGCTCGATATCGACCGCAAGATGCGGGCCATGCAGGCGTTGTCCGATATCCGCAACGACCTGGAGCGGCGGGTGACGGACGAAGTGCAGGCGCGCGAGGCGGCCCAGGTGCGGCTGATCCAGGCCGAAAAACTGACGGCGCTTGGTCAACTCGCGGGCGGCATCGCGCACGACTTCAATAATGTCCTGCAGGCCGTTTCGGGCGGCACCGTACTGATCCGGCGGCATGCGGACGATCCTGAGGCGGTGAAACGGTTTGGTGCGATGGTCGAACACGCGGCGCGGCGCGGCGCATCCGTGACACGGCGGCTGCTGTCATTTGCGCGCCGCGACGAACTGCGGGCAGAGCCGGTTGTGGTTCCTGTCTTGCTGGAGGGCTTGCATGAGATCCTCACGCATACGCTCGGTGCCGGGGTCATGGTGCAACTGGACCTTGAACCGGGATTGTCGCTGGTGCTGGCGGATCGGGGCCAATTGGAAACCGTGCTCGTCAACCTGGCCACCAATGCACGCGATGCGATGCCGGAAGGCGGTGCGATCATCATCTCGGCACGGGCGGAGATGGTCTCGCAGGGTGCGCATCCCTCGGGTCTTTCCCCCGGCGCCTATGCGTATGGCGGTCGCCGACACGGGACTGGGGATGGATGCGGCATTGCTGGCCCGCGTCGTCGAACCGTTCTTCACGACCAAGGAAGCCGGCAAGGGGACGGGTCTCGGGTTGCCCATGGCGCGCAGCTTTGCCGAACAGTCGGGCGGCGCGCTGTCCATTGCGAGCGAACCGGGGCGCGGGACAGTTGTCACGATCTGGTTGCCGGTGACAAGTGCCCGGACGGAATCGGAAGTCCTGGCGGATATCGTTACTTTTACGGCGGGTGAGCGCGAGCCCAGGATCCTGTTGGTGGATGACGACGATATGGTGCGGGAGTTGCTGGCCGATGAACTCACCGACCGGGGATATGACGTCCTGCAAGCCGAATGCGGCGCCGATGCCATCAGCTTGCTGGACCTGGGTGAGGCTGTGGACCTGATCGTGTCCGACCTGTCGATGCCGGGCATGGATGGCGTCATGGTGATCCGGGAGGCGCAGGCGCGTCGGCCGCGACTGCCCGCGATTCTGCTGACGGGGTATGCCGGGGACGCCGCGACGCTGGCGGTCGGTGCGGCGATCGTCGGGTCGTTCAGTCTGCTGCGCAAGCCGATTACCGGCGCGCAACTGACCGACCGGGTGGAGACGATGCTGGAGGCGATGTTGGTGCCGTAAGCGGCGGGCGCTGTCCGTGGCACACGATCCGGGGTAATCTGCCTTCCATGCGCGCCCCCGACAGACTCACCGCATACCTGCTGGAATTGCTGGCTCCGCTCGGCCCTGTGTCGGCCCGGCGGATGTTCGGTGGCGTCGGACTGTTTTACAGTGGGACAATGTTCGGGTTGATCGCGCGGGAGGAGTTGTTCCTGAAGGTCGGCGACTCCAACCGAGCGGCCTACGAAGCGGCGGGGGAAGCGCCGTTCAGCTATGAGACAAAGAACGGAACGAACACTATCGGTTCGTACTGGCGCTGCCCTCCTGATTTGCTGGACGACGCGGACAGTTTTCGGGAATGGGCGCGTGCCGCGGTCGACGTCGCCGGCGTCGCGGCCCGCGGCAAACCCAAGGCACCGCGCAAGAAAGCCGCGCTGGCATAGCCCGATACTTCGGTGCGCCCCGAACCAACGGGACTCGATCAATTGGCGGCGCACCCCTACCTGTTGGGCACCCAATCCTCCGGCCGCGAGCATGAAGGCGGGAGGTCGGAGGTCAACGCAGGAGATCGTTTTTGCAGAACCTGGCCACAACCCAATCGGCTTTACCCGGGTCCAAAATGCACCCTCGGGAAGAACATTACCGAATTCCGAGCCATATCGAGGGATTGAACCTGTTCCTCCGCCGGCTGCCGGCGCTCGAGCAACAGACCGACGCGCGCCGGGTCGTTCTGTACGTTCATGGCGGCTCGTTTCCATCGGCGCTGTCAATCGCCCATCCGTTCGATGGCCGCTCCTGGCGCGACGCATTGTCCGAGCGTGGCTTTGATGTGTGGGGCCTCGATTTCCTCGGGTTCGGCGCATCCGATCCCTATCCGGAGATGGCGGGTCCAGCCGACTCCTCGGCCGCGCTTGGACAGGCCGACAGCGCCGCCCGCCAACTTGAACACGCTGTGCGATGGATTTGCACGCATCTGACGGTCCCGCGTCTGTCCATTATCGCTCATTCATGGGGTACGATCGTGGCGGGCCGGTTCGCCGGGACGTGTCCCGATATGGTGGACCGGATGGTCTTCTTCGGTCCCGTCACATGGCGGCCTCCCGGTACCGAACCACAGCGCTTCCCCGCGTGGCGGCTGGTCTCGCTGGACGATCAATGGCAGCGGTTTACCGCGGATGTGCCGGCCGGTGAGGCGCCCGTTTTGTCGCGGCGCCACTTCGATGACTGGGGCTCGTTGTATCTCAACGCGGACCCGGAAAGCCGCACCCGGTCACCGGCCAGTGTGAAGGTACCCGGTGGTCCGTGGCAGGACATCGCGGACGCAGGGTCGGGCCGATTGGCCTACGATCCCGGACTGATTCGGGCGCCGGTCGCGATCATCCGGGGCGAGTGGGACAGTTTGGCGACCGATGCCGATGCGCGTTGGCTGTTCGACGCGCTACGGGCGTCACCGATACGGCGGGACGTGAAGATTGCCCGCGCCACCCATCTGATGCACCTGGAGGAAAACCGCTACGCCCTGTATCGCGAGACCGAAGCCTTCCTGAGTGGCGGCGATTGTCCTGCCGGATGAGACGTGTGAGGAGCAGCCCATGTTTGCAGTCATCTTCGAAGTAACGCCGTACAAGGATCGTTGGGATGACTACCTCGGTCTGGCGAAAATGCTGAGGCCGGAGTTGGAGGCAATCGACGGTTTCATCGACAACGAGCGGTTCGCCAGTCAGCGCACCGAAGGGCGGGTGTTATCGCTTTCGACCTGGCGCGACGAGAAAGCGGTGATCCGCTGGCGAACGCTGGCGGCGCATCACGCGGTGCAAGAGAAGGGCCGATTCGAGGTGTTCCGGGATTACCACCTGCGTGTCGGCGAATTCACCGCCGACAGCGATATGCCGTCGGGGCAGAGCCTGTTGCAGCAGCGTCTCGACGAAACCGAAGTGGGGGACGCCAAGTGTGTGACCATCAGTGAGTATTCATCGGCGAACGGCAGGCCGGCGGCGTCCGATTGCGGAGTGCCGGTGATTGGACAGCATGGTCTGCTTGATATCGAAGTCTATGACAGTATAGTCAATCCTGGAAAGCTGCTGGTGCTTGGCTCCCGGGTCCGCAGCGTCATCGCCGAGGCCGGGGTACCGAAGGCGCCGCCGCAATGCATGTTTCGCCATCGTGAAGTGCGGGTGATCCGCGACTATGGCATGCGTGATCGCAGGGAAGCGCCGCAATATTACCCGGAGGTAGACCGGCGGACGCCTTAGCATCGAACGACTGGATCAGGCCGTTAATTCCCGTTGCGCTGATGACGGCGCAACGATCCGGCGTTTGGACACGCGGATCGTTCGCGCCATGCATAGGATCAGCAGCGCCGCCGGTGCCAGCGGCCCAATGGGAACATGGGCTAACTGGCCCAGGTGACGTGAGAGCAGCGGGACAAGGAAGCAAAAGAACAGCGCCAGCTTTTCCATTGGCAGGAACCCGTTGTCGCGGCCGGCGCGCGCCAGCCAACAGATGGCCACGGTCAACAGCATAAGGTCGTACACCAGCGCCAACGGCACGCTGAGAAGGATCCCCGCGGCCAATGCCGCCGAACGTTCGGCCGGACCCGGATCGCGCCACCAGATCCAACCAACCGAGGCGACGGTCAAGACAGATGCCACGGATTGCACAATATGCCCTGTGTCCGCCCCGGCGCCGAGAACCCGCGCCGCCCCATACGGGGTTATGAAGCCGGCGAGATCGATCTGGCCCATTTCGTACACCTCCCGCGCTCCGCCCAGCGTTACGAGGTAGGCGCGCCAGGGCTCGATCCCGAACAGAAGGACCGACAGACCGAGCAGGGCTGCCACGGTGGCCGCTGCCGCGCCGAACGTCCGCCAGCGGCCACCGGCGGCCAGCGCGATCGGGGCCAGCAGCGCGAGATGCGGCTTGTAACACAGTAGGCCCAGCAGCACCCCGGCGATCACCGGCCGTTCGTCCAGTAACAGCGTCATGCCCCCCAGTAATGCGGCCGTCAGAAACGAGTTCTGCCCGAGTCCGAGGGTCCAGAACACGGCCGGATAAGCCAGAACCGGGAGGCACCAGCCCCAGCCGCTGGATCGCAGAATGCGGCGCATCACGAACAACCACGCGCCGAGGGTGGTGGCCTGGAAGACGATGAAACTCACCAGATACGGCAGCAAAGCCAGCGGCGCGCAGATCAGCAGATAAACGGGAGGGTAGAAGAAGAATTGATACGGGCTGCCGGGTACGGTTGCGGCTGTCTCGGCCGCGGCGTGGGCGAGGCGGTCATAAGCCAGAGCCGGTGTGCCCGCCAGCGCGAGCTTGCCGGCCGCATAGAAACTGACGAAGTCGGTCGACGTGGGCGGGTCGATCGGGACGAACACGTCATGGTGCCACAGGATCAGGAATCCGAGGAGCAGCACATTCAATGCCAGCAGTATGCCGCCCCACGAGAGGATGCGGTCACGGTTGAGCCAGTCGGCCCGGGCAAGAGCAGCCAACCAGCGGGTCAGCGTCGGGTTGACGGTCATGGTGAGATCCGGCGGTTGGAGGGCAGGTTTTGATCCGGGCATTCTGTTAAAATAGCGATACAGATGGGCGTCACGCAATAGTTTCGCTTTCCCCTGCTGAGGTACAACGAGATGTGATTGCGATCACCGTGACGGCGTCTCTTGACCGACCGCCCGGGCAATCCGTGCCGGTCGTTGGCCCGCAAGCGTGCATTGGGGTGGCCGTGGACCGCCATCGGGCCTGCGTACGATCGAACCCGAACGAACCCCATTCCGAGCGGTTAAAGGTGGTTGGGCAGCAACACAAAGAGAATGAGAAATGAAAGCGGAAATCATCCTTCTCTTTCGCACTAAATTGTTATTCCCGCATTGAATCCATCTCCTTGCGCTCGGTTTCTGACCTCGATAAAGCCGCGCACTTCGCTGTGAGCCTGAGCCGCCGCGACAGGGGTTCACAAATGATAAAACATACCGATGGCAGATGGCTTCGACGCGATATTCGTTATTATAGTGACTTGTAAGCCGGCATGTCGGTGAATTGGAGACCGCAGCCGCACTCTCGGGCCGGGTACGCGTTGATCCTGGGTTCGACGTGGACGGCTATCGTGATGCTCCTCACGAGCGGTTGGCTGGTACACCTCAATTTATCACGGCAGACGGACGACGCTGCAATGATTGCCGGCGAAGTGCATACAGCCGAACTGGCTGGGGCGCTGCTTTCGACACTGAAAGATGCGGAAACCGGGCAGCGCGGATTTCTTCTCACCGGGGACCTGTCTTATCTGGCTCCCTACGAGTCCGCCCTTGCCAGGCTGGACCGGGATTATGCCCGCCTTGAATCCGCCCCGTTGTTGACCCGGGAGCGGCAGAGCCTCATCGACCGCATTCGCGTCCTGGCGTCATTTAAGTTGGAGGAGCTGGGTAATACGATCGCGCTTTATAAGGCAGGTCAATCCGCGGCGGCGCTGGCTTTGGTGCGAACCAATCAGGGCAAGCAAACCATGGACGCGATCCGTACGGCGATCGATGCATTTCAGCGCACCGTCGCCGTTCGGCTCGCGAACATTTCGAATCGTGGCCGAAATTTTATTGGTTGGGGTGTTGTCGTTGGTGTCGGCGTCCTGGCCGCTGTTCTGCTGGTCCTGGTGGCGCTTAGCCAAAATCGTGCGCGGCGTCAGATCGCGGTCAGTCTGTATCGATTGGAACGATTCACCCGCGCCTTTGGTTTGACACAGGGAATGATGCGGGACCTGGATGGCCGCATCAGTTTTTGGAGCGCTGGCGCCGCGCGGCTGTACGGCTATCGCCCAGATGAGGCGCTGGGTCGAATCAGCCATGATTTGTTGCAAACCGGCTTCCCGCAGCCGTTAGCCGAGATCCAGGCGGCGCTTTTGCGCGACGGTCAGTGGCAGGGGGACCTGGCGCATGTCCGTGAGGATGGCTCGCGCTTGTATGTCGCCAGCCATTGGGCATTGCACCGCGGCGATGCCGGCGAGGCGGATGTGATCATCGAAAGCAACAATGACATTACCGGCCTTAAACACGCGGAATCGGATTTGCGGGAGAGCGAGCTGAAACTGCGGCTGGCGCTTGGGGCATCCGGTCAGGGAGTGTGGCAGTGGGACGTCTCGGGCAACGGCACGGAGATGGCCTGGGATTCGCGCGGGAAGGCATTGTTCGGTTTTGATGACGACGCAGTGGTGAATTATGAGTGCTGGACCGACACCTTTCCCATTGAGGAACGCGCGCCGGCTTGGGAGGCGATGCAGCGGGCCTTGGATCCGGCGATCGCCGACGACGATTACAGCTTTGAACATCAGGTTTTGCGGCGGGATGGCGGAGTAATCTGGGTTGCCGCGACCGGCCGAGCCCTGTTTGAATCCGATATGTCGGTGCCCGCCGGGCGGCAGGTCAAGCGGATACTGGGTACCGTTCGCGACGTATCGAAAAGGAAACGAGCGGAATTGGAATCCCAACACGCGAGTGGTCTGCTGCGGACGATTGTCGAGACGGTGCCTGCTTTGATTTATGCCAAGGATATCAAAGGCCGCATACAGGTCGCCAACGCGCCGGTTCTGCAACTGATCGGCAAGCCCCTGGATAAAGTGGTGGGGTTTTCGGATGATGAGTTCCAGGATGATTCCGAGCAGGCTGAGGCGGTCATGCGCAACGACCGCCGCATCATGGAGCAAGGACAAACCGAAACACTGGAAGAAACGGTCAATGGACCGGACGGACTGGCCCGCACCTGGATTTCGACCAAGGCACCGATGCGGGGAGCGGACGGCGATGTGGTTGGACTGGTTGGCATATCGATGGAGATTACGGAGCAGAAGCGCGCGCAGGATCGTCTGCGGCTGATGGTGAACGAGCTGAATCATCGGGTTAAGAACTCGCTTTCCACCGTCCAAGCGATCACGTCTCAGACTTTGCGCGCGATTGATCCGGAGCTTCGGCGAAGCCTGGATAGCCGTCTGCTGGCGCTCGCGGCGGCGCATGACGTACTGACCCGGGAGAACTGGGAACGTGGCACGTTGCGCGCTGTTGTTTCGGAAGCGCTGCTGCCGTTCGATGGCTGGGACGCGGCGCGGTTCTGGATATCGGGTCCGCCGGTATCGTTGCGTCCGACGGCCGTTCTGGCGATGGCGATGGGGTTGCAGGAACTGGCAACGAACGCGTTGAAATACGGGGCGTTGTCGGATGCGGCTGGTCGGGTCGAGATTCGGTGGGAAACGACTGCGGGAGACGATCCGTCTCTGTGCCTGGTGTGGACCGAGCGTAATGGCCAATTGGTTTCGAAGCCAGATCGACGTGGTTTCGGAACGCGTCTGATTGAACGTATGCTGGCTCAGGATTTGTGCGGCGTCACCCGTATCGATTTTGGCGATCCCCGGGGTGTCGTTTGCCGTATCGAAGCGCCGTTGGCGGAGGTGATCGCCACGGCCGGAACGCTGTCGTTTCCGCGTGTTGGCGGCTTGTAGGAAGGATCGGCGATGCTGGCTGGGACGCGTGTGCTTGTCGTGGAGGACGAAGCGCTGATCTCTATGATGCTGGAGGATTATCTTCTGGAGATCGGATGCCGCGTGGTCGGGACCGCGGCCAGGGTGGAGGAGGCGCTGGAAATGGCACGCGTTGTCTCGATGGATGTTGCGGTGCTGGACGTGAATCTGGCCGGGAAAGTCAGTTATCCGGTCGCGGAAATTTTACGTGCTCGGAATATTCCGTTCCTGTTCGCGACGGGCTACGGGACGGCGGGTTTGCCGGTTGAATTGCGGGGCTCGCCGGTCTTATCCAAGCCGTTCCTGCTCGATCAGTTGGAAAAGGCTTTGCGGGCCTCATTGGGGCTGTAGGTCGGTGCGCTTTCGGAGGGGCCTGACAAATCGCGGGCCGTCTTCCGAAAAGCCGGTGGCAAGGCAGAAGGCGTGCAAGGCGGAGGCGTCTGGCGTGGCCAATAACTGTAACGTGCCGCAGCCGGCGACGCGGGCGGCTTGCGAGGCGGCCTTCAGCAGCAGCCGGCCGATGCCGCGGCGGCGCTCGTCGGAACCGACCAGGAGCGTGGCGATCTGCGCCGTTGGCTGATCGGCGTCCAGCGTTCGATACCAGTGGATCACGACAAGGCCGGATGGAGGGCCCCATTCGGCCGCGATCAAGGCCGCCCCCGGCTCTTGCCGCAGAGCGTCGAGGCGTTCCGCCATGGCGCGCGGCGACACCGCGTGGCCAGCCGTTTGCAACAGTTCGCATAAGCCTTGCGCGTCACCGCTTGTCGCCGCGCGGATTTCCAGCCCGTAGCGGGTTTTCAAATTCCATCTCCATTGCCCGGCCCTTATCATGCCGGATATTTTCTCGTTTGGCTGCTCCCTCCTGGCGGTGTGGTCAGCAGCCGCCACTTTATCTATCCTTGGGCCCAAGCGATTGAGGAACGAACCGAGATGACCGAACCCACGGGCCCGCTAAAGGGATTCCGCATTCTTGATCTGACGACCGTGCTGTTCGGCCCGTTCGGCACGCAGACTCTCGGCGACTGGGGGGCGGAGATCATCAAGATCGAATCCCTGACCGGCGATACCTGGCGCCATTCCGGTCAGTTTCGCAACCGGGGCATGAGCGGTCAGTTCATGGCGGTGAACCGCAACAAGCGCAGCCTGGCGCTGGACCTGAAGCACCCCGACGGTCAGGCCGTGCTGCGGCGGCTGCTTCCGACCGTGGACGCGCTCGTCAGCAATATCCGGCCGGCGGGTCTGGCTCGATTGGGCTTTAGCTACGAGGCCTGCAGGGAGCTCAATCCCAAGATTATCTACGCCGTCGCCACCGGCTTCGGTCAGGACGGCCCCTGGCGCGCTCGGCCGGCCTTCGACGAGATCATCCAGGCCGCCTCCGGCTTTGCCTCCGCCATGGGCACGGATGAAGAGCCTGCCTTCGTCCCCAGCCTGATCGGCGACAAGATTTGCGGCATGGCGCTGACCTCCGCCGTGACCGCCGCGCTGCTGCACCGCGAACGCACCGGCGAGGGCCAGATGGTGGAGGTGCCGATGCTGGAGACGCTGGCGGCGTTCAACAGCATCGAAATGTTCGGCGGGTATGCGTTTATCCCGCCGGTCGGGCCGTCCGGCTACAAGCGCATGAAGGCGCGGCGGCCGGTGAAGACCAAGGATGGCTGGCTGACCATGCTGCCTTACTCCGGGAACAACTGGTGCGCGTTCTTCGAGGCTGTTGGACTGCCGGAATGCATTGAGGAATACGCGGTGCGCGATCCCGTCTCGCGGGCACAGAACATCGACAAAATTTACGATCGCATGCGCGATATCGCGCCGTCCCGTACCACGGCGGAATGGGAGGAGTTGCTGTTGCGTATTGACGTGCCGCACACGTCGTTCGCGAAGCTGACCGAGATCGCCGAACAACCGCATCTGAAGGCGGTCGGGATGTTCCCGGAGATGGAGCATCCGACCGAAGGCAAACTGCGTCAGGCCCGTCCGCCCGCTCGTTTCTCGGCCAGTCCGGCGGGTATCCATCGATTTGCGCCGCGGTTGGGGGAGCATACGCGCGAGGTGCTGGCGGCCATGGGGTATGACCAGGCGGAAATAGATAGTCTGATTGAAAAGAAAGCGGTTGGGGTGGGATCTTAAGGCCCGACCTCGTTATCATTAGGGGCCTTGGTCCATGCCACTCGATTCCTACCGCATCCACGACGTCCCGGACGATCTCCTCGCCGCGATCGATTATTGTTACGAACAGGGTTGGACCGACGGTTTGCCGGTGATTCCCCCGGTCGTGGACCGGGTGCAGGCGATGCTGCTGTATGAGGGTCGTCCGGCCGAGGCTGTCATCGCCACCCACCCCGCCACGGGCCTGCAACTGACGGTGCACGCCGCGGCGGTGAACGCGGTGATGGCCGGTTGCCTGCCGGAGTATTTCCCGGTCGTGGTCGCGGCGTTCGAGGCGATGGACAAGCCGGCCTTCAACTTCCACGGCTCGACCGCCAGCACCGGCGGTTCGGCGCCGTTGCTGATCGTCAGCGGCCCCTATGCCGAGATGATCGGCATGAACGCCGACGTCAACCTGTTCGGGCCGGGCAACCGGGCGAACGCGACGATCGGGCGCGCGACACGGCTGATCCTGCGGAACGTCTTTCAGATGATCCCGGGGATCTCCGACAAATCCACCCAGGGCAACCCCGGGAAATACAGTTTTTGTATCGCCGAGCGGGTGCGGGGGAATCCGTGGCCGATGCTGTGCGAGACACAGGATTATCCGGCCGGCGTCTCCAGCGTCACCGTCTTCGCCGGCGGCGGGTTCTGCAACGTGGAGAACCATGGTGGCAACACGCCGCAACAGGTGCTTGGGTCGGTGGCCGACGCCATGGCCAACTATGGCTGCATCACGCTGGGCGAAAGCGTCGTGATCCTGGCGCCCGAGCATATGAGCATCCTCGCGGCGGCGGGGTGGAGCCGAAAGGACGCGCAGGAGTTCCTGTTCAGCCAGGCCAAACGGTCGGTGGACGGGATGCGCGGCGTCGGCAAATTCCGCGATGTCGAATACGACAAGCAGCACGGTCCGGAGGCGCATCCTTTGGCCGAGGCCGGATTCGTGCATCGTGGCTTGACCCCTGATGACATCCTGATCACCATGGGTGGCGGTGACGCTGGCGGCCACTCGTGCTTTATTCCGTCATGGAGCCGTGGCCGGGGGGCCATCATGCAGCACAAGCCCATCGGGGTCTGCATCGACTGCAACTAAGGAGGGGGTGTCTATGCAACTGTATGATCCGACGTCGTCCGGTCCGGAGCGGCATGTGTTCCGAGCGCCGGCGCTTGATTCGTTGGACGGCAAGACCATCGGCATTCTGGAGAACGGCAAGCTGAACGCCGTGGAAATGTTGCGGGAGGTCGCCGACCTGTTTGTGCAGCGGCATGGGTGCATCGTTCGCCCGATTTATTCGAAGTCGAACGCCAGCGCGCCCGCTCCGGCGGAGACATTGGCTCAGGCCGCGCGGGAGGTGGATTTTCTCATCACCGGCCTGGGTGATTGAGGCTCGTGCTCAACGTGCAGTCTGCACGACGGCATTAGTTTTGAACAACTGGGTAAGCGGGCGGTAGTACTGACGACGGAACCGTTTGAGGTGACGGCGAAGAATATCGCGAAGATTATGGGTCTGGCGGACTATCCGTTCATGAAGGTCCAGCATCCGATCGGCAGTTGCACCACGCCGGAGCTGAAGGCTCGGGCGGAGGTCGCGTATCGGCAGGCGTTGGGGATTTTGTTGGGGGTGTGAGGGGTCAGTCGAGTTCCCGCACCCACCGTATGGTTGCGGATTCGTCCAGCCAGTCCAGATACCCGGCATATGCATTGCCCAACCACAGCTTTTCCGGGAACCCGTGAACTTCCCTCTTGACCGGTTGTATCCGTATCTTTAACAAACTCGGTATGTTAACGTTCTGGCTCACGCCGCGCGCTGCCGGAACGCTGCCGATACGGCGATGCAAAGAGTACCTGGAAGGGAGACCGTAGCAATGTCCCATTTCGTTCAAGATATGGATAAGGCCAACAGCATTCATTTTTTCCTCAATGGCCAGAGGGTGGACCTGCACGAACCATCTCCGGACATGCTGCTGATCGACTTTTTACGCTCGCCTGAAATCGCCCTTTCCGGGCCGAAGAAGCCTTGCGGTCAAGGCGGCTGCGGCGGCTGCACCGTCATTCTGTCGGAATGGAACCGCGACACGGATCAGGCCGACCATCGAGCCATTAATGCCTGCTTGCGGCCGGTCGTCGCGCTGAATGGGATGAACGTGACCACGATCGAAGGCACCGGATCCGTGCGCAAGCCCAATCCGGCAAACCTGACCCATACCCAAACATCCAGCCGCCAGGGTGTGGCCATCGATGCGCCGCCGCCGCCCGGCGTAGTCAAAGCCCGAGAAGAGGCCTCCGCGAAACGCGAACAGGTCCTTCAAAGCGTAAAAGACGCGATTCTGGCAAACCCGAGCGGCAATGGACTGAGTGTTCGCCTGCGTGACGACCTGCCCACGTCGCCTTCGGAAATGTTCAACGAGGGCATGAATCCGGTTGCCTGGCGGCTCGCGATGAACAATGGCACGCAATGCGGCTACTGCACTGTTGGCTTCGTTATGAATATGTCCGCCTTCATTTCCACCAACCCCAACGCGACGAAGCGGGAAATCGAAGACGCGTTGGACGGCAATCTGTGCCGGTGCACCGGTTACCGATCCATCCTGACGGGCATGAAAAAGTTCGCATCCGACTGGACGCCCGCCGACGATATCGACCAGATGCAGTGTTTGCCCGATCCCGACGATGAAGCCCAACGCCCCACCTCCGACCTCATCATCCCTTTTCCGGTTCGCGCCAGACGTCCCCCAACCGGCGCCAATATCCGGCACGGACATCAACTTTGGTTGTCGCCTACGACCCTGGTGGAACTCGTGGCCCAGATGCGCGCCCACCAGGGTGAGGCAATGCGCCTGGTGCAGGCGAATACCGGGTTCGGCATTTATAAAGAACAATATTTAGTCGATACGGTTTTGATTAACCTGAGCCATGTGCCCGAACTCCACGCAGCGCCCGTGGTCAGTGACGAAAGCATAACCGTAGCGGCCGGTATCATTTACACAAGCCTGATCGACCTGGTTAACAAGGTCATGACCGATAGAGGCGAAACCCCTCAAGGTCCGGCCGGCCAGCCCATTCAAACCGCGCTGACCCGTCTTGGGGCGGTGGATTTCATGCTTCGCCGCACCGCAGGCCACATCGTGCGCAATGCCGCGACGCTGGGTGGCAACTTAATGCTGGTGCTGTCCCATATCGTCGCCGGCACAGGGGAACCCTTCCCGTCCGACGTGGCAACAGCGCTCGTCGCCATAGACGCAACGGTCGATATCATTGATACCAGAACCGATACTGCCGCCACTTTCAAAATACAGGATCTGATCAATGCCTGCGTGAGCGATCCGTCGCTACAGGCGGCCCTGATACTGCTTCGCTTCCAACTGCCATGTGGTGACAAGGCCGACATGCTGTTTCCGCAAAAGGTGGCCCTGCGCGAAGTCAACGCTCATAGCATCGTTAATGCAACGAGCCGGCTGGTCATGGGTGACGATCTCGTCGTTCAGGACGCGGTCCTGGTCTTCGGTGGTATCGCCCCGTACCCGTGGCGTGCCACCCGGACCGAGGCAGCCATGCGCGGCAAGGCGCTGACATTGACAGACGCTCCGGCCTACGTCGCGATGCTGCAACAGGAAGTCATTGCCGAACTTGCCAGCGTTGCGCCACGGATGGCTGGCCTGCCGGATGAGGGGTTCACCAACGAATATAAGTCTCACCTGGCTTTGTCGTTTTTTTACAAGTCCGTCATCAACGCTTTGAATACACGGGAAGCGCCGGTTCCCGCCGCAATTGCCTCAAGCGGCGATATTACCTGGGGCCGGTGGCCCGTCAGCACCGGCAAGCAGTTCTACAGCAACCAGCTCTGGAAAGCGCCGGTTTCTCTGCCCTTCATCAAGACGACAGCCATGGAGCAGGCGCAGGGCCAGTTGCACTATACGCATGAACTCCCCGTGCCGCCGAAGACCGTCAACGCATCACTGGTGCAGAGCAAACGCGCCGTGGTTACGTGGTCATTTCAGTGGCCTGGTACGACGGGGACCATCGAAACCGGCGCGCTCCGTGTCAGGCTGGCTGCCCGCTTTCAGGGATTTGTTGACGTCATTACCGCGAAAAATATTCCGGATGGCGGCATAAACCTGCAGGGCATGGGTGCGGACCAGCCCGTTTTCGCACCGTATGACAAAGTCGATTATGTAGGTCAGTCCCTGGCACTGATTGCGGCCGATACCGAGCAGCAGGCAGCAACGATCGCGCAATATGTGTCCGATCATTGCGTCGCTTATAGCATGATCGCGCCGCAACCCGATGATCCCGAATGGTGGAGCAAGCCTGTTCTGTCATTGCGGGATGCGATCAGTAAGGGCAGCGTTTTCCCGGACTTTCCCACAAGTGCTTTGTGGTACGGGCATATATGGAAGGTCACCCGCCCCGGCAGCCGTTTCGATTGGACACAATCAGATCGGGATCCGCTCGACCCGGTTCCAGGCGTCCAACAGGGGGCCGTTGGCAACACCCCGTGTCTGATCGTCAGCAATACCCAGACCGCCGGTGGCCAGGCTCATTTTTACATGGAAACGCAGGCCGCCATCGCCGAACCGCTGGATGGCCGCCGGATGATGATGCGCCCATCCACGCAAAGCCCCATGGAAATGCATCAGAGCACGGCTATGGCGCTGGGTGCGCAATATAACACGATCGAGGTTCAGGTCCCGCCCGTGGGTGGTGGCTTCGGTGGAAAGACCGAGCAGGCACGCTTCGTCACCGCCGCCGCCGCTATCGCTGCCCGCGCCATGAAACTGCCGGTTCGGCTGGTGCTGACTCGTGAGCAGGATACCGCGATGATCGGCAAGCGGCACGCCTATTACGGCAGTTACCAGATCGCCATCGGCACCGGCAGCGAACAAGACCCCGGCGACAAAGGCACCATTCACGGCCTTTGGAACCGGATGTGGGGTGACGGCGGCGCGTTCTATGACTGTAGTTATATTGTTTCAAACTGCATCCAGACCCGCGCCGACAACGCCTACACGGTTCGCAATTTCGAAAACCAGATCGATGTCTGCCGCACCAACACCGCCCCGAACACCGCCTTCCGGGCGTTTGGTGACATCCAGGGCACATTGATCATCGAAAACGCGCTCGATGACGCCGCCATTTCCATTGGCATGCGGCCGGAAGACGTCCGCGAGAAAAACCTGTACCAGCGCGGCGATGTAACCCCCTTCGGTCAGGCGCTGTCGTATTGCTATATGGGTCAGGTCTGGAATTATTTGAAGGAAAAATCCCGGTTCGAAATCCGTTACAAAGAGGTTCAGGACTACAACAGAAAAAATCGTTGGCGTAAGCGCGGTATCGCGATGCTGCCGGTCAAATACGGCTCCGGCTACAACGTCACGATGCTGGAACAGGCAAATGCGACCATTTCGATTTATGCCAACGACGGCAGCATCGTCATCCACCAGGGCGGCGTCGAGATGGGGCAGGGATTGCTGACCTATATCCGGCAGGTGGCTGCCTACATACTGAACATGCCCATGGATATGATCGAGATCATCGCCGCGCGCACCGCTGTCATTCCAAATCCCACCAGCACGGGTGGCTCGACGGGCACGCCCTATAATGCCGAAGCGGTGAAGCGGTTGTGTAGCCAAATGCGGACGCGGTTGATTGGGTTCGCAAACGAATACCGCGCGGAGAATGGACCGCAAGCATGCGAGACGGCTGGAATCAACTTCTGGGATTATCCGGCCACTGGCTGGCAGACTAAGGTCGAAGTATACGGCCAGACCAAAATGATGTGGCAGAATCTGATTTCCCTTGCCTATAATAATCGTGTTCCACTCACCGCCGCATACACGGCTGTGATCCGCGGCGGCGAAACCCAGTCCCCGGCCCTGATTTACAAGCCCTTCGACGAACAGCCCAGCATTCCTGGCTACACCGCGGGGCACGGTGTCCCGGGCGAGTTCGATAATTTCGTCGGTTTCACCTATTCAGGCGCCTGTGCGACGGTTGAAGTCGATATCCTTACGGGAGAAACGAAAATCCTGTCGTCGGACCTTGTGTACGACATGGGGTGGTCACTGAACCCTGCCTTGGACATCGGCCAGGTTGAGGGGGCGTTCGTGCAGGGCATCGGCTACGTCATGACCGAAATGCTCGTTACCGAGTCGGCTGGCGACGAAGCCGGCCGGTTGAACACGCTCAATACCTGGACCTACAAACCGCCGGCAGCTTCCAGCATCCCATTGGAAATGAACACTTATCTGTTCCCGCGGGAGTCCGTGCCTGAGGTTCCGCCGGACCCGAACGGCGGCATCCTGTCATCGAAGGAAGTTGGTGAACCGCCGCTTGTCATGGCCGCTTCCGTCTTCTTCGCTGTGAAGTCGGCCATTCGCGCCTCGCGGATCGAACGCGGCCTCAGCCCGCTATTTCGTTTCGACGCTCCCGCGACGGTCCAGGAGATCAGCCGGGCACTGGAGGTTTCACTGGATGCGGTGTAATCTCAGCCCGCGTTGAGGCCGACTCTCGCCCCCATCGTCACGGCCCGGCATGTCCGGGCCACCTGGCGCGGCCCTATTCCAGAAGCGGCATCCTGTCTTGGCCGGCTTTCTGAATTTCGCATGGGGACCGTGAATGAGAAGATCGCGGTCCCGCTGCAAGCCTGCATGATTGCACAGTACAGCATCGCAGCGGCCATCCGCGGCGGAGGATATCAGTCAGGCGTTGGGATGCGTCGCGCGTCCCGGCGGATCATGAAGATCAGCGGAAACCTCCCTGGAGTCGGCTTGCTATTGGAACAGATGACCGCGATATGAATTCGCTGATCGCCGGTCATTGAACAGGAAGAACTCATGCCGCCCCGCCGCCTCATCGCCTGTCTTGCCGCGATCCTGCTGTTCACGCTTGGTGCCACATTCGCGCGGGCCGATGATCTGCCGCGCCGCGTCGTTACCGGGCTTGACGCTACCGGCAAGGCGGTCGTGCTGTTCGACACCCGGATCGAGCCGAAATCGGCGGTCCCCGGCCGCAATGCCGCGGTCGATCTGTGGACGACGCACAAAGCTCCCGCCGGGCTATCGGCCGAAGACCTGGCTGGCAAGGGGACCGGCGGCTTATGGCCACCCGACGGAGGCACGGTGCTACGGATCGTCGATGTCCCGCCGGGCAACGCCGACCTGCTGGCGAAGCTGCCGGCTGATTCTCTGATGAAGGTGCTTGGCGACCACGCTCCTAAACGCGGCCGGCCACCCCAAGTGGCGAGCATGCATCGCACGCGGACGGTTGACTATGCGGTCATCTTATCCGGGGCGATCGATATGATGCTTGACGATACGACGCTGCACTTCAAACCGGGCGATGTCATTGTGCAACAAGCTGTCAACCATGCCTGGATCAACCGCGGAACGGAGCCCTGCCGCATCCTGTTCGTTTTACTGGATTCCGACGCACCATAGTCCCGGGTGGCTCCTCGATCCTGGCCCTCCACTTCAGCACGCCCTGCTACCTGCGCGCACTGGCGATCCGATACTCCGCCTCCACCTCGACAGGCCCGCCGCCGTCGGCGAGGTCGCGCCGCACTTCCTTCCGAACGGCGCGGCGTATCGCCTCCGGCAGCGCCGCGAGCGCCTGGCCGGTGGCCGCTTCGCCGCGTTCGAAGGGGCCGTAACAGGCATCGAATGACGGCAGCACGAAAATGGGCCTCACAGTATCGGTCTCGATGTCCGCGAAGCCAGCCTCGTCCTTGAAGACCAACTCCTCCGCCAGCCTGACCTCTCAAGTCTTGTTCTTCGATCTCACGCGAGGACCATCGGCCGCCAGGACCCCGTCATCTCGCCGCCGCGCGTCCTTCCCTGACCGTTTCTGGCACCGGCATGTCATGCCGGTCGTCGATTTCCTCGAACGTGCGGCCTTTAGGCTCGAACCCGAACACATAGAACCCGATCACGCCCAGCAGATACCACGCCGCGAAGTAACTCAGCGCGGGACCGAGCATGACGAGGTTGGGTGAGGCAGGCCGGATCACATCGCCGGCGCCCATGATCAGCGACAGCCCGAGCGGGCCGAGGAACTTGCCGCAATTGCCGACGCCGTAGCTCAGGCCCATGCCGCTGGCGCGCAGCCGGGCCGGCCAGATCTCGGCCATATACGGGCCGACGACTGTATAAACCGCGCTGCCGAAAAACGTTGACGCCACCATGAGGATGAAGAACAGCGAGACGCCGAAAACATAGACGTCGTACAGATAACCATCCAACGCGGTCAGCACTGCTGCCAGCACGCAGTAAAGCGTTCCAGCCCCGCGCCGGCCCATGGGCTCGATCAACGCGGTGACGCTAAAGCGGCCCAGCACGCCGGCCAGGTTGACGAAGATCATCAGGAACGCCGCGTGTTCCGGGGTGATCTTCGGCATCAGCGTCAGCACCAGCAGCGTCGGCCCCCACAGCCCAAGCGAGGCTCCCCCGGTCTGGGTAAGGCCGGTGAGGCATCCGGATGCAACCAGGCGCGGATACCTGAACAACTCCGACCAACGCGCTGTCTCGACCCCGGGCACTGTGGCGGGTAAATCGATTTCGTTCGGATCGATCATCAGCGCCCATGCCAGCGATTGCCGCGCCTCTTCCTGGCGTCCCATCAGCATCAGCCAGCGTGGCGATTCCGGCACCCAGTAGCGGATCATGAACACCAGAACCAGCGGCGCCAGGCCGACCACGAACAGGCCACGCCAGCCAACGATCGGCAGCAACTGCCAGGCCGCGAGGCCGGCCAGCAGGCTGCCGGCCGGCAGAAGTGTTGTGATCAGCGCGCTGACCCAGCCGCGTTTGTAGGCGGGAATGAACTCCTGCACCAACGGCAGATCGATGGTGAAAATGCCGGCGTTACCGACGCCGACGAAGAAGCGGAAGAACACCAGGAAGGCCCATCCGGGGATGAAGCCGTCCGGACCCGGTGTGAACACCAGGACACCGGTGGCGAGGGAGATCGTCACCGACGACAGGATAAACACCGTTCGCCGGCCGATCCGGTCTCCGAGCCAGCCCCAGTAGAAAGCGCCGGGGACCGCGCCGAGCCCGGAGGCGAGCAGGATGGACCCGCCTTCCCAATAGGTCAGCGACCATTGTTTGGTCAGTGCCGCGGTGACATAGCCGATCAGGAAAAAGTCGAAGAAGTCGAGCAAATCGGCGATGTTGGCGGTGCAGATAAGTTTCCACTGATTGGTCGTCAGTTTCTTCTGTTGTTCCAGGAGTTCGATCATGACGTTGCCTCCGCTGGCCGGCGGATGACGCAGTGAAGAACCCCGGACGACGGTCTTGGTCGTCTTGTCCGGGTGGTATCGAGGTGCCCAACCGACCACCGTTGGCCGGTAACGCCAGCCGATTCAAGCCTAATCCTCTGGCGGGACAGCGATCAAGGACAATGCACGCACTTCTGCGCGCGTGCTTTCATGTCGGTTGGAACAGTGCTGACGGGACGTTGTCTTGGATCGCTCAATCTCGACAGGGCAACCCGGTTGTCGCAGGGTATCCCGCTCAACAAATCCGGGAGGGAAATAAAAATGTCCGACTCGCCAACGTTCGGCCGCTACGCCGAAATACCTTATGAGAGAATGACGCCGGAGCAGCAGGACGGCTACCGCTCCATGATCGAAAGTCGTGGTGGGCTGCCGGGGCCGAGCAAGATCTGGGTGCATAATCCGAAGCTGGCGAAAGTCGCCGGGCCGTTCGGCGGCCACTTTCATGGAGGGCATTACTCGCTAACCGAGCGGGAACGCGAAATCGCGGTTTGTGTTGTCTGTAGCCGGTTTCATTCGGCCTATCCGACCAGCGCGCACGAGCGGCGTGGCAAGGAAGTCGGACTGCCGGCTGATAAAGTCGAGGCAATCATATCCGGCCTGCCAACGGCGTTCGACGATGATCGCGAGCAGGTCGTTTACGAGATGGCGATGGCCCTGACCAACGCGCGCTGGGTTCCGAAGGGACTGTACGACCGCGCGGTCAAGGCGCTGGATCACGTCGGCATCACCGACGTGATCACTCTGATGGGCCATTACAGTAGCGTTTCGATGACGCTGGCCTTTTACGATGTGCCCGCCGGCGCGGTCGGCATGGCACGCTGACCGGCGGTCATTCTTCCGGGCCATCGATCGCGGCGCCGCCGAGTCATGGGTGGCCCGGACAAGCCGTGCCATGACAATGGGAGGGAACTGGTATCGCCCGGGGAGGAAACGCCTACGCCGCCTCCGCCATGGTCGAACGAAGCCCGCCGACGGTGGTGCGATGCATGTCCCGCACCTCTGTCGCGTCGAATTTCCGCCCGCGATGCATGGTTGCCTGATTGTCCCACATCACCAGGTCGAATTGCTTCCAGGCGTGCGCATAGACGAATGTCCGTTGCGTGGCATGCTCGATCAGATCGCGCAGGAAGGCGCGGGCCTCCGGCATCGGCCAGCCGACAATCGTTCCGGCATGCGAGGCCAGATACAGCGATTTCCGTCCGGTCGAGGGATGCCGCCGGATCAACCGTTGTTGCACCGGCGCGAACTTCACCCGCTCCTCCTCCGTAAAATCCCCAAACCCGATCTGCGCTCGGGAAAACAACTGGCTGTGCTCGCACACCAGCCCTTCGCATTCGGCTTTGGTTTCATCGTCCAGTGAGTCGTAGGCGGCCCGCATGTCGGCGAATTCTGTATTGCCGCCTTTTGAAGGGATGATTCGGGCCGACAATAAAGAATATTTTGCGGGTATGACTTTGAACGAACTGTCGGAATGCCACAGCCGCGTCCCCAGGCTGAACAAGCGCCGGCGGTCATCCCGGCCCAAAACCTTGCTGTTGGCATCAAGGTTGGAAATATCGTTGATATGCGCGCCCAGGCGTTGATTTTTGGCGTCCTGCAGCGCGTTCGTTGCCAGTTCCAACTCGCCGAAATTGCGGGAGAACACCATCTGCGTTTCGTCCGTGAGTTTCTGATCGTGGAAGACCAGCACGCCGAACTCATCCATACCCTTTTCGATCGCCGCCGCCTGATCCGCGGTCAGCGGTTGCGTGATGTCGACGCCTGAAGCCACCCCGCCGAAAAACGGGCGTGAAACCGGATCGATAGCGCGAATGGATAACGTCATGGCAGGCCTCGCTTAAGGACGACGTGTGTTCTTGGACGGTGGATCGTGTGAAGGCCGGGACCGGATGTCAACGTCGGCACGGCCGTCGCGCCGGTGCCGGATTTTGAGATCGTCCGGCGGTGAGGTTAGTCTGACCAGGACGCCGCCGCATGGCGGAACACCAACGGAGGAAACAAAAAATGGGTCGGGTCGGAGAAATTCAGGGCGAATATCGCGGTACCAACATCCGCGACGACAACACGCTGGCCGCGTGGCTCGGTCAGCGCACCGAAGTGGCACTGGAGCCCAACCTGCCGATCATCGATCCGCACCACCATTTCTGGGATCAGCCGCATCGCGGTCACTACCTTCTGCCCGAACTGCTGTCCGACATCGGCGGCGGCCACAATATTGTCTCGACCGTCTTCCTTGAATGCCGCGCCATGTATCGCAAGGATGGCCCGCGCGAGATGGCGGCTTTGGGTGAGGTTGAATTCGTCGCCGGCCTGGCTGCCATGAGTGCCTCCGGTAATTACGGCCCCTGCCGCGTGGCCGAGGTCATCATCGGCGGTGGTGACCTCAGTCTTGGTGCCGCGAACGTGCGCGCCTTGATGGAAGCCGAGATTGTCGCGGCTGGCGGGCGTCTGCGCGGCATGCGCCACGGCGTGGCCTGGGACGGCAACCCGGCGATCAGCAATTTTGCGTCGCGGACAGTGCCGCTGCATCAGGTGATGGACCCTAAATTCCGCGAAGGGTTCGCCCAGCTTGCGCCACTCGGTCTGAGTTTCGAGTCGTGGCAGTATCATCCGCAATTGCCGGACGCGATTGATCTGGCGCGTTCGTTTCCGGACACCACCATCATCCTGAACCACGTCGGCGGCATCCTCGGCGTCGGACCGTATGCCGGTCACCGGCAAGAGGTTTTAGCCGGTTGGCGCAAGGACATCGTCGAACTGGCGAAGTCTCCGAACGTGTATTGCAAGCTGGGCGGCCTGGGGATGGTCTCGGTCGGTTTCGACTTCCACCAGCAAGACGTCCCGCCTTCGTCGGAAGATCTGGCCGCGGCGTGGCGGCAATACATTGAGCCGTGCATCGAAGCGTTCGGGGTGGATCGCTGCATGTTCGAGAGCAACTTCCCGCCCGACAAACAGTCGTGCGGCTATGCGGAGCTGTGGAACGCGTTCAAGCGCATCACCGCCAATGCTTCCGATGATGAAAAGACAGCTCTGTACAGCGGCACGGCGGCGAAGGTGTATCGGATGATCGCGCCATAACGGGAAGCCAGGGCCAGGCGTTCTTGTGAATGCCTGGCCCATAACCGGGCCAAGCCCGGTCATGACGGAGATTGGAAAGCCACGTCTGGGGAAAGATATTCTCTGCCGCCCTCTGCGCCATGCTCGGCGGCCTCTGCGTGAAGTCCTTTGCCGCGTTCAATAACGGCCCCATCGGTTTACGCTCGCTCGCAGCGCCCCGGCCGTTTCAGTTGGTTGATCAGCAACCCGGCCGACGATCCTGTGGCGAGAACCGGCCACGCGTGATACCAACGCTGGCTTCATGGGACCCGGGTGAAAACGAAATGCGCCGTACGTTCGGTCGTCGGAATGCCGCCGCGATTGCGGCTGGTGGTGTGTTGGCCTCGTTGGTTCGTTCAAACCGAGCGCGCGCGGCTGTGGCCGCCGACATGGCCGAACCGGCGCCCGGCCTGTTCGTGCGCGTCGGCGTCACCGAAGACGCGACGGCTGCCAACATAGACGCCATTGCCAATATCGGCTTTGTGGTAGGTCGCGAGGCCGTTGCGGTGATCGATCCGGGCGGCAGCCTGGCGGACGGTTTGGCCTTGCGGGCGGCGGTCCTCGCCCGGACATCCTTGCCGATCCGCTATGTGATCGTCACGCATATTCATCCCGACCATATTCTGGGCAGCCCGGCCTTCGTACAGGATAAGCCCGTCTTTATCGGTCATGCCGCATTGCCGGGCGCCATCGCCGAGCGGGGCGCATTCTATCAGACCAACATGCACACATTGTTGGGCGACGATGGCGGGGCCGCGGTGATGCCGGATCGTCTGGTCGCCACCACCGATACAATCGACCTCGGCGGCCGCGTGCTGGAGCTTCGGGCGCACGGTCCGGCGCATTCCGGGTCCGACCTGACGGTGATGGATCGCGCGACTTCCACACTCTGGGCCGCCGACCTGTTGTTCGAAACCCGCGTGCCCTCGCTGGACGGATCGGTACGAGGCTGGTTACGCGAACTGACGGCGCTGGAGGCAACTCAGGCAGCCAGAGTCATTCCCGGCCACGGCCCGGCGTCCATGCCATGGCCCGACGGGGTCGCCGACGTCAGGCGTTATTTGCAAACACTGGCCGGGGACGTTCGCAAAGTGCTGGACAGCGGCGGCGAATTGGAGGACGCGGTGTCGGTCGCGGCCCAAACCGAACGTGGCCGCTGGCAGTTGTTCGACGATTACAATCCCCACAACATCGCTCACGCGGTGCACGAACTCGAATGGGAGAACCCGTTATGAAACGCGCCCTCTGGACCGCCCTGGCAGTTCTTCTGCTTGCCCCGGCCGCCCGCGCCGCGGATGAAGATGCGGCGGAACAGGCGCAACGCTGGGAGCTTATTCACAACGCGGCCTTCGCCGATCGTGTCCTGCAGGATGCCGGCGATGCGGTGCAGATCGCCGCGCCCGACCGGGCGTTGGACGCGGCGCTGGTGCCGATCACCATCAAACTCGATCCGTCGAAGCATATCGTCACGCTGTCGTTATTCGTTGATAATAACCCGTCGCCGCTCGTCGGAGTTTTCCACTTCGGCAGTGCGATCTCGACAGACCAGATCAAGACCCGGGTGCGGGTCGATGCGTTCACGCTGATCCATGCGGTGGCTGAAACCGCCGACGGTCAGTTTCTGACCGCGTCGCATTACGTCAAGGCGGCCGGCGGATGTTCGGCCCCCAGCTCCGGCCAATCAGCGGAAATCCTGGCGCGCATTGGCAAGATGCAACTGCGGCGGGAACGTCCGTTAGAGGGAGCGGCGATCCCGGCACAGCTTCTGATCAGCCACCCGAACTACAACGGGATGCAGATGGGGGTCAGCGGCACCAATCTGATCCCGGCGCGCTACCTGGAAAACGTCTCGGTCAAGACCGGTGGCGTGACGGTGTTCGAACTGGAGAGCAGCATTTCGCTCAGCGAAGACCCGTCGATCGGTTTCACCTATACGCCGGCCGGTGACGGCGCGGTTGAGATCGTGGCGCAGGACAGCACGGGCGCGGTGTTCAAACGGCATTTCGACCCGCTGACGAATTAATGCCGGTCCGCGTTGATGCCGCCTCTCGCCGCAATCGTCATGACCCGGCTTGTCGGGGCCATGACCGGTTAAGGCGGGACGCGTCGTTACCCGCTTGTGGGTAGTTTCAAAACGGCGCTAAAGTTTGCGGTGGTTTGGTGAGCCTCGCTCGATCGGTCATAATCGGTCTGACATCTGCAAGGTGTGGTGGCGAAACAACGCGGCGAACGGGCATCAAAGCACCGCGCCGGTCTGGCCGTAAGAGCGGCTCCGGGGTCCTTGGGAGGGGGCCACGACGATGGATATGCAAGAGGAGATCAGGCGAGGCTGTTCGCTCGCCCAGGATCCGGTGCGAGCGGCGCGGGAGTTCCATGCTGCCGTCGCTCAGCCTGACGGGGCCGGGTTGGTGGTGTTTTTCTGCTCTCCTACCTTTGACCTTGACGCACTTGCCGGCGAACTGAAGCGGCTGTTCGGGGATACCCTGGTCATCGGCTGCACCACCGCCGGCGAGATCGGTCCGGACGGCTATACCGAAGGGTCCGTCTCAGGCTTTAGCCTGCCCGCCGGGGAGTGTTGTGCTGCCAGTGAATTGATTCTCAGCCTGGAATCGTTCCAGATGGCCCGCGGCCAGGACGCGGCCGAGGCGGTGATCGCAGGCTTGGTGGATGTCAGCGGCGCCTCGCTGGATACCGACACGACGTTCGCCATGCTGATCACCGATGGCATCGCCACCAATCAGGAGGTGCTGATCGCCTCGCTTCAGGGGCGGATGGCCAATATCCAACTGCTCGGTGGATCGGCCGGCGATAACATGGTACGTGGCAAGACCTTCATCTATCACCAGGGGCGCTTTCATGCCGATGCGGCGCTGCTCACGCTGATCCGCACCTCCCGTCCATTTCGGATATATCGTTGCCACCACTACTTCGGGTCCGACACCAAGATGGTGGTGACCGAGGCCGATCCGGTCGCGCGGATCGTCAGTGAGATCAACGCCGAACCGGCCGGCATCGAATACGCCCGTATCATCGGTCTGCACCCGTCGCAGCTAACCCCGGCGCGCTTCGCGGAGTCTCCGGTCATGGTGCGGGTCGGCGGCGAATACCATCCGCGGTCGATACGGCAGATCAACGACGACGGCAGTCTGACATTCTACTGCGCGATCGACGAAGGTGTTGTGCTGACGCTCGCGCGGCGCCAGGATATCGCCGAAAATCTGGAAACCTTCTTTCGCGACGTCCGTCATGAAATGGGGCCGCCGAAGCTGGTGATTGGCTTCGACTGCGTGCTGCGCAGCCTGGAAGCCGAGGAACGTCAGACCAAATACAAACTCAGTCGAATCCTGAGCGCCAACAACGTCATCGGTTTCAGCACGTATGGGGAGCATTATCGCGCGATGCATGTCACCCAGACCTTTACCGCGGTCGTGTTCGGAAGCTTGCCCTCCGAATGAATACGAAACCGTTGACGCGGGCCGCGCCCACCCGCGACGAGCTTGAGAACGAAATCAGGAAACTGCGCAAGATCAACCAAGTGCTCATGGACCGTGTGGAGCGGAACATGGACGACCAGGGCGGCAGTGCGTTTTCGCTGTTCCAGACCGCGATCACGCTGGATGCAAGGGTGTCGGAACGCACCGACGAACTCACCCGGCTGACGCAGCGTCTGATGCACGAAATCGCTCAGCGCCGTGAAACCGAAAAACTGCTATTGATTGCCAAGGCCGAGGCTGAACAGGCGCATCTCGGCAAGACGCATTTCCTGGCGGCGGCCAGTCATGATCTGCATCAGCCGCTTAGTGCCGCTCGGCTGTTCCTCGGCACCCTCGCCGGCGAGGTGGAGCAGGGGCGGACCCGGGATCTGGTCGGGCGCGTGGAAGTGGCGTTGGAGACCGTCAGAGAGCTGATCGATGCGGTGCTGGACATCTCCAAGCTCGATTCCGGCGCCTGGGTGGTCGAACCGGCGAGCTTTTCGATCGCTCCCTTGCTTGCGGGGCTCGCGGATGAATATGGGCCACAGGCGGCTGCCCATGGGCTGGTGTTGCGCGTCGTTCCCAGCAGCGCGTTCGTTCGGACTGACCGCGTGCTGTTCCGCCGGGCGATGAGCAATTTGATCAGCAATGCGATTCGTTACACCAAAACCGGACGCATTCTGGTCGGGTGCCGGCGGCGCAATGGCCGCATCTGTGTCGAGGTGTGGGACACCGGCATTGGTATCCGGGAGGAGACGCGTTCACGGGGGTGCGGCTGGTTCGGGTAAGCCGAGGACACCGGCATTGGTATCCGGGAGGAGACGCGTTCGGCAATTTTCGAGGAATTCCGCCAAATCGGCAATCCGGCGCGCAGCCAGGAGAAAGGCTTCGGACTGGGGTTGGCGATCGTTGACCGGATCGTGCGCTTGCTGGCGCTGGACATTGATGTCCGCTCGCGCGTCGGTCATGGTTCCTGCTTTGCGTTGAGCGTTCCAGGCGGCAATTCGGACGAGGTGTTGCCGGAGCCGGTCTTTTTCAGTGGGCAGACCGCCGGACGGCCGTTCGCCGGCCTGCATGTCGCGTGCGTCGGCAGCGATCCGAATACCCTGGACGTCCTGGCAACGCTGTTACCATCGTGGGGCGCGCATCCTGTGGTCGCGAACGGGTTGCATGCGATCCAAAATTGCATGGCTTTCGAGCAGCATGGACCGGATCTGATTGTCGCCGACGATCACCTGGATGGCGGGGCCAGGGGCGGCGACGCGATTCTGGCCCTGCGTCAGACCTTCGGCAGGGCCATCGCGGCCATCGTTGTATCGGGCGATCGATCCGCCGCGCGGCGCAAGGCGGTCGAGGCCCTGGGTTGTGGCTTCCTGACCAAGCCGCTGCAACCGGCGAAGTTACGGGCGATGATCGGCCATCTGCTGGATCAGGGACCGGCGGAGTGACGCGCCGCCGATAGCTCACCACGGACCGCGACAATGGCCTGGGCCCTGGTCGCGACGCCCAGGCTTCTCAGGATGGCGGTGACATGCACCTTCACGGTCATGTCGCTGATGGCCAATTCGCGGGCGATCACTTTGTTCGACTTACCCTCCACCAGCCGTTCCAGCACCGCGGCCTGGCGCGTTGTCAGTGACAGGCCGGTTTCGCCGGAGCCGTGATCTCCTCCGGCTGGCAGGGCGGCCGGTTCCGCCGGCACGTTCAACGGCATGTAAAGTCCGCCCGCGAGGATCACCTGCAAAGCCTCGGTCATCGTTTGCATGCTGGAGGCCTTCGGGATGAACCCGGCCGCGCCGCACATGATGGTTCGGCGAATGATGTTCGGGTCGTCGATCGACGAGACGACCACAACCGGAGTTGCCGGCAATCTGGCGCGGAAACGCAGCAGGCCGGACAGATCGTTGGAATCGGGCATGCAGATATCCAGCGTGACGAGATCCAGATCAGGGCTTCCTGACGCGATGTCGAACGCCTCCTGAAAGCAAGAGGCTTCGCGGTATGTCAAAGGACCGTCTTTCGATGCGAGCAGGCGGTCGAGGATGTCGCGTATCGCGGCCCTGAACAACGGATGGTCGTCCACAATCAGAATGGTGTGCATGTTCCCCGCCCTCCTGGCGGCTCCATGATAAGCGAAGCGCCGCCATGGCTGTTTTTTGTTATGATCCGGGTTGCCGGCTGGATCCGCCGTTGCCCGTATGCGGACACTGTAGGGCGCTGAGCCCCGGCAAGGAAACCATCGATACCATACGACCTTTGGGCTATTTCGATGCTGTTCGCGGGAGGCTAAGCGTCTATCGTCCAAATCCAAGCTGATAAACGCAGCTTGGTACCACATAGGGGGAACACAAGAATATGACGTCGAAATTCCGTTTATTGAGCAGCGCCATGATGGTCGGTGCGATGCTCGCGGGCTTCGGTCCGGCCCGAGCGGCTGACGCACCCGCCAAGGCGGATGCCAATGGTTGGGCCTCCTACGGGAAGGGCCTGGACAACACGCGTTTCAGCCCGCTTGACCAGATCAACACGAAGAACGTGTCCAAGCTGAAGATGGCGTATGCCTTCTCGCTGGCCTCGCTGCGCTCCAACGAAGCAACCCCGATCGTCATCGGCGACACGCTGTATGTGTCGAGCTCCAACGGCCCGAAATACGTTTATGCCCTGGACGCCAAGACCGGCGCGAAGAAGTGGCAGTATGAGCCGGACATCCCCGACGATGTCATGCAGTATGCCTGCTGCGACGTGAACAGCCGTGGCGTCACGTTCTCCGACGGCAAGATCTTCGTTGGCCGTCTCGACGGCAAGCTGTCCGCGGTCGATGCGAAGACCGGCAAGGAGCTGTGGGTCAGCACCGTTGTCGATTACAAGCAGGGTTCCGTCATCACCTCACCGCCGATCGTGGTGCATGGTAAGGTCATCACCGGCTTCGGCGGCGGCGAATACGGCGCCCGCGGCAGCCTGCAGGCCTATGACGTCAACACCGGCAAGCAGGTTTGGAAGACCTTCACTGTTCCCTTGGCGAATGAGCCGGGCGGCGACAGCTGGAAGGGCGACAGCGCCGTTCATGGCGGCGGCGTGGCATGGCTGGTTGGCTCGTACGATCCGAAGACCAACACCGTATTCTACGGCACCAGCAACCCCGGCCCATGGGCCACGGGTGTCCGCAGCACAGGCGACAGCAACTACGGCAAGCTGACCAACAAGAACACGGCATCCACCGTTGCCATCGACCCGGATACCGGTGCGATGAAGTGGGCCTACCAGGCGACCCCGGCCGACGCCTGGGATTTCGACGGCGTCAACGAGCTGATGCTGACCGACCTGAAGATTAAGGGCGTCGTGACCCCGGCGCTGATGCAAGCCAATCGTAACGGTTTCTTCTATGTTCTGAACCGCGAAACCGGCAAGCTGATCTCCGCCGAGAAGTTCGTCCCCGCTAACTGGGCGTCGAAAATCGATTTGGAGACCGGCCGTCCGGTGGAAATCGCCGACAAGCGTCCCGGCCCGAACCATCCGGCCACGGACATCTGTCCGAACCTGATCGGTGGCAAGAACTGGCAGCCGATGTCCTACAGCCCGAAGACCGGCCTGGTGTACATCCCCGCCAACAATATCTGCATGAGCATGTCCGAGGAACCCGGCGTCGAATACAAGAAGGGCGTCTTCTATCTGGGTAAGGACTTCCCGGCGAAGCCCGGCCCGGATGGCTATATGGGCGACATCGAAGCCTGGGATCCGGTCACTCAGAAGGCGGTTTGGCACATCAAGCAGCCGTTGCCGTTCAACGGCGGCACGCTGGCAACCGGTGGCGATCTGGTGTTCTACGGCGATCTGCAAGGCAACTTCAACGCGGTTGACGCCAAGACCGGCGCCAACCTGTGGAAGCAGCAGCTCGGAACCGGCATCGGCGCCGGCCCGATCTCCTACTCGATCGACGGCAAGCAGTATGTCGCGGTCGTGGCTGGCAGAACCGCCACCATCCCGGCGTTCCTGGGCGATATCGGCAAGCTGATGACCGATGCCTCCCCGGAAGGCGGCACATTGTTCGTGTTCTCGGAGTAATACGATGCGGCGCAGTCAGCCTTTCAGCCGTCTCGCCGCAACGCTCGTCACCGGTGTCGCCCTCGCGGCACCGGTTCGGGGCGGGGCGCAAGTTCCGGCCCCGAACCAGCCGGAGGTTCAGACGCTCCGGGTTTGTGCAGACCCTGATGACCTCCCCTTCAGCAGTGCCAAACCCGGGACGCCTGGACTGTACGTCGAACTTGGCCAGCAGATCGCGCAAGCGCTCGGCCGGACATACGAGCCGGTGTGGTCGCTCAGTTACTTCGGAAAATTCACGGTTCGCACGACTTTACTGGCCAAGACGTGTGACGTCTATGTTGGTCTTCCCGGCGTCAAGGGTTTCATGGGACCAAAAGTGGTCTATTCGAAACCTTTCCTTCACATCGGCTATGCCATCATGGCGCGCGCCGATGCCCACATAACAAAGCTGTCCGACCTCGCCGGCAAAAGCGTGGCCGTGCAGTTTTCGACCCCGCCGCAGATGCTTGTGGCGACACGGGATGACATTCGGTCGGTCACGTTCCTCAACCCCGAGGATGCTGCCACGGCCTTGGATCACCACGAAGTGGATGTGGCGTTTATTTGGGGGCCGACCGCCGGTTACCTGAATGCGACGGCATACCATGGCGCTTATCAGGTGACCCCGATTGCCGGCGACGGCATGCAGTATCCGGTGAAAGTCGGATTTGCCAGGGCCAACGAGGATCTGCGGGATCAGGTCGATCACGTCCTGGAGGGTCTGCATCCGCTCGTCGCCCGGCTTGCGGTGAAATATAGCCTGCCAACCGAACCGCCGGTCGCCCTTGCGAGCCTGCGGGACGTGCCGGATTCGATGATCGTGCTGGCGGAGACAAGTGAAACGGTGGAGCAGCCTGCCGCCGCCCCGCCTGCCGCATCGCCGCCTGCCGCATCGCCGCCGGCCGAAGCTGTTGCTGAACCGGCCGCACCGCCGGCTGACGCGGCCGCCGCGCCGGCACAGGCCGCCAGTGCTGACGACGTCGCCGCCGGTCAGCATATCTTCAATGGCACCTGCTCGCATTGTCATGGCCCCAATGCGGTGCAATCGGTCAAGCGGATCGATCTTCGCCTGCTGCATCACCGTTATGGTGATGAAACGGAATCGGTTTACCACGAGACGGTCACCAAAGGCCGCCCCGCCAAGGGAATGCCGAACTGGAGCAAGGTCTTCACTGAAGACGACTTCAAGAAAATCTATGCCTACCTGAGCACTATACAGAACGACTGAGTCGTTCTGGTTGTCCAACCGCTGGCCACGCGCCGGCGGAACCCACATGGAGAGTGAAAATGGTTGAGAAAGCCCTGAGCGAGCTCGCGCGCGCGGTATCGATTCGTAAGCAATACGACAACTTCATCGGCGGCAAGTGGGTACCCCCCGTCCGCGGCCAGTATTTCGACAACGTCTCCCCGGTCAACGGCAAGGTGGTCTGCACCGTCGCCCGTTCCACCAGCGAAGACATCGAGCTGGCGCTTGATGCGGCACATGCCGCGAAGGATGCATGGGGCAGTGCATCGTATGCACAGCGTGCGATCGTCCTGAACAAGATCGCCGACCGTATGGAAGAGAAGCTCGCGACCCTGGCGTTGGTCGAGACGCTGGATAACGGCAAGCCTATCCGCGAGACGACGCATGCCGATCTGCCGCTGGCGATCGACCATTTCCGTTATTTCGCCGGCGTGATCCGCGCCCAGGAAGGCAGCACCTGCGAGATCGACAGCACCACTGTCGCGTATCACTTTCATGAACCGCTGGGCGTTGTCGGCCAGATCATTCCCTGGAATTTTCCTCTATTGATGGCCGTGTGGAAACTGGCGCCGGCGCTGGCCGCTGGTAACTGCGTGGTTCTGAAGCCCGCCGAACAGACGCCGCTGAGCATCCTGATTCTGATGGAGATCATCGCCGACCTGTTGCCGGCCGGTGTTATCAACGTCGTCAACGGTTTCGGCATCGAAGCCGGCAAGCCGCTGGCGACCAGCAAGCGGATCGCCAAGATCGCCTTTACCGGCGAGACGACCACGGGCCGTCTGATCATGCAGTATGCCTCGGAAAACATCATTCCGTGCACGCTGGAACTGGGCGGCAAGTCGCCGAACATCTTCTTCGCCGACGTGATGAACGAAGACGATGCGTTCTTCGACAAGGCGCTTGAAGGCTTCACGATGTTCGCGCTGAACCAGGGCGAGGTCTGCACCTGCCCAAGCCGAGCACTGATCCACGAGAGCATCTACGACCGCTTCATGGAGCGTGCGCTGGCTCGGGTGGCGAAGATCGTTCAGGGCAATCCGTTCGACTCCGCGACGATGATCGGTGCGCAGGCGTCCAACGACCAGCTTGAGAAGATCCTGTCCTACATGGACATCGGCCGTCAGGAAGGTGCGAAGGTATTGGCCGGTGGCAATCGCAAGATCCACGCGGGCGACAATGCCGAAGGCTACTACGTTGAGCCGACGGTGTTCGAAGGCAACAACAAGATGCGCGTGTTCCAGGAAGAGATCTTTGGGCCGGTCGTGTCGGTCACGACCTTCAAGGACGATGCCGACGCCATGGCGATCGCGAACGACACCTTGTACGGCCTGGGTTCCGGCGTGTGGACCCGCGATGGCACGCGTGCCTATAATTTCGGCCGGGGCATTCAGGCCGGTCGCGTTTGGACCAACTGCTACCATCTGTATCCGGCGCACGCCGCGTTCGGTGGTTATAAGGCCTCCGGCATCGGCCGTGAGAACCACAAGATGATGCTTGACCACTACCAGCAGACGAAGAATATGCTGGTCAGCTACAGCCCGAACGCCCTGGGCTTCTTCTAACACCAGGCGGGCTTCTTCGACGACGGAACGGGCCGGGACGCATGTGTGCGTCCCGGTTGTCGTTCGTATTGGAGCGGGTGCTATGACCGAACGCGTGTTGATGACGCCTGCCGCAGAAGCTGTTGTCGATCGTCTGCGCGCGAGCCACGGACCGTTGATGTTTCACCAGTCCGGTGGTTGCTGCGATGGCAGTGCCCCGATGTGTTACGCGCTGGGTGAGTTCCGTACCGGCGGCCAGGACGTTTTGTTGGGCGATGTGGCCGGCTGCCAGTTTTTCATGGGCGCGGCGCAGTTCGACTACTGGAAGCACACGCAGCTTATCATTGATGTCGTCAAGGGCCGCGGGTCGGGGTTTTCCCTGGAAGCGCCTGAAGGCGTCCGCTTTCTGACCCGGTCGCGATTGTTTACCGACGAGGAAGTGGCGGAACTGGAAGCCGCGGGACCGCCGCTAAACGGGGTTTCATAGTCAGCCGCTTGTGGCCGGCGGGTGATTTCACTACGAAAGCCACGATGGAACGTCCAATGTTGAGTGTGCGTAACGGCATCAGCCGGCGCGGTGTTATCGGTACGCTGCTGGCCGGCGCGCTTGCTGCGCCGCATGCCCGCGCGGACGTCGCGCCGCTTCGTATCGGCTACATCCGCACCATGGTGCGCCACCCGATGATCTCGCTGTTGGACCAACCGACTCCGGACGCGGGTCTGGCGGGTGCCAAACTTGCGTTGGATGATACCAACACGACCGGAGCGGCGGTCGGGCAAACCTTCGAATTGATTGATGTGCCGGTGCGCAAGGGAGCCGATTTGCCGGCTGCGCTGGATAAGCTCGTGGGGCAGGGGGTTCGGTTCGTGATGACCGACCTGCCGGTGGAGGGCGTGCTGACCCTGGCGGATGCGGCGCGGGCGCATGGCATCACGCTGATTAATCTGGCCGCGCCGGACGATTCGTTGCGGCAGCAGGATTGCCGCGGCAACCTGATCCATGTCGCGCCGACGCGCAGCATGCTGGCCGACGCGTTGGCCCAATACCTGGTCTGGAAGAAATGGACGCGGTGGCTGTTGATCGTGGGTTCGTATCCGCAGGATCAATTGTTGGCCGAGGCGTACCGCCGCTCGGCCAAGCGGTTCGGGGCGAAGATCGTGCAGGAGAAAGTCAGCGCGGACACCGGCGGGTCGCGGCAGACTGACTCGGGCGTCGTGCAGACCCAGCAGCAGATGCCGGTGCTGACGCAGGGCGCGCCGGATTACGACGTGTTGATCGCCGCTGACGAAAACGAGGTCTTCGCTGGTTACCTCCCCTTTCGTACCTGGGACGCCCGGCCGGTGGCCGGCTCCGCCGGGCTGGAGCCGGTGACCTGGGATGCCAGCAGTGAATCCTGGGGTGGCACCCAGTTGCAGAATCGGTTTGTGCGACTGTTCAACCGGCGGATGATGCCGCTGGATATGCAGGCGTGGACCGGCATTCGGATGATCGGCGAGGCCGCCACGCGATCCGGCAGTACCGATCCCGAACGGTTGATCGCTTATATCAAAAGTCCGGACTTCGGGATCGCGGCCTACAAGGGGCAGCTTCTGACATTGCGCGACTGGGATTTGCAGTTACGCCAACCGATCCTGCTGTCCGACGGCCGCACAGTCGTTTCAATCTCGCCGCAACCGGGCTTTCTGCATCAGGTGACCGAACTGGACACGCTGGGAGTGGATCGGCCCGAAACGAAGTGCAAATTACAATGACATTGCGAGACATTATACTGTCTTTGCCTTCGCCCCTTCCCGTCACGGTCCGGCTTATCCGGGCCACCTATGCCATGACGGTAACGCCACGGGTGGCCCGGACAAGCCGGGCCATGACGATGGGGGGACTGGCCTTGTTGGCGCTGCCCGTTCAAGCGCATGCATTGACGGCTTACGTTAGTAACGAACGTGACAACACCATCAGCGTCATCGATCTTGACGCGATGAAGACCGTCAAGACGATCGAGGTCGGTCAGCGCCCGCGCGGAATTGCGCTGACGCCGGATGGCAAATTCCTGCTGGTGTGCGCCAGCGATGATGACACCGTGCAAATGATCGATGTCGCGACCTTGCAGATCGTCGGCGAGTTGCCGTCCGGTGGCGATCCGGAAACCTTCGCTCTTGGGAAGTCGGGAAATCCGCTGTTCGTGTCGAACGAAAATGACGAGATGGTTACCGTCATCGACGTGCCGACCCGCAAAGTGCTGGCGAAAATTCCGACCGGGGTGGAACCGGAGGGCATCGCGGTCAGCCCCGACGGGAAGATTGTCGTCAATACCTCTGAAACCACCAACATGGCGCATTTCATCGACGTCGCCACGCATCAGGTGGTCGCACAGGTCCTGGTCGATTCGCGTCCGCGCATTGCCGAATTCAAACATGACGGGTCGGAACTGTGGGTTTCGTCGGAACTCGGCGGCACCGTCAGCACGATCGATCCGGTTAAGCACGTGGTCCGCAAGAAGATCCATTTCGAAATCCAGGGCTTGCGGGCCGAGGCGATCCAGCCGGTCGGTATTCGTTTCACCAAGGATGACACGACGGCTTTCGTGGCGCTTGGCCCGGCCAATCGTGTCGCGGTGGTAAACGCCAAAACGGACGAGGTAGAGAAATACCTGCTGGTCGGTCAGCGCGTGTGGCAGATGGCATTCACCCCGGATGAGAAATATCTGCTTGTCACCAACGGACTGTCCAATGATGTTTCGGTTATTGATGTGGCGTCCCGCAAGGTGATCAAGTCGATTCAGGTCGGACGGCTGCCCTGGGGCGTCGTCGTGTCAGCACAATGACCGCGGCTTTGTCGGTTGAAGGCGTCAGCCACGCCTATGGCACGCGCCGCGTGCTGAATGACGTGTCTCTGACGGTTCCGCAAGGACAGTTCACCGCCGTTCTCGGATTGAACGGTGCGGGCAAGACGACGCTGCTGTCGCTGATCACCCGTCTGTTCGATACACAAAGCGGCACCATCAGTGTGCTCGGGTATCGTATTGATCGCCAGCCTGGAGAGGCGTTGCGCCGCCTGGGCGTGGTGTTTCAGGCCCGCACGCTGGATATGGATCTGTCGGTGATGGAGAACCTGCTGTTCCATGCCTCGTTGCACGGGATCGGCGGACGCGAGGCGCGGCGGCGCGCCACCGAAGCGCTGACGGATGTGGATATGGCGGATCGGGCACGTGACAAGGCACGCAATTTGTCGGGTGGCCAGATGCGGCGGGTGGAGATCGCGCGTGCGCTGCTGCATGCCCCGCGCCTGCTGGTTCTGGATGAGCCGACAGTGGGGTTGGATATTGCTTCCAAGCTCGCGATAGTCACGCATGTCCGGGCATTGGTGCGGGACCGTGGGGTGGGCGTGTTGTGGACGACGCATCTGCTGGATGAGATCGAACCGAGCGACCATTTGTTGGTGCTGCATAAGGGAAGATCGATGGCGCGGGGCATTGTCAGCGATGTCGTCGCGACGGCTGGCGTGGATACGCTGCGCGCCGCATTCGCGTCGCTGACCGAAGGCGCCGGGGAGCGCGAAGCAGCATGAGCGACCTTCTGGCGGCCGGTGTCACGTCAGTTTCGTCATGGCCGGGCTTGGCCCGGCCACCCACGACTTCATATGCCGCGCCGAGCAAAGTCCCGGGTGACCGGGCCAAGCCCGGTCATGACGAAGGGGCAAATCCTCGCCACCCGGCGGCTTATCCTGATGCCTATGGGGCCAAGCCCGGCCATGAGAAGAGGGACATCGGCGAAAACTCGATGGGCGACAGCCAATGAGCGATCTCACTCTCGACGCTCCGGCACCGGGCTTCACGATCGGACAATATCTTATTTGTCTGCGCGGCATCATGTGGCGCGAGGGCCTGCGTTTCGTGCATCAACGGGAACATTTCGTTTCGGCTCTGGTGCGCCCGCTGGTCTGGCTGTTTATCTTCGCCGCCGGCTTTCGTCAGATCCTCGGCGTCTCCATCATTCCGCCATATGAAACGTATGTGCTGTACGAGGACTACGTCACGCCCGGCCTGATCGCGATGATCCAGCTTTTCAACGGCATGCAGTCGTCCCTGTCGATGGTGTACGATCGCGAGATGGGCAACATGCGCATGCTGCTTGTCAGCCCGTTCCCGCGCTGGTTCCTGCTGATTTCGAAACTTTTGGCCAGCACGACGGTGTCCATCCTGCAAGTCTTTGCGTTCCTGATTGTCGCCACACTGTGGGGCGTGGATCTGCCGCCCTGGGCATTCCTGACCGTCCTTCCCGCGCTCGTGCTGGTCGGGCTGATGCTGGGAGCGCTCGGGATGCTGCTGTCGTCGTTGATCAAGCAGTTGGAGAATTTCGCTGGCGTGATGAACTTCGTTATATTTCCGATGTTTTTTGCCTCCTCGGCGCTGTATCCGCTGTGGCTGGTTCAGCAATCCAGCCCGGTGGTTTATTTCGTCTGCCGGCTTAATCCGTTCACCTATGGCATCGAGCTGATCCGGTTCAGCCTGTACGGCAAACTCAACATCGTTGCGCTGATCGTGGTCGCGGTCGTGACCACGGTGTTTACCGTCGGAGCGATCCTGGCGTACGACCCTGCGCGCGGCCTGCTGGTGCGCCGCGGTGGAGGTCCGGCATGACATTATCCCGACGCACGCTGCTGGCCGCGGCCGGTGCATTCGTTGCGGTTCCGGCGATGGCCGACCCGCCGGTGTTGCGCCTGGGAATCCTGCAGTTCGGCACGGTGCAATGGATCGCCGACGTAATTCGCCGCCACGGCCTCGATACCAAACATGGTTTTTCCTTACAGGGCGCGATGCTGGCCAACACCGACGCCGGGCGGGTGTCGCTGATGGCGGGGGCGAGTGACGTCATCCTGTCCGACTGGCCGTTCGTCGCCGTGCAACGCGCTAGCGGAACGAATTTGTCGTTCGTGCCGTTCTCCAGCGCCTCCGGCGGTTTCATGGCCGCGAAGGAGTCACCGATCCACGCGTTGGCGGATTTGCGGGGCCGGAAGATAGGCGTGGCCGGCGGACCGGCTGACAAATCCTGGTTGGTGGTACAGGCCGCCGCCCGCTTGCAGGGTATCGACCTGGCCAAAGAGGCAAGCCCCGTTTATGGCGCGCCGCCGCTGCTGGGCGCCAAGCTTCAGCAGGGCGAATTGGATACCGTGCTGACATTCTGGAATTTCGCCGCGAAGCTGGAAGCAGCCGGTTTTCGCGAGGCTATATCGGTATCGGATTGTGCCGCCGCGTTGGGGATCCCCGGCAATCTCAGTATGGTCGGATTCGTGTTCCGCCAGGATTGGGCGGATGCCAATCGTCCTGTCATTGATGGTTTTCTGGCGGCGGTTGACGAGGCCGAACATCTGCTGGCCGGTTCGCTGGCCGAGTGGACTGCGGTGCGGCCGTTGATGGACGCCAGCGACGAGGTGCTATTTGTCCGTTTGCGCGATCGTTTTCAGTCAGGAATGGAACGGGCGAACGCCGAGGAACAGCTTCGGGGCGCCACCCGTCTGTTCGCGCTGCTGCGTGAAACCGGCGGCTCGCAAGCCACGGGTGGTATCGATACGCTGCCACCGGACGTCTTCTGGCCGGTGAGCCATGGGGCGCATTGACTCTGCTACGCGCGACCGCCTGCTGTCCCTGCTTGGTTTCGTTGCCATCTGGTGGGGCGGCGCCCGGCTGACGGTTTCTCCGGCACTGCTTCCGGGACCGCAACAGGTGGCCCTGTTCGCATGGCGGGAATGTCTCAATGGTGCGCTGCCGGCCGCGTTCGCCGCGACGTTGGCGCGCGTGGCCATCGCGTTCGTGCTGGCGATGTTCGGTGGCGGCGTCGTTGGCTATCTGGCCGGCCGGTCACGGCGGGTCAACGCGTGGGTCGATCCGTGGGTGGTGATCGGCCTCAACCTGCCGGTGCTGGTCGTGATTGTGCTTGCCTACATCTGGATCGGATTGAATGACGCTGCCGCGATCCTGGCGGTCGTGCTGGCCAAGGCGCCGACCGTGATCGTAACGGTGCGCGAGGGCGCCCGGGCGCTGGACACCAGCCTGGCGGAAATGGCGCAGGCTTTCCATCTGCCGATGGGTCGCCGCCTGCGGTTTGTTGTATTGCCGCAATTGCTGCCGTACTTGGCCGCCGCCGGGCGCAGCGGTCTGTCGATCACCTGGAAGATCGTACTGCTGGTGGAATTGCTGGGCCGGCCCAGCGGAGTCGGTTACGCTCTCAATCTGTTTTTCCAGAATTTCAACGTCACCGGTATTCTTGCCTATGGTTTGGCGTTCGCCAGCCTGATGCTGCTGGTGGAGGGCGCGGTGCTGCAGCCGCTCGAGCGGCGCGCGACCGCGTGGCGGTCCCATGCTTGACGTTCGTATTGACAGAAAGGAATTCGCGTCCGATCCGGAGGCAGTGTTGCGCGGGATCGCGTTCTCTGTCCGGCGCGGTGAAATCGTTGGACTATTGGGTCCATCCGGAGCTGGCAAGACGACGCTGCTGCGCATTCTTCTGGGCCTGGATGTCAGTTTTTCGGGCGCGGTGAAATGCGATTTCCGGCGTGTCGGCGTGGTGTTTCAGGAACCGCGCCTGTTGCCGTGGCTGACGGTGGAAGACAATATCCGGTTGGTGGTGACCAGCGCGATGCCGCAGCCCGATATCGGCTTTCTTTTGGAAACCGTTCAACTCGGTCACGCCGGGGCACTGCGTCCGCAACAATTGTCGCTCGGCATGGCGCGCCGGGTGGCGCTGGCCCGGGCACTGGCGATTTCGCCTGATCTGTTGGTAATGGACGAACCGTTCGCATCGTTGGATGCGCGACTGGGTTCCGCGTTGGCCGAAGGCGTGGTCACCTGGGCCCGAACCACCGGGGCGGCGGTGGTGTTGACGACTCACGATCTGTCTCAGGCGCTGGAGCGGGTCACGCGTTTGCTGATCCTGGCGGGTGAGCCCACGACACTGTGCGCCGATGTGCCTGTCGCGGTCTCCGGCGATGCGGCGTTGTATGCGAAGCTGTTGGACAATTTCACGTTTCTTGGCGCTGACAGCAACGGGAAATCGCCAGAACAAGAATTGCTTTCGATGCCGCCGCCGGGCTATCATCAGGACAAGTAAATGCGGGACAGGGGGAAATGGATGCCGTTTTGGCGCAAGGCGTTGCCATTGTTGGTGGCCGTATGCGCGGTCAGCCTGCCTGCCGCCGCCGCGGATCGTTTCTTTATGTACAATCTCACCACCGCCGCGACGTTTACCGGTGTGTTCCTGGCGCCCGCCGGCACCGAACAGTGGGGGAGCAATCAGGCCCTGAACGATAAAGATCACGAGATTGATCCGTCGGAGCGCTTGTCGATCAAGGACATCGGTCGCGGGCTGTTCGACGTTAAGTTGATCGACCGGAAGGGCCGTGTTTGCATCGTCCATAATGTCGATCTTCGCAAGGACACCACGTTTGAGACTCAGGACCGTGACCTGAAGGACTGCCACTAACACCATAGGAGAGAAACCATGATCGTATCGGTTATTTACGCCCTTGCGCCCGGCCAGACGTTCAACCTGGATTATTACATGAACTCGCACATTCCGCTGGTCGGCTCCCTGTTGGGGCCGTGCGGATTGAAGAGCACGCAGGTCTTGCACGGCACCGGCGCCCCCGGCGGCGCGGCGGCGGCGGAATTGATTGCGTTGCTCGAATTCGAGTCGCTGGACGTTTTCGGCGCGGCGATGGAGAAGCACGGCGCGGCGGTGCTGGGTGACATCCCGAACTTCACCGATGCGCAACCGTCAATCCAGTTCAATGAAAAACTGGCCTGATCTCAGTCCGCGTTGATATTCCCCGTCATGGCCTCGGCCATGACGGGGGATGCGAGCGGTATCGAAACGGCCGAACCGATTGCCCGGATCAGCAGTGATTTGAAAACACGTTCGTTCAACCGAATTTTTGGAAACATTGATGTCCGCCCGTTATCTTCGCATTCTGACGACAGTCCTGGCCGTGGCCGCTATCGTTCCGCTATCGGTCGGTGCGCGCGCTGCCAGTCCTGAACCGGGCGATCCGACCTATCATTCCCTGCGATATAACGACGATTTTTCCTATCTGGCGGATCCGGCGAAATCGACCGATCCGTGGGACAAGTTCAAATATATCCCGATCGGTGACGGCCAATATGGCGCCAGCTATCTCAGTTTGGGCGGTGAATTGCGGGAGCGGTTCGAGTCCTATTTGAATCCCAATTTCGGCATCAAGGCGCCTCTGAACAACGCGTATCTGCTGCAACGGCTGCTGTTGAACCTCGACGCCCATATCACTGACTATGTTCGTATCTTTGCCCAGCTTGGCGAGTTTGACCGGCTTGGCAATCGGGGAGTTTCATCCACCACCGACATCGATCATCTGGAACTGACCCAGGGTTTCATCGATTTCCGCCTGCCCTCGCCGCTGGGCGATGCGCCGGTGGTGCGCGTCGGCCGCGAGGAACTGCTGTTCGGATTTCAACGGCTGATCGCGGTGCGCGAGGGCCCCAATGTCAGGCGTGACTTTGACGGTCTGCGGTTCACCGATCATTTTGGTGAAGCCACGATCGATCTGCTTGCGGTTCGTCCGGTGGGCAACGCGATCGGAACGTGGGACGATCATACCAACATGAAACAGCTTCTGTGGGGCGGTTATTTCACGGTGCCTTTGGGTCCTGTCATGAAGGCGGATCTTTATGAGCTGAACTACGAAAATGAATCCGCGAAATTCCGTGGTTTGACCGGGGTCGAGCAACGGCAGACCTACGGCATTCGGCTGTTTGGTGCGTCCGATGGATTTGATTGGAATGTCGAAGGGGCCGCGCAGGCCGGATCATTCGCACACAAAGACATTCACGCGGGCATGCTGGCGGCGATTGTCGGATATACGTTTGTAGGCACATTGTGGGAGCCGCGGGTCGCGCTCGAGTCCAACTATGCCAGCGGCGACACCGGCCACGGCGCGATCGGTACGTTCAACGCGATGTACCCGCGGTTGCCGTATTTCGCTGAGACCTCACTGCTGGTGCCGGCGAACGTGTACGATATCCATCCGGTCTTGACGCTTAGACCAGCGCCGGACGTGATGGCAACCTTCGGTTGGGACACGCTGTGGCGCGCATCCAATACGGACGGTCTGTATGGCAGCGCAATGGTGCAATACGCCAACACTAACAAGGTCACTGGCAACCGGGTTGGCACCGAATTGTCGGCCGATATTCGCTGGCGGATCGATCAGCATCTTCAACTGGGCGCCATCGCGGCAGAGTTCCTGGCTGGCCCGGCGGTGCAGGAGGCGGTTGGTAAGAACGTAACCTTCTTCGCGCTGTTCGCAACGTATCGATTTTGATCAGAGGCAGACTCTTCGTCGTGTCGTCATGGTCCGGACAAGCCGGACCATGACGACAATAAATTAGTGCCAAGCGGCATCAATCCCCCTTCAGATCGAACGACAGCCGTATCAAATCGGCCGTCCGGCTGACACCCAGTTTGGCCTTGATCTGAGTGCAGCCGTTGGCGACGGTTTTGTATCCAATCCCCAACGCCTCGGCTATTTCCGTCAGCGAACGACCGGCCCCGAGCAGGCGCACGATTTCGGTTTCACGTTCGGTTAGCAAAGTCCGAGGATCGGGCACCGCGACCGTATTCAATACCATTTCCTGGGCGATTTCGCTTTCAATGTAACGACCGCCCTCGGCCACGATCCGCAAACCTTTCAGCAGTTCAGCCGGTGCGGCATTCTTGCTCATATAGCCGCACGCCCCGGCCTGCATGGCTCGGGCGGCGATATGCGCCTCGACATGCATGCTCAGAACCATGATCCGGGTCGCGGAACGTTCCGCCAGGATACGTCGCAGCAGCTCAAACCCGCCAATGCCCGGCAGATTGAGGTCCAGCACAACGAACTCCGGCTGTTCGGAATGGATTAAACCAAGGGCGTCGCGACCGTTCGCCGCCTCGATGATCTCCCACTGCGGCAATGAGGCCAGCAGGCGGCGCAGACCGGCCCGCACGATCGCATGATCGTCGATCAGCAGCGCCTTCATACGCCGGCCCCCAAAGGCAGGCGCGCGGTCACGGTCAATCCGCGCTGCCCGGCGGCGATGACCAGAGTTCCGGCCCGGGCCTGTACGCGCTCTCGCATACCGATCAGGCCGAAGCCGGGAGTCAGTTCAGCCGCTCCGGGGCCCGCCCCGTCATCGTCCACCCGAACCACCAAATCGGCTCCTTCGCGGCTGACGCCGATGTCTATACGGGCCGGATGGCCGTGGCGGACGGCGTTGTAGATGCTTTCCTGCACTACCCGGCCCGCGGTCGCGCGCACCGCTTCGTCAAGGGTATCGTCCTCGGCGGTGAGTTTCAGGGCGAAGATGATGTCCGGATGACGACCCCGCCAGAACGTTACGATATTGGTGATCGCGTCCGGCAGGCTGATGGCGCCGAAGCTTAACGGCCTTAAGCGGCCGAGGATCGATCGGATCTGGCCTTGCACGTGCGCGATTGACTCGCCCGCCGCATCCGCGCGTTCGATCACGTCCCGGGAACGGCCGTCCTGGAGAAGGGCAGGGATGCCGGCGACGTCGATGCCGGCCGCGAACAGAAACGGGCCGATTTCATCGTGCAGGTCGCGCGCCAGATCAGCCCGTTCCTCTTCCTGCAACGTCAAAAGTTGTTCTCCGAGCTGCCGGTTTTGGCTTTCGGCGCGGCCGAGTTGTTCCGCCATGCGGTTGAATCCGGTGGCGAGACTGGCAAGTTCCGGGGGGGCCGGATCGGTCCAGTCGCGTGGTGTAGTTGCCCGCTCCGATCTGTCCGAAGGCCGTGGACAGGTGCGCCAGTGGCAACAGAGCACGGCCGATGGTCCAGTATAACAACAGAACGGTCAGGGCGAAGAACACCGCCAGGGTGCGCACCGCGTCATTCGCCTGGTCCCAGACCTCGCCCACCTCGTTGGTCGGATCGGCAGTCAAGGTGATCGCGCCTGACGGGGCCGACAGGACGACCGGCGCCAGTGCCGGACCGATGCCGCGGCGGAACCACTCCGGGATCGGCCGTGCCGGCGCCTGGATGATCGAACTGGCAATCATCGCGCCTTGAGCGTCGATGTAGTTGGCCCGGACATGGCGGTTGCCATCGAAGGTTGCCACCAGGTGGCGCAGGTCGTTGGGTGCGCTCGCGGAGCCGGCGATTTCCTCGATGCTGTTGGCCACGGCGTGCTGCCCGGTTTCCAGGGCGGACTGCATCTCGGCCCGCACCGACGCGACGGCATGCCAGCCGGCCAGGGCGCAGCCAAGCCCCAGCGTCACCGCCAGTACGCAGCCGAGCCATAGAACCAACCGGGTGCGCAGTGACATGATTGTCTCCTCCTGGCGCCGTGTCAGGCGACCGGGAGATTCTAGAACGTAATGCGCACGCCACCAAAGCCACCGACCGGCGCCGCCGGGGTGTAGGCGCGGGGATTGGTGGCGTTGGGTGCCTGGGACAAATACACCGAGCTGGTCGGTGAGAACGTGCCAAAGGTGTAGTATTTGGCGTCAGTCACATTCTCCGCCGAGGCGAAAAGCTGAATGTGCGGCGTGATCTGATAGCTCGTGCTCAGGTTCAGCGTAACGAAGCCGGGCAGTTGCGGCGTCAGGTTGGCCTCGTCGCCTAACAGATATTGCCCGCTTTGCGCGATGGCGACGGCGCCGATGGTCCACTGGTCGGTAAGCTGGTAGGTAAACTCGAGCTTGCCCTGATGCGCCGGCACCCCTGGCATCCGGTCGCCCGCGTTGACCGTCAGGCTGCCATCGGCGCTGGCGGCCGGATTGTTGCCGCCACCCTCCACGAACCCGCTGCGGTAGGTCGCATCGGTATAAGTGTAGGCCAGGAAAGCCGACCAGTTCGATGCCTTATACTGAAGGCTGGCATCGATGCCCTGGCGTTGCGTTGCGCCAATGTTCTGGAAATACGCCCGGCCGGTGACCGCACTTTGGGTGAAGACGATGTCGTCGTTCAGCACGCTGTGATAAAAACCAAAATTATAGCTGAGACGATCTTTATCACCCGCGGGCACGACGCCGCGCAGGCCGGCTTCCACCGTGTGCGCAACGACCTGTTTCAGATTTGGATCGCCCGAGAAGAAATTGGCCAGGCTGCACGAATCATTTGGGCCCGCACACGATAATTCCGCCGGCGTCGGTGCTCGGTTTGCCTCCGCGTAGCCAGCATAAGCGGTCAACCAGGACGTTACTTTGTAGGTGACGCCTGCGGCGGGATTGAAGCGCTGGTAGGCATGGTTGCCGGTAAGGTTGCCGCCGTTCTGATCGTTGAGGTCGATCCGCGCCGCGTTAAATCGGCCCGAGGCCGTGAACGCCAACCGATCCGTTACGTTGAACGTATCAGCGATAAAGGCGCCGTAATAGGCGTCGCTGACCCCGACCCGCACCGGTTGATTGGTGCCGGGTTCGTCAATGATCACCCCGGGGCCGATGAAATCCCGAGAACCGGCCGAAATGCCGCCAATGGTGGATGACCCGGTAAAGATGGTCTGGGAACCGTCGAAGCTGACGCCGGCAACTAGATTATTGGCAAACCCAAACAGCGTCCCGGTATCGGTTCCCTGGACCGAGGCACCATAGCCGTTGGTGTTAGTGGTCTGCTGGTCCAACTGCGAATACGACAGAGGATTTGTGCCGAGGAAGGCCGGGATAACGGCGCCACCGCGCGTGGTGCTGGTGCCAGCGTCGTTGCACAGTAGCCCGGAACCGTCATTGCACGGCGTATCGTTCGGTGCGTTGCCATTGCTTACCCGTTGCAGAAAGTTATTGAAATAGGTCGCGCCCTGCACCGAAACCGTGTCGTTGACCTCCAAACTGCCGGACAGACTGGCCTGGGCGAACCGGTTGCTGGTTTGGTTGGGACCGGTGAACACGACAGCAGGGGCGGCGGCGAGCAATTGCACCGGCGACGTCCCGGGGCCGTTCAGCACCGAGTTCGCCAGCAGAACGTTGAAATGCAGCTCCCCCGCGGTTCCCCGCCATCCCGCATCGCCGTAGAAGTTCTGCAGGTCAGAGGATTGTCCGTCCCGCCAGCCGTCCTGATGCAGACCGCTGGCCGCAGCATAGACCGCGGTATTGCCGCTTTGCTGGCCGTATTGGAACTCGGCGCCGACGGTGTTGAACGATCCGCCGTGCAGGCTGGCCTCGCCGCCCTGCCATGTGAAGCCGTTCTTGAGTTGCACATTCAGCGCGCCGCCGAGTGCATTCAGCCCAAAGACCGGGTTGGAGCCTTCAAGGTTCATCTCGTCGATCGCGATATTGGGCAGCAGGTCGAAGTTGACCGTGTCGCCAAACGCCTGGTTGAAGCGCACGCCGTTGACATAGACGGCCAGCCCCTGCGGCGTGCCTTGCAGCCCGGATGCCTGGAAGCCGTGATAGATCAGTGTCGGTTGAAACGCGTTGCCCGATGCCGAATCGATGTTGACGCCGCCAACCTGCTCATTCAGCGCCCGAACCGCGTCGGAGGAGGTGGTGCCGCCGCGCGTCAGGTCGTCCCGCTTCAAAACGCTGGTCGCGGCGGGGACGGTGTCACGATCGATGCCGGAACCCAACAGGGGCGAGGTGCCGATGATGGTGACCGTCGGCACCGTTACTGATTGGGCCACGGCGGGCGGGCTCGCTAACGCGACGAGTGCCGTCACGCCGGCTCGCCCGAACGCCGAGCGATATGCTGCACTTGCTAACAAAGTAGTCTCCGACGTCGCGTTTCTTGGCCGGCATGTGTTGGCCTATCGGCCGCAATCCGTCCATGGCATGTATTCCCGATATTGCCGGGAAAACTTCCCGATCTGCGCACGGTTTTGTGGGACGCACGGCCGCAATCCCCGGGCCGGTCGGGTTCACCGCCGTCAGCCGCGGAAATCAGCCATTTTTGACCATCGGGAACGCCGGCCAATCCATCCCGGGTGACGATCTAATAAGCCAAAGGTCGTAGTAATATTCGGTACTCCAAAGGTCGTAGAACTGCAATAATCCACGTTATTTGTCCGTGACGGGCTTGAGTAGATAGACACACAACCTTAACAGAGAAAATGCATCACCTGGATGCTTTGTAATCATACGCCTGGTCCAATCCAGGTTTCGGAGGAAATGATGAACGGCTTTAAAACGGTTATTGCTTCGGCTGCGCTCGGCGCATTGGCGCTCTGTTCGGGCAGCGGCTTGGCGAATGCCGGTTCGGTGACCCAGCCCGGTGAGACCGTCGGCGCGTCGCTCGGTGGCCCGCTTCCGGAAGGCCTTTACGGCGTTGACACCGGCTCCGTCGGGCAGCGCGGAACCGCCAACGAGGGTGTCAACATCCCCGTTCTGCTGTGGTCCACGCCGCTGGCGCTGGGCGGTGTCCGCATCGAGACGATCGCGGCTCTGCCGGCGGTTTATGTCGGGACGTCCAAAACCAACACCGCCGCATCCACGTTCGCTGGCGGCATGTACAACCCGTTCGCTGGCGTGATCGCTGCCTATGATTTCGGCGGCGGCTTCGGCGCCAGCTACCTCGCGGGCGCTTATTTCCCCATGACCGGCGGCGACTTCGGCAATGCATTCAATGAATACACGTTCCGTCAGGACATTCACCTGACGTACACGACCAACGGATGGACGGCCAACGCCAACCTGATCTACGGCATGGTCGGCAAGAACCAGGCATCGCACATCGCCAACCCTGATTACTTCAACTATGACTTGTCGCTGACCAAGACCCTCGGCAAGTGGGAAGTTGGCCCCGTCGCGTTCGGTTCGACCGACGTGTCGTCGCCCGCGGGTCATGCCGCACAAAGCCAGTTCGCGATTGGTGGGCTTGTCGGCTATAACTTTGGTCCGGTCATTGCCCAGACTTATATCACGACCGACGTTGCCGAAACGCACTATGGTGCCCGCGAGACGCGCGGCTGGATCCGTCTGATCCTGCCGCTGTAAATCCGGGTTAATCACGCGGGCCGGAACGCGCGCCTCACCGATTGAGGCGCGCGATACCGTCCCGCTATGATCGCCGCTGCGACCTGCCACATCCGATCCCGGCCTGACCGGGGTGTGATGTGGCGGTTTCGTATGTGGCATCACAATCCTGCCCGCGGGATCGCGGTTTTTCTGGCCGGTGCTTCTGTTCATCGCTAAGAAGCCGCGCATGTCAGATCCCGCGCGAGCCCGGCCTGCGACGCTTCTCGACATGGCCTGGCAAACGGCTTTTCGCGTTGGTTTCCCGCTCGCCCGCCTGTGGTGGCGGTTCCGGCGCCGGTCGCATGAGGGCGCCCTCGCGGCGATCCATGTCGGGCAGGCTTTGTTGTTGGTGCGCTCCTCTTATCGAAATGAATGGAATTTTCCGGGTGGCGGGATCCGGCGCGGTGAAACCCCCGAAGCAGCGGTTCGGCGCGAACTGACCGAGGAGATCGGCCTGACCTCCTGCGACGGGTTGCTCCCGGCCGGTGAAGCCAATGGCGTCTGGGACGGACGCCAGGACCGGGTGTATTTCTTCGAACTGCGGCTGGATCGGCTGCCCCGGCTGCGTCTCGACCATCGCGAGATCATCGCCGCACAGTTGTTTTCTCCGGCCGATGTGCGCCGCCTCGCAGTGACCGGGCCGGTATCGGCCTACCTCAATTTCAAGCAAAGCGGTCAGACCGCCGCCGTACCGGGCCGGTAGCGGGTTTCCATTCCGCGGATAAAGTCTGGTATCGTTTGGCGCCGGCTTCGGCGATGGAATAACCTCGGATACCAATCGGCTTTGACGGTGGAGGGGCGTGACTCGGCCGCAACGCCGGTTGGTGTGAAACAGTAAGAAGGGCCCGTGATGACGTCCGAAGACCTTGGTTTCCTGCCCGCAACCGCGCTGGCCGAACTGATCCGCACGAAACAGTTGTCTCCCGTCGAATACATGCAGGCACTGCTGTCCCGCATCGAAGCCCTCGAACCGCGGGTCAACGCCTTCGCATACCTCGCCGCCGAGCAGGCGATGGACGGGGCGCGCGCGGCGGAGGCGAAACTGATGTCGGGCGACCGCATCGGCCGGCTGCACGGCGTGCCCGTTACCATCAAAGACCTCGCCAACACCAGGGACATGCCCACCCAGCAGGGCAGCCTGATCTTCAAGGACGCCCAACCAACCGAGGACACCCCCATTGTCCCGCGCGTGAAGGACGAAGGCGCCATTATCCTCGGTAAAACCACCAGTTCGGAGTTCGGCTGGACCGGCGTGTCGCATTCCCCGCTGACCGGCATCACCCACAACCCGTGGCAACACGGCATGAACGCCGGCGCGTCCTCGGCCGGGGCAGGGGCCGCCGCCGCCGCCGGGTTCGGCCCGCTCCATCAGGGCAGCGACGGTGCCGGCTCCATCCGCATGCCGGCGCATTTCTGCGGCGTGTTTGGCCTGAAGCCCAGCTTCGGGCGGGTGCCGTACTACCCGGTCGCCACCGGCGACATGACCTCCCACAACGGCCCGCTGACCCGCACCGTCGCCGACAGCGCCCTGTTCATGGAGGTGCTGTCCGGCCCGCACCCGCTGGACTACACAACGTTGGAGGCTGGCCCCGCCGCCTATCACGCCCGCCTGCACGAAGGCATCAAGGGCAAGCGCATCGCCTTCAGCCCGGACCTCGGCCACGCCCGGGTCGATCCCGATGTCGCCACGCTGGTGGCGAAAGCCGCGCACCGGTTCACCGAACTCGGCGCCATTGTCGAACAGGTCGGCACCCCGTGGGCCGCCCCCGGCCCGGAACTGGCCCGCTTCTTCTGGTCCGCCCATCTGACCCGCCTGAAACCGCGCCTGGCCGAGTGGGAGTCCCGCATGGACCTCGGCCTGGTTGCCTGCATCAAGGCCTCCACCAACGTCTCCATCGCCGAATACCAGACCATGCGCGAACGCAAGATGGCCTACATCGCCGATATAGGCCGCTGGTTCCAGGACTGGAACTTCCTGCTGACGCCCGCCGTGTCCGTCGCCGCCTTCCCGGCCGAAAAGCTGATGCCGGACCATTGGCCACAGCACGACTGGGACTGGATGAGCTGGGCGGAATTCTCCTACCCGTTCAACATGTCCTGGAATCCCGCCGCCAGCGTTCCCTGCGGCTTCACGGCACAGGGCCTGCCGGTCGGCCTGCAAATCGTCGGCAAACGGTTCGACGATCTGGGAGTCCTGCAAGCCTCCGCCGCGTTTGAAGCCATTCAGCCATGGGCCGACAAACGCCCCGCCTTGGGCTGATCCCTCCATGCTGGAAGCCGTGCACGCCTTTCTGCTCGGTTTTCCGGCATTGTTCTCCATCGTCAACCCGATCAGCGGCGCGTTCATTTTTCGAGGCGTCACCGAAAACCGCACCCCGGACGGAAGAGCGCGGCTGGCGCGGTTGGTGGCGCTGAATTCGCTGGGCGTGATGATGGGCGCCCTGTGGGCCGGATCGTACCTGCTGGCATTCTTCGGGATCACGTTGGCCGCGTTACGGGTCGCCGGTGGCCTGGTTGTCGCGCTGAATGGCTGGCGCCTGTTGGACGCCCCGGAAGACCGCGAAGTCCGCAAGCAGGAACAGGCGAGCACCGCCGAGGGTGTCGAGGATATCGCCCTGTTCCCGCTGACCATCCCGTTCACCACCGGTCCCGGCACCATCGCCGTTGCCGTCGCACTCGGTGCCGGCCATCCGAAGGTGTATGGCGAACTGGCGTGGTTCTTCCTGGGCATGTCGGCTGCCGCGCTGGCGATGACGGCGACGATCTGGGTTACCTACCACTACGCCGATCGGTTGACCCGCATGATGGGACCCACCGGCACCCGCACGGTCACACGGATGTCGGCGTTTCTGCTGCTGTGTATTGGCGTGCAAATCCTGATCACAGGGGTGGAGGACGTATTGGGTCCACTGCTGGCGGCGCGATAAACGTATAGTCGCCGACCACCGCATCGTCGCTATCTGTCGCTGGCTCGCCCGTGATGGCTTCTCGCACCAGGCGGCCGAGCGTCGAGATGCGGATCTCGGCCTGCTTGCGTTCAGCTTGCGGCAGGGTGCGCAGGCTGGCGGTGAGGTCGCCGGTCTCTTTGAGCATCGCCTTCACCCGTATCCGCCGGATCGCCTTGTCATCGTCCGGCAAAACCGCGCATTCGGCCGGGATCGGATGACCGGCCGGTTGCGGTGTGACGGGTTCCGCTGGCTCCGGGTGGGCGATCTTTTCAACGGGGCGCAGCAACCGAGCCTCGGCTTCCGCGGCTAACATCTGGGCGACTGTGTCGCTCATTAACGCCTCGGTTTCAGGCTGGTCTTCGTATTCCGGGGAGTCGTCACCGAGCGGTGGTTCGGGTTCCGGCACAGGGGCCGGACAGATCAACGCCGGCCCGGTTTCGCGTTTGTCACGCAGCACCCGACGGTTCTGTTCGGCGGCTCGGTTCAGGCCGATGGCATTGCCCCGCAGGCGCAGCGTCATCGACAGCGACAGTTCATCCCCCATCGAGCGGCACAGCGAGTCCGCCGCGGCGAAACCGTTGGTGATGATCTGCACGATTGCGAGCAGATCCATGCTGTTGCGCGCGCGGAAGTCGTTGATCGTTTCCGCCGCCGCAATGTGGGCCAGGGCCGCGTCTCCACCGGTCACGCCGAGAAAGAGCGGGGCGAGGACGGCTACGGCCACGCTCATCAGGAAACTCGGGGAAGGGCAGGGGGCGGTGCCCGCGATCAGGGTTGGTCCGGTGAGCCGCATGGTAGGGGTCATGGCGCATCCTCGCGAAAAACTGTCCGGATAATCTACCTTTGGTTGCAGAGCTTGTCAAGTAATCTTTCCTAGGTTGGCGATGATCGTTCGCCGGTCTGCTGTGCCTCGACCCGCCCAAATACGACTGGAAAAGCGCACGCCGTGCGCTTGCACTCTCCCAATGGACGATAATCCGACCCCGCTTTTGGCTCCGGCCGACTGGCTTGAAGCCCTCGCCCGTAGCGAGGCTCAAATTGCTGCCGGTCTGATCGTCTCAGGGGAGGAAATTATGCGCGAACTCTATGAGAGCAGCGCGCTGCTGGAGGAGGGGCTATCTTGCGAGCCAAAACCCCGGACAGTGTCGCGTCGTTAATCGCCTTTACGCCGGAAGCCGGGCAGCAGGTCCGAGAACCCCGCCGCCATTTCATGCGTCTCGAACGCCCGGAGGCACTATGCGGGCTTTCCACTGCCCTGAAGGCCGCATGGCAGAAAAGCGAGAACGCCCCGGGGTTGGACTGGCCGCGCCGCGACCTTATTCGCATCTAGCCCGGCCCGATCGTCTCTGGATCAAGTCCGGCCGCTATTGGATCGCCTATTGTCCGGTCCATCCAAAGGTCATCTCGGATGTGTTCTACGAAACTGCGAATATTCCGGGCCGAATTTAGCAGCGTGGCGGGGCGGCCGACGTTTTGCATGTTGATCGCCCCAAGCGGCGGGCCGTCCGATATAGCGCTGACTCTTCAGTGTGCTTCTGGCATCGGGCAAGGCGATTCGTTCGAAGTCCCCCAAGATTTGAGCCACTCGACAACCCGGTCATTGGGGACGAACTGGCCGGCGTCGATTGTGGCATCGGCTTCAGCATCCCGGCGGGCTTCGTCAACCGCATCAGGCTCAATATCGAAGATCGATTTCAACGTCGTGTCAGCCATGTGGCACCTTCCAGTCGCCGAGCACCGTGGCAGAATCCGCCGCGGCTTGCACCAAACATCGGACACTGTTGCGATGTTCACGGTGGCCATTGGTAATGGGCCAACCCTTCGGCTGATATGTGATTGGAGCGCCAAACCCGGCATGCCTTAGCATTCCGGCATGGAAGGTAACCCAACTCTCCCGCCGTCCGGCTGGCTTGAGGCTCTTGCCAAAAGCGATGCCGAAGTCGCCGCCGGGCTGACCATCCCCGCTCAGGTCGTCCACCAAGGGCTCCGTGACAGCATCGCTCGGCTTGCGGCCAGAGCAAAATCCGACCGGCAACGCGGTGCGCCCTCGCGCAATTGACCGCTGAGGCACCGGCGGCCACCGGGCCGATGGCGGGTCCCGATGTCCGTCAAAGGCGCCCGAACGGCGGGTGACCGGCTCTCCGCCCAACGCGCCCGCCGAACATAAATCAGGAAACCGCACCTAATCCGTCCCGAACCGCATCACGGTCCTTGGCGGAACTCCCCCCCAATTGCTAAGATGACAAGAGCGATTCGCTCGCTTGCCCGCCGTGCGGGGTTCAGAAGCAGCGGCCGGACCTAAGGTAGGATACAGACCATGAAGCTAAAGGCCGACCGCGCCACGTTGATCAAGGCCTTGGCCCACGTCCAAAGCGTGGTCGAACGGCGCAACACCATCCCTATCCTGGCGAACGTCATGATCGCCGTGCGGGACGGCAAGCTGACGCTGACCGCCACCGACATGGAAATCGCCATCGTCGAGGACGTCTCCGCCACCTCCAGCCGCAACGGCGCCTGTACCGCGCCGGCCGCCACGCTGTATGAGATCGTTCGCAAGCTGCCGGACGGGGCGGAGGTCGAACTCGATCATCCCGGCGGCGACGCCCAGTTGTCGCTGCGGGCCGGCCGCTACGCCACCAAGCTGACGGTGCTGCCGGTCGAGGACTTCCCGTCCATGACCGCCGGCAGCCTGCCGCACAAGTTCAACCTGGACGCGCACACCCTCCGCGCGTTGATCGACCGCACCAAGTTCGCGATCAGCACCGAGGAAACCCGCTACTACCTCAACGGCATCTACCTGCACCATGCCGACTCCGAGGGCACGCCCGTCCTGCGCGCCGTCGCCACCGACGGCCACCGTCTGGCGCGGGTGGAAGAACCCTTGCCGGAAGGCGCCGCGTCGATGCCCGGCGTGATTATCCCCCGCAAGACGGTCAACGAACTGCGGAAACTGCTGGACGAGGTGTCCGGCGATGTCGAGATCGCCCTGTCCGACACCCGCATCCAGTTCCGCGCCGACCAGATGCTGCTCACCAGCAAGCTGATCGACGGCACCTTCCCGGAATACGAGCGCGTGATCCCCAAGGGCAACGACAAGGTGCTGCGGGTCGGTTCGGACGATTTCTCCAAGGCCGTCGCCCGTGTGGCGGCGATTTCGTCGGAGCGTTCGCGTCCGGTCAAGCTGTCGCTGGCGCGCGATCTGCTGGTGCTGTCCGCCTCCAGCCCGGAGCAGGGCACCGCGACCGAGGAACTCGACGGCGACCGCGTCAAATACGATGCCGGTCCGCTGGAGATCGGTTTCCAGGCGCGCTACCTCAACGACATCACCGACCAGATCAAGGAGCAGGTCGAATTCCGCTTCGCCGACGGCTCCGCGCCGACGGTGGTGCAGGACGCCGGCGATGCCAGCGCGCTGTATGTGCTGATGCCGATGCGGGTGTAGTACGGCTACCGATGGGCACAGCGTGTCGCGTTAGCGCATCATCGTCGCCAGTGTTCGATACCCGGTGCCGGTGGGGTGGAGTCCATCCTGTCCGGCGTAGGGGGCTGTGTCTATCACGCGGTCATGGTATTGGCTCGCCACGGCCCGCACTGCGGCGCGTGCTCGTTGGCTCCCGGAGGGCATCAGCCAGTAAACCACCGTCGCATGCACGGACTTTCGAACCGCTGTTAGATTATCGAGCGTCCGTGCGAGAGCATCGTCGTTTGCCCCCAGGCTGATCACCACCCGATCCGCACGCTTATCCGCACCCATTTCCGCGAGTAGCCGGTAAGAGTTTATGCCGACCTTCGCCTCCGTCCGGCATTCAGGCAATTGCTGCCCGACCCCGACAGCAATGCTGTCTCCGATCACAAGACACGGTATCAAATCGGTCTCCTGCCAAAACTGCCGTCCGGCCAAACGGGACCGGAGGCGGGAGAACGTGTCCTAACAGCAAGATCTTAATATCTGGTTAACATGCGGGTGATCATCGCAGCGGCTCGACGTCAGGATCAAAAATGCGAACCTTCCGCTTGGCGGATAGCGGCACGAAGCGCTTTGTAGGGGATGTTTAAGCCTGCTTGTCCCGCGGTCTCATGCCACGCACTTGTGATACCTCGAATCGTGCCGGACTCGGATTCCGGAAATGTATCAGCCGCCCAATTTTCCAACGGTTCGGCACCGAACAACGCCGCGACAAGCGCGACCATCATAATCATGGCGACCAATCCGCGTGGGGTCAGATCGGACGGCCAATCTGTGGTTTTCCCGGGAAGCATGACAGGTATCTCGTCTAAAACTGAAAATAGATAAACGGAGCCACACCTTCCGGCCCCATCGCATCGATCGCCGCAATACCGGCGCCTGTCAGCACCGCCCACGACCAGGCTGGCCAAGCCCCGGTCAACCTGACCAGCCTTTCTCGCAGATCGCTGGGTATGAAATTTAATCCCAAACCCAACGCCAGCAGAGCCAGTGTGAAAGGTGTCACCTGAGGTGATTGCGGGTCGGACGAGGGGGCAAAATAGGCCGTAATCGTATCTAATCCGTCCGCTCGGAAAATGATCCAACTCACGCAGACGAAGTGGAACACCATCAGCGTGGCCAAAATTCGCCCGATCCGGCCTCGAAACAACCGCCCACATCGGGGTTGAAGTGTTCGCTCGATGATAAGCCCCAACCCATGCAAGGCGCCCCAGGCGACAAACTTCCAGGCAGCACCGTGCCAAATGCCACCGAGCACCATCGTGATCAGCAGGTTGCGCATCGTCAGCCAGCGGCCCCCGCGATTGCCACCCAGAGGCTTGTAGAGGTAGTCGCGCAGCCACGACGACAGAGAGATATGCCACCGTCGCCAAAAGTCTTGCAGGCTCCGCGCCCGGTAAGGTTGGTTGAAATTAAGTGGAAACCGGTACCCAAGTAGCGTCGCCAATCCAATCGCGATGTCAGTATAGGCCGAGAAATCACAGTAAATTTGCACCGCGTAACCATAGGCCGCCAGCAAGCGATCGGCCGCACCGTAACGCGAAGGGTCGAAAAATACCGGATCGACCAGGTCGGTCGCTAAATAGTTCGCTATGACGACCTTCTTGAACAGACCACCAAGGATCAGCAACACAGGCTCGACGAAGGCCACACGCGCGGGTGCGGTCTGTGCGATTTGCGGCAAGAAGAAGCTGGAGCGGACGATCGGGCCGGCAACGAGTTGTGGGAAAAACGAAAGATACAAAAGGATATCGCCCGGCCGGCGGCAGACCGCGACGTCACCGCGCGACACGTCGATCAGGTACGAAATGCCATGGAATGTGAAGAAAGAAATTCCAACCGGCAGTACTATCTCCATCACCGGCACTTCCCACGTACCGCCAAGGGCGAACATCGTGCGATTGGCGGCGTCCACAATGAAGTCAAAATATTTGAAAAAGCTCAGTAACAAAAGATGCATACCGACAGCTACGGTAACGACGCGAGCGCGGCCTTGCGGGGTCCGGGTAACTTCCAGGATGCGCCCTCCAGCATAGGTCAGAAGCGAACTGCCTGCCAACAGGATGCAGAAGTGCCAGTTCCACCGGGCGTAGAACATGTAACTGGCAACAACCAGAATGGGCGTTTTCAGATTGGGGGCAGCAGCCAGGGCAGCAACGACGACGCCCAGGAACAGCAGAAAATCAAGAGTCGGGAATAGCATCAGGATATCGGGCGCGCTGGCGCACCGCGCAAAGTCCGGTACCGCTCATATCCTTCCATAATTGTGCCGAACAAACTCTCTGCGGATTGCCGATAGCCGCTGGCCAAGAGATGTACATGATCGGGCGCCGCGAGGGGCGGGCTGAACGACGCCCAACGGAGCATGGAGCATGCGCCGCCCATTGCAGCTTGCCAGTCCCAGAAGAACGCCCCTTCCCGTTGGGCCGCGGCACGCTGCTTTGCCCGCACCGATGCGAGCCGAGGCGGCGTCCCCCAGTTAGGGTCGCCACAATCGCCCGACTCGACGTCGCCCTTGCGCCGATGGCGCGCGCCGTCGGGTGGACCGACGACCAGCACGGCAGCGCCCGGTGCGGCGGCCTGTGTCAGGCGCAGCCGTTCGGCGAACCTGGCACCGTAACTCTCCGGGTCGGTCGTATCGCGAAAGCCCTCGTTCGTGCCGAACGCAAAAACGATCAATGCCGGTGACAACCGCGCCAGTTCCGCCCGCACGATCGTCGCATCCCACCGATCGAGCAAAGTCACGCTGGCCCCGATTGTTCCGAGATTTGAATAGGTGACGCCGGGCGTGCCGCGCATGACGGTCCAACCGAGAACATCTACCGGCCCATCGCCGATGGCACGCACACGCACCGCGGTCGTTCCGGCAACAGACGGCGCAACTGCCCGCGCGGCGCCCAATTGGCCGTCAGTGCTGATCGAGATCGGCGGCACGTTATCCTGCTCAAGTGATATCGTTCCACCACCCGGCTGGCGCAGGAATTCAACCTCCACCGTCCCGGGTTCACCGGCCGCGGTCCCGGAGAGCGTCATGATCGCCGGCCCGTCCGTGTGCTGACGCAGGCCGGCAAGGCCAAACGGCCCACTGGCATGTATGTCCGCGCTCGGGATCGTGGTCCATCCCTGCATCGCGACTTCAACGCGCGCAGGGCGGTAGTAGCGGTGCGGAATCCCCGGTGGCAGCAGTCCGCGGCCGGCATCTCCAAATCTTGCCTGAAATAATTCGCGCAGACGCCCGCTAAAAACATCGCTTGCGGTGTGGCTATCGCCGATTTGCAAAATAGGAATTATGTTTGATTCGCCGGACTCCCTCCGCCATAGCGCCGCGAACAGGGGCAACAAAGGCGCTGAAGTCCCCAGATGGGCAGCGATCTCCGAATCGGGCACCGCCTGGTGCCCCAAGGGTCCAGCACAACCATTCAAAATGATCATCCCAAGCAGCATATGAGCACGGCACGTGGTCATCAGAGTGCGAAATAAGATCATGGTAACCACTTGCTCGGAGACAGATCGTATTGCTATATTAATGTCCGTCGTTTCACAATACCTACATTCGAAAGATCCATCAGATGGGCCTCGGGCGGCGTCTCTTCCTGCTTGCCGGATGCACCATCTTGGACAGTGCGCGGCGTCCGGTGCGATCAGCCGAAACAACAGACCGCGTCCTGGTGGTCGGCGATTCGCAGGCTCAGGGACTGGCCGGTGGCCTTCAGCGCATGTACCGGCACGAGACATCGTGCAGAGTGGTTGATCGCAGCCGCATCTCAACCGGTCTGGTTTCCCCCACTCGGTTCGACTGGCCGGGGTCGATCGCAGGCATCGCCGAGGCGGAACGCGGTGCTATTGCAATCGTTATGTTCGGCGCTAATGACCGGCCGCCCATCAGCCCGAACAATCGTGAAACCTCACCAGCGGCAGTGGCGTTCCGCGGCAGCTACGGCGCCCATATCAGAGCGATGGCAGCGGGCCTCGAAAAATACTGTGCCGCCGTTATTTGGGTCGGCCATCCGATCGTCCGCGATCCCGCCTACTCAGAGGACATGGCATTCCTCAACCGGCTCTATGCATCCCAGGCAATTGGGGCTGACTGGTTTCCGTCGTGGCCGTTGTTTATGGATGACGATGGCAACTACACAGCGTACGGCAAGGGTATTGATGGTCCATCGACACGACTTCGCGCAGACGATGGTGTTCACCTTACCCCGGCGGGTTACGACGTGCTGGCCAAGGCAGTCCTGCCCGTTATCGACCTTTATCGTCCGCTCCATCGGCCACCAACGGGATAAGCCGCAGACATCTCCGGGACGGATTCACTTTTGATGCTGGAATGCCTGATACTGGGGGACAGCATTGCAGTCGGGGTTGGCCAAGCCCGCCCCGAATGCGTGACCCGAGCGATCATTGGTATCACGTCCGCCCGATTCCTCTTGACACCTCTGCCCGCCCGAATGGCCGGGACGATCATCATTAGCCTCGGCGCGAACGATACCGAGGCCAGCGTGACGGGTGAAAATGTGAGGACATTACGCGCATCGATGAGCGCACCCAGGGTTTATTGGCTGCTCGCGGCGGGCTCGTCGGCGGTAAGAGACGCTGTCCGGCAGGTGGCTGCAAGCTTTCGGGACCGTGTCATCGATATCGCACCATTGGTGGGTTCTGATGGAATCCATCCGGATAAGGTGGGCTATGGACATCTCGCCGACCTGACTCGATCAGGCGGTCGCCTCGAGCGGGACGGCGGACGCAGCGCCTACAGAGCTTTCCCGCCCCCAAACGTTGTTTATCGGTCAGCTTCGCCCGTCAGCGGCACACTCAGGGCTCCGTCGGAAATAAGAATTTGGAACGGACCCAACAATCCCGCCGGCCGCTAAAGTCCGACGTCAGCCCCCGGCAGCTTGTACCAGGCCGGGATATCGAAACGCAGCCAAATCATCCAAACTGGCGGCGGCCCGTTGCATCGCCGAGGCGTAGCGCCAGGAATGCATCAAAGTGTCCTCGATAAATGCTTTTGTTGCCAAGTTTGGCATAGCTTCCAGGAACAGGAACGGATCGCCATCATCGCGTACGGCGTCCACCCAACGCTTCATTCCACTCAATCCCTGCGCATAGGCTGCAAGGACCCGCAACAGGTTGCCGCTAATGGCGTCGTCGTTGGACAAAAGCAAAAGATACTGCTGGCCGAGCGCGAGATTGACCGCAGGGTCGTGCAAGTGGGTTGCCGGGATACGCGTCATCGCCCCGACCGCACGCGCCGTCGCAGGCATGATCTGCATCAACCCACGGGCGCCAGCCGAGGAAACCACGTCGGTATGAAAATTTGATTCGTGCCTTACCACCGCATAAATCAGCGGTGGATCAACCAGGAATCCACCGTCCGAGTGTAGGCTGGGCACCGGTATTGCGGCGGAGGTGCGCGCCATGTTCGTGAGTTGAGGGTCCTCAATGAGTTCGGAAAACCCGGCGGCACGGGCCAAAAGCAGCGTGGCGTGCCGCTGGTGAGGCGATGCGTCTGGATCGAGGCACAGATTGCGGAGTTCGATAGCAGCCCGCCGAATCTGCCCGACCTGTAAAAGCGCGAAGGCGCGCCGGCCACCCTCTGTCGCCATGACGCTGATAACCTCGGCATTACCAACGGTCTCACCGCCCGGCCGAAGAAATAGACCGGCCATGCGCGTTTCGAGCTGACGCCGGGCGATCACCCCGTAAAACGTCGTGTGCTCGTGGCCCGCGCGTCGAAGCCACACAACGGCCGCCTGCCGATTCCCCAAACGATCGCTCGCCCGTGCTGCCCAAAACGCCGCTGTCGCTCGGTCCTGGTCGTCCGTGGCAATGCGATAGGATGATTCGAATAAGTCCAGCGCAGCCGCCGCATCCCGTTGCCGCCATGCGGCCAAACCACCCGCCATCCGGGCATCGGACGTCGTGCCGTTTGTTTGTTCGGCCCGAAATGCTGCCGTGAGTTCGGCATCGCGGTTTGCAATGAATAAGCCGCGCGCACGGGATCGATCGACTTTCGCCCCCCCAGTGACGGCGTTCTTAACGCCTCGATGCAGTATTTCCTCGGTCGAACGGCGGCCTAAAGCGCGCATCGCCGACGCATCCGACTGGTCGCCGAAATGCACGAGCCAGTCCGCGATCGATGACTCCTCCGGGGTTCTCGGTCCACGCAAATACCGATCCGCCTGTATGGCGCCCGTGACGAGTGGCGATTCAACCTTAGAGGCCTCCCGGGCGGCCTCATCCATCGCGCCGGCCGCCTGAAGCGTGAAAACACGACGCACGCGGGCCACATCGCCAGGGTGCAGTGGCTGCGGCAAGCCGACGTAACTGGCGCCCAGGAGGCCCATTCGTGGAACCGAGAAGGCGATTTCGTCTTCGGGTGCGCGAATATCCTGTCCGCGCGCACGATTGGGCGAAATGACGACCAAAAACGCTGAGATATATAAGAATATTGCCGCCACGAACCGGCGGTCCATGGTTGGCTTTCGAACTATCATCCCGCCTTTATATGTGAATTTGCGAAATAAGCAATACTCATCGATACGGCGCCAGCCCAATCGCCTAAATGGGTATTTAGAATTATGTAAATATATGATAATTAGAGATAAATATGATTGTGCCTCCAAATTGTGCCGACCCTATTTTCTACGCGCGCCACCTGTTGACCTGTTTTCCCCGTTCCGCCCGATCAGGGTAACGCCACCAGCCTCTGCCACGCCTGATCCGGCGGTCCCGAGCAGGCACCAGCTCCGACCTCGGGCAATCGGATCGCCAGGATCGGCATGACCCGGTCGGCAGCGCCCCCCAGGCGAGCCACCCCCGCCGCCAGCATGGCCCGCCATGCTTGCTGTCCGATCGGCGGTTCCTGATACAGTGTGCCTGCCTCCAGCCAGCGAACATTGCCGCCGAGAGCCTGCCGCAGCATCGTTTCGGCCTCTGGCGCCCGCGTGGCCAAGGCGACCGAGAGACGGCCCGGACAACCGGCACGGCCGAACGACTGAACAACGGTCGCTCCGCCGCGGGTCAGCCCATCCCGCGCAACAACCGACCAGCCCTCCTGCGCCATAAACGCCACCAATGCCGCCTGAGCCCGCGCTTCGTGCGACGGTGCTGGCGGTTCACCCAGACGGGCGAATTTCACACCCAGGCCGATCGTCAGCAGCCCGATCAGCACCGCGGGCAGCAGCCGGCCAACCGGAGCAGCGCGACGTGGGGTCTCGTCACACGCCGGCTCGGCCTCCACATGCAAACGTCCGGCGACTGCCAGCGGCAACGCGACCGCCAGTGCGTCGAACAGCATCGCCCCATAGGGCCCATGACCCACACGGTACCACTCGGCCGAGATCGCCAGCAGCGTGAGCCGAAGCCAGTTCGCCACGGCATACATCCCCACCAGCGCCATCACCGCTCGGCCGAGCCGGGGTGGCAAACGCGGCCCGCGCGACGCCAGCGCGACAAGTCCCAGCAGCGCGAGCGGCAAGGCAAACAGGGTCGAGCAGCCGGGCAGAATAACGATCCGATGCCCGCCGGCGACGCCGACGATGTTGCCGACGCGCTCCACATGCGGCAGCACCGACCCAAGCAGGACCTGAACCACGGCGGCATCGGCCTGTAACGGATAGCCGCCCGCCAGCCGGTCATACAGCGCACCCCACAAGCCGCAGGCGCCCAGTCCGGCGAACAGCAAGGCCGAGACCCGAGACCGCCCGTGGCAGCGCATCGCAACCAGGATCGCGAACGCCATCAGTGCGGCATGGGTCACCAGGGCACTCGGCACCAGCAGAAGTGCCACAAAACCGAACGTCGCCAGGCCCAACCGTTCCGCTACAGGCTCGCGAGACAGTCCATAGCCGGCGATGAAGACGATCATGAGTTCCAGCGGACTGACGAGGCTGGCCGGCAACAGGTCGCCTCCCGCCTGCCATTCCGGGACAATTCGGGCCGCCACGCCATGCAGCCAGCCGCCGGCCAGCAACAGGCCGGTCACATGCGGTTTGGCGGTTTCTCGAAACCGACCAGGAAAGGCGAAGCGCGCGGTGCTTGCTGACATATCGAACGGCGTCCTCCGGATGCCGTGACAGGACGGCGACCGACACGCACACCGCAATCGGCGGGCCTTCCCGCGAATCTCGTCGCATTTCAGGAGGAGCCCTGGCCGCACATCAACGCCAAGGTCGGGCATCGGCGAATTGCAATGGCACACAGAGTGCAACTCTCGAACGCAAGCATCGGGCGCACGGCCAGCCGGCCGCCGCCGTCGATGTTAACCGCCTTGACCGAGAGAGATCAAAATGCGTCTGAACGTATTGACCCTCGCCGCAGTAACGGGTGTTGCCGTCGCTGCGTATGCCCATGCCGCCCGCGCCGACGATGACCGGCAGGATGGCACGACCGCCACCACCGCGCCGGTGCAAACCCTGCAAGGTTTGCTCAACGACGGCTACAACACCTACATCTCTGGCAACATCGGCAGTTCCGGGTCGGCTTACACCTCCGACAGCCAGGGCGCGATCGCCGCCGGAGGCGACGTGTATCTGCAAAACTTCGGTGCCTCGACCAACACCACGGCTGGCGGAGTCGGCCTCGCGGTCGGCGGCAGCCTGACAATGACCAATGGTTCGGTGAACGGAACCACGGATGTCGGCGGCAGCCTCGCCGCGGCCTCAACCGGGTTTGGCAACGTCAATGTCGGCGGTTCCATGAGCTACCTGAACGGGCAGATCAACGGCAACGTCAACGTTGACGGCAGTGCCAGCATCACCGCGGCAGGCGTGAATGGGTCCGTCGGGGTCGGCGGTGCATTGAGTGTCGTTAACGCGGCGAAACCCGACCTTCAGGCCGCCAGCGCCTATGTCGCACCGATCAACTTCGCCGCGACCAGCGCCAACGTATCCGCCGTTTCCAACTACCTGGCGGCGCAACAGACCACGGCCGGCGACACATTCGGGAAGAATGCCCAGGGCGCCTATGTCTTCAACAGCACCGTCGCGGGCGACAACGTCTTCAATGTGACCCAGGCGCAACTGACCGCAATGTCCGGCAATCAGGTGCTGTTCAACAGCACGGTCGCCGGTGCCACGGACATCATCAATGTCCAGGGGGGCGGGACCGTCGCACTGCCGAGCAACATGAGCTTTGGTTATACCGGCGCGATGACCGACAACAACGTGCTGCTGAACCTGAACGGCGCCACGACCGTCAATGCCGCCTCGAATGTCAGCTACGATCTATCAATCCTGGCACCCAACGCGACTGTCGTGACAACCGGCGGCAACATCACCGGGTCGCTGTTCGCTGCCAACCTTGTGGGCAACGCGCAGTTGAACCAGTCCAACGCAGGCGGCGGTTTCGACGGAGCCCTGCCAGGCAGCAGCCTGTTGTCAGCGACATCGTCGCTCGCCCCCGCTCCCGCCCCACTTCCTCTGCTCGGTTCCAGCCCGCTCGGGATGCTGGTCCTTGCCTGGTTCGGGCGGGGCCGTTTGCGGCGGCTCGCTCGGTCTTATGCCCGCGTCGCCATCCGCACGGGCAACGGGCCGGCGCTCTCCAGCATCTCGGTCGTGATGGGGGAGCGCACGACGGTCTGAAGAATAACCGCCCCGAGAATCGTGATCGCCGCCCCGATCCCCAGCGCGATCACGAACGACCCGGTCAGATCGACCACCATCCCGGTCACCAACGGCGACACCGTGCCGCCGATGTAGCCGCCGAAATTCTGAATACTGGCGACCGAGGTGCAATAGGATTGCGGCGCCACGGCGGTGATCAGCGTCCACTTCCCGGCGATCCCCAGCGACAGGAAGAACATCGCGGCGGAGATATACACCACCGCCTCGGTCCCGCTGCTGGCGGTGGTGGCGACGATGGTGAACGCCCCCGACGCCAACAGGCCGAGAATGGAAGGCAGGCGGCGGCTGGCAACGATCTCCATCCCGCCACGGGCGAACCGGTCGGTGACCCAGCCACCCGACCAGGCGCCCAGGACCGAGAAAATCAGCGGGATCATCGCCAGAAAGCCGGTCTTGGCGATGCTGATGTGCTGCTGCATCTCCAGATAGGCCGGCAGCCAGGTCTGGTACATCCACACCGCATAGCCGCTGCAAAATGCACCGAGCATCAGGCCCCACATGGAGCGGAAGCGGAACAGGCGCACCCAGGTGCGCAGCTCCACCGGCGCCACGGCTGCCCGGTTTTCCGCCAGATAGGCCTGGTCCTCCGGTTCGAGGGTGGTCTTGGCCGGATCGCGGTACAGCTTGAACCACACCAAGGCTCCGAACAGGCCGGCCAATCCCATGGTGATGAACATCGTGCGCCAGCCGAACCCCAGCATCAGCGCGGTCAGCAGCGGCGGTGCGATGGCCGGCCCGATGCTGCCGCCGGAGTTATAGACCCCCGTCGGCTTGCCGCGGTCCTTGACGTGGAACCAGTCGCTGGTGATCCGAACCGCTCCGGGGAAGGCCGGACTTTCGGTCGCCCCAAGGGCGATGCGCGCCCACATCAGTTGCGTATAGGTGCTGGCCAGTCCGCCCGCCGCCTGAGCGACGGACCACGCGACCAGGGCCAGCCCGATCAGATAGCGGGGACCGAGCCGGTCAAGTGCGAAGCCGATGGGGATTTGGAAACAGGCATAGGTCAGCGACCAGAACGATTGCAGCGCGCCGATCGCGGTGGCGCTGAGACCGAACTCCTGCCGAATGGTGACGTTGCCGATCGCAAGGGTGGAGCGGTCGATGTAATTCAACGCGATGGCGGCGGTTGCCAGTCCGATCGCGACCCATTGCATCCGCCGCATACGCGGTGAAACCGCTGAAATGGCCATGCGTCCCCCTGCTTATTGGTCTTGTAGCAAGCAATCCCGACACGGTTGCGGTTCGCTGGCAAGGGGGCTGCGTGGCACCGTAGTCGCGTTTCATCGGATGTGGCCGGGATCGGGCGGCCGAAGCCACCCGTCCTGCCTCAATCGATGATGAGGCAGGTTCTATGCTTATCGAAATCAATGCGGTCTGGTTTAGAAACGTTCCTAAGCGCGGAAACGAACCAAAACCCGGCGTCGCTCGTCGGGATCGATTGTGATCGCGCTTTCTCCGGCCAGCACGCGGATCATCCGGAAACTGGAGTCTGCCGATCTCCCATCGTACCCGTTCGGATCGGTCGAATCGCCGTCGTAAGAGATAGCCAGCACCACCGCGTCCGGTTGCGGCTCCAGGCCGACGCTCACATTCACCGCACCGGCGCGCATCGCGTTCATGACCAGCGCCGATGCGACCAGTCCCATCCGGGCCAGCAGTTCGGGAGGCAGTTCCAGGTCTGCCGGGACGGCAACGGCGATCGACCCGGTTCCCGCCGGCAATCCGACGCCATTCCACAGCCGCCGCGTGAGCTGGCCGAAATACCCGTTGGCATTGGCCAGATCGGTGGTGCCCTGGCGCCGTAACTGCTGATGGACTTCGCCGATCGAAATAATGCGGGCGGCGGCGCCGTGCAGTGCCGTCTTGACCGCGGCGTCCCGAGCCGCCGAAGCCTGCAGATCGAGGACGTCGGTAATGATTTGCAGGCTGTTGGCGACCTGATGGTGCATGTCGCGGATCAGATCATCCTTTTCCAGAACATGCCGGCGGGCCCGGATCAGTTCGCGGCGCAGTTCCATCTCGTTGGCGACAATGCCGGCGAGGCTGGCCAACCGGTCGCGGTCCGCATCGGAGAAACCGGTGTTGGGTTCAGGCGAAATGATGCAGACGGCGCCAAGCGCATAGCCTTGCCGGTCGCGGATCGGGGCACCGGCATAGAAGCGGATATACGGAGCGCCGGCAACGAGGGGACTCTCGCGAAAGCGCGCATCGGCGGCGGCGTCGGGGACGACCAGCGGGGCGGCCTGCTGGATGGCCTGGTTGCAAAACGCCCACGACCGCGGAATTTCGATCGCGGCGGGGCCGAGCCGGGCTTTCGCCCATCGCCGCTTTTCATCGACCAGCGACACAAGGGCGGTCGGCATGCCGAACAGGCTATGGGCCAGTTGAACCACGCGGTCGAAGGCGTCTTCCGGGGCGGTATCGAGGATTTCGTAAGTGCGCAGGGCGGCGAGTCGATCAGCCTCGGCAGCGGCCGGACTGGTCTGGTCGGGCGATAAATGCAACATCGGTCACTCCGCGATTCACATCCGGGTGTCTATCGGTTGGAATTTATCGTGCAACAAGTTTCATCAGATTCCGATGGAGGCAGGGCGTTGCGGAAACCCTGAGTGTGCCGCTGTAACGGCCGGATTATTTCCGGCTAGGCCAGCGTTTGCGGCGGTTTACATTTTGCGCTCACGACCCCACGCCGCAACGGCGCTCACTTGCAGACGTTGGTTCCGGCACTCGCCTCGCATGCGGTCTGCAAAGCCCGCGAAACAACGGCGAAGGTTTTCTGCACCTTGCGAGCATAGTCGGGGGCCGACCCGACCAGAGGCACGGCAATCAGTGCGGCGATCACCGCATATTCGATCGCCAGTGTGCCCTTACGATCGCGACGGATTTTCGGAGGATCGGTCAGATCGGAAATGGCCGCTGATAAACGTATCTTTTTACGTACTTCATCCATTAAAATGGGATAATTTGGCTTGATGGGGAAGATTCTGCCGTTTATTCCGTCATTTTGTATCATTTTTTGTTTCCAGTATCTGTATTTTATACGAATAAGTAAGAAATTTGGTTGTGCCTCACAATCGGTTTACAATGCAAGTGTCATGTGGCAAGCCGCGCCCGCGGCGATCATTTGTGTGTCGCCCTCGGGCTGAAAACAGCGGCTTGCCGCATCTCTTCCGCGACACCGCTCGGAGCATCGGATCGGAGAGCTATTCGACAATCGGCTACGGCCGGCTCAACTCCGCCATGCGCGTCGCGATCCGCCGGCGGACAAACGGCAGATGCCCGGCGACCGTCAGGCCGATGTTGCGAACCTGCTGGCCGACGGCGCCGGTCAGCGTTCCCATCCGGGTCATCTGGTCCGTCATCGCCACGACCCGTTCCGCGACCGGTCGCCGTTGCTGTTCATATCCGTCCAGATATGCGTCCGGTTGCCGTTCGGCGATCACCTCAGCCAGACGTTCGCCGAGTGCGACGGCGTCCTGGAGGCCGATATTCATGCCCTGTCCTCCGGCCGGGCTGTGAACATGCGCCGCATCGCCGGCCAGGAAGATCCGGCTGGCCCGATAGTGCCGGGCAACCCCATGGTGGATGCGAAAACGCGACGACCACAGGACATCGGTCACACTGACGCGCGAAGCGCGCGGCCCCCGCTGATCCAGGATCGACTGCACGTCGGCTCGCGTTGGGGTAGCCGGAGCCTCCGGGACGGTGGCAACGATCCGAAACCGGCCGCCGCCGAATGGCACCACCAGAGCCAGGCCTTCAGGCGCCAGAAACAGGCGCATGTCGCCAGGCGGAAGCGTCCAGTCCATATGCACGTCCGCCAGTATAAAGGTCTCGGCATAGGTGCCGGCCGCAAAACCGATACCGGCGGCCTGCCGGACAATGCTGTGATAGCCGTCCGCCCCGACGACATAGCGGGCGCGAAGCATCGCCGGGGAACCGGCTGCATCCTGAACCGTGACGGTCGCGCCGCTGCCGTCCTGCACGACGGCGACCACCTCCCGGTCACGCTCGACCGTGCCGCCGAGGGCGGTCAGACGCTGCGTCAGGATGGCCTCGGTTTCATTTTGCGGCAGCGCCAGAATGTATTGGTACCGGGATGGTATTTGATCGAAGCCGACCCGCATCAGCGTCTTGTCGCGGTCCTGTAATACGACGGTCTGTATCGGAAAACCCGCGCCAACCAGGGCATCCGTGACGCCCAGAGGCTCCAGGACTTCCAACGTCCGAGCGTGGATCGCGGCGGCGCGGGAGGTGGTTTGCGGTGCGGCCAGTTTGTCCACCAGGACGAAGTTCACACCCTGTCCGGCCAGGCAGTTTGCCAATGCCAGCCCGGTCGGACCGGCGCCGGCGATGACGATCGAGGTTTCCTGTGGAGGTGACACGTCCGCGCCTCCCTTGGCGATTTGGCGGCGCGACCGAACCCAATGCCTCGTCCAGGCGCGCTGAGAGTCAAAACATCCCGGGCGGCGCCGGGTTGCCTCGTGGAAATGTTGTGTTACGGCGCCATGACAGAGCATGATCCCGGCAACGATAATCGACAGGGGTATGGCCGCGATGAAATCCAGCCGCATGACCACCTACATTCTGATCGCCATGGTGCTGGGGATCGCCGCCGGCGGCTTGGTCCACGACCAGTTCACGACACCGGCGGCGCAGAAAGTCTTCGCCGGCTATGTTTCGATCGGCAGCACCATCTTCCTGCGGTTGATCAAGATGATCATCGCGCCGTTGGTGTTCTCCACCCTGGTGGTCGGCATCGGCCACATGTCGGACGCCGGAGCCGTCGGCCGGGTCGGCGGCAAGGCTATGCTGTGGTTCGTCACCGCGTCGCTGGTATCGCTGACCCTGGGCCTGATCCTGGTCAATCTGTTCGAACCCGGCGTCGGCATCCACAAGGTCGTCAGCGGTGTCAGCTCCGGCATCGACGCGCACGCGATGACGCTGGACGGGTTCATCAAGCACGTCTTCCCGGACTCGGCGATCCGCCCGATGGTGGATAACGAGATCCTGCAGATCGTTGTTTTCTCCATTTTCTTCGGCGTCGCCTGCGCGGCGATGGGCGAGCGGGCCGCGGTCGTGCTGGAAGGCATCGAGGGTCTGTCGCACATCATCCTGCGTGTCACCGGCTATGTCATGAAACTGGCCCCGCTGGCCGTGTTCTGCGCCATGGCGGCGACCATCGCCACCAACGGGCTCGGCATCCTGCTGAACTACGCGAAGTTCATGGGGGAGTTCTACTTCGGCCTCGTCTGCCTCTGGCTGGTGCTGGTCGCCGCCGGGTTCGCCATCCTCGGCCCCAGTGTCAAACGCCTGGTGGGGTTGGTGCGGGAGCCGTTCCTGCTGGCCTTCTCGACCGCCAGCTCGGAAGCCGCCTACCCGAAGATGCTGGAACAACTGGCGAAATTCCCGATTTCTCGGAACATCTCCAGTTTCGTCCTGCCACTGGGATACTCGTTCAATCTCGATGGCACGATGATGTACTGCACCTTCGCGAGCGTGTTTATCGCGCAGGCGTATGACATTCCCCTCAGCACCGGCACTCAGATTGCCATGCTGCTGACGCTGATGCTGACCAGTAAGGGCGTCGCGGGTGTGCCCCGGGCGTCGCTGGTGGTGATCGCCGCGACCCTCAGCCAATTCAGCCTGCCCGAGGAAGGACTCCTTCTGCTGCTCGGTATCGACACGTTCCTCGACATGGGGCGTTCGGCCACCAACGTGATCGGCAACTCGCTCGCCACCGCCGTGGTCGCGAAGTGGGAGGGACAACTGATCGCCGACGAGGACACGCTGGAGATGATCGAGGAGATGGAGGTGGAGGCGGCATGAGGCGCTTCCTCGCTTTTCTTCTGGTGACGGCTTGTTTCTGCGGCGGCGCTCGGGCGGAGGACGGCGTCGTGCTGTCCGGCACGCTGAAAACGATCAACGCCCGCGGCACGATCCTGATCGGCTATCGCGAGAGCAGTCCGCCGTTTTCGTTCCTGAACCCCGGGCACCAACCGGTCGGGTTCGCGGTGGATCTGTGCCACGGCATCGCCGAGGACGTTGCGGTGCTGCTCAACCGCGACTTGCTAGAGGCCGATGCTCCGGCCTGGCAGACCGGGGTCCGGATCGTTTACGTGCCGGTCGGGGCGGAGGAGCGGCTACCGAAGATCGTCTCCGGCGCGATCGACCTGGAGTGCGGCCCGACCACCGCCAATGCGGAACGGGCGAAGACCGTGGCGTTTTCGCCGGTCTTCTTCCTGGCCGGCACCAAGCTGCTGGTGCCGCTGGTGAACGGCAGACCGGCCGTTCCGTCATATCGCGCGCTCGCCGGCCATACGATTGTCGTTGGCGCCGGCACCACCAACGCGGCGGCGATCCATCGGTTGGCCGCGACCGTCACGCCCCCGATCGTGGTGACCGAGGTTCCGGCTTTGGATACCGCCTACGATCTGCTGGCGTCCGGTAAGGCCGATGCGTTTGCGTCCGACGACATCCTGCTGGCAGGCTTCGTCGCCACGCGTCCCGACGGCAAACGCTTTGGCATTACCGGCGATTATTTGTCCTACGAACCGTACGCCATCGGCTTCCGGCGCAACGACCCGGCGTTCGCCGATCTGGTCCGCGACAGTTTTGCTCGTATGGCGAGCGAGGGCGCCCTGAACCGGCTCTACACGCGCTGGCTGGTGGACCGGTTGCCGAACGGCGACAGACTGAATGTGCCGATCAGCCCGCAATTGGCCGAAATGTACCGGGTGTTGGGACAGCCCGATTGATGGCCATAGAGCGGAATCCGTTTCGCTGGACATGTCACGATTCGCTATCAGATTGACGGTCCATAGCTCGGCTACCGGTCGATTATCTTCGACCCGGATGATGCGATGTCAAAACCGCTGGATGGATGGCCGGTTGAGGCGTGAAGGCTATTCGGCTCGCCCTGCGCGCCGCTTCGTCCGCTCGACAACAGATGTCTCTACGACAACGACCCGTGTTGCGGGCCACATGCACCACGCTCGACACAACTGCTAAGCGCCGGTGTTCGTGGCGACCCTGGAAGCAACATAAGCGTGACCGAGGCGCGTTCAGTGCCATTCGAGAAGGACAAGACCATGCCTGGTAGCAATGCATTGCGGCCCCTTGGGCTGGTGGCCGCCGCGGAGTCCCAACCGAGTGCCTCGGCCAAGGCGCCACGACCCGCGCGTTCGGTCAAGAAACGCAAGTTCTACGAGATGGATCGGGTGACGCGGGCGACTGCCGCCGGATGGGAGGTGACGAATGAGGCAGCGGTCTCACCCGGGGGCGGCGGGATTTACCGGAGGCCGGAGGGCCGGCGCGGCTTCCGTGAGTGTGCGGCGATGCCGCTCCTCCGTTTCGACAGCAGGCTCGGTCGAGACGTGAGGGATATGGAGCCTATCGGTCAGTTCTGGCTGGTGTCCGATCGAGCCAAGAGAGTACTTGAACAAGTCGATCCTGATGCATTCGTCTTCCTTGAGTGCCGCGTGGAATTGCGGGATGGATCGGAAGGGCCACGCTATTGGCTCTGCGACGTGGTGCGTGTGCTCGATGCACTCAACGAGCCGGAGTCCGAAGCAAAAATAAAGAAAAATGACAGAAACGAAAAAATTTATACGACAATAGGCAATGAAGTGCTGATATTCAAGGAAGACGTCATCGGATCGCATCATATTTTCCGTATGCTGTATTGTGACTCGACCGTGATCTGCGATGACGCGGTGAAGGACGCCTGCAAGGCCGCTGGTCTCAAGGGGTGGAGTTTTCGGGATACGTCACGTCACTCGTTTTAGTTGGCGGGTTTCAAGTCCGACAGGACACGAACTGGCGACACGCCGAGTTATCGGGCTGGAATATGCCGCGAGGTCGCCTAGTCTCTCCGTATGGACGACACACCGCCCCACAGACATCCGGCCGACTGGAACCCGCCCATGCCGACGGAGGCCAAGTTGCTTGCCGCGCTGGCGGACAGTGAGGCCGAAGCCCGGGCCGGTCTATTCGTGTCCGGTGATGAGATCATGCGCGAGCTACGCGAGAGCATTGCGAGGATGGAGGCCCGAACCGGTGCGGCGGGTCACGCAGGCAGAGTTACGGACAGGCTCTAAGTCGGATCGCCAACTGCACCCAAGGTCGCGTCGCCGCTGGTCGAGTCGGCGTGGCGACAGCAATCGGAAGGGAGCCTAATAAGCAGCGTCACGCTGCTTGGACTGCCGATCATACCAAGTGCGCAGCGTCTGCATGAAGCGGCCATCGAGCAAGCCCATGCTCTCGGCGAGGCTCTCAATCTCGGTTAGAATACCGACTGCAACGGGCTTCTGCTCCTCCACCAGAATGCTGGCCAGCGTGTCTAAAGCCAATCCATACTCACCGGCGCGAAGGAATTGCGTGACCTCCGCACACTCAGTCTCAGCAAGCGCCCCGCCGAGTTGCGTTAGCAACAGCTCGATCCGCCGTTCCGTTTGGGCGTGCAAAACCGCATAATTTGCCATCGAGGACTCCAGGAACCGCTAAGTTGGATAGCCAGTTATGAGAAAATGAGCCGACGGATCCACAACGACGGTGATGCTGACCGCGTTTCGGGTACCAATCAAGATAATACGCCCACCACGCGCCGGCAAAACAGTCGAGCTTAGGTCGTTGGCTACGTCTTCGATTGCGGCAATAATCGCGTGGTCCGACCAGGACCGAGGGAACTCGCTCTTACCTTTATTCGCACCAAATCTGTGGCCTCCGCCCGATCTGTCGCCATACAAGATGTGGTGACGCGCCGCTTTCGAGGCCGAATAGGGCTTCATTTCGCTATTTTTGTCAGGCGCATCGCTTAATCCCCGTTTCGAAACGCGCCAGTCATCGGACTCCAGGGCGACACCGCACCCAGCCACGCGATGATACGAAAGAAGGGTTAAGAAGCCGTTAACACCCGCGCCCAAAGCCGCACCCAAAGCATTTGACACTCTCAAAGCACCGGGATTGGGACAAGCACCCAACCCCCTTCACGCCGCCCCCGCATAACGCCATGTTGGCGGCGTGCTTCGCCTCAACCGCCTCACCCTCACCGACTTCCGCAGCTACGCCGCGCTAACATGGCGCCCGGCCGCTCGTATCAGCGTGCTCTACGGCCCCAACGGCACCGGCAAGACCAACCTGCTGGAGGCGCTGTCCCTGATCGTCCCCGGCCGAGGCCTGCGCAGCGCCCGCAATGCCGACCTGCCCCGCCTGGACGGTCCCGGAAGCTGGGCCGTCGCCGCCCGGTTCCAAACCCAAGAAGGCGAAACCATCATCGGCACCGGCTGCGAGCCGGGATCGGACCGCCGCGTCTTCCGCCTGGACGGCGCCGCCCCGCGCAACCAGGCCGATATTGCCCGGATTGTCGCCGCCGTCTGGCTGACCCCGCAGATGGACCGGCTGTTCCAGGAAGGCCTATCCGGCCGCCGCCGCTTCCTGGACCGCCTCGTCTGGGCCCTGGAACCCGGCCACGCCCGCGAAATGGCCGCCCACGACACCGCCGTCGGCAGCCGCAACCGCCTGCTGTCCGAGGGCCGTCACGACCGCGCCTGGCTGTCCGGCCTGGAGGATTCTATTGCGCGCCACGCCGTAGCAGCCTCCGCCGCTCGGTTAAGCCTGGTAACCCGCCTCAACGCGCAAATCGCGGCAGGCGCCGGCGCCTTCCCCCCTGGCCGCATCGGTCTGGCCTGCCCGATCGCCGAACGCCTGCAAGTCGAACCTGCCCTGAAGGTGGAGGACTGGCTGCGCGAAACCCTGGCCGCCAACCGCCCCCGCGACTCGGCCGCCGGAACCTGCCTGCTGGGCGCTCACCGCACCGACATGCGGCTGACCGACGTCACCACCGGCACACCCGCCGCGCTGGCCAGCACAGGGCAACAGAAGGCCCTGCTGATCGGCGTCATCCTGGCGCACGCCGCCCTGATCGCCTCCGCCCGCGGCTTCGCCCCCTTGCTTTTACTCGACGAACCGGCGGTTCACCTGGACGCGGAGCGCCGCCGTGCGCTATGGGACGTGCTGATTGCGCTGCCCGCGCAGACCGTGATCACCGGCACGGATGCCGAGACCTTCCTGCCGCTGGCAGGCCATGCCGAGGCACTGGCAACGGGCGGCGGCGGGTTACACCCGGATGGGCGTTTTCTTCGCCTCCAAACTGACACAACCCCTGTCCCTGCCGCTCTGTAGCTGCTATCTATCTATAGTACTTATCCCACACCCTGGAGTCTGTCCTCGGCATGTCTGACAACGCCGCGCCGCCCCCCGATTCTGATCCCGAAGCGTATGACGCCGCATCGATCTCGGTCCTTCGTGGACTCGATGCCGTGCGACGACGCCCCGGCATGTATATCGGGGACACCGACGACGGCTCCGGCTTGCACCACATGGCGTTCGAGATCATCGACAACGCGGTGGATGAGGTCCAGGCCGGCTTCGCGTCAAATGTCGAACTAACCCTGAACGGCGACGGCAGCGTCACCGTGCGGGACGACGGACGCGGCATTCCGACCGACATCCACCACGAGGAAGGCATTTCCGCCGCCGAGGTCGTGCTGACCCGCCTGCATGCCGGCGGCAAGTTCAACCAGAACTCCTACAAGGTCTCCGGCGGTCTGCATGGCGTCGGCGCCGCCGTCGTCAACGCGCTGTCTGAATGGATGGAAGTGAAAATCTGGCGCCTGGGGCAGGAGCATCGCATCCGCTTCCAGCACGGCGAACCCGACGGCCCGCTGGAGATCGTTGGCCCAACCGACCGCGTCAGCGGCACGGAAGTCACCTTCAAAGCCAGCCCTGGGACCTTCACCAAGACCGAGTTCGACTACACCCTGCTTGAACGCCGCCTGCGCGAGTTGGCGTTCCTGAACTCCGGCATGACCATCGTGCTGCGCGACGAACGCCACGCCCCGGCGGTCGAGAGCGTCATGCGCTACGACGGCGGCCTGGTCGCCTTCGTCGAATGGCTGGATCGGTCGAAGAACGCTGTGTTCACTCCGCCGATCAACCTGCGTACCACGCCCGATCAGCAGGGCATTCGCGCCGAGTTCGCCCTGTCGTGGAACGATAGCTTCCATGAGACGATGCTGTGCTTCACCAACAATATCCCGCAGCGCGACGGTGGCTCACATCTGGCCGGTTTCCGGCAGGCGCTGACCCGCGTGGTGACGAAATACGCCCAGAGCATGGGTAAGAAGGACTCGCTGGAACTGGTTGGCGAGGACATGCGCGAAGGCATGACCGCCGTTCTGTCCGTCAAAGTCCCGGACCCGAAATTCTCGTCCCAGACCAAGGACAAGTTGGTGTCGTCCGAGGTTCAGCCGGTGGTGCAAGCCGCCGTTGCCGATGCCGTGTCGCATTGGTTCGAGACGCATCCGAAGGAAGCCAAGGGCATCATCCAGAAGGTGATGGACGCCGCCGCGGCCCGCGAAGCCGCCAGGAAGGCTCGCGAATTGACCCGCCGCAAGGGCGTGCTGGATATATCCACGCTGCCCGGCAAGCTGGCGGATTGCCAGGAACGCGACCCGGCCAAGTGCGAAATCTTCATCGTCGAGGGTGACAGCGCCGGTGGCTCCGCCAAACAGGGCCGCGACCGCAAGTTCCAGGCAATCCTGCCCCTGAAGGGCAAAATCCTCAACGTCGAGCGTGCCCGCTTCGACCGCATGCTCGGTTCCCAGGAAATCGGCACGCTGATCACCGCGCTGGGCACCGGCATCGGTCCCGGCGCGGTCGAGCAGGGCGGCTTCGACGCCGGCAAACTCCGCTACCACCGCATCGTCATCATGACGGACGCCGACGTGGACGGCTCGCACATCCGGACGCTGCTGCTGACGTTCTTCTTCCGCCAGATGCGGGAACTGATCGAGCGCGGGCATCTGTATATCGCCCAGCCGCCGCTGTATCGCGCCAAGCGGGGCAGCGATGAGCGCTATCTGAAGGACGATAACGCGCTGGAATCGTTCCTGCTGGACAAGGCTTTGGCGGACGCGCGCCTGACCTATGCCAACGGCGACGTGCACGAGAAAGAGGACCTGCGGCGGGAGGTGAACCTGCTGCGTGAGGCCTCGCACAACCTGAAGCGCTTGTCGTCGGTGATCCCGGTGGCACTGCTGGAACAGGCGGCGATTGCCGGTGTGCTGACGCCCGACGCGGTGCGGGCCACGGCCAACGCACCCGACTTCGCCACACGTTTGAACGCGGTGTCGCTGCCGGCCGAACGCGGCTGGGTGGTCAGCGCCGACAATGGTCTGACGCTGTCGCGGACCGTCCGCGGTGTGGCCGAACGCTACGCCCTGGAACCCTCCGCCCTGCGCAGCGCCGAGGCTCGGTGGCTGGCCGAACGCGCGACCGCGTTGGCGCAGCGCTTCAGCGTGCCGGCAAAGCTGAAGCTGGATGCGCAGGAGCCTTCGGTGGCCGGTCCGGCCACGGCGTACGACCGGATCATCGCGCACGGACGCCGCGGCCTGTCGGTGCAGCGGTTCAAAGGTTTGGGCGAGATGAACCCGGATCAGCTTTGGCAGACGACGCTGGACCCGTCGATCCGCACCCTGTTGCAGGTGAAGGTCGGGGATTCCGAGGAAGCCGCGCAGGTGTTCAGCACGCTGATGGGCGACGTGGTGGAGCCCCGGCGCGACTTTATCGTGGGCAATGCGCTGAAAGTGGCGAATCTGGACGTCTAGGCGACGGCGGGGATAGCTGGTTCGGAGACGGTTGGTTGGCGGCGGACGACGAAACGTTGCGCCGCACAACCGCGATATGTCTACATCGCCGCCGGTGTCAGCGATGTAAACTGTGGTTGCATATATTAATAAATAGATACTGTGCTTCCTTGACGAGTATGGAACGGCCGGAGTGGGCTCGCTTTATCTTGGCGCGGTGATTGTCCTGGCTCGTGATGCCGGGCGGATGGATAAATGTTTCAGCGATCTGCTGGAAGCCAATGCCAATGAGATTCACGCGGTCAATCTCGATGGCAAGTATCTGCAAGGATTACTGCAACGCTTTTGGATGGCGGCACCGCGAGACCGGGTTGTGCGACTGGATTCAGCCGCGTCCCGGCTGCTACAGTTGGCGGATGTGGTCGCCTATGCGCGTAAGTGGATCGTCGCCGAGGACCTGAATGCCTTGGGTCTCCGCGAGCGGTTCGGGATTAATCTGCCCTGAACGAAAGAACCGCCCGAAGGCGGTTCTAAATCGAGGGGTACTATGTGGTCGGCAACCAGGGCCTTCTGCCACCGGGTAACCACGGCGCTCACCAGACACACGGCCTGACAAGTCGCGCTGGAAAGTATACCCCATTGCCCATCCTGTTTCAAGCATTGCGGAGACATTCCTTCGTGTCTCGCGGCCAAGGTGCCGTAACCGTGACTGTAGCCAAAAGTAGCTCGAGACGTGTGATCTGACAGTGTCCAAAGCAGGGACTGCATCAAGCCGGACGACAGAACAGCGGCACTCAACAACAGCCATGGTTGAATGCACTGGAAAAGGCGGCCCCGCCGGCCCATAGTCGAACGATGAACACTATGGCCGACAAGAAACCGCCGGGCTGGATGACGGAATCGCTCGAACGCAGCGAGGCCCAGATAGAATCCGGCCAAACGGTTCCCCTCGCGGCCGTCCTGGACAGACTCCGGGCCAGCATAGCGCGTATGAAGTCGGGACAATCGCTTGAACAGCCGAAGACAGCCCGTGAGGCGTGATCTCGCTGAGTCCCAAGGCCGAAGCACAGGTCGATCAGTTCATCGCCTACGACGAGGAAAACGCAGGGCTTGCAGCGGCAATCAATCTCTTGGACGCCCTGGAACGGGCAAAGCGGCGTATTGCCCAAAGCCCGGAAGCTGGATTAGCAGCCCCGCGCCCCTATCCCGCCCTTAGCCGTTACGGCCGTCGTTGGATCATTGAGGGACGTTACTGGATTTCCTATAGCACAACGACGCCGCGCGTTATATCCGGAGTCTCCTTCGCCACCGCCGACATTCCGAACCGTATCTAGCGCCCGCGCGGCGCAACCTCCGCGATGAACATCACATCGCCGGTCGCCACCTCCGGGTCACCCGGCCCATCCATCGCGACGATATGCCCGTTCCCCTGCCGAGCGATCCAGACAGGACTCTCGACCGCCGAACGTTCGGCCTCGGTGATGACGTCCTGCGGCACCTCCTGCCACAAGGTTGCGTCCAGGATTTTGATTCGGTCCAAGGCATCCTCCTGCTGAACTGACACAAGCCGAACGCGATGGCGGTGCGCCGGTTCCGCCAAACAAGCCATCCAGACGCCCGCTCGACCAGTTCGCCCCATCCCGCAACAACTCACCGCGTCCAGTAGCATCCGGCACCGTTCCGCGATAAAGCTGCCCGCTTTGGATCACAGGGCGAAGCAGATGGGGTCGGTTACGCGGGTCGGAGTCAAAGTGACATTCCTGCGGATGGACAAAGCACCGGCCACCCGCGCGCCGGGCCTGCCGCCGGGCTGCCAGATCGTCCGAGCGCAATCGCCGTCGGTGCCGTTCTACCGCTATCTCTACAACACCGTCGGCGCCGACTACCTGTGGTGGCTCCGCCGCACGACCCCGGACGACGAACTGGCGGCCTTGCTCCGTGACCAGTCGGTCGCCATCTACACCCTGTATGCCAAGGGCGAGCCGGCCGGGTTCTTCGAACTTGACGCCCGCTCCTGGCCCGACGTGAACCTGAGCTATTTCGGCCTGATGCCGCATGCGATCGGCCACGGCACCGGGTTCGCCCTGCTGCAAGCCGCGGTTGACGAGGCGTGGCGGCATGGCGCGCGGGGCATGACGGTCAACACCTGCACCGCCGATCATCCCAGGGCGCTACCCAACTATTTGCGCGCCGGCTTCTTCGTCGTCCGCGAAGCACGAGAGACATGGTCGATCCCGAACAGCCTGAACATGCGGATACCGTCGCGATTAAAGCTGTGACGGATGCTCCCGGCGACCTGGCGCTCTACGTCCACTGGCCGTTCTGCCTGTCCAAATGTCCGTATTGTGACTTCAATTCGCACGTCCGCGACCGCATCGACCAGGGCCGTTTCGGTGCCGCCCTCCGGCGCGAACTGGCAACCGAGGCAGCCCGGCTCGGGCGCCGCCGTCTGACGTCAGTGTTCTTCGGCGGCGGCACGCCGAGCCTGATGGAGCCATCGACCGTCGGTGCGCTGCTGGACGACGCCTCACGCTGGTTCGACGTCGCGGGCGATCTGGAAGTCACGCTGGAAGCCAACCCGACGAGCATCGAGGCTGGCCGCCTGGCCGATTATCGCGCCGCCGGGGTCAACCGGGTCTCGATCGGCATTCAAAGCCTCGACGAAACCGCCCTGCGAACGCTCGGGCGCCAGCACTCGGCCACGGAGGCGGTCGCGGCGTTGAAGCTGGCCCGGCGCCTGTTCCACCGCGTTTCGTTCGATCTGATCTATGCCCGGCCGCGTCAGGATCTGGCCAGTTGGCGCACCGAACTGCGCGACGCGCTGGCCCTCGCGGACGATCATTTGTCGCTGTATCAACTGACGATCGAGCCGGCGACGCAGTTCGAGGTGCTGCACCGGCAAGGCAAAATCGTGCTGCCGGATGAGGACACCGCCGCGGCGTTGTACGACGCGACGGAAGAAGAATGCGCCCGGGCCGGATTGCTGGCATACGAGATTTCCAACTATGCGCGCCCGGGGCAGGAAAGCCGGCACAATCTGGCATACTGGCGATACCTGGATTACGCCGGGATCGGCCCCGGTGCCCATGGTCGGGTCACACTGGACGGCTCGTTACGCGCCACGCGCCGGCACCGTGCCCCGGAGCCCTGGGCGGAACGGGTTGAGCGGGACGGTGACGGGCTGACGTCGAGCGAACCCCTGTCGCCGGACATCCGAGCCCGGGAGGCGCTGCTGATGGGCCTCCGGCTGGCCGAGGGTGTCGAACTCGCCCGGTTTGCCGCCCGGACCGGGCGAACCGTTGCGGAGTCCGTGGATGCGGACGTGTTGAAGCAATGTGTCGAGGCCGGTTATGCCGTGCTAACGCCCGAACGCCTGATCGCGACACGAGAGGGGCGGCTTCGGCTGGATTCACTGTTGGCGGCGTTGGTGAAGTAGGTACCCGAACCCGGAAAACCGCTGTCGTCATGGCCCGGACGAGCCAATGACGGTCTGGGCGGGCCGGTGCGATTTCAGTCACCTCGAAAGTGCTCTACCGGCTGACGCGAACCAGCGGCAGCGAAGCCAGCAACGCCCGCTCGTCCCCCCGGAAATCGTTCATCACACGGGATTTGCCACCGAACACCATGGTGGCGCGTTCGGCGACCGTGAAAGCCGGCCATGCCGGAATCGCCGCCGTGTTGGGATTGCCGGTTCGGGCAAACGCGATCCAGGCGGCGCTCATTTGATCCGCCAGCGCCTGAGGCTCTGCTCCAGCGCCAACCATCGCCTCCGATTTCGCAACGTTATCGAACACGAACGCCAGATCCAGCGAATGCGGAGAACCCCACTTGCCACCATCCACCGGCGTTGCCCAATCCAGCTCGTATAACCAAACCGGACCCTGCGCCGCCTTGTGCTCCGCCTGAACCCAGGCCTGCTGCCGCACCCGCCGGTCGGTCGTAATGGCAAAGAACAGATCGGACGGTGACGCTCCCGGCATCAATTTGCGAAATCCGGCGACCACGCGGGCGATGTCCCGATCCGGCACCCACCCCGACAGACCCCGCACCAACCCTGCATCATCCAACGCAAAATACTCAGGATGCCCCGCCCCCAGCAACGCGGTCGTTTCTGTCTGCGTGGAGCCCACGATCATCGGAATACCGGCCGAGACAGCGGGTCCATCCGGCTGCCACGGATTGCGCGGCAGCACGATCCCATCCACCACCGGACTGAAATTCGGCTTCGCCCCTGGAACGGACATGATCCTGGTCAGCGCCGCCACTACTGTGTCGGTCGGCAATTTCGCCAGCCGTTGCAACTCGGTCGGCTTGACATCCACCGCCGTCAGAAACGTCATCGCATGCCGAGTCGCCTCGTCCGGAGTCAGCCCCTCCAGGTGCGAGCCGCTCTGCACGATGGCTTTGTGGAACAATCCCCGAACCTGTGGCATTGCCATCAGGGTGCTGACCTTGGCCGCGCCGCCGGACTGGCCGAAAATCGTCACGTTCCCAGGATCGCCGCCAAACGCGGAAATATTGTCATGTACCCAGCGCAGGGCGGCCACCAGATCCAGCATCCCCACATTGCCGGACTCCGCATACTCCGCCCCGCCCAGATGGCCGAGATACAGGAAGCCGAACACGCTCAGCCGGTGGTTCAGCGTGACCACCACCACATCGCCCCGCTGCGCCAGTCGCGTGCCCTCGAACACATTCCTGGATCCCGAACCAGCCGAGAACCCGCCGCCATGCAGCCAGACCATCACCGGCCGGCGGCGTTGGTCGTGCAACCCGGGGGTCCAGACGTTCAGGACCAAACAGTCTTCGGACGACTCTTTGTCGGTGGTCCAGGACGCCGCGTAACTCGCTCGGTCGCGGCCAATCTGCGGACACATCGGCCCATAAGCGACCGCATCGCGCACATCCGCCCAGTTCGGCGACGGCTTTGGCGGCCGGAAGCGGTTCAACCCGCTTGTGTTCGAGGCATACGGGATGCCTTTGAACACCTTGATCCCGCCGTCCAAAACGCCGCGAACCTTGCCGTGGTGCGTTTCGATCGTGATGTTAGGGGGAGGCGCGTTTGTGCCCTTCGGACGAGCGGCCGAGGCCGACCTTCCAGTCAGACCCAGGGCGGCCAGGCCCAACAGGCTACGCCGCCCGGATGTCATCTAGCCGCGGCCGACCCACGGCATCTTGGTCGCCATGATCGTGACGAACTGCACGTTCGCCTCCAGCGGCAGGCTCGCCATGAAGGCCACCTGCTTGCCGACCAGGTCGGCGTCCATGCGAGCCTCGACCATCATCTGGCCGTTCGGCTGCATCTGTCCGTTGGTCGAGCGGGCCGTCATCGGGGTGGCGGCGTTGCCGATATCCACCTGGCCACAGCAGATGTCGAATTGCCGCCCGTCCAGTGAGATCGACTTGGTCAGCCCGGTAATCGCGTGCTTGGTGGACGTATAGCCCACCGAACCCGGCCGCGGATTATGCGCCGAAATCGAGCCGTTGTTGATGATCCGGCCGCCCTGCGGCGTCTGATCCCGCATCGCCCGGAACGCCGCATTGGCGCACAGGAACATCGCGTCGAGGTTGATCGCGCAGACCTGGCGCCACATCTCGAACGTGAAGTCTCCAAAATTGGTGGACGGAACGTTGCCGCCCGCGTTGTTGAACAGCGTATCCAACCGGCCATAGGTGGCCTTCGCCTTGGCGAACAGCGCATCAACCTGGGCCGGATCGGTGACATCGGTCGGGACGATCAGCGTCTGGCCGCCCTTGGCCATGCCGGCGGTTTCTTCCAGTGCGTCCGGACGGCGTCCGACCAGCACGACCGACCAACCAGCCGCCAGAAGATTGAGCGAAGCGGCCCGGCCGATTCCGCTGCCGGCGCCGGTTACGATGGCGACTTGACCTGTCATTGGGTGTTTCCCTTCCCGAGTATGAACCAAGCCGCATTCTGGACCCTGGAGGTCGCCTTTGGAAGATGCGCCGCATGCGAAAGCGCCCGGCGACGGTTGGTGGGACCGTTGGAAACCATCGGGACGGGACAGATCAGACACGGTTTGCATTTCGGAACGGGTTTGGCCATGCGATAACGCCCAGAGATGGATCGCCCGGGCGTTCGGCAGGGTCCCGGGAGACGGCATGCGTTCTGAAATCAAATCGCTCACCGGGCTGCGAGGCATAGCCGCCTGTTGGGTGATGATCGGACACTATTTCGGCCGGTTTCCAGGCAACGCCATGGTCCATACGGTCGTGTCGCACATGTATGTCGCGGTGGACCTGTTCATGATCCTCAGCGGGTTCGTCCTGGCGATGACGTACGAGGACCGGTTCTCGCCCGCGATTACCGCTCGGGAATATGTCAGGTTCGTGCAGGCCAGGGTGGCGCGGCTGTTCCCGCTCTACGCGCTGGTGACGGCGATTTGCCTGCTGATGATGGAATTCGGCGTCGGCCTGAACATGTGCGACCTCAGCCTGCCGGGGATCGCGGCGAACTTCCTGATGGTGCAGGCGTGGTGGTGGCCGGACGACAGCCTGACCGGCACCGGATGGTCGCTGAGTATCGAGTGGGGCGCCAACCTTCTGTTGCCGGTGTTCGTGCTGCTGCTGTTACGGGCATCAAACAACCGCGCGGCGATCGTGGCGGCGGGCGCCTTGCTGTGTCTGGTGTGGCTCAGCCTGTCGCAGGGACAGGTGGGCGAGGACCTGCCACTGACTGGAGCGATCGATTGGTACTACGTCCCGAATTCACTGATCCGCTGCGGAACCGAGTTCGCACTCGGCATGTATTGCTGGCGTCTGCGGTCGCGTGCCGTTTGGACCCGATCCCTGGGCCGGACGAAGCCACTGCTGGCCGTGTTCGCCGGCGTTCTGGTCATCACCGCGTTGCCGTCGCTGGATGTGATGTTCGTGATCTTGTCGTGTTGTCTGGTGATCGGGCTGTCGTTCGAGCAATCCTGGCTCGCACGCTGCCTGGGTTCCGCTGTGCCACGTTGGCTGGGACTGATTTCGTTCTCGATCTACCTTCTGCACTTACCGTTACTGCCGCTGAAAGGGCTGTTAATTGAGCTCGTGGCCGGCGTGCGTCCGGTGGATTCGTACGAAGTCGAGACCGTCTTTCAAGGAGTGGTCTGCATGGCCTTGGTGCTGGGCCTGTCGACGTTGTCGTTTTATTACTTCGAGAAGCCCATGCAGCGGCGGCTTAGGCGCTTATTCACATCGAGCGATGCCATCGGCAAACCGATGGTCGAGGGGCAGATTGTTCCTGCAAGATGAATGGCGCGTACTCGGAGGTGGTCCGTTTTTCTCCGTGGCTCTCGGAGGGCCTCGTGCTGTCTCCGTGATGAATCTTTCCTTGTTGCCGTCGCCCCGCGGCTCAGGCCCCGCTGCGGTGCACTCCGAACCGCAAACCGGTTCAGAGTGCACAAATATCCGTTGATCAGGCTTCGTTCGACTTATCCAACACCGGCTGGAACGCCGCTGTGGCCTTTTTCAGCTCCGTTGCCGGATCAGACCCGCCCACGATGTTGGTCAGCGCCACCCCGATCGTATCGCGGAATTCGGTCACCGGAACGATCACCGGCAGACCCGACCGAGCGATCTTCAGGCTGGTGCCAGTCGTCTCGAACCACTCCTTCGGGAAGGTGCTGTTGGCCACGATGTCCGTGCGGCCATAAACCGACAGCCGGGCAGGGGTGCCGGAGCCGGTGCGCAGCACCTCGCCCTGTTCTTCCTTGCCGCCGATCCATTGCATAAACAGCCACGCGGCTTTCTTGTTCTTCGCGTTGGCGGCGGCGGGAATGCCGATGCCTTCGATGAACGTCGCGCAATTATGCGCCTTGGGGCCGGCCGGCACAGGCGCGAACCCGACCTTGTCGAAGACCTTTGACTTCGTCTTGTCCAGCAATGGCGCCGAGAACCCGATCCCGTCCCACCACATCGCCGCTCGGCCTTGCATGAACGTGGTCTGGCACTCGTTCCAGTTGAAACCAATGTTGCCTGGCGGGCCGCATTCCTTCATGATCTTCTGATACCACGTAGCCGCCTCCACCGCCGCCGGCGTGTCGGTCAGCAGTTTCTTGCCGTCCGCCGAAACCGTCTCCTGATCGAAACCCAGCAAAATGCTGTCGTACAGCACAACGTTCGCATTTTTCAGACCGCGGCCGACAAACCCGTAAATGCCCTTCGCCGGATCGGTCAGCGCATGCGCCATCGTGATCAATTCGTCGAACGTCTTAGGGGGAGCGTTGAAGCCTTTCTCCGCCAGCAATTCCTTATTGTAGAAGATGATGAACAGATCCTGGTTGGACGGCAGCACGTTGATCTTGCCATCACTGCCGGTCGCCACCGCCATCGATGGCGCGCTGAAATCGGCCATGTCGAAATCGGGGTTGGTCAGGCTTTTGTCCGCGATGTAGGGACGCAGGTCTTCCATCCAGTTGGCCCGCTCCACCAGACGCTTTTGGACGTGCATGCCGACGTTCACCACGTCGAAGCTCGGATGGCCGGTCGCCATCTCCATCGCCACTTTCGGGCGCTGCTGCTGTTCGGGAATCTGTTCGAATCCGACCTTGATGCCGGTCAGTTCCTCGAATTGCGGAATGCGCGTCTTGGTCAGCGAGCCGCGCGGCGACAACTGAAAATTCACCTCGATGCTCTGGCCCTTGCACTGCTTCCAGTCGAAGGCGGACTGGGCATTCGCGCGCTCAATAAGGGCGGGTGCGGCGAGAACAGCGGCTGATGCCTGAAGCAGGTGCCGGCGACGAATCATGTGTTTCCTCCTGGATGCGTCCGATTGGGGGACGTCATCGCCGACGTATAACGGAAACGAGCCGGAGTCCGATAGAGTGCAAAAATAACGCCGTCCGGTCAGTCAGACCGGACGGCGCTTCGGATCACTTCGCGGCTGGGGCGGCCTTCGCGGGCGCTGCCTTGTGGCCGGCGTGATAGATCGGCCCACGGATTTCGCCGCCGGGATTGGCCGCCGTATGAACATTCACATACAGCATGGTCCCGCGCAGCGCCTTGGCCTGATCGTCCGTCAGAGTGACGGAACCGGTGATCGGACTGGTCGGGTTTTTGTCACCCAGCGGCGCCACGACGCCAGCATTTTGGCCCTTCTTCGCCGGACCATGAATATGGGCGGCGGTTGCCGGGCCGCTGAGGCCACTGAAGGTCAGCGTGTAGTTCAGCACTTTGGTGGTGGTGTCGAACGTGCCGTCAAACGTGCCAGTGCCCGTGCTGGCATTCTTCGGCACTTCTTTCGCGCCGGACAGTTTGGCGGAATAGGTGACGGTCGCGGCCGAAGCCGCCGAGACGAAGGCCGCGCTCAAGGCCGCAGCCAGAAGTACTCTACGAAACATTCATGATCCCCATGGAAAAGGTGACAGCCCCGTGAGCGGCCGGTTCAGTAACGGCTTGCCGATAGCCGCCACCAAGGGCACCGTATCCCACGAAACAGAGGATGCCGCCATGCCCCCACCGATCGGTCCGGAGGTCGATTCCACCCCCCGGCCACTGCCAGCCCGCGTCACGATCCGCGGCCAATACGTGACGTTGGAGCCTTTGCACCGGCGCCACACCCCGGAATTGTGGGCCGCCGCGCAGGGCGCGGACGACAGTTGGACCTATCTCGGGAGCGGTCCATTCGCCTCGCAAGAGGCGTTGGGACGCCAGGTGATGGACCTCGCCTCCGTGCATGATCCGATGGTCTGGGCGGTGCGTCCGGTCACCACGGGCGTGGTGTCGGGGTGGCTCGCGCTGCTCGATATTCAGCCTCGGAACGCGTCGATTGAGTTGGGAAGCATCTGGTTCGGCCCTCGCATGCAGCGCACCCGCGCCGCGACAGAGGCCATTTTCCTGATGCTGCGACTGGCGGCGGACGAACTGGGGTATCGGCGGCTGGTATGGAAGTGCAACGCACTGAATGCGCCGTCGAAACGGGCAGCCGACCGGTTGGGCTTCACCTACGAAGGCCGGCACCGCATGCACACCATCGTCAAAGGCCATCAGCGTGACACCGACTGGTATAGTATTGTTGGCGACGAATGGCCGCGCTGCCGTGACGCGATGCTGGCATGGCTCGACCCGGCGAATTTCGGATCGGACGGTACCGCGCTGCATGGCATGGCCGATCTGAGGGATCGTCTCCCATGAGCGAAACCAGCCTGTTGCCGTGGCGGCGGCCTCGCGTAAATGTGATCGTTTTGCACGGGATTATCGCGGCGCGGGCCGGGATGCTGAACGCCGACTCGGCGCGGCCGTTGATCGAGAAAGCGTTCGCCGCCGCCGGCCGCAGCCCGGTGATCCTGGACATCGAAAGCCCGGGTGGATCGCCCGTCCAATCCGACCTGATCGCGTCGATGATCCGCGCGCATGCCGACCACGCCGGGGTGCGCGTGCATGCGGTGATCCGGGAGGTCGGCGCGTCCGGCGGTTACTGGATCGCCTGTGCCGCCGATGAAATACACGCCAATGCCATGAGCATCGTCGGCTCCATCGGCGTCGTCGGCGGCGGTTTCGGCTTCCCCGACCTGCTCGGGCGGCTCGGTATTGAACGGCGTATCTACACCGCTGGCACCAACAAGGCCCGCCTGGACCCGTTTAGCCCGGAAAAGCCGGAGGACGTCGCGTTCGCCAAAGGGCTGATGGACACATTGCATGTCCGGTTCAAGGACTGGGTGCGTTCCAGGCGAGGCCGGCGGCTGAAGGCTCCCGACGATCAACTGTTCGACGGCGGCTACATGCTCGGTGAGCAGGCGTTGACGGCCGGGTTGATCGATGGGCTGACAACCGTGGATGAACTGGTGCGCGAACTCGGGGGAGACCGGGCGCGGGCGCGGCGGTTCGCGCCAAAGCGGCCTCGGTTGGCGTTGCGGTTGCCTCGGATGGCGATCGAGGCCGTGTTGGATGTGCTGGAGGACCGGGTCTGGCGGGTCACTCTACGATAGAAACGATGTCTGACAAATCATCCCCGCTTGTCATCGGATGCGCGGGGATGCCGCTGGCGCGCCTATTTTCCCGGCGAATAGTCGGTTAACGTCATGAACACCCGTTCGGGCGGTTTGGCGAGGATTTTGCCGTCGGCCTCGCTCGTATCACGCACTTTGATCCACTCCGGATCGGCCTGGAATTCCTTCCAGTTCCGTTCGACGGCCCCCTGGTTTTCACGCGAGATGAGGTAGATGAGGGTCGTGTCCTTCAGAGCTTCGCTGGTTGGCGTCCAGTACATCTCACTGCGCATGCCGTGGCGCGCGAAGATGCGGATCGTATGATCAGCGAACCGTTTGTTCAGGGCGGCCAGTCGTCCCGGTAGTGTCGTCTAGGTCCGTAATTCATAGACTCTCCTATCTGTTTGCTGGAGCGGAACCTGCGTCGTTTATGCGCCAACCAGAAACTCGGGATCGACCGGAACTTGCATGGCATTGACCAGATTGTTGGTCTCCGAGGCCATGCCGATGATGGCGAGAAGCTGCATGTGTTGCGCGTCCGTCATGCCCTTCTGTTTCGCCGCCGCGGTGTGCGAATGAATGCAATACGAACAGCCGTTCGCGGCCGAGACGGCGATGTAGATCAACTCACGGGTCAGCGGATCGAGCGGACCCTCGCCGCCCATGATTGCCTTCAGACTCTCCCAGGTGCGTTTCAGGGTTGCCGCGTCATTGGCGAGGGCGCGCCAGAAGTTGTTGATGAAATCCGATCCGCGGATGTGGCGGATGTCGTCAAACACCGCCTTCACGGCCGGATCGTTGTTTGCCTCGTCGTCCGTCCATAGCCGCACGGTCGCCATGTTGTTCTCCCGTATTGTGTGACCTCGCCCGGGGCGGTCACGTTCAGTCGTGTGGAATCCTCTTGTCGCGGGAGTTTAATGCAGGTTTGCATTATTTCAATCCGCCGGTTCGGTGCCCGTTCGGCGGCCGAAACCCGTCGGAGCCCGTCAGTCTCTCGTTTAAGACCGGCGGTCACACGGTGCGCGCCGGCCTGGCACCGGCCTGTCGATCCTGCTCCAATACCGCGGCGACCAGGCGCCAGATTAATGCCGGCTGTAGCGGCACGTCCGGGTCGTTCAGCAAGCGGTCCAACTCATCGAGCGTCCGAGCGTTATCGTCGCCTGTCATGCCAATTTTATTCAAGTAACTATCCTGCTGCCTAGTGGAGAAGCTGTGCGACGAAGTGCCAAACCGACCAAAAGGAAGTCGATGATAAGATCAGAACAATCATGAACTCCCAGCCGCTGCCGGTCACGGGAGGCCGTTCCGCATCCGGCCGGTGCTCGCGGTGGTCAGGTTCGGGGGCGGGTTGAAAAACCCGGACCTCGCCTGCCAATAGGCCGCATAGACATTGGGCTCAGTTGGCTCCGCTGCCAGCGGTGATGCCGGCCCGTCACGTTTTAAAGTCGGTTCAGCAACCTGCTTGAAGTCATCATCAGCAACAGAGATCCCAGTCACGGCTGTTTCCTCCAGGTGGCCGATTATCGGCGCTTATCAAGGCATCTTCGGCGATCATTTCCCTGCCCGTGGGGAGGCCGGCCGATCGCCAGACTCAAAAGCCACTCACCCACAACGTCATGCTGAATGGCACGTCTCCGCATGAGACGTGCTACCGCTTCCGCATCCAGGTCAGCCTCCTCCGCCACCTCGGACGCTGGATCGGATCTGGATGGCCTCACAGTATCGGTCATTTCGATCACCACCCTGGTGTATCCGGGACCTCTCCCCTCCCGGACTTTGACGAAAGCCTTCCGCGTGGTTCCAGCAAGACGTCAGAACAGAGTATCGTGCGACGATGTCGGGACGTTAGCCTCGGAAACTACCTGGCCTCGCTCGGGTTTGCGTCATTGTCAGGGCTCGCCGGAAGGTGATTATGAAATCGGAGCCGCGAGCGTGGCGGATGTGGTCGGACACGGCCTTAGCGGCCGGATCGTTCGCTGCCTGGTCGTCCGTGCCTTGCCGGATGGCCGTCATGTTTTCGGCTGTCGTTACATTCGACGTATGGCAGCCGGGGCCTCCACCAAGCCGCGTGAGGCGCCATGGGATTTAGCCCCGGGTCTTCCGCGCTGACAGTGGGGCCACCGTTAGCGTATCGACCAGCTTGCCAGATCCGGCGGCAAGACGATGTCCCTCGGCTCGCGGTCAGGCTGAAGATCGACCTCGACAGTATCGTCTTCGGCGATGCCAGTGGCGGCGCGATTGGCGGCGCTGATACCGATCAGGCGCTGGCCTCGCATCAACGCCACCCGGCTGCGCCATACGTGCCCGTTAATGGTGATCGCCACGGGAGGCCGAGAGTCTGGGCCGAGGGCTTGCATGACATCCACAGGGACTTCGACGCCGGTGGCGTTGCCGGACCGGATGACTGTAGCGCGAAACTTCAATGTGCGAGATCCTTGATCCAGATTGCTACCGGCTGCCCGGAGTGGCGGGTATGCTTTCGGTTTGGGAATATCGGTTAGGTAAGGAAGCTCATTGTGGCAGGGTTCCGTCAAGACTGAAGGTTTGGAGCCAATCTTGCTGGTTTCCGGGCTGACCGTCAGTCACGGGACGCTCCGCCCGGGTGGGCGGGCGGACTGCTGATCTCGGAGGAAGATGGATGCGCCACGACCAGAACGTTAATCAATACGGTTGAAAAATTTACTTCCGTGCCTCCACCAGTCCCCGGCATGTCTCCCGTTAAATTCGAGCAATCAAATGTATATTTCATATTAAGAAGAGTTAATCTCGATATCAGTAACCTTGCATCGCGTTCGAACGAACTTTCCCCATGACGGCCCAATTGTGGGACCGCTCTTGAGGAGCTCTATCATGAAACGTCACCTGTTCGCCGCTTCGGTCCTTTCCGCCATGATGGGCATCACCGTCGCCCTGGGGGTCCCCTCGGCCCGCGCCGACGACACGCGGCTTGGCGCGGCCCAATTGGCTGGATTTGGCCCGGCTGTCTCAACCGGGCACATGGGCGACACGGCGTCTGGCGCGACAGGCTTGGGCGGTTTTGGCTCGGGCATCTCGACCGATCGCGCGGATGACCCACGGCTTGGCGCCGCCCAATTGGCTGGATTTGGCTCGGCGGTCGCGTCCGATCGTGCGATCGGCACGCGTACCACAATCCAGCCTGATGGCTGAGCATTGACCCGGGCGTCGTCCGGCACGCTGACGACGGAGAAACGAACACCAGCCCGATTTGTTTGTTGGCAGGGTCGCGGCCGTCATCATGGCCGCCAACCTGTGACGTCCTTGGTTCGCCAGCTTCCACCTGTGCGCTGCTGTGCGAACCGCGCCGTTTGATCGGGGTTGTCATGCAATCTCGCAACCTCTATTTTGGAACGCTGGACACAGATCAATAATTATTGGCGGAACAGCTTGGAATTTATGTTGGTGTCACCTCGAACGGCCGCGGTTGCGGCGTGACAGCCTCGGCAGACAGCGGGGAAAGCACGAGTATGTTCTATCTGCACCATAGCCCGAGCGGACGAGATGTTGCCGTCAGCAGAGCCAAGACGTGTTCTTCTTTGCGTAGCGGCGGCATAAGCTTACCAAAGCCAGCCGGCGGCAGGAGAACTTGGGGCTGCAAAGTCTCCGTCCCTGCCGGCATATTTGACAGCCGGCTCCGGTAACCGATGGCCCCTCTACCACGAATGGGTTGTTATGGAACTCATGATCGCCGGCTTCACGGGGGCCTTCGCGGTGCGGCTGCGCCTGTCTCCGCGCGTCGTGCCGCTGCCTTTCGGCCTGCCGGAGGGCCGCATGGCCGATGACGACTGGGGTGAATGGATGTCAGCCGCGCAAGCAGGCAACGCCGCGGTTTATCATCGTCTGCTGCTGGAGATCAGCGTGTGGCTGCGGCGTTACTATGTTCGGCGCCTGCCGCCGTCGATGGTTGCGGACACGATCCAGGAGACGCTGATGGCGCTCCATGAGAAGCGGCACACGTATGATCCGTCGCGACCGTTCGGCCCATGGCTCGCCGCAATCGCGCGCTATAAGTGGATCGACCGGCTGCGCGCGATGAAATCGGCGCCGACCGAAACATTATCAGAGGATACGCCGGTTGCCGATCATGAAGATGCGGTGTCGTCCGCGCGTTCCCTGGAGATCTTGCTGGGGCAGCTTAAACCGGCGCAATCGAACGTCATACGGCTGGTCAAGCTGGAAGGCCTGAGTATAGAGGAGGCCGCCGCCAGGACCGGGCAGTCCATCTCGCTGGTCAAGGTGAACATTCATCGTGGCCTGAACAGGCTCACTTCCATGGTTCAACGTAAATCCGATGTCGAATAATAACCTTATCGATGAGCTCGTAAGCGGACTGCAACCGGTACGGCCGCGCCGGGCGAGTCGTGACGTGCTGATCCTCGTTGTGGTGTGTCTGCTCGAGCTTGGCCTGTTTGTCAGTTTCGGGTCTATGCGGCCGGATATGGGGGCGGCCATGGACACAACGTCGTTCTGGTGGAAATTGTGCAGCCTGGGTCTGATCGCGCTGGTCGGCGCCACGGTTGCCATCCTGTCCTTCGATCCGATCCGGTCGCCTCGTCGGGGGTTGCGCTGGCTGGTTTGCATCATGGCGGCGGCACTCATCGCGGGTTGGCTTATCGACGCATCGCGCGCCGGGTGGGCCGCCCTTGCCGCCCGCGTGGACTGGCAGGATGGCGTGCAGTGTGCAGGCAGTGTGATCGCGCTATCGCTACCGGCGGTGATCGGTCTTGGCCTTTTGATGCGACGGGGGGCGCCGACCGATACGGCCGGAACGGCCCTTTCGGCAGGGATTGCCGCGGCTGCATGGGGCGCGTTTGTCTTCGTGTTTGCCTGCCCTTACGACGACCCACTTTATATCGCGTTGTGGTACGCTGTCGGATGCGGATTCGTATCGCTGATGGCGCGTTTGCTGCTGCCACGGCTGACTCGTTGGTAAGGTGCGGCCGTTGGCGATGCTGTGTCCGCCCCGGCTGTGAACCGTTCGCCAGACCAGAAGCGACGACTGTCTGTAACCGCTAAACCAACCCGGTCGCCGGCGCCCCATAGATATTGTTCCGTAGCCGTCGCATCCCGGCAATCCACCGGTTGCGGTCGCGAGTCTTGCGCTGCTCGTATTCCTGCACGGTCGGGTGCGACAGGATCATAAACCGCTCCGCCTCCATCGCTTCGATTACGATCCGGGCCACCTCCGCAGCGGTCATGACGCCATCGACGCTGGCCGCGCCCGGGCGACCGCTCGTCATGCCCGTCAGCACGGACTGCGGGCACAGCACAGAGACGTTGATTCCGCGGTCGCCATACTGAATGGACAAATGTTCGGCCAAAGAAACAGCCGCGCTTTTCGTCACCCCATACGCCATCGAATTCATCGACGTCAGCAACCCCGCCGCGGAGGCCGTGTTCAGCAGATAGCCCGACCCGCGCGCCAGCATGCCCGGCACCAGGGCGCGCGCCGCGAACACATGGCTCAGCACATGCACCCGCCAATTCAGGTCCCAGTCAGCATCCGAGGCGTCCTCCATCCCCGGTCGCGAGATGCCCGCATTCGAATAGAACACGTCCACCGGCCCAAACCGAGCCGCGGCCGCGGCGATCAACGCCTGGATATCGGATTCCCGGGACACATCGGTCGGCACCGCCAGTCCGCTAATATCGGCGGCGACCTTCGCCAGTTTCTCGGCGTTCAGGTCGGCGACCACCACTCCGGCGGCGCCAGCCTCGGCGAAGGCGCGGGCGACCGCTTCGCCGATACCACTCGCCGCGCCGGTCACGACGCAGACTTTGCCGCGTGGATGCATGTCCCGTTTCCCCTCGTTTATCGCAGCGTGCAACCCAGCCCTCAGGCCATGACCTCGATCGAGGCGCCGTTGACCCGCGTCTCGTCTTTCAGATTATCGACCGTCACATGCGTGTCGTACCAGGTCAGCCGCGGCCGGGCACCGAAGCGCTGTGTCAGCTCCGCCACGCGGTCCTCGGTAAACCAGGCTTCCGCCGACGTCCGGCTGTCCCACAGATAGACGCCGCCGGTGCCGGTTTCGCCATTCAGATAGTCCTTGCGGATCAATCCCTTCTGGCCGAGCGCCCGATAGATCGGCGCGGACGCGGTGCCGCCCTTGATGGCCTGTTCCTCGGTGCGCATTGGCAGGTCGAACTGAACGACAACGATGCAATTGCCCATGGATAGTTCCTCCCTTTCAAGGCATCGACGCTAGAACGGAACCCGGCCGGAGGCAAAGCACCCCTATTGGGCGGGTTGGGCTGCCGGGATCGCCGATCCTGTGCGCCCACGCAGCAGCAGCAACGACGCCGCGGCGGCAAGGCAGATGACCCCGGCGGCCAGAAATGCCGGCAGATAGCTGTTGAAGGCGTCGCGGGACTCGCCGACCGCCAGCGCCATCAGTCCGGCACCGAGTTGATGGGCGGCGAAGATCCAGCCGAACACCAGCGGCGCTTGCTCGCGGCCGAATTGGCGCACCGTCAGGCGAACGGTTGGCGGGATAGTGGCGATGAAGTCCAGGCCGTAGAAGATCGCGAACGCCGACAGCCCGACCATCGAAAATCCGCTGAAGGGCAGCCAGATCAGCGACAATCCGCGAAATCCGTAATAACATCCCAGCAGCCAGCGGTTATCGAAACGGTCTGACAGCCAGCCGGAGCCGATGGTGCCGATCAGGTCGCACAGGCCGATCAGTGCCAGCAGGCTGGTCGCGATGATCGGCGTGATGCCGAAGTCGCCGCACAGCGTGACGAAATGCGGCATCAGGCCGAAGCTGGAGACGCCGCAGACAAAAAACGTAAACGCCAGCACCCAGAACACCAGGCTCGACGAGGCGGTGCGCAGGGCCGCGAAGCTCATCGCGACGGCGCTGCTTCTGGAGGCGATCGGGTGCGGCAGCACGGCGTCCTCACCATAAGGCGGCAGGCCGATATCGGAGGGGCGGTCGCTGGAGAACAGGAAGAACGCCAGGGCGATCAGGGCGACCATGACGGCGGATGGCAGCAGCGCCATGCGCCAGCCGTAATGTTCGGTCAGCCAGGCGGCGGGCGGCAGGAAGATCAGTTGGCCGGTGGCCGTGCCGGCGCTCAGAACGCCGAGGATCAGGCCGCGTTGCGCGGTGAACCAGCGTGTCGCGATGGTGGTGGTCAGGACCAGCGCGGTCATGCCAGGCGCGATTCCCAGGACGACACCCAGGCTGAGCCATAACTGCCATTTGGCAGTCATCGTCATGGCCAGTGCCATCCCCGCGATCAGCAGTGCCGCCGATGCCGTCAGCACCGCTCGGGGTCCATAGCGCAGGATCAAGGCACCGGCGAACGGCGCGATGATGCCGAACAGGGCCATGCGCAAGCCGAGCGGGCCGGACAGGGTGCCGATCGACCAGCCGAATTCTTTGGAGATGGGCACCAGCAGCACGCCGGGAATGCTCATAACGGCGGAACTACAAAGGACGTAGGCGAAGGTCAGGGCGACCATGACCCATCCGTAATGGATACCGCGGGCGGCCAGACGGGGGGCGAGCGTCTTCGCGAACATGTTGTCTCCTGACTTGCATCATGCAATTCATCGGACATTAACCAGACGGCCGCGGTGGTGCAAGTGTGATCGGGAATGGTCAGTGCCGCTGAGGATCATCGCCCAAATCAACCCAAACGCCGTCGCCCTCCACCGACAGCGCCGCTGAACTGACCGCCGCAATTTCCGCCAGTGCGTCCGCCTCGTCAGCCAAGGCGCTCAGCACGGTTTCATTTCGGTCATTGTGCCGCACGAAGCGGAACCCGGCGCGCGACAGCGACGTACCGTCGAAATCGACCTCCGCCATCAGCCCGATCCAATCGCCGTGCTTCCGGCCGCCATGACCGGTGTGGAACGAGAAACTCCCCAGCCCGTAGAAGATCGGCTTGCCGCGATAAACCTCCACCGGCAGGAAATGGTGCGGCCCGTGACCGACCACCACATCCGCGCCCGCATCGATCGCGGCGCGGGCGATCTCGGTCATATACGCCAGCACCTCCTTCCCCAGGCCCCAGTGACACGACACCACCATCACATCCGCCTGTGCCCGCAACGCCGCGATATCGTCCCGCAGCCACTGTAGATACACAGGGTCGGCCCACGTGACGACCACCGGAGGCAGGCCGGGCCGGTTCATCGGCGGGATTTCCGGCCGGATCTTGTGCATCGGCACCTGATACGCCGTGTGCGCCCGGATCACCGCGATGCCGATCGCGTTCGCCGCTGCCTCATGGTTGGTCGGCCAATACACCGAACTGCGCTGCAGGAACCCGAACCGCACCCCATTCCGGGTCACCACCGCCGGCTTCCGAGCCTCCGTTCGGTTGGCGCCGGCGCCGGTGTGGGGAATGCCGATCCGGTCCAGCGTCGCGATCGAGGCGGTGATCGCCGCCTCCCCATAATTCACGTTGTTGGCCATGCCGATCACGCCCACGCCGGCACCGGTCAGAACCGCGCCGCCGACAATCGGGTCGGCATAGAAGCCTTCATGGTCCACGCTGTGGCCGCCCGCGGGTGCGTACAGGCAGCATTCCAGGTTGCTGAAGATCAGGTCCGCCGCCGCGAAGTCCGGCGCAACCAGCGCAAACGGGACGGACGGGTCGGTGACGCCCATCAGGTTGACGTCACCGGTCAGGATCAAATGGGTCATGGGTCAGCTCGCATCCAAAAGAGCTTGCGCGGCGATATCCGGGGTGATCCGCCACTGTTTCACCAGTCCGTCCTGCGCCGCCAGCATCCGGCCCCGAATGGCCTCGATCTGCGGCGCGTCGGGGACGCTGAACACGACACCATGCGCCAACAGCTTCTCGCGCGCCGCCGCCTGAGCCGCCGCCATGTGCGCCCGATAATCGCCGATGCTGGTCTCCCACACCTCGGTCAGCAGCGCCTGGTGGTCCGCGGACAGTCCGGCCCAGAACGCGCCGGCGATCAGCGGAACGTAGGCATTGAACGCCTGGTGATCCTCCAGCGCGTAATGCACATGCGCTTCCCACAGGCTGCCCGCCGCCACGGTTTCGTTCGTCGTGATCAGCCCGTCGAACGTCCCTTGCGACAATGCCAGCGCCACGCTCGGCATTGGCGTCGTATTCGGAATCGCGCCGAGGAAGCTGGTCCGCCACGCCTTACCGGCACCGCCGGAGTTGCGGATTTTCATTCCGCGCAAATCCTCCAGGCTCGTCAGCGCCTTCGTGGTGCCGTACCAATTCTCAAACCCCAGATCCAGCCAACGCCCGAGCACATGCATGCGTAGTTTGTTGGCGATTTCCGTGTTGACCATCTGGCCGGTCTTGCCATCGATCACCTTGTGCGCGGTTTCGATCGGGCGAGCATACAACGCGGGCAACTGGGCGAAGTCGACGCTGGGGACGAAACCGGCGAGGCCCCAGGTACCTGGAATCGACATTTCGACCTGATTCTGCACCAACGCTGTCACGACGTTCTGGTCAGTGAACAACTGGGCGCTGTGGAACAGTTCGGTCTTGATGGCGCCCTTGGTGGCGTCCTCCACCTTCCGGCAAAAATCCGCGGCGGAAATCGTGCGGCCGTGCGTCGGCGGCGTTTCGACCGAAACCCGCAACCGGATCGGTTCGGCCGCGCGCACAATGGACGGCGCCGCCAGCGCGGCGGCCATCAGGGTTCGGCGGGTGATGTGTCGGTTCATTGGTCGGCCCCCCAGCCATTTGACTGCGAACGCGGTGCCCGGATGGCCGGAGACGGTTCGTTTCACGGATCATGAATGCAGGCCGGCGCCTCGTCCACCTGCAGGGGGGGCGGCGACGGCGCCGGCCAGTCCCAAAAATTCCGCGGTTGGCGCAGCCCGCGCGAAAGCGCCCCCGGAATCAGAGGGTGCGCGATGCATATCCGGGAGGATGGGAGTCAGGGAGGCGCGGTGGCCAGCAAGGGATCGAACGGGTCCGAAATGGGCGCCTCGCCGACCATGTAACCAAGCACTTGGCGGACCGTATCCGGTGGCGGGTGCCTCCAGGCAAAGCTCCAGGTGTCCGGTTTCTTGTCCCGCTCTTTCTGAAACGATGTCTCGCGATGCTCCCGCATTTTAAACAGCGTGGCGAAACTGCCGCCGTAGTTCATGAGCGTGTCGGATATCTGGTTCCAGAATGGGCCGGTGCAGAAACCGGCGATGACCGCGAGGTCCATGCAAATAGAAAGGATGGTGCGACCGAACGGCCGGCGGCGGACTTCGGCGTCGAGTTCTTCGGGAGTAGGGATGCGGAGATCGTCCGGATCGAACGCGGGAGGCCTGGACTTGGGGTCGCCATCTGGTGGTTCAGCCCGCGGTTTTGCTGTTAGCTCGCCTTGCGGTCCCTCGTGCGGTTCCGCTGCCGGCTTGGCCGGCATGCGCTCGCGCGGGTCCTTGTAGTAAACGAATCCGATATCGCGGCCTTTTGCGGCGCGGGCCAGCAGGTAACGCTCCAGCGCCATGGCACGCAGGATGCCGCGCTGTAGGCGGGCAAGGATGGTCGGGAGCGTATAAGTGCCGAAAACCCCGGCCAGGGCGGCGAATTCCACGTTGGCGGCACGCTCCGGCACGGTCTCGACAAGCCGGCGGCCGTGGCCGAGCAGAACGCGGACGACATGCAGCAGGGCGGCGAGGCGTTGTGGCATCGTGCGGCCGGCCCGGTCCTGTGCGGGATCGGGCGTGGCCGGTCGGGTCATGGTTGGCGCCGTATGCTCCATGTTTTTTAACTAACATAACCGTTAGAATGTGTCAACCGTGGCGTGTAGGCCACGCAGGGCAACCGCGCCCGGCCTTTTGCTGGCGCCGGCACGCTGTGAAAGGTCCGCGGGAAGAGTTTCCAAGGCAGATGAACACGGATAAGCAGGGATGAACGCGGATCGTCCTGACATCGTCATGGTGCGCGAAGGCGCACTATCCACGTATTTGATTTAACTCATTAAAGGCGTTGATGCCGATCCTCGCCCCCGTTGTCATGGCCCGGACAAGCAGCACCATACAGGCCGGAAAGCCGTACGTTCAGTCTGAACAAGGACTGCTATGATACCGATATCATAGTTCAACCGGCTGCCAGCGCATCTGGTTTCTTTTGAAACCAGATTGGGGTGGAGCATATCGTGGATGTTGAATGGATTTGAGCGGTATCCGAACTGCCATCCTCGCCCCGCCCCTCTCGATCGACCACTACGCGCTTACAGACCTGACTGGCCGCTCCTGCGGTCCTGGAGGGTCATCACGTTTGCGTGATATTTTTGCTTCCCGGCATCGCCGTCACTCTGGGACGTCATCGCGCGGACGCCTTGGCTACCGCGATTCTCACTCAGGTCAGATCGAAATACCGGCAGCAGATAGCACGTTGCATGCTTGCGCGCCCGCAATTGGAAACAGCTTGTACTGATTATGGTAGCGATATCCCACTCTATGCTTATGGCTCAACGCGCACATGCCCTCCGGGCCGACAAACGCGTCTGAACGCAGCCATCAGCACAGTGCCGAATGGATATCGGGTGTGTTTTGATGCCGGCCACGGTAATCGGTTCCGGCTTTGACCAGGGCGATATCCGACAATCGTGTCGCTGATAAACGACGGGCGGAGAGTTGATCGCACGCATCCAAACCATCCAGGTGGACGAAGCTGACCCTGTCATGCATTGGCCGCTTGCGACCGATTCCGCGACTGGCCTTGTGGCTCAGCGATTCTGATGCACGCGGCAGAGATGCTTGCAAAACCAGACTTGTTGCGATAAATGTCATTGTGATAAAATTTGCTTGAGGTTAAATTTCTCGTCTGCCTCGCCCCGATTCATTGGTTATTTCTTCTGTTTTTGTCTGCTTTCGCAGTAGGTGCCCGCATGTGGTGCATCATGGTCGGTTCGATCGGCGCCGGTTGCAATGGCATGGCGCACAATGCTGACCGTGTATAAGAGCGAGGCCATGAACGTGGTTTTGAAACATTGGATGCCGTCCGGCCAGATCGATCACACCCGAAGCGGCCCAATATCGGCCAGCACGGCCGGGCCGTGTCGGCCAACGACAGTGATCGTCGCATGAGCGATCTCCCTCTCTCGGTCGTCGGGATCGGCGCGTCGGCGGGCGGTATCGAGGCTTTTCATCGCTTTTTCGACAAAATGCCGCCGAACAGCGGCCTGGCGTTCGTCGTGGTGCTGCATCTGGCGGCCGACCGCAAAAGCATGCTGCCGGAGATTCTGGCGCGCTGGACCACGATGCCGGTGACCGAAGCCTGTGATGGCGACGCCGTCGCGGCGAACCGGGTGCTGGTGATCCCCCCGGGCAACGTCGCCTCATTGCAAGACGGGCATCTTTCGCTGCGTCAGATGCTGCCCGAGGAGCCCCGCGAAACCGCCCCCATCGATGCGCTGTTCGACTCGATGGCAGCCAGTCTGGGGGAGGACGCGATCGGCGTCATCCTGTCCGGCACCGGTCACGACGGTGCGCTCGGGTTAAAAACCATCAAGGCGCGCGGTGGCCTGACGCTGGCGCAGGGCCGCAACGGCACCGCGCCCGAATATTCCGGTATGCCCGACAGCGCCGTCGCGGCCGGCGCGGTCGATCTGCTGGTGCCGGTGGAAAAAATGCCGGAGCAGATCCTGGCCGCCTACGCGGGCCGCAAGGCGGCGCTGCGGGACGCACGCAATCCGGTGGTGGATTTCGGTAAGATACAGTTGCAGATCTGTGACATCCTGCGATCCCGTCTCGGCCACGATTTCAGCCAGTACAAGCAGCAGACGTTCATGCGGCGGGTGCAGCGGCGGATGCTGGTGTTACGGCTCAACACCTACGACGAATTCGTGCTGCGGCTGAAAACCGACCATGAACAGGCCGTGTTGCTGTTCCGCGACCTGCTGATCAGTGTCACCAGCTTCTTTCGCGATGCGTCGGCATTCACGGTGCTGGAAAAGCAAATCATACCACGTCTGTTCGAAGGCAAGGACGCGTCGAGCACGTTGCGCATCTGGGTGCCGGGATGTGCCACTGGCGAAGAGGCCTACTCCCTGGCCATGCTGCTGCGTGAGTACATGGATACGCTGCATGTGCTGCCGAAAGTGCAGATCTTCGCCAGCGACATTGATGATGTCGCGATCGCGACCGCCCGGGCCGGGCGATATCCCGCGACCTTGCTGGAAGGCATGTCCGAGGAACGGCGCCTGCGGTTCTTCTCGGAGACAACCGGCGGCTACGTCGTCAAGCAGGCGGTGCGGGAGCTATGCACCTTCTCCACCCACATCCTGATCCGCGATCCGCCGTTTTCCCGGATGGACCTTATCTCGTGCCGCAATCTGTTGATCTATATGGACAATACATTGCAGGACCGGGTCGTCCCGATTTTCCATTATGCGCTGGTATCCGGCGGCATCCTTGTGCTGGGAACGTCTGAAACGATCTCTCGCCACGAGCGCTTGTTCCAACCGCTGGATCGGGCGAATCACATTTTTGTCCGGCTGGAGGGACCCAGCGAGGTGCCCAGCATTTACCCGGCCAGCACGCGCAACCCGGAGGATGGGGCGAAGACGGCTATGGCGAAACGACCTGATCCCAAGGCGGACTGGCCGAAGGCGGTAGCCGTCGCCACCCGCCGGGTTCTGGAGCGTTTCGCGGCCCCGTTCGTCGTGGTCAACGGCGACGGCGAAGTCGCGCATTTTTCCAGCCATACCGGTCGCTTTCTCCAGCCGGCGGCTGGCGTGCCGACGGCGAATCTGTTTGACTTGGCGCGTCCGGGCTGGGCGTTGGAGCTGCGCACGGCGCTGCGGCGCTGTATCGAGACCGGCCGTTCGGTGGAACAGGAACGGCCGGTTATCGGATTGGATGGGGCGTCCGCCTCGCCGGTAAAACTGATTGTCGAGCCATTGCCAGGCGCGGACGATGACCCGCTGTATTCCATCGTGTTCGACGAGATGGACGTGCCGAAAACGGCGCGCGATGCGGCCGAAAGCCCTGCGGTGCCGGAAGACAACGCGGTGGCCGCCCATCTTGAGCGAGAAAATCGCGACCTGCGGGAACAGCTTCAGTCGCTGATCGAGGAACACGCGACCTCGGTCGAGGAGTTGCGGAGTTCCAACGAAGAACTTCAGTCGGTCAATGAGGAACTGCAGTCGACGAACGAGGAACTGGAAACCTCCCGGGAGGAGATTCAGTCGATTAATGAAGAGCTGCATACGGTCAACGGGCAGTTGTCGGCGAAGGTGGACGAACTCGATCGTACCAACAGCGACCTGAAAAATCTGTTCGACAGCACCAAGGTCGCGACGGTGTTTCTCGATCCGTACCTGATCATTCGCAGCTTCACGCCGGAAATCGCCAACATCTACAATCTGATTCCCAGCGATATCGGCCGCCCGCTGACCGATATTGTTGGCCGTCTGACCTACAATACACTGCGTGCGGACGTTCAAACGGTCTTGCGGACCTTGCAGCCGATGGAAAAACGGGTCGAGCGGGCTGATGGCTCCACCTATTATCTGATGCGCATCCTGCCGTATCGCAGCCCGGACAGTACGATCGACGGATCGCTGATTACGTTTGTCGATGTCACCAGCGTGGTGCAGGCGGAACAGCATCAACGCCTGCTGGTCGATGAACTGAACCACCGGGTCAAGAACATGCTGACCGTGGTGATCTCGCTGGCAACCAACACGGTGCGGCGATCACCGTCGCTGGAGGTGTTCCAGGAACGCTTCCTGGGCCGGATTCATGCGCTGACAGCGGCCTATTCGCTGCTGAGCCGTGACGGATGGGCACCGGTGCAGTTGCGCGAACTGCTGATGGTAGAGCTTGGCGCGTTCACCTCCAGCGAGCCGGTCAATGTGATCCTGACCGGCGACCCGGTGCTGCTGGAACCCCGGGCGGCGCTGGCGCTGGAAATGGCGGTGCATGAACTGACCACCAACGGGGTGAAATACGGTGCGCTGTCGGTCCCGGAGGGGTGTGTCGATGTCTCCTGGACGATTGAGAAAATAGCCGAGTTGAACTGGCTTGTTTTGAAGTGGGTGGAGCGGAACGGGCCGCCTGTGACCCCGCCCGAGCATCGCGGCTTCGGTATGACGTTGATCGAGCGCGGTTTTGCCCATGACCTTGGTGGGGAGGCGACGGTTGAATTTACTCCCAAGGGTGTTATCGCAACCTTGCGCGCCCCATTATCCAGTAAGGCATGCAGGGATGGTTCGTCATGATCGCCGAGGAAAAGGCGCTTGCCGGCAAACGGGTCCTCATTGTCGAGGACGAAATGCTGGTGGCACTTCTGATCGAGGATTTTCTGGCCGACCTGGATTGCCGGTCCATCGGCCCGTTCGGCAGCGTTGCGACCGCGCTGGTTGCCGCCCGCACCGAGGATCTGGATCTGGCCGTGCTGGATGTGAACCTGGGCGGTGAGCGGGTTTATCCCGTTGCCGAGGTCCTGGCGGAGCGGGGTATCCCGTTTCTGTTCCTGTCCGGCTACGGCGAGGAAGCGATCCCGCCCGACCATCCCGGGTGGAAGGTTTGCGCCAAGCCGTTCAAGAGCGAGATGTTGTTGCGGATGCTGTGTTCTCTGCTGGCCCCGGCGGTGGGTTAGTAAGCCGCTGTCAGCGGATAGAAGCGGGACTTGCGGTTAACCGCCATCGGCGCGATCCTTCGGCAACAAAAGAAGCCAGGAGGAACGCCATGCCGTCCATGATGTTTGATTACATTATCGTGGGGGGCGGATCGGCGGGTTCGGTCCTGGCCAACCGGCTGTCGGCGCGCAGCCAGAACAAGGTTCTGTTGCTCGAAGCCGGCCAGGATACGCCGCATGGCAAAATTCCGGCGGCGGTGTTGGATTCCTATCCCGGCACTGCCTATCTCAATCCCGCCTACACCTGGAACAAGCTGAAGGTCACCACCGAGGTGATCTCGCACAATAACCCCGAAGAAAAAGCCCCGCCGCTGCGCACCTACGAGCAGGCGCGCATCCTGGGCGGCGGGTCGTCGATCAACGGCCAGCTCGCGAACCGCGGCGCGCCGTCGGACTACGACGAGTGGGCCGCCAGCGGGGCGACCGGCTGGGACTGGAACAGCGTGCTGCCCTACTTCAAAAAGGTCGAGCGCGACATGGACTTCGATGGTCCGTGGCACGGCAACGAAGGCCGCATCCCGGTCCGGCGTATCTTCCCCGACCTCTGGCCCGAACACGCCAAGGCCACCGGCAAGGCGTTCGAGCAAGCCGGCTACAAGTTCATCAAGGATCAGAACGCGGAGTGGGAGGACGGGTATTTTCCCATTACCATCTCCAACGCCTACGAACGGCGGGTATCGGCGGCGATCGGCTACCTCGATCCCGGCACCCGCCTGCGGGAGAATTTGTCCATATCGACCGACACGCAGGTGTCGTCGCTGATTTTTGACGGTCAGCGCTGCGTCGGTGTGAAGGCGACCGTGGCCGGCAAGCCGCAGGAGTTCCGCGGTCACGAGATCATCCTGTCGTGCGGCGCGATCCATTCCCCCGCGCATCTGATGCGGGCCGGAATCGGGCCGGGCGCGCATCTGCGGGAGCATGGGATCGATGTCCGGGCGGCGCTGCCGGGCGTCGGGCAGCGGCTGCAGGATCATCCGGCGGTCGCTGTCGCGGCCTTTCTGAAGCCGCACGCGCGCATCATTCACGACTACTCGCGGCGGCATATTTACACGGCGCTGCGGTATTCCTCGAACATGCCGGGCATCCCGGCGGGGGACATGTTCACCGTCGTGACCAACAAGACGTCGTGGCACGCGGTGGGTGAGCAGATCGGTTCGTTCATCGTAACGGTGTACAAGACGTATTCGGAAACCGGATCGGTGAAGCTGCGATCGTCCAGCGCGGCGGACGAACCGCAGGTGGATTTCAACCTGTTGTCGGATCATCGGGATTTGCAGCGGATGATGGATGGCGTGCGCCAGTTCGGCGCCATGCACCTGACTCCGATCATGCAGGCGGTCACGGACAATCCGTTCCCCGCCAGCTACAGTGACAAGGTGCGTCAGGTCGGGCTGCACAGCCGCAAGAACAAGCTGATCACCGACGTCCTGGCGATGGCGCTGGACGGTCCCGCCGCCCTGCGAAAATACCTGATCGAGACGTTGGTGATGGAGGGCGTCTCGCTGCAGGACGTGCTGACTGACGACGACAAGCTGGAGGCGTTTGTCCGCAAGGCCGCGGTGGGGGTGTGGCACGCCTCGTGTACCTGCCGCATGGGGGCGGACGACGACCCGATGGCGGTGACCGACCCGGCCGGGCGTGTGCGGGGTGTGGAGGGGCTGCGGGTGGTCGATGCCTCGGTCTTCCCGGTGGTTCCGTGCGCGAACACCAACTTCCCGGTGCTGATGACGGCGGAAAAGATGGCGGATGCGATTCTGGCGGGGGCGTAGCGGCCTGTGTCCGCCTTGCACGGAGGACATGGCGGGACAGGTGCGCCACTTAAAAACGCCGAACCGCCGATAGGGGGTTGCATTGCCGGGGAAGGTTGTTAGAAACCGCCCCTCGGTGGTGCGGGCGCTTAGCTCAGTTGGTAGAGCAGCTGACTCTTAATCAGCGGGTCGTAGGTTCGAATCCTACAGCGCCCACCAACGATTTCAATTTTTTGTGGGATAACCGCCGGATCGCCAATCGAATGGCCCGGATGTCAATTCGTGCTGGCCCTGGCAGAGCGTTGGCGCGGCCACGATGTCCGATCGGCCGCAAGATCGGCGTCTGAGAAGATAACGCGAACACGTTACTGGTTACGCGGCAACAGGGTGGCCGAGGGTCCATGGGGTTGACGAGTAAGCTGGCCGACGGTTATTACACCTCCTTTCCGCACGGACGGTTTCGAAATTGGGGAATGCAGAAAATTTCATGCTCAGCGTTTCGATTATCATCCCGGTCTACCGCGCTGAAGCAACTCTGATCGAGTTACATCGTCAACTGGTGGGCGCGATGGTAAACATCGTACCAACGTTCGAAATAATTTTGATCGAGGACTGTGGTGGTGATGAGTCCTGGCCGCTCATCGCCGGGTTAGCCGCCATAGACAGCAGGGTGCGCGGCATCCGCATGAGCCGCAACTACGGTCAGCACAACGCCCTGCTCTGTGGAATTCGTGCCGCTCGGTATGACGTCGTCCTCACCATGGACGACGACTTGCAGCACCCGGTCAGCGAAATCGCACCGATGCTGGCGGCCCTGAGGCCAGGGGTCGATGTGGTGTACGGCGCGCCAATGGCGGAACAACACGGCTTTCTGCGCGACATGGCCTCGCGCCTGACAAAGCTGGCACTCGCCAGTGCGATGGGTGCTGAGACCGCTCGTAGTGTCAGCGCATTCCGGGTCTTTCGGACCCGCTTGCGCGAAGGCTTTCAGGATTATCGTAGCCCGCATGTATCGATCGATGTGCTGCTGACATGGACAACGAGCCGATTTACCGCCATCAAGGTGCGTCACGCCCCCCGTACAACCGGTGTTTCCGGCTACACCGTCGGCAAGCTGATCCGGCATGCGGTCAACCTGATGACCGGCTTCAGCACGCTGCCCTTGCAAATCGCCAGCGTCATCGGGTTTGCTTTCGTCCTGTTTGGCCTCTTAATCCTGGCATTTGTTGTGATCAACTATTTGGTTCGGAACGATTCCGTCCCTGGATTTGCCTTCCTGGCGTCGATCATCACGATTTTTTCCGGCGCACAAATGTTTGCTCTCGGCATCTTTGGCGAATATCTCGCCCGAATGCACTTTCGCAGCATGGATCGACCGGTTTACGTGGTCGGAGAAATCGCAGCGTCTTCCCCGGAGGGATACGTCCCGGCTCAGCGGAAGGTCGATGAGCATGTTTAGCTTTGTCGAGGAACGAATTGCGATTCCCGCACTGGAGCTGACTCATCATCTGGCTCCTTGGGACCGGCCGATCTTTGGCGCCAACACAGCCGTCATTTCCTCGATCCAATGTCGATCCGGTACCCGAGCTGACGCTGCCTTCGGTGATTTTCGAAGCTGGTGCGAAACAAACGATGTGAGGCTGGTCAGTTGCCGGCTGGCGATGGATCAACTGGTCGAATGTGCTTTCCTGGAGGCGCGCGGATTCCGCTTCATCGAATTGAACTACCGGCCAGAGGTGGTCGGGCTCGACCGCTTCGCAGGCGACCCGGACATCTCGATTTGCGTCGCCGAGCCGTCCGACGAACCCGAAATCTCCAGCATCGCGCGACAGATATTTGATGTCGGCAGGCTTCATGTCGATCCGCAGGTCGGGGCGGAAATCGGCAATCGCCGCTACGCCGCCTGGGCCGCCAATGCCTTCGAAAACCCCGGACAGCAAGTACTGAAATGCCTGATGGACGGCCGTCTCATCGCCTTCATGGTGGTCGAGCGCCCGACGCCTGAAAGCCGCTTCTGGTCGCTGGTTGGACTCGCGCCCGGGCTTGCCGGGCAGGGGCTGGGGCGGAGGGTCTGGAACACGATGCTTGCGTTTCATCACCGGGCGGGTGTGCAGGCTGTTTCAACCAGTATTTCCTCACATAACGTTGCGGTACATAATCTCTATGTATCGTTGGGTTTTCGGTTCCCGGCGCCGACTATCACCTTGCATTGGTGCCCGTTTGGCCCAGTGACTCGAGGGGCATAATGATCCGCCAGCAGGTCATCCGTTATGTCGCCGTCGGTCTGGTTCTGAACGCCGCGTTGTACGGAGCCTATCTGGTGTTGACGCAGTCGTTGATGGGAAGCCGGTCAGCCATGACGCTGACCTATTGCGCGGGAGTCCTGACGGGCTATCTGTTGAACCGTGAGATAACCTTTCGCTTCATTGGACCCAATGGGGGGCCGTTGCTGCGGTACATCGGCAGCTATTGCGTATGATATGTAATGAACTTCGTGGCACTTTGGTTTTTTGTGGATGAGGTCGGCGTTGCCCACCAGATCGTGCAGGCCGGTGCGATTCTGACGATGCCCGCGTTATTGTTTGTCCTACAGAAATATTGGGTATTCGCCGACCATAGTCGCTATCGGCCCGCACGGTCAGCGCCGTGACCATCCATATCCCCTTCAACAAACCCTGCATCGTCGGATCAGAGCTGATTTATGTCGGGCAAGCCGTGGCCGGAGGCCATGCCAGCGGCGACGGGCCATTCACCCGGCGGGCGCAGAAGCTGATGGAGGATCGGTTTGGCGCCCAGCGCATTCTGCTGACGACGTCCTGTACGTCAGCATTGGAAATCGCCGCACTTCTCTGTGATTTTGGTCCCGGCGATGAGGTTATTCTTCCGTCCTACACATTCGTTGCGACCGCCAACGCGGCCGTGCTGCGCGGCGCCACGCCGGTTTTTGTCGATATCCGTCCAGACACGCTCAATATCGACGAACGATTGATCGAAGCGGCAATCACGCCACGCACGCGCGCCATTTTTCCGATCCACTACGCCGGCGTCGCCTGTGAGATGGACGCGATTATGGAGATCGCCGAGCGACACGGACTGCTGGTCGTCGAGGATGCCGCACAAGGTGTTTTCGCCAAATACAAAGGCCAATGGCTCGGGACGATTGGTCATATGGGTTGTTATAGTTTTCATGAAACAAAGAATTTCTCGTGTGGGGAAGGTGGCGCGCTTGTCATCAACGATCCGAAGCTGGAGAAGCGCGCCGAAATCCTACGCGAAAAAGGCACCAACCGTAGCCAGTTCCTGCGTGGCCAGGTGGATAAATACACCTGGGTCGATGTCGGCTCGTCCTACGTCCCGTCGGACATGCTTGCGGCATTCCTGGTCGGGCAACTCGAAAACATGGAGAAAATCACCGCGCGGCGCGGCGAAATCGATCGTCGCTACACTATGCTGCTCGCACCGCTTATTGAGCATGGCTTGATCCAAATTGCGCATGTACCCCTGCATTGCACGCCCAATTACCACATGTTCTACCTTCTGGCCGCCGACCTTGAGGAACGCACAGCGCTTATCGCCTATCTGCGCGCGGCTGGAATCCTATCGGTCTTCCACTACGTACCGCTGCACTCGTCGCCGTTCATGAAAGCCCGGAACCTGCCGCTGGCCGATCTGCCGGTCACTGACGACATCAGCCGGCGACTGTTGCGGCTACCGATGTATTTTGACCTGACCGACCGGGATGTCGCGGAAGTGGCCGCGGCGGTGCTTGGTTTTTATAGCGAACGGATGGTGGGATGATGCGCGCTCGGTTGGAGACTGACGCGCAATGAGCCTTGATCTGGCAGCGCTCGCGCCCGGGCTTGAGCAGCGGGACACCGGCCTCTGGTTCGCCAGGCGGCGGGTGGTGGTTTCCTATCCGGAACAGGGGAACGCCGCCTGCCTGGCGGTGGAAGATGGTTCGTTCTGGTTCCGCCATCGGAATCGGTGCATCGTCAGCGTGGTCAGCAGCTTCGGTTGCAAGGGAACTATGTTGGATATTGGCGGCGGCAACGGGTATGTCGCAAAAGGCCTTGCGGCGGCCGGCATCGAATGTGTCGTCGTTGAACCGGGGATCGACGGCGCTCTGGCGGCGCACAGGCGCGGCATCGCGCAAGTAATTTGTGCGACACTGGAAGACGCGGACCTGCCGGTCGGATGCGCCGCTGCCGCCGGAATGTTCGATGTACTTGAACATATCGAGGATGAACAGTCTGCATTGCGGCATGTGCACCGCCTGTTACGGCCGGACGGACATGTGTTCGTGACCGTACCGGCCTACCCGCTGCTCTTCTCCAACGACGACAAGGCCGCGGGCCATTTCCGCCGCTATACGCGCGCCAGCCTGGCCCGATCCCTTTCCGGCGCTGGATTTCGTGTGGTATTTTCTTCCTACATCTTCTCTCCACTCCCGCCGCTGGTGTTCCTGCTGCGCACGCTTCCCAGCCGCCTGGGTTGGAGGCAAGGCGTGGACGCCGAGCGTGATGCCGCCGAGCACGCCCCTCAAGGCTTGGCGGCGCGACTGGTCGACCGCCTGCTTGACGCCGAATATCGGCGGCTTGCGCTGTGCCGTCCCATTCCATTCGGTGGCAGTTGTCTCGCCGTCGCCGTCAAAGTCTGAGCGCGCGAAAGTCCGCGAGCGGCCAGCGCATGCCAAAACAATGATTGAGAGCACGATTGAATGACTGCATCTGAAACGATGTCCTTGACGGCGCGTAAGCGCCTGCTTTGGGTGATCATTGTGCTGGCCGCGGCTTGTCTGGGGGTTTGGTCGTGGATGCCGATCTTTCCTGACGAGATCGCGTTCCGACAGCATCTTGGCCGGGCGGTGGCGGATCACGGTGTCATTTACGGCCTGTTTGAAGCCTGCCCGTCCAACTTCAAGACCGTGCCGCTGCTACTCGCCCCCGCCGCCCGGCTGACAGCATGGGTCGCCGACACGTTTTCGCCGCGCGCAACGAGAGTCCTGCCCTTCCTGACGTTGCTTTCGGTTGTCGCCTTGTCGGCACGATATGCCCTCCGAGGAACGACGCCAGTCGCCGCGCTACTGACCCTGGCTTCATTCATCGGCGTCGCGGGATCAGGCATGGTTCTTGTCCGATACGAAACTCCATTGCAACTTGATCTGCTGTGCTGCTTTGCGGCGGCGAACGTGCTGATCGGCCGGGACATCAACAAGCTAACGAACGGGCTTGCGTTCCTCGCACTCGTGTTCGCCACGACCTGCTCGCTTTACGCCCACTCGCAAGGGCTTCTGTTCGTGCCACTCACGCTCTACCTGTCTTACCGGCTGCTGTCGCCTTTGATCGGCGGTCGGTCAGCCATGGCGGTGGTCGCGCTGCTGCTGATCACCATGGCCGATGCCAGCCTCAGGTTCCAGCATCTGACCTGCACCGAACATCCAGAGATCGAGGCCTTCTGGAGGAGCATGATGTTCGATGTCAACGATCTGCGTCCCGACGCGATCCTCCCATGGCTCGTGACGAAGATTACTCGCTATACGGAAAATTTTCTCTATAAGAGCGAATATACGATCTTCTATCTGCCGGGAGTGTCGCATACATCGTCATTCGTCGGCAAAGCCGCCGCCTCGATAATGAATTTTCTGGTCCTCTGCATCCTGGGCGCCCTGGCATTTCTGTCGGTGCTGGCGGCCGCGCTGGCGCCGTTTCTTTTGGTGCGACGTTACTTTGGCCGCCGCCCTCAAGCATCGTCGCCGGACGATCTGCACATTCACTTCGCGTTGCTCCTGTTGGTCCCGGCCCTGGGTCTTTTTCTTTACGATCCAATTCAGGCGTTTTACCGGGCCTTCACTCTGAATGAACTGGCGGCTGTCGGTCTGGCGATGCTGCTATCCAGGTTCATGCCCGGCCGCTTGCATCAATTGATCCGGGGTTTTTCCGCACTGTCCGCGCTTGTCGTCGTCGCCTGCCTTGGTGCCAATGCCTGGTGGTTCACAAAGAAGCTCCGCGCTGGCTACGAGGGGCCTTCGATATCGCTCAGGCGAGATTGGCGCGCAATCAATGCGGACGTGCACAGCTTGGCTGAAGCATGCGGCATGGACTTGTCCAAAGGCCGGATCATCATCGACGATGGCACCTACGACAGCCTCAAGTTGTATCCGGTGACCTATCCGAGCACCTACCTCCAACTGCAGGGTTGGCTGACACACACCGCCGTTCCCGTCCTGGCCCGCTCGCTTCCTGCAAATTATGCCATTACTTTCTGTCCCAGCATGACCGCGATCGGGATCGTCCCCCAGCAGCGACGCGGGGACTTGTGCTGCGCCGTTTTGGGCGAATAAACCTCGATTGCCCGCACCGGCCATACCGGTGCGGCGATGGGTGTCCTGTCGTCACGCGCGAGCGGTTCAGACGGCTGGACAGGATTGAGCGGGCGGCGTCTGGATCTGGTGGCTGCCCCGCGGCCTGAACCGGAACGCAAATCCGGTCAGGCGGCGCTTCGTCTGATCGCCCGGTGGCGACATGTTATCTGACAGATCCGCGCGTCCATACGAACCAGCCTATGGCGTGATGTCGGTGGCGCCGCAGTGCGGTTGCTCAAAGCCACTCGGTTCGGCGCCCGCCGGGATGTAAACGATGTTGTCGGAGTTGGGGGTGCCATCCAATCCGGCAAGGTGTCGCATCCGGTAAGCGATCGCATGGTCGGCACACGATGTATCGCCGCTGACGCCCAGGCCTCCGATCACATGCCCTCCGGAATACAGCGCCAGTCCGCCGCCAAACGTGATGTCGCCGCCCGGAACGTAGCCAATGCCAGTGCCTTGCGGCAGGAACCGCGGGTTGAACGGATTCGAGTCATTCAGCCCGTACAGCGAACCGCCGGGCTGCGTTGGCGAGTAAAGATTCGCCGTTGAAAGGGCCAGTGCACTATTACTGAATCCATTCGCCGTGCTCGCCTTCGCAATAGCAATCGCTCGGCTGCCCGGCCAGGCATCGCCGGTGACGATCACCGAACAGAGCGTGCCCACGCGATCCACGATCGCCGACCACATGCGGTTGGGTGAAAACAGACCTCCATTGTGGTCCGGCGCCATGACCACCGTGGCAAGTTGAGCTTGCACATGAGCCACCGTCTGGGCTGGTATTTGACAGCTTGCCTTTTGATACTGGTCGGACGGATCACTGCCCGTTTGGGCGAAGGCTGCAAGTGACGGGAACATCGCCATGGACATCGCGACAAGAATTTTGCGCATATCTTCCCCCTGTATAGTCGATTTGAATCGATTATTAATCTTTATTCACGCTGCCTGCCTGAATGAAGCATGTCCAGATTCAAAATATAGGCTCACAGAATCCTGACCAATGCTTACGGGATGCGCGTTCAATCCGAAACCAGGGCTGGTGAATACGAATCACCAGCGCTCAAACACCAATATTGAGTCGCCAGGTCCAGGTAAACCTCGGAGATTGTTGTCCTGGTCGTCATGGTGCGCAAAGGCGCGCCATCCACGTTTTCGGGCGTCTCAGATCAACGAAGACATGGATGGTGCGCCTTCGCGCATCATGACGACGAAGGTGATCGCGGCCACGAACATCCAAATGAGAACGGAAGTTGCAAAACCGGCGAATGGCTTCGCGCTTCTCATCGTGTTGGGATGGCTCTCAGTCCTGTTCCTTCTGATGACACAGATGATCGCCAACACACGCATGGCGGTCGCGATCTCGTCCAATATAAGATCCAGCGCCATGTTGGAGGCTGTGGCCGACGGCGCCGTGAACGAGGCGATCTTTCAGACGCTGACGTTGGGGTGGACCGCCGATGGCACGCCGCACATTCATCGATGGCCGCAAGCGGTGACCGAGGTTCGGGTCGAGGATGAGGGCGGCCGGATTGATCCCAACGTAGCGCCGGCCGCGCTGATTCAGGCGCTGCTGCGCGAATGCGGCGCATCGCCTAAGGCGGCGGCAAACCTTGCGGACGCCATCGCGGAGTGGCGGAGCCTGGATACGCTCCAGACGGATCGCGCAACGAAGAATGCGCGGTACCGAACCGCGGGGTTGGGCTATGTGCCGCCGAATGCACGCTTTGTCAGTGTTGACGAACTCGGTCTTGTGCTCGGGATGACGCCGGACCTCGTCGCGTGCCTGGAGCCGCATGTGTCGGTGTATGCGCTGTCCGTGCCATCGGTCCAGACAACATCCGATCCGCTGGTCCGGCAGGCCCTGGCTTCCGCCTATCCTTACGAAACCGTGCAGCCTGTTGCTGCCACGGTGCGCGAGGTCGCGGTGATCCGTATCACCGCGACTGCCGTTGGGCCGGGTGGAATCCGGTTTCGCCGCACCGCGGTGGTGCGGGTTGTTCCCGCCGAACCAGAGGAGCATTTCACCTACAAGATCCTGTCCCAGGAAGGAACGGTGAACTGAGGCTACCGCCCGTGCTGCTTCCGCCACACCGCGAACGCATCCAGGTTCGACTCATCCGTCGGCGGATAAAGTCCCAGCGTCGCCTGGCCGGCGCGGACCCGTTCCGTCACGAAATCCTCGTACGCCGTCATCTCCACCGCTTCGTCGGCGATTTCGTCCGCGATCTCGGCCGGCACGACAATCACCCCGTCAGCATCGCCCACGATCACGTCGCCGGGAAACACCGGCGCGTCGCCACAACCGATCGGGACGTTGATGTCGATCGCCTGATGCAACGTCAGGTTCGTCGGGGCCGACGGGCGATTATGATACGACGGCATATCCAGCATCGCGATCTCCGACGAATCCCGGAACCCGCCATCCGTCACGACACCAGCCACGCCACGCATCATCAGCCGCGTCACCAAAATCCCGCCGGCCGAGGCCGCCCTCGGGTCCTTGCGGCTGTCCATCACCAGCACGGCACCGGGCGGGCACTCCTCCACCGCCTTGCGTTGAGGGTGGCTGTGATCGCGAAACACCGTCATCGGATTGAGGTCTTCCCGCGCGGGCATATAGCGCAGCGTGTAGGCCTCACCGACCATGCTGCCGCCCTTGGGGCCGCTCAGCGGGCGAACATCCTGGATCATCTGGTTGCGCAGCCCGCGCTTGAACAAAGCACTGGCGAGCGTCGCGGTGCTGACGCCCCTCAGCTTGTCGCGGGTTTCCGAACTCAACATGGATCTTTTCCTCAGTAGATGACGGGTTCGGCGACCGGAGCGCCGAAATCGGTGCGCAGGAAGTCAAAGTCGCAGCCCTTGTCGGCCTGCTGGATATGTTTGGTGAACACCCAGCCATAGCCACGTTCAAACCGAACCTCGGGAGCCGTCCATGCGGCACGGCGGCGGGCGAGTTCCTCGTCAGAGACTTCCATCGAGATGCTGCGGGCATCGACATCGATGCTGACGATATCGCCGGTTTGCAGCAGCGCGAGGGGGCCGCCGATATAGCTTTCCGGCGACACATGCAGCACGCAGGCGCCATAGCTGGTGCCGGACATGCGGGCATCCGACAGCCGCAGCATATCCCGGAATCCTTCTTTCAGCAGCTTCTTCGGCATCGGCAGCATGCCCCATTCCGGCATGCCCGGGCCGCCCTGAGGGCCGGCGTTGCGCAGCACCAGGACCGAGTCCGGCGTGAACGGATAGCTCTCATCGTCCACGGCCTTCTTCATCGACGGGTAGTCGTCGAACACCACGGCGGGGCCGGAATGTTTGAGGAATTTCTGCTCCATCGCCGCCGGTTTGATCACGCAACCATCGGGGGCCAGATTGCCGGTCAGCACGGCCAACGAACCCTCACCGTAGATCGGATTGTCCACCGACCGGATCACGTCGTCATTGAAGATCTTGGCGCCTTCGATGTTCTCGCCGATGGTTTTGCCGGTGACGGTCAGGCAGTCGAGATGCAAATGCTGCTTGATGTTGCCCATCAGCGCGCAAATGCCGCCCGCGTAGTAGAAGTCCTCCATCAGATACTCTTTGCCGGTCGGGCGCACGTTGCCAATGACGGGCACGCGGCGGCTGTAGTTCTCGAAGTCGGCCAGTCCAATGTCCAGGCCGGCCCGCCGAGCCATGGCGATCAAATGGATGATGGCGTTGGTGGAGCAGCCCATCGCCATCGCCACGGCAATAGCGTTCTCGAACGCCGGACGGGTCTGGATCTTCGACGGGGTCAGATCTTCCCACACCATTTCCACGATGCGGCGGCCTGATTCGGAGGCCAGACGGATATGCCCGGCGTCGGCGGCGGGAACGGATGAACCACCCGGAAGTACCATGCCAACCGCCTCGGCGATCGCGGTCATCGTGCTGGCCGTGCCCATCGTCATGCAGGTGCCGTATGAACGGGCGATGCCTTGCTCGACGCCGAGCCATTCCTTGTCGGTAATCTTGCCGGCGCGCAGCTCGTCCCAGTATTTCCAGCTATCCGAACCGGAGCCGAGGAACTTGCCCTGGAAATTGCCGCGCAGCATCGGCCCGGCGGGCAGGAAGATCGTCGGAATGTTCATGCTGGTGGCACCCAGCAGCAGGCCCGGCGTGGTCTTGTCGCAACCGCCCATTAGCACGCAGCCATCGACGGGGTGGGAGCGCAGCAACTCCTCCGTCTCCATCGCCAGCATGTTGCGATACATCATCGTGGTCGGCTTGACGAAGCTTTCGGAGACGGACAGCGCCGGCAGTTCGACCGGGAAGCCGCCGGCCATCAGGATGCCGCGCTTCACGTCATCGACGCGCTGCTTAAAGTGCGCGTGGCACGGTTGCAGGTCCGACCATGTGTTCAAAATCGCAATGACCGGCTTGCCCGTCCATTCCTCCGGCGAATATCCCATCTGCATCGCTCGGGAGCGATGGCCGAACGACCGCAGATCGGCGGGGCCGAACCAGCGGGCGCTGCGCAGATCGGCTGGTTGTTTACGCGGTGCGGATGAGTCGGGCATGAGCGAGGGTCTCCGGTTATTCAGGTTTGTGGCAATTTGCTTTGATGCCGAATCCCGCCCCTTGTCGTCATGGCCCGGCTTGTCCGGGCCACCTTGCCCTGGCAGTGCCGCGATAGGTGGCCCGGACAAGCCCCCGATCAAGTCGGGGGAGGGCCATGACGATGGGAGGCAAAAGTCGGCATCAACGCCGTTTGGCATTAGTTACGCGATTTATCATTGGCCGTCCAAATCAGACGGGTTTCAGCTCCAGGCGCTTGATTTCGCCCACAACCACCAGATAGCTGATGATGGCGACCGCCGCGTTGGCGCCGATGAACACCAGCGCACCGTTGAACGATCCCGTCGCCTGCAGGATGAAGCCAATGATGATGGGCGTCGTAATGGAAGAAATATTGCCGAACATGTTGAACAATCCACCGCTGAGGCCGGCGATCTCCTTCGGCGCCACATCGGACACCACGGCCCAACCGAGCGCGCCGATCCCTTTGCCGAAGAATGCCAGCGCCATGATGACGACCACTAACCATTGCGCGTCCACATAGTTGCAAACGATCATACTCATCGACAGCAGCATACCGGCAACGATCGGCGTCTTGCGTGACGCTGTCAGCGACCAGCCGCGCCGCAGCAGGAAGTCCGACCATATACCGCCCAGCACGCCCCCACTGAAACCACAGATAGCGGGGATGGCGGCAATGAAACCGGCGTTCAGGATCGACATGCCGCGCTGCTGCACCAGATAAACCGGAAACCACGTGATGAAGAAATAGGTGATCGCGTTGATGCAGAACTGGCCGAGGTAAATCCCGACCATCATGCGGTTCCGCACAAGCTGCTTCAGGTACCCCAATTGCGATGCGGCACTGGGGCGAACGGCTGCTTCGCCGGGTTGATCCAGGTTCACCAACGCGCCACCGGCGGCGATATAAGCCAGCTCCGCGGGCCGCAGTGTGGGATGCCGTCCGGGGCTGTAGATCACCTTCAACCACAGCAATCCCATCACCAAACCCAGCGCGCCCATAAAGTAAAATACGCTCGGCCAGCCGTAGGTGACCGTCAGATACCCCATGATCGGTGCGAACAGCACGGTGGCGAAATATTGCGCTGAATTGAAAATAGCCGAAGCTGTGCCGCGTTCATTGGCGGGAAACCAGGCGGCGACCAGCCGGCTGTTGGCCGGGAAGGACGGTGCCTCCGCCACGCCGACCAGGAAGCGCAGGGCGAACAGCACATAGACGGCGGATGCCGCACCTACCATCCAGACCCCGCCCTGCATGATGGTGAAGACCGACCACAGAACGATACTGCCGAAATACACCATTTTCGAGCCGAACCGGTCGAGCAGCCAGCCGCCGGGAATTTGTCCCAGCACATACGACCAACCGAACGCCGAGAAGATGAAGCCCATCTGGACCGGCGAGAAACCCAGCGCTTTGGAGATGACCGGGCCGGTGATCGCCAGGGTGGCGCGATCCGCGTAGTTCACGATGGTGATGGCGAACAGCATCGCGACGATGGTGAAGCGGATACGCCCGCGCGTGCGCTCAGCCGAACTGGTGGTCGTGGACATCCAAACTCCCGGAATTTTATAGCGCCGTTGTGCGCGGACCCTAGGCCGCGTATCGATCCACGTCCAAGCCAAAATTGGCATCAACCGATACCGGACGGACATCGATGTTCGAGTTCAACCAGCTTCGCTGTTTCGTTGCCGTCGCCGAAACACTGCATTTTGGCCGAGCGGCGCAGCGGCTGAACATGACGCAACCGCCGCTGAGCCGGCAGATCCAGCTTCTGGAACATGAACTCGGCGTGACGCTGTTCGACCGCACCAGCCGTTCGGTGAATCTCACTTCCGCCGGCCGAACCTTCTTGCCGGAGGCAAGGCAGATGCTGCGTCTGGCAGAGGGCGCCGCGGTGTCGGCCCGCCGGGTTGCACAGGGGGACGCGGGGTCTATCACGCTGGGGTTCACCGCCGGATCGAGTTACGGGTTCCTGCCGCGCCTGGTGGCGTTGGCGATGGCTGAACTACCCGACGTCGATCTTGACCTGCGGGAGATGACAACGGCGCGGCAGATGGAAGCGCTGGCGGCCGGCCGGCTGGATGCCGGGCTGGTGCGATTGCCGGTTGACCGTCATGGTAATGAACTGGCCTGCGTGCTGCGGGAACCCATGGTCCTGGCGGTGCCTGAGAGCCATCCGTTGGCCACGGCCAGGGCTCCGCGCCTGAAAGACCTGGATCGTATGGCGTTGATTATGTACGCGACGGACTCGCCGACAGAGGGCCGTTATTTCCAAGACCTGACCGCCAGCCTGTTCCGGGCGGCGGACATCCTGCCGAACTTTGTGCAGCATGTGACGCAGGTGCATGCGATCCTGGCACTTGTCAGCGCGGGCATGGGCGTCGCGTTGGTGCCGCAATCGGCCGGCAGTCTGTTGGCGCGCGGCGTCGTGCTGCGGGAACTGCAACCGGAGCCGCGCCCCTTGGCGGAGTTGCATCTGATCTGGCGCAAAGGTCACGATAACCCGGCGCTGCGGATGTTCCGGGATAAGGTCCTGCCGAAGTTGTTCTAAAGCAGCGCTTCGACGTCGCTTGCCAGACTTTCCGGCGTCTTGGTCGGTGCGAAGCGTTCGCGTACCGTGCCGTCGCGGTCCACCAGGAATTTTGTAAAATTCCACTTGATCGCGGACACCAGCAGGCCGCTCTTTTCCTGCTTGAGCCATACGTACAGTGGATGCGCGCCACCGCCGTTCACCTCGACCTTGGCGAATACCGGGAAGGTGACGTTGAAATTGGTCTCGCAGAACGTGGCGATCTCGGCGTCCGTTCCGGGTTCCTGATGGCCGAACTGGTCGCATGGGAAGGCCAGGATTTCGAACCCTCGGGGGCGGAACTGCTCGTAGAGGGCCTGCAATCCCTGATACTGCGGCGTGAATCCGCACTTGGAGGCGACATTGACGATCAGCAGCACCTTGCCGCGGTAATCGCCCAGGTTGCGGTCCTCTCCGGAACCCAAACGCGCGGTGAAATCATAGATCGGCATCGTGTTCTCCTGCTGCGGGCAGCATAGCGGGATTATCGATCAAATGCCCAATGCGCGTCCTAACCGAACCAGTTTCCCCGATGGGGGTTGCCGCAGTTGGTGGACCCGATGCGGCCTGTCGTCAGACGGCCCGCGGCTCGGGGATTCGCTCGTCGGGTTCCAACGCGATGCCATGATAGGTGTCCGCCAGGGACAGTGAAAGCGACAGGTCTGGCATTGCGATAACTGCGTCCAGTCCCTGGACGGGTTGGGCCTTCTCGGGGTCGAATTGGCCATGCTCGTCGCGCGCATAGACCAACGCCATCGGCTCGGTTTGCGACAGCAGGATGTAGGTGCGGATGCTTGGGGTCGCGGCATAGTCACGCAGCTTCAGGCTGCGGTCGATGTTTTCCGTGCTCTTGCAGAGAACCTCGACGACCAGGACCGGGTTGGAGGCGGTGAGCGCGCCAGGCGTCCACTTGCCGCAATCGACATGGACGTCCGGATAGCGGCCTGCATCTGTGCCGGTGTGGATTTTGAGGTCCGATCCGTGGGCACGGCATCCGGTGCCGTCCAGTTGGCGCTGCAAGGCCATGCGGACGTTGAAGGAGATCATGTCCTGCGCGGCAGTTCCACCTCCCATGGCGTAGATTTCACCATCGACAAGCTCGTAGCGGATCGGTTGTCTGGACTCCCAGTCCAGATAGTGGTCCCAGGTCCAGTGCGTCGTCGGTTGCGTCTGCGTCATGACCACCTCCTTGCTGACATATAGAAGTGAAAGCGCGAGAATGCCAGTTTCAGGGCGCCGTTCGGCCTGCCCGGGCTGGACAGGTTCGGGAGACGGGGCTCGCGTGGCCAAAAGAAAGTCACCGTTCTGGGCGGCATTGTTCCATCATGCCGACGCATTGCGCGCGTTCCGGCTGGCCTGCAATCCCCGCTCAACCGATTTTTCGTGGCACAGCGGGCATGGACCGGCCTAGCATCGCGGATAGGCTCGCTCAGACGGGCCGCGGATACGGGAGAACACATTCATGCTTAAAAGACGCACACTGCTCACCGCTGCCGCCTTTATCCCTGCCGCGCCGGCGATCCTGCGCGCCGCGGACACCCCGGGTGTTACGGCAACCGAGATCCTGATCGGCAACACCATCCCATATAGCGGCCCGGCCTCCGCTTATGGCACCATCGGTAAAGCGATGTCGGCCATGTTCCAAATGGCCAATGACCAGGGGGGCTTCGCCGGCCGCAAGGTCAAGTTCCTCTCTTACGACGATGGCTACAGCCCGCCGAAGACGGTCGAGCAGGTCCGCCGCCTGATCGAGGAAGACAACGTCGCCGCCTTGTGCGCCACATTGGGAACGCCAACGAATTCGGCGATCGTGCGCTACGTCAACCAAAAGAAGGTGCCGCATCTGTTCCTGGCCACCGGCGCGGATAAATGGGGCGATTACAAAGAGCATCCGTGGACGATCGGATGGCAACCGAGCTACGTCACGGAAGCGCAGATCTATGCCAAGTATATCCTGGCACAAAAGCCCGATGCCAGGATCGGTATTCTGTATCAGAATGATGATTTCGGAAAGGATTACCTGAGAGGTGTGCGGGACGTTCTGAAGGACCGATACGACTCCATGGTTAAACAGGTATCGTACGAAGTGACCGATGCGACGATCGATAGCCAGTTGGTTTCGCTGCAAGCCGCCGGCATCGATGTGCTGATGACGGTCGCTACGCCCAAGTTCGCGGCCCAATCGATCCGCAAGGTCGCCGACATGCAATGGAAGCCGCTGCATGTGCTGACCGGCGTTTCGGTGTCCGTCGGTGCGGTGATGATCCCGGCCGGTCCCGAGAATGCCGTGGGTATTATCAGCTCCGCCTATCTGAAGGACCCGACCGACCCGCGCTGGGACAACGATGCGGGCATGAAGCAATGGCGGGCGTTCATGGCGCAATACTATCCGGCGGGCGACGTGAAAGATGCAGGCAACATCTCGGCTTTCGGTTTTGCCTACACGATGATGGCAGTGCTGAAGCAATGCGGCAACGATCTGTCGCGCGAGAACCTGATGAAGCAGGCGACCAACCTACACGATCTGGAGGTCCCGATCGCCCTGCCGGGGATCAAGATCAACACCAGCCCAACCAACTACCACCCGATGCGCCAGCTTCAACTCATGCGCTGGACCGGCAAGACCTGGGATCTGTTCGGCGATATTATCGAGGGCGCGTCGGCCTGATCGCGGCTGGGCGGCAGGCGGACCATCGGGGCCTGTGCTAAACACCCGTCCCACCATGTCCCGGCCCCTCCGTCCCGATTTCACTGATGTTCCGGCGCAGCGCCGCCGGAACATGGCCGCCGTCAGAGGCGCGAACACCAAACCGGAGTTGATCGTCCGCCGGCTGCTGCACGGGCAGGGGTATCGTTATCGGTTGCAGCGCCGGGATTTGCCGGGCCGGCCGGATATTGTGTTCCTCGGTCGCAAGGCAGTGATCGACATTCGGGGGTGCTTTTGGCACTGCCATCCCGATCCGGCATGCCGTTTTGCCACGAACCCGAGCGGATTGGTGGGCCGCGAAACTGGCCGACATTCAGCGCGCGGCGACGAGTTGATCTGGATCACGTTGGATGTTACGGATGGTTATAGGATTTAGGGCCGCGCTGGTGGGCGAGGCAAACTCTCGATTGAGTGCGTGCCACGGTGTGGCCGTAACCTGTTGAGGCAGAAAGATACGATGTCTTCCGTGAGAGGTAAGTGATTGTCTAAGGCCATTTTCGCTACAAAGATCGACCCAAGCTTTAACGATCTTCCGGAGCGCTGGTATCATTTCCAGAGGACCTATCTTCGTGCGGTCGAGTCGGCATTTGGCGATTTCGTCATCTATTATGAACCTCGCAGAAGCTCCGAGAACCTGAGCAGTCGCGGCGGGAGATCAGCTTATTTTGGAACTGCCCGAGTCGTGCGTATCGAGCCTGATCACCAGCGGAGCGATTATTTCTATGCCCATGTGGAAGAGTTCTTGCCGTTTCCTCGGCCGGTACCTTTCAAAGAAGGTGATCATTACTACGAGAGCGGTGCGCGCAAGGCGGATGGAAGCACGAACAAGGGCGGGATGGGTCGATCCGTCCGACCCGTCTCGGAAGGTGAATACGACCTTATTCTTCAGGCTGCCTACGCGCATATTCTGACCGAAGAAAAAACCGCCTTAGCGGAGACTCGGGCGACCAGTGGATTGATTCCATTCTCATTCGCCGAAGAACCTGAGACATTTCAACGTCCCATTGTTGAACGTGTCGTTGCCCGCCCCTTTCGCGATGCCGTTTTCTCATCGGTGGTGAAGGAAGCATATAACAACACCTGCGCCCTCACCGGTCTGAAAATCATTAATGGGGGCGGACGATCCGAGGTTCAAGCCGCCCACATCCGGCCGGTTAGTCATGCTGGTCCAGATTCCGTGCGTAATGGCGTCGCCTTGTGCGGGACCGTTCATTGGATGTTCGACCGCGGCCTTCTATCGTTGGATGACAACTACAATATCCTTTTGGCGAAGGAAAAGGTTCCCGAAACGATCCAACGCCTCATAAATCCCGATCGGCGGATGAATCTTCCAGACCAGTTTGAGCTCCGGCCCAACCCGCAATGGCTGCGCTATCATCGGGAAACATTTTTCAAAGGATGATGTGGTCGTCGGCCTACTCCGCCGCCACGTCCACCCGCATCGCCAGCCGCCGCAACGCCCGGTCGATCCATTGCGCCGTCAGCTTCTCCTGAGTACCGTTCTGCGCCAGCCGTTCATGCAGCGCCGGAAAATCCACCCGGTCCAGTGCCTGATCCTGGTTGAAGCAAGAGAACACCACGGTCCGCGCCCCCGTCACCGGATCGATCTGTGGCTGTAAACACTGCGCGCAGACCTCTTTCATCATGCATTGCATGGGCGAGTTGATCGACCCGATCGCGCTATGCCCCGGCTTTAGATACGGCGCCAACACACTATGCCGGGCGACGCCGGCCGCCTGCATCATACGATCCGACCCAATAACGATGATGTGCTCGGCATCGCGTAACGGCACTTCTTGCGAACCCAGCGCGCCCGATCCGTAAGCGGCCATCGCCTGCACGATGTTCCCGACAAACGTGCGATCCTGCGGCCGATCCGGATTCGGCGCGAAGCCCGGTGCCTCATCGCAGCACCAGACGATGACGTCGGCGGCCCGCTCGATTTCCGGCACTTTATACCGGTCGCGCAATGCCTTGTAGCCGGCGAAGTAGATCACCTTCGAACCCGCCGCCCGCGTCGCCGCGCCGATCGAGAACAACACCGCATTGCCCAATCCGCCGCCAACCAACGCAACGGTCGTGTCGGGATGGATTTCGGTGGGCGAGCCGGTCGGTCCCATCAGGATGACCTGCTCGCCAACCGGCAGCATGGCGCACAGATCGGAACTGCCGCCCATTTCCAACGCGATGACGCTGACCAGCCCGGCGACCGGGTCGGTCCAGGCGCCGGTCATCGCCAGGCCTTCCATGTTCAGCAACGTCCGGCCAACGCCGGGTTCGTCGTCGTAGGACGCCAGGACCTCAAAATTCTGCAACCGGTAAAACTGCCCCGGCCGGAACGCCCGCGCCGCCGCCGGTGCCCTGATCACAATCTCCATGATCGTCGGGGTCAGGCGATGCACCGAATGCACCGTCGCGGTCAGACCGTCCCGGGCCGCCGCGATCAGCTCCCGCCCGGAGACGCCGCTCGCCGGCAGAGCCGCCAACGCCCGCGAAACAACCGGATAGCCGCGCTTCGCCCCGCCCATGGCTTTCACCACGTTGCCGAAGAAGCTGGGGTGGAGGTCGCCGAAAAAGCTGATGAAACGGCCGTTGTCAGCCCGATGCATCAACACATGCGCCTGATCCGGCTTGGACAGGCCGCGCACCGGCTCGACCTTCACGCCGTTCTCGTCCACCGCCTGGAAGTAACGGCCGTCCAATTGGATGCGATGATCTTCCCGCGCCAGCACCGTATTCGGCTGCGTCCCCGCCGCCACCAAAACCGCTCGGGCTGGCAACGTCACCTCGGTTCCGTCCGCGCGGGTCATGCGCAGCGCAACTGCATGGCCGTAACGATCGGTTTCCACCGCGGCCGGAGTCAGACCTTCGGCAAAACGAACCGCTTCTTCCATCGCCTTGGCGACTTCTTCGTGGTTCAAAGTATAGGACGGACTGTCCACCAACCGGCGGCGATACGCCACCGTCGCACCGCCCCAGGTGTCCAACAGCGCTGCCAAGGCCGGGACGCGCCCCTGAGCCGCCGCCGCGTCGCGTTCGGCCTGGATCGCCGTTGCATGCGCCAGAAATTCATCGGCCGTTTCGGCTTCTTCCGCAGTCCAGCGGGCGCGAACGGGATCCACGCCTTTTTCCGCCACCATCACCCGATAGCGCAGGGCGAATTTCTCGACCTGACGGACGTAATAGGCAAGGCTCTCCGTCGCCGTATCGATCGCGGTCAGCCCGCCGCCGATCACCACCACGGGCAACCGAAGCTGTAGGTTGGCAATGGAGGATTGCTTGGCCGCGCCGGTCAGTTGCAGCGCCATCAGGAAGTCGGATGCCTGGCGCACGCCACGCGCCAATCCGTTCGGAATATCCAGCACCGTCGGCTTGCCGGCGCCCATGCACAACGCGATATGGTCGAAGCCCATCGCCCAGGCGTCGTCCATCGACAGCGTGGCGCCGCCGCCAAAACGGATGCCGCCGAAATGCGCGAACTGTCCGGTGCGCCGCTCCAGCAACAGGCGGATCAACTTCAGGTAATTCTTGTTCCAGCGTACGGTGATGCCGTACTCGGCGACGCCGCCGAACCCGGCCATCACGCGATCATCCAGGTTCTCAAACAGCGTTTCCACGTCACGCACCGGCGCGGATACATCGATCTGTAAAGGCTCGATCTTCAACCCGTCCACCGCGACGATGGTATGGCCGTCGTTCATCAGGTGATGCGCCAGGGTGAAGCCGGCTGGCCCCAACCCGACGATCAACACCTTGCGGCCGCTGTTTGGGCGGGGCAGGGGGCGGCGAATATCCAGCGGGTTCCAGCGGGTCAGCAGGGCGTAGATCTCGAAGCCCCAGGGCAATGCGAGCACGTCTTTCAGAACCGACGTCTCGGCCTGGGGAATATCGACGGCTTCCTGCTTCTGATAGATGCAGGCCTTCATGCAGTCGTTACAGATGCGATGTCCGGTCGCCGCCATCATCGGATTGTCGATGGCGATCGTCGCGAACGCCCCCAGCACATGCCCGGCGGCACGCAGCGTGTGCATTTCGGAGATTTTCTCGTCCAGCGGACAGCCGGCCAGGGTGACCCCGAACACCGACTTCTGGAACGCGCCGGTCTTGCGGTCTTTCAGTCCCGAACTACAGGAGTCCTTGCCCTGGGTGTGGCACCAGATGCAGTAATTGACCTGATCCAGCGCCTGCTGAGTATTCATGCCGAGGTCAGTCAGCGCAAAACCCTCGCGATGCCGCCACTCGTGTTCCGGCAGGCGCAGCATGGTGACGCCGTCGCGCTCGATCGTTTCGACAGGCACCAAATGCTGCGGATCGACCCGGTGCGGCACCCGGAACAACGTCCCGCCGTAGTGGCGGGCGCGACCGTCAGCGGTCAGCGTGGCCCAGGCGGCATAACGCAACGCCGGGTCCAATGCCTCGGCATCGCCTTCGCGGGTGGCGACATAATTGGCAAAAGCCTGTTCGGTCAGCGTCGCGCCCATCCGGCTTTCCAACTCGGCGCGCAAGGCCGGTCCATCGAACCCGGACGGATCGGCGTATTTCTTCACGGCCTGGCGCTGCACGAACAACCGCTTGCACGCATGGATCGGGTCCAGGGTCAGCGTCTGTTGCATCAATGCCGCGGTTTCCGCCTCGACCCCGAACAGCGCCGCCACGAATGCATCCAAATGCGGACCCAGCGCCACAACAAGATCGGATTCATCGCGCGACGCGAGATCGTCGGGCATGGAACGGGCGGTCAGCAGGCGGCGATGCAGGTCGGCGTCATCCGCGGCCAGCCCGTCGAGGAACCGCCGGTCCAAACGGACCAGCCCGTCGCGGTCGGCGAGATCGTCAAAGCTGAAGCCGAAGCCAAGGTTCGAAACAGTCACTGGGTCAGACCACTTTGCAGGAAGCCCTGCCGATGCCACAGGCGGTCGGGGCAGGCAACCGTCATGTCGGCATGTCAGGGTTCAGCCGCGATCCAGCCGTGAACCGTGACCGCGATTGACCTAAGCCGGCGTTACCCGGGCCGGCACCAGCCATTCCAGTAACTTGGCGACCAGCGCCGCCATGGTCAGCGGTTTGGTGATCTGGTCGTCCATGCCGCTGGCCAGGCTCGCCTGCCGGCTGCCTTCCATGGCATGCGCGGTCAGGGCAACGATCGGGGTGCGCCGGTCCTCGAAGCCTTCGATCTGACGGATGGCTCTGGACGCCTCATAGCCATCCATTTCCGGCATCTGGCAGTCCATCAACACAAGGTCGAAGCTGGTGTCGCGATAGGCGGCCACAGCTTCCAGGCCATTCCAGGCTGGCGTGACGACACACCCCAGCGTTTCCAGCAGTGCCTGGGTCACTCTCATGTTGGCCGGGTTGTCCTCGACCAGGAGGATCGACACGGAGTCCCGGCCGCCCTCTGCCAGGGCCGCCCGGAAATCCCGGCTGACAGGCGAAACAAAGGCGACCGGTGCGGCGAAAGCGGCGGCGGCGGCAACCCGGGGTGCGCGCGGCGCCGGGGCGACCGGGGCCGGCGGTTGCGCCACCGGAGGGGCTGCGTCGGCCTGTTGATCCATCAGCACGGTGAACCAAAAGGTCGATCCGACGCCGACCACGCTTTCGACACCGATCTCGCCGTCCATCATGTGGCAAAGCTGGCGGGCGATCGACAGACCCAGCCCGGTTCCGCCATAGCGCCGGGTCATGGAGTTGTCGGCCTGGGTGAAGGCCTCGAAGATCTGGTCCTGCTTGTCGCGGGGAATGCCGATACCGGTGTCCGAAACTTCGAACCGGATACGCAGCGCGGCGCCAACTTCACGTTCGATGGCGCCTCGCAGCGTGATGCTGCCGTCTGAGGTGAATTTGAGCGCATTGCTGACCAGATTGGTCATGATTTGCAACAGGCGATGCCGGTCGCCAACCAGCATCACATTCAAAGTATCCGGCACCGATGTCTGTAACGTCAAACCCTTGGACCGAGCCTGATCGCCGAACAACACCCGAACATCGTGGATCAGCGACGGCAGATGGAACGGCGCCCGCTCCAGTTCCAGATGCCCCACTTCGATGCGTGACAGGTCGAGAATGTCGTCGATCAGGTGCAGCAGCGACTGGCTGGATTGCGTCGCGGCTTCAACATAGCGCTTCTGCGGCACCGACAGTTCGGTCAGTTGCAACAGTTCGATCATGCCGACCACGCCGTTGAGCGGGGTGCGGATTTCGTGACTCATATTGGCGAGAAACTGGGTTTTCGCGGCGTTCGAGTTTTCCGCCTGACGCAAGGCGTTGCGCGTTTCCGCCGCTTTGTGGCGCAGGCCGTCCAGCATGGTGTTGAACGCGGCGCCGAGACGACGGATTTCAAACGGCACCAACCCGTGGAAGTCGGGAACGGAGACCTCATCGTTGCCCTCCAGCACGGTTTCCGCGGTGGCGGCCACACTGCGAACCGGGCGCGCCAGGTAAAGCGCCAGCAGCCACGCCATCAAGGCGGCACCGCCAAACGAGACCAGGGCGATGACGGTCGCCATCTCGTTCACCTGGCTGGCCCGCCGCTTTAACTCGGTGAGCGGTTGCGGCACCATCACGCCCCAGCCGGTTTCCGGAACGACCGCGTAACCGGCGATCATGTTGTCGTTGAAGGCGGGAGAATAGAATTGTCCCACCCCGGTTTCGCCCCGAATCATCGCTGCTACTACCGGCACACCGGAAATATCGCGTGATGCCGCGACCCAATCCTTGAACGGATGCGCGATGACCTGGCCCTTGGCGTCCACCATGACGGCGTGGCCGTGATCGCCGAACGCGATGGCCTGTTGCAGGGACACGAGATAGCTGGTGGTGACGACGCCGACGCCAAGCCGGCCGGCGGACAACGGCTTCACCAGGTAGAAAACCGGATGGCCGGCCTGATCGTGGTACAGGTTGCTGATGCCGATCTGACCGTGCGCGCCCGCCGCGATCAAATGCAGATTGGCCAACACTGGCAGCGGCAGATCACTCGCTGCCTCATTGGACAGGCCCGTCATCGACTGTTCGGTGGTTCCATCCGGTGCGATGACGTAAATGTGGATCACGTTCAGCGACATGAGCAGATCGTTGATGCCGGCCACCGGGTGGGCCATGGCACCGCTGTCGAAGGCAAGTCCGAACACCGCCTCGACGTCGCGGACATAACGCGACATGGTCGAAGTCAGATTGCGGGCGACCAGCAGATGGCGTTCGCGAACCGAGTCTAGTTCGTTTTGGTAAGATGTATTGCCTTCCCAGAAAGCCAGGACGGCGATCGGCACGCCAGCGATGAGAGTGAACGCGATGAACAACAGATGATGCATCCGCAGCACGAAGCCGGTCCGCCCGCCACCCTGCGGAACCGGCCGGCCCGCCGCCTGTACAGGCGCATTGCCGGGAGCACCGGTTATCTGCGTCGCGTCCACATGGTTGGCATTGGACATGATACGTTCTCTGTCATGGGTGTCGTCCGAGAGTATGCTCTAAGCACGCGGCGGATGGCAAACCCGGGAGGAATAAATTTGCCTTCGGACTGATCGATCACCTTGGATGGCCGGCTTCCCATTTGTCCGCGCGGGCGAGTTCATCGCGGAATGCCACGGCGGATTTCAACACGGCTGCCCGGTGATCGTCCGGGATATCCTTGCGCAGGCCGATATCGTCCTGCGGCATTTCACCGGTCTTGACCGCCTTGATGACGTTCTCGATCTCCCCGGCGGCATGCCGGGGAGTCTGCAGCAGCACGAGTCGCTCGGCCTCCGCCTTGTTGGCGGGGGTGTGGCAATTCAGACAGGACTCGTCACGAATGCGCAATGCGAACGACCGGTAGCTTTGGTCCAGGGCCGCCAGGTTGGGATTGGCCTGGCTGTACCGGGCGCCAAACAAAGAGACATGCGGTTGAGTGACGCCATTGGCGTCCTGCCATTGCCACTGGCCGTCAAACGCCGGCGTCGTCACATGGCCATAGGTCCCGCGGTGTTCGTCGCTCCCGGCGGCATCCCGGGTCGCGACAAAGATCAGCCCCTTGGGATCGAGATACAGCCGAACTTCATTAGAGGCCTCATAGGCGTTCCATTTGTCGGCACTGTGCCAGAACGGATACGGATAATCGCCGGGTGGCAGAGCGTTGCGGAAATAGGCCTCCATCCGGATGATCGGCGCATGAGAGCGCTTGTCCTCGTCCAACGACCAGTGTCCGGTGAAGGCGTACAGCGGCAGGTACATGGTCTGGAAGACCTGGCTGTTGAAATGCGTCAGCCCCTTCTTCTTGATCTGCTTGTCCGGCTGATCGCCGCCCCAGGCGATGGCGGGTTCGATCGGCAGCGTCAGTGCGTGCAGCGCTCGGGTGCAGGTTTCGAACGCGGTTTCATCGTTATAAGCCGCGATCGGGCAAGACGCTGCGAGGCTTTTGGCCAGCGCGTCGGCCCGGGCTGCAAGCGGCACGGCCGGCTGTTGGGCATGGATCGCGCCAGAGGCGAGACAGAGCATTGCACCCGAAAGCGCGAACCAAAACTGTTTCATGTTTGATGTTCTTCTGGAGTGCCGCATAGCGGCAAGGCGTATTTCGCCCGAGGATACGACCCCGGGCGATACGTCTGAACGTTATGCCCGCGTCGCCTGACCCGTCTGGCGCCGGCGGCGCAAGCCGGTCAGGCCAACGAGGGAAACAGCGCAGATCGCCAGGCTGGACGGTTCGGCAACGACTTCCGGCAAGCCAGCGTTAGCGGCGAGAGTTTGGCCGATGGCGTTGCCGAGCGTCAGGGCATCTTCAACCGCGGCCGGGGTGTGAATGCCACCGACCACCCGGCTGAATTCCGACCCGTTCGTTCCGCTGGAAGCGGCCGAGAAGCTGCTGAAGGTCTCAGTGATCGGGCAGATCAGCGGGCTGTTGTTGGTGTTCGCCCCATTAACAATGGAGGCGCAGGCGGTTGGATCACTGACGTTGTAAACGACCGCGGCGGAGCCGGTGCCCATCGTGCAGGATACCAGCAAGCCGTTTGTGCCGAACTGCGAAGAGGTCGCGCCGTTGCAATAGTAGTCGGAGGTCGAGGAGAAGCTGACGTTGTCGGTGCCGAAGAAGTCGGCCAGCACGGTTGCCGCGGCGCCACTGAAGGCCGGGTGACCGGCGACATAGTCGGGATGCGGCGGCGTCGCGATCAGCGAACTCCAGGACGTGTCGCAGGTGGTGAAGTCGCCGCTCCAGTTGGCGCAATCCCTGATCGCGGTGGTCGGACGCCACAGGTTGTTCTGGTATTTGACGGTCCAGGCGGCAATGCCCGCGTCGTTCATCGACTCGCCCACCAGTCCGGTCAGTTGGGCGCTTTGCAGCAGGCTGCTGTTTTGGCTGGTCATCGCGGTGTCGGCGATCTGCAACCAGTGGCCCGGCGGTTGAACGGTCGTGCCCGGATCGTTCCAGAACAGCGCCGCGTTAGCGGACGCCTGTGCCTGCGTACTGGTTTGGACGAAGCCCGCGGCGGTGCAGGCGGACTGCACGTTCGACGGCAGGCTGTTGAAGCCGCCGCTGGCGCCCTCGCACTCGGTCTGGAGCAGGCCGGTGGCGTACGCCTGGCTGGTGAGGGGCGGCGGGCCACTGATTGTGCCTAAAGCGGCCGTGAGTTGGCCGCTGGTGATGCCGGTCGGTGTGGTGGTGCCCCAGGTCGGGAACATCTCCGGCCGGGTGGCCGGCGGCACATACACGCCGGCCGTGGTGCCAGAGCCGGACGGTGTGTGGGACGTCAACCCGTTGATGATCGACGCGATGGCGCCCGAACCGGTCGGGCTGAAGGTAGAGGAACTGTCCACCGCGGTGGCTGCGGCGGTCCCGATGGCCAGGCCATTGGTATAGGTGCCGCTGCCCGAGCACCCCGTGGTGTCGGTGGAGCAAAGCGAACTCAGTTCCGAAGACAGGAAGGTGGAGAGTTCCCCGGTGACGAGGCTGCCCAGGGTAACGTTCGATGTTGTGGTGCCGCTGCCTGTGATCGAGGCAATCGACTGCGTCCACACCTGATCAGTTAAAGATACTGTTCAGGGTGGTATACGCCGCGTAGGCGGCGGCAACGCTGGCGTTGGTGTTCGCCGACGAATTGCCGGTGGCGGTATAGCCGGAGAACGAGGCGATCGTATTGCCGGTCGAGGCGTTGACAGCATCCGACATGGCGGCACCGACCTGGGCGATTTCACGCGCCACGTCCGGCGGCCCGGCGACCAGGCTGCCGGAGGTCTGTTGTGTGATCAGCAGGAACTCGTTGTTCCAATCTTGCACCATGTTGTCCGCGTGTGCCGGGAGGACGCCCGCCGCGCCACATAGCAAGGTGGCAGCGACGATCAGGTGGCCAACCGAGGCGCGAGCCGTGCGCGTGGCGACTGTGGTTCCGTCGGAGCGGGACATCTGGTTTCCTGGCACTTTAAGAGGCGAATTTGACGTTAATAATATTGTGACATCGAATTTGTTGGCCAACAAGAGGTATTTGCGCCGAAACGTCCCCAAGTTGCACTAAAATATAAGACAGTGAAGGTTTATGGAATCAAGGGCAGATTATCGAGACGAAGCCGGCCCGGAGCCAACGGTAGGTCTTGACCGAGCTCGGTTTCCAACCCGATCACTGCCTCAGGACGATCAACAGAACGCCACCCACAACGAGCACCAAGCCCGTGATATCATTGCGTTTTAACTGTTCATGCAGGTAGAACCGGCTGAACAGCAGCGTAAAGACGATCTCGATCTGCCCGACCGAGCGGACCAGGGCCACGTCGGTCAATGCGAAGGCGGTGAACCAGCAGGCCGATCCACAACCGGACAAGGTGCCGGCCCACATCGAGCTTCTCCATGTGGTGAAGGTTTTGCGCAGCTCCGCCGGCTCCCGCCACAGCAGCCAGCCGCCTTGCATCAGGGTCTGCAACGTATTGGTCAGCACCACCGCGAACAGCGCCTTGACCACCAGACTCGGGCCGGGAATCGACTGATTGGCCAGCTTGATCAGCACCGTGGTGATGGCGAACAGGAACCCGGCCCCAAGCCCGCACAACGCCGCCGGCTGCACCGTGGCGGCCAGCAGGTCGCGCGGTTTCAGGCCGCGGCCGGCGAGTGAGAGCGTCATGACCCCGCTCAACCCCAACGCTATACCGGCCCAGGCGACTGGTTGCAGGACCTCATGCAAGACAATCAGTGCGATCACCGCGCTTTGGGCCGCCTCGGTTTTCGCATAGGCGGTGCCGACGGCGAAATTGCGATAGCCGAAGGACATGATCAGTAAATTGGTAGCTAGTATCTGCAACAATCCGGCGGCGACGCAGTAAAGCAGGAAAGGCGCGTTCGGCACCGGCATGGGCGCGCCGGTAACCGCCAGTCCGGCCAGGAAAATCAACAGGGCCGTCGGTGCGCCATACAGAAAACGAACGAATCCGGCGGCGTTGACCGACAGCCGATGACGCAGCTTCTGCTGCAAGGCCGTGCGCCAGCACTGTAACAATGCTCCGGCGATGGTGATGGGTATCCATGCGACCATCGCGCGGCTCCTGTGACCAGCCGATCCAATCGGCGAGGGGGAGGTCTGTCAACCGCCGGCGTGTGGGAAGGGCATTTTGGGACTCGACTCGGGGATCGGTCCGGGGTTATGTTCTTATTATGTTCACAGCCCTCACTATTCCTGAGATGCCGGCCGCGGGGGCATTATCCTTCAACGGGCCGTCCCTGGCGAGACCTGTTGTTGCCAGCGTCTCTGCCGGGAAACCTGCATCGCCGGCCATCGCCCTGCTACGGGAACGCATCGCCCGCATTGAACGTATCCATGCACCCGGCGCCGCGGACCGATCTCTGCCACTGGGTATCGAGGCGATCGATCAGGCGCTGCCAACCGGCGGCATTCGGCTGGGCGCGCTGCATGAAGCGGCCTCGGCCGGCCCCGATACGGAGCACGCCGCCGCCGCCACGCTGTTTATCGCCGGCATTCTGGCGCGACTCGAAGGGCCGGTGTTGTGGGTGCTGCGACAAGCCGATCTGTTCGCCCCCGGGCTGGCCGCCGCCGGGTTGCAGCCGAACCGGGTGATCTTCGCCGAAGCCGGCAAGGATATTCTCCCGGTCATGGAGGAAGGCCTGCGCCATCCCGGCCTCGCTGCCGTCGTAGCCGAACACACCGGGCGGCTGAGCCTGGTGGCTTCGCGCCGGCTGCAACTGGCGGCGGAACAATCGGGCATCCTGGCCATCCTGATCCGCCGCAGTCCCAGTTTCGACGATCCGGCCCTGAACGAACCCACCGCCGCCGCCACGCGCTGGCGGATCGCGGCACTGCCTTCGCCACCTGCCCTGGCGCACGCACCCGATACGCCGGGACTGGGGCGGGCCCGCTGGCAAGTGGATTTGACGCGATGCCGCGGCGGCGAACCGGGGTCCTGGATGGTGGAGGCTTGCGATGCGACGGGTCGTCTCGGTCTGGTTCCCGACGTTTCCAACCGATCGGTGCGGGCGGCCTGAGAAAGGCCAGGGCTCTGCCCTGGACCCGCAAAGGGGGCAGGCCCCCTTTGATCCCATTACTTTAAGGGGTTTGGGGGGGAGGGGGGCATCTCAGTCGGTTGTAACGTCCGTGATGCCCCCCTCCCTCCCAAACCCCTTAATAAGTGGTTCCAAGGGGCCTGCCCCTTGGCGGGGTTCGGGGCAGCGCCCCGATCTTCCTGAGATCACCGTAACCGGCCGATTGGTAACCTCGGTAAACACAGCCGCGGCGAGCCTGGGTCTGCGCGCTGGCATGAAGCTGGCTCAGGCTCAGTCCCTGGTGGCCGGGTTGGTGGTGCATGAGGCCGACCCGGCCGGTGATGCGGCGGCATTGCGGCGTCTGGCGGAATGGTGTGTGCGGTATGCGCCGCTGGTTGCGGACGATCCGCCGGATGGTTTGTGGATCGACGTCACCGGCAGCACGCATCTGCATGGTGGGGAGACGCGGTTACTGCGTGACCTGCTGCGTCGTCTGGATGCGCGAGGTTTGGCCGTGCGGGCGGCCGTTGCCGATACGCCGGCCGTCGCGCACGCGGTTGCCCGGTTTGGCGGTGGCGGTGTGGTGCCGTCCGGAGCGGCCGTCATGGCCGATTTTCCGATTGATGCTTTGCGGCTGCCGGCCGGCATGCTGGCGGATCTGCGGCTGATGGGGTTTGAGCGAGTTGGCCCGCTGGCCAAGGCCGCCCGGGCTCCGTTGGTCCGGCGGTTCGGACCATTGCTGGCGGCGCGATTGGATCAGGCGGCGGGGCGGCTGTTCGAGCCGATCATGCCGATCGTGCCGCCTGCGTTGATCCAGGCCAGATTGGCGTTTGTCGAACCGCTGCTGACGGCGGAGGCGTTCTCCACTGTCATCGGCCGGCTTGTCGAAATCGTGTGCGGTGAGCTGGAACGGGCCGGCCTGGGCGCCCGCCGGCTGGATTTGTTGTTCGAGCGGGTGGACGGGACGGTGCAGGCCATCCGGATCGGAACCGCCCGCCCGGGGCGCAATGCTCGGCATCTCGGGCGGATGCTGAATGAGCGGCTGGAGCGGGTCGATCCCGGACTGGGTGTCGAGGCCATGCGCCTGATCGTCGCCGCCGCCGATCCGGTGAAGCTGGAACAGGTGTCCCTGGTGGAGCCGGCGGCGCCCGACATCGCGCCGCTGGTGGACCGGCTGGCGAACCGGCTGGGCGAGGCACGCATCTACCGCATCGCTCCGCTGGAAAGCGATGTCCCCGAACGCTCGGTGCGCCTGATACCGGCGATGTCGCCGGTGATCGGCGGCTGGCCGGCCGATCTGCCGAGGCCCGTGCGACTGTTGGACCCGCCGCAGCCGGTGGAGGCGATGGCGCTGCTGCCCGATCACCCTCCGATCGCGTTCACCTGGCGGCGGGTGCGGCATCGGGTGCGTCATGCGGACGGCCCGGAACGCATCGCCGGGGAGTGGTGGAAGCGCGACCGCGAATGGATCTCGGTGCGCGATTACTTCCGGGTGGAGGACGAGGACGGCCGCCGTTTCTGGCTGTTCCGGCGAGGCAATGGCAGCGACGCGGATACCGGCGACATGCGCTGGTTCCTGCACGGGTTTTTCTGACCGATGCTACGCCGGCATCGCTTGAGCGCCGCCATCCACGCGCAGAACCTGGCCGGTCACGAACTCGCCCATCGGGCCGGCGAACAGGGCCACCGCTCGGGCGACCTCATCGACCAGCGCGATCCGCTCCAGCGTGTCGCTCTCGACCAGCCGCCCGGGATCGACCGCGCGGGTATTAAGGAACCGTCCGGTACGAGTGTCGCCGGGTGCGATGCTGTTGGCGGTGACGTTGAACGGCCGCAACTGCGCGGCGAGGCAGCGCGTGTAATGGATCGCCCCCGCCTTCGCGGTGGCGTAGATCGCTCCGTTGGTGCGACCGCCATAGGCGGCGGTGGAACTGATCGTCACGATCCGTCCGGCGCGGCGTTGCATCATGCCGCGCGCCACCACCTGGCAGACGAAGATGGTGCTGAGAAGGTTGCGCTCCAATACCGAACGGACGTCGTCCGGCTGAACCATGATGGCATCGTTCGGGTCGGGCTTGCCGCCCGCCGCACCGATGTCGCCGCCGGCGTTATGCACCAGTACATTCAGGGGACCGAGGGTTTCGGCGGTGGCGACGACCCGCTCGATATGGTCCATGCGGGTGAGGTCGCCCAGCACCGGGATGGCACGCACGCCGAAGGTTTCGGCGATCTGCCGGGCGGTATCGGTCAGGGTGGTGCCCTCGCCATACTCCGCCGGGCCGTTTTCCCGCATGCCATGCACGGCGATGTCGCAGCCCAGGCTGGCCAGCGTTTCGGCGAAGGCGCGGCCGAGGCCGCGGCCGGCGCCGGTCACCAGGGCGACTGTGCCCTTCAGGGGGGAGGTGGACATTGTGGGGACTCCGTTGCGGGGTCTGTGTTTGTCCGGCGGCGGCGGGGTGTCAATCCCGGGTGGGTATGCCGATGACGCGGGGTGATGAGACCTACACTGAACTGCAGGTCACCACGAACTACAGCTTCTTGCGCGGCGCCTCGCAGATCGAGGAACTGATGACCCGGGCAGCGGTTTTGCACATGAAGGCGCTGGCAATCACTGACCGGAACACCCTGGCCGGTATCGTTCGGGCGCATCAACGTGCCAAGGATGCCGGCATTCGGCTGATCGTCGGCTGCCGGCTGGATTTGACAGATGGGCCGTCGGTGCTGGTCTATCCAATGAATCGCGCCGGGTATTCACGGCTGACACGGCTGCTGACAGTGGGGAAAGGCCGCGCCGGAAAGGGCAAATGCGAGCTGCGTTGGCCGGATCTTGCCGAGGCATCCGAGGGCCTGATCGCGGTGCTTTGTTCCGATCCGACCGAAGCAAATATTCGCCGCCTGAAAGTGTCCTTTGCTGATCGAGCCTACGTCGCACTGACATTGATGCATCGCCCCAACGACGCAGTGCGGCTGCGGACAATCACGGACATCGCTCGCGCACAGGGCGTGCCGGTCGTTGCGACAAACGACGTGCTGTATCACGCCCCCGGGCGGCGTATCCTGCAAGATGTGCTGACCTGCATTCGCGAAGGCTGCACCATCGACGAACTCGGGCACCGGCGGGAACGGTCCGTCGTGCGGCACTTGCAGGAACCGGCGGAGATGGTTCGTCTGTTTTCGCGCCACCCGGACGCCATCGCCCGCACGCAAGACATCGCGGATCGTTGCCGGTTTTCCCTGGACGAGTTGCGCTACCAGTACCCGCACGAGGTCCGCATCACCGGCCTGACGGCGCAACAAACCCTGGAGAAACTGACCCGGGAAGGCGCTGAGCGGCGCTATCCGGATGGTCTTCCCGATACGGTCCGCACGCAACTGCTTCACGAACTGCGGTTGATCGACAGCCTGGACTACGCCCCGTATTTCCTGACGGTGGATTGCATCGTGCGGTTTGCCCGAAGCCAGGGAATCCTGTGTCAGGGACGCGGTTCGGCGGCCAATTCGGCGGTGTGTTTCGTGCTGGGCGTCACCTCGATCGATCCGACCCGCACCGGGTTGCTGTTCGAACGTTTCATCAGTGAAGCCCGTAAGGAACCCCCCGACATCGACGTGGACTTCGAACATGAGCGACGCGAGGAGGTCATCCAGTGGATCTACAACACCTATGGCCGGCATCGCGCGGCGTTATGCTCCACCATCATCCGGTATCGCGGCCGCGGCGCGGTGCGCGATGTCGGCAAGGCGCTGGGTCTGACCGAAGACGTAACGGGCGCCCTCGCCTCCCAGGTCTGGAGCTGGAGTGAGGAAGGCGTCGCCGAAGAACACGCCGCCGCGCTGAACTTCAACATGCAAGACCGCCGTCTGCGCCTGACACTGGACTTGGCTCGGGAGTTGATGGGCTTCCCGCGCCATATGTCGCAACACCCCGGCGGCTTCGTTCTGACCGAAGACCGGCTGGACGATCTGGTGCCGATCGAACCCGCCAGCATGGCCAACCGCCAGGTGGTCGAGTGGGACAAAGACGACATCGACGCGCTGCGCTTCATGAAAGTCGATGTGCTCGGTCTTGGCATGCTGGGCTGCATGCGGCGCGCGTTCGATCTGTTGGCGGAACACAAGGGCGAACGACTGGATCTGGCTACGATCCCGGCCGAGGACGACGAAACCTATGCCATGATCCGCAAAGCGGACACACTAGGAACGTTCCAGATTGAATCGCGGGCGCAGATGTCGATGCTGCCCAGACTGAAGCCTCGTACATTTTACGATATCGTTATTCAGGTGGCGATCGTAAGACCGGGGCCGATCCAGGGCGACATGGTGCATCCCTACCTGCGCCGGCGCGAGGGGTTGGAGAAAGTCGAGTACCCAACGCCGGAATTACGGCGTGTGCTGGAGAAAACCCTGGGTGTGCCGCTGTTCCAGGAGCAGGCGATGCAGGTGGCGATTGCCTGTGCCGGATTCACGCCGTCCGAGGCCGATGCCCTCCGCCGCAGCATGGCGACCTTCAAGTTCACCGGTGGAGTCTCGCATTTCAAGGCCAAGTTGATCGACGGTATGGTCGAACGTGGCTACACGGCCGAGTTTGCCGAAAGGACCTTTTCCCAAATCGAAGGTTTCGGCAGTTACGGATTTCCCGAGAGCCATGCGGCCAGTTTCGCGCTGATCGCCTACGCCTCGGCCTGGATGAAATGCCACCATCCCGATGTTTTCTGCTGTGCGCTGCTGAATGCGCAGCCGATGGGATTCTATGCCACGGCACAGATCGTGCGCGATGCGGTGTTGCACGGGGTGGAGGTGCGGCCGGTCTCGGTGAACGAGTCAGCGTGGGACTGCACGTTGGAGGTTTTGGCTGTTCCGGTGTCTAACTTAGTTCAATCAGACGCGGCTTTTCCCAATGTGTCATGGCCGGGCTTGGCCCGGCCACCCGGGACTTCGCTTACCGTGGACCCCAAAGTCGTGGGTGGCCGGGCCAAGCCCGGCCATGACGGATGGGCAAATCCTCCCCGGCAAACGCCCTCTCCTGATGCCTATGGGGCTAAGTCCGGCCATGATACAAAGGGGCAATACGCCGTTCGCCTCGGATTACGTATGGTGAAAGGTCTCTCCGCCACCCACGGCGAAGAAACAATATCCCACCGCCGCACCGGCTATCGCTCGGTCGAAGACATGTGGCGCCGCCTTCGCATACCGGTTGCCGCCCTGGAACGTCTGGCCGAAGCTGATGCGTTCCAAACCCTGGGCCTGGACCGGCGTCAGGCATTGTGGGCTATCCGCGGGCTGTCCGACACGCGGCTGCCACTGTTCGATACGGTGCCAACCGAACCGGATGCCGAACCGGCAGTAGAACTGACAGCCATGACCGCCGGACGGCAGGTGGTGGAGGATTATCGCAGTGTCGGTCTGAGTCTCCGCCGCCATCCCGTCAGTTTCCTCCGCCAGGACCTGTCGGCCCGCCGGATCGTCCGCTGCGCCGATCTGTTGACGATCCGCGACGGCAAACGGCTGGAGGTCGCCGGTATCATCCTGGTCAGGCAACGTCCTGGCAGCGCGCGCGGCGTGCTGTTCGTTACCGTCGAGGACGAAACCGGCCACGCCAATCTGATCCTGTGGCCGTCAGTGTTTGAGGCTCACCGCCGCCTGGTCCTGTCCGCCAGCATGATCGCCTGTCGAGGCAAGCTGCAACGTGAGGGCGAGGTGCTGCATGTCATCGCCGAACATTTGACGGATCTGTCCGACCTGCTGCGCGGCGTGGGCGAACGCGATGACCAACCGTTTCCCCTGCCGCATGGAAGAGGTGACGAGGCCAGGCACGGGACCACGCCGGACCCGAGGGAAAAACACATGATCAGCAGCCGTGATATCTATGTGCGGGATTTGACCATCAAGCGGGGCATCAAAGTGCCAACCAGGGATTTCCGGTAGGACTCACATCACCCCGAAACGATATCGCATGAACCGCCGATACACCTCCCCCGGCCGCAGCACGGTGGACGGAAAATTCGCATGGTGCGGCGCATCCGGAAAATCCTGAGGCTCCAGCGCCAACCCGGCGGACTGCCGGTAAACGACCCCGTCATGTCCGGCAAACGCTCCGGTCAGTTTGTTGGCCGTGTACACCTGAACGCCCGGTTGGTTCGTAAAAACCTCCAGCACCCGTCCGCTCATTGGATCATGAACGCGCACCGCCGGTTCGGACGCATCCGTACCGAGCACAAAGCAATGATCGTATCCCAGGCCGTGAAACAACTGCGGATCGGGTTGCCGAATTCTCGCGCCCAGTAACGTTGGCTGGCGGAAGTCGAACGGTGTGCCGGTGACGGAACGGATGTCTCCGGTGGGAATTTGGACCGCATCGGTCGGCAGGAAGGCATCGGCTGCGATCGTGACTTCATGTCCCAGCACCTCGCCGGGGCCGCCGAGGTTGAAATACGGATGCACACTCAGGTTCACAACGGTCGGTTTGGTTGTTCGTGCCTCAAACGTCAGCGACAGTGTATCGGCGTCCAATTCGTAGGTTGCCTGGACAGTCAACTCGCCTGGAAAGCCTTGATCGCCGTCGGGGCTGAGATGGCTCAGCACCAGCCGCGGAACCGGTTCGGCAATCGCCGAAACAACGGTCCAGACCGATTTATCGAACCCAACCGCACCACCATGCAGCGTGTTGTCGCCGCTATTCCTGGATAGATTCCAGGTTTGGCCGTCCAATGCAAAACTCCCCCCCGCGATACGATTGGCAAAACGCCCGAGCAACGTTCCGAACGACGCGCTTTTGGCGAGATAGTCGCTGACGGAGTCAAAACCGAGCAGCACGTGGGCGCGCTGACCTTGGCGGTCAGGGGCTTCGACGCTGACCATACGGCCGCCGAAATCGGCGATGCGAACGCGCAGACGGTCGTTCTCCAGTGTGAACAGCGCCGCTTCGTGTCCGGCTGGCGTTTGTCCGAATGGTTCGGATGGCAAAGATGTCGTCATCGGTCTTCCTCTTTGAGCTAAATGTTTTGTATCACGCCGGCATCGCGATCAACGGCGTAACGATAGCCGCCACTTCATCCCAGCTCGCCACGGCATAGGCCGCCCCAGCCTCAAGCAACCGTTCCGCATGGCCGTCCCGCACATGCGATCCGGCGCACAGTCCGATCACCGTCATCCCGGCCGCGGCGCCGGCCCGCACGCCGCCGGGGCTGTCCTCGATCACCAGACATAACGCGGGCGCCACCCTCATTCGTTCCGCCGCCAGCAGAAAAATATCGGGCGCCGGCTTGCCGCGAGGAACCATATCGGCGCTGAACACATTGTCACCGAATATCTCGGCCAGCCCCAGCACGTCCAGGCACAGCCGCAGCCGCTCCATCGAACTGGACGACGCGATGCCGCGCGGCAGGCTGGCATACCGAACAATGAACGCCCGGGCACCATCGACCTCGCGCAGGTCGATACGAAACCGCTCCAGCGTCGCGGCTAGCAAAGCTTCGGCGAAACCATCGGGCACCGGTCGCCCGACACCGCTTTCGATCGCCGCGATGACCTCCGCCGCGCGTTTGCCGACATAGCGGGTCAATGAATCATCCAGCGTGGTTGGCAACCCCAACGCGGTGACCGCCTCCGCCAGGACGGTGTTGGCCAACGCCTCACTATCGGCGATCACGCCGTCGAAATCGAAGATCAGTCCACGCATCGCTACCCCCAAGACTTGCAGGATGCACCGAACCGGAGGACGCTGTCTGCAAACAGGGAGACAACGAACTATGGAATTCGGCATGTTTCACGAATTTCAGCGCCGCCCCGGTCAAACCGAGGCTGACGCCTTCACCGAATCCTTCGAATTGGTCGATGCGGCTGAGGCCGGCGGCCTCGACGTCATGTGGCTGGCCGAACTGCACACCGCGCCCGAACGATCTGTTCTGGCCGCACCGCTGACCATCGCCAGCGCCATCGCGACGCGCACCAAACGCATGAAAGTTGGCATCGCCGTCCAGGTGCTGCCGCTGTGTCACCCGCTGCGCATCGCCGAGGAAGCCGCCACCGTCGATCACATCAGCCACGGCCGGCTGATCTTCGGCGTCGGCCGCAGCGGTTTTCCGCGCACGTATCAAGCCTATGGCATTTCCTATGCCGAAAGCCGCGAACGCTTCGCCGAGGTGCTGGAAATCCTGAAGCGGGCCTGGACGCAGGAACGATTCTCATTCCACGGCCAGTTCTATGACTTCGAGGACGTCTGTCTGGTGCCGAAGCCCTACCAGGCGCCGTACCCCGAACTGCGCATCGCGGTGAATAGTCCCGACACGTTCCAGCAATCCGGCGAGCAAGGCATGCCGATCTTTGTTGCCACCCGCCTCGGCGATTTGAATGAACTTGTGCCCAATCTGCGCGTTTATCGGGAAGCCTGGGCCGCCGCCGGTCATCCCGGCCAGGGCAAGATCTATCTCCGCGTTCCGGTCTATCTGGCCGAGACAGAGAAACAAGCCCGTGAAGAACCGCACGAAAGTGTGATGTTCTTTTACAAATACCTGGGTGAACGCATTGAGGCCTCCGCCGCCATGGAAGGCGCCCGAGCCATCGAAAACCGCGCCGAACGTGGTCAGCGGCTACAGACCATCGATTACGAGGACGTGCTGAAAAGCAAGATCGTCGTGGGAACCCCCGGCATGGTCGTCGATCGCCTCGCCTCGCTCAAACAGACGCTTGGTCTGTCCGGGATCCTGGCCGAGATGAACTGTGGTATGCGCATTTCGCACGGGCAGGTCGCGAATTCGCTGCAATTGATGTGCAACGAGGTGATGCCACATTTTCGTGATTGATCCCGCGATTGTTCGCGTTCCCGGTGATGTCAACACCGCCTTGCCCTGCATGCGTTACTATCGCGGGCTGATACCGGTCTGGTACTGCGGAGCGTTTCGTCATGGCGTTATTGTCGTCTCACGCAGGTTCGGACATCCGGCCGCTGCGGCACTGGAAGACCACCTCGGCGGCAGAGGCCGCGCGTTTGATCCAGTCCGGCACCACCATCGCCGTGGGCTGGATCAGCGATGCCATGGCGACGGCATTGGCCGATGAGTTCATCAGCGGCACCGGGCCGGATGGGCTGACAATCGTCTATGGAACCACAAAGGGGGAAGGCCGCACGCACGGGCTGAATCTGCTGGCCCATGAAGGATTGGTGCGCCGCGTGGTCGGTGGTCAGTGGCATCCGGTGCCCCGCTTGCAGGCATTGGCCGCGGCGAACCTGATCGAGGCCTATAGCCTGCCCGTCGGTGTTATCAACCGGCTTTTTCGCGACATCGCCGGGCGGGCGCCCGGCCATGTCAGCCGCAGCGGCCTCGGCACGTTCACCGATCCGCGCAACGGCGGCGGCAGGCTGAACCGGCGCACCCAGGAACAATTGGTGCGCCTGGTGCGCCCGGCCGGTGATGAGGCCTTGTTGTTCCGTGGCTTCCCGATCGACGTGGCATTGATCGGGGTCTGCTTCATGGAAGGCACCGGCGCCATCGCCATGACCCGCGAATGCAGCACCATGGCTCGGGCGGTGCGCCAAAGTGGTGGCATCGTGATCGCCCAACCGGATCGGATCGGCACCCTGGAAAAAGTTCCGCCGGGGAAGGTGATCGTAGCGGATTCGCTGGTCGATATCCTGATCGCGACCGACCTGCGGGACAGGATGGGAGAAACGTTTGCCTCGGTCAGGGCTCTCAGCACCGGTCAGCGCGAACTGATACATTAGATGCCATCGGTCATCGGCATCTTGCCATCGTCTGGTTTGATGTGATCTGTTGTATCCATCAGAAAAACGGATGGGTGCGTGTACGGCTCGCTGCGCGACATCAGGCTTTTCGTGTCCGTCTATGAGGAGCGTTCGTTCACCCTCGCGGCGGAGCGGGAGAACGCGACGCAATCGGGCGTGTCGCAACATGTGCGCAATCTGGAACTCGGCTTCGGGGTTCCGTTGTTCATTCGCGATAAGGGCCGCATTTCGCCGACTCCCGCCGGGGACGCGTATTATCGTCGGGCAATCGATGTCTTGCGGGCGCACGATGCCGCGGGGCGTGCGGTGCAGGCGTATGTCAACGGTCTGGATGGACAGATCGTGGTCGGTCTGATGCCGACCATGACCCGATGCACACTGGCGCCCGCCCTGGCACGCTTCGTGGAAGCGCATCCGAACGTCAAGGTGCATGTCACCGAGGGCTACAGCGCGGCGCTGACGCAAATGGTTCGCGCGGGCGACGTCGATTTCGCGATCGTTCCGGCTTTCTCCGATCCGGCCGGGCTGAAAAGCCGATTGTTCCTGCGCACGCCGGAGTTGCTGGTGGCGGCGGCCAGAGGGCCGGTCACCGACTCCAAGCCGGTGCGGCTGGCAGACCAGGGTCCACTGAAGCTGGTTTTGCCAGGGCGGACCAATACACGCCGAGGCACATTGGAAACCTACTGCGCCACGGTGGGGGCCGAGATCACCCGGGTCATCGAGTTGGACACCATGTTCGGCACGCTGGATTTCGTGGCGCGGGGCGGCTGGGTGACCATTCTGCCGGCTTTGATGATGGATCGGGGGGCAACGCAGGGGTTCGATGTGCATCCGATCACCGACCCGGCGTTGACGCTTGATCTCGTGCTGATTGAGCCGGCACGCCGAACCCTGACCCCGGCGGCGGCGCTGTTTCTGGAGATGCTGGAGCAAGAGGCTCGGCGTATCTCGGCCGTGTGGGAGGGAATGCATCAGGAAAGCTGATGCCATCCGGCCAATCTTATGATTCTCGATGGGTTTGAGCCGTCCGTATAAGAGTGTGTCAAAAAAATCAGTTCCGTTGACGGCGTTTCGCTGCGTCGCGCCGGGGCCGTTCGTGCGAAATCTCAGGGGACACACATGAAACTCGGCTTCTTCACCATGCCGATCCATCCGCTTGGCAAGGACTGGCGTCAAAGCCTGAGGGAAGACCGCGAGGCGTTCATCCTGGCCGACGAAGCGGGTTATGTCGAAGGCCTGTGCGGCGAGCATGTGACCGATCAGGCGGAAAACATTACGTCGTGCGCGATGTTCATCGCCACCCTGGCGAGTGCGACCAAGACTATCGTATTGGGCACCGGCACGGTGAACATGCCGAACATCCATCCCGCGGCGGTGGCCGGCCAGATTGCCATGCTGGACCACCTGCTGGACGGCCGGTTCCTGTTCGGCATCAGCCCCGGCGGCCTGCTGTCCGACGCCGAGGTGTTCGGCACCCTCGGCCAGAATCGTCCCGAGATGTTCCTTGAGGGCATTGAGATGGTTTTGGCCATCTGGGCAGGCGAGGCGCCCTACAACCTGGAAGGCAAATACTGGAAGGTTTCCACCGAAAAAACGATCATGCGGGAGATCGGCCAGGGGCTGATCGCCAAGCCGTTGCAGCGGCCGCATCCTCCGATCGTCGTCACCGCCGTGTCACCGCATTCCAGCAGTGTCTCACAAGCGGGAGCACGGGGCTGGGATGCAATCTCGGCAAACTTCCTGCTGCCGCAATGGGTTAAGACGCATTGGCCGAAATTCGTGGAAGGGTGCGCAGCCACGGGACGAGTTGCCGATCCGGCGAGCTGGCGTGTCGCCAAAAGCCTGTGCGTGGCCGACGATCTCGCCACCGCCCGGCGGTATGCGACCGACCCGGATAGCCCGTATCGCCAGTATTACAACTCACTGTTCACCAAGCTGAAGAAGAACGGGCGGTTGATCCTGTTCAAGACACACGCCGAACAGCCGGACGACGAAATCACGCTGGATTATGTGTGTGAGAAGCTGATCCTGTGGGGCACGCCCGATAAGGTTGCCGACGATATCCTGGCGTTCCGTGAGGAGGTCGGCGACTTCGGCACCCTGCTGTATGCGGGCAAGGATTGGGCCGATCCAGACCTCGGCCGCCGGTCGATGATTCTGGCGGCGGAGCAAGTGATGCCGAGGGTCAATGCCGCGATCGGGACGCGCGCCGCAGCCTGAGTCTGGACCTCCATGTCTTGTGTAAGGGTCTCCAGCCGATTCGTATAAACAATGTCCGATCCCCACTTATAAGGGCCGAACATTGGTTGGAGACGGAACATGAGTATTGGTTTTCTGGTCGTCGCGGTCATCGTCGTGCTGATCCTGGTCCGGTCGGTGCGCATCGCGTCTGAATGGCAGCGGGCAGTGATTTTGCGGCTGGGGCGTTTCCACAAAGTGAAAGGGCCAGGCATCTACCTGGTGTTTCCGCTGATCGACGCGGTCGCCCAGGTGATCGACCTGCGCATTCAGACCACTATGATCACCGCCGAACAGGCGCTGACCCGCGACACAGTGGCAGTGGGCGTCGATGCGATCGTCTTCTGGCAGGTGGCTGACGCCGAGGCTGCCGCCGTCCGCATCGCCAACTACCGTGAGGCCATCGAACGCGTCGCCCAGACCAGTCTGCGGGAAATGATTGGCGCCACCGATCTGTCCAAGCTGCTGTCAGACCGAAAAACGGCGGACGAGCAGCTTCGCGTCACCATTTCCACGAAAACCGCTACCTGGGGTGTGACCGCCAGCAGCGTCGAGATCAAGGACGTGTCGATTCCGCGTGAACTTCAGGACGCCATGAGCCGGCAGGCCCAGGCCGAGCGCGAAAAGGATGCTCGGGTGACGCTGGCCTCGGCCGAGAAGGCGATCGCCGAACAGATCCTGGAAGCCGCCAAACTGTATGGCAGTGATCCCAACGCATTGAAGCTGCGGCAAATGAATTTGCTATACGAGATGAACAAGGAACGCGGGACGACGGTGTTGATCCCGACCGATATGGCGAACAGCCTCGGAACCGTGGTGGGCATAACCCAGGCATTACAGGCGAATTCTGCCTAATACGAAGGCGGTCGGCGGGTCGTGTTAGGGTCTGCCTAAATATGTGGCGTTTATGCAACACGATGAACGAAGCGACTCCAGCATGTTGCGGCGCAGCAAATAGCCCTTGCATGCTGCGCCTGCGAAGCCCATTCTCTGGGTCGCAGAGGCGCTTAGGCGCGCTGCTTTCTTGGACGTTTCCTCCCTAAACTTCGGCGGTGCCACAAGCACCGCCGTTTTTTTTGTCCGAGCGCCCCGGAATTGGAAATTTCGCGATTGAACCAGAACGGACGGCCTATTGGCCGGGGTGGACACTGTCCGCAGACCGGGCGCGACCTTGTTTGACGTCCCTACCGATGATCGCAAAAAAAATGCTGCACCGCAGCAAGAATCCTCTTGCATGCTGCACCTGCGAAGCGCACTCTCTCACTCGCAGAGGCGCTTAGGCGCGCTGCTTTCTTGGACGTTTCCTCCCTAAACTTCGGCGGTGCCACAAGCACCGCCGTTTTTTTTGTCCGGACGCCCGGGGTTGGAAATCCCACGATCGAACGGTCTTTTGATTGGCGAGGGAAACCGCTCTCGGACCCGGTCGCGCGTCATCACGAAGACCGCAAAATAATGCTGCACCGCAGCAAGAATCCTCTTGCATGCCGCACCCACGAAGCGCATTCTTTAACTCGCAGAGGCGCTTAGGCGCGCTGCTTTCTTGGACGTTTCCTCCCTAAACTTCGGCGGTGCCAAAAGCACCGCCGTTTTTTTGTCCGCCACTCGGCGGCAGCGCTACGGAGCCTCCGATTCGGCGGAAACCCGCCATCGTGGCCCGGCTCAGCGCCGGGCCATCACGGAAAAGTGTCTAAAAGGTATCGTCGGAGCTACCGCCGCCACCGCTGTCCCAACCACCACCGCTATCGCTGCCACCGCTGGTGTCGGTCCAAGTGGAATCGGTGCTGGCCGGTTGATCCCAGGTGCCGTTATCGACGTAATCCTGATTGCCCGCCGGCGCCGCGCCGCCTTGGTCCCAGGTGCCGGTATCGACATAGTCCTGCGACGGGGGCGTTGCCCAAGGGCTACCGCCCATTGGCGCCCCGCCAAATCCACCCCCGCCAAACCCGCCACCGCCGCCAAAGCCCTGGTGGGGAGAGAACAGGCTCATGAGCGCATTGCCGGCCACCATTCCGCCGGCCACACCGGCTGCCGTGGTCAATGCCGACCCCAGGAAGCCGGAGCCGCCGCGCTGCTGGAACATGCCCTGCTGGTAGTTCGGCGGATACTGCGGCGGCGGTGGCGCGGATTGTTGATAATACGGCTGCTGCGGTGCGCCGCCCTGGCCAGCGCCCCCTTGGCCACCCCAACGGGGATCGCCACCCGGGGGCGGAGCCGACTGTTGCCGCCCGCCGCCGAACAGACCGCCTAAAAAGCCGCCGCCTGACTTCTGGCCGGCTTGCTGGGCTTGTTGCACAGCTTGCTGCGCCTGCTGAAGCTCCCATTCCAGTCGCTGAATGCGGTTTTGCGCTTCGACCAGCGCATGCTCCTGCACGAACGCGAGTTGCGTTATGCGGTAGCGCGCCTCCGGGTATTGCGCGAAGGCCTGACCGATGAAGGCATCGGCGTCCCGGTCGATGGGCGGCAGAGCGGGCTGGGTTGTCGGCACCGATCCGCCGGCAAAGCCCGAAGACTGCGTTGCGCCGCCAACCCGGGCGATGAACTTGCCGATAATGTCGCGTTCTTCGTTCGTCATGGGGTACCCCCTCTAGGTCAGGAATCGACCCGAACGGGCGGAATGTGGCGCTGATCGGGCTGTCATTCAATGCCGGGATTAAACGGTTCGCCCAAACCACATCGGACCGGCGTATTTTTGAACGGGTTCGGGGTGAACCGGATCACGACCGCGACGGGCAAGCTAACCCCATGCCCGCGCAAACGCCCGGACATGGGGATGATGGCCAGAGCGAAGGTCTGACCGGGAGGTTGCTTAGGCCCCCCTCTCGGACGGCATTGCCAGCATCGACCGACGGTCGATGTCAGGTCAGGCCACGCTCCTCATAGACTTCCTTGGCAATCCGCGCGGCCGTCATCGATCCCGGCCAACCGGAGTAGAATGCGAGATGGGTAATCACCTCGGCGATTTCGTCTTTGGTGACGCCATTGTCCAGTGCCCGGGCAAGGTGGCCGCGAAGCTGTTCGGGACGGTACGTGGCGATCAGGGTGGCGAGGACGACCAAGCTGCGATCACGCTTGCTGAGGCCGGGGCGTTCCCAGATATCGCCGTAGATGACGGTCTCGGTGACTTCGATCATTTTCGGAACAGTGGCACGAACGGCGTCGCGGCCGCTGACGGGTGGTTTGGTCATGGTTCGTTTCCTGTCGTTTCTTTGTGGCGAGTTCTGGCCCAATCCGTCATGGCTCAGCTTGTCCCGCCACCTGCCGCGGCACCGTCAAGGCAACGGTGGCGCGGACGAGCCGGGCCATGACGATCAGAGAATAATCGGGCGGCCCGATTAAGCCTCCCGCGTCGTCTTGATCCGATGCTCGCCGGGACTGGCCCTCCAACGCCATAGAGCCACGACATGCCAAGTAGATCCGTGTAAAAACCCTGCGGGGGGCCGTTAGTAGCCCTTCATGCCGGTTGTTTCGGTTTCGGACGCGTCGAAATTGCACTCGACCGAAATCCCGTCCGGGTCCAGATAAAACAACTGCGTCATGTTGAGGCGTGGCAATACGCGTTCGTCGAATTTGATGCCGTGTGCTTGCAGGTTGGCGCGCATCTCTTTCAAACCGTCGCAGGAGAACGCGATGTGGTCCAGGCGGCCGGTCGGGGCGGGGTAAGACGGGCCGTCGGGGATCTGCGGATCTTCCGGGCGATAGCCGATCAGATGCACTGTCGGGACGTCGCCGCAGTACAGCCAGTATCCCGGGAAGTTCAACGGCGGGCGGTCGCCGGCTTTCAGGCCGACGATATCCTGGTAGAAGTCCTTTGTGCGCTCCAGGTCACGGACCTTGATCGTGTAGTGATTCAGCGATTGTGCCGGCATCTTTCGTCTCCCTCTAGAACTGGTTTTCGGGTGGCAGACCGAGCATGATTTGCCCGACTGATTCGTAGTGGAGTTGGCGGCCCTGGGACTGTTGCGAGACAGTGTTGATATCGCGGAGCCGCCGCTCAAACGGTTGATCCTCGAACACCGCGACTGAACCGGCGCAATGGAACATCGTGCTGGCGATTTCGCGTGACTGGTTGATCGCCCAGGTCGAGGTCAGGCGCATCATCGCCGCGTGGTGTTCGGTCATCTCGCCGTTCCTGACGACGTAGTCCCAAATCTCGTCCAGCGTGTTGTGGTGAAAGGCGCGGGCCGAGTGCCATTTCGCCTCGCACTGCGCCAGTTGCGACTGGACGACGTTGTTTTCGCGCATTGGCTTGGCGGCGCCGCGGGAGACTTTGGTGGCGGGCAGGGACAGGAACGCATCGATCATGCCGCGTGCGAGGCCCAGTCCGACACCGGCGAAACCGGCGGAGTAAAGCTGGCTGCTGCCGAAACGATACAGCGGTCCTTGCTCGCGGCGATCGACCGCCTGGTCGCGCAGCATGGTGTGGTCGGCCGGGACGAACAGGTCTTTCACTACATATTCATTACTGGCGGTGCCACGCAGGCCCAGCGTGTGCCAGATATCGACCATGGTCACGCTGGACTTCGGAAACAGCATCGTGCGGGTTTCCCTGGTCCCGGCGACCTTCATGTGGGCACCGAGCCAGGTGGCGTTCTGGCTGCCGCTGGCGAAGCGCCAGGTGCCGGAGATGCAGTAGCCGCCTTCAACCCGTTCCGCTTCGAACGGTGCGCCGGGCGGTCCCCAGGCCAGGATGCCATCGATCGGGCCGAAAATTTCCTTCGCAACGTTCGGTTCCAGGTAGGCGGCGGACATCGAACAGCCGTTGCCCTGGCAGACCACCCAGGCGACGGAGCCGTCGGCGCTGGCCAACGCCTCTGTCACGCGGGCGAAGTCCGACGGTTTCATCTCCATGCCGCCGATTGAACGGGGCTGGAGCATACGGAAGAAGGTGCTCTCCTTGAGCGCGTTAACGATAGGCGGGGTAAGTTGCCGCTGTTTGTTGAACGCGTCGCCCTCTTGCTTGATCAAAGGGTGCAGCGCGAGGGCGCGTGCCACCTGGGGGTGGACCTCAGACATCCGTAAGCCTCCGCATCATGGCGTGATCGCCGTTGGACGGAACGATGACGCATTTCCCGCCGGATGCAAAGTCAGGCGGCTATTCGGCGGGGCGTCAATAGCCGGTCAGGTGTGTTCACGTTCGGACAGATCGGCAAAATTCCTGATTTTGACGGTGTGATCCGGGAAACGGGCAACGATTTCCAACTCTCCGCCCATCGCCTCGATGAAGCGGCGCAACGTACTGACGTACATGTCAGTACGTTTTTCGATCTTTGCCACTGACCCTTGGCCAATCTGGAGGGTCTGCCCAAGTTCTTCCTGCGACAGTTTCATGGCGCGCCGCACTTCAGCGAGGTCCATCTGTTCGCCCAAACGCTGCGCTTCGATTTTGGCTTCGGACCTTGCGTCGGGTGACATGCGGGCACGCAAATCCGCGAATGAGTGCCTACCGGTCATGGTCTTTCTCCTTCTTTAACTCAGTCAAATGCTCGTCGTAGAGGTCATCCGCAATTGGGATCATGCGGTCGTAGAAGCGTTTGTCGCCGGTCTTATCCCCGCCGATCAACAGGATCGCCATACGGCGGGGATCGAAGGCGTAGAAGATTCGCAATGGTTTGCCGCCGCTTTGGATACGAAGCTCCCGCATATGTGGATGCCTTGATCCTTTGATGCCGCTCGAAGAGGGGAACGGCAGATTGGGGCCACGTTCCTCGAGTTTTTGGACGTGAGCATCCACGCTGACGTGCTCAGTGCTTGTGAGGGTGTCCCACCATGCCCCGAACTCATCCGTGTATTCGATCGGCCATGCCATAGGAGGCATAGTATGCACCCGAAGGTATGTTTACAAGATGTTTAGCCCAAGGCAACCACGCACTGCCTTAGCGACGGGCGCGGCTATTCGGCGACCGGCGCGGTGGTTGGGCGTTCCAGTTCCCGGTCCACGGCCGAAATGGATTTCTTGCCGGTTTCGAAACCGAAGAACAGGAAAGCGCAGCCGCACAGCAGCATCCAGCCGGCGAAGAAGGTGAAGGACGGGCCGATCGCGTCGATCGTGGCTTTCGGCGTGACGATGTCGGACGATCCGACCATCAGGGCGAGACCGAGCGGGCCGATGATCTTGCCGAGACCGCCGAAGCCGTAGGACGCGCCCATGCCGGTGGTGCGCAGGCGGGTCGGCCAGACCTCGGCGAGGTAGGGGCCAATGATCGCAAACCCGCCGTCGTAGAAGAAGTCGGCGACGACGATACTGAGCCAGAATAGGGAAATACCGTTGGCGTAGGTGTCATGCAGGTAACCGGCGGCGGCGATGGTGACGGCGCCTCCGAAGCCGGCCAGCATACCGGCGTTGCGGCGGCCGATGGCGTCGGACAGCCACGCGAAGGTGATGCGGCCTGCTATGCCGGCCAGTTTCACATACAGGAACAGGTAGGCGGCATAGGCCGGTGTGACGCCCAGTTGCAGCACGAACAGCGTCGGTGCCCACAGGCCGATGCCATAGGACGCGGTTTGGGCGCCGATGCTGGCCATGAACGAGACGGCGAGGCTTTTGGGGTAGAGAAACAGGTCGCTCCAGGGGGCGACGTTCTGTTTCGGGGCGTGGGTTTGCAGCGGCAGGTCTGACGGCTTTAATTGCAGCGCCCAGGCGAGCGATTTGCGGGCGTCCTCCGCTCGGCCTTGGGCGATCAGCCAATGCGGGGATTCGGGGACCCAGGCGCGCACCAGCAACGTGAACGCGGCGGGGACAACGCCGACCAGGAACAGGCCACGCCAGCCGATCGTATCGGTGGTGAAGGCGGCGAACGACGACGCGATCATGACACCGAGCGGAATGAACACGGTGACGAGGCCGCCGATGAAACCACGCATGCGGGCGGGAACGAATTCCTGCACCAACGGCAGATCGACGCAGTAGAGGCCGCCGACTCCGAAGCCGACAAAGAAACGAAAGAACGACAGGTACCACCAGCCGTTGTCGGGCGTGAAGGCCAGCGCGCCGCTGGCGAGGGAGAAGTTGACGATCGTGGCGATGAACACCACGCGGCGGCCGTATACGTCGGCGAGGCGGCCCCAGATGACGGAGCCGAGGATGGCGCCGACTCCGGATGACAGCAGGATGATGGAGGACTGGCCGAAGGTCAGGTGCCAGGGCTTGATGATGAAGGCGAGGACGAAGCCGATCAGGTAATAGTCGAAGAATTCCAGCATGTCGCCGATGATCGCGGCCGAAATGATCTTGATCTGATTGGTGGTCAGTGTCTTGGCGTTATCCAGGCGTCGGAACATTGCGCGATTCTCCCCGTCCCGGCTTGGTCCGGGTTGTTGGGGAGGACGGTGCCTGAAACCGGGGCGGCGTCAAGTTGGCGGGCCTTGGCACCGGGTTCGGCAAGGAAGGGCTGGCGGAATTCAGCCGTCCACAGATCATCGGCATGGGTACGCTGATCGGTCAGGGGCCGCGGGCTTGTCCGCCCCTTTTCCCGCAGCACGACGCGGGGACTGCTCGTTCGGCTTCCAGGCGTGCAGCGATACCCGCGAAATGCGCGGTCTTGACGTTACGGGTTTATGGCAGAGTTTGGTTGTGTTATCCTCCATGAACAACTACCGGAGCATGCTGAATTCCAACCATCGCCATTGTTGACGGGGTGCGCATCCTGATGTTCTTCAATGATCACAATCCGCCGCATGTGCATGCTCGGCTGGGCGATGATGAGATGCTGCTGGCGATCAGCGATCTCAGTGTTATCCAAGGATCGTTGCCCCCGGCAAAGCTGAGGCGCGTACGGGCATGGGCTCGACAACATCAGGCTGAGTTGGCTTTGAACTGGATCAAGTGCCAGGATAACCAGGCGCCCGAAAGGATATAGCAATGCCATCCATGTTGGAGAATGTCATCGTCAGCGTTGTGCCCGATCCCGAGGCGATGAGCGTGTCAATAACCTGGGCGAACGGAGCGACGACCACGCACACCATGCGGCCCGTCGCCGGCAAGGGGGTATTCGCGGCCTTCCGCGATCCCGCATTCTTCAGCCGCGTGCGCGTTGGAGATCATGGCCGCAGTCTCGACTGGCCCGGGGAACTGGATTTCTGCGCGGATGCGCTGTGGTTTGAGGCCAATCCCGGGGACGCACCGGGCCGGACCGATGTGGTGGACAACCGAGCGGCCTGACGGCTGACCGCTGACCGCGGAACAGGGCCAGTCAATCGGCGATGGGGCCGGTGTGGGGTTCGGTATGGCCGCCGCCTGAATACGCGATCCGGTTATTTGTCCCCAGGCTCGCCCTATGGCTGAATGACGCGGACGCTGGCCGTTGGCGGTGTCGGAGGGATCACCATGACGATGCTTCTGCTTGCCGCATCGATTTGGATCGGGATTCATCTCGGGCTGGCGGGGACGACGTTGCGGGATGCGGTGGTGCGGCGGATGGGCGACTTGGCGTTCCGTGGCGTGTTCAGTCTGCTGTCGGTCGTGGCGATCGTGTTCCTGGTGCGGAGTTGGGGTTCGGCCTCCACTGCGTTGCTGTGGGTGGCGCCGGGCTGGCTGCGCTTTGTGCTGGCCGCCGTGATGCTGCCGGCGTTCGTGCTGTTCGCCGGGTCGGTGATGGTGCCCAACCCGACCATGGTTGGGGTGCCCGCGGAGGCGCCCCGGGGGATGATCCGGGTGACGCGGCATCCGATGCTGTGGTCGTTCGCGATCTGGGCGTTGGTGCACATGCTGGGCAACGGCGACACGGCGTCTTTGGTATTCTTCGGGTCGTTTCTGGTGACCGCGCTGGCGGGGATGCCGTCCATCGACGCCAAGCTGGCTCGACGGGACAAGGCGGAATGGGCGGCGCTGTCGGGGGCGACGTCGATCCTGCCGTTCGGGGCGATTGCTGCCGGGCGGAACGCGTTCGTGTGGCGGGAGATCGGGTGGAAGACGGTAGCGGTTGGAGCGGTGGCCTGGCTGGTGGTGTTGGTGCTGCATCCCCGGATGTTCGGGGTGTCGGTGTTTTAACGTCATTTTGGCGGATTGAACCATGCGCTTCGCCTATCCCGTGGACGTGCTGGCCGAACCGGACGGCATGACCATCACCTGCGCGGACGTTCCCGGCATGATAACTGGCGGATGGCCGGATTTAGCTTCCAGCCTGGACGCCGCTCGCGACGCGCTGGCCTTGGCTTTGAGCGACCGGGTCGATCAAGGGCAACCTCTGCCGCTGCCCGGGGACGCCGGCGGGCGCCCCGTCGTCGCGGTCCCGGTTCTGGCGGCGGCAAAGTTGGCCTTGCACGAAGCAAAGTTCGCCTTGCACCTGACGAATACCGAGATCGGCCGCCGCCTTGGCATCGGCGAGCGGGAAGTGCGCCGCATACTGGACGTCACCCACAACAGCCGGATGAACCAGGTCGAAGCCGCGTTGCGCGCGCTCGGGCGCACCCTGGTTGTGGAGTCCGAGGCAGCGGCTTAAGCGGTCAATGGCTTCCCCCGAGGCGCAGCCAGGATCAGGATCGAAGGCGGGCCAGAGACGGAAGGCCGAGGACCAGGATCTGCATGACTCAAGCCTCCGGCTTGGCCACGCGCCGCACGTCACGACCCTACGCGACCGTTTCGAGGCCGTGTTTGGCCACCAGCGACAACAGTTTGAGGGATGCGCCTTCCGGGTGTTTCTCGCCGCGCTCCCACTGGCTGATCAGGCCCGTGGTGACATTGAGGTAACGGGCGAACACCGCCTGGCTGGCCCCCTCCCTCTCCCGCAGCGCACGGATTTCTTTCGGGGCCAGCGGCCGCACCGGCGTCAGGCATGCGTCGTCGAATTTCCGCATGGTTTGTTTGTCCATTGCGCCGGCCGCGTGCAACCCCTCGGCGGTCTCATGGATCGAGGCCATGACCGGACTGCGATATTGCTTCGTCATTGCACATCACCTCTGTCAACGTTCCGTTTCCGATCGCCCCTGCCAGGGCCGCGTCGTCGTAAGCCAGCATCTCGGCCGCGCGCATCTTGAAGGCGGCCAGTTCGTCGTCGCGGATGTTGTCCCGCTCGTTCTTCGCGAAGCCGTGGACGAAAAACGCCCGCTCGCCGATGCGGAAGAGGATGATCGTGCGAAAGCCGCCCGACTTGCCGCCGCCCCGGCGTGCGATCCGCTGTTTGACCACGCCGCCGCCGAGATCGGGGCTATGGCCTGGTCCGCCTCGAACGCGGCCCTGGGGCCGCATCACGCCAACGGTGATGCATGATCACGTCGTACTCGCTTTGCCGCTTATCGTGTTGCGGCGGGCGGATGGCATCTCGTCAATCCATTCCATATCAAACACAAAACCACCTGCCGAAAATGGTAGAAGCCGATCCAGATGAACAGGTCTCACCACGAGGCCGCCCGCCCGGCGAGCGCCTGAGCCTGCTTGACCAGCGCCAGATACTCCGGCCGGGAGACGATAGCGGCGCCGAAGCAATGCCGGAAGTTCGTATCGGCCGCTGTCAAAAGCGCATCGTATCTGTCGAACGCCACCTGATCGCGATTCGAGGCACGGTATTGGTCGAAAACCGCCTCGGCTGCTTCGTTGTCCCGTTCATTGTGCGCCTTGCAAGCGGGCATCTGGCCGATCAACGTGGCAATGTTTTCCAACAGAAGTGCCACATGCCCATTCACGGCTACTGCAACGGCGATCTGGTCGGGCAAAGCGGGGGAAACCAGGTCCTGCGCGAACCGCAGCAGGATCGCCCGAGCGGTGCCATGCTCCACGACGATGGGCAGGTCCGCGTAGATATAGGCGGCGGCATTCCCGCCGATCGCTTCTGTGTAGAACCATTCATCATGGAATGCGGCCTCTGGCTCGGTCGGACGGGTATGCCCGTAATGCCAGGTTTCTGAATGCAGCAGCCAGTCCCGTAGCAGCGGTTCGGTCGTCACCAGCCCTGTGGTCTTACCGTCGAGCGACTTCACGGTCAGGCCGTCCAGATGCCCCCAACCCGTATTTCCCCCGACGAAGAGGTTATCGAACGAGATTTCGCCATTGGGCGGGAACCCCGGCATTCGAAGCGGGCCAACCAGGCTTTGGATCATCGTCTGTAGCTTGGCCAGTTCCTGCGTGTCGCGCTTGTTCAGTTCCTGGTCCGCGGGCCCAACTACCGCCTCCGCCTCACGCTTGGCCAACGCCCGCGCCTCGCGCTCGGTGGGATCCTGCGTCTCGCGCTCGGCGAGCTTCTGCGCCGCGAGCATCGAAGCATCGGCCGAGTTCGCCTTGTCCGCCAGCGGGCGCAGCGAGGCGATCGACTGGTCGCGCTCGGCCAGATAGGACTCGGTCGTGGTGGCGGCATAAGCCGGGATGGAGAGACAAAGCAGAACACTGAAAACCAGGGTCTTCATTATTTCAGCCGCCTGAGAAGCAGGTAGTCGGCGACGGCGGGATGGCAACAATGCAAACGCCAAAATCGAGGGCGGCCGGCCGCATGGGCGGCTCCTATTTATGGACGATCTGGAATAAACCCGATCAAGAAACATTTAGCAATCCACCAGCACGACCATGAAGTGAGTGGCCGGCCTCCGGGGGACGTCCCGATCTACCATGCGCCGGGGCAATAGGCAGACCAGCCGGAATGAATATTGGCCGGTCGCCGGGCCGCGACCCGAAGATCCGGACGCCATCGCCGCAGCCTTGGTAGTAACCCCTCGACGCTAACCCGCACACTCTAAAGACACTGACCCGACTCAACGATCGGCGCCTCCGGCAACGTCTCGCCAACCGTGTGACCTCGCGCGATCAGCCCGATCACCGTCCGGTTCAATGTATATCCGCAATGGGCGATGTCCGGCCGCTCCAGGAACCCCAGCCACGTCGCCGCATTCGACCCGATCACGTTGATCAGCCGAGCCCGGGCGAGGTCAACCACGGGTGGCAAAAGCCGGTAGCTCAGCAGATCGTTGGGATCGGTGAATGCCACCACGGTCGGTGGCGCCATGGAAGCCGGGTTGTTCGCAAACATCGCCATTTGCCCCGCATGCACCATCCCGATCATGTCGCCGAGGCTTGACGCCTCCGGCGCGGCGTCGGTTCCGGGATCGGTGTCCGGCAGTCCCATCGGACTGGCGATGTCCAACAGAGGGATCTGATTGGCCATCAGGAATATCGACCTCACGGAGGCAAACCGCTCGTTCATCGCCCGCCGGGCACCCGGATTCGGACCCGGATCGTGGTAAACCGCGCGGGCGGCATCGAACAGGACCTTGCTGCCAAGGCTCTCGGTGATCACCACCAGCGGGCGAGCCGGCGGCGCATCGGTCAGATCGCAGGGTTCTCCGGCGAGCGGTTTGCCGCCGAGTTCGCGGCAGACCGCTTGCTTCATCGCCGCCCGGATGGGGTCGCCATGCCGGCCGGAATAGACCACGGCGTCGGACAGGCAATCGTTCACCAGCGCGGTCTTCAGCGACCCGTTCAACGTTGCGCGCGTGTAAGGGAAAGCCGTCTTGCGATCCTGGCCGGGTGAATCGAAGTCAAGCGTGCGCTTGAAGGCTCGGGTCATCGCCGACCACAGCACGAAGGTCGCGTCGAAATCGCCGCCGCCGGTGTCGATATGGTATAAGATCCGGGTCAGTCCACCCGGGTCCGTGGTGGTGCCCGTCTGTGTCGCGCTGCCGCCGAGCGCCGTCGCGATGCGCGAGGCGCGATCGGCGGCCCAGCTCGGTTCATGGGTGCACATGCCGTGGACCCACAGCACATGCAGGGTCGTGCCCTTCTGCCGGGCGCTGGCGATGTGCTGGCTGATCCCGTCGAACGAGGCATCCTGGCCGCCAGGTTCGGCCGCGATCACCGGACGGTCGTAGGGCCGGGTGCCAACGACAACCGCGGCCGCAGCGGCGAGGAGGGCGCCGGTTCCGAGACCGCATAAAGCGACAATACGCCATTTATTGAGCCACATGCTTCTGTCCCCTTTTTTCATAGGCCGCCGATGGTTTGTGGTGGACGATCTCGGCTGCAAGGTCATCATACAAGCGTGCAGGGCAATCGGGTGAGCGAGCGGCCTCCGCAAAGTCGCCCCAAAGCGCGCCCTTGGATAGGGTTCCCATCAGCTTCGCGGCTGATCCGCGTTCATCCTTGCTTATCCGGGTTCATCTGCCGTGGAAAACGCTTCCTTCGGACGCTTCACCGCCTGGCGGGTCCGTCAAATTTTTCAGGACGATCGCCCTGCCGGGCATGCACGTCAGGGTTGACAACAAAAAACTATAATGTTAGTTATAAAGACATGGAGCATACGGCGCCAACCATGACCCGGCCTGCCACGCCCGATCCCGCACAGGACCGGGCCGGCCGCAGCGTGCCAGAGCGCCTGGCCGCCCTGCTGCATGTCGTCCGAGTCCTGCTCGGCCATGGCCGCCGCCTCGTTGAGACCGTGCCGGAGCGCGCCGCCAACGTGGAATTCGCGGCCCTGGCCGGCGTTTGCGGCACTTACACGCTGCCGACCATCCTGGCCCGGCTTCAGCGCGGTATTCTGCGCGCCATGGCGTTGGAGCGTTATCTGCTGTCCCGGGCCGCAAAAGGCCGCGAGATCGGATTCGTGTACCCGCGCGAGCGCACGCCGGCCAAGCCGCCAGCCGAACCGCCGGAGGGGGAGGCGGCTTCTGAAGAGGCGGCAAGCGAAGTTCCGGGTGGCCGGCCCAAGCCCGGTCATAATGAAAAGGCGTCCGAACCCGGCCCTGACGAAAGGGCGCCCCGGCGACCCGCGTTCGATCCGGACGATCTCCGCATCCCGACTCCCGAGGAACTCGACGCCGAAGTGCGCCGCCGGCCTCTCGGCCGCACAGTACTCGCGATCTGCATGGATCTCGCGGTCATCCCCAGTTTCTGCACCGGCGTGTTTTGGAACCAGATATCTGACACGCTCATGAACTACGGCGGCAGCTTTCCGACGCTGTTTAAAATGCGAGAATACCGCGAGACAACGTTTCAGAAGGAACGGGACAAGCGTCCGGACACCTGGAGCTTTGCGTGGAAGTTCCCGCCACCCGAGACGGTTCGCGAGGTGCTGGGGTACATGATCGGCGAGCTGCCCATTTCGGATCCGTTCGATCCGCTGCTGGCAACTGCTCCTCCCTGAGTCCCGTCTTCCCGGATAGGCGTCGCACCCTCTGGGTCCGGGGGCGCTTTCGCGTGCGCCCATGGCATCATCGGGATCGGGCGCTGTAGCGGTGATGGGCAGACCGTTTTGGGACGCGCGGTTTCACCCGATTGCCCCGGCCCCGCGGGCCCATCCGAATGGAAATCTGGTGACAAAATCCCGGAGCACCGCGTCAGGCTCTACGGCACCGATCGAAACCAACCTCAGGCTGTGGCAATGCGCGCCGCGATCGCGAGCGCTGCCTCCAACCGCTTCGCCACCTCATTCGCCATCGGAACGGGTGTGGCGGCGAACCCCACCACCAGTCCCTTCATGCGTGGCGCCCCCGGATAATACGCGCGCAACGGCGCCACCGCGAGGTCCCGCATCCGGCATGCTCGCACCGCCGCCGCCTCATCCATATCGTCCGGCAGGCGCGCGACCATGTGCAACCCGCCGGGCGCCGCCAGCGCGACGGCCGACGGAGCGAACCGCGCCATTGCCGCGAGCAAGGCCTCGCGCCGCCGAGCATACTCGGTGCGCATCTTGCGGATGTGCGGGGACAGCAGGCCCTGGCGCATGAACTCGGCCAGGGTCGCCTGGGTGAACGCGTCCGTCCCGCGATCGGCCAACGTGCGCAGCCGCACGAACGCGGGCACCAGGGGGGCGGGGACGATCGCGAAACCGATCCGCAGCGCCGGGGCCAGCGTCTTGCTGAATGTGCCGCAGTAGATCACCTGGCCGGCCTTATCCAACGTCGCCAGGGGCGGCAGCGGCTTGCCCTCCCAGCGGAATTCGGAGTCGCAATCGTCCTCCACAACCCAGGCGTTCGCCCGCCTTGCCCACTCCAGCAGCGCCAGCCGGCGGCCGATCGGCAGTGCGCCGCCCAAAGGCGTGGCATGCGACGGAGCGACCAGCGCCAACCTTGCGTTCGGAGCAATCCGCACGCCGGCTGCGACGTCGATGCCCTCGGCGTCGCTTGGTATCGGCACGACCACCGCCCCGGAGGCGAGCAAGGCGCCGCGGCCGGCGATGTAGCCGGGGTCCTCGACCCAGACCGGGTCGCCGGGGTCCAGCAGCAGATCGGCGGCGGTGCGGAGGGCCTGCTGGGTGCCGGCGGTTACAACGATGCAGCCGGGATCGGCGACCAGGCCGCGGGTGGAGGCCAGATGGGCGGCGATTTGCTCGCGCAGTAGTAACAGGCCCTGCGGCGGCGGGTAGCTGGCCAGTTCGCCCACCAGCGGTTTCATCACCCGCGAGGCACAACGCGCCCACGCCTTGACCGGAAACAGATCGGGCGCCGGCAGCCCGCCCGCCAGCAGCAAACCCTGCGCGGGATCGCGGGCGAAGGCGGTCGCGGGAATTTCGGCCAACCGGGCGCCGCGAGCGGACAGGACGGCGGCGGCGGTGACCGGAGTCGCGGTTGGGGCAGGGGCCTGATCCGGCAGGTCGGCGGCGACATAGGTGCCGCTGCCGGTGCGGCCGCGCACGTACCCCTCGGCCGCCAGACGCTCATAGGCCAGCACAACGGTTTGCCGAGCGACTCCGAGTTCCTGAGCGAGGGAGCGGCTGGGCGGCAGGCGTCCGCCGCCGGGCAGGGCGCCGGTCAAAATGCTGTGACGGAGGTGGTCGAACACGGCGGTCTGCCGGGTTTGGTCCGGTGCGAGCATGGGATGTGACGTCCATCGATCAGTCCAATGGACGGACCCTAGACCCGGCGGCGTCGCGTCTTCAAGGGAAGACGGCGGCGGGTCATCTCGCTCCCAACCGGCCATGACGTTGGAGACGAACGCTCGGCGATGATCCAAGTACATGCCAACGGCGCGGCCCGGAAAAATCCGAGCCGCGCTCCATTCGCAATCCTTGGCCGGTGAGGCTGTTAGAAGCCCTCGCGCTCCAGCCGCTTCCGCTCCAGCTTCCTGGCGCGGCGCACGGCTTCCGCCGCCTCACGCGCCCGGCGCTCGGACGGCTTTTCGTAATGCCGCCGCAGCTTCATTTCACGGAAGATTCCCTCCCGCTGCATCTTCTTTTTTAGCGCCTTGAGCGCCTGATCGACGTTGTTGTCACGCACGAGGACTTGCACTTGGCCGCCTGCTCCTATCCAGGGCGTACCGTTATCGGGTACGCAAATTCGTCCGTCGCCAGGGATTCCGGCACGGGGGCTGGCGCTATAACACGGTCCTGGATACTTACAAGTCCAATTTCCGCCACCAGAGGCTCGACACGCACATGGGTTTGCTGAAAATCGCCAGGATGGGCCACCCGGTCCTGCTAAAAAAATGCGACGAGGTGCCCGATCCCGGTGCGCCGGAGATCCGCCGACTCGTCGCCGACATGATCGAAACCATGGAGGACGCGCCCGGAGTCGGCCTCGCCGCCCCGCAGGTGTACCAGCCGCTGCGGATCTTCGTGTTCCGCGTCCCCGGCGGGCGGGAGGACCCGGAAGACCCGCCGCTGGGCAACACCGTCATGATCAACCCGACGGTGGAGCTCATCGGCGACGAGCGCGCCCTGGCCTGGGAGGGCTGCCTGTCGATCCCGGACCTGCGCGCGGCCGTCCCCCGTGCCACCCGCATCCGCTACACAGGCGTCGATTGCGACGGCAACCTCACTGAACGCGAGGTCACCGGTTTCCACGCCCGGATCGTCCAGCACGAGTTCGACCACCTGAACGGGATCCTCTACCCCATGCGCATGACCGACTTCCGCTTCTTCGGCTTCACCGACGAACTCGACCGAGCCAAATCATGATCCGGCATCCCGAACGCCTGCCGGAACGCGATGCCGCGATCCAGGGGATGCTGCCGCACGTCCCGTTCGACGGCTGGACGAAGCGCGCCGTGCGGGCCGGCCTGCTGGACGCCGGTCTGCCGGCGGAGGACGCCGAACACCTGTTCCCCCTCGGAACCGTCGATATGATCGTGACATTCTGCGACCTCGCCGACCGGCACATGGAAGAAGCCGCCGCCGCCCTTCCCCAGACCAGGCTGACCGCGCGGGTGCGGGCGGTGATCGCGCTGCGGCTGAAGCAGAACCGGCCCCACAGGGAAGCCATCAGGCGCGCCCTCGCCGTGCTGGCGCTGCCGCACAACGCCCGGGCGGCAGCGGTCTGCACCGCCCGCACCGTCGATGCCATCTGGCACGCGGCCGGAGACCGCTCCGCCGACTTCAGTTGGTACACCAAACGCGCGATCCTGACGGCGGTTTACGGTGCGACCCTGCTGTATTGGCTACGCGACTCCTCCGACGACGACGCCGACACGTTGGCGTTCCTGGACCGCCGGCTGGCCGGGGTCGGGCGGATCGGCAAGTTGCGAGGGCGCCTCGATGGCCTGCTGGCCAGGCTACCACGCTTGCCGCAACACCGAATGGGTGACACGGGCTGACGGACACTCTATCTCAGCGGCAAACCCGGTCCTCGTTCCGCTGGCCGGCTGACAGCACAGGCACATGACCGACACTCCCATCGACCGCATCCGCAACTTCTCCATCATCGCGCACATCGACCACGGGAAATCCACCCTGGCCGACCGCTTGATCCAGGTCACCGGCGGCCTCACCGCCCGGGAAATGACCTCGCAGGTGCTCGACAGCATGGACCTGGAGAAGGAACGCGGCATCACCATCAAGGCGCAGACCGTCCGCCTCAGCTACCTGGCCAAGGACGGCATCACCTATCAGCTCAACCTGATGGACACGCCCGGCCACGTCGATTTCGCCTATGAGGTCAGTCGCAGCCTCGCCGCCTGCGAGGGTAGCCTGCTGATCGTCGACGCCAGCCAGGGGGTCGAGGCGCAGACCCTGGCCAACGTCTATCAGGCGATCGACGCCAACCACGAAATCCTGCCAGTCCTCAACAAGATCGACCTGCCCGCCGCCGAACCCGAACGGGTGAAGCAGCAGATCGAGGACGTGATCGGCATCGATACCTCCGACGCCATCGAGATCAGCGCCAAGACCGGCCTGAACATCGAAGGCGTGCTCGAGGCCATCGTGACCCGCCTGCCGGCCCCCAAGGGCGATGCGAACGCGCCGCTGAAGGCGCTGCTGGTGGACAGTTGGTATGACCAATACCTCGGCGTGGTCATCCTGGTGCGCATCAAGGACGGCCGCCTGAAGCGCGGCCAAAAGATCCGCATGATGTCCTCTGGCGCCATCCACACGATCGAGCAGGTCGGCGTCTTCACCCCCAAGATGATCCCCACCGACGACCTCGGCCCGGGCGAGATGGGCTACATCACCGCCGCCATCAAGACCGTCGCCGACTGCAACGTCGGTGACACCATCACCGACGACCGCCTGCCCGCCGCTGAGGCTCTGCCGGGCTTCAAGGCCTCCATCCCGGTGGTCTGGTGCGGCCTGTATCCGATCGACGCCGACGACTTCGAGAAGCTGCGCGACTCCCTGGGCAAACTGCGGCTCAACGACGCCAGCTTCCACTACGAACCGGAAACCTCCGCCGCCCTCGGGTTCGGCTTCCGCTGCGGCTTCCTCGGCCTGCTGCATCTGGAGATCATCCAGGAACGCCTGAGCCGGGAGTTCGACCTCGATCTGATCGCCACCGCGCCGTCGGTGGTTTACCACATCTTCAAGACCAACAACGGCGGCATGGTGGAACTGCACAACCCCGTGGACATGCCCGACGCCGGCTCGATCGACCATGTCGAGGAGCCGTGGATCAAAGCCACCATCATGGTGCCGGACGAATATCTCGGCAGCGTACTCGGGCTGTGCACCGAGCGCCGCGGCCAGCAGGCCGACCTGACCTATGTCGGCAACCGAGCCATGGCGGTGTATCGCATCCCGCTGAACGAGGTGGTGTTCGACTTCTATGACCGGCTGAAATCGGTGTCGCGCGGTTATGCCAGCTTCGATTACCAGATGGACGGCTATGCCGAGAGTGACCTGGTGCGGATTTCCATCTTGGTGAACGGCGATCTGGTCGATGCGCTGTCGTTCATCGCCCACCGCGCCGCCGCCGAAAACCGCGGCCGGCAAATCTGCGCTCGGTTGAAGGACCTGATCCCCAAGCAGTTGTTCAAGATCGCCATCCAGGCGGCGATCGGGTCCCGGGTCGTGGCGCGCGAGACGATCAGCGCGATGTCCAAGGACGTGACCGCGAAGTGCTACGGCGGCGACATCAGCCGCAAGCGCAAGCTGTTGGAAAAGCAGAAGGAAGGCAAGAAGCGGATGCGCCAGTTCGGCAAGGTGGAGATCCCGCAATCGGCATTCCTCGCGGCTTTGAAGATGGATGCGTGATTAGGGTTTGCATCCGGCGTCCGGAGTGGTATTGACCGGCCCCTGCTGCGGGAGAGATGGCCGAGCGGCTTAAGGCGCACGCTTGGAAAGCGTGTGTGCGTGAAAGCGTACCCAGGGTTCGAATCCCTGTCTCTCCGCCAGTCCCTGTTATCGATCGGCGATGACACAGATATATTTATATTACCAATTCGCAATGATATGCTGGTCCCGGAAGGAGTCTCACATCTCGTTCCGGCAGCGACGTATCAGCCCCATCCGTCATGGCCCGGCGTGTCCGGGCTACCGGGGACGCAACGGAGCCGCGCCATGACGCGGGACGCGCGAACCGGTCCCCGAAGCGGGTGGTATGACAGGTGATGCGATCCCGGCCCGCTGCGTATGCAGCCAACCGGCAGGTTCCGCCCGATAAAGTGTCAATAGGAGAGGCCGGATTGCATTGTCAGCGTTCCGTTGAGGACCTGTAGCCCGGGTGTGATCGCGCTAAACGGATATTGCATGTAGATCTGGGCCTGGCTAACGCCGCCGCCATTCGGGTCGGTGCTAAGGAGCGTGACCGGATTAAAGTCGAAACAGATATTGCTCGCTGAATCGTCCCACAGCACTGGTGACACGGCTACCCCTGACGTGGCTTGCGCCTGGGAGAACGTCACGCAAGAACTGCCAAGGGGACCACCACCGGTGGTGACGTGGGCCGCGTCATCCCTGGCCATCCCGGTGATCCAGTCATAACGGATCGAATCGTTCATCAGTGTTGTCATCGCCTGAATGGTAAAGAAATATCGGGCCAAATCCGTCACCGCCATCAACATGTACATGAATGGAACCATCACCAGTGCCAGTTCCAGGCTGGTCACGCCGGCGCGGCCGCGTAACCTCAATTGGCGTTGACGCACTGCCATTATACCTCCGTCATGGCCCGGCCTGTCCGGAGGGGCATGTTATTGGACCCGAACGACATAGGTGACCGTATAGGTGGTCGCCGGCGCGGTCAGGGCTACAAGCCATGGGTCCTGGATCGTGGCTTGCAGTTGGATTGTTCGGGGCGACGAAACCGACAGGACAGATGGCGTGACGATGGTGACAGGGTAAACCATGCTGGCCGGCAACGCCGCCGCAATCGCCAGCACGATACCGTCGTTTGCCGAACCGGCGGCGCCGGTCTGCGTGGGATATGAAACCGCGTACACGGCGCCCGCGAACAGGGCCTGCTGCATCTGCGTGATTTCCTGAATGCCGTTGCCGATTTGGTAGGCGCCCAGCATCAGGGTCACCAGTACCGATCCAACCAGGGCGAATTCGACCGTGGCAATCCCCTGGCGGTCCCGCCAGACCGCCCGGCACGCGCGAATCGGCCCTGTGTCTGCCATCCTATTCGACCACCTGCGCCGCCCGGACCGTCGCCATCGGGGTGTTGAAAGCGGCTCCTTTGGCATAGGCTATGTTGCAACTGTAAACCCCCAATTTGGTGGTACCCTCGCTGCTGCCGCTGCTCGGGCCGAGTGTCAGGGTACCGGCAATGACGGTTGCGCACAGTGGAGTGAGAGTGCTCGTGTTGGCGTTGTACGTCACGATGGACGTGGGGAAATACGAACCGCCGAGGAGATAGATGTTCCCGGGGGAGGTGTCGGCGATGGCGACCCCGGTCGTGCTGTCGCTGGTCCCGGCGGGAAGGCGGCGATAGAGCACGATGCCGTTAAGCAAGCCGCTACTGAAAGTGTTGTGGCCGGGGGCGCTCAGGCTCACATGGGCCCCCGCCGCGATGGTCAATGTGCCGGCCCGGCTGCCGGTAAAGACCAGCGTCACCCCATAGATTCCCTGCACGACCGTCTGGCCCAGTGTCCCGGTTCCGTATGCCGTGGTGGGAAGCGGCGTTTTCGTTTGCAGGCATCCGATGTAGTATTTATTGTACGAGATCAAACATTCAACATAGGCGGTGGCCGCCACGGTCAGTGAAGAGTTCACGAACAGATAGGTGGCGTCCCCCGGCCCACCAACATCACCGGCGGCCGCCTGAACCGCGGATTGCGGCAGCAGCATCAGAGGGAGGTTCTGCGTCGTGGTGCCGCCAACCGTCACCGCCATGTTGTAATAGCCGCAATAGGGTTGCAGCGTTGCGGTACAGGACGTTCCATCACCAATACTGGGAACCAGGGTTCCGTTGACAGTCACGGCGGTGTTCGCTGTCAAGGGGCAATGGTTAACATCCACAGCCGGCCCCGCCCCGACGGCGTATCCGGTGTAATGCAGTCCGGTGGCAGCGCTACTGGAAACAGTGGGGCACTGGACGCTGGACGGCAATGTCATCGAATCGATCGACGTGAAGGCGGACGCCAGGGTTGTCGCCGGCTGGTAGGCGGCGGTGGGGCGCTTGAAAACGCCGCCGGCACTGTCGGGGCCACCGGACAGGAGCGAATTCGTTGAGCTATTGAGGATGGGCGGGCAGGTCGGACAATCGCCCGAGGTTACGATCTGTATCAGTCTGGTCGATGCGGCTGAGGTTCCAGCCGCCGTGAAAGTCACCGCCGTGGAATCCGTCGCGTTCGAGGCGGTGAAGCAGGCATTGTTACCCCATTGATACTGCGACGCGCTGATCGTCAGATCGCCGGTCATCGACAGCGCGCAGGCCGACCCGAGCGGCATCAGGGCGGCCACGGACCGCATTGATATCGTAAAATTCTTGATGTTGAAAAGACCAGCGATGGTTGGGACGATATTGATTTTAATGATGACTTCCGTCGCATTGGTAGAAGCGGTGTGACTGCCGCTGGACGGCGGGCTGTGGACGGTCACGCTGGCGACCGATCCGTTTCCCGCGGTGAAGCCATTGCTGGTCGCCACAGCAATCGCCGCGGTGGAATAGCTTGTGCCGGCCAACGCCCCGGCGATTGCCGCCAGATCGGCGACCTGCTGCGCCCGCCCGCGTTGCAGATACCAGACGCCGACCTCGGTGGCCAAGCCAACCGAGCCGACGATGCCCGTGGCCATCATTGCGAAAACCATCGCGGTTACGCCACGCCGGCTCGGGACAACCAGCTTCAGCGGGGATCCCGCCATTCGCCGCACCGTTGACCATACCTTAAGAATATGTCTGAAAAGTTCCATTGAATGGCATGTAACGGAAATAACCTCGTTCATGCTACGAATTGCCACCTTCGCTGTCAATGCGGTATGATACCGACATGTGTTGACATCGATGTACTGACATCGATGTGCTGGCATTCCGCTTTCGCCACGGCCCGGCCTGTCCGCATAGGTGTCAACTTATTTTGGCGGCAGAATATTTTTGTCCCGGACGTGGCTTTCCACTCTCCGTCTTGGCCGGGCCAAGCCCGGCCAAGACGGAGAAAATAAACCGCCGTCCCGGGAACGAATTTTCTCCACCGTTCGCTTATCCTGATGCCAATGGGGCCAAGCCCGGCCATGACGGATGAGCAAATCCTCCCCGTCCATCGCTTAAGTTGACGCCTATGCGGCCTGTCCGGGCCACCGTTGGCGGACCGCCAAAGCGCACGGGCAGATGATCGCCCGGCCTGGTCGGGGGAGGCTCACGATCAACAGGGGGAGAGTCGGCCTCAGCGGCGGTTAGTATGAATGCATCCTCCCGGAGCTTTCGCAACCGTTCGCGTGCAACCCCCGGCCGTTCAAACGCCAGCCGTTCAAACGCCAGCCGTTCAAACGCCAGCCGTTCAAACGCCAGTCTGTCATCGCTGCGCGCGGAACCGCTTTATCCGATTCTTTGGACCCCGGATTCCAGCGGTGCGCGCTCACCTGCGTCTCAAAAGCCGCACCATGAGAATTCGTCCCGTTATTTGAGACGGCCGCTTCAATCCAGTGCTCCAGCCAAGCCCCCGCGTCCCAAGGTTCCCGATTTCGTGTTCGGGGTTCAGTCAGCGCGGCCGCCAGCCGTCCCGCAGGCGGAACAGCCACTCCCAGCATCGGCCGCTCGGCCGCTTGCACAACCCACGAATTCTGGTTCGCCGCGGTCTCGATCGCCTCCCGTTTTTGGCGCAATGCCTGCATTCGCGGCAGAGGCCCGGACCAGCGATCCGTTGCGTTCAGCCGAATCAACAACTCGATATCACCAGCATTCTCAGGGATCAGCCGCAGCGTCTCCTCGGCCGGGACCCGGGCGGCAATGCATGGGCGGCGAGATCGGTCCTATTGGCATTAGCCGGCGGTAGCACCGTCATTTGGGCGACGGCAGCGGCGGCACGGTTTCTGTTGTGCCGGACGAGATGGTAATGCCGATGCGTGGAGGATCGCTGGCCGGATGTGGCGGCTTTGAGGTTTGCATTTCCGAAATCATAGATTATAATAGGAATTAAGTCAATAACCATCAAGCCAGCCAGCGTCGAAACCGACGTCGGCGATTCCGCTTCAGCCATGGCTCTCGCCGACCTGATCGGAGGAGGCCATACGATAGAGGCGACCGTCGGCATCAACGCGGACGGTTATCCGTCTGAACCGGATTTGTCCGGACGACCTGAACTGGGCCTCCCGCGCTGTTCGGCCCTGACGAGGGACGGCAATGCAGCAACCCGGGCGCCGTCCAAGCGGCGTCCGGGTTTGGTGAGCGTCCGAGTTCGCCGCTTACAGCGCGCGGCGGCGGCGCAGCGCACCCGTGATCGCCAAACCGCCAGCGAGCAGTGTGAGACTGGCTGGCTCGGGTACTGCTGTTACGAACGAAGCGTCCACACTGAAAATACTCGTCGAGACACTGAGGACCGGGCCGTTATTGGCCGCGTCAGGGACAGTGCCTGCGTTGTCGAGATAACCGGTGCCCGCGAGATAACCGGGTAACGTATCGGTCTGGCCATAGTATTGTTCGGTCAGGTCGGTGACGCCGAATGTGTATGTGCCAGCGCTGCTGATCGTGATGGTATAGGTTCCGGTGGTCGGCATGGAGAAGTCGTTCACAGTGGTGAAACCCAGATCGACGCCCGCGCCGGTCGTCAGATCATAGACCGAACCAGAGATGACGTTGCTGACGTCGTTGAGTGTCAAGGTCAACGTGCCAGCCGATGCCAGGGTGATTGACATCAATCCACCAATCCCACCAATCGTTGCCGTCGTGTTCGTCACTGGATTGAAGTTGTCCCTGGCGCAGCCGGTGCTGTCGAGGGTGCAAACGCCACCGCCAAAGTTATATCCGCCGGATAGCTCGGCCCCGGTTTCCGCGTTGATTGTCACGCCGGTGCCGAAGAAAGCCGTCACGCCAGGCTGAATGTCCTGTGCCTGAGCCGCGGTCGCACCCATTGCCAGCGCGACTGCCAGCGCGGCCGACCGAATTACGGTAGAAATTCTCATTTTTGATCCAACCTTTTGTTAGACTCGACCAACGCGGCCCTCGTTGCCGTTAACTATCTTTAATGGTTCCGGAAGATCAACCACTTTTGATCGATATTTCGCATTATTTCGATAAATTCTGCGGCTGAACGGCGCGGTGTGTATCGGAAAATCGCCGAATCTCGTGTCGTGCTAATCTCACCGGGATTTCTCATAATTGGAACGATTACTGCCCTGGCCGGGGAATGCCTCGATCCGCCAGGATCCCGCCTGACCCGTCGGACCGGTCGGCAGCGGATGCACCAGCCTCGAAAATGGCAACTACCGGATGACGGAGGGCGCGCCCCGGGTCAAAGCCAGGCGAGCCTGGAGGCCCGCCGCGATTCGGGGTTGCGCCGGACAGGTTGACGGAACCGCCTCCCGCTGACCCGCGAGCGGACACGCGCCAGAGCGTTCCACCGCGACCGGAGACCATTGCGACGCGCTCCCTGGATCGGCCCGAGCCGGTATGGATTGAGGCCGCCGCCGGCAATGCCTGCTGGGTTTTCTGGCGCAGCCGTTTCCGATTTGGTGTTCGGAGCAGGACGCCGCCATCGTAATGGCGGGTCTTTCAGGCGGAGTGAAACCGCCACCCAAACCGGCGGATAGAGATGGCTTGTCTCCGCCCTGTTCCCATCGACGATGAGAGGAAGGGAATAGTGCGGGTTGCAGGTCGATCGGGTGACTCAGCCGGTGCGGTGCGACCGAGGGTTGAGCGATGGTACTGTCCCTGACCGCGGCAAATGGCCAACCGATCATCGGTGGATAATACGCAACCGCACTCACGTTCGGCCGCTCGGGACGCCGAACTACTTTGTTGAAAGAGGCTGCCGGGGTTGTCACGCAGTCTGCTTCGCCCGTCATCAAGGCGTCGTTCCAGGCGGCCGCTGCCCCAAAGCGCGACTGCTGCCCTGGCACAGGGCGGCGCTGACATTGCCAGTCCGTACGCCATGCTTCCTTGTCCCGACGGCAGTCGGCGTGTCCGGGTCAACGACGATTGTCGTGACACATCCGGACCCGTCGGGCGTTGCCGCCGGGGGCGTGGCATAAGTGCCTTGAATGATGAGCTCGCGGCGGCCGCTCAACCGGCGGTATCTCTTTGCCCGCGGATCGCCGTATGCGTTCGCCGGCGCCGCGGCATGACCCGAAGCGGCCGTGAATGACCGGACTGCGACACCAAACGGCCGGCGCCCCAGCGGGCGCCAGCGCCCCCCGCGACACTGCCGCGGCGATGCCATCACCACCGCGGCTTGCCTTGCCCGGGGTGCGGCGCGTGGCCGCGAACCGGCGCTCCGTCCGGGTTCGCCGTATCCGAACCGACATGATGACATTGGTAAGTCGATTGGTTCTGAAATCATTTTAGTATTGACATCGCGCCTGTTACGTAATGCTATGCAACATGTCAGCGGATGGCTTCGGGGGTTGCAATCAGTTGACACTGCCAACCGGCAGGTGAAATTTGTTCGGGTTTGTCGGGTAGAAGGAAATCAAAATGTTTCAGTATGCAATGACCATTCTTGCTGTTGCGCTGCGCGATCGTAAGGGCGTGACGGCTTTGGAATACGGCGTTCTGGCCGTGGCCATTCTCGGCGCCATCTCCGTCGCCGCCACCACGCTCAGCGGCAATCTGTCCAGCACATTCGTCAAGATCTCTAACGACCTCTAAGTCCGCGGCTTGACCGGGCTCGCGCGGACAGCCGTTGCCGCTATGGGTCTATAACCTGTGGTTGAGCGGCTGTCCGGCGAAGCAGTGCGATTTCGGTCTGTTACCGTCGCTGCGGGCATACGGTGATGGTTGAGCCAGGCGCTGCCTTATCCGCGCTGATGATCTGTCTGCTGGCCGTCGCGGCGTCAGCAGACATCGCATACCGGATCATTCCCAATTGGATCGCCGTCGCGCTCGCGCTGCTGGGTATGGCGTTGCGCCTACCAGCAGGTCCCTATGCGCTGCTGATCTCCCTTTGCATCGCTCTCGCCGTTTTCGCCGGCATGGTGCTGTTGCATGCGCGCGGTGTGTTCGGCGGCGGCGATGTCAAGCTGCTCGCGGCGACCTGCCTTGGGTTTGCCCCGGCGGCGGCCAATCGGTTCATTTTCGTCACGGCCATGGCTGGCGGGGTGCTGGCGCTGATTCACCTCGTGGGGCGCCGTCTTGTGCGGAATCGTCCACCCCGGGCGCCACCGCCACGAGGCTCCTCATTATTGCGGCGGATCGTCTCAATTGAAATTTGGCGATTGGCGAGGCATGGGTCGTTGCCCTATGGTGTCGCGATAGCCTGTGGAGGGATCTGGGTGATCCTCGCGGGTTCGCGGAATTAGGCCATGTCGCTGCGCGTCGTCGTCATCGGATTGGTCTTTGCGACCGCGCTGATCCTGGGGTTGTTCGCCTATCAATTGACCCGTCCGGGGGACGAAATCGCGCAGGTTGCCGTGGCGCCGCCGGTGCTGATGGCCTATCTCGTCGCGGCGCGGCCGGTGCCGCCCGGCACGCTGGTCAGAAACGAGGATTTCATTACGAAGTCGGCGGTCGCGGAAGAGCTGCCGCCGGGTGCCATTCTGGATACCGTGGAATCGCGCAACGATGTCCGTGGCGCCCTGATCCGCCGCTTCGTCGAATCCGGCAAGCCGCTGCTGGCTTCCGATTTCATGCGTCCGCGGGATCGCGGTTTTCTGGCCGCCGTGCTGGCACCCGGCACCCGGGCGGTGTCGATCGGTGTCACGGCGGAAACCGGCGTGGCCGGGCTGATTTGGCCGGGCGACCATGTCGATGTGATCTTAACCCAGGAACTTAACCAAAGCGCCGAGCAGACCCGCCCGGTGATCACCAGTGAAACCGTGTTGGCCAACGTCCGTATTATCGCTGTGGATCAGGATATTGCCCAGGGGGCCAGGGCGAACAGCACGGCCGCCGGACATGTCGGAACCACGGTTACACTTCAGACGACCGTTGATCAAGCGGAAAGGCTTGCGGTGGCAGGGCAACTCGGTCATCTTAGTCTGGCGGTCAGGGCTTCGGAAAATGGGCTGGCAACAAACGATTCAAAGGGCGCTGCCGTTTCTGGGGCAGATGTATCGCAGGCGCTGTCGAAAGCCAGCGTCGGCGTGCCGGCGCGCATGCAACTTATACAAGGGGCTGAGCGGAGCGAGGTGAAATTTTAATGAAAACTGTCAGACGGCCGCTTCATCCGACGCTTCGGGCCCCGACGCTTCGCATGCTGCCGCCGCTTGCCGCTTTTGTATTTGCCATGGCCGGGGGGTCTATCGACTCCGCCGGCGCAAAGCCGTTTCTGACGCAGGATCAGGCGGTACTGTCCTCGCCAGATGCCATTCCCGATGCCGTGCATGGCCAGCCGATCACGCTGGAGGCAGGCACCGGCCTGCTGTTGCCGTTGCCGCAGGCGGCCACCACCGTGCTGTCCGCCGAACCAACGATCGCCCGGGTGCAGCCGGCCTCACCAACCAGCTTGTTCCTGATGGGGGTGACACCCGGTCACACCACGATCATCGCGACCTCCGAACATGGCGCCGCGATCGCCCAGTTCGACGTGACGGTGGTCGCCGCGGGGGGGCATGCCGGACCGATTTTCGCGCCAGGTCCGACGCCGCCCCCGCCAGCGGCGTCGGAGGGTGGTCCCGTCACGGCGGCCACGATGGCGGACATCGAAAAAGCCATTCATCGTATGGTGACCGGCGCGGGCAACGTCACCGCCGCCCAGGCCGGGAACCGGATCGTCCTGTCGGGAACGGTGCCGACCGCGGCGGCCGGGCAACAGGCCGAGGCGATCGCGCGCGGGTTTGCTCCCGACAAAACGACAATCCTGTCCGAGTTCATCGTCCTGAGCAGCATCCAGGTTAATGTGCGCGTGCGGTTCGCCGAGATCAGCCGCTCGGTGGAGCGTCAGTTGGGCTTCAACTGGCAGGCGCTGGGCTCCGGCGGCGGTTTCAAATACGGCGCCATGACCGGCGCTGGGGCTGTGCCGAACACGACCCTAACCGGTCCGACCCTTCTCGCCGGCAGCGGACTGGCGTCGTCAGCGGCGGGCATTTCGTCCGCTGTCCTCGATCCGCGTCTGCCGCTGGGCCAGGGGCTGAACCAGATCGGCGTCGGCTATTCCTCCAGCCGGTGGGACCTGAACGGTGTCATTGACGCGCTGGCAACCGATTCGCTCGTGACCATCCTGGCCGAACCCAATCTGACCGCGCAGTCCGGCGAACCCGCGAGTTTCCTGGCGGGCGGTGAATTTCCGATCCCGATGTCCAGCACCTCCGCCAACGGCGGCGCGCCGACGATCAGCGTTGTCTTCAAGCAATTCGGTGTCAGCCTGGAGGTCGTGCCGACCGTGTTGTCGTCCGGACGCCTGAATCTGCGAATCCGGCCGGAGGTCAGCCAACTGTCCACCACGGGCGCCGTCAATATACCGACCGGCGGCGGCACGTTGACCATTCCGGCGCTGTCGGTGCGGCGTGCCGAAACCACCGTCGAGCTCGGCAGTGGGCAAAGTTTCGCCATCGCCGGATTGTTGCAAAAAACCACCAGCGACACCGCGCAGATGGTCCCCGGCGCCGGAGAACTGCCGGTCATTGGGGCGCTGTTCAAATCGAGTGACTTTCAACGCGGTGAGAGCGAACTCGTCATTATCGTGACACCGTATCTGGTTAAGCCGGCGCCCAATCCGGCCGCGTTGCAATCGCCTACCGACGGTTTCCGCCCGGCCACGGATCTCGACCGGATCTTGCTCGGACGCCAGTTGGCGCGGCCGGACGGCACGGCGCTGAATGCCGGTTTTGTACTGAAATGAACCCTGTTATGTCTCTTTGGATGCCGATTGTGTTGCTATTGACTTTGGCGGGATGCGACTCGTCCGAACAATTCGAAAAGCCGGGGTCCTGGAAACTGCCGCCGACCGGTCAGGGGTCGAACGATGCCAATCTGCGCACAATGATAGCCGACCCGCATGATCTGATCGTCGGGACCAGCGAACCGGGCAGTCCCGCGGCCGAGGCCGTGCGTCCGGTCGATTTGTTAATGACCGGACAGCGCAAGAAAGCCGCCGCCATCAATGCCAGCAACATCGGGAGCACCGGCGGTGGCGATGCGGGCGGCGGCGCCACGGGCGCCGGAGGGCAGCAGTAACATGGCACACAACAGCAGCAACGCCGCCCGGGGCGGTATCAATCTCCTGGACAATGTCGTGGCGCCGACGTCGTCAGCGGCCTTCGATATCGGACGCGGCGTATTGGCGATTGTCGATGACGACGTCACGGCCATGGCGCTGCGATCGGGCCTGGCCTCGCTGGGGGACGATTTCGATTTACAGCACGGCAATATCGGCACCGGCATCAAGACCTTCCACAAGGAAAAGCCGCCGCAGGTCCTGATCATCGACATTGGCGGCGTGGACAATCCGCAAGCCGCGCTCGACGATCTTGCGCGCATTTGTCCGCCGGACGTCAAGGTGTTCGTGATTGGCGAGAACACCGATATCAGTTTCTACCGTTTGCTTGTGCATGATCTCGGGGTCACGGAATATCTCGCCAAGCCGGTCACCCGCGACGCGGTCATGCGCCTGCTGCTGCCGCATTTGTCGGGCCGCAGCCGTGAACAACAGGCCGAACAGCGCGGCGGTCATCTGGTGTCGATCTGCGGCGCGCGCGGCGGGGTGGGCACCAGCAGCATCGCGCTCAATCTGGCCTATGAGATTATGGACACGGTCAAGGGCCACGTCGCGCTGCTCGACCTGCATGTCAACGACGGTGAGATCGCGTTGATGGTGTCGGCCAATCCCGGGCCGGGCCTGCGGATCGCGCTGGAAGACGCCAGCCGGGTGGACGCGCTGTTTCTGGAACGGTCCTCGATCGAATTGGAGCCGCGGTTGCGGTTGATCGCGTCGGACGAAAGTTTCGATAACCCGATCACGGTGACCGAGGCAGGGATGCTGAAGGTCCTGGATCTGCTGCAAAAGAAATTCAATTACATCATCGCCGATATTCCCATGCCCTTGCCTTTGGCGATGCGGCGGATCTTGAAGCTGTCGCGCCAGATCGTCACCGTGCTGACTCCGGATGTCGCCAGCCTGCGCGATACGCAGAACGTCCGCCAGCTTGTCGCGAATGTAACCGGAGCGGATCGCGTGCTGAGCGTGCTGAACCGCTTCGACATGAAGGGTGGTATCGAGCGCGCATTGATCGATCGCGCGCTGGGCGGTGCGCCGGATGTTCTGATCCCGGAACTCGGCAAGGGCATGCTGGAGGCGATCAACATGGGCATTCCGGCGATCAGGAGGGTCCCGGCGCTGAAGAAGTACCTTGCCCCGCTGGTCCGTGAAATCAGCGGCATCGAGCCGCCAAAGGTGACCACATCGTGGTTTACCCGCACCAAGACCGAGACGTCCAGCGCTCTGGATAACCCCTGGGTGTGACGACACACACGCAAGAAGGCGCGGCACCGGTCAAGAGGTTCGGCCGGCGCGACGTGGCCGAAGGTGCCCCGGTTGTCGTTCCCGTGGTCGTGGCCGAGGTTGTCCCGGCACGGCCGCCGGCCGCGGCCAAGATCGAACAGATGACGGCCGCACTGCGCGTTAAGGCGTTGCAGCAGGTCGATCCGACGACAGTGGCCGATATGCCGGTGGCCGCGTTACAACGGTATCTGGAACAGGTTATCCATCAGATTGCCAACGAAGACCGCCATCAGCTCTCCGGTCGCGAACAGGCGGCTCTAGCCGAGGAACTCGCCCAGGACATGCTGGGCAATGGTCCCATCGAGCCTCTGCTGCGTGACGACGAAGTGACCGATATTATGGTGAACGGGCCGAAAGCGGTTTATGTCGAACGGCGCGGCAAGCTGGAACTGACGGACGTGCAGTTCCGCGACAATGCCCATATCGCCGCGTTGGCACAAAAGATCGTCGCCCGCGTCGGGCGGCGCATCGACGAATCCAGTCCGTTGGTCGATGCGCGGTTGCTGGACGGCAGCCGCGTCAACGTCGTGTTTCCGCCGCTGGCGGTGGACAGCCCGTGCATCTCGATTCGTAAATTCTCCCGCCGCCGGCTGGGTCTGAACGAAATGGTCGAGAACGGCACGATGACCCGGGGCGTCGCCCGTATGCTTGGTATCGCGGCCCGCTGCCGGCTGAATATTCTGATCGCCGGCGGCACAGGGTCGGGCAAGACCATGCTGCTGAACGCTATGAGCAACATGATCGACGACGGCGAGCGCATCGTCACGATCGAGGATGCCGCCGAACTCCAGCTTCAGCAAGCGCATGTCATCCGGCTGGAAACCCGCCCCGCCAACCTGGAAGGCACCGGCAAGATCGATCAGCGGGATCTCGTGCACAATGCGCTGCGGATGCGGCCTGACCGGATTATCCTGGGAGAGGTGCGCGGTCCCGAAGCGTTCGACATGTTGCAGGCGATGAACACCGGCCACGATGGATCGTTGGCCACCATCCATGCCAATAATGCGCGCGAGGGACTGACCCGGGTCGAAAACATGGTCATGATGGGGTCGTTCCAGTTGCCGACTCGTGCAATTCGCGAGCAGATCGTCGGCGCCATTGACATTATCGTCCACATCGAACGTATGCAGGATGGCCAGCGTCGGATTACCCAGGTGGCCGACATCTGCCAGATGGAAGGCGATATCATCACAACCAACGATATCGTCCTGTTCGAGTTCGAACGTGAAGACGCGAACAAGCGGATTATCGGCCACTACAAGGCATCGAATGTTCGCCCGAGCTTTCAGGGGCGGCTGGATTATTATGGCCTCGCCCGCTCCTGGACGACGGCTAACGGCGAAGTCTGACGATGCATGTGAACCCGCTGTGGCTCCTGTTCCTGCTGGTTCTAATTATCGTTGGTTTTTTCTGGGTCTCCCGAATCTCCCGCACCAGGAAGGAACTGCAAAAGCGGTTACTGCATGTGGTGCCGGCCGCTGGCGGGCAACTCCTCCGCCGGGAGGTGGAGGCCGGGCCTCGTGTGCGCCCGGCAAACGAGTCGCGGTTCGATACAGTCGAACGTCTGTTGAACGTTCCGCAAGACGTGCCGCTGGCGAACGTTCTCGCCCCCCCCCCGGGTGATTATGGTCGGCCTCGCCGGAGGGTTCCTTTTCTATTTGCTGGCAGGGCAACTTTTGTCGCGACCCCTCAGTGTCGTTATCGGGCTGGTGACCGCTGTGTTGATGGTACGGGGTATTTTTGCTTGGGAAATAACACGTTATCAAAATAAACTGGTTAACCAACTGCCCGATACGGTGCAGTTGGTGGTCAGCGCGACCCGGGCCGGATTACCGGTTTCGGAGGCTTTCAGAGCCGTGGCGGACGAAATGTCATCCCCCACCCACGAGGAATTTATCCGGGTGGTGAACGAAATCGCGCTTGGCACCACACCCGATGCGGCGCTGCTTGCGATGCATCACCGCACCGGCGTGACCGAGTATGCGATTTTCGCCGTCACCATTGGGGTGCAATCGCGCAGTGGCGGCAGGCTCGCCGAGACCATTCAGAATCTCGCAGAAATCGTGCGCGAACGATTGGTGATTACGGCACGCGCCAAAGCGCTGTCGGGTGAGGCGAAGGCGTCCGGCATTATCATGGCCATTCTCCCCTTCGTGGCCGGCGGGATCCAGTACGTTACTAATCCAGATCAAATGTCACTTTTGTTTAACGATCCTCGTTGTACGAGACTGCTCGCGATTGGCAGTGTCACCTTTATCCTGGGCGTGTTAACGATGAATCATTTGATCAGTGGAGCAACCAAGGATTGAAGTCGAACCATTTCTTATTGTTCGGTATTTTGGCAATGGCCGCGCTGCTGCTTGGCGGCCTGGCCGTCGTGATGCTCTTGCAAAGCTTCACGGCACGGACACTGGAACAGCGGGTTGCCGCGATCGCATTGTCGCGCAACCCTGCCGACCCCGATTTCGATACATCGACGCTCGGTTCGATGCGCAGGATGCTGCACTGGGTGGGCGCCACCATTCGCGAGCGAACGAGTTTTTACTCTCCCAAAGATGTCGCCGCACTGGAAAGTATGATTACCAGCGCCGGCTTTCAGGCGCGGTCGATGCTGCCCGTGCTTCTGGGCATTAAGGTTGTCGCGGTGATCGGGGTCCCATTAGCGGCGTTTATTTATGGTGAGGCGGCCGGCCTGGAGGGCCGGCAGATTTTTATCCTGAGCCTGTTTGCGCTCCCGTTCGGATTGCTGGGACCTGATTGGATCATAGGATATCTCCGGGGGCCCATTTTGGCAGCGCTGCGCCGGGGTGTGCCGGATGCGTTGGATCTGCTCGTCGTTTGTAGCGAGGCGGGCATGGGATTGGAGAGTGCATTAGAGCATGTCAGTCGCGAGATGCGGCATTCCAATGTCCCGATGGCACTGGCGCTCGGACGCTTGCTGGACGACATGCGGGTGCTGCCGGACCGGCGCGAGGCCTTCCGGAATTTTGCCGAGGGTACCGGTGTGCAGGGTGCTCGCCGCGTTGCCACGATGCTGTCGCAGTCGATGAAATACGGCACTCCGCTTAGTCAGGCACTCCGCTCGGTCGCGACCGATTTACGCCGTGAACGGATGATCTCACTGGAGGCCAAGGCGGCCAAGCTGCCGGCGATGCTGACCCTGCCACTGATCGTTTTCATTATGCCGACTTTGTTCATCGTGCTGATCGGCCCCGCGATCTTGCATTTGGGCGATATCATGGCAAAAATACAAAATTAGTCACTTTATGGAGACATTTCAGAGGGTAAGGTATAAAGGTTTGCCTAACGGCCCAAATTTTCCTTCGGCCGCTTTGTGGCTGGATTATGCCGTGGCAGGCTGGAGCGAGTGTCATGAATAGTAGGGCGGAGCGGACTTGCCTGACGATCTCGGCGGTCTGGTGCGTGCTGCTGGCCGGATGCTCGCCGCACCAGGATGGACAGCAGCACGCGCTCACCGCCGAATCGCGCCTTCGCGTCGCCGACGCCGCCGAGGCCTCCGGCGATCGGCAAACGGCGATTTCGATGTATACGGCCGCCGCCAACGAATCGCCGAACGACACGCAGATTCAGCTTCGTGGCGCGGAAGGTTTGGCGCGCAATGGCAGCATGGAGGACGCCTCGGCGATATTGGCGCGCCGATTGAAAGCCACGCCGCATGACGCCGATCTGCAAGGGACGTTGGGTGCCATTCAGATCATGTCGGGGGAACCGGCACGGGCGGTACTGACCTTGACCGAAGTCCTGGCGATCAATCCGCATGATACGAAAGCCATGGTCAACAAGGCGGTGGCATTCGATATCCTGCACAAGCACGATCAGGCACAGGATCTGTACCGGAAGGCGTTGCGGGACACACCTGACGACGTGACGATCAACAACGATCTCGCGTTATCGCTTTTGTTGTCAGGGCATCGAGACGAGGCCCGGCTGACGATGTTGCCGTTTCACGACTCCCCGAACCTGTCGGAGCGGATCAAGACCAACGTGGGTATTCTTGATGCGGCATCCGGTCATCCGGTTGAAGCCGGGCAAATCCTCGGGTCGCGAATCGGGGCTTCGGACCTGGCCAGTCTCACCCAGGCGGTGTCGATGCAAAGCAGCGGCTTTCAACCTGATGGCGGCACGCGGATCGTATCGCGTGGCATCCTGACGGAACCGGTTATCGTTGGAATGCAATCGGCTCCAGTCGCAAAAGCGCCTGCGACTCAGCGAGCCGTGCTTCCCGCGCCAACCGGTTCCCGGCCCCAAGCGGCGGCGGCTCCCACACTGCCGGCAGTCCATCAGGATGTTCCTCTCGCTCAGCCTCCGGCGCCACAGCGGGAGCAGACTGAGCCTTCCGTCCAGCGAGCGGTCGTACGGCGTCCGCTGCAGGAGCAAGGTCCCGCGCGCAGTGCGGTTTCGGCGGCTGGTCCGGCGGTCGCAGATGTTGAGAGGCCAGTAACTTTCAGCCAACCGGTGGCTTCCAATCCGCCCGTGGCTTCCGGTCAATCCTTGGTCGATGTCAAACCAATCGCGCCGATGGCTGCCAGGATGCCGTCGCCGGTTCCGCCGCCGCCGATGTTGGTGGCGCGCGGCGATACGTCAGCTCCACACACTGGATCGACCGTGTCGCGCCCTCCGCTACAGGACAGTCTGGTTCCTCGGAATGTGCGCGCGGCCCAGGCTGACGCGAGGGGCACTTCGCGATCACTCGTTCAAGAGCCCTTGCCGCCACCGGCTTTAACAGGTGTTCGTGCCGACGCGAATGCCGTGCCACATCGCCCGTTACAAGAGCAGGCGGCCGCTGCCGGTGAACCCGTGACCCAATCCGAAAAGCCGCCAACGCCTTCGCGTCCGTTGCAGGAGCAAGCCGCGGGAGCGGCGATTGTGCCCGGGCTGCCGCGCTGAGCACAGTGGTCTGAAACGGACGCTCGCTTCGTGTAACTTCGCACAAATTGCGGAGCGGCAGTGCTTTAACGGTGCTGTGAACGGTTTGTTAATTATTTTGAGGTTCAATGGACTCTCACCCGCAGCGGCACTTCGGCCGAGCGGGCGGGAGCGCGTCGATGCACTTTCTCGCGGTTTTCTGGCAACTCTGTCCGTTCGTGCTCGAGCACCGTGTCACCCTGGCCTGCTTATTCTGCATTAAAGCGATCATCTATGTTTCGCTCGCATCGCTGATGGCCGTTGTGAGTTATCTCCTCACACTGTTGGTGGTGGTGACGACCTATCGGTACGGCCAACCGATGACCGATGCACTCTATGGCGCCGCCTTTGCCCTGGCACCTTTTCTGGCTGTTTGCGCCGGAGCCATGGTGACGCCGCGTTGGCTTTCGCGGTGGTTCGTGCGGGTGGCCGGCAGCGTCGCGGGTGTATTCCCGATCTGGTTTTATCTACAGCATGGTCTCTCCGGCGACTGGAGTGGCGACTTGCTTTTGTTCGTCGCTACCAGTCTTGTTGGTTCCATCGCGGCCGTAAAACTGATCTCCCGCGATTGCCTCGATCATCCGGTTCGAACCATCCGAATGCGTGTCACAGGTGATCCCACGGGGGTAGCAATGTAACGCGACGGCGCTGTCCTCGATCCCATGCCATTCCGGAACCCGCTTCGTGTTAGACTGTCACCGTATCGCAGCGACCGGTGACGCAACACGATGAACAGTCCCTACCTCACTCTCTCCAGTCGGATTGCCTATGAGAATCCGTGGACCCGGGTTCGCGAGGACCGTTTCCGGCATGCGGATGGCAGCGACGGTCTGTATGGCGTGGTGGAACGTCCGGATTTTGTCGTGGTGGTCCCCTGGCAGGACAATCGCCTGACATTGGTGGAGCAATATCGGTACCCGGTTGGCGAACGAGTCTGGGAATTCCCGATGGGCATGTGGGAACAGGCGCCGGACACCGATCCGGCGGTATTGGCGGCAGCCGAACTCCAGGAGGAAACCGGATTGGTTGCCTCCCAAATGATCCGCGTCGGTTTGATCTTCCAAGGACCCGGCTATTGCAATCAGCGGGGTCATATTTTTCTCGCAACCGGCCTGACGCAGGGCGACCATGCACGCGAGGTCACCGAACGAGATATGATCTGCGAGAGCGTCGCGCTGGCGGATTTCGAGGGGATGATTTGCGATGGAACGGTACGGGAAGCCATGACGATTGCCGCATTCGGACTCTTGCGGCTGAAGGGATTGCTGTGACGCGCGGGTGCTTGCGATCGGGCTGACCCGGCAGGTGGGCGCCGCATCAGCGCTCCGCGACGGCATCCATTCGATGGACAACGTCGCCAAGGCGCACTTGGCCGCCTTCGATCACCCTGGCTGTGATCCCGCCGTGGCCTCGAACAGCATTGTAGCCGCCGATACCCAGAATTTCCTCCATGCGGGAGCAGGGGTGACACAAGCCGGTCGCAAAAAGCACCGCGGACCCAAGGCGGAAATGCCGATCGCGCAGCGCCAGCAAGTTGATGCCCGAGACGACGATATTGCGGCGTAATCGGCCGGGTTCGATTCGATCCGCACCGATATAAGCGGCGATGGCGTCCAGGTGTTCCGCCTGGATCAGCGTCACCTGCCGCTGCGGGTTGGCGCGGCCCCGGTAATGGTCGCCTTCAAGCCCGAATGCGGGATCAAGGCCGGCTTCAGTCACCACCCGCATCGCTTGCCGGCGTTCCGGGCGCACACCGATCCAGGTGACCTGCCCCGCACGCACGGGGGCATTCAGCAATAAAGCCAGAGAGGAGGCCGGGTTAAGCAGACTCGTTTCCTTCCGGTTGCTGGAACAATCTCGCGTACAAACCCCGCAGCCAGATATTACCACCATCATTGTGGAACCGTGTGTGCCAGTGCTGCTTGACCGTGAACGATGGCACCGGGACCGGGCAGGATAGAGTCTTCAGTCCGCTGGCAGCGGCCAACGTCTCGCCGGTCTGCCGTGGCAGGGTCGCGATCAGATCGGTTGTCAGCAGGATGGCGGCCAGGCCAAGGAAGCGGGGCAGTTCCAGCACGATCCGGCGCTCAATGCGGGCCTGATCGACGGCGTGTTCCAGAAGCCGATGGCCGGTCCCGGAGACGATCCCGATATGCGCCTCGTTTGCGTAGTCAGACAGGCTGAGCGTTTCGCGGATACGCGGATGCTCCGGGTTGGCGAGACACATCCAGTCCTGGGCAAACAGCGTCTGTTGGTAGAAGCCGGACTCGAGCTCCGGAATGAGACCGAGCGCCAGGTCGGCTTCGCCCGAACGCAGATAGGGTCAGGTTTCGGCGTCGATGCGCAGGGCCTCGATCTGGATATGCGGCGCATCCTCGCGCACCCGGGCCAGCAGGCGCGCGTCGGTCATGCAGATGCGGAAACGGCGCCGGGTGGTCGGGGATCGAATGCCTGCTCGCTTGCGGTCAGGCGCAGCAGTGTTTCGATGGCGGATCGGGCGGTGTCGATCAGGGCGTCGGCGCGCGGGGTTGGTTCCATGCCGGCCGGCGTGCGGACGAACAGCGGATCGCGCAGTGCCCAGCGCAGGCGATTGAGCCAGATGCTGACGGTGGGCTGCGCCTGCCCGAGTTCCTCGGTTGCCCGGGTGACGCTGCGCGTGCGGTGGAGCACGTCGAACAGCCGCAGCAGCCGGACGTCGAGCAAGGCCGGGTTTCGGGTCTCGGACGGTTTCGTCATTGCGTGCGGCAATACCGGACATTGTGACTATCGTATAGTCAGTCTGGCGAACCGACGCCTAAACCACCCCCGCATCAGGGGAGGCCGGGATGAAGATCTGTTTCATCGGCGCGGGGGCTTTAGGTTCGACCATCGGCGGGGTGTTGACCGAGGCCGGCAACGACGTCTGGTTGATCGATCCGTATCAGGCGCATGTCGATGCGATGAATGCCGGCGGCCTGCGGATGCTCGACGGCGACACCGAACGCACGGTTCGGGTGCAGGCCCGGACGAGCGCGGATGGGATCGGGCCGGCCGATCTGGTCATCATTCTGGTGAAATCGTTCCATACGCGTCAGGCGGTCGAATCGGCGTCCGCGCTGATCGGTCCGGATACGATGGTGATGTCGATCCAGAACGGTCTCGGCCACGAAGAGATCATCGCGGATGTTGTTGGACGTGATCGGGTGCTGGCGGCCAAGACCTATGTTGGCGGCGTGTTCCTCGGGCCGGGTCATGTCCGCATCGGCACGCGTGGCAAGGAAACGATTATCGGCGAGCTGGACGGGCGCATCAACGGCCGGGTACGCGCGGTGGCGGATGCTTTCATCCGTTCCGATCTGCCGGCCGAGATCAGTCCGAACATCATGGGCGTGATGTGGGACAAGCTGCTGATCAACGTGGCCGGTGGCGCGCTGACGGCGATCACCAGGCTGACCTATGGCGGTTTGTATAGCCTGCCGGCGATGGAGGCCTGCGCGCTTGCCGCGATTTCCGAGGCCATGGCGGTGGCGCGGGCCAGCGGTGTCGTGTTGTCGATCACCGATCCGCGTGAGGCGTGGGTGAAAGCCGGGGCGGGGCTGCCACCGGAGTTCAAGACCTCCATGCTGCAGAGCCTGGGCAACGGTTCGGTCACCGAGGTGGATTTCATCCACGGATCGGTGGTGCGCCGGGGCGCCCAATGCGGCGTGCCGACGCCGGTCAACAGCACGCTGGTGGCGTGCGTCAAGGGCATCGAATACGCAATGACTGATTATCCGGGAAAGACGTGATCCGCAATGAAAGTCTATTTTGAGTAAGTTGCCATCCGCGCATAAGGAATCAGCAAACATGTCCGAAGATCTGTACTGGGACGATGCCAAAATTGGCGATGAATGCATCAGTCCGTCGGTTATTGTAACGGAGGCGATGGTCAATGCCTATGCTGAACTGACAGGCGATTTCACCCCTGTCCACGTCGATGAGGAATACGCGAAAACCACTCCGTTCGGCACACGCGTGGCTCACGGATTGTTCGGGCTGTCGTTGGCCGACGGCCTCAAGACCCGTTCGGATTTCCGCTTCGTGCCGGGCATGTCGCTTGGCTGGACCTGGGATTTCAAGCTGCCGATCAAGCTGAACGACACCGTGCATGTGAAATTCCGTGTCGCCAGCATGCGGCTGACGAAGCGCCAGGGCTGGGGGATCGTGGTGCTGCCATCCGAACTGATCAACCAGCACGGTGAGGTCGTCCAACTGGGCGAGCACCGCCTGATGATCCCGTGCCGGCCTGTTGCGGAGAAGAACTGATAATGGCAACCCAACCGCTGCCGCTCACCGGCATTCGCGTTATCGATTACAGCCATTTCCTCGCCGGCCCCTTCATGTCCCGGAACCTGGCGGCGCTCGGTGCCGAGGTCATCAAGGTCGAGCGGCCGAAAGCCGGCGATGCGGGCCGCATGCATGCGATGGTGAAGGATGGTCAGAGCGGCTATTTTCTTCAGCAGAACATGGGCAAGCAGGGACTTTGTATCGACCTGAAGGACAAACGCGGGCTTGAACTGCTGCACAAACTGGTCGCCACCGCCGATGTCTTCATCGAGAATTACCGCCCCGGCGCTTTGGACCGGCTCGGTCTTGGCTACGAGGCGCTATCGAAGATCAATCCGAAACTGATCTATTGTTCGGTATCCGCATACGGTCATACCGGTCCCGATTCATCACGCCCCGGTTTCGGTTTGATCGCCGAAGCAAAAAGCGGCGCGATGGCGCAACTTGGTGTTCCGGGGGAGGCACCGCCCTTGTTCCGGATGCCGATCGCCGACATGTACACCGGTGTTTATGGCGTGGCGTCCGTGTGTGCCGCGCTGGTTGGGCGCGCCGCGTCGGGCAAGGGCCAGCACATCGATATGGCGCTGTATGACTGCATGATCTCGATGCACGATTACGCGGTGCAACGCTACACTTTAAGCGGTGGCACCGACATTCCGGTGCAAACCGGGCACGATCAGCCGGAATCAACGATCTATGGCGTGTTCACCGCGCGTGACGGCTATGTGGTCATCGCGGCGCAGGTCGATGATGCCTGGAAACGGTTGGCTCGGCTGATCGGCGGTGAGGCATTGGCCTTGGACGAACGCTTCCTGCACTCGATCAATCGCAATGCAAATCGTTTGGAAGCGCTCGCCTACGTCAAGGCATGGGCACTGGCGCAACCATCCCGAGCAGCATGTATTGCGGCGCTGGATGGCGTAGAAGTGCCGTGCGCAGCACTACAGAGCATCGATGAGGTTGTTGCCGATCCGCAAACCAAAGCCCGCGGCATGATCATCGAGCAGCACCATCCGGTGCTCGGGCGCGTGCAACTGCCCAACCTGCCGTTCTACTTCTCCGATTGCGATGCTTCACCGCGCAGCCCGGCGCCGCTAATGGGCCAGCATAATCGCGCCATCGCCGAGGCACTTGGTTACACACCTGACGAGGTCGATGCGATGGTGCGCGACGGGGTGTTGTACGCCGAACCGGCCGTCGCGGCGTTGTCATGACGGACGTCTATGCGGTCATCGGCAATCCGATCGGCCATAGCAAATCGCCGCTGATCCATCTGGCCTATGCTACCCAGACCGGTCAGGACATCGATTATATCGCGTTGGACCGGACTCAACGCGGCAACGGTTGCGCTTTCCGCATTCTTGTGGGTATCCCAAAACAGGTTTTCGTGGTCAGTGGCAAGAGTGTCGCGCCTGCCGAACCGGCGGTTTGAGTCCATATTCCAACGCATCAGCGGATGCTGGATGTCCGGGTCAAATCCTGACCCGACCCTGAAAGGATAAAACGATGAGCCGCCTTGTTTATGTTTTGAACGGTCCGAACCTGAACCTGCTGGGCAAGCGCCAGCCGCACATCTACGGCCATGAGACGATGGCCGACGTGGAACGCGACGTGCGCGCCCTGGCGGTGGAACTCGGTCTGGAAATCAAATTCCTCCAGAGCAACCGCGAATATGAAATCATCGACTGGGTGCATGAAGCACGCGAAACCGCCGGTGGAATCGTGATCAATCCGGCGGCCTTCACCCACACCTCCGTCGCGATCCTGGATGCCCTGAACACGTTCGATGCACCGGTGATCGAGGTGCATATTTCCAACGTGCATAAGCGCGAGGAATTCCGCCACCACTCATTCGTTTCAAAGCGGGCGGATGGGGTGATCGCAGGCTTCGGCACGCAGGGATATCTTCTGGCACTGCGCCGCGTCGCCAAGCTGATTGACGACAAGACGGAATGATGGGGTGACTGAGACGGCGCCTGCGGTGGGCGCCGGATTGGACCGTCAGCACGGGCCGCCGTAAGCTGTCGGGCAGGCGCATCAGGAGACCCCCATGACTGTCGAATTTATTGGCATGATCGCATCGGAAGCGAAATCCGAGATCCACCCGGCAAGCGGGCCGGTGATTGATCCCGATTACATCGCGAAATTCGCTCAGGCGCATGAAGCCGCCGGATTCGAACGCGTCCTGATCGCGCATAATTCGTCCGACGCCGATGCCGTGCTGGTCGCCACCCATGCCGCCCAGCACACCAAGACGCTCGGCTTTATGATCGCGCACCGGCCGGGGTTCATCTCGCCGACCTATGCGGCGCGGTTGTTCGCCACGTTTGACGTTTTTTCCGGCGGGCGCGGCGGCATTCATATTATCTCTGGCGGCGACAGCGCCGAACAACGCCGGGACGGCGATTTTCTGAACCACGAAGAACGCTATCGCCGCACCGACGAATATGTCGGCCTGTTGCGGCAGACCTGGACGGCCGAGGCGCCGTTCAGCCACAAAGGTGCGTATTATCAGGTGGAGAATCAGTTTCCCCGGGTCAAGCCGGTGCAGAAGCCGCATATTCCAATTTATTTCGGTGGCTCCTCCGACATCGCGATCGAATTTGCAGCCAAACATGCCGACATTTATGCGTTCTGGGGCGAAACGCTGGAGCAAGCGCGCGAAACCATCGCCCGCGTTCGCGCGGCGTGCGTGCGGGCCGGCCGCAACCCGGATAGTATTCGTTTCAGCCTGTCGATGCGTCCGGTTTTGGCCGCGACGGAAGAAGCGGCCTGGCAACGGGCTGACCGGATCATCGAACGCATCCGCGATTTGCGCGGTGCCGATGTCGGACGGGTGAACCCCAAGCCGGAGAGCATTGGCTCCAAGCGTCTGATGGACGCGGCCGCTGGTGGAAAAGTCCGGGACAAGCGGTTGTGGACAGAGGTCGCCGCCGCGGTGGGTGCCGGGTCTAACACCACATCCCTGGTGGGCACACCGGAGCAGGTCGCGGAATCGTTGCTGGAATACTATGCGTTGGGCGTGACGACGTTTCTGATCCGCGGTTTCGATCCGCTTGATGACGCTACCGACTACGGCCGGCACCTGCTTCCGCTGGTACGCGAAGCGGTTGCCAGGGATACGGTCTCGGTCGCCGCTGAGTAATTGTCGTGGCCGTCATGTATGTGCATCACCGCATTTCAGCGTCGCCGCGGCAATGGGATTCGGTCTCCGAAATGATCGTGGCTCAGCGGAGGACGCTGGCCGCCGCCGGGGGCTCGCTTTACGGACTTTGGCGCAGCCAGATCGGCCGCCCTCGTGACGAAGTCACCGCAATCACGGTTTGGCCGGACGCGATTGACACGGCTGGCGCGGAGGCGGCGTTGCTGCAAGGCGTGGCGGGTGTGGTGGCTGCGACCAGCGAAGGGATGACGCCGACGCTGCGTCCGGACGCCGCCGGGCCGCCGACCCGCCAGGGCAATTATGCCTTCCGCTGGTTTGTCACGCCGCAGGAAAACTGGGACGAATTCTTGACGCTGTGTGCCGAGGCTTGGCCCGGGTTCGAGTCCGCTTACGATTCTCAGGTTATCGGTCTGTGGCGCTGCGCCCGGACCGGCGATGGGGTTCGCAGCCTGCTGCTGACCCGCCGCCCTGATCTTGCGATGTGGGAACGATCCAAGATCCCACAGGGGGCGGCCGAAGTCGCGGTGCGCGATACTTTGAACCGTCGCTACGACCTTTGCTCCTGGACCGTTGTCTATACGACGACGTTGCTGACGGCGACGGATACCGCCGATCGATCCCGCTGGGCATGACCCGAATCGACACCGTCATCATCGGGGGCGGGCAGGCGGGGCTGACCATGAGCCACCATCTGTCGCAGCATGGCCGGCCGCATGTCGTGCTGGAACGGCATCGCATTGCCGAACGATGGCGCAGCGAGCGTTGGGATTCTTTGCGGTTTCAGTTCCCCAATTGGGCGATGCGATTGCCGGAATTCGAGTATGCCGGCAACGATCCCGACGCGTACGCGCACCGCGACGAGGTCATTCGTTTCATCGAGGCATACGCTGCGTTCATCCGGGCGCCGGTCCGCACGGGTGTCGATGTCCAACGCCTGCGACCCGGGCCGGACGGTTTCATCCTGGAAACCAGCGACACGACGATAGAGGCCGCGAATGTGGTGATCGCGACCGGCCCGTATCAACAGCCGGCAATTCCGGCGGCGGCGGCCGGTCTTTCGGGGGTGCTGCAACTTTCGGCAAGCGGCTACCGGAACCCCGGTCAGTTACCAGCCGGTGGTGTGATGGTGGTCGGGGCGGGCGCGTCAGGCTGTCAAATCGCGGAAGAACTGATGCAGAGCGGCCGAACGGTTTACCTGTCGGTCGGGCCACACCGGCGGGTGCCGCGCCGGTATCGCGGCCGCGATTTCATCTGGTGGATCAACGCGTTGGGATTGGACGACAAGGTCGTGGATGACCAGTCCCCCCGACAACCACCATTGTTGATCAGCGGCGCGGACGGCGGCCACACGATCGATTTGCGAAAATTCGCCGCATCCGGGATGGTTTTGCTTGGCCGATTTCAGGATGCGCACGACGGGGTCGTTTCGTTCGCCCCGGATCTGGAGGCGAACCTTGCCGCCGGCGACGAGAGTTACGCAGCGTTCATTAAATCCGCGGACGCCCATGCGGCTGACCTGATGTTGCCGGTTGAGGCTGATGATCGCGACGATCCGCCGGTGCCCGGCGATCCGATTTCGACGCTTAATCTTCGCGCGGCGGGGATCGCAACAGTGATCTGGGCGACGGGATACCGCTACGATTTCGATTGGATCGATCTGGACGTTTTCGCAGCCACCGGCGACCCGGAGGTGCGGACGCCGATCCATCGGCGCGGCGTCACCGGCGTGCCGGGCGCTTACTTCCTCGGGCTACAGTATCTGCACAAGACCCAGTCGTCGTTTCTGTCAGGTGTTGGGGAGGACGCGGCATGGCTGGCCGAGCAGATCGTCGCGAGGAGCCGGTAGGCGATACCTGCTACTTCGCTTTGCTTTCGACATCGGACGCAACGATATCCTCATACACCGCATCCCCGGCCAGGCCCCGGCTTTGGTTCTGCTTTACCCGAAACGCGAGGGTCGGCCCATCGGGGTTGCCGTATGCTTCCTGATCGTGTTTCTGAAGTTCCTTCACCTCGGCCGGGTCGGACATGAACGTCCGAGCCTTGATGCGGGCATCATGGCGTATTTCTTCGGCCAGTTCGGCTCGGTGTTCGGCGGTGTGGCCATTCTTGAGCCATGTCTTGTTCAAGGCGCGGATGTCCCCGATCTCATCCTTATACCATTGCTGGATCTCCGCCTTGGTTTTGGGCTGCGCCTCGTCATTGCTTGCTTGTGCGTGGCCTGTCCGGGCCAGGGGAGCCAGCGCCAGGAACAGGATTGCGAGCCAGGTGAAATGATAGCGCGGCTTCTTGGGCATGGGCTTCCTTGTTGCCGGACGCTGATCGAGAGATCCGCCCGGCGACGCATTTTTGTTACGGGTCGCTCGATGCTATTCTATTCCGGTTCCTTTCGGTAAATGCAACCTTTTTGTTCCGTCACGGTTTGCGGCAGCGCGGGCCGGTTGCGTCCGGCGTCTCCCGCTTACGACGGATGCCGAAACCGGCCGATCAAACCAGCAGCATTCTTGGTATGACCGGCGAGCGCGCCGAACAGTTCGTCACGGGTCAATCCGGGCTGCAACGCTTTCGGATCGAGGTCAGTCGCGATTAATTCGAACGTGTAGTGATGCCAATCCCCGGGCGGTGTGCAGGGGCCGAAATACGTCGCCAATCCCATCGTGCTTTTGCCGCCGACAAACTTGTCCGACGGTTTGCTGAGTTCGCCCTCGGCAAAGCCGGTCACGGCGACCGGGATGCCGTACGTCACCATATGGATAACGCCCAGTCCGCCGCGGCCTTCAGGGTCGGTCAACACCAGGGCGTAACTGACCGTGCCGGCTGGCGCACCGGACCAGTTTAGCGGCGGTGAAATGCTTTGACCGACGCAGTTGGGATTGTCCTTGCGGTCGCCGGCGTATTTCGTCGCCAATGGTGCGTTGTCGGCGAACGCCGGGGAACTCAGCATGAACGGCTCCGCGGCCGACGCGGTGCCCACGATCAGTCCACCCAGTAGCAGTAAGGCGATTGCTCCGAACTTCATGGTTTGAGCCCCCTGATTTCTTGCCACGACGCTAGGCTGGGGTAGCAGGCGCTGTAAAGGGGGCGCCGAGATTTCACGCGCCCTTGAACTGTGGCTTGCGCTTTTCGACGAAGGCTTTCCGCGCTTCCTTGGCGTCATCGGAGTGTTGCAGGATCGGGCTGGCGTTGGAGGTCAGCACCATGGTCGTTTCCATCGTGCTGTCCAGCGCCGTCCGCATGATGCGCTTGCCGATCCATTGCACCAGCGGCGGCCGAGCGATAATCCTGGCGCAGAGGTCGCGGGTGGTTTGCTCCAGGGTGTCCGTCGTGACTAGATGATTGAGCATGCCCCACTGGTACGCGCGTTCCGCATTCAATTCCCCGGTGTAGGCGAATTCCAGGGCGCGGCCGAGGCCGACCATCTTCGGCAAGTAATAGCAACCGCCATTTTCGATGATCTGGCCGGCATTGTGGTACCCGATAAACCGGGTCGTCTCGCAGCCGATCCGGATGTCACAGTGCAGCGCCATGTCCATGCCGGAGCCGACCGCCGGGCCGTTGATCATTGCGATCGTGGGTTTGCGGATTTTGGCGATGTCGAGGTGAAGCTGTGTGAAGCCGTGGAAGAAGTGTTCGCGGGTGGCTTCCAGCCCTTCGGGGACGCCTCGATTGCCGGGGAAATTCTGGCCTGCATCGCCCCTGTTCGCACCCAAATTCGCTCCCGAACAGAATGCCCGGCCGACGCCGGTCAGAACGATGACTCGAACGTTGGGGTCGTCGTCAGCGGCCCGCATATATTCGCCAACCTTGGCGACGGTGCTGTTTTCCTCAGCGGTGCCGACCAGGGCGTTCAGTCGTTCCGGGCGGTTGAATTTGATCCAGAGGATGCCGTTATCCTCCGGTTCGTAGAGCAGGTAATCGACCAGTTTCGGTCCCATGGTTTCCTCCGTTCGCGGTTCGCGACAGGAGTGTGAACCACATGGGGCCGCACAGGAATACCGCCCGTCGGGTGACGCCGGTTACTGGCCGACCGGACAAACCTCTTGGCTGACCAACCGTGTCCGGGCGTGCCCCATTTCAGCCGCCGCCTGGATGCGTTCGATAAGCCCCGGAATTTCGTGCGCGGGTTGCGGACGGCTGATCAGGTAACCTTGAACCTGCGTGCATCCCTCGTCGCGCAAAATATCGAACTGCCGCTGCGTCTCCACGCCTTCGGCGGTGGTCTTCAGATTTAGACTGTGACCCAAGCCGCAAATCGCCCGCACGATCGACATGGAATCTTTGTTATCCGGCATGTCGCGGACGAAGGACTGGTCGATCTTGATCTTGTCGAACGGAAACCGATGCAGGTAACTCAGGGACGAATATCCGGTACCAAAATCGTCCAGGGCGATCGACACGCCGAGCGCGCGCAATTTATGCAAGGTCGAGAGTGTCGCTTCGCTATCCTGCAACAGGCATGATTCGGTAATTTCCAGTTCTAATCGGTCTGGTAACAGGCCCGAATCACTTAGCGCGTCTTCCACCATCCGGACAAGGCTGGCCTGTTTGAACTGAACGGGTGACAGATTAACGGCGATGCGAATTTCGTCCGGCCAGTTTTGCGCTTCGCGGCATGCGGTGCGCAATATCCATTCACCAATCGACACGATCATGCCGGTTTCCTCGGAAAGCGGTATGAAATCCACCGGTGATACCAGCCCGCGGGCCGGATGACGCCACCGCACCAAGGCTTCGAACTCGACAACCCGGTCGCTGCTGAGTGCGATCAGCGGCTGATAATGAATTTCGAATTCGTTCCGCGCGAGCGCGCCGCGGAGATCCAGTTCCAGCAGCCGGCGCTTTTCCAGCCTTGCATCCATCTCCGGCTCGAAGAAGCGGACCACCCCGCGCCCCTCGGATTTGGCCAGACGCAGCGCGATATCGGCACTGTTCACCAACTTATTGAACGTGGCGCCGTCGCCGGGCGCAATGGCGGCCCCGACGCTGACCCCGATCACCACCTGATGCCCATCCAGGTCAAACGGTTTATGAAACGCACTGATGATCCGATTGGCCAGGGTGCCCACGTCGTCGGGCTGCTTGACTGCCTGTTGAATAATAGCGAATTCGTCACCACCCAGCCGGGCCACGGTATCGACCTCGCGCACACAGAACTGCAATCGTTCCGCCGCGGCCCGTAGCAGAGCATCACCGGTCTCGTGGCCCAGGGTTTCGTTGATGAGTTTGAAATGATCGAGATCAAGGCAGAGCACCGCGCAGCCGTCGCCGCGTGCCGTTAGGCCGATCTCTTGCTCCAGGCGTTCGTGAAACAAGATTCGGTTCGGCAGTTTCGTCAGCAAATCATGCCGAGCCATGAACACCATGTTTGCTTCGGTCCGACGGCGTTCGGTGATATCTTCATAAGTGGTAACCCATCCGCCGTTCGGCAGCGGTTGGTAATGCATCGAAATAGACCGGCCATCGCGCAATTCTTTGACCGTAACATAGGCCTTGCCAGCGCGCCCGGCGGCATCGCGCCGTGCCAGAAACTCGATGGCCGTCATATCGGGAAATGAACCGTTTGCGATGCGATAATTCAGGATATCGATCAGTGGCGTCCCCGGCCGCATCAGATTTGTGGGCAGATTATATATCTCTCCAAACCGCTGATTGCAGACCACCAGATTTTGGTCGCCATCAAAGAATGTCAGACCTTGTGACATATTGCTGATGGCCGCGTCGAATTGTTCGCGGCGGCGTTCCAGTTCGGCATTGGCCCGCCGTAGCACGTCCGATTCGCGAGCCTCGGCTTCCATCAGGCGCCGGTCGGAGGCCACGAAGGCCAGGGCGTAGATAATCAGCAACAGGGTTATCGAGGCAACCATTGTTGCGAGAAGCGCACTATCGACGCCAGGCGCGGTCACAGCGGCCAGTGAATTGAATTCGAACACAGCCGAAGCCATGCCGGTGTAATGCATGCCGCAAATGGCGGCGCCCATCACCAAAGCCGCTGCCGCGCGGTGGATCTTGCGTTGCACGGTCAGCGACAGCCAGAACGCACCCGTGGCGGCGGCAATCGCGACCACCAGCGAAAGGCTCCAGAACCCAATCGTGTAGGCGAGATGACCGGGAAATTGTAGGCCTGCCATCCCGACATAATGCATGGCCCCAACCGCTAATCCGACCACGGTCCCGGCGCCGGCAATCCGAAACCTCGATAACCGGGCGCGAACCATTTGCAGGCCCAGGCCGACGCCGGCGATGGCGATGGTCAGCGAGAGCACGGTCGGTCCCGGCGCATAGGTCACCGGGAATTCCGTCTGTAGCGCCAACATAGCAATGAAGTGCATCGACCAAATCGTACCGCCCAGTACCGCCGCACTGGCCATTTGCCAGCCGATTGCGCGGCCGGCCGGTGCGTTACGCCAGCGCTCGATCGTGTCCAACGCCGTATAAGATCCGCAGACCGCGACGAGGTACGACAGCACGACCAGTCCCCGGTCATGATGAAAGTCAATGCCGGCGGAGTCCGTGAAGCACAGGCCGGCAAGCTGGAAATGCATCGAAAATCCTTCAGCGATCGTCGATTACGACTGTGTGGATCGATCCCCGGGCAGCACATATGAAAATCCGCTCGGTCGATGGATTGCCTTTAATTTAATATAATGTGGTCGGGGCAAAGCCCAACGGGAATTCGGGTCCGGATTCCGCCGGTCCCAACCACATGTAATTCGACATCGTCATTAAGATCAAACGGACTCCGCCAAACCCCTTATATCTGAGGAATGTCAAACCCGATCGAGGAGAAACCACGGGTGCGTCTGGCATTTTTGGATCGACTGAGACGCGGCGTACCGTCAGTCAGCGCCATTCGCTGGCTCACCGCGCTCGGGATGGCGGTTGCCGCCGGCACGCTTGGTTTGGGCGTAATGTTACTATTGCAGGCGCGAACCGATGCCTGGCGTCAGGCAGAGCAGGCATCCAGCAATCTCGTTCTCGCTCTGTCACGGGATATCGCGCGTAACATCACGCTTTACGATCTCTCCATCCAGGGCCTGCGCGACGCGTTGGCACGCCCCGACATCGATACGATCAGCGAGGAAACCCGCCGAATGGCCATGTTCGGCCGCACGGCCAGCGCGGAATATTTGGGGACGTTGATCGCCATGAACCCGGCGGGGGATGTGATCGCCAACTCAAACATTGACTCGCGAGGGCCGCTTAATTTCGCCGACCGTGAACACTTCAGGATACACCGGGATCAACCGGACGCCGGACTCTTCATCAGCCGCCCTTATCGAAGTCGAGTGCGTGACGGCGAACTCAGTATTGCGATCAGTCGGCGCATAACGGGACCGGACGGAAGCTTTGGCGGCGTTGTGGCCGGTTCCCTGCGGTTGGCTTATTTTCGCGATCTGTTCGCGAAACTCAATCTCGGTTCGGCGGGTTCGGTAACCGTGTTCGGCTCCGAGGGACGGGTCATCATGCGACGCCCATTCAAGACCGAAGACCTCGATCGGGATTTGGGGGCAACGGTGTCGTTCCGCAAATATCTGGAAGCCGAATCCGGAACGATAATCGGTAAGGCCGCGCTTGACGGCGTTGAGCGGCTGTACGCATTTCGTCACGTTCCAAACCTGCCCTTGATTCTGAGTGTGGCCGTCGCGGTGGACGATATTAACGCGATCTGGTTGCACAAAGCCATCACCGTCGGGTCGGTCCTGATCCTGCTGTCGGGTGCCACGGTGGCTCTTTGTCTATTATTTCGGCGTGAAATACTCCGGCGCATGCTGGCCGAGGACGGCCTTCGCACGGCGGCCGAAAGCCTGGCGATCATCGCCGCCACGGACTCCTTGACCGGGATCGCCAACCGCCGAGCGTTCGAGGAACGTCTGGCCGCGGAATGGCGACGCTCGATTCGCGCGGAAACGTCGATTGGATTGTTGATACTGGACGCCGATTTCTTCAAACGGTTCAACGACGCCTATGGCCATCCGGCGGGCGACGACGCTCTTCGGGCCATCACCACCTGCATAACGCGTTATGTCGCACGACCCGGTGACACGGCGGCCCGCTACGGGGGTGAAGAATTCATTGCGTTATTGGCAGAAACGGACGAGGCAGGGGCTCTGAAGGTGGCTGAGCACATTCGTGCGGCGGTTGCGGCGATGGCGCTGCCGCACGCCGGGAATCCATACGGTCATGTAACCGTAAGCATCGGGATCGCGGTGGCGCGCCCGTGGCTGGGAGTCTCACAGACCAGCTTTCTGTCGCTGGCGGACGCGGCTTTGTACAGCGCCAAGGATCAGGGGCGCAATCGTTGCTGCATGGCCGGCGGCGACGAACCGGCGCGGCCGGAGCGCGAGCCCCTGCTGTTGGTACATTCCTGATACGATCACAGGTCCGATAAAACGCAACCATATGAAACCGGAGTTTGCCAATGTGTCCCTGTAACTCCGAAAAAGGCTATGTCTGCACGGCGTGCCGAGCGGTTATTCTGAAAGATAGCGCGACGATGAACCGAAGCGCGCTGAATCGGCGTTACGGTCACTGGAAATGTGCCTTCGTGTTGGATAAGAAATCACCAGCCTAGGGTTTCGGCGTATCGGTTTTGGCAACGCCTGCCGAGATCAGATTGTCGATCGCCTCGGCGTCGAATCCGGCTTCCGCGAGGATTTCGCGGGTTTGCTGGCCCAACCTTGGGGCGAAGCGGCCTGTGGGTGGTTTGGTTTCGGACCATGTACTGGGTTCGCGCATGGTGCGGATTCGGCCCTCGGACGGATGCTCTTCCCAGCGGAAAAAGCCGGCGTCGGCGAGGTGCGGGTCGTCCATCAAGGTTTCCAGCGTGTGCGGGCGCATGCAGGGAATATCGGCGCCACCCAGCAGCTCTAGCCACGCGTCGGTGGTGCGATGCTTCAGTTCCTCACCAACCATTTCGTACAGTGAGTCGATGTTCGCCGTGCGGCTGGCGATGTCGGCAAAGCGCGGGTCGGTCTTCAGCATGTCGGCCTTGCCGGCAAGTTCGAAGAAGCGGCGCCATTGGCCGTCGTTGTAGGGCAGCACGGCGATGAAGCCGTCCTTGGTGGGGTAGGGGCGGCGATGCGGGGACAAGGTTCTGGGATAGCCGGCCGGGCTGGTCGGGGGATCGAACGTTTGGCCCTGCATATGCTCCGACAGCACGAATTGCGCCATCGTTTCGAACATTGGCACCTCGATCGACTGGCCCATGCCGGTGCGGGCTTTGGCCAGCAACCCGGCCAGCAAAGCATTCGCGGCGGCGGACCCGACGATGCGGTCGATCGCGGCCATCGGAATGAACCGGGGTTGGCCGCTGGATCGTTGTAACAGCATCGGAATGGCGGACGCAGCCTGGATCAGGTCATCATAGGCCGGCCGCCCGGCGTAACGGCCGGCGCTGCCGTAGCCCACCATGCTGAGATAAACGATCGACGGGTTGACCGCCCTGACGGATTCATAGTCCAGGCCAAGCCGCGCCAGCGCCGCCGGCCGGATATTCGATGCAAACGCATCGACGGTCGGGACCAGCCGCAGCACCGCATCCCGCGCCGCCGCCTGTTTCAGATCGAGCGCGATACTGCGTTTGCCGCGGGCGTTGTGCTGAAACGTGCCACTCATACCGCGGTTTTTCGGGACACCGGTGTAGCGGTTCGAATCGCCCTCGGGCGCTTCGACCTTGATCACGTCGGCGCCGTAATCCGCCAGAATGCGGGTGCACCACGGCCCCATTTGCACTGTGGTCAGATCCAGCACGCGAATGCCGGCGAGAGGGCCGCTGTTGCTGCCGGATGGTTTGGATTGGTTCGGCATGGTGACGTGTCCCCTTCGTTGCCGCGACTATCCGACAGGGGCGGGAAAGCCACAAGCCGGACGGGCCGCCCTTGCCGAACAGCGGCATCCTCCGTCACTGTGCATCACCGACGGCAAAGACCGCACCAGGAGGAGATCGCATGCAGTTCAGCTTCACCAGCGAACAGGAGGAATTCCGTTCCATCTTGCGCCGCTTTTTCGAGGACAAATCTCCCACCACCGCTGTGCGCCGCCTGATGGCAACCGAAAACGGCTGGGACCGTGCGGCGTGGCAGGAACTGAACCAGCAACTCGGCCTGACTGCCATCCACATCCCGGAGGCCTATGGCGGCCAGGGCTTCAGCTTCGTTGAACTGGGTATCGTGCTGGAGGAAATGGGACGCGCGCTGGTCTGCGCGCCGTATTTCAGCTCCACCGTCCTGGCCGCGACAGCGATCGTCAACGCCGGCACCGAGGCGCAGAAGCGCGACCTGCTGCCCGCGATCGCGGACGGAAGCTGCATCGCCACGCTGGCCTTTACCGAACCGAACGGCCGTTGGGACGCCATCGGCGTCGAGACGACGGCGGTTTCGGAGGGCGGCCAATACCGGCTGAACGGGGTGAAAAGCTACGTCTTGGACGGCCACACAGCGGATTTGATCGTGGTGCTGGCTCGTGGCGACAAAGGTCTTTCGTTCTTTACCGTCCCCGGCGATGCGCCCGGCCTGACCCGCCGCGCGTTGAAGGTGATGGACCCGACGCGCAAACAGGCCCGGCTCGAATTCGCGTCGGTGGAAGCGTTATTGCTGGGCGAGGAAGGCGGCGCGGCGGCCCCATTCGAACGGACGATGATCCAGGCAGCGGCCTGTCTCGCGAATGAAATGGTCGGCGGTGCCGAACGGCTGCGGGAGTCGGCGTTGGATTATGCGAATTTGCGGGTGCAGTTCGGCCGATCGATCGCGTCGTTCCAGTCGATGAAGCACAAGCAGGCCGACATGCTGGTCGATGTGGAGCTGGCGAAATCCGCCGCCTATGCGGCTGCCTCGGCCGCGGCCGAGGACGATCCGGACCTGCCTGCCATCGCGTCGTTGGCCAAGGCGGCTGCGTCGGAGGCGTATATGCAAACCGCCATCAGCACCATCCAGATTCATGGCGGGATTGGGTTCACCTGGGACAACGACACGCATCTCTGGTTCAAGCGCGCCAAATCGTCGGAGGTTTTCCTTGGTGACGCCACCTGGCACCGGGAATTGATGATGCGCGCGTGGAACGTCTGAGCGGGGGAACCGGGACATGAACGAAGAAATCATCCGCGCAGACGTGCGCGCCTGGCTGGAAGCGAATTGGCGTGTTGATTACGGTTTGGTCGAGTGGCGCAACAAGCTGATCGACTCCGGCTGGGGTGTGCCGACGTGGCCTGTTGACTGGTTCGGCAAGGGCATGCCGGCCGGATTGGCGGCCGTGGTGGACGAAGAGTTCCTGCGGATCGGTGCAGTTGGTGTGGCAAAAGCTGGTATCCGGCGGCTGGCGGCGGCGACGCTGCTGGCGCATGGCACGCCAGCGCAGAAACAACAGTTCCTGCGCCGGAGTTTGACCGGTGAGGACTCGTGGTGCCAGTTGTTCAGCGAACCCGGCAGCGGATCGGATCTGGCCGGCGCGACGACGAAGGCCGAGCGGAAGGGCAATCGTTGGGTGATCAACGGGCAGAAGGTGTGGACCACCAGCGCGCATCACGCCGACTGGGGCTTGTTGCTAGCCCGGACTGACTTCGACGTGGCGAAGCATCAGGGGCTGTCGTATTTCGTTATTGATATGCACCAGCCGGGCGTGGACGTGCATCCGTTGCGGCAGATGAACGGCCATGCGTCGTTCAATCAGGTGTTCCTGACCGACGCCGAAGTGCTGCCGGAGCATCTGGTGCTGGATGTCGGCCGTGGCTGGGCCGTGGCGACGACAACCCTGATGCATGAGCGCCGAGAGGCTGACGGCGTCCGCAACTGGGGCCGAGCGTCTGTCGGTGTCGGGCGGATCTACGACGAGGAACGCGCCGAAAACGCCACGGTGATGGAGCCATACAAGTGGTATCCGCAGCGCGCCGGGCGGGTGGATCTGGTGATCGAACGGGCGAAGGCCGCCGGCGTGAACGGCGATCCGGTGGTGCGGCAGGAAATCGCCAAACTGCTGGTGTTGTCGAAGTCGGCGGAATGGACGGCCAGGCGGGCGCGGGCGGCACAGATGCAGGGCAAGCCCCAGGGGCCGGAGGGATCTTTGGGCAAGCTGGCGTCCAGTCATGTGGCTCGGGCGGCGGCGCGGGTTCACACGATGATCGCTGGCGCGGACGCGATGCTGACGGGGGAGGATGGCGCTATGGGCGGGGTGATCGCGGAGATTTTGGTGTCCGTGCCGGCCGGATCTATTGCCGGTGGGACGGATGAGATTCAGCGGAACATTATCTCCGAGCGGGTGCTGGGGATGCCGAAGGAGCCTCGGACGGATAATGACCGGCCGTTCCGGGATGTGCCGAAGAATTTGGTGGGGTGAGGTCGGCGAAGGCCCTGCAAAACGGGCCTTCCGCGCGTCTAATTGGTGATTGAGAGAAATTTTTAGAAATCAACCGATGGATGTTTTTAACGCTTCTCTATGATCAAATCGGCCGATGGCGATACCCAGGAACATCCGACTTGCTGCCGGGCAAATAGTCATGGTCGAGTTCGGACCTGACCCTCGCCATGTCACTCCACCTGGTCTTACAGTCGGACCGTTGGCAGTGTTGCCGGAAATGTACAAAGAGCGGCATTGCGTCGTTATTTCGGCCAAGAGCGGGCTAACCACGGTGGTCCCGCTGTTCACGAAAGCATACCGGGCGTGAAATATCCAGGCATGAGCCTAGTCGATGACAGTTGGGCCAAATCTGACCTTATTACGACCGTCAGCAACGCTCGGGTGGATCGGGTATTGGTGGCAGGCCGCCGGGCGACGGTGATCATGGATGCAGAGGATTTGAAGTCGGTTCGGGAGACCGTGCTGCACGCATTGCAGTTGGGACGCTTTACCTTTGCGCTGTAAATGCCTATTAATTGAATGTCGCGATAACCATTCCGCATAGCAGGATCGTCGAAGCCCCAAGGTGACAAGCCTTGGGGCTTCAGCTTTTTTGGTCGGCCGCACCGGCTACTGGGGCGATAAGCCGAGCGGCGGTGGTTTTCTCAAGACGCTTAAAACACGCGCAGGGCTTCCGCCTCGATTTGTTTGCGAAGACGGGGGTGGAGGCTGGCGCGGGTCATGACGTCGGTTTCGACCCGGAGGATGGCGGCTACCTGTTCCTGGACGTCAACGAGTTCGATCAGGCTGAAACGCGGGTTTCCGTAAAGCCAATCGGTCGCTCGATAGAATTCAGAGGTCGCCTGCTTGCGACGGCGCGATTTGACAAACCCTCGTCGCTCCCCGGTTACTACCGCCCCAACCAACCACCCCAGGGAGGTACCCCATGATCCACGCCGGCCTGTCCACCGAACGCCTGGCTCGCCTCGACCGCATCATGGCCGCCAAATACGTCGAAACCGGCCACCTCCCTGGAATCCTCACCCAGATCTACCGCCGGGGCGAGATCGTCCACACCGGCATGGCTGGCCACATCGATCTCGAACGCAGCAAACCGATGCGGGAAGACGCCATCTTCCGCATCTACTCCATGAGCAAACCCATCACCGCCGTCGCCCTGATGATGCTACTGGAGCAAGGCCTGATCGGCCTGGATGACGATGTCGCCACCCACATCCCGTCCTGGAAGAACCTCGGCGTTTATTCAACCGGCGTGGCCTCGCTTGTGAGCGGCCCACAATCCTTCGTCACCACCCCGCCGATCCGCCCGATGAAGGTCATCGACCTCGCCACCCATACCTCGGGTCTCACCTACGGCTGGATGCACCGCACCAGCGTCGATGCGGCCTATCGCGGCGCCGACATCTCCGCACTCACCACGGAGGGCGGCCTGGACGTCCTGATCGAGCGACTCGCCTCCATTCCGCTGGAATTCTCCCCCGGGACGCGATGGAACTACTCCCTGTCGATCGACGTCCTGGGCTATCTGGTCCAAAAACTCAGCGGCATGAGCTTCGGCGAATACCTCCGCACCCACCTGTTCGAGCCGCTCGGTATGACCGACACCGCCTTCTGGTGTCCGCCCGAGAAACGAGATCGTTTCAGTTCCTGTTACCAGCCCGCGGCAGGCGGCGGCATCAAACTGCAGGACGATGCCGGCAACAGCACCTACGCCAGGCCGCCCAACGTGGAATCGGGCGGCGGCGGTCTGGTCTCAACGGCACACGACTATATGCGGTTCTGCCGCATGATGCTGAACAAAGGCACGTTGGAGGGGGTGCAGATCCTCAGTCCCAAAACCGTCGCGCTGTTCAGCCTGAATCACCTGCCCAACAACCAGGAACTGGCGGACATGGCGCCTCCTGGCTCGTTCTCTGAATCCGGTTATTCTGGCGTCGGATTTTCCATCGGCTGCGGCGTCAATATCGACGTCGCCAAGACCCGTCTGCCCGGCACGTTAGGAGAATTCTTTTGGGGCGGCGCGGCATCGACCGCGTTCTGGATCGATCCGAAGGAGGATCTGGCCGTCGTCTTCATGACCCAGGTCATCGCCAGTGACGTTCGCCTGACGCTGCGCCGGGATTTGCGCACGCTGGTCTATTCAGCAATGACGGAGTCGTTCGCGTAGTGACAGCGGGGCAGGGCGGCCCTACCCGTCCAGTCCGCCCTTGCCGATCAGCATCTGTTCGTCAGCAACATCCGGCCTCGCTGCGATGACCGAGCCGCCAGGAAACAACGCCCTCGCCCGGGCGTGCGCCAGTTCGGTCGGATGATCCATTGGCATCGGCCGGCCCAGCAGATACCCCTGGACCTGATCGCACATCAGATCGCGCAACATCTCCGCTTGCCGCGGTGTCTCCACGCCTTCGGCAACGACCAACAGGCCAAGGTTGTGCGCCAGGCCAACGATCGACGACACGATGATCGTCGCTTCATCCGTTTCACCCAGTCGCGCGACGAAAGAACGGTCGATCTTCAGCTTGTCGAACCGGAAGGAATGCAGGTAGCTCAGGCTGGAGTAGCCGGTGCCGAAATCGTCCAGCGCAAGCGTGACTCCCACTTGCCGCAACGCGATCAGGACCTTTGCCGCGAGGCGGGAATCCTCCATCAGGACGCCCTCTGTAATTTCGATTTCCAAACGATTGGCCGGCAGTCCGGTACGCTTCAGGACGTCGGACACGGTCGCCGGCAGATCGGACAGGCGGAATTGAACCGGTGACACATTCACCGCCACCCAAAAGGGCGACGCCCAGGCGGAGGCTGCCGCGCACGCGGTTTCCAGCACCCATTGCCCGATTTCGACGATCATGCCGGTCTGTTCCGCCACGGGTATGAACTCGGCGGGCGGCACCAGTCCGCGTGCGGGATGGTTCCAGCGCAGCAGAGCTTCAAAGCCCTCGACCTTACCGGTTCGGCAATTGACAATGGGCTGATAGTGCAAAAGGAACTGGCGGCGTTCGATCGCCAGCTTCAGGTCGGTTTCCATTTGCTGGCGGGCCAATCCGTCCAGATCCATGGCCGGCTCAAAAAAGCGAAACGTGCCGCGCTTTTCGTGCTTCGCGCTGTAAAGGGCGGTATCAGCGGCGTGCAGCAGGGCTTGCTGATCGTTGCCGTCCCGCGGACACATGGCGATGCCAACCGATGTCCCGATTTCGACCTGATGGCCATTGATGTCGAACGGAGTGACAAACCCATCAATCAGCCGTTGCGCCAGCACAGCGCCACTTTCCTCTGAATCGATCAGCGCAACGATCACGAACTCGTCGCCGCCCACGCGGGCCACGGTGTCGGTCAGCCGGGTGATTGATTTCAGGCGCCTGGCGACCTCGATCAACAGCAGGTCACCCGCGGCATGACCCAGCAGGTCGTTCACCGGCTTGAAACGGTCGAGATCGAGATACAGCAGGGCCGGGATGTCATGCGAGCCCTCTGCCGCCTCGATGGCGTCAACGATCCGTTCCTGCAGCAACGATCGGTTGGGAAGGTCGGTGAGGGGATCATGGTGGGCCAGATGGCGAATTCTTGCCTCGTTCCTTTTGCGGTCTGACAGATCAAGAAACATGATCGCCGTTGCGGCCTGACCTTCGTAGTCGATCGTATTGCTGGAATATTCGACCGCTATCAGGGACCCATCGGGTCCGATCAGATGTGCGTCCGCGCGATCGGTGCGGCCCTCGCGCCGCCGCAGGCAACGCAGAATTGCGCGATGATCGACCTCAGAGATCAGATCCAGCACCCGGCCGCCGATCAGTTGATCGTCCGGAACGCCAAACAGGCGGCTGCAAGCGGCGTTGACCTGCAGAATGACGCCGTCCCGGCAGATAATCATGATCTCTTGCGTCATATCGCTCAGCAACCGAATGCGCTTCAGTTCCAGTTCCGCAAGTTGGCGCATCTCGGCCGCTTTCATCTCGTGCGCTTGCTCGCGTTCCTGGCCCGCGAGCAGGTTCTGCCGCATCGCTTCGCGAAACACCTCGGCGGCACGTGCGACGGCGCCGACTTCATCCCGCCGCCGCACCAGGGATGTTTCGATCCCATGGTCCAGGTTGCCAGCGGCGAGGATGCCGACACTGCGAACGATCCTGGCCAGCGGCCGTGACAGGATACGTCCGACCAGCCAGCCGACCGCCAGGGCCATGCCGATCGCCACCGCGATCTCGACCATCACCAGCCGGTCGGTATGGGCGACCAGGTCCTCGGCCTCGTCGCGTGCTTCCAATCCGTCGGCGGCGAAATTTCTGACCAACCGAGACATACTATGATCGGCCAGTGCGATCCGCGCCGGCAGGTCGGCGGCCGGTGTGAACAGCAAGGCCGTCACCAACGCGCGGGCCTGTATTCCGGCGGCGCGGGTGCGCACGGATCCGGCGCGCTCCAGCGCGACGTCGAGCCGGTCGATCACCCTTTGGAAATCGGCCCGGCCTGATTCGCCAGCGGATTGATTGCCGGCGGCAATCCGAAGAAATTCGGCCTCAGCCTGGTCCACATACGACAGGCCGATGAGAGAGTGATCATAGATATCGATGGCAAGCCGGCCGGTTTCCGCGCTTTGCCGGTGCGCCAAACCACCCAGGACAGCAATGATGGCAACAAAACCCAAACAGGCACTGAATATTTTTAATTGCATCGACATCTTAAAAATTCCAACTCTCACAGTCCCGCGGGACGGGTATCGCGATTGCCGCCGTTCGGGTGGCGTGATGATGGCGTATCAATTCGCAATAAACATTGCACCTTGGTCGAATGCACTGACATTGATCGCTTTCCGAAAAATATAAAAGCCTTATCTCGATCGATTCAGATTGCTTGCTGTGTAAGGAGTTGCCGGCCGAATGCCAGTTGAGGCCGAGCGGTCCCCCGCCAGGACTCGTGCGAACCGCTGGCAGGATTCGATTTTTCCGAAATTATCCGGCGATTTTCCATTGCCACTTATAAACAGTATCGGGCCTCCGACTTGGCGACCAGCGAGGCGCAAACCGCGAAAATCGAGGAGTACCTCAATGAAACATCATCTCATGCATACGAAGACCCGGATCAAGCAGGCGCTTCTGGCGCTGCGAAACGACAAACGAGCTGTAACCGCAATGGAATATGGTCTGATCGCATCACTGATCGCGGTTGTGATCATCGGCGCCGTGAAAGGCGTAGGCACCTCGGTGACCGCGGCATTCACGACGATATCCTCCGCCATGTAAATTGCCTTTGAACTTATGATGCGGCGAAGAAAGCAAAATGCTATGATCCCGCCTGTAGAATTTATTGGTAACGTTACTGCCACCGCTGCTTTTGTTCTGTTGGCGGTGGCAGCGATTCATGATGTCGGATTTCGCACACTGCCGGATTCGGTCTCCGTCGCTCTTGTAGGGTGTGGCGTCGCCACACACCTGTCCGGCGGCGACCTTGGCCGGGCGGCTTTGGCTGCGTTGGCAGTTTTCGCCCTGGCGGTGACGGCCTGTTGGGCCGGCGCCCTGGGCGGCGGCGATGCAAAATTGCTGGGTAGCACCGCGCTTGCGGTGCCGCTCGCCAGCGTTCCGGCGTTTGTGCTCGATACCGCCTTGGCGGGAGGCGTGCTGGCGCTGGGATTTCTGTCGCTTCGGCCATTCGTTCCGGCCGCGCTTGGTAGCCGCCCGGCCAGTTTGTTGGGCCGGGTTCTTCGCGTCGAGGCATGGCGGATCCGGCGGCGTGGACCGTTGCCGTACGCGGTCGCAATCGCGGCCGGCGGAGCCGTTTCTTTGTTGAACGGATAAAATCCATGGCGCTCCGATCCCTGTTGTATTTTGTGATGGCTCTTGGCCTCGCCGGCTTTCTCGGCGTTGCCTGGATGGCCATGCATCCGCAGATCCCGGCGCCAACCGAAGTGGCGACGGCGCCTATGCCGGCACCCGGTGTCACCGCGCTGGTCGCTGCCCGTCCGCTGCGGGCCGGGGCGTTGCTGGTTCCGGACGACGTCGCGTCCCGGTTATCGGCGACGCCGGGGCCGGACATCGTTATCGACACCCCGGCGGCGCGCGAGGCGGTGCTTGGCGGCATGATCCGGCACAATCTTCCGGCCGGCGCACCGTTGCGGCCAGATAACGTGCTGCGTTCGACCGATCGCGGCTTTCTCGCCGCCGTCCTCGCACCGGGCATGCTCGCGGTGAGCATCGGCGTCGATCCGGTCAGCGGCGCGGCCGGCCTGATCTGGCCCGGCGATCATGTGGACGTTGTCCTGACTCAGTCCGCCGACAACACCAACACACTGGCCGCCGCCCACAAGGTGTCGGGCGAGACAATGATGGCCGATGCGCGGGTCATCGCGATCGACCAGCAGCTTATGCAGGGCGCTGTTGGGTCCGAGGCGGCCGAACGCAACGTCCGCACGGTGACGCTGGAGGTGACGTCGGCTCAGGCCGAACGCATCGCAGTTGGTGCCCGTCTGGGGAAGCTATCGTTGGCCGTGCACGCGGCGCCCGGCGGGAACCCGGCCGAGGCCAGCGATGAACCCGCCCGGTTTAGCAGAACACCGACCGTCACCTGGGCGGGCGATGTGTCGTCCGCTCTGACCGGGTCCACCGCAAACAGCGGTGGTTCCTTGCGTGTTTACAGCGGCCCCGAAAAACTCGAGGAGGTCCACTTCTGATGTCGCATTTGCGCCGATACGCCGCCGTTTTACTGGCGACTTTGCCGTTGCGGTCGATGGCGGCCGAGCCGGACAGTATGCCGGACAGCCCGAAGCTGCCGAGCACAGTTTTCGTCCCGGTTGCCCGGACGACAGCCGTGTCAACGGTCGCGGTGCCAACCAGTGGTGGGAACGCCCTGGCGATCGAGGCCGGCGGCGGCCGTGTGGTGATGCTGCCGGGCGCCGCTGCCAGCGTATTCGCCGCGGACCCCAAGGTGGCCGAGGCACGTCCGGCCAGTGCGTCAAGTCTGTTTATCTTCGGCGTTGCCCCTGGCCGCACGACGATTGCCGCCATGGACAGTGCCGGCAAGCTGCTGGCCCAGTACGAAGTGACGGTGCGCCCATCGGCGTTCGGGGCCATCGAGGCGCATGCCACGCTGGCGCGCTTGATGCCCGGCACCAATCTCCAGGTGGAAACGCGGCCGGGTGGTTTGTCGGTCTCGGGCGAAACCAATACGCCGGCCGAAGCCGAACGGGCGCTTTCGGTCGTGCAGAGCTACGCCGCGCCCAACCAGACGGTGGACAACCGCATCACCGTTCTCGGCGCCACACAGGTCAATCTGCGGGTGCGCATTATTGAGGTTTCACGCTCCGTCACCCGCCAACTGGGTATCAACTGGCAGGCCTTGGGCAACATCGGCCGCTTCGGCATTGCCGCCGCCACCAACTACTCGCAGGCCAGTCCCACCAACCTGCCCAGCACGCTTGGTCTGGCCTACAAGGGCGCGGTCAATGTCAATTCGGTCATCGACGCATTGGCCCAGGACCAACTGGTTACGATCCTGGCCGAACCGAACCTGACCGCCCAATCGGGAGAGACCGCCAGCTTTCTGGCCGGTGGCGAATTCCCGATCCCGGTGGGGCAGCAGAACGGCCAGATCACGATCGACTTCAAGCAATACGGGGTGGCGCTGGCATTCGTCCCGACGGTGTTGACTGACGGCCATATCAGCCTGCGCGTGCGCCCGGAGGTCAGCGAACTCAGCACCCAGGGGGCGGTGCAACTGGCGGCCGGCAACTCGACGCTCCAGATTCCGGCCCTGACGGTGCGCCGCGCCGACACCACGGTTGAGCTGGGGTCCGGTCAGAGCTTTGCGATCGCCGGGCTGATGCAGGCCTCCCGCACCCAAACCAATGGGACGATACCCGGGCTAGGCGAGATTCCGGTGATCGGGGCACTGATGCGGTCGGACAATTTTCAACGTAATGAATCCGAACTGGTGATCGTTATCACCCCGTACATCGTCCGCCCGACCAATGACGCGAAGTCGCTTCGCGGGCCGGAAACCGCCGCCGACAAGCCCGCCGGCGATTTGGACCGCGTTCTGTTGTTTCGCCAGTACGCCGGCAAGACCAATCCACCGGCGACCGTTCCAGGCGATGTGGGATTCGTTGTTCGATGAGACACTTTGCCCTGCTGTTACTGACCGCGATGCTCGGTCTTTCCGCATGCACCGACCCGTTCCAACGGGAAGGGACCTGGCATGCCACGGGTGCGAACGAGGATAACCTGCGCCTGATGGTCGCCGATCGACGCGACCTGGAGCGAGGCGTGGACGAACCCGGCAGCAGCGGGCGAACCGCCGTGGCAGCGGTGACGCGGCTTCGCCTGGGTCAGGTCAAGCCGTTACCCGATAACGGTATCTCCAAAATCGGCGGCGGCGGTGGGGGCGCGGCAGCCGCGGCACCGCCCGCCAGTCCCGCGCCGGGAGCAAACTGATGTCACCGGACGGTCTTCTTGGCAAAACCGAAGCGCCCGCCATCGAGGAATTTGTCGCTCGGTCCGATCGCGCCGTTCTGCTCGGTTTCGCGACCGACGCGGCGACCGAGGCAACGTTGCGAGAGGGGCTGGCCGGCATCCTGCCGACCGCGCCGGATATTCGCCGGGCCAACATCCGCCAGGCGATGATGGCGCTTCAGCACGGCACGGCGCCGACCACGCTGATCATCGACGTGTCTGGCGAGGCGCAGCCCCTGGGCGCGCTGGAGGATCTGTCGCAGGTCGTCGAGCCGGACGTCAACGTGCTGGTCATCGGCGACCGTCAGGATATGGATTTCTATCGCCGCATTACCCGCGGTCTGGGCGTTCGGGAGTATCTGTTCAAGCCACTGACGGCGGAGATGGTCGCCCGTCATTTCGGTCCCGCCCTGGGCGGACGCTCTGAACCCGGCAACGTCCTGCGCGGCGGACGAGTGATCGCGGTCGTGGGCGCGCGGGCCGGATCGGGGGCCTCCACCGTCGCCAGCAACCTGGCCTGGTACCTCGGCGCACTGGCCAATCGTCACACTTTGCTGCTGGATGCCGATCTGCAAACCGGCACCGCGGCGCTCATGCTGGGCATGCAGCCCGGGCCGGCGTTGCGTGCCGGGTTGGAAACGCCTGACCGATTGGACGAATTATATGTCGGTCGCGCCGTGCAGGCGGCCAGCCCCCGGCTGGACGTGCTGGCCAGCGAAGGCCCGCTCGACGAACATTTCCGCTATTGCACGGGCGCGACGGAGACGCTGCTCGACTTGCTCCAGCGGCGCTACAATTTCATCGTGGTCGATTTGCCGATCGGCAACAGCCCGATGCTGAGGGTGCTCCGCGAACACGCGCACCAGAGCATCGTTGTGCTCGATCCCAGCCTGCCCGCCATTCGCGACACCTTGCGGATTGTCGCCCTGGCGACGGGGCCTCGTCAGGTCCGCCGTCCGCTGATCGTGCTGAACCGAGCCGGAACGCCCGGCGGGTTCAACAAAGGCCAGGTGGAGGAAGCGCTACAGATGCCAGCCGACATCATCATACCGGACATCGGCCGGCGTGCCCGCGAGGCCGAGTTGAGCGGCAAGCCCGCCGTAGCCGCGCGCGGCCCGATGCGGGATGCGATCGCCGAGATTGCCTTGCGCACCGCGACGGTGCGTCCGACCGCGGTGCGCGGCCGGTTCCTGCAGCGGATCTTCGGATGAGCGACACATTCACCTTCGGCCGCCGCAGGGCCGAACCCGCGCCCGTGGCGCGCCCCGAACCCACGGCGGCACCCGCGCCGGCACCGAAAGCGGCGGCGCCACGCTCGTCCTATTTCCTGCCGGCCGCCCAGGCCGCCCAGGCGCCGAGCACTCAGTCCGGCGAGTTGCGCGCATTGTGCATGAGCCGGCTGGACGCGACCGCCGCCGCGGCCATGACACCGGAACGATTGCGGAGCGAAGTCGAACGTCTGCTGGCCGAGATTGCCGACGAGCGCCGGATCCAGCTCAGCGCCCGCGAGCAGTTCCAGCTCGCGTCCGAACTTGTCGATGACATGCTCGGTCTGGGTCCGTTGGAGCCTTTGCTGGCCGATGACAGCATCACCGACATCATGGTGAACGGCCCGGAGCGTGTGTTCATCGAACGCCGCGGCAAGGTCGAGGAATTGTCGATCCGCTTTCGCGACGTCGCCCATGTCGACAGAATCGCGCAACGCATTGCCAGTTCGGTGGGCCGGCGCGTGGACGAGGGCAGTCCGATGGTCGATGCGCGGCTGCCCGACGGTAGCCGCGTCAACATCATCTTCCCGCCGCTCGCCTTGGCCGGCCCGTGTTTATCGATCCGAAAATTCTCGCGCGACGTCATCGACTTCGACAAGTTGGTGCGGTTCGGGTCGCTGTCGCGTCCGATCGCCCGGATACTGGAAATCGCGGCGACCGCCCGGCTGAATGTGATCATTTCGGGCGGCACCGGTTCGGGCAAGACCACCCTGCTGAATGCCATGAGCCGGATGATCGGTGCGACCGAACGGATCGTGACGGTCGAGGATGCGGCCGAACTTCAGTTGCAGCAACGGCATGTCGTGCAGTTGGAGACCCGCCCGGCCAATCTGGAAGGCCGCGGTGAGGTATCGCAGCGCGACCTGGTGCGCAACGCGCTGCGCATGCGTCCCGACCGCATCATCCTGGGCGAGGTCCGCGGCACCGAGGCGTTCGACATGCTACAGGCCATGAACACCGGTCACGATGGCAGCATGTCCAGCGTGCATGCGAATTCCTCCCGCGATGCGCTGATGCGGTTGGAAAGCATGGTGCAGATGAGCAACATGGGCCTGCCCGAACGATCGATCCGCAACCAGATCGCCGGCGCGATCGACCTGATCGTGCAGGTGCAACGCCAGCGTGATGGGACGCGGCGCGTCATCCAGGTTAGTGAACTGTGCGGACTCGAGGGCGACGTTTACGTCCTGAACGACATTTTCGCGTTCGAAGTGACCGGTGAGGACGCCGACGGCGGCGTTCAAGGCACCTGGCGGGTCAACCGAGCCCACCCGACCTTCCAGGACCGGCTGATCTATTTCGGGTTGGAGCGCGCCTGGCAGTCTGCCTTGGGTGACGGATAAGCGATGACACTGCCGCTCCCGCTTGTGCTCACAGGCTTCGCATTGCTGCTGGTGTGCGGTGGCGCGGCGCTGTTGCTGACGCGCATTCAGGCAACTGCAACGACCCTGGCGCGCGCCCGTCTCGTGCTCGATCCCTACCGCGGCGACGGCGCGGCCCGGAAATTCATGCCGCGCACCCTGCTGGAGCGGATGCCGGTGGCCGGTCCGCGCCTGGCGAGCCTGTTCGGCATCAATCTGAAACGCAGTGCTGGTTATCCCATTCATTGGGGGCTGGTGCTGGTCGGAACGTTCGTGGCGGCGCGGGCGACCACGGCGCTGGTCGCGCTGGTCGGGGATACGCCGGAGTGGCTGCCTGTGCCGCTGGCGTGGGTGGTGTTCAGCCGCATGGTGTTCGCATCTTTTGCCTCTCGCCGGCGTGACCAGCTTTACCGCCAGTTCCCCGATGCACTGGGCATGATGGTGCGGTCGTTGCGGGTCGGGCAAACGGTGACGCAAGCTTTGCGTGGCGTCGCCCGCGACGCGCAGGCCCCGACAAACAATGAATTCGATCGCCTCGCCGATCGCCTGGCCATCGGTGTGCCTTTGTCCGAGGCGTTGTTCGAGATGGCCGGGGAGAGTGGTCTGACCGAATACCGTTTCTTCGCCACCACGCTGATTTTGCAATATCAGACGGGCGGCAGCCTGACCGAGGCACTGGACGGCCTGGCCGATGTGATTCGCGGGCGGGTGATGCTGCGCCGGCGCGGTTATGCGCTGGCCGGCGAGGCGCGCACCAGCGCGATTGTCCTGGGTGTGCTGCCGATCTTCACCGGTGCCGTTCTGGCTTTTGTCGCCCCCGACTATGTCCGCCTGTTGATCGACGACCCGACCGGCCGGCGGGTCCTCGGGGCGGCGATTTTCATGCTTCTTTTGGGTAGCCTGATGATGAAAAACATGATCGGCAAGATCCTGCGATGACCGATTCCCGGGTGACGTTCGCGCTGATGCTGGCGTTCGCCGTGCTGTTTGCTATCTGCATCGTAATGCTGAACGGGCGGGTGCGGCAGGCCGAACTGGTCGCCCGGCGCGTACGCTCCGTTAACGCCGGTCCGGCCCGAGCGGGGCGCGGGCGCAACCGGCCGGTCGCCAGCTTGATGCGCCTGGTGGCCGGCGTTGGTGTGGTTCTGTTGCGGTTTGGCCTAGTGCCCCGGAAAACGCAGCATGAAGCGAAGCTGCTGATGGCGGGCGTGAATATGCGCGGCGAAACCGCCGTGGCGGCGTTTGTGGGCGGTAAGATGCTGTTGTTGGCGGGGCTGCCGGCGGTTGCCTTGGCTCTCGCCAGTGCGCTTGGTCAGACCGGATATATCGAGCTGGTCGCCGCGGCCGGCGGTGCGATTGTCGCATTGGTCGCGCCGGCTATGGCCATGGGCCGCCGCCGCCGCCGAAGGCTGGCAGCCATCGATCGCGGCCTGCCCGACGCGCTGGACCTGCTGGTCATCTGCGTCGATGCCGGGCTGGCGTTCGAGCCGGCCTTGGAACGTGTCACCCGCGAGTTGGCCGCTGTGCATCCCGAAATCGCCGAGGAGTTCGCGGTGACGGTCAACGAGTTGCATATCACGTCCGATCGGCGCGCTGTACTGATGGATATGGGCGCGCGGCTGGACGTCGAATTCCTGCGGCGGCTGGCGTCCACGCTGGTGCAATCGATTCAGATCGGAGCGCCGTTGTCGCGTTCGTTGCGTGTGCTGGCGCAGGAACTGCGGCAGGAACAGATGATCGGTTTCGAGGCGCGGGCGGCTCGGCTGCCGGTGATGCTGACGATTCCGATGGTGGCGTTCATCATGCCGACCGTTCTGCTGATCGTGGGCGGACCGGCGGCGGTGCAGTTGCTGAGGATGCAATGACCTCACGGCGCATCCGGGTAATACGGCGGCGGCGGGCCGGGTCGGTCGCGGTTGAGTTTGCCATGGTCGCGGTCACGTTTATTGGTGTGCTGTTGTTTACCGCCGAACTGAGCTTTCACCTGTACGCGCAAATCGCGCTTGACTACGCGACGGTGCGCGCGGCGCGTCTGCTGGCGGTCGATTCAAAGCGGACCTTGAGCGCCAGTCAGTCGACTTTTCAAACCGCGTCCTTCTGTCCGCTGCTGGCGCCGATGCTGAAATGCGCCAACGTGCTGATGATGTTGTATCCGGTCACTCCGGACTACCTGACCAACAGCCAATCCAATCCGCCTGTCGTGTCCGGTACGCTGACCGCGCCCGCGACATTCAGCGCCGGACAAACGTCCTCGCTGATGTTGTTGCAGGTGAGATACCTCGGACCCGCGCTGACATGGCCGCTGGCCGGGGCAGCGGCGAGCTTTAACGGCACCGCCGGGTCGGTTTTGGTTTCCAGTGCGCCCTATGCGAACGAATATTAGCTGATGCCCATGACGATGGGAAAACGGAGTCCAATTGTTGGGTGTCGCCACATCGGCCACCGCGGTGTTGCCGCTGTGGAGTTCGCGCTGGTGGCGCCGCTGATGTTTATGCTGGCCTTCGGGGTGTATGATCTGGTGGCCGGCACCACGACCTGGTGGCACCTGACCCAGGCGGCGCAGGCGGTCGGCCAGATCGCAACCAGCACGGCAGCCCAACCGAACAATACCAACAGTCTGACGGTTGCGCAGGCCTATACCGCGAGCACCGCCGCCTATCCGTTACTGCCGCAATTGGCATCCACCTCGGCGCACAATTTTGGCGTTGTGATGACCAGTGTGATTTTCACGGCCTGCACGTCGGGTTGCACGACCCCCTACACGGCCGCGGTCGCATGGAGCAAAGCGACCATCGGCACCGGCGGAACGATACGGCCGTGCGGGCCGCTGGTCGCGACAGGCACCGATGCGTCCGTGCAGTCGTTCGGTACATTGCCGCCCGATGCTTTCACCTCCTCGCCCCTGCTGGTCGTGGACGTAACGTATCGATTTGTCCCGATATTCACTCAGTTCATTACGGGTCCCATTCTTATGACCCGATCCGCCTATATGCCGCTGCGCACCGGCGCCGACGCGCAGTGGGTCAGCTACGTCGATCCCACGACCTCGCAACCCATGTGTCCCGGGCTACCGGCCACACCGGGCGGTTAGCGCGGCGATCCTCCGTGTCAGGCGGCTGCCTGTCATGCCGGGCGCGTCGATCGAAGCTATCATGTTTCACCAACGACAGGAGGACAGTGTGCGGGCATTTGAAGAGGCGGCTTCCGGTCGCATTCCTCCGGCTCGAAGTCCAGGTCAAGTTAACCACCGAAGAATCGGTGACCTCGTGTTTCGCCTGTTCGGTAGTGCCTGGTTCCTGTTCCTGGCGGTTTTGGTGGCGCGCGACTGGCACTATCACAGCTTCGGGGATCTTGCTTTCTCGGCGTTTAGCGGTTGGTCGCGGCTGGTGTCCCAAGGCGCGCTGGTTCTGGTGTACCTGACATTGTGGCTGATGATCCTGATACGGCCACCACCGATCGCGCGGGCGAATGGATTGATGCCCAACGTGATGGCGTTCGCAGGCACCTACCTGCCATGGCTGATCGGGCTGATGCCGCGGGGGGAGGGATCAGACGCGGGAGTCCTGATCGCATCGGCCTTGATCCTGACCGGAAACGTGTTGATTTTTTTCACAATTTGCCATTTGGGTAAATCGTTCAGTCTGGTGCCGCAAGCCCGCCGGCTGGTAACCGCCGGGCCCTACGCCGTGGTGCGTCATCCGTTGTATCTGGCTGAGGAAATTATGATCGCCGGCGCCGCGCTGCTGTATCTCTCCCCCATGACAATCGTCGTGGTCTGCCTTCACGCTGCCCTTCAGATACGTCGGATATTTTATGAAGAGCAGGTCCTCAGTCAGGCATTTCCTGCCTATGCGGCCTACAAGAGCCGGACATGGCGGCTTATTCCCTGCGTCTGGTGATGCTTCGACGCGCACCGGCCGGCTCACGCAATCGTTATGACGCAGGTCGCCGCGATTACCTGTCTAAGGCATCTGTCATGATGACGGATTTTGATGGATCGCAGCCGGCGCATGCTGAAACTCCACACTCTTTTGGGATGGCTGGTGGTGCTGCCGGTCCTGGCCGCATGCTCGTCTCCGGCGTCGGTGAACACGCTCTCACCCGGTGCGCGGCGTACGCTAACCGAAGCGATGGGTGGCGAGGAGAACGCCGGACTGTCGGTGGAAACACTGCGTGAGGCGGCCCGGCTGGCCCCCGGCGACGCGGCCGCGCAGGAGCGGTATGGCCTCGCGGCCGAACAGGCGCGGCTTTACCCTGAGGCGCTGGCGGCCTTGGACCGAGCGGTGACGATTGGCGGGCCGGATCCCCGGCGTCTTGTCGCTGTAGGGCGCGTCGCACTCAAAATCGGTGACGTACCCGCCGCGGCGCTCGCGTACCGGCGCACGCTGGAGCAGGATCACACCAACGTCGACGCGTTGAGCGGCCTGGGCGTCGCCGATGATTTGCAGCACCGTCACACCGACGCGCAGGCGCGTTACCAGGACGCGTTGCGCCTGGCACCCGGGGACTGGGGGGTGCGCAGCAATCTTGCCATATCGTATCTGATGTCGGGCCATCCCGCGGACGCGGCTCAGGCTTTAGCCGCCGCGGCGTCTGACCCGGCGGCCCCCCGCCGGGCGCGCCACAATCTGGCGTTGGCGCTTGTGGCGGCCGGGGACCGAACCGGTGCGATTGCAGTGCTACAGAAGGACGTTCCGGCAGCGGAAGCCACGGCTCTCGCTGATGAGTTTGTGGTTTTTTCGAAATGGTTGCAAAGCCCGGACGCCAGCGGCACGGCCCCCGGACTGCTCGGCAACCCCTGACACCACACGGTTTGGACCCGCGTTTCGTGCCGGAGTTCGGCTGGCAACAGCAAGAACCTCCGATCGGCCTTTTGCCGTGCTGAGATTCAATGCGGATTTGAAATGGCGCCGGTTCGAACCGGCGCCCGAAATTTCAATTATCCAATCTTGAAATGAGTCGCCGCGATTGAGCTCGGTGCCATTCCCATGAAATCGATCGAACCCGTGCCGCTCCCCAGGGAGAGCATGGAACCACCGTGACCATCGGACACCAGCGCGGCCTGCGCTGAAGCGGCGGTCGTATAGCCACCGACGCCGTTCAACAAATCCACAACGCCGGTGCTATCCGCGGCGAAATTCTTCACGATGGCGGATACCGTGGGCGCCGCGACATCGATCTTCAGACCCACCGAATTGTCCACGATTGTCGGGCTTGCGGAACCCTCAAGATAGACGACGTTGTTGGCGTTGATGAAGGTCATTGTTGGCGCACCGCCGGCCAGATCGATGAAATTGCTCCCGCCCTTGGGAGAGATCGCGGCACTGCTGTCGATCGCGGCGGCGCCGAGAACCTTCACGGTCGCAGCTCCGGACACCGACGAGCCCAACTGGTTGGTGACGGTGTAAGACACTGAATCAGGTGCCGTCGCAGTAACATTGGCAGCCGCGGTATAGACAACTTTGTTTCCAACGAGCGTTACGGTACCCGAACCCGAACCGGTCTGCTGGAGCGTGTCCACGTCATTTCCGAACCCGGGGGTCACGGAGCCGATGATCGTGGACTGTCCCTTCACAACGGCGGCCGGATTAACGGCCGTAAGGGCCGGGCCAGCGTCCAACCGGATGTAGGGCGTGTCGCCGGCCGGTTTGCCGCTCGATCCGTCAAACACCTGAAACGCCGCCGTGTCGCGCAGACTAGTGGCGAACGCGCCGGTTTCAGTATATAGCACAACGTATTGGTTGGGTTGTGTTGTGCCGCCATCGACGGTTTCCACCAGCGTGAAACTGCCCCGGCCGGCCGCTGTCTGGACCAGGGTCACGGTATCGCCCGGTAATCCGCCGCTGACATAGTCAACAACCGCTGACTGGCCCTTGGCCAAAGTAACGGTCCCGACTGGAGTGACCACGACGCCGCGGTCGAGCTGCACGTTTGCCGATCCGGTTGCCACCGTGTCATCGTGTTGGTCGGTGATGCTGTAGGCAACACCATCCACAGCCGATGCGTAGATATGCGCCGGAGCTGTATAGAGAATCTGCTGTTGTCCGTTGACCACGGAACCGAGGCTAACAGAACCGATCGATCCGGGGGTTTGGGTCAGTGTCAACATGTCGCCCGGCACGCCTGGCGCAACGGTGCCGATCACCACGATCTGGTTATTCTCGACGTCGCCGGACGGGACGGCCGTGATCACCGGACCGGCGTCCAACTGGACCGTGTTGGTATAAAAATTACCGACCCAGTTTTGGTCATCAACGACGTAAGTCAGTGTTTGCTCGCTGCTGGTGGTGATACCGAGCGGCGCTGTGTAGGTTATTTGTTGGGTTCCGTTGGCCAGCACCGGCCCCAGGGACAGGCCGTCGGGGGCATCGATCAGTGACAGTGTGTCGGTCGGCAGACCCGGGGTGAGTGTGGCGACGACCGTCGATTGTCCGCTCTCCAGAACCGCGGGCGTGACCGCGGTGTAGGTCAGGCCCGGATCGAGGGTGACGGTCTCAACGGGTGCGGTTGCGCTGAGGCCGGATTTGTCGCTGACCTTGAAGGCAAAGCTGTCGGTTGCCGCCCCGGCGGCGTCGGCGGGGGCAGTGTACCAGATGTCCTGGAGCCCGGCGACCACCAGACCCAGCGTGACCGACCCGGCCCCTTCAGTCTGTAGCAATGTCAGGGGGGCATATGACCCGGCTGTCACGTATCCGATCAGAACCGACTGTCCCACCTCGACAGGGGCCGTGATCGGCTGGATCGTCAAAACCGGCGTTTTAAGCATGAAAGCTCCGTGACCCAGCGTTGGCTGGATAATGACAAAGGGCTGCTACAGGCTGTAGCCGGCGTCTCTGTAGCGGTTGCGATCATTCGATTCAACAATGTTGTTTACACGCAATGATATTTCATTGCATTTCGGGCATGTTACGGCCGTTACGTGGCTGGTGCTGCTATCGGTTTGCTTTCGTGTTCATTTTCGTTCTGCTCATGTCACCGCGGCGTCGCCGTGAGGCAATCCGTGACTATATGAGATGCCCCCCGACCCTGATGTTGTTATTTGATAATAGCGTAGCAAATGAAACGTTTACGCCGCTGAGCAGGGCGACCGTTTGGCCGATGCCGGCGGCCCCCGGGGTCACGATGATGGCGGTGGCGGTCCCTTGCGTCTTAGCCGATACGTAAAGACCAATATTGGAGAGGGTGGCTGACAGCGGCAGGCCCGCCAACGTGCGGCTCAGGTCGAGTATGTCGTGCATGGTGGTGCGAAAGCCGGTGATCGTGTCCAGCCCCTGACCCGCCGCATTCAGCATAAACGTGTCGTTGCCGCTGCCGCCGTTCAGGAAGTTCATGCCAGCGCCGGCGTCGAGCAGGTTATACTGGCCGCTGACGGTGATCGTATCGGCCCCGCCGCCCGCATGCACGGTTTCATAGCCGATGCCGGCGTTGATGACCGAGGTGCCGGTACCCACCGTGATGATGTTGCCGGTGCCTCCGACGTTGATGGTGTGATTGCCATTGTGCAGTGAAATGACGGCGCCATCCACCGTCCCGCTGACGGTGATGGATATGTTGACATTGCCGTTTCCGGTCGCCGTGATATGCGCCAGATATCCGGTGGCGGTCACTACCGACGTTCCGGAGGCAGTGGCACCGATTGTAACGGTGGCATTGTTGGTCCCGGCATGGATGACACTGGTCCCCGCACCGGTGGTGATCGTGTTGCCGGATCCCGCGACCGAAATGGCCTCGTTGCCGTTGCCGGTGGTGATCGTGTTGCCGGTGGCCTGCGAGGTGCCGGCCGCCGCGGTCAGCGTCACGGTCTGATTGCCGTTGCCGAGAAAGATCCAGCCATCATAGCCGGTGCCGGTGATGGAGAAGTTGCCGGCGCCCTCGTTGATCGTGCGGCCCCAGTTGCTGAAGACCAACGGTGGCTGCGCCGCTGTCGGCGATGCAAAGACCCTGACCCAATCCACCAGCATGCTGGCACTTTCACCGGCGGCCGCCCCCGGCCAACTGCCGGCCCCGCCGACCGCCAGGTTAAGCAGCATATACATCGGCTGGTTCATATCCGCCGGCGTTGCGACTCTGCCGATGTCGTTGCCATCAAAATAATAGGTGATGGTCTTCGGCTCCCAGTCCACGGCATAGGTGTGGAAGCCGGTGGTCGTGTTGCTGACTGAGGTGGTCAGGCCATTGGTCACGTTGGCGCCGCCGATCGCGGAATGGGTGGTCTCGTAGATCGTGTTCGGGGCGCTCCCCAATGCTTCCATCACATCGAGTTCCGGCGGCCAGGTGCCATTGGCCGGCAGCAACCAGAACGCGGGCCACATGCCCTGGCCGGCCGGCAGTTCCGCCGAGACCTCGAAATATCCATAGGTTTGTGCGAAGGATCGCGCCGTGGTTATCTCGCCCGAGGTGTAGGGCAGGCCGGGGGCGCTGGATGTGTCGGTCGCAGTGATCGCGAGAATGCCGTTGTTCAGCGAGAATGGCCCCCCGGCTCCGACGGTGTTGACGTAATTCTCGGCCTCCCTGTTGGCGGCCAGCGTCCCCGTTGCAGCCCACCAGTTGGTGCCAAAGCCGGTCGCGGACGCGTTGAAGCTATTGAACTCATCGTCGAACGTCTGTTTCCAGCCCTGAAAATTCGCTGGCAGCGCGAAGTCGCTCGCGGTGAACTGCCCGATGGTTGTTCCGGCGAACAACACAGTTTCGCCCCCCCCAAGGTTCAGCGACACATTGCCGCCAATCTGTGTCATTGCCTGCTGGATCGCGGCGAAGCCCTGGCTGCCGGAGAAGGCCGGGAAACCATTCAGTTGAACAACATCAAATTTGCACTGAAATCCAACGATGACGTCCGTTCCATCGCCCTGTGTGATGATAAACCGGTCCACCGCGCCGGTGGCGCCTCCGATCATGACGTCGTTGCCGGTGCCGGCGTGGAAAACATGGATACCTGCACCTGTGGCGGTCAGTATATTATTGCCGGTGTTTCCCGTGATGTTGCCCGCGTGGGTCAGGATTCCGTTAGAAAAACCAACCGGCAGCGTGACATCGCCCGAGTAGGTAATAAGGGTATCGATCCCGTCTCCGGCGCCCGCGATGGCCTGGTCGCCCGCTGCGAGCCAGAAGGTGTTGTCTCCGCCACCCCCGCCGCCGACCAATGTTTCACCGCCCGAATCGTACAGGCCATTATTGGCGCCGGCCTTGCCGGTCAGGACTTTGCCCGAGGCTGCCCCGGTCCAGACAACCGCGGTCAGACCATAATACCAGGTAAGGCCGCAAAACGTCACCGATTGCCGTTGCGTCATGACATTATCCCATCTGCTGATGTGGAAAAAAATCTGCCACCAGGTGGCTGCGCGCAGGTGCAGCGGCGGTCAGGCGCTGCCTGATGCGGGCGCGGAAGCGGCGTGCCCCGCGGCCCGGTATCCGTTCAAGACAATGCATGACCACCTCCGCCGGAGATCAGCCATTTTGGCCGGGAATTTTTTGATATCGAAAATATCGATAACTTGTCTGAGAGATTCCGTCAAATCAGACAAAAATCGTAACAGACAGGTTACGGGTACTCTCCGTCAGCGGACGAAAAAATACAGCCCGGATATAATCGCGCCCCACAGCGGGACTGACAGGCCTAATCCCCACAGGATGCCGCGCATTGGCATTACAGGATCGGCGCCCTGGTACAGGGTGGCTGCATTCGCGGTGGATGCGCCCGGCGTGACGCTTTCATCGCGTGTATCGGGTGTGGCAAAACCGAGCGGAACCGGACCGCGTGACGGGTGGAAGCCGGTACCGGGTTCGGGCGCACTTTGAGACGGCCGGAACGCATGTCCGTGAGCGGCTGGCTGCCAGGTCGGCCGGGATTGATGATGAAACATCTACTTCGCTCCCCGGACGGTGCTGGACTGTGTCGCTACGGTTGTCTGGCGCCCTTGTCCGGGCGAGGTCCGTGACAGCGGGTGCGGCCGCGCCGCGCATGCGGATAAGCGACGGTGCGGCGCCCTGATGCAGGTGCCGCGCGCACACGGCCGCCCGAGGCGCCGGTGTTTTGATGGGAGATTTGCAAGGATTGGGTTTGCCGCCCGGGTGAGACGATGCTCCCCGGGAGAGGCGGTTGACAGAACGAACATAGGCGAGCCCCAGCCAGTGCCTGTTACCGGCGCCCTGCGCCCGCGTAACATGCTGTTTCCCCAGCGGACCTTTTTCCCTGTTCGGACCAGTCGTCAGACCTGCGATACAAGCGGCGCTTCGGATCGGTTTTGTGCGTCCGCCTGACGAGCCTGTCTGTTTTGATAATATAGCGATATTGTCGCAAAACGCGGCAGAATTTTCGAAAATATTTTGAGACGTGTTGGTGGCCGGAACGATGCGCGCGCCAACGGACAAGATGGCTGATGCCCGTTGGCGTGGCGTTGCTGCAATCGGCTGAACGCCGGCCTATTTCAGCGAGGCCAGATAGGCGATCAGTTCGGCACGCTGGGCTTCGTTCGTAAGGCCGGGATACGGCATCGAAGTGCCCGGAACGAGGTCCCTCGGTGCCACCAGATATTGATCCAGAGTAGCGGCATCCCAGGTCAGGTGGGAATTCTTGTTGGCATCGGTGTATTTGAAATCGGGCAGGCTACCTGCCGGACGGCCCACCACACCGAACAAGTTCGGTCCGATGCCTTTTTGGCCTGCGACGACCTGATGGCAAACCGAACACTGGTTCTTGAAAAGTCTCTGGCCGGGAAGGGCCTCCTGCGCCGCGGCGGGCAAAATTTGACATAATGACCATGCCGTGAGGACGGCCATGATCGAGAGTCGGGTCGTGAACATCAAATCGATCCTTTTGGGAGACCAACGTGACTGTGGCCTCAGGCCAACGACACCAACATCGGACAGTGTCTCTGTCGTTGACCGAAATCAATTGGATTGAATTTGATGGTTTATTCGGCTTTTTGAGTTATACGTTCTGAAATCGGTGCATTCGTTGCAAGGCGGGCGGGGAACGATGTCAGGCCGAACGCACACCGGCGACAAAAATGTCAACTTCGCCGCGGAGCAAGGCGGCCTGGCGGGCCAATCCGTCAGCGGCGCCCAGGACCTGTCCGGCCGCTGCCCCGGTGTCATTTGCAGCCCGTGTGACGCCGGTGATCGTCACCGTCACCTCCTGCGTGACGGCCGCTGTCTGCTGTGTCGTCCGGGCGATTTCCATGGTCGCCGAACTTTGCTCCTCGATCGCCGCGGCGATGGCGACCGAGACGGAGCCGACTTCCTGGATCGTCGCGGAAATATCCCGGATCGCATCGACGGCGGCCTTGGTGAAACTCCGCAATTCGGCGATTTGGGCGCCGATTTCGTCCGTCGCCTTGGCCGTTTGGTTGGCCAGTCCTTTGACCTCGGCCGCTACCACGGCAAAGCCCTTGCCGGCATCGCCGGCCCTGGCGGCCTCGATCGTGGCGTTAAGTGCCAGAAGGTTGGTCTGACCGGCGATCTTGGCGATCATCTCGACAACCAGTCCGATCCTCTGGGCGCCGTCCGCGAGAGCGTGGACGATGGTGTCGGTGCGGGCCGCGTCGGCCACCGCCCGGTCGGCGATCCTGGCCGAATGGGCCACCTGATGGGTGATTTCTTGAATCGATGCTGTTAGTTCCTCGGCCGCCGCGGCGACGGTCCGCACGCCGGAACCGGCCTTTTCGGCGGCCAGTGCGACCATGGAAGCTTGCTGGCCGGTCTGTGTGGCGGATGACGACATGGACAGCGCGGTGCCTTGCAACTCCGCGGCCGCAGTCGATACGACCACGAGGGTGTCGGCGATGCCGCTTTCGAATCCCTGGACCAGTTCGGTCAGGCGGACGGCGCGCGCCATTTTCACCGACTGTTCCGCTGCTTGTATCGACGACAGTTCATCCGTTCGGATCTTGTTGTCTTTGAAAATCTGAAGCGCCGCTGCCATGGCGCCGATTTCATCCTTGCGGGTCATGCCGAAAATCGTGATGCTCGTTTCGTTATTGGCGAGGCGGCGCATGACGTCCGTAATGATGGTGATGGGCCCCACCACGCCACGCACCAAACTGAGACCGGCCATTGTGCACATGACCACAGCCGCGGCGAGCATGCCGGCGACGCCAACGCGGGCGGCGGCGTAAGTTGCAGCACCGGCCGCGGCCTCGGCGTCAGCGCTTCGGTCGTTGAAATCGATATCCGCCGCCAGAGCGTTGCGAAAGGCGACGATCTGCTTTCTGAACGTTGTGAACAGCAGGCCGCGCGCGCCATCGGTATCACCCGCGCGCACCATGGCAAGGATGACGTCGCTGTTTTTGACGAGGACAGTCCATTGTGCCTCGACCTCGGCTGCCATCTGACGGTTGCCGCCGGTGTCGATCAACGGCGCGTAGGCATCCAATGCCTTCCGCACGTCGGTGGAGGAGGCAGCAACCAGCTTGTCCATGTCGTTTCGGGATTGATCATCGAAGCTCATGACCCGCAACGCGACAGCGGCGCGGAAACGTTCCGCCAGGACTGAAACGCGGGCCAGGGCTTTGATCCCCGGCAATGCCTCCTGTGCGATCGTGACGAGATGATCGTTCACGGTTGCGATACGCTGGATCGCGAAGATGCCGAGGAGGATCGTTGTCAGGCACACGACGAAGAATGACCGGGTCACCTTCACTCGGATACTTCCGCTTCCGATCCAGGCGAGCATACGCGGCGTCCTTTGCAACCAAAGAAATTCTGTCTGTCCGGGGGCAATGATGTTTATGCCTCGGACCCGGCGGGCCATGACGAAAGCCGAATGGCTTTGCGTCAGTCTCAGCGGCCGCTGGTATGACGGCCGCCACGGAAACAAACGGGTGTTGTCCGCCGCGGAGCTAACCAGCCTGGCACAGGTATCTATAATGTGTTTGTCCAGGATGCCAACGAGGACGGCCAACACTGGAATTTCGCCATGCTGTGCCGGCCGATACGTGTCGTTCCGCAGGAGAGTTGGCGTTTCATGGGGATTTTTCCGGCGGCGCTTATACCAAATCAGGGCATACGGTTTTTTAGTTGAGGAGATGGACCATGCGAGCCCTGAACACCATTGGCCGCGGCATCATTACAGGCGATGACACGATTTCAGCCCCCGGCGCGGTGCCGCATACCGAGTTGGACATTCTGTTCCGAAATTGGAATGGTGGCCTTCGGCCTGGTGGGGTGTCCGGCGCAGCCCATATTGTCAGTACGGTCGCGCCCGAAACTGTTTCGTTATCCGACGGTACGTCAATTACCTTCGCCACCGTCAAGTCAACGATCTTTCATACCGCCTGATACCAATCCGCTTTGAGACTGACGTACGGCTACTTCACGTCCGTCATGGTCCGGCTTGTCCGGGTCACCTGTGCTCTGACGGTGCCGCGATAGGTGGCCCGGACAGGCCGGGCCATGACGATTAGGGGCGAGAGTCTGCATCAACGCGGATTGGGATGACATCTGTGCTCGGAACCATTGGGGGGCGCCAGTGGCAAGGTCAGCTTCTGCCTACTGACGTTTTTTCCGAATCGTTGGAACATGGCGTGAGCCGAGCGCGCATATTCCTTTTAACCTCCTGTTTCGGTGGCGCCATGCTTGTCATCTCAGCCGCGACGCCGCCGTCCTCTGCCGCACCCGCGCGGACCCCGGGGGCCACTCCGCCAGCCGGACAGTCCACGACATTTCAAGAATTCCTGTCCGAACTGAATCCCCTGCAATATCTTCCTGTCATAGGAACGATTTACCGATCGGTCACGGGTGATACGATTTCGGAAACCGCACGAGCGATTGGTTCCTTTGTCGTTAGCGGGTTGGTCGGTGGTCCGATCGGACTGGCCACGAATGCGGCCTTGCTTGGGATCGAACACCTGACGGGGATCGATCCGGAGAAGGTGGGACAGGACATGCTCGCCAGCCTCGGCGTGGCGGCGAAGCGCGAACCGGAAGATGGGCCCGATACATTGGCGTCTTCCGTTGTTGCCTGGTCGCCCGGACAATTGGCCGATTATGGCGTGACCGTCAGTCCGAACGGGACCCTTGCCCACGGCACGGTGGTAGGCGCTGATGTGCTCAACGACATGGAACTGGTTCGGCTTGGGCGGGTGTCGCTGGCGTAGCGGCTCATATTCATCTAAAAAATAACCTATTGATCGAAATAAATTCAAATCATGGAAATGATGGTTGTGCTAATGCCCTAAGGCATGACACGATAGGCTCAGTTTCAGATTGCATCGAGTCCGTCTCAGGAATTGAGCATCTGAAACCGATGGAGACCATCGTGTCGGGACATTCTGAGCACCCCGGGATAAACCGTCTCCCCCCGAGGGAGGAAGCGAAGTTGGCGCGGATGCTGTCCAGGCTCGCCTCGCCCTTTGAAGGTGAACGGGCGACGGCCGGCCTGATGGTCAGCGCTTTTGTTGCCAGGCGCGATATGAAGTGGTCGGACCTGACCACGCTTTTGCAACCGGCCGGCACACCCGCCGAACCGGTCGAAAGCGTTCGGCAGAAGGATCGCCGGGGCAGCGGTGCGAAGGCATGGCTAGGATATTGCCGGAGGCGCCGGGGCGCTGCCGGCCAGACGCTGAATGTGCTGACCTGACCTCGGGCTGCATCGTCCGCACGCCGAGACAGCCGAGCGGTGATCGCCCGGCGCGTCGGAAAGCCCATGTCAGGCTGAGCGGACCTCTGCCACGAACGTATTGACGTCGGATTTAAGCTGTTCCGCCTGCTTCGATAGATCGCCCGCGGCGCCCAGGACCTGAGTCGCCGCGTTGCCGGTTTCATCCGCTGCTCGGCTTACGCCGCCGATATTCGCGGTCACGTTTTGCGCGGCCCGGGCGGTCTGATGCACATTGCGCGCGATTTCCGCCGTGGCCGCACCCTGTTCCTCAACCGCTGAAGCGATGTTGGTCGCGATCATGCTCAGTTCGTCGATCGTGGCGGCAATATCCCGGATCGCACCGACGGCTTCCCGGGTGGCGGCCTGGATCTGGTTGATCTGCGAGCCGATTTCCTCGGTGGCCTTGGCGGTCTGGTTGGCGAGGCTTTTCACTTCCGATGCCACCACCGCGAAGCCCTTGCCGGCATCGCCGGCCCGAGCGGCCTCGATTGTCGCATTCAAGGCCAACAGGTTCGTCTGATTGGCGATGTTGGTGATCAATTCGACAACTTTGCCAATCTTCTCGGCCCCTTCGGCCAAGGCATGCACGATCACGTCGGTGCGCTGGGCATCGGCAACGGCTTTGGCGCCAACCCGTGTCGATTGTGCGACCTGGCGGCCGATTTCACCGATCGACGACGAGAGTTCCTCGGCAGCCGCCGCGACGGTTTGAACGCTCGAACTCGCCTCGTCTGCCGCCGCGGCGACCGTCGTCGCCTGCGTCCGGGCCCGATCCGCCATGCCGGTCATTCCTTGCGCCGTCGCTTGAAGCTCGGTCGCGCCCGATGCCAGCGATCCGACCACCCGGCCGACCGATTTTTCGAAACTGTTGGCAAGGGTCTCGATTTTCCGGTCGCTCGAAACCTTATTTTCGTCGAGATAGACAGACACTCCGATCTCCATATCCAGGGCGATGGCCTGGTTGACGGCGCCCAGCAGAAGATCGAGATCCTCGCGTCCACCGCCACGCGTCCACCGGCTGACAAATGTGGCAGTGGCCAGGGTCGTTACTTGTTGGGCGAAGAATGCATAGGCGCCCATGTACCAACGCGGTTCCAGCCCGATCTTGCTGTGGACGAGGCCGATGCGTTGCGCGGAGTCGAGATACACCTGGTCGAAACGGCCAGAAAATAAGTGCATCCAGTGCTTGTGCTGGGCGGCCGAGGCGCGCTCGATCATTCTGTCGTCGGCAAACCGTCTGGCGGTTTCGCCGGTTCTTTTGACCTTCCGGTAGAACTCATTGAGTATTTCCGGAAGCTTAGCCTCGATTGCCGGCAGAAATTTCTGTAGCGCCTGGCGGTGCCGGTCGGTCACGCCCAGGAACTCCAGGCGCTCGTGCAGTTGTGTCATATTGACCATCGTATGCCCTTAAACGAAATTCCGGGAGGGTTCGTCGCAGTATGGAATATAAGTGCAGATCGGAAATTGCGCGCAAATACAGCGTCTAGAACGGACTGATCACATCCAGGACCTGCTGCCCGTAGCGGGCCGTCTGCACGTCGGTCAACTGCCCGCGGCCGCCGTAGCTGATCCGGGCTTCCGCCATGCGGTCATGCATGACGGTATTGTCCGACATGATGTCCTGCGGCCGGATGACACCGGACAGCACCAGTTCCCGTAACTCGGAGTTGACCCGCACTTCCTGCCGCCCGGCAAGGGCCAGATTTCCATTGGGAAGCACTTGCGTGATCACGGCGGCCACCCTCAATTGCACGGTCTCGTCGCGTTTGATCGCGCCGCTTCCGACGTTTGAACCGGCGGTATTCGTCGATACCAACTTCGTCAGATCCGTTCCGCTTGGCAGCGCCCGGCTCATTGCCGATTGCAGGCCGAACAGATCCGGTACACCAACGGCCTGCGATCCCGTTCGTGTCGCTGAGGTGCCATTGTCCAGCACCGCGGAGTCGACGATATTGACTGTTACCGTTATGATATCGCCGACGCGGGCCGCGCGCGGGTCGCTGAAAAACGCATGCGATCCCGGTCGCCACAGGCTGTTAGCGGTGGACGGCGTGTTCTCCACATGCGGCATCGGCAACGAGACCGGATTCCAGTTCGGGTCCTTGGTGGGGTCGCCGGGGGGAGTCATTTTCGGCGGCGAACCGACTTCCCCCAGACGCTGGAACGTTCCGCATCCCTGGAGCAACATGGCGGCGACAAGCAGGGACATCGGCGCGCGGCGCATCAGTTGGAAACCTCTTGGTTCATTGGCATCACCCGAACCGGCGGGACCAGCGGCGAACTCCCCGGCAAAATGACCGCCCGGCCGGGTCCGGTCACGCGGGCGGCCACAACAGCCCGGGACAGCGGGTTCATGACCTGGATCTCGTCATCGCGTCCTCCGGAACTGAGCGCCAATCCCTGCGCGGCCAGTGACATGCTGGAGGTCTCCAGCACGATCAGCACGGTCGCGCCCTTTTGCACCATCAGCGGTGGACCCAGGTCGGCCGCCAGCAGCGGCTGGCCCGCGACGATCGCGCGCTTCGGCGTCTGGCCCACCACCAGTGTGGTCTGACTTACGGCCGGTCCCGCCAGGCGCCGCTGGGCGATCTGCATGGAACGGACATCGGCGGCGGTGATGACGTCGCCGGGTTCCATCCTGTGGGCCGCAACCAAAGCTGTGACCATTTCCGTGACGGCGCCGTCCACGCGCATGTGCTGGGTTTCCATGCCCTCGGTCGAGGCGACAAGATCGGCGGAGAAACGTCCGGATGCCGGATCGTATCGGATTGCCTCGACCGTCAGCGTCGGGAACGACGCAGGCGGAACCAGGATCGGCGCGAAGTTCGCAAGTTCGATTTTGACATCGGCCGATGCGCCCGATTCCACAAGACTGCGCCGGATGGGTTCCACCATCTCGTCATGCGTCAGCGGCCGTCCGGCGCGTTCGACCAATGTCCGCTCGACCCGCGAGATCGGTCGCCATTTTACGTCGTAAAGATGCGCGATATAGGCGAGTTGAGCCGCCTCGATCGCGATGGAACGGCCGGGCGGTGGCGCGGTTCCAATGACGGTGTCGGCCTTCGCGCCGGCATTGCTCCAGATGTCGGCGACTTTGATAACACCGGCGTCGAGCTGCACCTGCAATCGGAGCTTTGCGATTTCCTCGGCCCCGGCGTTGCCGCCGAGTAAGCAGCACAGCACGATCGGCAGCACCGATTTCATGAATTAGTGCAGCTTTGTCAGGGTCGAAAGCATATCGTCGCTGGCCGAAATGACCCGGCTGTTCATTTCATATGCGCGCTGGGCGGTGATCAGGTTGGACATCTCGCTGACCACGTTGACGTTCGACGTTTCAACGAAACCCTGCATGACGCTGCCGAAGCCGGCTGCCCCCGGAACGCCGGTCACCGGCGAACCGCTCGCCGAGGTCTGCGACAGCAGGTTGCCGCCGTTGGCGTTCAATCCCGCATCGTTGGGAAATACCGCGAGCTGGATTTGCCCGACATTGGTTTGTGCGACCGCGCCCGCAACGGTGGCCAAGACTTCGCCGTTGGCATTGATCGTTACCGACGTGGCGTTCGTTGGTATGGTGATGCCGGGCTGCACGACGTATCCATCTGCCGTAACAATCTGTCCGGCAGGCGAAAGTGCCAGGGTGCCGTCGCGCGTATAGGCGGTGTCACCCGACGGCAGCGTGACCTGCAAGAATCCGTTTCCGCTGATCGCCAGATCCAATTGGTTCGACGTCTGCTGAAGATTGCCTTGCTGGTCGATCCGATAGACCGCGGCCGTCTTCACGCCCAACCCAACCTGCGCACCGGACGGCACCACTGTTCCCGTATCGCTGCTGGTGGTCCCGACCCGGCGCAGATTCTGATAGAGTAGATCCTGGAATTCGACGCGCTGCCGTTTATAGCCGGTCGTGTTCATATTCGCGATGTTGTTCGAAATGACCTCGACGTTTGTCTGCTGTGCCTGCATGCCGGTTGAGGCGATATCCAACGAACGCATGTCCCGGTTCTCCTTGTTCACTTTGTCGTTATAGGTGCGCCGGCGATAATACCCGGGCGATCATCCCTTGTGGCCGATGCGGTCGATGGCGTTTTGCTCCCGTTGGGCTTCGCCATCGATAAACTGGGAGGCAAACTCGAACTCCCGCATCTCACCCATCATGCGGGTCACTTCGACGACGGACTGAATGTTGGCGCCTTCCAGAGACCCTTGCATGACGTTGGGTTGTTGCATGTCGCGGGCGGTCTGTTTCGCGGAGAAGGTCGAGTTTCCCTCCGCCTGCAGGGATTGCTTGTCGTCGAACTGCACGATTCGGAATTTGCCGACCGGCGCGCCGTCGCTGCTGATGCCGCCATCGCCGTCCACCGTCAGGGATGCGCTGTCGGGCGGCACCTGAATCGGCCGCCCATCGGTACCGAGCAAGGTGTTGCCCGCCATATCGACGATTTGCCCGGTCGAAGAGATGGAGAAGCGTCCGGCCCGCGTGTAGCGAGTGCCGCCTGGCGTGTTCACAACGAAAAAGCCGTCTCCAGGCAGCGCGAGGTCCAGGGAATTACCGGTTTTCAACACCTGGCCTTCGCCGTAATCGCGATAGGTCGCCCGATCCTGGACCATTTGCACGGTTCGGCCTCCGGGCGGCGCGGGTCCACCCGTCTGGCGTACCAGATAGTCCGAAAACATGACGCTTTCCGCCTTGTAACCAGGGGTGTTGGCGTTCGCGATGTTGCTGGCCCGCACGTCGAGCGCACGTTGTTGGGCGATCAAACGTGACAATGCGATGTAGCCCGGGTTTTCCACGGTCTGATCCTGTTTTTTGCGTAACCTCTTATATAACGGTCAAGGAGCAATTAGCGGCATCAGGCTCATCATAGCTAAAGCACAAGACGGGACTTCCGCAGAATGAACGAGGGCTATGGCGTCCGGATCAAAAGCAAGGCGGCCGTTGGTTGCGTGGCCGCGCTGTTACTCGCGCTTCTGTCCGGAGCATCCGCCCAGACCCGCATCAAAGATGTTACCAACGTCGAAGGCATCCGCGACAACCAACTTATCGGTTATGGTATCGTTGCCGGCCTGAATGGGACCGGTGATAAGCTGAACAATGCGCCGTTTACCCGCGAAGCGCTGATCAGCATGCTGGAGCGGCTGGGCGTCAACACCCGCGATCAGGCAAAATACGTGGACACCAAGAATGTTGCGGCTGTGATGGTTACCGCCAACATGCCGCCGTTCGTCAAGTCTGGTGAGCGTATCGATATCACGGTGGCGGCCCTCGGGGACTCCAGCAATTTGACTGGTGGAACCTTGTTGGTGACGTCGCTGCTGGGTGCCGATGGCGAGGTTCATGCGGTGGGGCAGGGGATCGTCACGACGGGCGCTATCGCCGCCCGCGGGGCCGCGCAGTCGATCACACGGGGTGTGCCGACCTCCGGCCGCATTGCCAACGGGGCGATCATCGAAAAGGAAATTCCGTTCGACCTCGGACACGCAACGTCCCCACATCTGGGTCTGCGCAATCCCGATCTGACGACGGCATTGCGGATCGCCGCGGCGGTGAACCGGGAGATGGGGGCCGGCGTCGCCAAGGCCATGGACCCGCGTTCGGTTGCGTTGAATTTGCAAGGACGCGATGTCATCGAGGCATTGTCGCGGATCGAGCAGCTTCCTGTCGAGCCTGACAACGGCGCGAAGGTGGTAATCGACGAGGCCTCGGGGATTATCGTGATGGGCGCCAATGTCGCTATTTCAACCGTCGCGATCGCGCAAGGAAATCTGACGATCCGCGTAACGGAAACGCCGCAGGTCAGCCAGCCGGGTGCGTTCTCGAACGGAACGACCCAGGTGGTTCCCCGGACCAATATCACCGTCGATGACGGCAAGGACAAACGGATGGGCATTCTGAACAAAGCCGTCACCCTGCAGGAACTGGTACGGAATATGAACGCCCTGGGCGTCGGGCCGCGTGACATCATCAGCATCCTGCAGGCGATCAAAGCCGCCGGGGCGCTCCAGGCCGACCTGGAGGTCCGCTGATGAATATCGCTCCGGCCGGCACGGTTCCGGCGGCGACGGCGCTGTCACCTGACCAGATCGCCAAAACCCGGAAGTCAGCTCAGGACTTTGAGGCGATGGTGCTGGGCGAGATGTTGCAGCCGATGTTCAAGACGGTTGACACCTCGAAGGGGTTGTTTGGCGGTGGTCAGGGTGAGGCGACGTGGAAGCCGATGATGGTCGAAGAAATGGCGAAGTCGATCGCCAAGCAGGGCGGTCTGGGTATCGCCGACGCTGTCATGAAAGAAATGTTGCGGATGCAGGAGATGAAGCATGACTGACGATCTGATCGAGCTGACGGAACGGCTCAATACCGTCCTGGCGGAGGAGACCGCTTTGTTGGACGCGCTTGATTTGCCGGGCGCGGCCGCGCTGCTGGCCCGCAAGCGCCATGCGGTGGCTGCCTTGCAAGGGTCGTTGTCGAACGGCAACACGCCGTCGGCGGATTTGAGCGCCGAGGCGGAGAAGTTGCGGGAAAGTCTGCAACGCCTGGCGATCCTGGGCCAGGCCAATCGAACTGCGATCGAACGCGGCCTGGCGCTTCAGATGCGGCTGATGCAGACGATTGCGGAGGCTGTGCCGCGTGCGCGTGCTTTGGCGTCGCCGGTGTATCAGCCGAACGGCGGCCAGGTGCCCGGGCGGCCGCCGGAGGCGTACGCGTTCTTATCACGTATGTAAGACCGAACGCGGGAGTCTGGCGGCACAGAACCCTACCAGACCACCTCGGCCCCATACGCGGCGAACACCGGGTCGGCGGTGACGATCAGCAACGCTTCCAACTCGCCTTGCGCGATCAACATCCGGTCGAACGGATCACGATGCGGCCCCGGCAGAGTCCCGGCGCGATGCGCGTGCTCCATGGTGATTGCCAACGCCTGAAAGCGGGAGCGTCGCAGCATTGATCCATACTCGGCGATCAATTGCTCGACTTCCGGCCATTTGCCGACCCGGTGTTTGGTCGCGATTTCCCACGCTGACACCGCGCTGACGAAAACCTTGTTGACCGGATCCGCGATCACGGCTCTGGCCCGCGCGGGCAGGCGGGGATCGTTCGTCCACCACCACACCAGGGCGTGTGTATCGAGCAGCAGCCTCATTCCCACAAATCTTGTTCGTCAGGGGGCAGGGGGTCGAACAAAGCGTCCGGCACCACCAGCCCCTTCAGCAGGCCGGGCTGGCGCGGAGAGACGTCATCGACCGGTACTAGCCGCACAATCGGTTTGCCGGCGCGCGCGATGACAATGTCCTCACCGGCCGCGGCGCGGTCGATCAGGCGGGAGAGCTGCGTTTTGGCGTCATAGAGGTTCACAAGCTCTGTCATAACGGCACCAGGTTGACGAAAGGTTAACGGGACCGAAAAAATTTGCGAGATTGCAAAAATTTATTTGGTCAGGTTAGTTGGTCTGGTCAACGCCGGCAAGCAATTTGCCCTGACAGCATGCCTTTCCTGCGGCGATAACCGTTCAGATTTTCGAGACAGTTTAATGGCGAGCTCTGCGAAGGCCACAAAAGCCCTGAGGACGTCGGCCTATCCGCGGATCGCCGCCAAAATCGCCGTCCGCACATCCTCCGGCTGCCCCTCGACCGCTCGGGCGATCAGGCGCATCTGGCCTCGCAGGGCATAGACCTGGTCCAGCAGAGACAGCACCAGCGGCATCGTCTCCTCCGACACCGCCATGCTATGGCGAAAATCGTGGATCAGCCGTACCCGGGCGACGTCGATCTCCTGGAACACCCAGTCAGGCGGCCCCCCCTCGGCCCGCACCCAGCCGCGTTCCACCCACCCGACCAGTTCGGATTCTGACAGGTCAGGGAACAGTGCGATGACGGCAGTGACGCGCATCATACTGTCTCCCTCGGGTTAACGGTCCCTTTCGGCGTCCAGGTCTTCAGGAATTCCGCCAACTCCGGCTCGTCACCCGGCGGCAGAACCACCTGAAGCTGCACGAACTGGTGCCCATGGCGAATGCCTTTGCCGCGCAGCCGCAACCGTGTCCCGGTGCCAGACCCGGCCGGGACAGAGACCTTCACCGGCCCGTGGATCGTCGGCACTTCGAGCGAGGTGCCCAGCACGGCTTCTTTCAGCGAAACCGGAATATCGGTGATGATGTCATCGCCATCGCGATGGAAGCGGGGATCGGGGGCAACCGTGATTTCAATCAGCGCATCGCCGGCCGGCGCACCGTTGAAGCCGGGACCGCCCTGACCACGCAGGCGCAGCACATGTCCGTCCTCGGTGCCGGGAGGAATGCGAACGTCCAGCGTCTTGCCATCCGGCAGGGACAGGCGTCGCGTCGTTCCGCCGGCTGCATCGACGAAACTGACGGTGAGCGAATACTGCATATCTCGGCCTGGTCTCACGCGGCCGGTGGCACCCCAATCCGAACGCCGGCCGGCCTGGCCAAACTGCTGGGAGAAAAATGATTCCAGGTCTTCCTGGCTGAATCCGCCAGCCGGATCGTAGCGTTCCTGGCCCGGGGTATCCCGGTAATATTGGCGCTGCTGATGGATTTCATGTCCCTCGGCATCGATCTCACCACGGTCGAACCGAGCGCGCTTATCCTTGTCGGACAGCAGTTCATTCGCCGCGCTGATTTCACCGAACCGCACCGCCGCATCCGGCGTGTCCGGATTGACGTCGGGATGATGCTTCTTCGCCAGCTTCCGGTAAGCCGCTCGGATGGCGGCCTCATCGGCTGTGCGCGCTACGCCGAGGGTTTCGTATGGATCTTTCATGGGTGGTGATCACGTGGAGATGATGGCATGCGCGGTCAAGCCCCAACCCATTGCGGTGTGCGCTTTTCGAGGAATGCCTCGATGCCTTCCTCGGCATCCCGCGCCATCATGTTGCGGGTCATGACCTCGGACGCGAAGTCGTAGGCGGACGCCAAATCCATTTCTATCTGCCGGTAGAACGCTTCCTTGCCGATCGCCACGGTCAGCGGGCTTTTGGCTGCGATCTGCGAAGCCAGCGCGCGCGTCGCTGCCTGCAGGTCCGATTCGGGCACGACCCGATTGACCAGGCCGAGCTCCCGCGCCCGTGCCGCCGGGACCATGTCGCCCGTCAGCAGCATTTCCATCGCCGCTTTGCGCCCGACCGCCCGGGACAGCGCGACCATGGGCGTCGAACAGAACAACCCGATATCCACCCCGGGCGTGGCGAACCGAGCCGTGTCGGCGGCCACCGCGAGATCGGCCGACGCCACCAACTGGCAGCCGGCGGCGGTGGCAACGCCATGCACCTGCGCGATCACCGGCTTCGGCAGCCGCACGATCCGCTGCATCAGCCTGGAGCAGCTCGCGAACAGTGCTTCATACGCCGCCCGCGTTGGCGTGGCGCGAACCTCGCGCAGATCATGACCGGCACAGAACGCGGGCCCGTTGGCCGCGATGATGACGACTTTGACAGATCGGTCGTCCGCGATCGCGAGCAGTGCGGCGTCCAGCGCTTCCATCAGGCCCATCGATAACGCGTTGCGCGCGGCCGGACGGTTCAGTGTCAGGGTGGCGATGGAGTCACTGTCGCTGCGCAGGAGGATGCCGGTCATTAGCGTGATTTAGATCATTTTCGAGGTCCGTAGAAGGGGGGCTGTCCAAACCGCCCGCGATGAAGCACATCGATTGCCGGACAGGGCGAAACGGCCACGGGGGAGGTTCATGATGACCGAAGTAGATGTGCTCATTGCCGGCGCCGGTCCGGTTGGACTGTCCCTGGCGATCGAGTTGGGATTGCGCGGCATCACCTGCTTGGTGGTCGAGCGTAACGACCGCGTCGGCTACAGCCCGCGCGCCAAGACTACGAACGTGCGGTCGCGGGAACATCTGCGCCGCTGGGGGATTGCAGACGCGTTGAGGCAGGCGTCGCCAATCCCGCTCGATTATCCGCCGCACGTCGTGTTCGCCACCCGCATGAACGGCTTTCTGCTACACCGTTTCGAAAACGCGTTCGCAGGCCAGCGGGTCCGCAACGAGCTGTATTCCGAGGAGTCTCAGTGGGTCCCGCAATATACGCTGGAGGAGGTACTCCGGACAAAAGCCACCTCGCTGCCCGGCGTGACCGTGGCGTTCGACACGGAATTGCGCGGCCTGACGCAGTCGGATGACGGCGTTACCGCGGATATAGTGGACGTCAAAACGGGCGTTCCGAGGACCGTTCGCGGCCAATACCTCGTCGGCGCGGACGGCTCGCGCAGTTTCGTGCGGGGCGCGATCGGCGCGCGGATGTCCGGTAGCGGTGCAATGTCGAAGAACACCAGCATCATATTCCGAGCCCCGGATTTGGCTGCTCGGCATGGTTTCGGGCAGGCGGTGATGTACTGGCTGGTGAACCAGGATGTCCCCTCGGTGCTGGGTCCGATGGACCAGTTCGGACTTTGGGTCCTGATGGCAACCAAACTGGCCGACGACGTGGACCCGGAAACCGTCGATCCGGCGGACCTGGTCCGGCGTGCGACCGGCCTGTTGGATCTGGAACTGGAGGTCGTCCGCACCGATCCATGGGTTGCCCATAGCCTGATCGCCGACTGTTACGGAACCGGACGCGTGTTCCTGGCCGGGGATGCCTGTCATCTGCACCCGCCGTTTGGCGGCTTTGGCATGAACATGGGCATTGGCGATGCGGTGGACCTTGGCTGGAAGCTGGCGGCGACCCTGCAGGGCTGGGGTGGTCCGGATCTGCTCGATTCGTATCAGTTGGAACGGCGCCCTGTGCACGAACGCACGATCCGTGAAGCTGTCATCAACTATCAAACCGTTGGCAATCAACTCGTGCGGCCAGGGATCGAAGCCCCCGGTCCGGACGGTGATGCGATCCGGGGGGAAGCCGGCGATGCCATCAAGGCAACGAAATATCGAGAGTTCTTCACCCTGGGTCTGGTCCTGGGTGCGCGCTATGACGGTTCCCCGATCATCGTGCCGGATGGCACCGAACCGCCGCCGGAACACTTTTCCGACTACGTGCCGTCGGCCTGCCCCGGCTGCCTGGCGCCGCACGCGTGGCTGGAGGACGGATCGTCGCTGTATGACCAGTTCGGCCAGGGATTGACGCTGCTGATCACCGGAGCGGCGGATGACGGCGTCGACGCGCTGGTTCGGGAAGCGTCCAGACGCGGCATTCCTCTGACTGTGCTGACCCATCCTGCCTTGCACGACTTGTATCAGGCTCGTTTCACGCTGATCCGGCCCGACCAGCATGTCGCATGGCGAGGCGACACGGTGCCGGAATCCGGCCCGCTGCTGGCGTGCATCACCGGGTTCGCATAATAGCAACATGCGCCTCCCATCGTCATGGTTCGGGTTGTCCGGGCCACCCGTCGCGGCAGTGTGCTGGAACAGGTGGCCCGGACAAGTCGGGCCATGACGGAAAAACGATCAAACCGAATGCCAACAGAATAGTTTCAACGCACTGGGAGAGAACATGCTCAAAGAAGCAAAATACGCGCTTGCGGTGTTGCTGCTGCTGGCCGGGATAACCACGGCCCGCGCCGAACCGTTGGAACTGAAGGTTTCGCACTACCTTCCGCCCAACCACACCATTCATAAGTGGCTGGAGGACTGGGCGCAGGACCTCGACACACGCTCTGCCGGCCAGATCAAGCTGCACATCTATCCGGCCTCGCAGCTTGGCCCGGTCAACCGCCAGTTCGATTTGGCGCGTAACGGTCAGGCGGACATGGCGGTCGGCCTGACGGGCGCCACGCCTGGCCGCTATCCGATGACAGAAATCGCCGCGCTGCCGTTCGTCTTCCCGAAGGAGGGCAACACCAGCGCCATCGCGTCAAAGCGCATGACCGAACTGGCGCCGAAATATCTGACGCCGGAGTATCCCGGCCTGCACGTCCTATGGGTCGGTATCACCCCGCCCAACACGATCCTGACCGCTCGGCATGAAATCGACACGCTGGCGGATTTGCGTGGCCTGAAGATACGCTTCGCTGGCGAGCAGCACGCGAAAGTCCTGCGCGCCCTGGGCGCCGTCCCGCTGCAGGTGCCGCCGGGGGAAATCGCCGATGGCATGGCGAAGGGCGTGATCGACGGCGCGGTGTTCAATTACGAGGCGGCGGAAAGCTTCGGCCTGTCCACCGTCACCCAGCACGCGGTGGAACCCTCGTTCATCGCCGGCACTCTGGTGCTGGTCATGAACCAGGCGAAATACGACGCCCTGCCGCCGGACCTGCGAGCCTTAATTGATTCCACGACCAGCCCGAAAGCCGCCGAACAACTGGGCGTCCGCTGGGATGTGGCGCAGCAGCACGGCCGCGATGTGATGGTCGCCGCCAAGGTCGGAATCAACACGCTGGCCCCGGCGGAAGTGGACAAGCTGAAGACGGTGCTGACGCCATTGGTGCAAGAGGACGTTGACGCCCTCGACAAGGCCGGGAAGCCGGCGTCGCAGCTTTTGCAAGACTACACGCGCTAAACCCATGCGGTTCGTGTCGCGCATGGCGTCGTTGCAACTGATGATCGCGATGCTGGCCCTGGTCGTCATGGGGTCGGTGACGGTGATGGACGTCTTTTTGAAATACGCCTTCAGCCGGCCAATCCCCGGCGCCTACGATCTGGTGGAAAGCCTGCTGCCGGTGGTGATCTTCAACGGTCTGCCGATCACGCTGTTGCGCCGACAGAACATCGCTATCGACCTGATCGATCACATCGCCGGCGAGCGCGGCAGGCGGCGGCTGATCACCGTCGCCGATGCCGTCATGCTTGCGATGCTGGTGCTGATCGTTTGGGCCATGATCGCTCCGGCTTATCAGGCGTGGGAATACGGCGACCGCAAGCTGGAACTGGGGTTGCCGGTCTTTGTGATCTGGGCCGGCGCGATGACCGGCATGGCGGGTTCGGTGTTGGTCGCGGCGACCATGCTGTTCCACCGTTCGGCCAAGCCATGAGTCCCGGTTTCGTCGGCCTGACCGGTATCGTCGCGCTGTTCCTGTTGCTGCTCCTGCGTCTGCCGGTCTGGGCAGCGCTCAGTCTGGTTGGTTTCGTTGGCAACATCGTGCTGTCCGGTTGGACCAGCGCTTTCGCCACGTTGGGACAGGCGCCGTTCGACACCGCCTCGCTTTACACTCTGTCGGTTGTGCCGCTGTTCATTCTGACCGGCGAGGTGGCCTCGGGCACCGGTCTGTCCGCCGACCTGTTCAAGGCGGCTCAGGTTATGCTGTCCGGCATACGAGGCGGTCTGGCGGTCGCAACTATCGGCGCCTCGGCCTGCTTCGGTGCGGTGTGCGGATCGTCGATCGCGACCGCCGCCACGATGACCCCAATTTCATTGCGGGAAATGCGGAAAGCCGGCTACGCCGACAGCCTCGCCACCGGATCGATCGCCGCCGGCGGCACATTGGGGATTCTGTTCCCGCCGTCGATCATCCTGGTGATCTACGGCGCCATCGCGCAACAATCGGTGCCCAAGCTGTTCGCCGCCGGTTTGATCCCTGGCCTGCTGCTGACCGCGCTTTACATCGTCACCGCCCTGATCGTGGCCGCCAGACGTCCGCTCGACGCCCCTGCAGTCCCGAGCGCGCCGATGCGAGACCGGATCGTCGCATTGCGGGGGCCATGGCAGTTCCTGACCCTGTTCGTCGTCACGATCGGCGGTATCTACGCCGGTATCTTCAGCCCCACCGAGGCCGCCTCGATCGGTGCGCTCGGTGCCATCCTGCTGGGTGTCGTTGGACGCCGTCTGCGGCTGGGCGCGCTGATCAACACGGTCGAGGGCGCGGTTCGCACAAGCTGCATGCTGTATGTCATCATCATTGGCGCCAACCTGTTCGCCTACTTCATTGTGCAAACCCAACTGCCGTCGCTGCTCGCCGAACAGGCGCGGGTGATGGCGTTGCCGGGTGGGCTGGTGATGGCGTTCGTGGTCCTCGCCTACATCCTGATGGGCTGCTTCCTGGAGGCGATTGGCATGATCCTGATCACCGTGCCGGTGTTCCTGCCGCTGATTGTGTCCTATGGCTACGACCCGACATGGTTCGGCATTATCGTGGTGATCGTGGTGGAGGTCGGGCTGATTCACCCTCCCGTCGGCATGAACCTGTTCGTGGTGCAGGCTCAGGCACCCGACATCCGCACCGTCACGATTTATCGCGGGATCGTGCCGTTCCTGGTGGCCCCATTCGCGCTGCTGGTGCTGCTGTTCCTGTTTCCGCAATTGGCGCTATGGCTGCCGCGGTTGTTGTATGGCTGAACTGGCGCAGGTCCTCGAGCGATCGCGCCGTGGTGCCTGAACGAAAGAAACACGATGTCGCTCTCCATTGTCATGCGCGAACACGGCGGTCCGGAGGTCCTGACCGCCGTTGAGACCGAAACCGGCAATCCCGGACCCGGTCAGATCCGGCTTCGCCAGACGGCGGTCGCCGTCAATTTCCACGATATCTATGTTCGCACCGGCCTGTATCGGACCCTGACCTTGCCCGGGATTCCCGGCCTGGAAGCAGTCGGTCTGGTGACGGACATAGGCCCCGGCGTCACCCGCTTCGCATCAGGCGATCACGTCGCCTACATGACGCTCGGTTACGGCGGCTATGCCACCGAACGCACGCTGCCGGCCGAACTCGCCGTCAAAATCGCGGATGGGGTCGATGACGTAACCGCCGCCTCGGTGTTTCTGAAAGGTCTGACGGCCGAGATGCTGGCGTGCCGGGTTCACCCGATCAAACCGGGGGAAACCATCCTGGTCCACGCCGCCGCCGGAGGCGTCGGTAATCTTCTGGTGCAGTGGGCGGTCAAGCGGGGCGCGACCGTGATCGGCACCGCCGGAAGCGCGGAAAAGCTGGACTTCGCCCGTCAGGCCGGCTGCACGCACGTGATCAACTATCGAACCGAGAACTTCGTCGATGCCATTCGCGAAATCACCAACGGCCTCGGCGTCGATGTGGCTTACGATTCAGTCGGGCGCGATACGTTCAAGGGTTCGCTCGCAAGTTTGGCGCAGTGCGGCCACCTGGTAAACTTCGGTCAATCGTCCGGCCCCGTCGATCCGGTTGCCCCGGCGGAACTTTTTGCCAGGTCCCTGACCCTGTCGCGGCCCAATGTTTTCCACTACGCCATGAAGGACCGAGCGACGTTGGAAGAGATTAGTGCCGCGCTGTTCCAGGGCTTCGTCGAAGGCTGGCTGACCGCGCCGGCCCCGGTCCAATTTCCCCTCGCCGACGCCGCCGACGCTCATCGTCTCGTGGAGTCGCGGGCAGTCAGCGGTTCGGTGGTCCTGCGCCCCTGACGAACCGCTCGACCGAATATGTCCATGACGATCTCGTCATTGTTGCATCGAACCCCATATAATGGGGATGGCCGAACCCGTCGAAGTGCCGCTACCCGATGACACGCGCCCCCGCCGCCGAGGTTCGGTGCGTGCATACTGGCAACTCGCCGGCGGCTACTGGAAGGGTCCCACGGCATTCCAAGCCTGGAGCCTAACGCTCCTCAGCTTGGCCCTCGTGATCGCCAACATCGTCGTGCAATATGGCATCAACGTCTGGAACCGCTCGTTCTTCAACGCGCTCGAGCAACACAACCACTCCTATTTCTACCGGGCGATGCTGCTCTTCCTCGTCCTGGCGTTCGCGGCGGCGTTGGTCGCGGTGCTGCAACTGGTCTTTCGCATGCGCCTGCAAATCCTCTGGCGTCAGTGGCTCACTCGCCGCCTCGTCGGACGATGGCTGGAGGAACAGCGCTTTTACCGCCTCAGTATCGCCGCCCCCGACCTCGACGCACCCGAGTTCCGCATCGCCGAGGACGCCCGCGTCGCCACCGAACCGGTCATCGACTTCGGCTACGGCATCGCCAACGCGGTCCTGACCGCGGCGGTGTTCTTCGGCGTGCTCTGGTCGGCAAGCGGCGTCGCCGTGGTGTACGGCGTCAGAATCCCCGGCTTCATGGTGTACGCGGCGGTGCTTTACTCGGTCATCATGTCCGCCTCGATGGTACTGTTCGGCCACGCACTGGTAGGCCGCATTGAGGAACGCAACCGCAACGAGGCCCAACTGCGCTACGAAATGGGCCGCGTGCGGGAAAATGCCGAAAGCATCGCCATGATCGGAGGCGCCGAGGACGAGGTCAAAGGCATTGAAGCCACGATGAAACTGGTTGGCATCGCCTGGACCCGGGTGGTTTCCAGCCAGGGATGGCTGACCTGGCTCATGGGCGGCAACGGCGTGCTGGCCCCCGTCCTGCCGCTGCTGCTGGCAGCACCCAATTACCTGAACGGCGACATCACCCTCGGCGACCTGACCCAATCCGCCGCCGCCTTCGTGCAGGTCCAGGTCGCGCTGAACTGGCTGGTGGACAACTACACCCGCATCGCCGAATGGCTGGCCTCGGCCGGCCGCGTAACAGGATTGTGGAGCGCGTTCAGCGAACTCGATGCCTCGGTCGGGACCGAGGACAACGAGCGCATCACGATCGAGGAAAGCCCCGACAACGATATCCACCTCCAGGGGCTGTGCGTTGCCCAGCACAACGGCCTGGTGATGATCGATGAGACCGACACCGTGATCGCCAAGGGCGACAAAGTGCTGTTGATGGGCGAGTCCGGCACTGGCAAAAGCACGCTAATCCGAGCGATTGCGGGGCTTTGGCCGTGGGGATCGGGGTGTATCAAGTTGCCCGCCGGCGCCAAGGTCGCCTTCCTGCCGCAACGCCCGTACCTGCCGCTCGGCACTTTGCGGCAGGTGTTGTCCTACCCGGATGACGGTCAAAAATCGTCCGACGCCACGTTGCACGACGCCATGACGAAGTGCGGCCTTAAGCGCTTCATCCCCCGACTCGATGCCGAGGAGAAATGGGACAAAGTCCTCTCCGGCGGTGAGCAGCAACGCATCGGCTTTGCTCGCTTGCTCGTCCTGCGCCCGGACATCGTCATCATGGATGAGGCGACCGCCGCCTTGGACGCCGCCAGCCAGGACTCGATGATGGACCTGTTCCGCACCGAACTCGCCGACGCCACGCTGATCAGCGTCGGCCACCGGACGGAGCTGGAGGACTACCACGACCGCAAACTGACGCTGCACCGTAATGCCAAAGGCGTCGAAATGGACGATGGCGCGGCGATTCAACGGAAGCACAATTTCGCAGGCCTGCTGCGCAAGACACTACGTCCCCGGCCATCGCCTGATCCCGCCAGCGCAATCTCGAACTGAAATTCCGGGATCACCCACCGTCGCTGGTTCGTATAGTATCGGGCGACTGTTGAGAAAGGATACGCGATGCAAGCCGACGCCCTCCAACCCCGGGGGGAACTCTCCCTGCGCACCGTCGCCATGCCGGCCGACACCAACCCGGCGGGTGACATTTTCGGCGGCTGGATCATGTCGCTGATGGACCTCGCGGCCGGGATCGCGGCCGGCACCAGAGCCAAGGGACGCGTCGCGACGGCGGCCGTGTCGAATCTGAGCTTCCTTCAGCCGGTGAAAGTCGGCGACGTGGTCTGCGTCTATACCGACATCGCCAAGACCGGCCGGACGTCGATCACCGTCACCGTCGAGGCCTGGGTCCTCCGCCGCAACCAGGGCGAACGAACACGGGTCACGGCGGCGGAATTTGTGCTGGTCGCGGTGGACGACCACGGCAAGCCACGCGCCTTAGCCGCGGATTGACCGAGGCTCCGTCGCTGTCGCATTCGCGCCGTAGGTCGCCATCCAGTGCCGCGCCAGCAGAACCGCGTCCTCGGGCGTCAGCCAGGACCACTCCGCACCGCGGGCCCTGACCGCGACCCAGCGTGTGTCGCCATGCACGTGCTCTTCGACGGTGGCGGAACCGATTGTTTGCATGATGTCCTCCTGGCAGTGAAATCTTGAACGGCCCGATACTGACCGCCGGAACAGACCCGCGCTGTGACCTCCGGCACAGGGGCGGACATTTTTTTACCGGCGGCGATTGCCGCACCTGGATCGGCCGAACCGACAAAGCCCTGTTGACGACCCGCACATGTTGCTGCATCGAAGCGCCGTGTTCTACCGGCAGAAACATCTATTGGCGATCGAAGGGCTGCAACCGCCCGAAATTGGCCAGTTGCTCGACCTCGCTGACAGCTATGTGCTGCTCAACCGGTCTGGCAAAACCCAACGCGACCTGCTGCGCGGGCGCACGCTGATCAATCTTTTTTTCGAGGACAGCACCCGCACCCGCACCAGTTTTGAACTGGCCGGCAAGCGGCTGGGCGCCGACGTCATCAACATGGGGGTGTCGTCGTCCTCGGTGAACAAGGGCGAGACGCTGATCGACACGGCGGCGACGCTGAACGCGATGCATTGCGATCTGCTGGTGGTACGCCACGACCAATCCGGCGCGCCAAACCTGCTGGCGCAGATTGTCGATGCGGCGGTGATCAACGCCGGCGACGGTACGCACGAACATCCGACCCAGGCCTTGCTGGACGCGCTGACGATCAAGCGGCGCAAGGGGCGGATCGCTGGCCTGACCGTCGCGATCTGCGGCGATATCGCGCATTCGCGGGTCGCCAGATCCAACATCCATTTGCTGACCACCATGGGCTGTCAGGTCCGCGTGGTCGGCCCGCCGACTCTGATCCCGGCCGAAATCGCCGACATCGGCGTAACGGTGTTCCATGACATGGTGGCCGGATTGGCCGGAGCCGACGTCGTGATGATGCTGCGCCTCCAGCGCGAGCGGATGACGCGCGGCCAGATCCCCAGCGCCCGCGAGTATTTTCGCTTCTACGGCCTGGATCAGGAAAAACTGGCCTATGCCAAACCTGACGCCATCGTCATGCACCCCGGCCCGATGAACCGCGGCGTCGAGATCGACAGCGCCGTTGCCGACGATCCGCTGCGCAGCGTGATCAAGGAGCAGGTCGAAATGGGCGTCGCCGTCCGTATGGCGGTGCTGGACATGCTGTCGCGGGGCCATCGCCGCAATGAATCCTGATACGCTTTTCTCCCGCGTCCGCATTCTGGGGGCCGGCGTTGACGTTTTGGGCGACCTGCTGGTGCGGGACGGCCACATCGTTGATTTCGGCGGATCGCTCGGAACTCCCGACGGCGCCACGGTTATCGAGGCGGACGGCGCGGTTCTGTGCCCCGGTCTGATCGATATGAGGGCGGCGTTGGGCGAGCCGGGTTTCGAATACCGCGAAACGATCGCCTCCGCCGCCATCGCGGCGGCTGCCGGCGGGATCACGACGCTGGCGGCGCTGCCGGATACCAACCCCGCCATTGATGACCCGGCGCTGGTGCACCTGCTGCGGACCCGCGGCGAGGAAACCGGCAGCCTGACCATCCTGCCCTATGGTGCCGTCACCCGCGGCTGCAAGGGCGAGGAACTGGCCGAGATCGGCCTGCTGCGTGAGGCCGGCGCCGTCGCCTTCACCGATGGCTCCCGCGCCATCGCATCCGCCCGGATGATGCGGCTGGCGTTGTCGTATGCGCGCGGCTTTGGCGCGCGGATCGTGCAGCATCCGGAAGACCCGTCGCTCGCCGTCGGCGGATGCGCCACGGAAAGCGAGCAATCCACCCGGCTCGGTCTGCCCGGCATCCCGGCCGCGGCCGAGGCGATGATGGTCGTGCGCGATATTCGGCTTGCCGAACTGACCGGCGGGGCGGTGCATTTCGCGCATGTGTCCACCGGTGAGGCGCTGGCGCTGATCCGAGCGGCCAAGGCCGCCGGGCTGTCGGTGACCTGCGACACGGCGCCGCCGTATTTCGACCTGAACGAGACCTCGATCGGCGATTTCCGGACCTATGCGAAACTGTCGCCGCCCTTGCGGAAGGAACATGACCGCAAGTTGGTGATTGCGGCGCTGGCCGATGGCACGATCGACGCCATCGCGTCGGATCATCAGCCGCGCGATGCCGACGACAAGCGCTTGCCGTTCGCGCTGGCGTCCGCGGGGGGCTCCGGTTTGGCGACCTTGCTCGCGGTCACACTGGCGCATGTGCACAACGGATCGTTGTCGCTGTCCGCCGCCATCGACCTGCTGACCGCCCGGCCAGCCGCCTTGCTGGGTGCCGAGGGTGGCCGCATCGCCAAAGGCGGGGTGGCCGATCTATGCCTGTTCGACGCGGAGCGGATTTGGAAGGTCGAGGCCGGGAAGCTACCCGGCAAGGCGCAGAATACGCCGTTTGACGGGCGGGCGCTGGAAGGCGTCGTGCTGGGCACCTGGAAGCGCGGCAAGCGGGTTTTTGGCTGAACCCGCACGGGGATTTCCATACTCGTCAGGGGCCCGGGCGCCTTACCCGTCATGGCCCGGCTTGTCCGGGCCACCTGTGCCTTGACGGTGCCGCGATAAGTGGCCTGGACAAGCCGGGCCATGACGACGGGGGGTGAGGCGGTGTCAAAGCAGGTCGGTTTAATTTGCATAAGCGGCCTGATCGCTTGTCTCGGAGGCTGCGCCGAACACGCCTGTTCGCCGGAGCTTGGGCGGCCAATGTCGGTGTTCACCTTGTATTTTGGGAAAGCCGTTCCGGGTCGTGGCGACCTGACGGAGGCCGAATGGCGTTTGTTTCTCGACGATACGGTCACGGTGAATTTGCCTGATGGCTACACGGTGCTGGATGCCTACGGTGCCTGGCTGAACCCGAAGACGCAGACGACCGGGACGGAGGCGACCAAGGTGGTGATCGCAGCGTTGCCGGAGGGACCCGAGGCCATTGCTCCGATCAACCGCATTCGCACGATTTATCAGGACAGGTTCCAGCAGCAGCGTGTCGGCATGACAGTGGAACACGCGTGCGGGTCGTTCTGATCGGCCGGCCATAAAAAAAGGGGCACCCGAGGGCGCCCCTTTTCTCCATCACGAAGACGAAATCTACTTGATGATGATTTCGACGCGACGGTTCTGCGGCTCACGAACGCCAGCGCCGGTCGGGACCAGCGGATGGGTTTCGCCGAAGCCTTGGATGGTGATGGCGCTCTTCGGCACGCCGTCCTTCACGAGTTCAGCAGCGACCGACTGGGCGCGACGCACGGACAGGCCCTGGTTGTAGGCCGGGGTGCCCGAGGTGTCGGTGTAGCCGTTCACTTCAAGGCGGGTGTACTGCACCTTGGTGGAGTTCGAGGCGGCTTCAGACACGATCTGCTGCGCGCGGCTGGTCAGGTCGGCCTTGTCCCAGTCGAAGAACACGATGTAGGAGCGCGACACCGGTGACGGAGCGACCTGAGCGGCCGGCGGTGCCATCGGGGCCGGCGCGGGGGCCGCACCGAAAGCATAACGCAGACCAACCAGGACGGTGTGGTTGTAATCGTGATCCAACTTGATGCCGGACACACCTGCGGTGTTGCTGCTGTAGGTGCGGTCGCCGACCAGGCCCATGAAGCGGTAATCAGCCGTCAGGGAGAGTCCCGGAGCACCAGCAAGCGGCAGCGCCACGCCCAAAATGCCCTGATAGGCGAACTTGCCTTCGGTGCCATTTTTCGCGGAGGCGGTGTTTACGCCCTGGCTGACGTGCAGGTTGTTCTCTTGGGCCCATTGATAGCCGGCGCCGACGCCGACATAGGGCTGAACCACGGGAAGCCCGGCAAAATCATACAGCACGTTGACCATCGCGCCGTATTTCTGTTCCTGACCGCCGCCGCCGGTGAAGCTGCCGTGGCCGGTGTTGAACGAATTCTCCCGATAGCTGCCCTCGAGCTCAGCGCGCACACCGTTGCCGAGGCCATAGCCCAGGCTGATCGCACCAGCCGGTCCGATACGGGATCCCAAATTGTCGGTAACGGTGCCCGTCGGGGTGCCGACCTTGACATGCTCGTCCATCATGTAATTCGCACCGATGCCGGCGCCGACGTACAAACCGGTGATCGGTTGCGCATGTGCTGCGAGCGGCAGTGTCAACAAGGTGGCCGCCATCAAAGCATTGCGGAAATTCATATAACCTCTCCATATTTATTGCGTAAACCGGGCGAAGCAGGGTCCGAATATTATCAGCGTCCCGCTTTTCCGCTGCCACAACTATAGGGATGCGCATGTCCGATAGCGAGAGGGCGAGGCATCGAAGCGGCCACACTGTGGCGCCAAAGCCACGCCAAATCGACATCGAAAGCGGTCATTCAGATGGCGGAAGAGAGCAGGAGTCGAACCTGCCCGGGGCTGCAGGGCAGCCCTAACCGGGTTTGAAGTCCGGCCGGCCCACCGGGGCCGCTTCTCCTCCGTCAACCAGTATCGCCGGTCCCGGACAACTGGGCAATGAAGGCCTCTTCGTCGCCGGATTCCAGGCACCGGCAATCCAGGATGATCTGCCCGCGGGCAACCCGGCCGATCACCGGACGCGGCAATGAGCGCAGAAATTTTGTGATATTTTCCAGTCCTTTACCCTCTATCGTGACGGCACTGGACACCAGCAGATCGACGGGTAGAGCCCCCGATCCGATCTGGCTTCGGCAGGGCTCAACGGTGACCGTGCGATCCGGCCAGCGTGCCGCCAGAGCACCCCGAATCCGCTCGGCCGTGGTTCGGATATCGGACTCCGGCCGGGTCAAAAGACGCAACGCGGGCACCCGTTCGGCCAACCGGTCGGGGTCCAGATACAGCCGCAGCACCACCTCCAAAGCGGCCAGCCGCCCCTTGTCCAGGCGCAACGCACGCTTCAAAGGGTTGCGGTTAAGCGCCGCTATCACGTTTCCGCGACCGACGATCAGCCCGGCTTGCGGTCCCCCCAACAGCTTGTCGCCGGAGAACGTGACGACGTCGGCGCCGGCTTCCAGCGACTCCCGCGGGGTCGGTTCATGCGGCAATCCCCAGCGCTCCAGATCGACCAGGCTGCCGCTGCCGAGATCGTCGATCAGCGGGATACCGGCGTCGTGAGCGATGCCGCTGAGCGTCGCGGCCGGGACCATCGCGGTAAACCCGACGATCGCGTAGTTGGCCTGGTGCACGCGCATCAGCGCACCCGTGGCGGGGCCGATGGCGTCTTTATAGTCGCGGGCGTGGGTTCGGTTGGTGGTGCCGACCTCTTTCAGGATTGCGCCCGAACGGCTCATGATATCCGGCACGCGGAAGGCGCCGCCGATCTCGATCAGTTCGCCGCGCGACACCGGCACCTCTTTCCCCGGGGCGAGGGTGTTGAGTACCAGCATGACGGCCGCGGCGTTGTTGTTCACCACGGTGGCCGCCTCGGCGCCGGTCAGGTCGCACAGCAAGCGGCTGATGTGGGTATCGCGTTCGCCGCGTTGGCCCGTCTCCAGGTCGTATTCCAGCGTGGTGGCATTGCGCATGGCCTCGGCCGCCGCCTCGGCCGCTTCCGGCGGCATGGGGGAACGGCCGAGATTGGTGTGCAGCACCGTGCCCGTCATGTTGAACACCGGACGCTGCGAGCGTGTGAACCGAACGGCGAGATGGTCCGCGGCCTGGCCGATGACGTCCGCCGGCTGGCCGCCGAACGTTCCGGCGGCGCGGCGGGCGGACAGGATGTCCCGGAATGCGGCGGTCACCGCCGGCCGGCCGAACCGGGTCAGCAATACGGAGGTTTCCGGGGTTCGGAGGAGGGCATCGACCGAGGGAAGCGGGCTGATTTTCTGGATCATGGTGGATCATCGTAGGCGGGCTGCCCGCGAGTGGATACCCAGGCTGACGTCCTCATGCGATCCGGTCCAGGGGCGCCGTTTTCGGGCACCTGAGGTTCCGGGGCAATCGCCCCGATGATCGTCCGGTTTATGCCTGTGGCGCGGGGGAAGCTTACCACCGGCCACAGAGCAACCAAGAAAAATGCAATGCGATTAATCACACCGGTTCGCGCGCGCAAGCGCCCCCGGAATCAGAGGGTGCGGCGCATGGCCGGGAAGATCGGACTCAGGGAGGAGCGGTGGCCAGAAGCGGGCCGGGCGGGTCCAGAATGGGCGCCTCGCCGATCAGGTACCCAAGCACCTGGCGGACCGTCTCCAGTGGCGGATGCCTCCAGGCAAAGCTCCAGGTGTCTGGCTTCCTGTCCCGCTCGTGCTGAAACGATGTCGCCCGGTGTTCCCGGATGTTAAACAGCGTGGCGAAGCTGCCGCCGTAGTTCATGAGCGTATCGGATATCTGGTTCCAGAATGGGCCAGTACAGAAACCAGGGATGACGGCAAGGTCCATGCAGATCGAGAGGATGGTGCGGCCGAATGGACGGCGGCGCACCTCGGCGTCGAGTTCCTTGTCTGTGGGGATGCGGAGATCGTCCAGGTCGAATGCGGGGCGCTTGGGCTTGGGGCCGTCCTTTTGCGGTTCGGTCAGCGGTTTCGCCGTTAGTTCGGTCGGCTCCCCTGCGGGCGGTTCCGCTGGCGGCTTGGCCGGCGCGCGATCACGCGGGTCCTTGTAGTAGACGCATCCGATCTCGCGGCCTTTCACGGCGCGGGCGAGCAGGTAACGCTCCAGGGCCATCGCGCGCAGGATGCCGCGCTGAAGCCGAACGAGGATGGTCGGCAGGCTGTAGGTTCCGCAAACGGCGGCCACGATGGCGAATTCGACGCTGGCGGCGCGGGCAGGGGCGGTCTCAACAAGCCGGCGGCCGTGGCCGAGCAAGACCTGGACGACATGCAGCAGGGCGGCGAGGCGTTCCGGTAAAGTCGTGGCCGGCATCGTGCGGCCGGCCTGATCCTGTGTCGGATCGGGCGTGGCAGGCCGGGTCATGGTTGGCGTCGCGTGCTCCATGCATTATGAATTAACACAAAAGTTAGATAATGTCAATTCCCGCGTGCATGCCATGCAGCGGTCCAGCCAACGGACCCATACCGATCCGCGGACCCGACTGGCGCGGGGCGGTGGTGGCGGAGACGTTCCAAGTGCCGGCAAACGCGTTCCGAACATGCCAATTGAACGCCAGGATGCCGGACGCTCTTCCGGCCGTCGTCGGTTAGGCCAGCCGAGCATGGCATCGTCATTGGCGCCTTGGCGCCTTGGCGTTGACCCGGGGCCGTCCCGCCGCCGCGGCCGCCACGGAATAACGCCTCCGCCCCGGCTCGGCGCATCCGGATTTTCGGCTGTTGCGGTGTCCGAACCGGGCTGGATACCTGTGCTGCGCTTTCTTTTCGCCAGAAATACAAACCTGACCACAACCCGGGTTCGACGCCGGCCGGGTTCGACGCCGGATCGATCACGGTCAGAACGTTGCGACGTTTGCGAGTTCGCTCGGTCACGCGATTCCCCTGCCCGAGGCCCTGGAACAGATGGCTATCGGCATCCTCTTCCGACTAAACCACCGCTGTCGCGCGGTTCGGCCGCGCTCCAATGGAGATCGCTTACGATGCGTTCATTTTCACGGCTGGCTCTGTTGCTGCCGATCGGTGTGTTTCTCGCCGCCGCGGATGCCCCGCCAACCGATATCGTTGCCCGCCGCGGCGACGTACAGTTGACCACGTCGGACCTTCGCGATGTGCTGACCCGGGTGGATCCAGCCGTCCGGGATCAGGTTCTGGCCAATCCGCAGACCGTCTCGGAGTTCGTCAAAGACCGCATGATCCGCCAAATCCTGCTGAAGGAGGCGCTTGCGGCCAAATGGGAGCAGAACCCCGACGTGATCGCCCGAGCGAACGATGCCCGGGACACGGCGATTCTACAGTCCTGGCTGGCCTCACACGCGCAAATCGATCCCGCCTACCCGAGTCAGGCAGACCTGGAAGCGGCCTATGAGTCCAATAAGGCGCGTTTTGCGGTGCCGCCGCAGTTCCATGTCGCGCAGATCGCGATCCTGATGCCGGCGAATGCCACCAAGGAGGTCGACGAGGAGGCCCACAAGAAGGCCAAGGAGATCCGGGGCCAACTGGCGAAGCCGAAGGCCAATTTCGCCGATATCGCAAAGACCAGCTCTCAGGACACGAATTCGGCGCCTAACGGTGGCGATCTTGGCTGGCTGCGGGAAGATCAGCTTTTGAAACCCGTTCGCGACGCGCTGGCGGGACTCAGCGAAAACGCGGTCAGCGAACCGTTTCGCGTCAAGGATGCGTGGCACATAGTGAAGCTGCTGGGCACCCGCCCGCAAAGCACGCTGCCGCTGGATCAGGTGAAACCCAATCTGGTGGCGGCGCTGCGGCAGAACCGCGCCCAACAGGCGACCAACGCGTATCTGGAGGAGTTGCTGCGGAAGGAACCGTTGCAGGTCAACGATATTGGTCTGGCCGCCAGGCTGGCCGACCCGAAGTAAGGTCATCTACTCTCGTCGCACCGCGTCATCCCGCCTGATCCGGGGATGATGCGGCGCGGCGGAATCGTTACCCCAGCGCTTCGGCCAGCAATTCCAGCGCTCGGATGCCGAATGCGCGCATGTTGCCGATGCGGTCAGGGCTTCCGGTTTCCAGCGTGATCAGTTTCGAAAACCCCGCGCTGGTCACCGCGATGCAGGTATGTCCGGCTTTGTCGCCGTATCGGTTACCGGTTGGACCGGTGGCGCCGGTTTCGCCCAGGCCCCAGGTCGCGTCCAGGCGCGCCCGCACGGTGTCGGCCAGCAGCAGGGCGTAGGGTTCGGTGGATGCCCGTTCGAGTGGAGCGGGCAGCGGATTGGGGATCTCCAGGAACGCTTTCCGGGCGTAGGCGGTGTAAATCACGCCGCCGCCACGGAAATAGGCCGACGCGCCTCCGACGGACAGCAATGCGGCGGACAGCAGGCCACCGGTGGAGGATTCGGCGATGCCGATCGTTTCCCCGCGTTCTTTTAGGCGGGCTCCGATTTTTTCGGCGAGGGGCAGCAGGACGTCCATGTGGATGTTTCCCTTTTTAAGATGCGGGAATACTTGCCCGGACCGTCGGCCCTGTCGAGATACGGTAGGCCGGGTGCCCGGCATGACCGTAACGGTCAAACTGACGTGATTTCGACCGAGCATTGGAAATTAACGGCATCGCTAACGTTCAGGCGGGTTGTCGGGCTTCTTCGTCATATTTCAACCCGACCGATCGGGAATGGAGATTGGACATGCAGCGACTCAAAAACACCGGCGGCGTCCCGATGCCTCAGCTTCCCGCCGGGAATTGGTGGGCCGGCGCGATGATCGGTGCCGCGATCCTGTCGTTCGCAACGCAGGCGATGATCCTGGGAGCCGGGGCCGCGATCAAAGACGTCGTGCTGAAGGGCGACTAGCGCGGCTTTTGGGCTTGAATTGGCGGTAGCGATGCCGCGTCCGGCATGCGACAAGCGCGCCATGCCGGATACACGCATCGACAGCACCACCAGCGCCGACACGACCGACGCCGCGAGCGATCATGCGTCCGGCGCCGTATTTGACTCCGTTGCGGTTGCCGCCGAACTCACGGCCGTGATTGTTGCGGTCACCGCGGGCGAGCCACGCGTCCTGAGCATCGAACATGGCCGGGCATTGCCCTCCGGCCCGTTTGAGCCGGTGCACCGTTCGCTTCAGGCGGGCCTGCGATCATGGGTGGAAACGCAAACCCATCATCCGCTGGGGTATGTCGAGCAACTCTACACGTTTGCCGATCAGGACCGAAAGCAAGGCACATTGGGTCGCGTCGTGTCGGTCAGCTATCTGGGCCTGACGCGGGAGGCGCCGGTGGTGGCGGGCTGGGATGCGGCGTGGCAGCCCTGGTATCGTTTCTTCCCCTGGGAGGATTTTCGCGGTCCCGGCGCCGCGCTGGGGGAGGCGATCCTGGCGCCGCCGTTGTACGAATGGGCCGACAGCGCCGGGGACCCCGCGATCGAACGCGACCGGCAACGGCGTATCACCATCAATTTCGGACTGCGGGGGCAACGCTGGAACGAAGAACTGGTACTACAGCGGTATGAACTGCTGTGGGAGGCGGGCCTCGTCGCCGAAGGGAGGCACCGGATCGCCGGCCTGTCGGACACCCTGACCGCGGCCCTGGGTGAGCCCATGCGTCACGATCATCGCCGCATCCTCGCCACCGGTATTGCCCGGTTGCGGGCCAAAATCAAATATCGGCCGGTGGTGTTCGAACTGATGCCGCCCGGATTTACCTTGCTCCAGTTGCAGCGGACCGTGGAGGCGCTGGCTGGACGGTTGCTGCACAAACAGAATTTCCGCCGCCTGATCGACCAGCAGGATCTGGTGGAGGAAACCGGCGAAGTAACAACCGAAACCGGCGGCCGGCCCGCCAAAATGTTCCGCTTCCGGCGCGAGGTGCTGGCGGAACGGCAGGTGGCCGGGACCAAGCTGCCGCTCGTGCGGGCGGTGTAACCACAGCGTTGCGCTGTTAGGACGATTGACAGCTTACACTGGCGGAGGAACGGTTGAGCAAACCAGTGGCTCAGCCCCGTGTATTGACAGCGGAACTGGCCTTATTCCTCGGCCAGCTTGCCGCGGAACCAGGCGACGAAGCGCTTCGCGGTCGCCACGGCGTCTTCTGCACGATCAGGAGATAGTCCCGAATCGGGGTTGATGTCGTAGTCCGCATGTGATTTCAGATTGTAGGCCTGCCGGAGGAACGCCCGAAGATCGACGGGAAGGTCAATGTCGTTTTTCGTAAGCCGATGAAACTCTGAGTGAACTCCGGCATGGGTCTTTACGGATCTACCTGTTCGTTCGGAAATGAGCGCCGGTGCAGCATGAAACGCAGCCAGATAAGCCGTTCGTCCTGCCGGATCGTAGAGAGCGATGGACACCATCGCGTCTGCTTCTTGTAACGTTCGATCGGCCTTATCCAGAAAAAGGCTGGTTTCGGGCGTCATAGGTCAATTCCGTCCCGCCTGATTTCACGCATCAAGGGAGTGCGGTCCCGGGAAGCGGTCGCGAGGAATGGCTTCGCGTCAAAGAACACGTCGGCCTCGTCAATGAACGCCCCGGATAACGCGGCCAGCCGGTCCAGTTCCGCCCAGCGATCCGGCATCGATTTCAGGAACACCGCGACATCGTAATCGGAGTCCGGACGGGCGTCGCCCCGCGCCCGCGATCCGAACAGCACCACACGGTCGAGGTCATCGCCATACATCTCGGTCAGCGCCGCCTCGAAGCTTCGCAGGACCGGATCATGGATCGCACTCCCGTCTTTCGTACGCGTTGTCACCGTCGTCTCCATCGGCCGGATGCAGGATATTAGCATGTCAGGCCCGCTTGACATCCTTATGCTCATCGCTAGCATAACGGCCAATAATGCTCATATAGAGCATTACTCAGGAGGTACCGATGTCCGCAACTGCTCTGCTCGAACGCACTGCCCCGCTTTATGACCGGGTCAGGACGCTCATACCCGCCATCGAATGGCCGGTGTTCGCCGACGACATCGAGGCGATCCTGCGGCTGAAACGGGAGCGGAATGCCGTGATCCTGGCTCACAATTACATGACGCCGGAGATTTTTCACTGCGTCGCCGACATCGTGGGCGACAGCCTGGCGCTGGCGCGCGAGGCGATGAAGGTGGACGAACAGGTCATCGTCCTGGCCGGGGTGCATTTCATGGCGGAGACGGCGAAGATGCTGAACCCGTCAAAGACGGTCTTGATCCCGGACAGCCGGGCGGGCTGCTCGCTGGCGGAGTCGATCACGGCGGCGGACGTGCGGTTGATGCGGCAACGGCATCCTGGCGTGCCTGTCGTGACGTATGTGAATTCGTCCGCCGCGGTGAAGGCGGAATCTGATATTTGTTGCACCTCCGGCAACGCCTTGAAAGTCGTGGAATCGCTCGGTGTGGAGCGTGTGATCATGCTGCCGGACGAATACCTGGCGCAGAACATCGCTGCGCAAACGAAGGTGAAGATTATCGCCTGGGCCGGGCATTGCGAGGTGCATGAACGCTTTACCGCCGCTGAAGTGCGGGCGCTGCGGGCGGATTATCCGGGGGTGACGATCTTGGCGCACCCGGAATGTCCGCCGGATGTGGTGGCCGAGGCGGATTATACCGGTTCCACCGCCGATATGTCCGGCTATGTCGGACGCGAGCGGCCCGCTCGGGTTGTTCTTTTAACGGAATGCTCGATGGCGGATAACGTTTCGGTGGGGTATCCGGATATCGAGTTTGTCCGGCCCTGCAATCTGTGCCCGCACATGAAACGAATCACCCTGCCGGGGATCAGGAACGCTTTAGAAACGATGACCGAGGAAGTGGTGATCGACCCGGCGTTGATGGACCGAGCGCGCTTGTCGGTCGAACGCATGCTGGCGGTGCGCTGATGAGCCCGTTGCCGCTGATCATGATCGAACCGTCCGTCCGCGCCGCGTTGCTGGAGGATCTGGGGCGGGCAGGGGACCTGACGACGGATTCCATCGTCCCCGCCGGTGCGTTGACCCGGTGCGCGTTAATGGCGCGGCAGTCCGGCGTGGTGGCCGGGCTGGATTTCTCGACCATGGCGTTCCGGTTGATCGACCCGGACATCAAGGTCGAGGTCGCTCGGCCCGACGGCAGCCGGTTGCAGCCGGGCGATCTGATCGCAACGATCACCGGGCCGGCGCGCGGGATCCTGACGGCGGAACGAACGGCGCTGAATTTCCTGTGTCACCTGAGCGGCGTTGCCTCCGCCACGCGCGGCATCGCGGATGCGATCGCCGGGATGAAGGCGCAGGTTTGTTGCACCCGTAAGACCATGCCGGGACTGCGGTTCGCGCAGAAATATGCCGTGCGGGTGGGCGGCGGATCGAACCACCGGTTCGGGTTGGATGACGCGGTGCTGATCAAGGACAACCACGTCGCTATTGCAGGCGGGGTGCGGGCAGCGGTCGAGCGGGCGCGGGCTGGGGTCGGGCACCTCGTGAAGATCGAACTCGAGGTCGATACTCTGGAGCAACTGGCCGAGGCGATGACGCTGCGGGTCGATGCGGTGCTGCTGGACAACATGGGGCCGGACATGTTGCGTGAGGCTGTCGGAATGGTGGACGGCCGCGCGATCACCGAAGCCTCGGGGCGGATCAGGCCGGATACCGCGCCGGCGATTGCGGCCAGCGGCGTGGATTTGCTGTCGGTGGGGTGGCTGACGCACTCGGCGACGGTGTTGGATGTGGGGTTGGATTGGGTGGGGTGAGGGGGCAACCGGGCCGTCAACCGGTCGCCACGCTCGTCCTGCCCTAAGCGCGGTTTCGGTTAGAGCGGCGCGTTGCGACTGTCACGGGGGGCCGGTTGGGGAATTCTGCAACAAGCCGCAGTTTCCCCACCCATCGCAGCAGCCACTGGGCGTGGACAGAAGCAGATCGGCGCGGCGTTCCAGACGGGAAACGCTCGCCTTCTCGACACCCATCAGCTCCGTGCATCCGTTCCTGCGTCAAATGTTGTGCCTGTCGCGGATCGCGGCGGCTCAACTCTTCCTCAATCAGTTCAGCCGTGCGTGCGGCAACCTTGGCGCGCTCCTCCGGCGCGAAATCCTTCATAAAATCGTCACCGTCATCTTTTGCCTCCACGCCTCAAGGGGAGTGTTTTTAGCTGAGCGTTAAATCGCTCATCGGCCACGCGTATCAAATCCCGATAGAACGGCGTCTCATTCACGCCGAACATGCCGCCCCCTACCAGAAAAATTCCATTTCGTTCGCGATTGTGGGCACACGCCCTGCCCGGGTAGTCAAAGGCACAGGGGGCAAAAAGCGGCTCTCAATCGGTGGGACCGGGGCCGATCATGATGCACCAGGATTGGCACTGTGAAAGGTACAGGGACCAAAATCGAGGCAGGTCTCTCGCAAGAGCGGCTCGATCCGCGTCCGGCGTGCGGTCTCCTCATGGGACAAGGTCCCGAAAGGGACATTCTGACTGCGCGCTAACACCGGATTATTTCATCTGGACAGGGGTTATCCCGCAGTGCATAATGCGAACGTTATTGTCCACCTGATTGTTGCATTTGCCAGACAAGGACCTCTCGACGTGATCCAGGCGCGACTAAAGCCATGGTGCTGTTTTTACGGTCCCCCCGCATAGCGGCGAGGCCTTTGAGCAGCGGCGTAAACGTTATCATATCCGACTATTCCGGATATTCGACAACGCGTTGTGCCGAACCGCCCATTTTTTCCTGACCCGCCCCATCTGGCCTTCGAAGGACATTCCGTGCTGTGCGTCGTTACGAGGCGCGGCGGGAACAGCACATCGTTCGCTTGGAAATTTCGTACATGACCAAACGCTGTAGCATGCTGCCGCGCCGCCAGGTCATGGGGCCGTCTCCTTCAATGCAAACCCCGATGACCGAAGAGAATGCAACGTGAATACCTCTGAAATCTATCTAATCGCGATGCTGATCATCTTTTCCGTGCCCTATCTGATATGGCGACTGGGGAACACCGAGTACTGGGCACCATTGGTCGTTGTACAGATCATCACCGGCATCCTGCTCGGTCCGGGCGTGCTGGGGGCTGCACTGCCACAGTACTACAATTTCGTTTTTAACCCGACGGTGATCACCGCGCTCAACGGCGTTGCCTGGTGGGCGGTGATGCTGTTTGTCTGGATCGCCGGCATCGAGCTCGACCTCGGCGAGGCCTGGCGGTATCGGCGCGAAACCAGCATCACGGCCGGACTGGCGCTGGGCACGCCGCTGCTGCTTGGCTGCATCGCCGGCGCCGCCATGCTGGCCACGCCGGGCTGGATCGGCCCGATGGCGCAGGACTGGCAGTTCGTGCTGGGCGTGGGCATGGCCTGCGCGGTGACCGCACTGCCGATCCTCATCCTCTTCATGGAAAAGCTTGAGCTTCTGCGCCAGCCGATCGGCCAGCGCATCCTGCGCTATGCCAGCATGGACGACGTTGCGATTTGGGGCGTGCTGGCGCTGATCCTGTTGGATTGGGAGCGTGTGGGCCGCCAGGCGAGCTTCCTGATTGGCTTTGCCGTCGTCACCGTGCTGCTGCGCCGGTTGATGCGAGCCATCCCCGAACGCGATCGTTGGTATGTCGGCCTCATTTGGCTGGCCGCCTGCGGATTCAGCGCCGACTGGTCGGGCCTGCACTTCATGGTCGGTGCCTTCCTGGCCGGCGCGGTGCTGGACGGGCAATGGTTCGACCAGAAGAAGATGGATCTGCTGCGCCACCATGTGCTGCTGGCCGTGATGCCGGTGTTCTTCCTCAGCACCGGCTTGCGCACCCAATGGGACGTCGGCGGCGCGGCGGTGTTCGTGGCAGCGGCCTGGCTTCTGGCGGCTTCGGTAGGCGGCAAGTTAGCTGGGATCCATCTGGCTGGGCGCATCTTGCGCTGGGCGCCCGGTGAAGCCTCGATGATTGGCTGGCTGCTACAGACCAAGGCGCTGATCATGATCATCTTCGTCAACATCCTGCTCGACAAGCACATCATCACCAACGAAACCTTCACGGCCCTGCTGTTGATGGCAGTGGCCAGCACGATGCTGACCGTGCCGATGGTGACGCCGTTGCTGCGGCGGGTCGGACACCTTGTCGCGCGGGCGGCGTAAGGGAGGGCGATAGTCACGGCCCTTGAGACGCGAGACGATCTGTTGGCCGATGTGCCTCCCTCAGATGGGAGCACATCGGTCTGATCGGCGGAAACGGCCCCCCGGCATTGCTGCTTCGCCGCGCTCCTCGTATTGAGATCAGCGGCGATGCGAAGGGACGATTGGCTGTGATCACACCGCCTCCGTCCCCGGCAACAGGACCCGCGGGAGACCGGCTTTGGATCAGATGACCAGCGCGTTGAACCCGGCCAAATTCCGCGATCCGTTCGTAACGGCGAAGGGCGAGACGCGTGCCACCGTCGCGCTGCGGGCGTTGGAAACCCTGTGGTTCAACACCGGCACTCTGTGCAACCTGACCTGCCTTAACTGCTATATCGAGTCCTCGCCCCGCAACGACCGGCTGTCCTACCTGACGTTGGCTGAGGTCCAGACCTACCTGGATGAAATCGCACGCGACCGGCTGCCGACGAAACTGATTGGCTTTACCGGCGGCGAACCGTTCATGAACCCCGATATTACCGCGATGTTGGATGCCGTGTTGTCGCGTGGTCTGGACGCCCTGGTTCTGACCAACGCGATGAAACCGCTGCGAAAACTGCGATCCGAGATGTTGGCGTTGCGCGAACGCTACGGCGATCGGCTAACCATCCGTGTTTCGCTGGATCATTACGACCCGCCCATCCACGAACAGGAACGCGGGCGGCGAAGCTGGGCGCCTGCGCTGGATGGGCTGATCTGGCTGGCCCGCAATGGCTTCAAACTGGACGTCGCCGGCCGGCGGTTCACGGGGGAAACCGAACAGTCGTTGCGCGACGGGTTTGCCGCACTGTTCACCGCGCACAACATTCCGGTGGACGCGCATGACCCCGTCCGCCTGATGCTGTTCCCCGAAATGGAACCGGAGCGCGATGTGCCGGAGATCACCACCGCCTGCTGGGGCATCCTGCACAAATCGCCGGACGACGTGATGTGCGCCGGTGCCCGGATGGTGGTGAAGCGCCGGAACGCAGCTTCTCCGGTCGTGCTGGCCTGCACGTTGCTGGCCTACGATCCACGTTTCGAGATGGGCACGACCTTGGCGGAAGCCGCCGCGCCGGTGTCGCTCAACCACCCATTTTGCGCCTCATTCTGTGTCCTTGGCGGGGCATCCTGTAGCCGTTGAGCCAGCGCGGCACTGAAGCGTTCCGCGCCCTCCGGGTTCAGATGGGAGAACGTGTCGCCGAACAGACGGTTCGGCCAGGACGGCATCAGATCACCCGCGACATGGAAATGCGGGTAGCGCCGTTCGTAATCCGACAGATACGCCCGGAACTGTTCCCGCACGGCGGGCCGCACCTGTTGTCCGGTCGCGTCGTTCACCGGCATGGCTACGAAAAGGGCCTCGATCCCGTGCCGGTCGAGCGCCGATAGAACGGTGTCGAAGTAATGATCAAGGATCGGCAGCGCCTGGAACGAGTCCATATGGCCATCGAACGCGACTGTGTCCGAACCGGCGTTGGATCCAAAATAATACTGGCCTCTCGACGCCAGGGTCCCGGCCAGAATGGTTGCGTTTCCAGTCTCGCGAACCACCAGGCCACCGTGGAGCAGACTGGAGAAATACAACGGCGGAAACTGTATCCTATACTCCAGGTCGCGTAGCGCGGTTGGCAGACCGCTGGTGCGATGCCCGTCATACACCGACCCATCGCCGGTCTTACGCGAGGCCTCACGCAGCGCGGCGATGTCGTGCACCGAGACAAATCCGTAGCGCACGCTGCGGTACCAGAACAGGTCCGGCCGGGTGAAATGACCGGGATCGATCGAGATGATCGCCAGCCGTGGTAAGTCCTGGCAATGCAGCACCCGGGTCAGGGCCGCCATGGCCTCGATCGCCTCGCCGCCACCGATGGCGAGGTTGGTCGCACGAAACGGCAAGCGGTTCGGCAGGATACCGGCCGCCGCTCGGGAATCGCCGAGCACGATCGCCTCGCCGATGTCGCAGCGATCGAGCATCGTCAGCTTGGCGCGCCAGGACGCATACTCCGGGTCCATGAAGGCCATCGGCATCACCACGATCCAGATCCAGATTGAGGCGAAACTGACCACGGCCGACAAGCCCATCAGTCGCGGACCGCGCATCAGAAGCGAACATACAGAAATTCGGACGAACCGCCGGCGCCTAACAGGCCGAGCGTCGCCGCACATCCCAGGGCGACGGCCCATTGCGGCGAGAGCGGGGCGGCGAAGCGGTCGGCCTCCATCCACTGGCGGGTGGTCGGGGCAAACCAGACGATCGCGTATAGGGCCGCCAGCCAGGAGACGTCGGTGATCGCATGGATATCGGGTTGGACGCTGCCCAGACCACGCAGGCCGGCCATTGCGGCAAAAACCGCCCCCGCCGCACGGGCTGAGCTTGCCCGAAACAGCACCGCTCCGATCAGAATGCAGAGATACGTCAGCGCGATGCACACAAAAAGCGGCGGTGGTGGCCGCCGGTTCACCCGCCAGAGATGGTTGACCAGCAGCCCCCCCGCGTGCAGCAGCCCGAACAGCAGAAACGGCAATGTGGCGCCGTGCCAAAGGGAGACCAGCATCATCGTCACGACAACCGGGACCCCGATCATGGACACAAATCCGGCGGCGGTGCGTTGTGACGCCGCATCGATCCCGAGGCCGTGCTGCTTGCGCCAACGCAGGATGGCCAGGGTCAGCGGCGCGTGGACGGACGTCATCAGAAAGCCTGTCAGCGACATGTGCCAGCGCTGCCAATACTGAATAAGCGACGGCGCTTTGTAGGGCTGATCAAAATTGTCGGGAAAGCGCAGCGCAACCATCCGGGACAGGCCAATCGCCATGTCGGTGTAGCCGGAGAAATCAAAATACAGTTGCAGTGAATAAGCCATCGCGGCCTGCCAGGCGGATAAGAGTGTCAGCGCCTCCGGGTTGGCGAAACCAGCGGCCACGACGGTGGAAAGCGGGTCCGCCACCAGGGCTTTCTTCAACAACCCGATGATAAAAAAGCCGCTGCCGATGGTGAAGGTGCGTTCGGTCAGCGCCCAACCCGTGGTTCTTGCGAACTGTGGCAGCATCTCGCGCGGATTCAGGATGGGACCGGCCAGCAAGGCGGGGAAGAAAGCGGCGAACAGGATGTAATCTCGCGCTTTCGGAGGCGGAACGTCGCCCCCGGCGTGATGCAGCAGGCAGGCGATTTGGGTGAATGTGAAGAAGCTCAAACCCAACAGCGGGGTTTCCGGCGCCCAGTATTTGAACCAGCCCAGCACCGCGATGTTGGCAGCGACGCCGAAGGCCGCCCATCGGCCGGAGCCGGACATTGCGTGCAACAACAGGTAGTTGCCGCCGACGGACAGGAGCAACAGCGGCAGGAACGACGGGGCTCCGACGCCATAAAACAGCAACGATGCGGCGATCAGCCAGTTCTTCGTCCAGTCCGTCCCGAAGCGTTCGGCGATGGCAACGCCGACCAGAAACAACGGCAAAAAACCCAACAGGAATGGAAGACCGCTAAAACCCACCGGCGTCAGACCGCGGTCAGGATTTGTTTTGCCTCCAGCATATGAACCAGATCGCCGATGGTGATGATGCGTTCGATCTCGACCAGTTCAAACTGCACATCGAAACGGCATTCGATTTCGACCACGACGCTGACCAGATCCATCGAGTCCCAGTCGGGCAGATCGTCGAAACGCGTGGTCAGGGCGATATCAAGGTCGCGGTCGTGCAAGACCTCGCGGACAACGGACGCTATTGCGGATAACGATGCGATCACGACGGGCTCTTTCGGATGGGGTGCTGCGACGCATGCGAGTCATACGGGCAAAACCTTACCGAAACGTTAACAGCGAACGATTTTATGCGTGTCCGGCGGTGTCCGACAGCAGCAACGGATCGACCCGCAATTTGGCGAACGCCCGCCGCCATTTGGTGTCGTGATCGGCATCGAACAGCAGGGTCTCGTCAGCCTGCACCGACAGCCAGGAATTCTGCTGGATCTCCTGGTCGAGTTGACCCGGTCCCCAACCGGCATACCCGAGCGCGAGGACGCATTCGCGGGGGCCGCCGCCCTCAGCGATGACTTTCAGGACATCCAGGCTGGCGGTCAGCGCCATGGCGTTGTCCACCTTCAGGCTGCCCTCACCGGTCCAGTCGTTGGTGTGCAGGACGAAACCGCGGGCGTTTTCCACCGGGCCACCGGCGCAGAGCTTGATCTGCCGGACGGGAGGCAGCGGTTCGACGCTGAGTTGCTTCAGCAGGTCGTCAAAGGTCGGCTTGATGATCGGACGGTTCAGCACGAGACCCATCGCGCCTTCCGGCGTATGGGCGCAGACATAGATCAGGCTTTGTTGAAAGCGCGGGTCAGCCATGGCCGGCATCGCAATCAGCAACTGGCCGGTCAGGAAGCCGTCATCGGGCGACTGGGTAACAGAGGGAGGGTGCGAACTGGCCATGGACGAAATCTGGTCTTTACGCGGGTCTGGTGCAAGCGTCGCGTTAGGGAATGAAGCAAGTTTGTCCGGACGCGCCCGGGTTGCTAGCGTGATCGCCGAAACGTCAGGGGAACCAGTGCCATGCCGAACGCGGCCGAGTCGCCACTTGCGACATACATCGCTCATCTGAAGCGAGGGGAGTTGGGCTACCAGTTCAGCCCCTCCGCGCGGCAGGTCGTCTTCTATCCGCGCGTCATCGCACCGAGAACCGGCGCGGCTGACCTGGAATGGCGGGTCAGCGCGGGGCTTGCCACCGTTCACGCAACGACCGTGGTCCATCCGCAGCAGGGGCCGAAATACAATGTCTGTCTGGTCGATGTGGACGAAGGTTTTCGCATGATGAGCCGGGTGGAGGATATCGAGCCGACATCCGTCAAGATCGGCATGCGGGTGAAGTTCCGGGTGCATACGCCGGAGGGCGATGAAGACCCGTACCCCGTGTTCACTCCGGTGGAGGGCGCGTGATGGCCAATGTGACACGCGGCAGCGTCGCCATTGTTGGCGCCGCCGAATCCGATCTGGGCGCGGTTGCCGCGCTGATGAGCCCGCTGGATCTGATGGCGCAGGGGATTCACAGAGCATTGATCGATGCCGGGCTGACGCTGGCCGATGTGGACGGATTGTTCTGCGCGACCACGCAGGCTCGGACGTCGGCGATGTCGCTGGTCGAATACCTGGGGCTGCCGAATGCCTACACCGACAGCACCATCGTCGGCGGGTCCTCGTTCGAGGTCCATGTCGCGCACGCCCATGCGGCGCTGGAGGCCGGGCTGTGTTCGGTCGCCGTTGTCGCCTATGGCAGCACTCAGCGCACCGTTGGCCGTCGCGCCGCCAGTGCTCGGGAGTTCAACCCGTACGAGACTCCGTTCAAGCCGTTCCTGCCGGCGACCGCATACGCGATGGCGGCCAACCGGCACATGCACGAGTATGGCACGACGCGTGAGCAGATGGCGGCGGTGGCGGTGGCGGCCAGGGAGTGGGCGCTGATGAACCCGGTGGCTTGGGAGAAAAAGCCGCTGACCATTGCCGATGTCCTGAATGCCCGACCGATCAGCGATCCGTTCACGGTGCGGGATGTGTGTCTGGTGACCGATGGCGGCGGCGCGATCATCCTGGTGCGGGCGGATCGCGCGAAGTCGATGAAGCAGAAGCCGGTGTATGTGCTGGGCAGCGGGCAGTCGATCACGCATGCCTCGATCAGTTCGATGCCGGTGCTGACGCATACCGGGGCGATCCAGTCCGGGGCACAGGCCTATCGGGCGGCGCGCGTAAAACCGGCGGATGTGAAGGTGGTGGCGCTGTATGATGCGTTCACGATCAATACGATCCTGTTCCTGGAGGACCTCGGGTTCTGCGGGAAAGGCGAGGGCGGGCCGTTCGTGGCGGGAGGCCGGATAGCGCCGGGGGGATCGCTGGCGGTCAACACCAATGGCGGCGGGCTGTCGTATTGTCACCCCGGGATGTACGGGCTGTTCCTGCTGATCGAGGCGGTGCGGCAACTGCGCGGGGACTGCGGGCAGCGGCAGGTTGCCGGGGCTGATGTGGCCGTTGTGCATGGGAATGGCGGCGTGCTGTCGGCGCAGGCGACGACGATTTTGGGTGGGTCGGCGACGGTTTGAGGGGAAGCACAGTCGGTCCGAATGTCCGCCCTGGTTGGGGCGGACATTCGAACTGATTTACGCGCACGCCACAGGACTGATTTTGTTTAGACAAACTTCCAGAACAAAATTCTTGATTTCTGCGACCCGGTCGCTCTTGTGTAGAAACGGGCTTGGTTGTCATCCTGTCCCGTGGGGTTAGAATGGTGGCCATGCGAAACAATACCATACTTGATCGGCTAGCTTGCACGAGCCTGATACTTGCACTTGTCGTGGCGCCAGCGACAGCACAAACAATTTTGGGCTTCGATCCCCCCGCAAATGTAATCGAGATACCGCCAAGCGCGACGCCGCCGGGCGATTACGCCGTAACCTGCTACCTTTATGACGATGTCATGATCCAAGTATCAGATAGCAAATCCCCGGCACCGGAGGATGCGCTGATCCTGCCACAGCCGGAGAACGGCGCACGGGCTAAATGTGGGCGGAGCAAGCCTAACTCGGTGAAGCTATCGAGCGCCGGGTTCTATTTTAATGGCCGCTTGGGTGATTTTCTGTTGTTTGAAGCGGCTGACCCGGGTGGAGCCAGCCAATTCATTGTTTTCAATGTGCGGAACGGCCATCAGCTTTTCCAAGACGGCGTATTGGGTGCCGATGGATACCTGGGCTTGTACGGCATCACCTCGGTCAAGATGACCGGGGGTGTTTTGCACATGCGCTATCGACGCGGTGTCAACGCCCCCTGCTCGCTGCTGTCTGACCGTGATCGGTGTTGGGCGCAATTGCTGTCCAAAGGCGATATTCCACGCGGCGCATTTTCTGAGCCGCCTACAGCAGAAGTTTGCAAGAAAGGCTATGAGGGGAACCCGATAGGTCTAATGCCTCCACCGGACGATGATCCTAGTATTGTTTCGTATGACGTGGCTCTGACGCTCGATAGCAACGGTAACGCCGAGGCACAACCTCTGAGCACCCCCCAATGTGATCCGATGCCGTAGTAAGTACAAGCGAAGCCTATACCGGCCGGCCCTTGGTGCATAATTTTTGAATCCCACACCATCCATCAGCCTGCGAGAATGTTGCCACCAAGGGGGGATTGAACTATGGCCCAACTGTAGCCCGCAGTCGGCGAACGCCGGGCCGCGGCTGTAAAACGCCAGGCTGCTTCAAATCCCAGACAAGGCCCAAGCGCTCCAAGCCGCGCAGCAGCCACCAACCGGGGTCGGCTTGGCCCGGTTCCGTCCCGAGGCGCGCTGAGTCCGGCCATGCATGATGGGTCGAATGCCAAGCCTCGCCGAAGGTGAGCCAAGCCGCCGCCGGCAGGTCATGCCCTTGAACGGACTCACCGTCGACCACCCAGCCCTGTGGGCCATAACGGTGGGTCAGGTGCACAACGAGCCAGTGGCCGGTAAGCGATACTGCAATTCGGACTGGAATGCCCCAAACTACCCACGGCAGTCCTCCTGCCGCGTAGAACAGCGCGGCCCACGGGAGCTGCTGTAACATCCAGCTCGCTTCCAGCCAGCGAAACACTCTGTCGCCGGTAATCCGGGACTCCACGAGAAACCGAGGTGGATGTGTCAGGATCAGGCGCGCGTGCATCTGTAGCACCGCGTCGCGCAGTATCGGAAGCCGGTTGGCGAGCAGATCGTGGCAGGCGGATTGCCGTTGCGCCCAATCACGCATGTCATGGAGGCGCACCATGCCCACCGGACCCGCCATCCCGACCAGCGTTCCCAGATAGACCAGGACGTACTCGACCAGGGGCTTAGCCGAGAAACTGCGATGAACCAGCAACCGGTGCATTCCAACCGAGTGTCCGGCGCAAAGGGTGACAACTGTCGTTGCCGCGAACAGCGCGACGGCTCCAGGCGTGACAAAGACGGGACCCAGGAGCACCGCTGCCAACAGCATCCCGCCGATCCAGAGTGACTTGGCCGGCGCCCATTCGAGGCGACCATCAGCCGCGGACGTGTTCGCATCGGCGATCATGCGAGTGGTTGAAGTGCATCGGAATGCTGCGGTCATGGTTCGGAACCAATTTCGGTGTTTAGGTAATAGACTAAACATCGACACAGCCGAGCTTGTCAATGCTTAGTTTATCACCTAAATACCAAGGCATGCAGCGTGTTTTCGAAGCCCTGGCATCGTCCGTTCGGCGTCAGATCCTGGCTTATCTCTCTCAAGCCGAGCTCAGCGCAGGCGAGATAGCCGCACGCTTTGCCATGTCCAAGCCGTCCATTTCTCAGCACCTGTCTATCCTGGAGGCGGCTGGGCTGGTGGAAAGCGAGCGTCGTGGGCAGTTCATTTTCTATCGGCAAATGCCCGACAGTTTGATCAACGCCTTGCACGGCTTCGCGCTGGAGGCGTGTCCCACAGGCCGTCCCCTCAAACGAGAAAGCGCGGCGTTGGCGAAGCGGGACGGTGGCGACAACTGAGTGATTGGTACGGGACGGGCGGTGGACTCGATCGGCAGCGCGATCGATGAAGCCCTGGAGTGGGCGCGGCACAACCGATGCGTATTGGTCTGGTCGCCTATGATGGTCTTTCGGCACCGGCAAGCCAGACGGGCGTCAGGCGCTGATATATTGAAAGGATGCGATGGACCAGCTTAACCGTATCACCAGCGACCCAGCCATCTTTGGCGGCAAGCCGATCGTGCGCGGCAGGCGCATTTCGGTCGAGTTGATTCTCAGCCTGTTGGCACAGGGTGAAACACAGGAGGCGATCCTGGACGATTACCCGGGTCTGCAGACCGAGGACATTCGCGCCTGCCTTGCTTACGCCCCGGGGTCATGACGTGTTGCCCACCTGGCACTATGAGCCTGACCCCGGCGACACGGAACTGCTGCGTATCGCCGCTGAAGAAGAGCGCATTCTTGTAACGACAGGCAGTGATTTCGGGACATTGGTCTATTTGCTCGGGGCCGGGCACGCAGGCATCGTCCGGTTGCCGGATGTGCCGGTGACCGAACGGATTGCACTGATGACCGATTTGCTGGATCGCCATGGTTCAGAGTTGGCCGGCGCCATTGTCACCCTTCGCAACGGACGCATGCGAATCTCTCGGCCCTCAATACCCGGATGACAGAGGAGCATCGCCGACGGCCATCCGCCATTATATGGTGACATGGTCGCGACGGACGAGGCCGTGGTGCATGGGAATGGCGGTGTGCTGTCGGCTCAGGCGACGACGATTTTGGGTGGGTCGGCGACGGTTTGAGGGCCAGCTCGGTCAGTTCGAATGTCCGCCCGGGGCCGGGGGCGGGCATCGATATAGCCGAACTCGGCCGCATATCAGGTAACCGCTGCCCGTCACGTAGCGTTTGGGATCGCGATGCGAGGCCAGCCGCCAGCGAATATCCGATTGCGCCTTGCTCAGCGGCACGGGCAGGCTTTCGATCGTCCGGCCAGGCGTCGCGAATCCCTGTTCGGCTTCGAACCGTAACCTGTAGGGTATCGCAAGTGCGGCCTCAGGTGTCACAGCGTCGCATCTGTCGAGATAAAGGGTGATCACATGCAACGTATCCAAATCCGGCAAGCCGACATCACCACCCTGGCGGTGGACGCCATCGTCAACGCCGCCAACCAGACCTTGTTGGGTGGAGGCGGCGTGGACGGCGCCATCCACCGCGCAGCCGGGCCGGACCTGCTAAAGGAATGCCGAACCCTTGGCGGCTGCCCTACCGGCGAGGTTCGGCTCACCCAAGGGTAACGCCTGCCTGCCCGCTATGTGATCCACGCCGTCGGCCCCCGGTACCGCGATGGCAAACATGGTGAGCCGGACCTGCTGGCAGGCTGCTACCGGAACAGTCTGGACCTCGCCATCGCGCACAAACTACAGACGATCGCATTTCCGGCGATCAGTTGCGGCATTTATGGCTACCCGATCCAGGACGCCGCCCGGATCGCGATCGGCACCGTGAGACAGGTCCTGAGCTCCGACCGAACGATCGAACAGGTCATTTTCGCATGTTTCGACATCGCGGTCCTGAACGCCTTCACGGACGCGTTGCGCCCGTCTTCGTGACGGACCTGGTCCGGCTCACCCGGGCCAAGGCGAAACGGGTGGTCTGGCGGCCGATTTTCTTATGTTTGGGCGCCGCCTGACGCTACCGCGCCGGCAGCAACCGGTTAGCGATCTCGGCAACCTCCGAAATAGTCCTGGCCACCGCCGCGCTGCCCTCCGCCATCCCGATCGGCCCATACCCCCAGCCCGCGAAGATGCAGCGCACCCCCGCCCCCGAGGCCGCCACGACATCGTTGCGATGATCGCCGACCATCAGGGCCGCGTCCGCCTTCCCGCCAGCCTTGCACAATGTCGCCAGCAGATGGGCGGGATCGGGCTTGCGCCAGGCAAAGCTGTCGCCGCCACCGACGGCATACAGCAGCGGCAGCACCCCGACCGAGTGCAGCAGCAAGCGCGCGGCCTTCTCTGGCTTGTTGGTGCAAACCGCCAGCCGCCAACCCTGCCGCATCAGCGCGGTCAACACCGGCAGCACGCCGGGATAAAGCCGGCTCGCGACGGCCACGTTGGCTGTGTAGTCGGCCGTCAGGTCCGCGACGGCCGAGGCGTCGGGTTGAATATCATGGGCGGCAAATGCCCGGGCTGTCAGCACCGCGACTCCGTCGCCGACCATCGCCGCCACCTGCGGCCGCGTGAAAATCGGCAACCCGCGCGACTGCATCAGGCGGTTCACAGCCGCCGCCAGGTCGGGGACGGTATCGACCAATGTCCCATCCAGGTCGAGCAGCAGTGTTCTGGTCACTATGGTGCACTCCAAAATGTGAATTGAACCAATATCATAACGGTGCCCTTTGACATCCATCCTCCGTCACCGCTACGCCAGTCCCCCTAGCGAAGCAGGGGCCACACATGCAAGCAACCGCAATTATCCTGGCAGCCGGTCTCGGCACCAGAATGAAGTCATCATTGCCGAAGACCCTGCACCGATTGGCCGGCCGGTCAATGCTGGGTCACCTCCTGGCAAGCTGCGCCCCCGTGTTCGACCGCATCGTGGTCGTGCTGGGACCGGATATGGAGGCGGTTCGGCTCGCCGCGCAGCCACACGTTTGCGTGGTGCAGGAAGAACGTTTGGGCACCGCCCACGCGGCCATGCAGGCGATGGAGCATTTCGGCACCGGCCAGGTCGCGGTGCTGTATGCTGACAATCCCCTGATCCGCACAGCGACGCTGCGCCGCTTGCTGGAAAGCTGCACGCCCGGCTCGCTGTCGCTGCTGGCGTTCCGCCCGTCCGATCCGGCCAAATACGGGCGCGTGATCACCAATGATGGCGGCCTGGTGGAACGGATCGTCGAATATGCCGACGCTTCCGCCGCCGAGCGCGGCATCGACCTGTGCAATGCGGGCGTTCTGTGTGGCGGTTCGGCTGACATGCAGGGCTGGCTGAAAGCCGTGCGTAACGACAATGCCAAGGCTGAATATTATCTGACCGATGTCGTCGCCCTCGCGCATGCCGCCGGCCGGCCGGTCCGCGCGGTCGAGGCTCCGGCCGATGAACTGGCGGGCGTCAACGCCCGCGGCGAACTGGCCAAGGCCGAGGCGGTGCTGCAAGGCTGGATGCGCGATGCCGCAATGGAAGCCGGTGTCACGATGGTCGATCCATCCTCGGTCTTCCTGTGCCACGACACCCGGCTTGCAGCCGACGTCACCATTGAACCGAACGTCTTTTTCGGCCCCGGCGTCACGGTGGCCGGCAACGTGACGATCCGCGCCTTCAGCCATATCGAGGGTGCCACGATCGGGTCCGGCAGTATCATCGGTCCATTCGCCCGCCTGCGCCCCGGCGCGGTGCTGGATCAGGACGTCCACGTCGGTAATTTCGTGGAAATCAAGGCCTCGCACCTATCAACCGGTGTCAAGGCGAACCATCTGAGTTATATCGGTGACGCGACGGTCGGATCGAAGACCAACATCGGTGCCGGCACGATCACGTGTAACTATGACGGCACCAACAAGCATCGGACGACGATCGGCGCGAACGTGTTTGTTGGTTCGGATGTTGCATTGGTCGCGCCGGTCTCTGTGGGCGACGGGGCCATCCTCGCCGCCGGCAGTGTGATTACGGATGACGTGGCACAAGACGCGCTGGCCCTGGCGCGCGGACGCCAGGTGCAGAAACCAGGCCGGGCAATTGAGATGCGGGTGGCGGCAAAAGCCGCGAAAGCCGCGAAGAAGGAACATATTTGAATGTGTGGCATTGTCGGCGTTATCGGTGCGCGTCCCGCGGCTCCCATCTTGTTGGAGGCGCTGCGGCGGCTGGAATATCGCGGCTATGACAGCGCCGGCATCGCCACCCTGGTGAACGGTCACATCGACCGGCGCCGGGCCGAGGGCAAGCTGGGCAACCTGGCCGCGTCGCTCGATCATCTGGCGATGGCCGGCTCGATCGGGATCGGCCACACCCGGTGGGCGACGCATGGCGCCCCGACCGAAAGCAACGCCCATCCGCACGGCACCACCCGGGTGTCGCTGGTGCATAACGGCATTATCGAAAATCACGCCGAACTGCGGGCCGAACTGGAAGCCGAGGGCCAGGAATTCAGCACCGAGACCGACACCGAAACCGTCGCTCAGCTCGTCGATCTCAACCTGAAGCGCGGCATGGCACCGATCGAGGCCGCGGGCGCCGCCCTTCGACGTCTGGAAGGCGCCTACGCCCTGGCGATGATTTTCGCCGGCCATCCGGAACTGATTATCGGCGCCCAGCACGGCGCTCCGCTGGCCATCGGCTTTGGCGAGGACGAGATGTTTGTCGGCTCTGACGCCCTGGCGTTGGCGCCGCTGACCCGCCGCATCGCCTATTTGCGCGATGGCGACTGGACCGTGGTGGATCGCAAGGGCGCCCAGTTCTTCGACATCGACGGCAATCAGGTCGAGCGCGAGATCAAGCTGACCCGCCTGACCGGGGCCGCGATCGGCAAGGGTAATTTCCGCCATTTCATGGAGAAGGAACTCCACGAGCACCCGGCCGTCATCGGCGACACGCTGCATCAGATGATCAACCCGGGGAGCCGGGCCGTCGCGCTGCCCGATCTCGGGATCGATTTCAGAAAAGTGTCGCGAATCACCATGAGCGCGTGTGGCAGCGCGTTCTACGCGGGTCTCGTCGGACGTTGGTGGTTCGAGGCCATTGCCCGTATCCCTACCGACGGCGATGTCGCCAGCGAGTTCCGCTATCGCACGCCGCCGATGCCCGCCGGCGGGCTCGGTTTGCTGGTGTCACAATCCGGTGAGACAGCCGACACGTTGGCGGCGCTACGCTACATGCGCGAGCAAGGCCAACAGGTCTTGTCGATTCTGAACGTGCCGGAAAGCACGATGGCGCGCGAGAGCGACGCGGTGCTGGAAACCGTGGCTGGCCCCGAGATTGGCGTGGCGAGCACCAAGGCGTTCACCGCCCAGTTGTCGGTGTTGGCCTGTCTGGCATTGGCAGCCGGCCGGGCAACCGGGGCGATTTCCGCTGAGCAGGAAGCCGCGATGACGGCGGCTTTGCTCGAGGTCCCCAGCCGAGCGGCGGAAATTCTGGAAAATGAATCGGCTCTGGACGCCATCGCCCATCGCGTCGCGAAGGCCCGCGACGTGCTGTTCCTGGGACGCGGCAACTGCTTCCCGATCGCCATGGAAGGTGCGCTGAAACTAAAAGAAATCAGCTATATCCATGCCGAGGGCTATGCCGCCGGTGAGATGAAGCACGGCCCGATCGCGTTGATCGACCCGGCCGTGCCGGTAATCGCCATCGCACCGTCCGGACCGCTATTCGAAAAAACCGCCTCCAACCTGCAAGAGGCGGCGGCGCGCGGTGGTCAGGTGATCGTGTTCAGCGATGCCGCCGGCGCGGCGAAGCTGAAGGGCATCGCGGTGGAAACGGTCATTTTGCCGGCAGTCGATCCGTTCGTTGCGCCCATCCTGTACGCAATCCCGGTGCAGATGCTGGCATATCAGGTGGCGGTGCTGAAGGGCACCGACGTTGACCAACCCCGCAATCTGGCAAAATCAGTGACAGTCGAATGATTTCTTCTCCGGTGTTAACCCTTCGTTAAGGTCCGTTGTCTATCATCCTCGCATCCGATCAACACGAGGTGCGAAGATGGACGGTTTAGTCTCTTTCGTTGACGCGAGCGCAACCCGAGGCCATATCCTGACCAACGTTGGTCAGGAGCCGGCTATGGACACCGTTAATCTCTACGATGCGAAAACCAATCTCTCGGCGTTGGTCGAACGCGCCGCCGCGGGCGAGGAAATCATCATCGCCAAGGCGGGCCGCCCGCTTGCGCGTCTGGTCCCGCTTGCCAAGCGCACCACGCCGCGTCCGCTCGGCCGCTATGCCGGTCTGATCACGGTTGGTCCGGACTTCGACGATCCGATGCCGGAGGAGTTTCTGAAGGCGTTCGGGGAATAGGCCGCTGGTTTTCCTTCTGGATACTCACATCTTCATCTGGGCGGTCTCGGATACCGGCCGGCTCGACCGGCGGATCCAGGCCGTGCTTGAATCACCGGACCACGACATTCTGGTCAGCGCTGTCACCCCGTGGGAGATATCGATCAAGCAAGCGAGCGGCCGTATTGATTTCCCACTGGACCGGTTCGATGAGATCATAGCCGGCATGGGTTTCGGGGTGCTGCCGATTGAATGTGCCCACGGAATCGAGGCGGGCCGCCTGCCGAAACATCACCGCGACCCGTTCGACCGCATGCTGATCGCCCAGGCGATGACCGGCGACCTGACACTGGTGTCCGCCGACCGCGCCTTCGACCGCTACGACGTGCCGGTCCTCGGCAACGCCTCCCACTGACGGGCGCGCGGTCAGACCTGTATCGTTCCGCGCATCACCGGGACGCAACTGCCCGCGACACTCGCCGACACCGGCCCTTCTCCCGTCTTCACGGCCGAGGCGATGATCAGGCTCGGCCGCCCCATCTCCACCCCCTGCTCGATCGCATACAGCAGGTCGACGTTGTCCCCCGGCGCCATCGAGGTCAGCAGGGCAGCCAGCGTAGCGGCGGCGCTGCCGGTCGCCGGGTCCTCGAACGTCCCACCCAACGGCGCGAACATGCGGGCGCGGATGCGACGCTCGCCGCCTTCGACCCAGGCATACAGATAAACCGCGAAGCGCCCCGCCAAATCAGGAAACCGCGTGGCGGCGGTTCGGAACGCCACCATGTCCGGGGCGGCGCGCGACAACGCCTCAACGCTGGCGACCTCGGCAATGACGAAAGGCGTGCCGACGGAGGCAACCAGCGGCGTATGGCACAAGGTCGCGATATCGCCGCTGTCCAGGCTGGCGCAGGCGGCAACGACCTCCAGCGGAATGCCGATATCGATCGACAGAGACCGCGGCGCGGCAATGCGTGCCCCCGCAATCGCCCCGCCGGCATCACGCAGGATGTGGACGCGGACGAGCCCGGCGATTTCCTCGAACGTGTAGTGTTCGGGTGGGTTCTCAGCCATTCCGGCCAGGACGAACCCGGTGCCGACGTTGGGATGACCGGCGAACGGCATTTCCGCCGAACGGGTGAAAATGCGCACGCGGGCGTGGTGGCGAGGATCATCGGGGGGCAGGACAAAGGTGGTTTCCGACAGATTGAACTCCGTCGCGATGGCCTGCATCTGCGCGTCGCTCAAGCCGTTAGCATCGGGGATCACCGCCAGCGGATTACCGTGAAAACGTTGGTCAGTGAAGACGTTGACGGTGACGAAGTCATAGCTGGCCATGGCGACCTCCTGCTTGCTGCCGCAACATGGTGCTTCCTTGGCGTCCCTGCGAGATAGGAATGGTACGCGGGTGCCTCGCCGTTTGCATTCACGACGTGGCCAGAGCCCCGACGGACGGATTTGTAAACCGCGCCGTCTCTGTGCATCGTTTCATCCAGCGGCGAGGAATGGTGCGATGACAGTCTTGGACGGATTTCGTGTGGTGCAGATCGGACCCGGTCTCGCCGCGGCGGTGTGCGGCCGACTGTTCGCCGATGTCGGCGCCAGCGTGACCCGGATTGGTTGCGATCGCTTCACGCCGCTTGCCGATCACCTAAACGGCGGCCCCGATGGTGGAGGCGACATCGGGTCGGCCGACCTGATTATCTGCGAGGGTAGCCCACTCACGCTTCGGCAGACCGGGCGTGACCCGGAAATTTTGCGCCTGGCCAATCCAGCGGCGGCGTTGGTCTTGATTTCTCCGTTCGGCCAAACCGGCCCTCGCGCCGAGGAACCCGCCACCGACCTCACACTGCACTTTGCCAGCGGTATGGCGCGCATGCTGACGGGACAGGTGGACGACCTGGACGAACCGCCGATGTCCCCGATTGGCGAACAATCGGCATTCCTCGGCGGCTTGGCCGGGGCGTGCGCCGGGATGCATGCGGCGTTGTTGCGGGACGGGTCGCTCGTCGATGTCTCGATCCACGAGGCGCTGGCCACGATCGCAATCACCGAGTTGGCACGCGCGGGCCAGACCGGCTTCAGTTGGTCCCGCAAGCGGGTGGCGGACGGCAACGGCGCCACCGTCTGCATCCTGCCCGCCCGCGACGGCTATGCCGCGATATCACCTCGGGAAGACCGGCAATGGGCGTCGTGGCTGGCGGCGATGGGCTCGCCCGCCTGGGGCCGGGAGCCGCGGTTCGCGACGAAGCAAGGCCGCGTGGCGAACTGGGACGCGCTGCATGCCCTGATGTCGGAGTGGAGCCGGTGGCACGATAAGCGATGGATCGCCGCAACCGCCCAGGCCGCGCACGTCCCCAGCTTCCCTTTGTGCGAACCCGCCGAACATTTGGAGTCCGCGCAGCTTCGGCACCGGGGCTTTTTCCGGCCGGCGATGGTATGCGGGCAGACTGTTCAAGTGCCGGGGTCGCCGTTTGGGATAAGCGAACATGCCGCCCCCGTCACGGACAGCCCGCCCGCTGTTCCGGCCACAGCCAGGCTTCCCCTTGCCGGCATCCGCGTCCTGGATTTCAGTTGGGTGATCGCAGGACCAACCTCCACCCGCACTCTCGCCGCGATGGGCGCCGAGGTCATCAAGATCGAGGCCCCTGGCCGCGGCGATCCCGGCCGGACCTCGGAATTGCACACGGTCCTGGGACAGGCCAAGCAAGGCATCGTCCTGGACCTGAAGCAACCCGAGGCCGTCGATATCGCCAAAGCCCTTGCCGCCAACGCCGATGTGCTGGTCGAAAACTTTGCCACCGGTGTGATGGACCGTCTCGGCCTGGGTGCCGATGCACTGCGGGCGATCAACCCGAGACTGATCTACGTCTCCGCCTCCGGCCTTGGACGCACCGGGCCGGAGGCGCACGCGGTGGCCTACGGGACATTATTACAGTGTTACGCCGGGTTCGCCGGACTGAACCGCCATCCGGATCGGGCGCCGCGCGTCGGCATGGCATGGCTCGATCCGATGTGCGGTTTGATGCTGGCATTTATAACGGCCGCCGCCATTTGGCGCCGCCGCTCCGGTGTCGTCGCGCGGGTGGATTTCTCGATGATCGAGGCGATGCTGTGGACGATGGCGGAACCGCTGCTGGCCGGGCAATTGTCAGATGAGCCGAACGCGCCGGAGACAGGCCGGGTGTATCGTGGCGCAGGGCCGGACGACTGGATCGCGGTCGGGTCGGATTGTCCGTTGGTCCAGCCAATCGGGTCAGTCACGGATGCGGTGTCCGTACTGATCAAAGCCGGCTTTCCAGCCGCGATCCTCAGCCGTTCGAGCGATCTTGTCGCCGACGCCCACCTGACCGAGCGCGGCTTTTGGGATGCTTATGGGTTGGGCGTAGTGCCGGGACTGCCGTGGCGTGCCTCGTGCGGACGGGCGACCGGACCCGCGCCTGGTCTGGGGGCCGATACGGACACGGTCTTGCAGGAGGTTCTCGGACTGCCTGCGGCAGCGGTCGCGGAACTCCGGCAAGCGGGAACCCTGGGGTGAAAATGCCGCACTGGAAAGCCTCTGTCATCGCTGCGGTTCTGGTATTGACGGCCGGCTCCTCGGCGAACGCCCAGTCCCTGCTACGGTGCGAACACGGCGCCGATCACGAGGTGGTTTCCCTGCGCATCTTCAGTAATGGCACCGGCGAGCTACAAGATGCCTTTGGCAGACGCTATCAGGGATTCCTGACGGTTTCTGACGCCAGGGCGCAGGGCATCCTGAAGATCACGAATGGCGCCGAGGCCATCGTTCTGTTCGATCGCCCCACCGGGACGGCGGTCATTTCATGGTCGGGTAACGGCGGAATGGCCAAAAGAGAACGAAACTACACCTGCGCTCCGGCCGACAAGGTCTTCTGACCGGTCAAATCGCATTGATCGAGAGAAGGCCGCGACCGGTCGAAGCCGGTCATCACATAACCCTTACCGCGCCCGTCGCCGCTGACTATACGGAACGCGTTATTTCCGCCTCGGCGCCGTTACCCGGATGCATGGTCTCATGTCGCAAACCGCCTTCCCAATGTGCCCTTGTGGCAGTGGCCTCCGCGCCGCCCGTTGCTGCTCCATGAACGCGGCCGCAATGCCGCCGGCCGATTCGTCGCGCCATCTGATACCGCTGGTGGAGCGTGCCGTCACGGCTCACCGCCAGGGTGCCATCGAGACCGCCGAACGCCTGTGCCTGGACGTGCTGGAACTCGCCCCGGACCGCCCCGGGGCGCTGACGGTGCTGTATCAGATCCGCCGAGACCAGGGGAACCATGCCGCCGCCGAGGCGCTGATCCGCCGCGTGGTCACACTCGACCCGAACAACTTCGCCGCCACCAACGAATACGCCCTGCTGTTGCTGGGCAAGGGCGCGATCCACGAAGCCGAGGTCCAGGCCCGCAACGCCGTCCGCATCGCGCCGCAGAATCCGCAGGCCCACAACCTGATGGGTATGATCACCACCGAAGCGCAGCGGCCTCTGGTCGGCGAATACCATTATCGCAAGGTGCTTGAACTCAGCGGCGGACGCGATCCGATCTTGCTGGCCAACCTCGCGTGGAACCTGAAGAACCAGGGCCGGATGGAGGAAGGGCGCGCACTCTACCAGGAATCCGCCGCCGCCGCCCCGGACATTCGCCAGACCATGCTCGGTTGGGCCCGGCTGGAGGAGGCCGACCGCAAGTTCGATGCCGCCGCCGCTATCCTGGACGGGATGGCAGAGAAGTGGCCGAACGATCCCGGTCAGTTGTTGTCCAGGGCGGTGCTTCTGGGGCGGACGAAGAAGACCGACGAAGCGCTGACGACGCTGGACGAGATTGCGAAGCTGACGGAAGGCCGTCTGGGCGCCAACGAACTGGCGGAAAAGGGCCGCCTGCTGGACCAGATGGGCCGGTATGACGCCGCGTTCGAGGCGTTTGCCGAGGGCAAGCGGATTGCCCGCGAACTCAGCGGACATGCCTATCTGGATGGTCAGGCGGACAACATCATCCAGCGCCTGGGCGGCTTTTTCACCGCCGGCCGCCTCGGGACCCTGCCAAGGGCGACGGTGCGCACCGATGTGGCGCAGCCCATTTTTGTGCTGGGCTTCCCGCGATCGGGCACCACGCTGATGGAGCAGACCTTATCCGCCCATCCGAAGATCGTTGCCGGCGACGAATTGCCGTTGATCAACGATCTGACCGGCCTGATGCCGCGCATGCTGAATTCTCCCCTGGGCTACCCGGAGGCGCTGGCGGAACTGTGGATGGGCGACCAGCGGGAGGGATTGGACAATCTGCGCGACTACTACCTGCAAAAAGTCGGGCAAATGGGCATCCTGACGCCGGAGGCCGCATGGTTCACCGATAAGATGCCGCTGAATGAAACGCATCTCGGCCTGATCGCCTTGCTGTTCCCCGAGGCGCCGCTGATCCATGTCATCCGGCATCCGCTGGACATCATGGTGTCCGCCGTGTCCAATCATTTCACCCACGGTTTCTTCTGCGCCAGCGCGCTTGAAACCGCGGCCCTGCATTACGTCCGGGTGATGGATCTGGTGCAAAAATACCGATCCGAGATGGCTCTGCGCTACCTGCCGGTACGTTACGAGGACATGGTCACCGATCAGGAATCCACCGTCCGTTTGGTGCTGGATTTCGTTGGCGAGACGTTCGATCCCGGGTGCCTGCAATTCCACGAGAACCAGCGCTACGCCCGCACCGCCAGCTACGCGCAGGTGACCGAACCGTTATACGCCTCGTCACGATTCCGGTACAAGAACTACCGACGGCATCTGGAACCGGTGATCCCGATCCTGCAAGGCCATATCGAGCGGCTTGGCTACGCTGTCGATTAGCCCGATGGACCCGTTACTCCAGGCCCCGACCACCACATCAGGGCTGACCGCACCTGACGGCCGGACGCTGCAACGGTCGGGTGACATCATGGTGCCGGTGCCGTTGGCGGAACTCTTCACCGTCGCGGCGCAGTACGAGCGGTCAGGCAAGATGGCGGAAGCCGACCGCCTGCTGAACTACATTCTGGCCGTCGCCCCAGACCAACCGGACACGCTGCATATGTCCGGGATCGTCGCCTTCCGTCTGGGCCGCCAGGACGAAGCGCTGGCGAAAATGGAACGGGCGATCGACCGCGGCGTCGATATTGCGCTGTATCTGCGCAACATCTGCGAGGTCTATCGCACCCTGAACCGACTCGACGATGCCGTGATCGCCGCGAAACGCGCCGCCGCCCTGGCCCCCAGCGATCCGCTGTGCCTGCACAACCTGTCGGTCATCCATTACGAACGAGTGGAGCCAGACGAAGCCATCGCGGCGGCCGACCGCGCGTTGATGATGTCCCCCGGCATGGCGGGCGCCCATTTCGCCCGAGCCGAGGCGCTGTTGCTCACCGGCGACTGGGAGAACGGCTGGGAGGAATATGAATGGCGCTTTCGCATAGCCGATGCCGCCCGCCTCATGCCGCCCACCGACAAACCGCAATGGGATGGCCAGCCGTTCGATGACGGCACGCTGCTGCTGGTGGCCGACCAGGGTTTTGGAGATGTTATCCAGTTCTCCCGCTACATCCCGCTGGTACTGGAACGCTGCCCCGACGCGATCATCGCCTGTTCGTCGGAGATGGTGCCGGTGCTGCGGCAGTTTCTGCCCGAGGACAAAATCTTCTACCGGTGGGAGACATGTCCGCCGTTCAAAGCCTTCGCGGCGCTGTCCGGGTTGCCGCGTTTGTTCGGCACCCGGGTCGATCATATGCACGCCCCGATCCCTTACCTCCACGCCGATCCCGGTCGAGTGGCCACATGGAAAGAGCGGCTCCGGCGCCTGGCTCCCGGGTCGCACAAACGGGTCGGAATCGTCTGGGCCGGGCGGCCGACGCATAACAACGATCGCCGCCGGTCGTCGAAACTGGCCGATTTCGCGCCGCTGGCGGCACTGCCCGGCATCGCTTTGGTGTCGCTGCAGAAGGGGCCGTCGGCGGATCAGGCCGGCCGCTATTTTGGACGCGCACCGCTGATCAATATCGGTGCCGAGGTTCGCGACTACACCGATACCATGGCTCTGCTGGAGTGCCTTGATCTGGTGATCACCGTCGATACCTCGGTCGGGCATCTGGCGGCCGCCATGGGCAAGCCCGTGTGGATCTTGCTGGCGACCTCCCCCGACTGGCGCTGGCTGCTCGACCGATCCGACACCCCTTGGTATCCGACCGTCCGGCTCTTTCGTCAGACCGTCGCGCGCCAATGGAGCGACGTTTTCACGCGGGTGGCGGCGGCGTTGGCGGAGATGTCTGGTCCGCCAACGCCAACCGCGGGGGAAGCGGACTAAACGGACGCGGCTGTATAAAACCTGGGCTGAACGAACAACGGCATCTCACCGACGGCGACCGTTCCATCGGCGGCGCTTCGACCGATCATGTTCCGCCCGGCCGCCTTCGCGGCGGTCAACGCAATGTCGGCACGGGCGACGAGCGAGCCTTGCTTCTCGCCGGCCACCGGACGGGCCATGGTGACGCCGACACTGACCGTGACACGCCCGGCTGCACTACCCTCGTATGGGATCGCCAGGGCCTCGACAGCCTCCCGGATGCGTTCGGCAACGATTGCGGCACCCGTCATGTCGGTTTCGGGCAACAGCACAGCGAACTCCTCGCCGGCAAAGCGGGCATTGGTATCCCCGGGGCGCTGCGCGCAACGAGCAATGCAATCGGCGATAGCGCGCAGCACAAGATCACCTTCGCTGTGGCCGTACCGGTCGTTGAACCCCTTGAATCGGTCCGTATCGAGCAGCACCAGCGCGATGGGCGTCCCCGCTCGGATCGATCGGTTCCACTCCCGGCCCAACCGCTCGTCGAACAATTTGCGGCTGGTGAGGCCGGTCAGGCCATCGGCGCCTGACGAGATTGCCTTTTGCACCGCGGCGTCGCGCAGCACCGCTTCCGCGACCATGCGTCCCCGGTTTTCCCGCCGAAGCCACAGGCATAAACCAATCGTGGCAACGCCAAACAGAACCAGGATCGTGCCGTGGATCAGCGCGTTTCGCAACCAGTCCGCTTCGATCTCATGCACCGCGATCCCGACGCTCAGGATCAGCGGCAGTTCGGGCAAATGGCGGAACGAGTAGAGGCGGTCAATAGCGTCGGCGGAGCCGGTGCCAACCAGATATCCGGCATCGCCCGCCGCATAGCTGTGGAAGACCGGGGTCTTGGACAGGTCGTTATCGGTATCGCCGGCCGGGATTGGAAAGCGCACCGCCACCTGCCCGTCGGATCGAACGAGCATGACCGATGCGGTCTCCGCCAGACCGAGATCGCCGAACAAGTCGCTCAGCCAGGACAACGGCACCACGCTGGCGGCGACGCCATTGAAGTCGCCATCCGAACGGGTCAGGCGGCGGCTGATCGCGATGCTGACTTCCCCATTGCGCATCGGATTCGGAAACGGCTGACCGATGAACAGCCCGGCGTCGGCATGGTCCTGATGAACCTTGAAAAACTCCTGGCTGGCAACAGTGATCCCCGCCAGGCGGGTGGCCGGGGACGACGCGACCACGTCGCCTTTGGGATTGACAACAATCAGACTGCCTGTCGCCTCGCCTCTGACGCCCATGCCGGCCAGAGCGGCCTCGCGCGCATCCGAACCGATCCGGTCAATATCCGATCGGCCCCGGGCGGCGATCACCGCCTGTAGAGCCAGGTCCTGCGCGCTGAAGGCACGGGCCAGCTCTCGGGTCAGTACGCGAACCAATTGATCCGAAACCCGGGTCGCCTGATGCCAGGTTGCGGTCTTGGAATCCAGAATTGTCAAGCCACCGAACGCAAGCAGCCCGATCGCGAATATCATTGTCACAGCCGTCAGCCACCAGGCCGTTCGGCTAAACCGAACGCCGGGCTGATCGGTATCAAGTCCGATCCGAAGCATGGGATTGTCCCCTGACCCCGCCTATCGGAGTCATATCCTGGTATAAACCCGACTTCGGGTAGAAGTTAATACCGATAATGCAACGTCGATCAGGATGCCGCGATTATCAGCCGGCTCGCGGCCCGGGGACGGCCGATCAACGGCAACAGCCCGCGTAGGTCGGGACCGCTATCCTCACCGGTCAACGCCAGACGCAGCACCCCCAGAAGATTATCGCCGGTTTGCCCCGTGGCCTGTTCCAGGGCTGTCATCCAGGTGGACCACACGTCATTGCCCCACGGTTCCGCCGGCAGCAATGATTCGGCCGTCAACAGTAGGTCGCGGGCGCCTTCAACCACCGGCGGCACGATGGTGCCGGCAACGACATCCCACCAGCCGCGGGCTTCGTTCAGCAGGTCGAGATGACCGCGAACCGCCAACCAGAATGCTTCCGTCGCCCCGGGGGGCAACCGATCGGCCACCGCCGCGAAGCTCAGGCCATGCAGCACGTTCCGGTTGATTGCCAGCATCCGGGTAATATCGAAACGGGATGCGGTGAGATCGGCCAGTTCGAAACGCTGCGCCAGTTCGTCCAGCGAGAGCGGTTCGTCGCCGTCGCGGAGCTTGCCGATCAGGCAGGTCGCGATGGCCGACGGTTCGACGCCATCGGCCCGCAGGCTGCGCAGGCTGCCGGTGCGGCGTCCACCGGTGGCCGAACCAACCTGGCTATCGGTCAGCGCGGGCAGATGACCGAACCGCATTCGCGGTTGCGGCCCGCGCAATACCTGGAACAATTCGATCTGCACCGCCGTGTTCCCGGCATTATCCTCAGCTCGGATAATGTGCGTGGTGCGATGATTGATGTCATCGACCACGCTGGCCAGGATCGGCGTGGGCGATCCATCCGCCCGCACCAGGACCGGGTCGGACACCGCCGACAGCATGGCGCTACGCGGCCCCAGGATCATATCTGTCCATTCCAGCGAGCGGCCGGACAGCTTGAAGCGCCAATGCGGGCGCTTGCCACCGGCCTCGGCGTCCATACGCTGCTTGTCCGTCAGCTTCAGCATGGCGCGGTCGTAAATCGGTGACTGGTTCCGCTTGCGGCGGAATTCCGCCTTGGCCTTCAGTTCCTCGTCGGACTCAAAACAGGGATAGATGAATTTGTCCTTCTTTAATCCCTCGATGGTGTCCTGATACAGCTCCAGCCGTTCGGACTGGCGGAACGAATTGGTCCAGTCGATCCCCGCCCAGCGCAAATCCTGCATGATCTGGTCGGCGTGGATGGAGCGTTCCGGGTCCAGATCGTCAATCCGCAGCAGCATCTCGCCGCTGTTGCGGCGGGCGAACAGGTAGTTCGCCAAAGCCACCCTTAGACCGCTGACGAACAGATTGCCGGTCGGGGTAGGGGCGAACCGGACGCGGATCATGCGTCGTCCTCGTCCAGATCCGCATCGAGTTCTTCCCGGCGCGGGTCCAGCGCGCGCCAGTCCCGGTCCTCGCTGCTGGCTCGGGAATCCACGAAGTCACCGAGTTCGGTGGCGCTTTTCCAGCCGCCCTCCTCGGCGTCGATGACGACGGCGTCCTCACCGAAGGCGAACCACGCTTCCAGCACGTCCTTGGAGGACATGCCGGGAACGCGGCAGCGTTCGACCGAGTCGCGGACGTAGCGGCGGGCGAAGGCGTTGGCGTGCATCAGCGTGTCGAAGCCGCCGACTTCCTCGGTGATGTTGTCCTGGGCACCGCCGGACAGATCCAGGATGCGGACGCGCCAGCCGCCCTCGGGGGCGAACAGGTCGCTCATAGCGGGGAAGCTTCGGAAGAGGTCTTTTTGTTCATGGGTGCAAACTAGTGCCCGGGGTGTGGCTAATCAACGGCGGTTATCGCGATCCACGGTGCCGGGACACGGACGGCCCAATTCTGCTCGCCGACCATCCGACGTTGGGCCGGCGTGACAGGCCGCCCGCGCCCCGTTAGCGTCGCGCTCCCAAACCGGCGTTTGCCGGTTGCCGGACATTTCGAAAAGGCACCTGCGATGACTCCGGCCTTGAGCTTCCGCGCCGCCGTTCTGACCGGACCCGGCGAAAGGCTGCGGATCGAAACCGTCCGGGCGGACGCGCCGCACGCAGGCGAGGTGCTGGTCCGGATCGGCGCGGCCGGCCTGTGTCATACCGATCTGGAAGTCATCCAGGGCCAACTGGTCTATCCAATGCCGATCGTGTTGGGGCACGAGGCGGCCGGAACCATCGCCGCGGTCGGTCCCGGCGTCGATTCGGGACGGGTGGGGGAACGTGTCGTGCTATCCTGGAACCCGCATTGCGGACGCTGTTTCCACTGCGAACGCGGCCAGCCGATCCTGTGCGAGCGCTACGTATCGCAAGGTCCAAGTGCGGTGACATTCGAGGGCACAACGCGGTTAAGTCTGGGCGGCCAGCCGGTGCGGACGATGATGCACATCGCGGGTTTCGCCGAATATGCCATCGTTACCGACGCCTGCGCGATCGCCATTCCGTCCGAGATGCCGCTGGATCGCGCCTGCCTACTGGGCTGCGGCGTGCTGACCGGCGTCGGGGCGGCGACCCGCATCGCGGGGTTGCGCTACGGCGACACCGCCATGGTGATCGGCTGCGGCGCCGTCGGGCTTTCGGCGGTGCAGGGTGCGAGGTTGGCAGGAGCGTCCCAAATCCTGGCGGTGGATTTGGACGATGCGAAGCTGGCCATGGCGCGCGAGGTTGGCGCGACCCACACGGTGAACGCGCGCAATACCGATCCGGTGGCGGCGGTGCGCGCCATCACCGCCGGCCGAGGCGCCGATTGCGTGCTGGAAGCGGCGGGCAACGAGGCCTCGTTCCGCTGTTCAACCGAAGCCTGTCGGGTTGGCGGCGAAATCGTCTGGTTAGGGAAGGTCGGTGTGAACCAGGACGTCTCGTTCCGTTGGGGCGCGCTGATGGGCGAGAAACGAATTACCCGGTCGAGCTATGGCGGCGCGCAAACCGCGACGGATTTTCCGGCCTTGGCGCGGTCGTATCTGCGTGGCGAGTTGAAGCTGGACGGATTGATCACGCAGCGGATCGCGCTGGAGGACATCAACCGCGGGTTCGACGACCTGAAGGCGGGACGCGCGATCCGGTCGGTGATCGTGTTCGACGGCGCGGGGTAAGGACTGAACAGCGGCTGGAGTTATACCCAAGGGCGTTCGCGTTGATCGTTTTCCCCGTCCCGGGACTTGATCGGGGGGATTGTCCGGGGCACCTATCGCGGCACCGCAGAGTCGATCCTCCAGACCGTTGATTCAAGAGGTGCGCGCTCAACATCGTCTCAAAAGCCACGTCCTGAGAATGTATCCCATTTTATGAGAGATTTTTCTTAATTCGTGGATCCGAAGACGGAGATGTCCCGGCCCCTGCGTTCACCCGTGACGAGGCCGGCCCGGTTCGCGCGTGAAAACGCCCCCGGAATCAGAGGGTGCGACGCCTGTCCAGAAGCATGAGAGTCAGGACGGAGCGGTGGCCGGCAGTGGATCAAACGGGTCCAAAATCGGCGCCTCGCCGATCATGTACCCCAGCACCTGACGAACCGTCTCCGGCGGTGGGAACGTCCAGTCAAAGTCCCAGGTGTCCGGCTTTTTGTCCCGCTCTTTCTGAAACGATGTCTCGCGGTGTGCTCGTATTTTAAACAGCGTGGTGAAACTACCGCCGTAATTATTTAGCGTATCGAATATCTGGTTCCAGAATGGGCCGGTGCAGAAACTCGGAATGACCGCGAGGTCCATGCAGATCGAGAGGATGGTCCGTCCGAGCGGCCGGCGGCGCACCTCGGCGTCGAGTTCCTCAGGGGTGGGGATACGGAGATCGTCCGGATCGAACGCGGGGCGCTTCGGCGCCGCTTCGTCTTCGCCGGACTTGGCACGGCCACCCTGGACTTCGCTTGCCGCCTCGTCAGAAGCCGGCTCCCCCTTCTGCGGTTCCGCTGCCGGCTTGGCCGGCGCACGTTCGCGTGGGTCCTTGTAATAGACGAATCCGATCTCGCGGCCTTTTGCGGCGCGGGCGAGCAGATAGCGCTCCAACGCCATGGCGCGCAGAATGCCGCGCTGGAGCCGGGCGAGGATGGTCGCCAGCGTGTAGGTGCCGCAAACCGCCGCCAGGGCGGCGAATTCCACATTGGCGGTGCGCGCCGGCACCGTCTCGACAAGCCGGCGGCCGTGGCTGAGCAGGACCCGGACGACATGCAGCAGGGCAGCGAGACGTTGCGGCATGGTGCGGCCGGCCTGATCCTGTGTTGGATCGGGCGGGGCAGGCCGGGTCGTCGTTGGCGCCGTATGCTCCATGTTTGTTGACTAACATAAAGGTTAGATTATGTCAACACTGACGTGCATGCCGCCGCAGTCGGCCCAGCCTGCTGTTTAACGCGGCAACATGTCAGGATGGGCGCCGCGCGGGTGGCCCCCAAGAAACAAAATGTCAATGGTTGAGGGCATTTTGGGGATGAAGAGGATGCCCGGCAGGTGGGTTCGTGCATCACCGGAGGCTCCGGCAACACAGCAGCAATCCCCTTCATCCCCTAAATCATTGACAATTGCTTCCTTGCTGTCCCGCCGCCCACACAAGCGCCACCGCCGTGGCAGCAACGCCAAAGCTCATGGGGATCGGGAATCATGGCGACTGCCCGAGCAATGGGGAAAAACCAGGACGAGATCGACGCGACGATCCCGGGTATGGCCGAGGCAACCGGGGTCAGCATCGGCTGACTTTGCCGCAGCTACCGTGGCGGCGGACCGGCGGGCGGAAACGTTTCAGATCGCCGGCACGGCGAGGTAAGAGGCGGGGCGAACGATCTTTCAGCCTCGCCCCGGGTCGAGGGTCAGCAAGTCCTCGTCCCTGGACACAAGGAGCGGGGCATCGGACGCCAACACCAGCCTAAGAAACGTGTTGTCCTTCACGTCCCGACTGCGCGGCATCCTTGTCTATCGCACGGAGAAGCCGGCCGGTCTGTCCCTCCGGCCGCAGCCAACCGCTCAGCAGCTGGCCGAGCACCTGAAGTTTGACGGGATCGGCTTGCAGCGCGCGGGCGGCGTCTTCGTCCAGCGGGATCGTGATGCTGATGATCATAACCGGTTGGGACGTGCGGCGGCGCCATTTCCTGCTATGATCCCGCCTCAACCCAGAACCGCAGCGCCCGATGCCCAGCCTGCGGCATATCATCCTGGTGGAAACGGCTGAGCCAAAAATTATTCACTGGAAACGCCAGGACGACGGATCATGGGCGTATCAAACGATCGAAGGATTGGAGTCCATGCTCGAAATCGCTGATCCGGAAATCGCCCTTCCATGCCGGACTCTTTACAGTAGCCTCAGGTTTCCCAACAAGCCTCGCTTGGTTCTGAGCGACGAGCCAGACCAGGACGAAGAATAACCTTTAGCGCCGCGCGGCCGCCTGCCGCCCCGGAATATGCTCCAGCCGCCGATCGTGCCCCAGCATCAACACAATCGTTGCCGAGCAGATAGGACCAAGCGCCAGCACCATCAACGCATAGGTGAAACTGCCGCCGGTGGCGTCCTTAATCAGTCCGAACAGATACGGCCCGAAGAATCCGCCCAGATTGCCCAACGCGTTGATCAGCGCGATCCCGCCCGCCGCCGCCGTGCCTGACAGCATCGCCGTGGGCAGCGTCCAGAACGTCGGCCCGGTGGACGACTGCCCCATCGCCGCCACCACCAGCATGGTCATCGTCAGCAGCGGATCGGTCATCATCGCGGTGGCAATCAGGCCCATCGCTCCGACCGAGTAAGCTGCCGCAACGTGTCGCGGCCGCTCGCCGGTATGGTCGGAGTGACGCCCCCACAGCACCATCGCGATGGCCGCGAACACGTAAGGGACCGCATTGATCAACCCGGTCATTCCGAACCCGGCGGACAGCCGATGCACGATTTGCGGTTGGAACAGCACGATGCCGTAGCCGGAGAACGTGCCGCCGAAATACACCAGACTCAGCGTCAGCACCCGCCGGTTCGTCAGCGCCTGCCACAGGCTGTAGTGCTTGATTTCCTCACGCTGCGCGCGTTCGGCGTCCAACCGGGCAGTCAGCCAGCCGCGCTGTTCGTCGGTCAGCCAATGCGCCTGGGACGGCCAATCCGTCATGTAGATCCAGAACGCGACGCCCAGAACCACCGCGGGCGCTGCCTCCATAATGAACAGCCACTGCCAGCCGGCGAGCCCCATCCAACCGTCGAGATCGAGCAGCACGCCCGAAACGAGTGAGCCCAAAATATTCGACAGCGGGATCGCGGCCATGAAGATACCGACGATGCGGGACCGGTAGTAAGACGGAAACCACCAGGTCAGATACAGGATGATGCCCGGGAAGAACCCTGCCTCGGCGATTCCCAACAGGAACCGCACCGAGTAGAACGAGGTTGGACCAGTAATGAACGCCGTGCAGGCGGAAATAATGCCCCAGGTCACCAAAATCCGAGCGATCCAGCGCCGCGCACCAACTTTGCTGAGCAGAACGTTGCTGGGGACCTCGAAGATGAAATATCCCAGGAAGAAAATACCGCCGCCAAACCCATACACGGCGGAACTGAAGCCCAGCGCCTTATTCATGGTCAGCGAGGCGAACCCGACGTTCACCCGGTCAAGATACGCAACAAAATAACACGCCATGAGCAATGGCAGCAGCCGCCGGGAGACGCGGGCGATGGTCTGCCGCTCCAGATCGGTGATCTCATTCTGTAGCCCGGCACGCGATGGAGTCACATCCATGGTCGTAGCCCCCTTATAGTGCCGGGACTTGGGCGTCCCTGGCGATTGGCAGCGATGCTAGCAGATCGCAGGCAAAGTGCGAGAGGAACCTGCGGCGCGGCTTGACCCCGCATCGTGCCCCGCATAAGCCTACCCCCAACAATCTAAGGGAAACGTCGATGCGCACTCTCCTTCGCTATGGAATTGGGGTCATCGCGGTCGTATTGGCTGCAACGAGTGCGCATGCCGACACCATCCGGTTCGGTGCCATCCTGCCGTTGACCGGCCCCGGTGCAGGGATCGGCACGCAGCAGATGCGCGGCATCCAGTTCGCGGTCGAAAAAGCCAACGCGGCCGGCGGCGTCCATGGCAACACAATCGAAATCCTGTTCGAGGATAACCAGGCCAAGCCCGACCAATCGATCCTCAGCTTCAACAAACTGGCCGATCTGCAGCACGTGCCGATGATCTTCAGCGCCTACTCGGGCCCGTCGCTGGCGATGGCTCCCCTGGCGACGCGGAAGAAGATTCTGCTGGTGAACGCCGGCGCGCAGGCCGACAAGCTGGCGACCGCCTCGCCCTATCTGGTCAACACGCTGCCGACGATCGGCGATGAGATCAAGGTCATCTCCAAATACCTGGCGGGCGAGGGCAAAAAGCAGGCGGCGATCCTGTTTGAAAACGACGCCGCCGGCATCGCCGGGCGCGATGACTACCAGAAATACTTCCCCGAAGCCGGCGGAACCATTCTGGCGCAGGAGCCGACCCAGTTCGGCCAAACCGATTTCCGTCCGGCTCTGCTGAAACTTGCCGACGCCAAGCCCGAGGTGATGCTGGTATCGATCACCGCCGCCGCGCTGCAAATGGCCCAACAATACAAGCAGCTTGGTTTGAACTTCGCCGTTGCCGGCACGACATTCCTGCAAGATCCGACGCTTGTCGCCGATCCGTCGTCCGAGGGCATCGTCCATACGCAGGTCCGCATCGACGCCCCGCCGGAACTGGCCGCCGAGTTCAAGGCGAAGTTCGGTGTCGAGATGGAATTCTTCGTTCGCCAATACTACAACGCGACCCAGATCATCCTGGCGGTGACCGATCGCCTGTTGACCGAGGGCAAGCCGATCACCGGCGAATCCATGCATGACATGCTGTTCACGATCGGCAAATTCCAGGGCCTTATTCCACTGGAGTTCAAGACCAACACAGCAACCGTGCCGCTGGACATCAACGTGATGAAGGGCGGCAAGGACGTGACGATCAAGCAGATGAGCAGCGACTGACCGATGCTCGCCTTACAGCTTTTGTGCAATGGGATCGTGACGGGCTGCGCCCTGGGCATCGTCGCGGTCAGTTTTTCTCTGGTCTACGCCACGACCAAGATTTTCCACGTGGCGCACGCCGGTGTCTATACAATGAGCGGCTACGTCGCATGGTCGTTGCTGCGGCATGGTTTCCCCGCTCCAATCGCGTTTGTGGGAGCAATCGCCGCCGCGACAGCGCTGGGCGCCCTCATTCAGGGCGTCCTCTATGCTCGGCTGGAGAGACGCAGGGCAACGCATCTTGTCGTACTGATCGCGTCACTGGGCACACTGGCCGTCATTCAAAACATCCTGGCGGCCGTGTTTACGGCCAACATCCTGCAGTTCGAACTGCCGTGGGGGAGTCAGGTCTTCCATTTAGGCGGCAACGTTCGCCTGACAATGACCCAGCTACTGACTGTGCTGGTCAATGTCGCCGCCTATGGCGGGGTGATGTGGTTCTCTCACGGAACGATCCTGGGCAAGCAAATCCGGGCTGTGGCGTCCAATCCGTTCCTGGCGGAAATCGTTCGCCTGCAGCCACGGCGTGTCCATATTTATGTCATGGCGATCGCCTCGGCGCTGGTCTGCCTGCCTGGAATCCTGGTGCCGCTGGACTTCGGCTTGCAACCCTATAACGGCGTGACGCCGCTGCTGACCGCAACGATCGCGATGATCGCCGGCGGGGTAGGCAGCATCACCGGAGCCTTCGTATTGGCCATCGTCATTACCGAACTGCAAAACATGTCGCTGCTGTTCATTCCCGGCGAATGGAGCATCGGCGTGACCTTCTTCATCTTCGTCGTCTTCATGCTGTTCCGCCCCACCGGCCTGTTCGCGGCGGCGCGCTAGACCATGGATTTCTGGTTCAGCTACATCGCCTTAGCCTCGATCTACGTCCTGTTGGGGCTATCGACGAACCTTCTGGTCGGCATCGCCGGGATCTTCTCGGTTTCCCAGGCGGCCGTCTTCGGCGTCGGCGCCTATATCGTTGCGTTCTTCCTGATGAACGAGACGATGTCCTTCCTTCCCGCGCTGGCCATCGCCGCGCTGTGCTGCATCGCCCTGAACATCCTGGTCACACTGCCCGCGTTGCGCGTGTCCGGCGACTACTTCGTCGTGACATCGTTCGGCATTCAGCTACTGGCCACCGCCGTCTTCACCAACTGGACCGACGGCACCGGAGGCGCCAACGGCCTGCCCGGCATTCCACCTCCCGACCTGGCAGGAAAGGCGCTGGAGAGCAGCGGCGAAGTTGTCTCCCTGTGCGTCGCCGGCATGGGCCTGGGTTGCCTGATTTTCTGGCTGGTGATGCGCGCCCCGTTCGGACGCCTGCTACGCGCCATCCGCGAGGATGAACTCGCGGTCGCCGCCGCCGGCAAAAGCGTGCTGCGCGCCAAAGTCTCCGCGGCTGCCCTGGCAGGCGCCTTCGCCGGCACAGCAGGCGGATTATACGCAACGTTCCTGAGCTTTATCGATCCGTCGTCGTTCGATCTGGACTCGTCGATTTTGTTGCTGACCATGGTCGTGGTCGGCGGCGCCCGCACTCTGGCGGGGTCGATCCTGGGACCCTTCCTGCTGCTGGCATTGCCGCAAATCCTGACCTTGGTCGATATTCCCACCACGGTCGCCGCGGCCGCTCGGCAACTGATCTACGGCGTCTTGCTGATTGCGTTCATGCTGTTCCGCCCTCAGGGCCTGGCGGGGGAAAAGCTATGACCGCGTATCTCCAGGCGTCCGGAGTCGATGTCAGCTTCGGCGGCCTGAAGGCGCTGAACGATTGCGGCTTCACAGTCCAGCAGGGCAAGATCACCTGCCTGGTTGGCCCCAACGGTGCCGGCAAAACAACGATCTTCAACGTCATCACCGGTTTTCTGCGTCCTGGAGCTGGCTCGGTCAGCTTCAAGGGGCAAACGCTGGATGGTTGGAAGCCACAGGCGATCGTCGCCGCGGGCATCGCAAGGACGTTCCAGAACCTGCGGCTGTTCGTCGATCTGACGGCGATCGACAACGTCCTGGCCAGCATGCCGGCACAAACCGGCGAGGAACCGGTGGCCGCCATCTTCCGGCCGTTCCATGTCGCCTCCGCCCAGCGGCACCGCCGCGTCGAAGCCCTGGCGATCCTGAACCGCGTGGGCTTGATCGAGCGGGCCAACGATTTTACCCGCAATCTGTCCTACGGCGAACAAAAGCTGCTGACCATTGCCCGAGTCCTGGCCACAGGCGCCGAACTGATCCTGCTGGACGAACCCGCCTCGGGCTTATCCGCCGGCGCCCTGGACGGCGTCATGGCCTTGCTGCGGCGGCTGCAGGACGACGGGAAGACGCTGCTGGTCGTGGAACACAACACCCGTGTCGTGCAGCAGATCGCCGACGACGTTCTGTTCTTGCATCAAGGTCACCTGATGGCGCAAGGCACCCCTGAGGCCATCGTCAACGATCCGGCGCTGGCAGAAATCTATTTCGGCGGCACGATCTGATGATGCTGGCATTGAACGCCCTGGAATCGGGATACGGCGCCAAAACCGTCGTTTCGAACGTATCGTTTTCACTGGCGCCGGGGCAGATCCTCGCCTTTCTCGGCCACAACGGCGCCGGTAAAACCACGACGCTGAAATCGATCATGGGGCTTCTGCGCCCGACCGCCGGCGAGATTTTGTTCGACGGACAGAATATCGGCCGCCTCAGCGTCGCGGATCGCGTCGCACTTGGCGTGCGTCTGCTGCCGGAGGGCCGCGGCATCTTCCCGGACCTGACCGTTGCCGAAAACGTCTCGGTCGTCGCGGCTCGGAATGTCGGCGCCGGAGCGATGTTCGACGTCCCCGACATCTACAAATTGTTTCCCGTGCTGGCGGAGCGCCGTGACACAAGAGCAGGCAGCATGAGCGGGGGGCAACAGCAGATGTTGGCGCTGTCACTGGCGATTTTGGGCACGCCGCGCTGCTTGATGCTGGATGAGCCGTCGATCGGACTGGCGCCCAATCTGGTGGAGCGGATGTTCGAACAGGTCCGCGACGTCTGCAAATCGCACGCGATGACCGCGGTTTTGGTCGAGCAGAACGTCGCCGCCGCGATGAAGATCGCCGACCGGGTGATCATCATGAACAGTGGGCGGATTGTCTTTGACGGCGATCCCGATGAAGCCCGGGCATCGAACTTCTGGAGTTACTATTGAAGCGGCGCTCGTCCTACCGGTTTTCGCCCGCCGGCCGGGGCCGCAGTCTTGGCATCAGCGTCTCGGGGCGCTAAACCATCCGCACAACGCGCTCTAGGAAACGCCTCGTATGATCAACAAGATCGTCCAGTCCATGGCCGACCTGATGTCCGGCATCAAGGATGGCTCCGTCGTCCTGCTGGGTGGTTTCGGCTCCGTCGGCCAACCCAACGCCCTGATTGACGGGCTGATCGAGCAGGGGGCCAAGGACCTCGTCGTCGCCGCCAACAACGCCGGCGCCGGCCATGTCGGGTTGGCCCGCCTGATGGAGTTGAACCGCGTCCGCAAGATCATCTGCTCGTTCCCGCGCAGCTCCGATCCCGTCGTGTTCGAAACGCTGTATCGCGCCGGCAAGATCGAATTGGAGATCGTGCCGCAAGGGACGCTGGCGGAACGGATGCGCGCCGCCGGGGCAGGGGTCCCGGCGTTTTTCACCGCGACGGGCGTCGGCACCAAAATGGCCGTGGGCAAGGAGCACCGCGAAATCGGCGGCCGCACCTACATCCTGGAAGAATGGCTGAAAGGCGACGTCGGCCTGGTGGAAGCGTGGGAGGCCGATCGTTGGGGCAACCTGACCTTCAAACAGTCCGGCCGGAACTTCAATCCGCTCTGCGCGATGGCCTCCGACCTGTCCCTGGTGCAGGCACAGCACATCCGTGAACTCGGCGAGATCGACCCCGATCACGTCGTGACCCCCGGTATCTTCGTGGACCGTGTGCTGCACGTTCCGTATGGTGACCCTTCCGGCTTTTGATCTCGGAGACCCCTGTTATGTCCGAAACCGCCGTCGCTTCGTTCAAGCCGTTCACCCGTCCGCAGATGGCGCAACGCGCCGCCGCCGACATCCCCGAGGGTTGGTACGTCAACCTGGGCATCGGCATTCCCACAATGATTTCCGACTACGTGCCCGCCGGCCGGGAAGTCATCTTCCACTCCGAAAACGGCGTCCTCGGCATGGGACCGGCGCCGGAGAAGGACAAGATCGAGCCCTGGCTGATCAATGCCGGCAAGCAGTACGTGACGATGCTGCCGGGCGGCAGTTTCTGTCATCACGCCGACAGCTTCTCGATGATCAGGGGCGGGCACCTTGATTTGTGCGTGCTGGGCGCGTTCCAGGTCGCCGACAATGGTGACATCGCCAACTGGGCCACCAGTGAGAACGACACCGCCCCGGCGGTTGGCGGCGCGATGGATCTGGCGGCCGGTGCCAAGCGCTTGTGGGTGCTGATGGAGCACACGACGAAGGACGGGTCTTCGAAGCTGGTCACGAAATGCTCCTACCCGCTGACCGCGCCGGGCGCCGTGAAGCGCATCTACACCAACCTGGCGACGATCGACGTCACCGATCGCGGGTTCGTCGTGCTGGGCATGGCGCCGGGGCTAAGTCTTGAGGATTTGCAGGCGCGGACGGACGCAAAGCTACATCTGCCGGCTTAGGCGACGCCAAGGCAGATCGGTCGAATTTCGTCTTGGCCCGGACGAGCCGCACAGGCATCCACTTGAGCGGCATGCGGAGAAAATTCGTTTACCGGACGCGGCTTTTTTGTCTCCGTCATGACCGGGCCTGGCCCGGTCACCCACGACTTTGCTTGGCGGCGGCACAGGAAGTCGTGGATGGCCGGGCCAATCCCGGCCATGACGGATGGGCAAATCCTCTCCGCCCACCGCTTAAGTTGATGCCTTTGCGGTCGAGCCGGGGCATGCGGGGTTGAGCGACGATCTATCACGGATTGAGCGGCAATCCATGCCGGCTAACCGAACCGGTCTGCGCCTGACTGTGCAAAATGTCAGCCATCGCTACGGCGGTCTTCAGGTCTTGCAAACCATCTCCCTGACCGCCGAACCCGGCGAGGTCACCGTCCTCGTCGGCCCCTCCGGCTGCGGCAAATCCACTCTTCTGGGTATCATGGGCGGCATGCTGGCACCCACCGAGGGCAGCGTCACCTGCGCCGGCGACACCCCGGACAACTGCCTCAACCCGCTGACCTACGTGTTCCAGGATTTTTCGCTGCTGCCCTGGCGCAGCGTCGCCGGCAACGTCGCGTTGGTGCTGGAAGACCGCCTGAGCCGCGCCGACACCGCCACCCGCGTCGCCGACGTCCTCGCCCTGACCGGCCTCACCGACTTCGCCAAAGCCTGGCCCCGCCAACTCTCCGGAGGCATGCGCCAGCGTGTCGGCATCGCCCGCGCCCTGGCCGTCCGCCCCGCCTGCCTGCTGCTGGACGAACCGCTGTCAGCTTTGGACGCCCAGACAAGAGACCTGCTGCTGGACGAGTTCTCCGCCATCATCACCGCCGCCGGCACCACCACCATCTATGTCACCCACAACCTCGCCGAGGCCGTCCGGCTCGGGCACCAAATCGTGGTCCTGTCCCGCCGCCCGGGAGAAATCCGCGACATCATCCGCGTGGACCGGCCGCTGCCCGGCCGCTCCCCGACCGACCCGGACCTGATCGCGCTGGAACAACGCCTGTGGCGCATGATCCGCGACGACGCCGCCACCGCCGAACGGGAGCGTATCGATGTCACGCCTTAACGGCCCCATCCCGTTCCGCGGCGGCGGCTTCGCGCCAAAAGACTCCGCCCCCGCCGCCACCGCCACGCTGATCGGGATCATCTTACTGTGGCAAGCCGGAGCCTCCGCCGGCGTCATTCCCACCCTGTTCCTGCCACCCCCGATCGCCATCGCGAGAGCCCTCTGGGCGCTGACGATCAGCGGAGAACTGTGGAACCACCTGTCCGCGTCGCTGATGCGGCTGACAGTCGGCTGGATCACCGGCACCGTGTTCGGGATCGGCATGGGGCTGGCCATCGGCCTGTGGTCGGCGCTGCGCTCCCCTGGCATGGCGGTCGTGTCGGCCCTGTTCCCGATCCCCAAGATCGCCCTCGTTCCCCTGTTCATCATCTGGTTCGGCATCGGCGAGGGCTCCAAACTGGCCACCCTGTCGTTCGGCGTCTTCTTCCCCACCGTGATCGCGACAGCCGGGGGCGTGGACAACGTCCCGCGCGGCCTGATCCGCATGGGTCAAAGCTTCGGCCTGTCGCACTGGTCGATCATCCGCAAAATCGTTCTGCCCGCCGCGCTGCCGGCCATATTAAGCGGCTTCCGGGTCACCACCTCAATAGCCATCGTATTACTGGTAGCAGCCGAGATGATCGGCGCCGAACGCGGCATCGGCGCGTTCGTCCTGTCCGCCGGCAACCTCTACGACACCGACAACCTGCTCGCCGGCATCGTCGTCCTGTCCGTGCTCGGTCTGCTGGTATCCTGGGTGATCGGCCGGCTGGAGCGGTTTTTCCTGGGGTGGCGGGCCTGATTGTGCCGGGTAATGGCGGAATGATGTCCGTCATGGCCCGGTTGGTTCGCCAGAGTAACCACTCGATTCGTTGCGAAGACCGCCGATCCGTCATGGCCCGGCTCGTCCGGGCCACCTGTGGCGGCAATGTCGCGGCATAGGTTGCCCGGACCAGCCGGCCGACTATATCAAGACCAACCGCCCAATACAGGACCAGACCGTGTCCCGCTTATTCGACTACACCGTCGTTCTTGAACCGCAGCCCGAGGGCGGCTTCACCGTGCATGTCCCGGCTCTCCCGGAGGTCGTGACCGAAGGCGACACTGAGGCCGAAGCGCTCGCCATGGCCGAGGAGACAATCCGCATGGTCCTCGCCTATCGCCGCGATAACAGGATCGACTCCGACGCGCATAAAGACGGCCCCGGCGCATGAAACCTATCCCCGTCAACCCCGAAACCGAAGCCCTCGCCCGCCGGATCATCTGGTTCGAGCCGCCGGCCCGGGCCCTCGGCGACCCGATCCGCTTCATGGCCTACGTGATGAACCGAGCAACGCCGGACGACCTGCGGGCACTCCGCCCTTACGTTTCGGACGACGATTTCCGCGAGGCTCTGGACAACGCCCCGCCAGGGATCATCGATGCACGATCCTGGGCCTACTGGAACCTCCGCATGGGCCGCGACCCCGTGCCGCCCATGCCGGTCAGGCGGTTCGGGTAACCAGTCCCGCGCCGCCCTCTCGTGTGTGAGGGCATCGACCCGTGCAATCAGACGCCGTCCCACGATTTGAAAAGCCGGAAGCGCTTCTGGCCAGCTAATTATGACGCAGCCCCGCGAACCGGCTATCACACGCCCACCGTGCCCCTGAACCTCCCCGTTTCCGACGCCCTTCCCGCCCTGCATGCCGTGCTGAACGCCGGCCGCAACGCCGTGCTCGTTGCCCCGCCCGGCGCCGGCAAGACCACGCTGGTGCCGCTGGCCCTGCTCGACGCCCCGTGGCGCGGCGACGGCCGCATCCTGATGCTGGAACCCCGCCGCCTGGCAACCCGAGCGGCGGCGACGCGGATGGCGTCGTTGATCGGCCAGCCGGTGGGACAAACGATCGGCTACCGCACCCGGCTCGATGGCGCCGGTTCGGCCGAAACCCGCGTGGAGGTCATCACCGAGGGCCTGCTGCTCCGCCGCCTGCAATCCGATCCCGGCCTGGACGGCGTCGCCGCGGTGATCCTGGACGAAATCCACGAACGCTCGCTGGAATCCGATTTGGGCCTGGCGTTGTGCCTCGACCTGCAACGCATGCTACGGCCGGAACTCCGGCTGCTCGCCATGTCCGCCACGGCCGACGGCGCCCGCCTGTCCGGCCTGATGGACGCCGAGGTGATCGAAAGCGCCGGCCGGCAGTACCCGATCACCGTCGAGCACCAAGCCCGCGACATCCCGCATATCCGCGACCTGTCCGATGCCGTTGCCCGCGCCATCCGCGCGGCCCTGGCGCAGCATCAGGGCGACATCCTCGCCTTCCTTCCCGGCATGGCCGAAATCCGCCGGGTCCAGTCCGCGCTGGACAATTGCGGCGCCCTGGTCCTGCCGCTGCACGGCGACCTGCCGCCCGCCGAACAGGACCGCGCCCTGCGTCCGGCCGAGACCCGCCGGGTGGTGCTGGCCACGTCGATCGCGGAAACCTCGCTGACCGTCCCCGGTGTCCGCATCGTGGTGGACGGAGGCTGGCGCCGCACTCCGCGGCTTGACCCGGCGACCGGCCTGACCCGCCTGACCACCGCCCGTATTTCCCGCGCCGCCGCCGACCAACGCTCCGGTCGTGCGGGCCGTGAGGCGCCCGGAACCGCCATCCGCGTCTGGTCGCCAGCCATGCACCGCGGCCTCCCCGCCTTCGACCGCCCGGAAATCCTGGAGGCCGAACTATCCGGACTGGTCCTGGAATGCGCCGCCTGGGGCACCGCTCCGGCCGATCTGGCCTTCCAGGACAAACCGCCGGCCGGAGCGTTGGCCGCCGCCGCCGCATTACTGAAAGACCTGGGCGCGCTCGACCCCGAAGACCGCATCACCACCACCGGCCGCGAAATGGCTCGGATTGGCGCCCATCCGCGGCTGGCGGCGATGATGCTGGCCGCCGGCAGCAACGAACAGGCTGCCCTGGCCGCCGATCTCGCCGCCCTGCTGGAGGAGCGCGACCCGCTGCGCGGCCAGGAAGCACCCGCCGATATCACCACCCGCCTGAACGCCATCGCGCACGGCGACCCGAATGCCGACCGGGGCGTGTTGCACCGCATCCGCCAAACCTCCGACCAATACCGCCGCCGCATGCGCGTGCCCCGCAACACCGAGGCCTTTGGCGAACCCGGCCCGTTGCTCGCCGCCGCGTTCCCCGATCGCATCGCCCAGCGGCGCGGCGAGCCGGGGTCGTTCCGCCTCTCCGGCGGCGGCAGCGCGCGCATCCCGGTCACCGATCCGCTGTCAAAAGCCGGGTTGCTGGTCGCCGCGTCGCTGGAACTGAAAACCGCGTCACGCATCCGGTTGGCCGCGACGCTCGACCCCGACGCGCTGCCGTCGTCGCTGACCGTGAGGGTGACCGAACAAGTGGAATCGGGCTTCGACTCAACGACAGGCACGGTGCTGGTGCGCCGCCGCCGCCGTCTGGGTGCGCTGATCCTGTCCGATCGCACCGAGGCCGGCGATCCGTCGCTGATCGCCGAGGCGCTGGCGAACGTTGTGGCCGCGCAGGATCTTCGCCCGTTGCCCTGGACCGATGCGACCCGCCAACTTCAGGCGCGCGTCGCCCTGATGCGGGGGATTGAAGCGGATGCGGGTTGGCCGGACCTCTCCGACCTCGGACTGAAAACGACGATCCAGGCGTGGCTGACGCCGTTTCTGGCCGGCGTTACCAGGCTGTCAGACATCGCCAAACTGGATCTGCACGGCATCCTGCGCGGCGCCATGGCTTGGGACCTTGCGTCGCGCCTGGACCGCGACCTGCCGACCCATCTGCCGCTACCCGGAGGCCGTGCCGCGATCGATTATACCGAGGGTTCGCCGCTGGCCGCCGCGAAGGCGCAGGCGTTCTACGGGTTGGCGACGACGCCGTTGCTCGCCAACGGCCAGATTCCGCTGCGGATCGCGCTGCTCTCCCCTGCCGGGCGGCCGATCGCGGTCACGTCAGATCTGGCCGGCTTCTGGAAAGGCGCCTGGGCCGATGCTCGGCGGGACATGCGTGGGCGCTACCCGCGGCACAACTGGCCGGAAGATGGCGGCCGTCCGCCGGAGACGGCGCCGCGATAGGAGGCTCGGTTCGCCCACCCGGCCTGCGTCATTCACCCCCGGTTTTCCAGAAAGACGTTGATGGCGGCCCGTCGCCCGCCATGACGATATTGGCGCGGTCAGGTAGGCTGCGCGGCCCTGTACCACCGGCCGTTGATGCCGACTCCCGCACCCCATCGTCTTGGCCCGGACAAGCCGGGCCAAGACGGATGTGGAGTATCCGAGCGGTTGTTACGCCGCGTCCTTCTGCACCACGCCCAGCAACCGCGCCTGCAACTCCGGATCGTCCTCCAGCGACTTCGCCGTACCCTCGAACGCCACCTGTCCGTTCACCAGCACATACGCCCGGTCCACCAGCGGCAGCACCGTCTCGGCGTGATGCTCGACGATCACCATCGCCACCCGGCCGCGCAACTGAGCCAGCGCGTCCATCACTTCCTTGACGATGGCCGGTGCCAGACCCTCGAACGGCTCATCCAGCAGGATCAGCTTTGCCGGCACCATCAGCGCCCGGGCGATCGCCAGCATCTGCCGCTCGCCACCCGACAGGCTTTCCGCCTTCGACTTTTGCAGGATCTTCAGTTTCGGAAATAACGCATAGACGTCGTCCAGCGACGCCCCGCCCGGCCGCATCGCCAGCCGCAGATTGTCCAGCACCGTCAGGTTCGGGAACAACCGCCGTCCTTCAGGCACCAGCGAGATCCCCTTCTGGTTGATCTCGTACGGCCGCGCGTTGGTAATCACCCCACCGTCCAGCGTAATCGAGCCACTGCTTGATCGCACTGTCCCCGTAATGGCGCGCAGCGTTGTCGTCTTGCCAACACCGTTACGTCCCAGCAAAGCCACCGCCTCGCCTTCGTGGACAATCAACGACAGATCTTCCAGCACCGTGCTGCCCGCATAACCGGCACGCAGCTTCTCCACCACCAGGATCGGTTTGCTGGCGGCATGCGCGGCCCGATCCGCCTCGGACGGAGCCGGCGGCGGCACGATCCGTTCGGCGCCCATGTAGGCGGTGATGACCTCGGGGTTGCTGCCGACCTCGGCGGGCTTGCCGTCGGCGATCAGACGGCCCTGGTGCAGCACGGTGATGCGGTCGGACAACGCCAGCACGCGATCGATATCATGTTCGATCAGCAGCACGGCGTAGGAGTCGGCCAGCTTGCGGATCAGCGCGCTGACCACCACCCGATCGGATTCCGCCAGACCGGCCAATGGCTCGTCCAACAGCAACAGCTTGGCATCGGTGGCCAGGGAGATCGCGATCTCCAACAACCGTCGCTGGCCGTGCCCCAAATTCGCGCACGGATCGGCGGCTCGGTCTTCCAGCCCGACGGCGGCCAGCAACGACCATGTGCGGGCATTGAGGTCGTCGTGGTCGTATGCGTCACGCCACAGGCTCCAGGCGCGTTTGTCCTGCGCCTGCACCGCGACACGGACATTCTCGAACGCGGTCAGGTTGGGGAACACGCTCAGAATCTGGAACGATCGCGACAAACCGAGCCGGATGCGCTTGTGGACGGGCAGGTTGGTGATGTCGTGGCCGTCGAACTCCAGGCTGCCGGCGTTGGGTTTCAGAATGCCGGTCAGCATGTTGAAGAACGTCGTCTTGCCCGCGCCGTTCGGCCCGATGAAGCTGTGCAGCTTATACGGATACACCTGGAGATTGAGGTCGGTCGCCACCACCAGCGAGCCGAACCGCTTGTGCAGACCGGTCACCGTCAGGATCGGCTTCGTCGGATCCATCTTCGCGCCGGTCGCCTGATAGGGCTCAATCACCGCTGGGCGCGCCGGAATGCGTTTGCGGGTCAGGGTCCAGTCGTCGCGCCGCATGACGCGGAACAGCAGGCCCTGCATGCCTTCGGGTGATGCCAAAGCGAACAGAATCACGATCGGCGCGAAGATCAGCCACCAGCTTTCGGTGATAGCGGACAGGCGGTCCTCCAGCAGGATGAACGCGATCGCACCCCACAACGGGCCGAGGAAGTGATGCACCCCGCCCAGCACCGCCATCAGCAACGAGTCACCGGCATGCTGCCAGCTCAGATTGTCGGCATAGGCGCCGTTGATCATGAAGGCGAGCAGGCCACCGGCGTAACCGACCACGCCGCCCATCAGCACGAATGATACGAACTTCAGCTTGAACGTGTCGTAGCCGAGACTTTGCGCGCGCTGTTCATTATCTCGCAGTGCCTGCAATGAGCGGCCGAACGGTGAGTGCGCGATGCGCCACAGCAGCCCCATGCCGAGGCAGACGGTGACGATGGTGAACGCATGAAACGACCAGGCGCTGGTAAAGATCGGGCGGGGCACGCCTTGCAGCCCGTTCTCGCCACCCGTGACGTCGGTCCATTTGAACGCGATCTCGAACGCGATCTGTGAAAACGCCAGTGTCAGCAGCGAGAAATACAAGCCACGGCGGCGCAGGATGATCAGCGCGATGACGGCGGCCAGGACCATGGAGAAAGCAACGCACGCAATCAACGCGACGATCTCGTTCGGGGCGCCACGCAGCATGACGAAGGCGACCGCATAGCTGGCGCAACCGAAGAAGACCGAGGCGCCGAACGGCACCAGGCCGGTGTAGCTGACCAGCACGCAGACACCCGCGCCGTACAGCGTGTAGATCGCGATTTGGGTGATCAGGCCGATGGGTGCGCCGATCAGGTGCCACAAGCCTGTCAGGCCGATCAGGACAAGCAGCACGACGAGGACGGGGTGACGCAGGGTGTTGATCATTCGAAGCGCTCCCAACGCTCACCAAGCAAGCCGCGCGGCCTTAACAGCAGCATCAGCGCCATGAAGACATACATCACGGCACCGGAGCCGGACGGGTAAAATTGGGTGGTCAGGGCGATCACGACGCCGACCATCAGACCGGCGATGACGGCGCCGGCGAACGATCCCAGGCCGCCGATTGCAACGACCACGAAGGCGGGCATGATGGCGTTGGTCGCCATCGACGGGGTAATCGTCCACAGCGGTGCCGCCAGCACGCCGGCGATGCCGGAGATAGCGCAGCCCAGTCCGAACACCCATGTCAGCACCCGCGGTAGGTTGATACCGAGCAGCCCGACCATCTCGGGGTCGCGCGAGCCGGCGCGGAGGATGCGGCCGAACGGGGTTTTCTCCAGGAATAGCCAGAGAGCCAGCAGCACAGCGGCGGTCGTCAGCATCACGCTGAAGCGGTAGTTGGTGATCAGGACCGGGCCAAATTCCATGAAGCCGGACAGGAACGGCGGCGGGCTGAACGGCTGGCCGATGCCGCCGTAGATCAGACGGATCGTGGCCTCGATCAGCAGCGCGAGGGCGAAGGTGACGATCAGGCTGATCAGTGGTTCTTTGTCATACAGTCGGCGTATCAGCAGGCGTTCCGCGACCATGCCGATGGCGCCGACAAGAACGGGCGAGAGGATCACCGCGGGCCAGCCGAAATATTGGTAGAGTGTCAACGCCAGATAGGCGCCAAGCGTGAAAAACGTGCCATGCGCGAAATTGACGATGCCGAGCAGGCCGAAGATGATCGACAGGCCGATGGCGATCAACACGTACAGGCCACCCAGGACCAGACCGCTGACGACCTGGGGTAGCAGTATATCGACTTGGGCTAACAGTATGTCTGGCATCGGTGCGCGATCCTTCCCGCGGTCTTCGTCATCGTGGTCAATTGGTCTCTCGCCCGGCACCCGGGAACTTGATCCGGGGATAACGAGGAGGCAACAAACCCGGCCCTCTCAATTGTGTCATGCCGGTCTCGGCCCTCTGGACTGTGTCATGACCGGGCTTGGCCCGGTCACCCACGACTGACTGGCTTACAGCAAGGACGTCGTGTTTGGCCGAACCGAGCCCGGCCATGACGGTCGGGGGAAGTCTGAGTCGCGCCTGCCTTATCTCCGATGCCTGACGGCCAAGTCCGGCCGGGACCAACGGGAAAGGGCGGGCGTCTGGCTACCCCATCTTGCAGCCGATTTCCGCTTCGGTGCCGAACACCTTGTCCAGATCGGCCGGATTCTCCGGCAGCGTCGCCTTGACGTCGAAGTAGTCCCACTTGTCGGTAATCTTCGGCTTCACCGCCACCGCAAGGTTCCGCACCAACATCTGGTGATCGAACTTCCGGTAGCTGTAGGACGAGCTGCCCGCTGGCACCTTCCAGGCTTCCAGCCCCTCGACGATCGCCATGGCGTCGGTCGATTTGGCCGCGTCGATGGATTCGAACAACGAACGCGCGGTGATCCAGCCCATCCATGCCTTATCGGCCGCCGGCTTGCCGTATTTCTTCAAATACGCTTCGGCGAAGGCTTTCTCTTCTGGCGGATTGTTCGGGTTGGTGTGGTCCCACATCTTGGTGAAAACGCCGGTCGCGGCTTCCGCGCCCACCGACCAGATGTCAGTGTCGCCGATGGCGATCTCGACGAACGGGATCTTGCCTTTCATGCCCAGCTCGTTCCACTGCTTCAGGAACGTGGTCAGATCGCCGGCCGACAGGCCGCCCACGACAACGTCGGGCTTGGCCTGACGGATCTTCAGGATGAACGAGCTGAAATCGGCCGTGTTCAACGGCACCTCATCGGATCCGACCTCAGTTCCACCGGCGGCTTTCAGCAGTTCGCGAGACGAGCGCAGGATGTCCTGGCCGAACGCAAACGACGCGGTGATGTGGTACCAGCGCTTGCCGTAGCTGAGCGCATACGGCGCCAGCATCCGCTGCTGCACCGCCACCGGCGTGTTCAACCGGAAGGTGTATTTATTACAGTTCTTGCCCGTAATGTCGGTCGCCGCGGCGTTGTCGCACACAAACGGGATTTTCAACTGCGCGGCGGTGGCTTCCTCGGCCAGCGCGTTGGATGACAAAGCGCCGCCGAGGATGGCGCAAACCTTGTTCTCCTGCACCAGTTTCTGCATGTTCTGCGTCGCCGCCTGCGGGCTGGGTTCGTCCAGCCACACCAGTTCGGCCGGCTGACCCATAATCATATTGTTGCGCTGTTCAAGCGCGAGGAACGAACCGTTGGCGAGGTACTCCGTCTGCCCTGCGATCTGCCCGGTTTTGGCCAGTAGCAACCCGATCTTGATCGGGTCGGCGGCGCGCGCGACGAACGGAGCGGCCAGCGATGCGGCGGCGGCCCCAAACAGCGCCTTACGGCGCGGAATCAGCAGGCCGGTGGTGTTCGATTTCATGACAGTCTCCCTTTACTTTTTTTTACGCCGGATGCGCTTGTAGACCGCAATCTTTGCAGAAGCCGTTCGGGGACACCATACGCATTCCGCATGGCGCCCCCGATTTATCAGCTCATTTTGCAGCCGATTTCTTCCTGCGAGCCGAACACGCTGTCGACGTCGGCCGGATTTTGCGGCAGCGTCGCCTTCACGTCGAAGTAGTCCCACTTGTCGGTGATCTTGTCCTTCACGCTGACCGCCAGATTGCGCACCAGCAACTGGTGGTCGAATGTGCGATAGCGGTAGGACGAATTGCCCGCCGGAACCTTCCAGGCTTCCAACGCCTCAACGATCGGCATCGCCTCAAGCGACTTCGCGGCATCGATTGAATCGAACAGAGAACGTGCGGCGATCCAGCCCATCCAGGCCTTGTCGGCCGCCGGCTTGCTGTATTTCTTCAGATAATCCGCGGCGAACACTTTTTCTTCCGCGGTATTATCCGGATTCTGGTAATACCACATTTTGGTAAACGTGCCGTTCGCCGCTTCCGGTCCCACCGCCCAAATGTCGGTATCGCCAATGGCGATTTCGACGAACGGGATCTTGCCCTTCATGCCGAGTTCGTTCCACTGCTTCAGGAACGTGGACAAATCGCCCGCCGCCAGACCACCTACGACCACATCCGGCTTGGCTGCCCGGATTTTCAGAATGAACGAGCTGAAATCGGGCGTGTTCAACGGCACTTCGTCGAACCCGACCTCGGTGCCGCCCGCCGCCTTCAGCAGTTCGCGCGACGACTTCAGGATGTCCTGGCCGAAGGCATAGGACGCGGTGATGTGATACCACTTCTTGCCGTAGGTCAGCGCGAACGGCGCCAGCATGCGCGACTGCACCACCACCGGCGTGTTGATCCGGAACGTGTAGCGGTTGCAGTTCTTACCCGTGATGTCGGTGGCCGCGCCGTTGTTGCAGATGAACGGGATCTTCAACTGTGCCGCCGTTGCTTCCTCCGCCAGAGCGTTGGACGACAACGAGCCACCCAGCACGGCGGCAACTTTGTTTTCCTGCACCAGCTTCAGCATATTCTGCGTGGATGCCTGCGGGCTCGGTTCATCCAGCCAGATCAATTCGGCCGGTTGGCCCATGATCATGTTGTTGCGCTCTTCCAGCGCCACATAGGTGCCGTTCGCCAAATATTCCGTTTGCGCCGCGATCCCGCCGGTCTTGGCCAGCAGCAGGCCGATCTTGATGGGCTCCACCGCGCGCGCGATGTGCGGCATGGCCAGGGCGGCGGCGCCGAACAGGGCCGTGCGGCGCGACGTAAGCAGGCCAGTCTTGGAAGGCGTCATTTTTCGTTTCCCCGGTTGAATAAGTGAGGCTCGCGTACGGTATTTCGTTTACGCGGGCAATTCCGATTTTTGGGTGGCACCGCGCCGCTTCGCCTGTGCCGCCATGCGCACCGAGGCGTTCGCCGCGCCGTACTGCTGGTAGCCGCCGATGCGCTGGACAATCTCGAAGAAGAACCGGTCGTCGAACGGGTCGGTGTAGGCGTGCAGGAATTCGCCTGTGTTATCGCGGTCGTACAGAATGTTGTGCTTGCGCAGCAAAGCCAGCCGTTCCGCGTCCAGGCCCCAGCGCGCCTCGATGTCTTCGTAATAATTGCCAGGAATCGGCAGGAACCGAGCGCCCCGGCTGGACAGTTGTTCGATCGTGCGCACGATGTCCGTGGTGGCCATGGCGATATGCTGCACCCCGGCGCCGGACGTTGTGGTCAGGAAACGGCCAGTGGTGGTTTCCCGGCTTTCCGAGATATTCAGCGGCAGACGAATGTCCCGATCCGGGCTGGTCATCGTCCGGCTGCGGATCAATCCCATCGTATCCGGCAATTCCCAAAGCTGCTCCGGCATGAATCCGAACATGGACCGGTAAAACAGCACGAAGCTATCCATCCGGCTGGTCGGCAGCGCCTGCGCGATGTGATCGATCGACGTCAACATCGATTCCGGTGTCGCCTCGGCGAAAATGTTGAAGTCGGCGTCGTAAATCGTCGAGCCGTCGGTTGCCCGCTCGACCAGATAGACCAGGGTGCCGTCGGGCGCGCGCACCGCCGGAATTTGCTTTTCCCCGGGGCCGGTGGGTTCCTGCCACGGCGGACACAGCAGTGCCTCGGCCCGCTTGATGGCGCGGGCCGCGTTATCGACCCGAAACGCCATCGCACAGACCGACGGGCCGTGGAACTGGAAGTGTTCCGAGGCGGCGTTGTCCGGTTCGGCGTTCAGGATCATGTTGATCCGGCCCTGGCGGAACAAATCGACGGCTTTCGACTTATGGCGTCCGACGTAATGAAACCCCAGACCGCGCAAGGTTTCGGCCAGCCGCCGGCCGGATTGTTCGTCCACCGCGAATTCCAGGAATTCGACCCCATCGAACACCGGGGCGGTGGGCAAGGTGGTCACGCCCGCATCGGCTTCGACCAATATCAAAGACCGCAACCCGTCGCGGGCGATCAATCGTGCCGGAGCCGAGCGGAATTCGTCGTTGAAGATTTCCAGCGACAGCGGCCCGCGATACCCGGCGGCGATCAGGTCGCGCACGAACTGCACCACCGGCAACCCGCCCTGGCCGGGAAAATTGCGATAATGCCGGCTCCAGGACAGCACATCCATGGTCAGGTCCGGTGCGTCGGCAATCTGGGCGAAAAATATCTTTTCCGGCGGAACCGCGTTCAGACCGTACAGATCGTCACTGAGAGCGAGGGTGTGGAAGCTATCGACGATCAGGCCGAGGGCAGGGTGGTCGGCCATGTCGATGACCCGCCAGGCATGCTTCCAATTATTGATGTTGCGGCCCCAGGCCAACGCCTCAAACCCGATCCGCAGGCCGCGTTTGTGCGCCCGTTCCGCCATTTCCCGCAGGTCGGCTGCCGCGCGGGAATCGTCATCGATCGAGGCCGGTGAGACATTGCTGCACACCAGCAGCAACTCGGCACCGAGCTGCTGCATGACATCGAATTTGCGCTCCGCCCGGTCCATGTTGCGGGCGCGCTGCGGATCTGGCATCGATTCGAATTCGCGAAACGGCTGGAAGCAGGTGATGCTCAGGCCAAGGCTGTCCGCCAGATAGCGGACGTCCTTCGGGGTTCCGTCGAACGTCAGCAGGTCGTTTTCGAAAATCTCGACGCCATCGAAGCCGATAGCGGCTGCGGCCTCCATCTTTTCGGCAAGGTCACCGCTGATGGATACAGTTGCGATGGATTTCGGCAAAGCGGCGATGCTCATGGCTGCACGTGTCCCTTGGGGAGGCGGTCGGCTTGATGTCTCTCCCGCACCATAGCGCAGCTTTGTTGCATTGGCATCAGGGTAAACGGACACGGCGAGACGTCGCGCGCAGCTATCAGATTTCCATAAAGACAGTCTCGTTCTCACCCTGGAGCCGGATATCCAGGTGCCATGCATCGTCCGACACCTTCCGGGCGATCAGTGTTGCGCGGCGTGCGGGGTCTTCGATCAGCGACAAAACCGGATCGGATTCGTTCAGCGGCTCATCCTGAAAATACAGCCGCGTGGTCAGCGACGTCAGCAACCCGCGCGCGAAGATCGAGATCGCCACATGCGGCGCTTGCTGCGCATTGCCCAGTCCCGCCACCGGTCCCGGCTTCAGCGTGGTGAACCGGAACGACCCGGTCGCATCGGTTTGGCACCGCCCGAACGCCGGGAAACCGTCGGAGGCCGCCGGGCTGGTTTGCCAAATCTCAATCGCCGCGTCGGTGACCAGCTCGCCGCCGCCGTCGGTGACGGTCCCGGTCAGCACGATCCGGTCGCCCTCGGCCCCGAAACGCAACAGATTCGACCACGCCGGGTCCTCGATCAAATGCCAATACGGCCCGATCGTCTGATGAGAGGTTGCAACAAGCATGTCTCAGCCCTGCTCGGTTGGCGTGGCGTGGCGGCCACGCAGGACGAAGTCAAAACGATACCCCAACGCCCGGTCCGGCGAGGTGATATTGATGTCGAAGCTGGAAATCAGACGCTCCCGAGCGGCCTGGTCGGGGATGGCGTGATAGATCGGGTCGAGCGCCAGCAATGGATCGCCGGGGAAATACATCTGGGTGATCACTCGCTGCCCGAACCCGGTGCCGAACAGTGAGTAATGAATATGGTTCGGCCGCCAAGCGTTATGATGGTTGTGCCAGGGATAGGCACCCGGCTTGATCGTGACGAACTGGTACCAGCCATCGGCATCCGAGAACACCCGGCCGCTGCCATGGAAATTGGGGTCCAGCGGCGCGTCGTGCTGATCGCCGGGATGATCGTAACGGCCGCCGGTATTGGCTTGCCAGATCTCGATCATCGTGTGCGGCACCGGACGATTGTCCTCGTCCACCACACGGCCGCGGACGATGATCCGCTCTCCGACGGCCTGCTTGCGGTTGACCACCGAAAGATCGGCGATCGGGCCGAACTGAACCGGCCTGAACCGGGGGCCGGTGGTCTCTGTCACGGTCTGCGGGATACGGAGCGGCGGCCGTGCCGGGTGACGCAAACCGGTGCTGCGGTACAACGGCGTGTCGTTCGCCGGCTGGCTGCCTGCCTCGATCGGGCGAAACGGCGCGGTTTCGGTCATCATGCTCCCTCCTGGCTCCCGTCGTTGGACGATGGTATGGATTAACTGGTTAGTTACTACCGGGTCAATTCACGGCTGCGCAAGCGGTTTTTGCGGCGGAGGCGGGCGGGTTCGGCCAGAGGGTTGGTGAGGCTGGTATCGGCAAGGATGGCCTGCTGCCCGGTGCCCGGATCGATCGAAGCCAGCTTCATCGCCGAGCCGTAGCTGGTGGACATCGCGTCGGCGAACGCGGTGAACTCCGCCTGGGTCGGAGCGGCGACCTCTTCGGCGGCATAGGTGCTGGCCATGTCGGCCTGCGACTCGGCCGAGTGCGCGACCGCGGACATGACGGTGGCCAGATTGCCGCCGTCCGCCAGCACGATTTGCGCCGAAACCAGATCGGCCGGCGCCGCGCCGCGGTCCAGTACCGCGTTGTCGATCGCGTTGATGCCGCTAACGTCCGCCTAATCCGGACTACCGATTGCTGTCGATCTCCTTCACCTGATTGCAGAGAGAACTTGCCGGGTGTGCGCCTCGTTCGGGATAATCATAAAGAATAAGATTAAGAATTTTGTTATTGGAAAAATTCACCATGATTGGAGATGGCCCATGCAATTTGCCAAAGCACATGTATGCCATGTTTCCGCACAGAAAAAAACCGTTCATAGCCAAGTTCGGTTCGGGGTTTTGTATATGAACCAACTTCTCAAAAATGTAAGATTTAATTTTACAATCCGGGCTGCTCTTCACGAAACCCGCTAGCCCGAGATTCCGTCTTTAAGGGGGCGCAAATATCTGAAATATTTAAGTAAAATGCCAAAACTCCCCGCGCTACTGGCTACATTTCACTCCCAGGAGATCGAATGCCTTCTTCTGGATCGGAGTGGGTTCGGTCAGCACGGT
>CAIZFE010000003.1 GCA_903932145.1 uncultured Rhodopila sp. | reverse complement strand
GCCCGGACAAGCCGGGCCATGACGGTTGGGGGACGACCTTTCGTTAGCACCTTCGCCTTCGTTTCCCTCCTGCTCCTCCTCCCATTCACCGTCCGCGCGGTGGAACCGAACGAACGGCTGCCCAACCCTGCCCTCGAGGCCCGGGCGCGCACGATCGGCGCCGAACTGCGCTGTCTGGTCTGCCAAAACGAATCGATCGACGAATCCGGTGCCGACCTCGCACACGACATCCGCATCTTTGTCCGCGAACGATTGACCCAAGGCGACACCGACAGCCAGGCCATCCAGGCGGTCGTCAACCGCTATGGCGCCTTCGTCCTGCTCAAGCCGCCCATCGAGCCGGCAACCCTGGTGCTCTGGTATGGCCCGCCGCTGCTTGTCGTCGCCGGACTGATCGGAACCCTGATCTGGGTGCGGCGGCGCCCAACCGTCATCACGGAAGCGCCCCCACTGACCAACGAAGAAAAGCGCCAACTCGACGGGTTGATGCGGGAGACCGACGTTTGATCCTGCCATTCCTGTTGGCGCTGCTCGCGTTCATCGTGCTGCTGCCGATCCTCGCCCCGTTGCTGCGCGGCGGCCGTCCGGCGCCTGATCGCGGCAGCTTCGATCAGGCCGTGTATCGCGACCAGTTGCATGAACTCGATCGCGACGTCGCCCGTGGCCTGATCACCCCAACCGAGGCCGACGCCGCTCGGTTGGAGATCCAGCGCCGCCTGCTCGCCACCGACAAAATCCCGGCCGCCCCGTCCCGGCTGACTCGAAGCCCTGTCCTGGCAACCGTTGTTTTCGGTGTCATCGCCGCCGGTTCGGTATCCGGCTACCTGTGGTTGGGCGCGCCCGGACTGCCGGATGAACCGTATGCCGGGCGCCCGGCGGAAACCACCGCTGCCGCCACGCCTCTGGAAAAAAATACCGAAGCCCTGGCGGCGAAGCTGAAGAAAAATCCGTCGGACGCCGCTGGTTGGCTGCTGTACGGGCGTAACCTCGCCATGCTCAGTCAATGGGATCAGGCCGAGGACGCCTACCGTCACGCCATCGCCCTTGGACAGACGGACCCCGACATCCTCGGCGATCATGCCGAGATCGTGGTAATGCAGGCCGGCGGCACCGTCACCCCCGCCGCCGAGGCCGCATTCAGACAAGTCCTGGCAGCCGATCCGAACAGCGGCATCGCGCACTACTATCTGTCCATCGCCGCCATGCAGGCGGGAGAGCCGCAAAAGGCGATCGACGGCTTCCAGGCGCTTTTGGCCGGTTTGCCGGAAAGTTCGCCGTTGCGTGCTCAACTGGGCCTGAAGGTGGCCGAGGCGGCGCACGCGGCGAATATTCCGGTGCCCGAACTGGCCAAAGGGTCAGCGGCCCCCGGACCGGACGCGAAGGCGGTCGCCGACGCCGCGACCATGCCGGACGACCAGCGGCAGGCGATGATCCGCGGCATGGTCGCCAAACTCGCGGCGAAGCAGGCCGCCGATCCGTCTAACCTGGACGGTTGGCTCCGCCTGGGGCAGGCGTATGCGGTGCTGCATGAAACCGGCAAAGCCACCGAGGCCTTCAACAGCGCGGCAAAACTGCGGCCAGACGATGTCGCCATCCCGTTGCAAGCGGTTCGGGCGCTGCTGACCGACCACCCGCCGACGGAAACCATACCACCTGACGCGATCGGTTTCCTGAAGCGGGCAGAGACGCTGGATCCGGACCAGCCATTTGTATTGTGGTATCTGGGTCTGGCCGCCGCGCAAGACGCCCATCCCGACGACGCAAAACGCTATTGGCTTCGACTACTGACAAAAACCCCCGCTGGCGGAGATGATGCCCGTCAGGTCCAGGCTGCCGTGGATGCGCTGGGCGACACCCAACATTAAGCGAAACGGCTGTCGGATTTTTTTTGCATTTCGTCCGTTCGGTTAACCGTTCGTTAACCATTCCAGCCTAACCTGCCGGCATGTTGTCACCCGCGACATTCATCGGCCTCGCCCAGGCAAGCGCTGCCATCGATCGGTCTGGTCCCGTTCGTCCGGCCACGATTCAGCCTGTGCGGGTCCCCGGCCCATTGCAACCGGTCCCGTCTCAGTCGGGCGGATCGATGCCGCCAAAGCCGCCTCCTGCCTCGCCAACGGGAGGTCCGACACCTCCGCCACGCAATTTGCCGCGGGGATCGCTGCTGGATATCAGTGTTTAGATCGTAATGGTGTCCGATCCCCGCTTGATCTGATCAAGGCGGCAGGCCACTCTGACATCGATGGTTACATTCGTCCGGCGTATTCCCGAAGGTGAGGACCGCGAGCGCAGCGTGTGCGCCGATTGCGGCCATATCGACTATCAAAACCCGAAAGTCGTGGTCGGCTCCGTCGTGGTTTCTGACGGTCGCGTCCTGATGTGCCGGCGGGCCATTGAACCGCGCAAGGGTTTCTGGACGCTGCCGGCCGGCTACATGGAACTGGGCGAAACCCTGCAAGAGGGCGCGGCGCGCGAGGCGCGCGAGGAAGCCGAGGCCGACATCTCGATCGAGGGCATTCTCGGCGTCTTCAGCATTGCGCGCATCGGTCAGGTCCAGGTGATTTTTCGCGCTCACTTCACCGGCGACGGGCCGCCGGCCTTCGCGCCCGGTCCGGAAAGCCTGGACGTGCGATTGTTCGCACCGGACGAAATCCCCTGGCAGGATATCGCGTTTCCTTCGGTTCACTGGGCACTGAACGCATGGCTCACGCCCGGTTCCGGTACCCTGGGGCAGCCAGCCGGAAATCCTCCGGACGACCGCCGAGGCACGAACCGGATGCCTTTCGCGGTTCGCGACAGTCAATTCTCGTCCGGGTCCTCGCCATGAGGTGGCCTGCGCCGGCACTGGCGGTATTTCTGACAATGATCAGCGTCGCCAACGCCAATGATCTGCCACTTCCCCCAACCCCGCCGGAACACCCTCCCCTCGGGGACATTGCGCCGGTTCCCGATGCTGAAGCGCATGCCCCGGTCGCGCCGGCCTCGACCAAGGCCACCGTGGATGTCAGGCTCTATCGCGCGCGAACGTTCAATCCCAGCGTGGGATTTGTGCCCGGCTCGCAATACCAGACGAATGAGGATCGCAAGCCGATCCAAACACCAGGATTCAGCATCAGCGTCCCACTGCGATAGCCTGGCCCCACTGAAGAGTGTACCAGGCACAGTCGGCCTTAACTTTTTGTTCACCTTCCCGGCGTTAGACTACGGTCTGTTGGGCGCATCTCGCCCTTATCGGCAGCGCCAGGGAGTCCGCGATGCGGAGAATCGGCACAACACGATCCGCCGCCCGGAAACGGACGTCGCAATCCAGCGCCCCGTTGTCGCCAGCGTCCAATGTGCGGCCTCAGCGTGTCGCCGGCGCAGCCATTTCGACGCGGTCGCCCGCATTGGTGTCTGACCTGAGCGCATTCTTTGCCCGCCGCCACTCCGGCGCCAGTATTGCCGCCAGTGACGAAAAGGCGCCTGCTGGCGTTGTGTCCGCCGGATCGCCCGATCCCGTTCTGCCCGCACCGGCGGCGTCTATTTATTCGACAATAGCAACAATCTTTCTGTCTGATGGCACCAGCGTTACCTTTACGACCACCGATCAAATTTAAATTGTGAAGAGCGTATAATACGAATGTGATCTTCCATTCTTTTGGCGTGATAATTGTGTGATTTCGTATCGATCGCAACATCGTGAACGCGGGTGAGAGCATCTGCTCTCGCCATGCAGCACGAAACCGTGTTCCCTACCGCTTCAGTATCGGCATCATGTTCCCGGGGAAACCACGCCGTGGCAATTCCCGGACAGAGGCCAATTCAAGGACAAAGGGTCGCGGTTTGCGTAACATGAAGCGTGCGGCCAGCCGGACGGCACACCCAATGTCTCGCGACCGAGTGACGGCGGGTTGGGGGTGTTCGCGATGAAACTTTCGACGCGCCTTGTGCTGTTGGTCCTCGGGTGCCTGCTGCCAATTTTGACGGCCCAGGTCTATTCGCAGGTTAACCTATACGCCGAACGGCACGAGCAACTGAGCGGGCTGGTCCTGCGTCAGGCCGAGATGGCAAACGCCGGCATGACCAGCATCACCGACAGCGTTCGCCAGCTCGGCAGTACAGTCAGGCAGTTTGCCGCGCTGCGATCGCCCGGTGACCGCTGCCGGGAACGCCTGACATCTATTCGGCAAGGCCTGCCGCAGTACCGCTCGCTGGAACTGTTTTCCGCAGCCGATGGTGCGCTATTTTGCGGCTCCGATGACCCGGCTGGCGGGTTAACGCAACAGTTGCCGGCCTGGGCCGCGAACCTGTTGGCGGCCCCCGGAATGGCCGTCGGAACCGTGGCCAGCGATACGGCCACCAAAATCCGGTTTCTCCCGATTGCCGTGCATTTGGCGAGTACAGGTCCAGGGGATACAGCCAAGGTGCTGGTCGCGGAACTGGATATCGGCTGGCTAACCAGTCGTCTCGAGAACGCCAGTTTCGCCCGGGGTTCCGCTCTGTCCAAGGCAGCGACCATCATCGCCGATCGGGATGGCAACATTATCGGGCGCGTTCCGGACGGGGCCGATTGGGCCGGACGCCAGGTACCCGACTGGTTGCGGCCGCTTCTGAACCGCGGAAACCAGGGCGTCGAAACCCTTGTCGATCCCGAGGGTCGCACCTTCGTCACCGGCTACGTGCCGGATACCGCAACCCCCGGCGGAATCACCGTCATCGACATTTTGCCGTTGCCCGACCTGAGCGCCGATATCGATCAGGCGACCTATCAGGATCTACTGGTCATCGGCGGCGCCGCCGTCGTCGCCCTGATCCTCGCCTGGGTCGCCGGGCGCCGGTTTATTTACGAACCGACCGGCAGCTTGCTGAAGGCTGCCCGCAGATGGCGGGAGGGCGACCTCAGCGCGCGTGCCGCAATCACGGATCCCGGATCCGAATTCGCCGCGCTCGCCCAGTCATTCAATGCCATGGCGGCGGGCCTGGAAGCGCGGGGCATGGAACAGCGGCTGCAATCGACCTTCCTGGAAAACCAGGTCGCCGAACGCACGCGCGAGTTGTCGGACTCAAACAACCGCCTCCAGGTAGAGATCGCCGGGCGCGAAAAGACCGAGGCGGCGCTGCATCAGGCACAGAAGCTTCAGGCTGTCGGACAGCTCGCCGGCGGCATCGCACATGACTTCAACAACATGCTGGCAACTGTTCTGGGCAATCTTGAACTGATGGAACGCCGGGTTTCGCAAGCCGGCAACGGATGGACCACGGCGGACACAACGCGTCTGAACCACCTGATCGAACGCGCGACCGGCGCGGTGACCCGCGGTGCGCAGTTGACCGGCCGATTACTGGCCTTTTCGCGCCGCCAGCGGCTGGCTGCGCGCCCGACCGATATTAATGCACTATTGCAAGAATTGATCACCCTTGCGACCAGCACCTTAGGCCGGCGTGTGCAGGTCGTTTCCGAATTGGCCGGCGATCTTTGGCCCGCCATGGTTGATCCCAGCCAGGTGGAAGCCGCTATTCTCAACCTTTGCCTGAACGCCCGCGATGCCATGCCGGACGGCGGACGACTGACAATCCAGACCAGTAACATGATGATCGAACCGCGGACGTCCAGGACATCCGGCGGTGACGATTTGTCCCCGGGTGGTTACGTTCGGGTATGCATCGCCGATACCGGCATTGGCATGTCGCCGGACGTGAGGGCGCGGGCATTCGATCCGTTCTTCACGACAAAGGGACCCACTGCCGGTTCGGGCCTGGGCCTGAGTCAGGTCTATGGCATGGCACGCCAATCGGGCGGCAGTGTCACGATCGAAAGCACGCCAAACGCCGGGACACGCATTATCCTGTGCCTGCCGCGCGCCGCGACAATCGAAGCGGACACGCCGGCGACGTCCGCGGACAAGACGGACCGTCGTGTTTCGGGTATGCCAAACACGTTGGTGCTCGTGGTGGATGATGACCACGCGGTGCGTCAGGTCACTGTGGAAATGGTGCGCGACCTCGGCTGTGAGGTGGTGCAGGCGGCGAGCGGCGAGCAGACGCTGGCACTGATCGATAAGCTGCCGCATCCGCCGGCGCTGATCCTGCTGGACTACGCGATGCCGGAAATGAATGGGATTCAGCTCGCCCGGGCGCTGCGGGATCGCGGGCTGACCGCGCCCATCGCGCTGGTGACAGGTTTTGCCGAATTGTCGGAGTCGGATGTGGCCTCGGCCGATCTGGCCGGCCTGCTTCGAAAACCCTTTACAATCAGGGAATTGCAGGAATTGTTGAAACGGCTTCGGGCGGTGGCGCAAGTCGGCATGCACGTCCTGGAACCGGGAATGGCGGGACGCTGAGCGGAGCGAACCTACCAGACAAACCGCGGCAGTGTGGCAACCGGGGCTACTCCGGCCGCCAGCGCGGCGGCTTCGGCTTTCACGGTGTCGAAGGTCCCGTCCGGGTTCTTCAGATCGGTCCCGTGAATACCGTCCATCACCCAGCACGCCGCCAGACCGACGCCAATTGCTCCGGCGATATCGGTGCGCAGCGAATCCCCGACCGCCAATACCTGCTCAGGCGGAAGGCCAAGTTGCTGCAGGACCGGCTGATAAATCGCCGGATTCGGCTTGCCGAGGGAGCGGACATCACCACCCAGTTCCTGATACCGAACCGCGAGGGCGCCCGCGCACAACACCCGAACCCCGCCGCGAATCACTTCCAGATCCGGATTCGCGCAGATCATCTTCAGGCGATGATCCGCGCATTCGGCCAAAATCGCCTCGAATTCCCCCATATCGCTCGGATTCCGATGGTCGTCCGGACCGGTGTTCAACACGAAATCAGCCTCGGCCGGAGTGTCCACCACCTGCAGCGGCAGTCCCTCCAGGACCGGCTTGTCCCGGTCGGGGCCAAGGTGGAACACCCTGCTGCCGAGTTGAGCCCACCAGATGTCGGGGGAGTTTTGCAACGCCAGACGCACCGCTTCCCCACTGGTCAGGATGCCGGTGTATAGCGTGTCCTCGATCCCCATACGGCGCATCATCGTTCTGACCGCGTCATTCGGGCGCGGCACGTTCGACAGCAACAAGGTCCGCTTTCCGGCGGCGCGAAGCTGCGTCAGGGTCTCGACCGCATGCGGGAAAGCGTTGACCCCATCGTGGATCACGCCCCACAGATCCAGCACGAAGCCGTTATAACGGTCTGCCAGCGGGGCAAATCCGGACAAGTGTTCCATCAAACCAACTCCGCCAACTCTTCCGCGCGTGCGCCGATCGCCTCGTGCGCGACATTATAGCGCGCCGATCGCATCGCGATCATCAGGTCCGCCTTGATGCGCGGAATCAACGCCGGGCCGTGCAGGGCGAAACTACTGTAAAGCTGCACCAGAGAGGCACCGGCTTCCAGCTTCGTCAACGCATCGCGCCCGGTAAAGACGCCACCGGTACCGATCAGCACCAGGCGGCCCTTGGCCAGCAGGTAAGCGCGCGCCAGCATCCGGGTCGAAAGTCTGCGCAAAGGCAGGCCCGACAGGCCCCCGGCTTCACTTGCATGCACGGATTTCAGCCCCGGCGGACGCGAGATCGTCGTGTTGCCAACGATCAGGCCTTGAACGCCTTCCTCCACGCAGGTCTCAACCACCGCCGCCAGTCCGTCCTGCGACAGGTCGGGAGCCACCTTGACCAGAATCGGCGGGCGGTTCGGGATCGTGGCGACCGCTTGCAGGATCAACCGAAGCTGCGCCTCTGATTGCAGATCACGCAGGCCGGGGGTGTTGGGCGAAGACACGTTGATAACAGCATAATCGACCAGCGGACCAACCGCATGGATCATCGCCGGGTAGTCGCGCACCGGATCGGCGCCCACCTTATTGATACCCACATTGGCACCCAGCGGAACTTTACGGCCGGCGAACGCCTTCAGGTTTTCCAGATAGACATCCAGGCCGAGATTGTTGAATCCCAGGCGATTGATCACGCCATGGTCCTCTGTCAGCCGGAACATGCGCGGTTTGGGATTGCCCGCCTGCGGCAGCGGCGTCACCGACCCTGTCTCGACAAAGCCAAACCCAAGACGCATGAGGTTCAGGCCGGTCGCGGCGTTCTTGTCGAATCCGGCCGCCAGTCCGATTGGGTTGGAAAAGCGCCGTCCAAGCACCTCGATCGCCAGGGCAGGATGGTCGGGTTTGGTGGAACGCGGCACCATCCCCCGCGCCAACGCCTTGATCGCAAGCGTGTGGGCTTGTTCGGGACTGAGCAGACGAAGGAACGGAAGCGCGGCCGAGGCCAGAAATGACACCATCGGGGCGGACTTATGCCCGCAACGTACCGAGGCCGAAAGAGTGAAAAACCGGCTGCGGGGCCGCAACGACCCGGTTTGGCGGTTTATCGCCGGTTAAAACAGCGCTTCCCGGACGGCGGCCAAACGAAAGCGTCCCGGCTCACCCCCCGGCCAGCGCCGGGGACGGCCACGGCGGCGGTCCCTGTAGATCCAGCACCGCCGCGATCTGCGCGCCGAGGTGCTGACCGGCCGCCATCAGCCGGCGCATATCATCGCCGCCGGGGACCGGGTCGTTGCCATCCCAAAAGATGAAGATCGCGCCGACCGTCTTGCCCTGCACGTCAGCCGCCGGACAGACCAGCATGCTGGTCGCGCCGAAGGCTTCAAACCGCGCGCGCAGCGACACCGTATGCAGATCGGCGATGCGGTGAAACGAGCATTGCCCCGATAGCAGGACCGGCAGAAAGTCGCTCCAATCCGACAACGGCTGGTTACTGACCGCCGTCCCGGCCAGCCGTCCGGCCGCTGCGACACTGTTGGTAACGTCGTAGCGCAGCAGCCCGGTGCCGGTCAGGCCGGTGACTCCATTGTGGATCACATTCAGTCGGACGCGCGAGGCGCCGCCGGCGCGGATCAGCATCGAGTCCAGAAGCTGATCGATTAACTTGTTCGCGGCGGCGAATTGACGCAATTCGGTTTGCAACATGGTTTGCTCCTCTGACCGGCGGCGTTCTGATTGCGTGGACTCGCTATCGAGGAAGGCCACCCGCACGCCGGCGGACAGGCTGCCTTCTTTGGAGACATGAATGGCGGTGTAGGCGCCTGTCAGGCAGGCGGCCGTCAGCATCGGCTGCACGAGCCTGCGCCCGGAGGATCGTCCAAGATCGGCGAACAGCTCCAGCAGCACCCGGAACAACGCCAGTACTTCAATCATATGTTCGAAAACTTTCGCGGTAGCTGAAATGGGCGATTTTAAATGCGGCGCGGTTCGAAGCCGTCCGGGCTTGCCTTGTTCGGCAACCGAGGGGAAACAGGGGCCGTGTGGAACCAACCGTATCTTGAAACCTGTTGCCGCGCGGCGTTGCATCGGCTGCATCTGGCCGCCGACGATGGGCGGCCGGCCGATCGGATGGACGCGGGCTGTCTGGTCCGATTGTCCGGTATGGGTTTGAGCGTGCAGCGTGGCGACGGGCGTTTCACCCTGACACCGGACGGTGTCCGCCGGCATGCCAGCGAAGTATTGAAACGCCCGACCGCCTGAACGGCCCGAAACCGCTACGCCAGCGGCGCGGTCACCACGGTTTCCACATCCGCCAGCGTCACGCACAGAATGCGCGCCCCATCGGCGGCGGTGATCATGATCAGATCTCCGGCCGTCAGCATGTCGCTGGCATCGGCCAGGTAATTGCCGCTGCTCACGCCGGACAGCGTGTCTTTGCCGGATTTGTAGTGCCACAGCGTAAAGCCATTGGCGTAAGCGAGGACGGACAGGTTGCGGATTGCGAAGGCCATGGTGGTGTTTCTTCCATAAAAAAAGCCGCTGGCCCGGAGGGGCAGCGGCTGGTCAACAGATAGAGAGGACAAATCAGACAGCGAGGCGATCGTCAGGCGCACCTCGCCCGTTGATGTGAGAACATTAGGGGAAACCAGACTGCCGAGTCAACGATATTTTTCCTAAATCGATCATCAAATCACGATACCCTTGACCCGCAGCGGCCATTCCAGCCGCTCCAGCGCTTCGGACCATAGTTTGTGATCGTGACGTTCAACCGCGACAAGCCGGTTGGGAGGCATCTGACGCTCGCCCCAAATCCGCAGCACGCGGGCATGCGACAGATCGATGCGCCGCTGCCGGTATAAGCCATCCAGACACTTGACCACGTCATCCGGATCGCAGGGCCGGCTGACCCGCCCCTTGTTGGCAGTGTAGCGAGCACCTTCCCGTCTGGCGATCAGGGCAGCCATCGTCCACAGCCACGCGGCCTCCGCGCTGTCAAATGCTTCGCACCGTGGTCCGGACCGGCCTTCTGGCGCGCGGGTGCCGGCGGCACGACGTACGGCTGCAATGGGCATGCAAATCTCCTCATGATTGAACGCGCGAATTAAACAGGCCAACATATAACCACAGGTTGCATACAATTGCAAGCTAAATGGCTGTTTTTCCTATTCCATCTTCCACGCATTCCTAGGATAATGATCCGAAGCCGAGTCGCCGATCACAGCGTTCGCAACCAGGAACCGACACGATGAAACACGAAGATATCTGGCGTGCCCTCGATACCCTGGCCGCCGAGAACGGCCTGTCCGCCTCCGGCCTCGCCAAGAAGTCGGGCCTGGACGCCACCACGTTCAATCCGTCCAAGCGGCGCATGCCGGACGGGCGCAACCGCTGGCCCAGCACGGAAAGCGTGGCCAAGGTCCTGAACGCGACCGGCGCCTCGCTGGAGGCGTTTACCGCGTTGGTATCCGGCGCTCGGGCTCTCGCCAGCAGCGCGGGCACGCGGACGATCTCTCGCCGGGTGCCGCTGATCGGCCTGGCGCAGGCGGGATCGGACGGTTATTTCGACGATGGCGGTTTCCCGGTGGGCGGCGGTTGGGACGAAGTCAGCCTGCCGGAAATCGCCGACCCCAACGCCTACGCGCTGGAAATCAGCGGTGAGTCGATGGAACCGGTGTTTCGCGACGGCGATCTGGTGATCGTCTCCCCGTCGGCGCCGATCCGTCGTGGCGACCGCGTGGTGGTCCGCACCAAGGACGGGCAGGTCATGGCCAAGCAACTCGCCCGCCGCTCCGCGCGGCGTGTGGACCTCAAGAGCTTGAACCCGGAACATGCCGACTACAGTTTCGATTTGTCCGACGTGACCTGGATGCATCGCATCGTTTGGGCCAGCCAATAGGATTTTCTTTGACGAAAGGCCACACCGCGGCGTCTGATAGAGTTCGGGAGGGCTGCTCCGATGGGTCGGATCGCCTGGGTTCCGTTGGTCGCGCTGTTGGTGTCACCTCTGGCTGCGTCGCCGGCCCCGGCTGGCGATGTGGACGTGGCATTGGTTCTGGTCACCGACGTGTCTCGCAGCATCGACGACAGCGAGTTCAAGTTGGAAAAAGACGGCTACGCCAGCGCGTTCTCCAGCCAGACAGTGCTGAACGCCATCCAGGGTGGACCGGCCGGACAGATCGCCGTCGCCTATGTGGAATTCGCCAGCGGGTTCGAGGTTCGGACCGTCCTGGACTGGACCGTGATCCGCGACAAGGCCTCGGCGCAAGCGTTTGTCGATCGGCTGTCAACCGCTCCGCGTTCATTCTGGGGGCGCACCGCAATCGGGGCGGGCGTGGAACAGGGCATGCAGTTGCTGGCTGAAACCGGGCTGAACCCGACGCGCCGGGTGATCGACGTCTGCGGTGACGGCACCAACAACGCCGGACGCGAGGTCGCCGAGGTACGGGATGAGGCGGTGAAGGCAGGCATCACGATTAACGGCCTGGCGATCATCAACGACCACCCGGTGTCGTGGACGTTCGCGCATGTTCAACCTCCCGGGGGGCTGGCCAATTACTACCGCGACAATGTCACGGGCGGCCCCGGCAGTTTTGTCTTGGAAGTCCATGACTTTGCGTCGTTTGGAGAAGCCGTGACCCGCAAGCTGGTGCAAGAAATCGCCGCGGGTCAGGCTGGCGGACAATTCGCGAACGGACGGTAAGGGGAACCGCATGGGACTGCTGATTGACGGCGTGTGGCATGAACAAGAACCTGAATCAGCGAAAGACGGCACTTTCGCCCGTCAGGACACTGCCTTCCGGAACTGGATCACACCGGATGGACGTCCCGGCCCCACCGGCCAGGATGGATTCCGGGCGATGCCCGGACGGTACCATCTGTATGTCTCGTTGGCGTGCCCGTGGGCGCACCGCACGCTGATCATGCGGGCGCTGAAGGGCCTACAGGACATCATACCGATTTCCGTGACGCATTGGCTGATGCTGGAGCATGGCTGGACGTTCGCTCCCGGCGCGGGCGTGATTCCCGATCCGCTGTACAACAGCCGTTTTGTCTATGAGCTGTATGCGCGGGCGGTCGATGATTACTCGGGCCGGGTGACGGTGCCGATTCTGTGGGATCAGCACACGCAAAGCATCGTCAACAACGAATCCGCCGACATCATCCGCATGCTCGGTACCGCCTTCGACCATGCCGGTGCTAAACCAGGGGATTACTACCCGGCCGCGTTGCGGCCAGAGATCGATGCGGTGAACCAGCGCGTTTATGACACTCTGAACAACGGGGTGTACAAAGCCGGTTTCGCCACGACCCAGGCGGCCTACGAGGCGGCTGTGGTGCCGCTGTTTGAATCGCTGGACTGGCTGGAAGACCGGCTGTCGCAATCACGCTATGTGTGCGGCGACCGCATGACGGAGGCCGATATCAGGCTGTTCACCACCCTGGTCCGTTTCGATTCCGTCTATCACGGCCATTTCAAATGCAACATTCGCCGAATTGTCGATTACCCCAACCTGTGGGCCTACACGCGCGACATCTTCCAAACTCCAGGTGTCGCCGAGACGGTCGATTTCGGACATATCAAACGGCATTATTACATGAGCCACCGGCGCATCAATCCGACCGGGATCGTTCCGCTCGGGCCGACGCTGGATTTTGGCGCTCCGGTCGATCGCAGCCCCGGTGTGGACAAGCTGATCGTGTTCTGAGCGGTTCGGTTTGACGGGACGCGGTTCGCGGACAAATCTGCCGGACACTGTCGTCGAAGGAGTCACCGCGCATGGAAATTCGCAATCTGGGCCAATCCGGCCTGCGGGTGTCGGCGATCGGCCTCGGCTGCAACAATTTTGGCGGCCGGATTGACGAGGCGGCGACCAAAGCGGTGATCCACAAGGCGCTCGACCTCGGGATCACGTTATTCGACACCGCCGATGTGTATGGGGAGCGCGGCGGATCCGAGGAAGTCATGGGCCACATTTTGGGTGACGACCGCAAACGGATCGTGCTCGCCACGAAGTTCGCCGCCCCGATGGATGACAGCGGCGAAAAACTGGGCGGGTCGCGCCGGTATATCATGGCGGCGGTCGAGGACAGCTTGCGGAGGCTGAAAACCGATTGGATCGATCTGTACCAGATGCACCGGGTCGATCCGAACACGCCGATCGAGGAATCCCTGCGCGCCTTGGATGATCTGGTACGGCAAGGAAAGGTGCGGTATCTGGGGTGCTCGAATTTCGCCGCATGGCAGATGACGGACGCCGCCTGGACCGCCCGCACGGCCGGATTGAACGGGTTCGTGTCCTGTCAGGACGAGTATTCTCTCGTGCATCGTGCGCCCGAAGCCGAATTGCTGCCGGCGGCCCGCAAGCTGGGTTTAGGACTGTTGCCATATTTCCCGCTGGCGAGCGGACTACTGACTGGAAAGTACCGTCGCAATACACCCCTGCCCGTCGGGACCCGTTTGGCCAGGACGCAACGGTTGGCGGATCGCTATCTGACCGAACAGAACTGGGAAAAATCCGAGCGCCTGGCGGATTTTGCCGAGGCTCGGGGTCACTCGATGCTGGAACTGGCGTTCTCCTGGCTGTTGGCGCAACGACCTGTGGTCAGCGTCATTGCGGGTGCAACGCGGCCGGAACAGTTGGAGCAGAATGTTAAGGCCGGCGACTGGACGATGACGGCGGAGGTATTGGCGGAGATCGACCGCATCGCCGGGTAGACGGCGCGCAACACCAAGCGCGCGGTATTGATTCTGTTTATTCCTCGCCATGGCGGGAGAGATTATTATTTGGGAAGCTTGGCATTATACCAGTCCGCTTTGACACTGACGCGCGTCTATTCCCCTGTTGTCACGGCCCGGCTTGTCCGGGCCACCTGTGGCCTGATGGTGCCGCGATAGGTGGCCCGGACAAGCCGGGCCATGACAACAGGGGTGAGAGTCGGCATTAACGCGGTACTCCCGGGTCAGATCGCCCCTGCCCGCTTCAGTTCGTCCACATCCATCCCCAACCAGCCGCCATAAATGTCGAAATTGTGCTGCCCGAGCGACGGGCTTGGAAGCGGTTCGACCGGATCCGAACCGTGCAGCCGTAACGGTGTATTCGGGACAATAATGGACCCCAGCGACGGATGCTCGATACGTTGCAGCATGCCGCGTTCGTGCATATGCGGGTCGTTCATCACCTCGACGGCGTTTCGCACCGCGGCGACCGGGATTTTGTAACGTTTCGCGGTGGCGGCGACCTCGTGCTTGCCCAGACCAATGGTCCAGGCGGTCACCAAAGCCTCGGTTGCCGCCATGTTGGCGGTGCGCGCGGCGTTGGTGTTGAAGCGAGGGTCGTCCAGCAGGTCCGGCCGGCCCATCGCCCGTAGCAGGTTCTGCCAATGGCCCTCGGTCACCACATGCACCGCGACCCAGCCGTCTTTGGTTTGAAACGTGTTGTACGGCGCGCTCGCCAAACCCGACTGGCGATTGCCGGCGCGGGGCGGTATCTTACCGGTCCTAAAATGATAATCGTAGCTGGACGCGAGGCTCGGATAAACCGTTTCTTGCATCGCCACTTCGACCAACTGTCCCTGCCCCGTCGCGGTGCGTTGTAACAGCGCGGTCATGACAGCAGCGTAAAGATGAATGCCGCCCATGAAATCGACCAGCGTCGGGCCGGCTTTCATCGGCGGGCCGTCGGGATCGCCGGTTACGCTCATGATGCCGGAGGCGGCCTGAATGGTGAAATCCATCGCCAGATTATCGCGATCCGGCCCGCTGATGCCGAATCCGGTGCCGGTGGCATAAACCAGACGCGGGTTGATTTCTTTCAGAACGTCATAGCCGACACCGAGACCGTCCAGAGTCCCTGGCGAAAAATTCTCCAGCAGCACGTCGGCTTTGGCGACCATCTGCTTCAGCAGGTCTTTGCCGATTTCGGATTTCAGGTTCAGCGTCACCGCGCGTTTGTTGGCGTTCAGCATCGCCATCGGCAGCGTGGTATCGCCACCGGTCGCGATCACCCTGCGGCGCAACGGCTCGCCTCCTGGCGGTTCGATCTTGATGACGTCGGCGCCGGCCTTGGCCATCAGCATGGTGGCGTAGGGGCCTTGGAAAATCTGGCCGAAATCCAAAACGGTGATACCGGCCAAGGGAGTCGTCATCGGGGAAACCTCGTGTCGAAACTGCGTTGGCATCGACCTTACGGGCTGCCCGTCCGGATGGCGACAGCCGGCCGGTCGGGCGGACCAATCGTTACGGCACCGCCGCGCCCTGCGTGTTAACGTACACCGCATAGATCGAGGTGCTGGCACACATATACAACCGATTTCGCAACAACCCGCCGAACGTCAGATTGGCGCAGGTTTCCGGCAAATGGATTTTTCCGATCAGGTCGCCGTCAGGTGCGAAGCAACGCACGCCGTCCTCGTTCGGATCGGCCCACCCCATACTGGTCCAGACGTTACCCTCGATATCGACGCGCATCCCGTCGGTGAAGCCGGGCGCGAAGCCTTCGGCGAAAATGCGGCCATTGCTCAGCTTGCCGCCATCGACGTCGAACACCCGGATATGCGCGGCACCGCCATGCGTCAGACCGCTATCGACGATGTAGAGTTTCCGTTCGTCGGGCGAGAACGCAAGGCCGTTCGGCTGCGTGAAATCATCCGCCACCATGGTGATCTCACCGGTGCGCGCATCGACGCGATACACATTTTGCGTCGTCTGCTCCTGTTCGGCCCGCAAACCTTCGTAATTGCCGCCGATGCCGTACGACGGATCGGTGAACCAGATCGAATCGTCGCTGGCCACGACAACGTCGTTCGGGGAGTTGAACCGCTTGCCCTCGAACCGATCAGCGACGATGACGATCCGGCCGTCGAACTCGGTGCGCACCACCCGCCGCCCGGCATGCTGGCAGGTAATCAGCCTTCCCTGCCGATCCACCGTATTACCATTGGAATTATACGACGGCGATCTGAACACACTCAGATGGTTGTCGTCCTCCAGCAGCCGCATCATCCGGTTGTTCGGCAGGTCACTGAAAATCAGATAGCCACCGGCCCGGAAATAAGCCGGCCCTTCGGCCCAGCGGAATCCGGTCGCGATACGCTCCACCGCGCCAGTGCCAGGGCTGCCCTTGAAACGTTTATCGAGCGCTTCGATGTGCGGATCAGGATAGCGGGAGACGGGAAGCGGTCCGAGCGGCAATCTTTCCGCCGTGGAGACAGGCAAAGGCGCGCAGGTCTGGCCATGCGGCGGCACCAAGGCGACGGAATGGAATGAGCGCGTGGTCATGGTGTTTCCCCTGTCGTTACCGTCCGCGTTGCGCCTGTCAGGCAACGCCGTTGGAACGCACTATCCGACCACGGCAAGCGGGTCCACCTCCGCTGTTCGCATCCCTGCGGGCCGGCAAGGCGTCGCTGGGAGGGTTCTCTTTAGACTGGCAGTCCTGGCATCCAAGCCGGTGTCAAACGACGCTCAGCAATCAACGTATGTCCGTCCGCTACGAGCGCGTCATAGGTCTGCCGATGCCGAACGCTTTTTGTTCGCGCCACAGGCGGTAGCGATAGATGCTCCAGGCTATCAATGTCGCTCCGATCGCGACAGGGAGCATCAACATGGCCAGCCACAGAGCGAACGCCGCAAGAAAGAGTGCCCCCGCGACGACCGCGGCAACGATGGCCCACGCCAATAAGCGTGTGGCAACGGGAACATGCGGCGGCGAGACGAACTCACCTTCGAGGGTCATCTCCAGGTCGGGGGGATTGCGCTTATTCATACATGGAATGTGGCGCACCCTTGGCCCCGGTTCAAGCCCGGTCTTATGATGGCCGAACTGTAAGGGGACGCCGCAATGAAGGTCGGGCTTTTTATCAATACGCAGTATCCGGAAGACGTCGATGTGCCGGCGCAAATCCCGGCCCTGGTCGAGCAGGTCCGTGTGGCCCGCGACGCTGGATACAAATCGCTGTGGTTCCCGCACCACTGGCTGACCGCGCCGATGCAGATGCTGCAGATCATGCCCGCCATGGCATTCCTGGCGGCCGAGGCGAAGGGCATGGTCATCGGGCCGAACATTCTCATCCTGCCGCTGCTGAACCCGATGCATGTGGCCGAGGAAGCCGCGACGCTGGATGTGCTGACCGGCGGCAACTACGTGCTGGGTGCCGGCCTGGGCTACCGGGAGCCGGAGTTCACCGCCTTCGGGATTCCGTTGTCCGAACGCGCTGGCCGCTTCACCGAAAGCGTGACCCTGATGCGCAAGCTCTGGGCCGGCGGCAAGATCACCCACGAGGGCAAATTCTTCAACGTCCGCGACGCGGGCATCAGCGTCAAACCGGCGCGTCCGGGCGGCGTGCCGATCTATATCGCAGGGCTGGTCGATGCCTCGGTCCGCCGGGCGGCTCGGATTGGCGATGCCTGGCTGATCGCGAACGCGTCCTCGATCCAGGAGATCATGCCGCAGATGAAGACCTATCGCGCGGCGCTGACCGAATTCGGCCGCACGCCGCTGGAATTCCCGATCGCCCGGGAATGCTACGTTGGCAGCAGCCGGGCGTCGGCTTATGCGGAGTGCAAAGCGGCGCTGGAGTATAAGTACGCAGCGTACAAGGACTGGGGCATGACCAGCCCGCTGGACGGCGTCGATTTCGACGATTTCGCGCGTGACCGGTTCATCATCGGCGACAAGGAATCGGTGAAGGACGAGATCCTGCGATACACCGAACTTCTGGGCGTTGACCATTTCATCATGCGCAGCCAGTGGCCGGGATTGGAGCAGGAAAAGGTGCTGGGTTCGATCCGCCGGTTGGGCGAGGTGTTCGCAACGTTATAATTTGGCGTGGCCCGATCACCCGGGCCACGCAATTCCGGCTAACCGAAGTGGATGGCGAGCCAGACCGTCGGCTCGTTCTCGGCTGTCCGGGTTACCCGATGAAGGCGCCGAGCCGGAATCAGCACATGGTCACCGGGGCGAAGTTCGTAGTCTCCGTCTCCGTCAATCCACAGACTGGCCGAACCGAGCAGCAGCAGGACCCATTCGTCGTGGGGCTGGTCGAACGGCGCATCCTCGGGCGTAACCTGGCCGTATGAAACGATCCGTTCGATCCGAACGCCGGGACGCGACAGCAGTTCGGTAAATATTTCGTCGTTTGCCCGGGCGGGAAGATTATCGAAGATGTTGGGCAGTGACTGTCTCCCGGTGTCATTTCGAACCGAACCGTCATCGTCGTTCTAATGGATAATCGCCAGCACGATCTCCACGGCGATCATCACCGTGATGATGACTTCCAGCACTTCCGACCGGCTGGCGTGCGCCTCGTCATACAGGGCGGTGTAGGTATCCCGAATAATCGACAGCTTGCGGTCCACAGCCGCGCTGACCGTTGGCACACGGAACAACTCCAGCGCCGCCGCATAAATGCGGGCGAGGTAAACGTCCTCGGTCACCTGCAACGCATTGTCCACTTTCTCGGTCAATTCCGTTACTTCGGCGACCATGGTGTATAACCGCCGCGCCAGATCGGCGAACCGACGCGCGCCCGGCAGTGCCCAACGGCGTCTGGTGGCTTCCACCAGATCGTACATCCGGGGCAATTCTGCATCCAGCAACTCGTCGTAATACCGCATTTCGAGCAACTGAGCGTTGGCCACCTCGATCACATCGATGACGTCGGAATCGCCTCTTGGTTCGTAAACGAAGGCGCGGTCCCAGGTCAGGACGACCAGATCGTCCGTGTAATAGGAATACCGGTGGCGCAGCAGATCCCGCCTCGCGCCTTCGGACAGCGGACGTTGCTCACCGGACAACAACGGAACCATATCCAGGCGTCCGATCAACGTTTCGGCGGTAATTTTCTCGCTAAAGGCAGTGACCACGCCGACAATGTAGTCTTCCTCCAGCGTGGATGGGATCGGCCGCACCAGCGCGTCGCCGACGCCCTTGCGCACCCGATCCAGCAGATCGGTCCAAAGCGCCGTCGCCGGAGCCAGCCCGACGGCCAGATCGATCGCGTTCAGTCGCTGAGAGAAGGCCGCCCAGGACAAGTCCGTGACGCCCACGCGCAAAGCGATGCTGACGACGCCAAAATCGTAAAGCCGGGCGGTGACGGTGGCCTGCAACGGTCCCTCCGGCAGATCCAGGACGATAGAGCCCAAACCGAGCGTAACCGGTGGCACCCCGAACGCCACCGCTTTCGCGGGTGTCGTGGTCAGCCGCCCGCGGGAGCTTTCGGTGCGGACGGTGCGTGCCCAGGTCTGTTCGGCGATAGCCAGATCAATCGCATAGGCGACGTCAAACAGCCGGTACGCCAGAATCGTGCCGGTGGCGACGTCCAGGGCCACCGTTTCGTCGGGAGTCATCGCACTAACCCGCCGCCTCCTGTTGATTCAGGAAGCGCAAAGCGTTGACCGGGTCGATCAGGGCGTGGACCTCAAACCGCGCGGGAATGATGTCGGCCCAGGCGTTCAGGTGCGCGTGCAAGGCCTCGTTTGAGGCGACATCGAACAGCACCACGGCGCCGCGCCCGACTTTTGCGTGCACGGAGCGCACTTCGCCTTTATCGATCAGCGGCTGGATCCAGGTCCAGTAGCTCTGCCGGGCCGCGGTCACGCTGGACGGCCGTTCGGGACGAGGGTCGCTGATCACCAGAAAAAGCACGAGAGTCTCTCCTAAGCGCGAATGGCGGGCGGGCGGCGCAGTGCCCAAAATGCCACGCTGCCGGCGACGTAGAACACGATTGATAGGCCGAACGCTACCCGGTAGCTGCCGGTGGTATCGAAGACGAACCCTGCCAGCCATGCTCCGGCCGCCGCACCCAGTCCGGTGCCGATGGTGATAACACCCAGAATAGCGCCCAGATTCGGCCCCGGGAACAGGTCGGCGGTCTTGGCGGTGATCGCCGGCCCCCTGGCGCCCCATGTCAGGCCGAAGAAACAGGCGTGCAGCCACAGCAGCACATGCTGATCGGGTGAGGTGATCATCATCGCGAATATCACGCCCAGGATCGACGTTCCGTAGGTGACGACCGCGGAAACCTCTCGCCCGATATAGTCGGACAGCGTGCCGGTGATGATGACGCCCGGCAGCGACAGGAATGCCCCCATGCCGAGAACACCGGCGGCATAGAGTTTGTCGAAGCCGATATCGACCGCGAATGCCAACTGGTGCAGGGCGACCAGGAAACTGCCCAGGCCGGTGAACATGTACACCAGGAACAACAGCCAGAAATGCGGTGTTCTGACCGCCTGGCGAACGGTCCAGCCCTCGGCATCCGCGACGCGCCGGCGCCCGCCCTGCCCGATACCGCGAAACATGGCGGCCAGCGGCAACAGTACCACGCCCATGAACACGCCCTGCCACAGGTAGGCGCCGCGCCAACCGAGACCGGAGATCATCAGCGTCGTCAGCGGCGCCGAGAATGCCCGGGCGAAGCCGTTGGCCGATTGCACGACGGACACCGCCATGCCCCGGTTGCGGACGAAATATTTCGACAACAGCGGCACGAACACCACCAGCCCGAGGCAGTTCGCGCCCAACGTCATCACCACGCCATACAACACGACGATATGCCAAAGCTCCGTCGCGCCGGCGTTGGCGATCAACCCGATCGTCAGCAGCACGCCGCCCATCAGGATCAGGCGGGGTGGCCCAAGCCGGTCCACCAGCCATCCCACCAGCGGCGAACTGATCCCTGTCACCACCTGCGACACCGAATACGCCAGCGAAACCTCTGCTCGGCTCCACCCGAACGCCTCGATGAAGGTGACCAGGAAGACGGTGTAGGAGTGCATGAATCCGGCACCGACGGAGAAGGTGCCGAACGCGGCGGCGAGCAGGAGCCAGAGGCGCAGGTTGGAGAGTGGTTTGGAATCGGTCATGGGCCGAGTGTGTCGCATGGGACGAAAATTGCCCAGCCTCAGCCTATTTGATCCGATTAAGGAATGGTTTTCCAAATACTAATATGGTTAGTCGATCATATCTTGCAGACTCTCGGTGTCGCGATGGCGCTTAGAAGGCACGAATACGGTCCCGATCGACGTTGTGACGCAGACGCTCCCTGGTAATCGGTTCGGGTAGAATTTGGACCTCGCGCCCCAGTAGTGCGCCGAGTTCCCGCTCTATCCGCACGAGATCAAGCAGGCTCACCTTGGCGTCCGGATCGAGTTCCGCCGCAAGATCGATATCGCTTTCTGGACCGGCCTCGTTGCGGGCGAACGAGCCAAACAGAGACAGGCGCGCGATTCCGGCCTGTTCCAGCCGTTACTGGTTAGCCCGCAAGGTGGCGATGACGTCGGATGCGCTGATGGATACCGAGTGGTCCATGCGGGTAGTTTAGGCCGAAATGCGCCCGCTGTCCTGCTGCTTTTCGGAACAGGGCATGGTCACCTATTTGATCAACCCCGCGCTGCGCGGCAGGAACAACGACAATTCTGGAATACAAATGATCAGCATCAGGCCGATCAGCAGTGCCAACAGATACGGCCAGTAGGTCTTCGCATGCTGCCCGACCGAGACGTCCGCGAACCGCAACGCCATCAGCAGCCCGACGCCCAACGGCGGCGTGAACAGGCCGATACCGACCGCCGCCGTCTGCACGATGTCGAAATGCACCGGATGGATGCCGATCTTCAACGCGATCGGGAACACCACCGGGATCAGAACGACAGCGGCCGGCAGGCCTTCCAGCACCATGCCGAACACCAGCGTCAGCATCGCCACCCCGGTCAGGAACATCCAGGGATGGCCCTCCAAGGGAGCCAGTAGCCACGCCAGAAACGCGGGGGCGCCGGACAGGCCCAGCAAGTATTGGAAGATGGTCGCAACGGCCAGCAGGAAGACCACGACCCCAGTCAGCACGCCGGCATCGTAAGCCAGATGCAGGACCTCCATCCAGGTCACGCTTCTGTAGTAGAACTTGGCGGCGAGCAGAGAATACAGCGCGACGATTGCTCCGGCCTCGGTGGCGGTGAAGGCGCCCAGGTAGAAGCCGCCCAGGATCACCACCGGAATAACCAGCGGCACGGCGGCGTTCTTCAGTGCTTTCAGAATGCGGTCGAAGCTGGTGCGGGTGTCTTTCGGCCATTTCAGGAAATGCGCCTGGACCAGCACCAGCACGCACAGGCAGGCGCCGATCACAGCGGCCGGAATGAAACCGGCCAGGAACAGGGCCACGGCGGACTGGTTGGTCACCGCGCTGATGACGATCATGAAGATCGCGGGCGGCACCAGCATGCCCATCGCGGTGCCGGCGGCGATCAGCGACGCTCCATCTTCCGGCCGGTAGCCGGCTTTTTTCAGTGATGGCATCAGGGCAGAACCGAGCGCTGATACTTCGGCCATTTTGGAACCGCAGATGTCGGAGAAGAAATACGACACCACGATCACCGACATGCCCAGTCCGCCGCGCAGCCAGCCCACCAGCGCGCGGGCGAGTTCCACCAGCGCGGTGGACATGCCGGCCCGCTCCATCAACGAGCCTGCGAAGACGAAGGATGGGATCGCCAGCAGCACCCAGCTTTGCGAGGCCGATACGATCGTGGAGCTGAGCTGTTGCAGCGGCAGGCCGCTCACCATCAGTCCCACCACGCCGGCCGCACCCAGGCAGAACACGATCGGCAGTGACAGGATCAGCAGAATCAGAAAGGTGAGAAGTGTTGCGAGAAGGATCACCGGTCTTACTCCCGCACGTCGGCAAAGCTGTGTTCGGGACCGGCAGGCCGTCTTGCCGCATCGAGTGCGAACAACGCCATCAGAATGCCGCCCACGACGGTTGAGGCGTACAGCCAACCGAGGCTCATTTCTAACGCCGGGGACGTGAGGGTGATGTTCAGCAGCACGAGCTTGTAGCCGAACCAGGCAATTAAGCCGCCGAAACCGGCGATGATCAGATTATGCGCGATATGCAGCCCGGCCCGCGTCCGTTCTGACAAACGATGCGTGATCAAATTCAGCGCGAAGTGACTGCGTTCCTTCACCGCGATCGCCGCCCCGATCATCGTCAGCCACGCCAACGTCGTTTCACCAACCTCCTCGACCCAGAAAAAGTTGGGCTGATCCCAATCGAGCCAATCCGTCAGCGGCAGCAGGACATAGCGGGCGAACACGCCGTACAGCATGACCCCGATCGCGAACAGCACGAGGCCGCCCAGGAGAATCCTGGGCAGCAGAAACAGCGCCCGCATAAGTATCAGACCTTCGTGGCGAGGATTTGGTCCCAAAGTCCGCTATACTTAGCCTCGTACTGCGGCCACAGCTTCGCCTTGGCGATGTCGATAAATGGCCCGTGGTTGGGTTCGTTGATGATCATGCCGCGCGGTTCAAGCTGCGCCTTGGCGCTGGCCAAGGTGTCCACATCCTCGGTCACCTTGCGGACGACACCCTGGGCCTCACGCCCGGTATCCAGCACCAGTTTCTGCTGATCGGGACGCAAATCGTTCCACATTTGCAGATTCATGCCGATCAGCGTGGCGCCGTAGTTGTGTCCCGTCAGCGAGTAGTATTTTGAGACCTCGAACGCCTTCAACGGCACCATGTTGACCACGGGCAAGTCCGCGCCATCAATAACGCCCTGTTGCGCCGCGGTAATCACCTCAGCCCAGCCCAACGGCACCGCAACGCCACCAAGGCTGTTGATGGTATCGGCAAACACCTTGGACGGTTGGGCGCGAATCTTCAGGCCGCGCAGATCCTTTGGCACCTCGATCGGGCGCTTGGCATTCCAGAAATGGCGGAATCCATAGTCGAAGTAATAGATGACTTTGATGCCGTATTTTTCCTGGAATATCTTGTCCAGATCGTCGCCGACCTTACCGTTCATCACCTTGTAGGCCTGATCGTAGCTGCTGATCAGGTATCCGACCAGGAACACGCCCATTTCCGGAAACAACGTGGCCGAGGCACCGCCGGGGTTCCCCATGGCGATATTGCCCGACTTCACCGCGTTCATGATGTCGATTTCCTTGGTCAGCAACGTGCCGCCATGAAAACTGACGTCGAGTTCACCCTTGCTGCGTTCGGTCAGCGCCTTGACGAACCACTCGGTCGCCACCGCGCCCGACTCCGGATACGGATTGACCGCAGCCAACTGCATCTTCTTCGGCGTCGCCTGCGCAAACGCCGGTGCCCGGCCGGTCGCCAAAATGCCGGCAAGGCCGCTGGCGGACCGCAACAGCGAACGACGCGATGAGATTATGCGCATTGATAGTTTCCCCTGAGTGATTCTTGGCCGGTTGCCCAACATGGTACAGCAGTGGCACGTTATGGCAAATGAGGAAACGGAGCATCCAAAATGATCCATAACCATGCGCAGTGGGGACCAACCGACCAGATCGGCGCCGGCAATCTGCTGACAGTCGAAAAGCGCCTGTCCGCGCTGGCGTCGGTGAAGCAGGGCCGCATCTATGACGTCAGCCACGAGATCTACATGGGCGCGCCGTATATGGCGCCGAACCAGACACCGTTCCTGATGTCGATCTTCGGATCGTGGCGCGACACCATCAAACGCCGCCGCAAGACGGGTGCCACGAACGACGCGGGCACCAACCTCGAACGTATCGAAATGACCGCCCATGTCGGCACCCACATCGACGCGCTCGGGCATTTTTCCAACGGCGATATGCTTTATAACGGCAATGCCTGCGCCGATGTGGTCACCGATTGGGGCCTGGACCGTCTGGGGATCGAGCACGCACCGCCGATGATTACCCGAGCCGTGCTGTTCGACGTCGGCGGCGCCACACATCTGTCTCCCGGCCAGACCGTGACGCCGGACGATCTGAAACGCGCGGCCGACAAAGGCGGGTTCACTGTGGAATCAGGCGACATCGCCCTGATCCGCACCGGCTGGGGCCGTTACTATGGCACCGACAATGCGCGGTATCTCGAAGGCGAACCCGGGATCGACGTCCCGGCGGCCAAATGGCTGATCGACCAGGGTATCGTCGCGATCGGCGCCGACAACATGGCGGTCGAAGTCCTGCCCAACCCCAACAAGAGCGTGATGATGCCGGTCCACCAGTACGCGCTGGCGGAATGCGGGGTCTATCTGATCGAAAACCTCGCGCTGGAGGAACTCGCGGCCGCGCGTATTTACGCCGCGTGTTTCATCCTGCTTGCCACGAAAATCCGTGGCGCGACCGGCGCGCCCGTGCGCCCCATTGTGATGGTGTAAAGACATGAACGACCAACCTGTCGATGTCCTGGTCATCGGTGCCGGCAACGCCGCCGCCAACGCCGCGCTGGCCGCCCACGAGGCCGGCGCCTCGGTCGCCATGATTGAAACCGCGCCTCAGGAAGCGCGCGCGGGCAATTCCGCGTTTACCGGCGGCGCGTTTCGCTTCGTCTATGATGGGATCGACGAATTATTGGCGTTGGACCCGACCATCGCCGACCTCGATCTGGCGAACATCGATTTCGGCACGTACACCACCGAACAATACTTTGACGATATGGGCCGCCTGACGGATTACCGCTGCGATCCCGAACTGACCGAGGTGCTGATCGGCGGGTCCTACCAGTCCGCGCTCTGGCTGAAAAAGCACGGCGTCAAATTCCAGCCGGCGCTGGGACGGCAAGCGTTCAAGGTTGACGGCAAATTCAAGTTCTGGGGCGGTCTGGCGTGCCATATCCATGGCGGCGGCCTGCATCTGGTCGCAACGCTGCACGCGGCGCTGGAGAAAGCCCGCATCCCCGTGCTGTACGACACGACGGCGTATCAACTGCTGACCGACGACGGACGCGTCCAGGGCGTCAAGGCGCGCCACGGAGGCAAATCCTATGACCTGCGCGCGAAAGCCGTCGTGCTGGCCTGCGGCGGCTTCGAATCCAATGCCGAAATGCGCGCGCGCTACATCGGCCCGAACTGGGATCTGGCGAAAGTTCGCGGCACCCGCTTCAACAACGGCTACGGCCACAAGATGGCGATGGATATCGGCGCTGCCTCGGCCGGTCACTGGTCCGGCGCGCACGCGGTGCAGTGGGACATGAATGCACCGCCGTATGGCGATATCTCAATCGGTGACCGTTTTCAAAAACACAACTACCCTTTCGGCGTGATCCTGAATGCTCGGGGCGAGCGATTTCTTGATGAGGGCCTGGATTTCCACAGCTACACCTATGCCAAATACGGCCATGAGGTGATGAAACAACCCGGCCTGTTCGCCTGGCAGGTCTTCGACCAGAAGATCATCGGCTTGTTGCGCGACGAATACCGCATCGCCCGGATTACCAAAGAAACCGCCAACACGCTGGAAGAACTGGTGACCAAACTGACCGGCGTCGATCCGGTTGCGGCACTGGCAACTTTGAAGGCCTATAACGCGGCGCCGCGCCCCGATGTGCCGTTCAACCCGAACGTTCATGACGGGTACCGCACAACCGGGCTGGCGATAGACAAAACCAACTGGGCACAGAAACTGGATGCTCCCCCTTATCATGCCTATGGGGTTACCGCGGGCGTCACCTTCACTTTTGGCGGACTGAAAGTCAGCACCGAGGCGCGGGTGCAGGACACCTCCGGCGTAGCGATCAACGGTCTGTTTGCAGCGGGGGAGATTGTCGGCGGTCTATACTATCACAACTACGGCAGTGGCACGGGCCTGGTGGCCGGCGTGACGTTCGGCCGCATAGCAGGCGAGGGCGCGGCGCGTGTGGCGGCCGGTCTCTGACGCAGGGCGCCAGTTGAAGCAACCGCCGACCCCGGCTAGCGTCTGAAGTCCGGACCAAGCCGGGTAACAAAACAAGACCTGCCGACAACATTCGGCAGTCAGGAAGGGATGCATGATGCCTGTGATGCCCAGAAAGGGTTGGTTGCCCGCTCTCGCCGCTGGTCTGCTGATGACCGCCGCCCCAACAGCCTCCCGAGCCGCCGATGCCGTTCGCGGAGTCAGCGATACGGAAATTGTCATTGGCACGATTACCGACCTGTCCGGCGTGACCGCCGTGCAAGGCGTCAACAACAGCGATGCCGTGCGCATAGCGTTCGACGAAGCCAACGCCAAGGGCGGCGTCAATGGCCGCAAGATCAAGTATATCGTTGAAGACAACCAGTATCAGGTGCCTCGCGCCGTCCAGGCGATGAACAAACTACTGAACAACGACACCGTCTTTGCCACGATCGATGATGGCGGCACGCCGATGAACGACGCCAACATGCCGACGCAATTCGCCAAGGGCGTGCCGAATATGTTCCCGCTGACCGCGGCCCGGTCCATGTATGAGCCCTACAACAAGCTGAAGTTCGCCCAGTTCGCTTCGTACTACGACCAGATGCGAGCGGCGGTAAAGTATTTCCACGACCAGAAAGGCCGCACGAAGTTCTGCGTCACCTACCAGGATTCCGACTTCGGCAAAGACGTCCTCGCCGGCGTTGTCGCCGAAACCGAGGCGCTGGGCCTGAAGGTCATCGAGACCACCGCACACCGCCCGACCGACACCGATTTCAACGCCCCGATGACCAAACTGCACGATGCCGGCTGCGACACCGTCATGCTGGGCACCATCGTGCGCGATACCAACATCATCATTCAAACCGTGAAGAAAATGAACTGGACCGTCGATCTGGTCGGTCAGTTCGCCGCCTATGATACCGCCGTGGCCAGTTTGCCGGGCGGCGCGACGGAAGGGTTTTACTGCATGACCCCTGCCCTCTATGCCTACCCCGATGATCCCCGTCCCGCCGTGCAGGATTTCGCCAAGCGGTACAAGGCCCGCTATGGCCGCGATCCGAATTTCCATGGCGAGGTCGGCTATACGGCCGCCAGCATGGTCCTGATGGGGCTGGACAAAGCCGGCAAAGACCTGACCGTGGACGGTTTCATCCACGCGATGGAAAGCATCCACGACTACAAGGACATTTTCGGATCAGAATTGTCCTTCGGACCGGACCAACATCATGGCTCAACCCGTTCGTTCCTGACCGTCGTGAAAGACGGCCGCTGGGTGCCGGTCGAGCAAACAGCCCTGGGCTACTGACCGAAGCGCGTCCACACCGCTGTCATGATAGCGGTGTGGACCGCCTGGATATCGGCCGAGGCATCCAACAACACACACCGATCAGGTTCGGATAGAGCGATATCTCGGAATCCCTGGCGGACGCGGGCGTGGAAGGCGCTGTCCAGGCGTTCGTAGCGGTCGGCATCGCCACCCCGCTTCCGCATGCGTTCGGCGGCCACGGATTCAGGAACGTCCAGCACCAGCGTCAGATCCGGAGCGATCCCCAACAGCCCGATCAACGACGCGATAAAGGACCGGTCTGCGCCCTGTCCGTATCCCTGATACGCCAAAGTGGAATCGAAGAACCGGTCACAGATCACCCAGGTTCCCGCCGCCAACGCGGGATCCACCGTCTCGGCGACATGCTCCGCCCGGGCAGCGAAATGCAGCAGCGTCTCGGCCCGGGGCGACCAGTCGATCGAACCGCCGAGCAACAATCCACGCAGAACTTCCGCGCCTGGAGAGCCCCCCGGTTCGCGCGTACGCAATGCCCCGACACCATGTGCGGTCAATGCGTCGGCCAACAGAACGGACTGGGTCGTCTTGCCAGCCCCCTCGCCGCCCTCAAGCGTAATAAATCGCCCCCGGGTCACGTCCCGGTCACATATTTCGACAGCACCGCCATGGCGCGCCCCGGCAGCCCCAACCGGGGCACGTCCGCCGCCGCCAGCAACGGCACGTCCAGATTCGGAACACCCTGCCCGCTGAGGACCAGTTTCCCCAACACGTCGCCTTTGGTGACCGGCGCCGTCAGCGGCGTGTCGAAGCTGATCTTCACCGACGCTTTCTGCCGCCAGTTGCGTGGCATCGTCACGATCAGATCGCGACCGGCCACCAGCGGCACCGAATGCGCGGTGCCCAACCAGACCGGAATGGTCTCGACGACATCGCCCGCCGAGAACAAAGTCACGTCCTCAAAGTTAAGGAACGCCCAGTCCATCAGGCGTTCGCCTTCCTCGCCACGTTCGCGCATCGAGGCCATGCCGTTCAGCACCAGGATCACCCGGCGGCCGTTGCGGATTGAACTGGCCACCAGACCGTACCCGCCCGCATCGGTATGACCGGTTTTCAACCCGTCGGCGGTGCCTTTTTGCACCATCGGGTTGCGGTTGCCCTGATCGATACCGTTGTACCGAAATGACTTTTCAGCATCGTAATGGTAATAGTCCGGAAAATCGTGGATGATGCGCCCGGCCAACGTCGCGATATCGCGGGCGCTCATATGCTGTTCGGGATCGGGCCAACCGGTGCAATTCTTGAAGAACGAATGTGTCATGCCGAGTTCCTTGGCTTTGGCATTCATCTTTTCGGCGAATTGTTCTTCCGACCCGCCGATCGCCTCGGCCAGCACGATGGCGGCGTCGTTGCCGGATTGCACGATGACGCCGCGGATCAGATCTTCCACCTTCACTGTGCTGCCGATCGAGACGAACATCTTGGAGCCCTGCATGCGCCAGGCTTTTTCGGTTACCGGCAGTTCGTCTTCCAGCTTCAGGCGACCCTGCTTCAACTGATCATACACAAGGTACATCGTCATCAGCTTGGTCATCGACGACGGCGGCATTTCCTCGTCCGCCAGTTTTTCCAGCAGGGTGGCGCCGGTATCGAAATCCTGAATGTAGGCCCATTTGGCGGCGGTATCGATCGGCCCTAAGGGAGTGTCCGCCGGACTGCCGGTCGGAACCGCTTGTTCCTTCCCCTTGTGACCGGCGGCGCCCGCCTTGCCGGCGGCTCCGGTGGACGGGTGTTTGCTTTGCGCGAACGCCGATCCGGCACCGCACAGGATGGCGGACGCCAGCAAGCCAAGACGACGGGTCAGCATCTCGACGGTACCTCCTAATCCACCACGATTCGCGCGTCCGGTATTCCGGCGGCGAGAGCCTGATCCAATACGGCGTCAGCCTGCGCGACATCCGGCAACGGGCCGATTTCAACGCGGAACCAATGGGTCCGGCGATCGATCATGGAAACGATTCGCGCGCCCAGTCCGCTCATTTTCGCCTGCTGAACGTTCGCGTATTGATATTCTTCGAATGTATCCAGGCGCACCATCAGGCGGCCGGGATGCGGCTCCCTCTGAATGATCGCCTCAGGCAACCGCATTGGTGGTGCCTGCATCGGCAGCGCGGCCGCACTGACTGCGACGGCCGGCGGTAATGTTCGGGCATTGCCCTGACGCACGCCCGGCGGTGGGGCCAGTTCAGCGACCTCCACCCCGCCCCTGGGGACGGCGGTCATCGCCAGAGAGGGCGCGCCAGCCAGGGAATCCGCGGCGGCATGGCTTTCGTTCCGCAAAACCGTCAGGCGCACCCGCGCGACACTGCCGGGCGGCATCGCCAGCAACAGGGCCGTGCGGCTGGTGATCTCCACCAAACGCCTTGGATCGCCATCGCCCCGATCATTCAGCCGGACCATGACCTCGCGGCCGTTATCCAGGTTGGTCAGGCGCGCGATGGCGGGAAGCTGAATGGTCGGATGACCCGCCGCGAGTGCCGTCGGGTCAAACAGTTCGCCATCAGCCGTCAATCGCGGCGATCCGTCTTTGGCGATGGACGCCAGTCCGGTTTCATCCAGGTCGAACGACTCGCGCGGGTAATGCCAGACAGTGCCAACCTGATAGGGTTGGCCGAGCGTGTAGCGCGGATTGGGTTGGGGCGGCGGGCCGCTACAGCCGAACAGCGCGACCGTCAGGCCGAGGCCGGCGACGAAACCGGTGTTCATGCGACCACCTGATCGCCGATGAGGCCGACCGCAATGGCATAAAAATCGGAAGGATTGTACCGGCGGATTGCCGCGAAGTTGCCGAACACCAGAAAAGCGTCGGTCCCGGCGCCATCCGGCGCCACCAATCCGGCCGGGGTATCGGCTATGGCCGCCCAACGACCAGACAGCGGCCGCACGCCAGACGCCGCCCAATCCGACACCGGCCTCTTGGCGTCGCGTCCCGGCGCATCCAACCCCGTCGGCACCGTGACCGCCTGGCCCCAGGTCTGGCCGTCCCGCCATCCCGAAGCCTTAAGATAATTGCCGATCGACCCCAGCACATCCGCCTTGCTGGTCCAGATATCGCGACGGCCATGACCATCGAAATCCACCGCGTAGCGCAGATAGCTGGTGGGCATGAACTGCGGCTGCCCCATCGCCCCGGCATATGATCCGGTCATCGCATTCGGTGCGACATCCCCGTGATCGAGGATTTTCAGCGCCGCCATCAGTTCGCCACGGAAGAAGCTCGCTCGGCGGCCTTCCCAGGCCAGGGTCGCCAGCGCTTCGACGACCCGGAAATCACCGGTGCCGGTGCCAAAACTGGATTCCAGGCCCCAAATGCCCGCGATCACCCCGGCGCCGACGCCGTAGCGTTCTTGCACCCGTTGAAACAGCGCTCGGTTGGCGGCGACCGCGTTGCGTCCATCGGTGATGCGCTTGTCCGAGATCACAAGACCGCGATATCGCGCCCAGGTCATGGTGAATTCGGGCTGATGACGGTCCCGGTCCAGCACTTTCTGGTTCGGCAACACCCCGGCGAAGGCATGATCGAGTGTGGCGGGCTTAATGCCTGCTTTTCGGGCTTCTTCCCGGACGCCGGTGAGAAAGCTGTGAAAACTATCGTCTTGAGCGGAGAACGCAGGCGTGGCGAGGACCGCTGGAACGGCGCTTGCAATCAGGAATCGACGGGTTGGCATGGCGCGCTGTCTGCCACGCCGCACCGCGTCGGAGCAATTGGATTCAGCGAGCCAACCGCGGTTCCCTGTACATCAGAGCAGCGGTGGTGAAGGCAGGGTCCATTCCGGCGTGGACGCCCGGGTTCGCCGGCCAGGAACATTGCGTGAGGTGCTGACCGGCTGTTTACTCACAGTGGGGAGTTGCGTCGCCGGGGTCGCAATCGATCCTGTGCGCAAACGCATTGGGCATCCGAGGAAGGAACGCGGTGATGAAGTTCGGCTTCTGCGTCATGTCGGACATCGACGAAATCGGCTTCTTCAGTTTCATCGAGAACCTCGGCTACGATTCCGCCTGGGTGGCCGACAGTCAGATGATGTATTCCGACGTCTATATGGTTTGCGCCCTGGCGGCACAGCAAACGAGACGTCTGCGTATCGGCCCCGGCACCGCGATTTGCGGCACCCGCATTCCACCTGTTCAGGTCGCGGCGATGGCAACGCTGAACCGCATGGCTCCGGGCCGGGTGTTCCTTGGCATCGGCACCGGTAACACCGCAATGCGCACCATGGGCCAAAAGCCGATGAAGATGGCGGCGTTCGGCGAATATTTGCGGGTGATGCGCGGCCTGCTGGATGCCGAGGTGGTCGATTACACCTTCGCGGGCCGCACCCGTCCGGTGAAGATGCTGCGGCACGAGACGCGGTTCATGAACCTGAAGCCGCGGATACCGATGTATGTGTCGGGTTTCGGTCCCCGGGCGATGGCGCTGGCCGGGGAATACGGCGATGGTCTGGTGTTCGCCATTCCTCCGCGTGGCGTCCCGATACAGGACGCGCTGGGTCACGCCAGACAAGGGGCCGCGCGCAACGGCCGCGACATGACCGGTTTTCGCAACGCCACCCTGACCAGCGTCGTGCTGCTGCAGCCCGGGGAGGCGGCGGACTCCGATCGAGTGAAACGGACGATCGGCGCGAACGTGATGGCCAGTGTCTATTATTTTTACGACGTTGTGCATGAAACCGGGATCGAGCCACCGGACTTTCTGCGCCGCATCTGGAAACCCTATTGTGCCCTGGTGGAGCAGACACCGCCCGAACATCGGCATTTCCGCACTCACGAATTCCACTACACGGATTTGCATCCTGGAGAAGCGGCGCTGATAGACGAACAACTCATTCGCGACACTTGTCTGGTAGGAACCGCGGATGAACTCGTCGAGCAAATCCGCGGCCTGGAAAAGGATGGGCTACAGGAAATGATTTTCGCTGTCGGAAACGAAACCAAGTGGCGGCTGGCCGAGGAATTCTCTCGCACCGTAATGGCTCGGCTGTAACGGTTATGCGGGGTCTTACCCGCCAGCGATACCGCCGATCATCACCCAGCCGGTGCCATCGAATCGTTGCAACTGCATCTGCTTGATCGGCGAATAGTCATCCGGCCTGGTATTCAGCGTGATACCCGGAAGCAGCATCGGAATAGTCACGTCCTTAAGATGCGTGGCCTTGGCCTGAACGTTTTCGCGCGTCAGATTATCCCCGCATTGCCGCAGCAAGGCCACGACGATCGCCGCGTTGTAATAGCCAAAGACGGTGAGTTTGTCGTTTGGGTCCAGGTCCGGCGCGTATGTCTTGATGAAGCCAAGGTACGCCAGCATCTCCGGGTCGTTGGCCCAGGCGGGATCCCCCGGCACTTTGACGAACTCCGCCGTTACGACGCCGACGGATGCATCCAGTCCTGCCGGTTTCAAGGCGCCGGGGATCGTCGCGCCCGGGTAGGCCAACAGCTTCAGTGGAGTCCAGCCGATGTCGTGCATCTTGCGGATCGCCTGCGCGGCGAACTTCGGTATGGTCGCGAGCAGGACGGTGGTGGCGCCCGACTGCTGGAGTTCGATGATTTGGGAGTCGACCGTCGGGTCGGTGGGTTCGTAGGAAACCGCTTTGATGATCGCGGCGGTTGCCTTATCGCCCAGGCCTTGCCGCAAGCCGGCGAGATGGTCTTTTCCGAAGTCGTCGTTCTGATAAAGCACGCCTATCTTCGGGTCGGTTTGCGTATCGAGGATATAGCGGGCGAAGGCTTTCGTTTCGTTGATGAAGGCCAGATCGCCGCCAATCGTCCATGGGTAGACCTCAGGGTTGCGGAAACGCGCGACGCCGCTGAAGACGAAGAAATGCGGCACTTTGTGATCGTTCAGATAGCGCTGCATCGCGACGTTGCCAGGTGTTCCCAGGGAACCGAAAATACCAAGCACATCATCTTGTTCGACGAGGCGGCGGGCATTTTCAGCGGATTTCGGCGGGCTGTAGCCGTCGTCGATCGTGCTGAACGTGATTTTGCGGCCGTTGACGCCGCCCTGTTCGTTGATCATCCGGTAATAGGCTGCCTGGGCTCTGCCAACCGTTCCGAAGGAGGAAGCCGGGCCGCTGTAGGGCATTGAATTGCCTATCTTAATCTCAGTGTCGGTCACGCCCGGGCCGTATTTTTTCTCATCAGCCCGACCCGTGGCGGAGGCCAGCGTCAGGGTTATCGCGATGAGATAATGGAGCGGCTTGTGCACTGATCGTCCTCCGGCATTTATCTTAACACGAGGTGCTGACAAGGTCGGCGTGGGCCTAAGGCAGTATTGCAGGATCGATAACTACAAACATTTACCAATCCGCATTGATAGTGACATACCACCATTCCAATTCCGTCATGGCCCAGGTTATCCGGGCCATGACGATGGGTGGGAGCGTCGTCCCCCAACGCAGACCGATATTACACAATCGCTCTTTTGTTGCGATCAACATTATGTGTGACTATCTCTTTGGCTGGCGCGGCAGCATCCAGTTAAGAGCTTGCCACCCCTATTACCCCACCCGCACCGGCCCTTTCCTCATGGCGGCCTTCAGGGTCGTGCGAAGATCGGTGAGATAGCGCACGTGCTCTTCTTCGATCGTATGCCGAGCACTGTCGCGATACTGGCTTTTGTACCAGGCGGTGCGGTCGGTGATCGCCTGTTGCATCTCGGTATCGGACGGCAGCGCGGCGTTGCCGAGCAGATGCTCGCGCACCCAGCGGGCCTGATGCTCGAACACCATGTTCAGGGCGGTATCGGTATTGAAGAACCCCATCAGGAACAGTCCCGGCCATCCCGGAGGCACGATCCTCATGTATAGATCCAACCGGTTGTCCTCCACCCGCACGACATCCGGCGGCAGCATATCCAAATCGATACGATATCCCGTCGCCGCGATCAGCGTGTCGAACTCCGCCTCGGTGCCGTCAACGAACCGGATGCGATGTCCATCGACAGCCTCGATCCCCTGTTTCACGGTGATGCGGCGATAGGCGATATCCGTTGTGACCGTGCCGTTGGAGGTCACATGGCTCAGCGTCGTTGAGCGCTTAAATCCAAGCCTGGTCATATCCCCATGCGCCAGCCACACCAGGGCCCGAACCAGCTTCTGGCGTAGTTTCCGGGGTATCCAGGGTCGCTGGATCTGCGCGGTGATATCGGTGAACGGCCGTCCAAACAATAGCTTCGGCAATATCGTTACGCCGGATCTGGCCACCAGCACGGTCCCGCGAGACGTTACGCACACATCGCTGGCGATGTCGCACGCACTGTTGCCGACTCCGACAACGCAGATGCGTTTACCGACGAAGGGCTCCGGTTCCCGATAATAATGCGCATGCAAATAGCCTTCGCCGAACGCCTGCAACTCCGGCACGTGCATCGGTTTGGTCAGGTGGCCGGTTGCGACCAGCACGGCATCGAACCGCTCGACCGACCCATCCGCCAGTTCGACGTCCCACACCGCGGGTTCCCGCATGGGGTCGAACGCCGCACGAATGGCCGAAACCCTGCTGTTGAAGCGGATGCGGGGCGTTACACCAAAATGGTCCGCGTACTGCACCAGATAGCGATGCATGTCGGTGTGGTCGGGAAACGGCTGGGTCTCGGCATCGAAATCCAGGTCGCTGAACCGCGTGACGCCTCGGGACGTGTTAATGTGCAATGTCCGATAGGCCGAGGACCGGCCGCTGTCGTTATTGAAGCACCACATGCCGCCGATCTGGCTGCCGATCTCGAACAATGTCACGTCGAAACCGGATTGCAGCAGGTATTTGGCCGAACACAGACCGCTGGCCCCGGCCCCGATCACGGCCACGCGCCTGGTCCCGCGTTGGTTGGGACCCAACGGCGGCCCGTCCAGGCCGCATTGGTAAACTGACTGCACGTCTGTCATCTGGCTTGTCTCCCACGTGATACGGGTATGAACCGGCCGGAGCGGTTTGTTAACGCTCGGCCTCGGGGCAATCGGCAGACAATTTCTCCCATCACACGGGAAAACGCCGGGGCATTAACGAATCATTAACTATTTCCGGCCTAATACGGGGGGCTGTTCCACCTTCGCCTCGGGTAACATGCCCCGGGCACGACCCAAAAAAGGCCGCACCAGCCGGATGCCCGACACCCAAACCGATACCACACCGGCCGCGACGCTCGTGAAACGGGACGGGCGACCCGCTGCACCCGACCTACAGCGCGACACATTGTCGGGATTTGTTTCGGCCGTCCGCCAACGCCGCATGACCCTGCTGGCGGTCATCCTGTTGGTTCCATTCTTCGGCTGGTTGACGCTGCAACAGATCACCCCGCTGTACACCGCCACCGGTTCACTGATTTACGATCCCAGCGAATACAAACCGCGCGAGTTGCAAAGCATCCTGCGCGACACGCCCACCACCGAAGCGATGATGGCGAGCCAGGCGGAGGTTCTGCGCAGCCTGTCGATCGCGCAAAAAGTGGCCGAACGCGGAAACCTGTTCGGCAACCCGCACTTTAACGCCGCGCTGCGCCCCCCTGGCCCGCTACGTCGTACCGCGGCATGGTTGTTCGGAATACTGGGGATGGAAACCGATGCACCACCAGAGGATCCCGTTTATGGGCCAACGCTCGATCGGGCGCGCGATCTGACACTGCTGGCCGTGCAGGACGCCCTGCATGCCTCGCCTGTTAAATTCTCCCACGTCGTAGAGGTCAGCTTCGTCGCGGACGATCCACTGGTAGCGGCGGCCGCGGTGAATAACGCGATGGACGCTTACATCAAGGGCCAGTATGCCGCGAAACACCGGCTGGTGGACGCCGCGACCGTATTGCTGACCCGTCAGGCTGCTGACCTCCGCCGTCAGGTCACGCAGGCGGAACAGAGCATGTCCCAATACCGCACGGAAAACGGCCTCAGCCAGGGCATGCATGCCGGCACCGATACCGAGGAAATCACCCATCTGACGGAAGACCTCGTCAAAGCCCAGTCGGAGCGCGCCGCCGCAACCGCCCGGCTGGACGCGGCACGCGGGCGGATCGGGGCGCAGGCCCAGGCCGCGGTGGCGCCATCCGTGGCGCAGCTTCGCGCGGTGCAAGAACAACTGGCGGGCCAGATCGATGCGCGGCAAGCGCGGTTCGGTTCCGCCTATCCCGAAGTCCAAACCCTGACGCGCCAATACGCGGACGGCCAACGCGCCCTCGCCGCCGAGATCGCCCGCGTCGTGTCAGCGACCGAGGCGGAGCAGCGCGCCGCCACGGATCGGGTGGCGGCGCTGGAGGACATCCTGGCCGTCGCAAAGACAGCGGCGGAAAAATCTTCACTGGCACAGATCCCTCTGAACGCCATGACACGCGACCTGGATGCGGCACGGGGACAGTTGCAGTCAGTGCTGGAACGTATCCAGCAGACCGCGCAGCAGGCCGCCATCGAATCCTCCGAAGGGCACGAAATATCGCAGGCGATCCCGCCGGAGTATCCGACCTATCCCCGCTCGGCGCAGACCCTGGTGGCATCGTTCGTCGCCGCGATCTTTCTGGGACTGCTGCTGGTGTATGTCCTGCACCTGACCGACACGACGCTGCACAGCGGAGACGAACTGCGGCGGGCCACCGGACTGCCCTGTTTCGCGCTGATCCCCGAGGCCGGCAGACGGGCACTCGCCCATCTGAACATTCATGATTACGTAGTGCGCCGGCCGCTGACCGCATTCGCCGAACAAATCCGTTCGCTGCGCGCCGGCGTGGCGCTGCATCGTGATCGTCCGCACATCATCGCGATCACGGCCGCCCGCCCGGCGGAAGGAAAATCCGTGCTGACCCTGGCACTCGGGCGATCCGCTCAACTGGGCGGCGAACGGGTGCTGGCGATCGAATGCGATGTGCGTCAGGCGTCATTCCAGCATCGACTCGCCGGACGGAATACGCCCGGGCTACTGGACGTGCTGCGGGGGGACGCTGCGTGGAGCGATGCGGTGCAAACCGATCCATTGACCGGCATGGCGTTCATCACAGCCGGCAAACCCGGCGGCGAGGTGCTTGGTTTGTATCTGTCTGATCGCATGCGGGACATGCTGGCGGAGGTGCGGGAACACTACGATTTGATCCTGCTCGACGCCCCTCCGGTCGAGGCGATGACTGAAGCCCGGATCGCGGCTTCACTGGCGGATGCCACGCTTATGTGCGTCCGCTGGCGCTCGACCCAAACCAAGACGCTGCTTCACGCGATGGAGGTGCTGAACACCGCACACGCCAAAATCATCGGAATTGTAATGACAAGAGTGGATGCGCGCGTACATCTTCGGTCCGGCTACGCCGATGCGGGGGTATATCACCGCCGCTACAAGGCCTATTTCCGGGGGTAGGGTTTTATGAATCAACGTATTCTGGTCACCGGCGGCGCGGGTTATGTCGGCAGCCATCTGGTTGCCGCGCTGCTGGACCGGGGTGAGTCCGTCACCGTGCTGGATAACCTGCTGACCGGTCATCGCGAAGCGGTTCCCGCTGGCGTCGCACTGATCGTGGCGGATTTGAACGATGGTGCGGCCATCGATGCGGTACTGTCGGACGGTCACTGGGACGCGGTATTTCACTTCGCCTCGCTGTCGCAGGTGGGCGAGAGCATGCGCATGCCGTTGCGCTACCTGCAGGATAACGCGGGCAACGGCATCCGGCTGATCGACGGCTGCGTGCGGCATGGCGTAGAGCGGTTCGTGCTGTCGTCCACCGCCGCGTTGTTCAACCTGGACAGCGATGCGCCGATCCCCGAGGACGCGCCGATCGATCCGCAATCGGCCTATGGCGACAGCAAATGGATGATCGAGCGGGCGTTGCGCTGGGCCGGTCAGGTGCATGGGCTGCGCAGCGCCTGCCTGCGCTATTTCAACGCCGCCGGCGCCGATCCGGCCGGACGCCTGGGCGAGGACCATCGTCCGGAATCGCATTTGATCCCGCTGGTAATCGATGCGGCGCTGGGGCGTCGCGCCGCGCTGGACGTGTATGGCGATGACTACAACACCGCCGACGGCACCTGCATCCGCGATTACGTGCATGTGTCGGACCTGGCCTCGGCCCATCTGCTCGCCCTGGACGCGTTGCGCGAGGCGTCCGTGGTGTGGAATTTGGGCAATGGCGCCGGGCACTCCGTAAAGCAGGTGATTGCGTCAGTGGAGCGGGTGTCCGCGCTCAAAGTGCCGTATCGGATCGTGGGACGCCGGGCGGGCGATGCCGGCGTGCTGGTGGCGTCGTCGGTGCGGGCGCAACAGGCGGGCTGGCGGCCGGTGCATGGCGATCTGGACGATATCGTGAGCACCGCATTCGCGTGGCGCCAGGCGCATCCGAACGGGTATGGCGGCTAACCGGCCAGCCATTTTTTCCGTCCCGGTCGCCGCGGCGTTGTTGCTGTGGCCGGCGCTGTGGAATTTCTATCCGATCGTGTTCGCCGATACCGGCACGTATCTGTCCCAGGCGATTCACTTGTATGCCGGTTGGGATCGGCCGGTGTTTTACTCGCTGTTTATGCTGCCGCTGCACGCCACGGTGACACTCTGGCCGGTGGTGGTGGCGCAGGCACTGATGACGGCGTGGCTGCTGTGGCTGGTCTGCCGCGTGCTGGCACCCGGTTTGTCCGGGTGGGTGTTCGTCGCCGGGGTGGCGGTGCTGTCGGTTTGCACCTGGTTGCCTTGGATCGTTTGCGAATTGATGCCGGATGTGTTTACGCCGTTGCTTGTGTTGGTGCTGTGCCTGTTGACGTGTGTGCCGGAGCGATTGTCCGGGCGGGAGCGGGTTCTGCTGGTCGGGTTAGCCGCGTTCATGATCGCCAGCCAGCAATCGAGCGTGCCCTTGGCGTGCGTGCTGGCGCCCGTGCTGGCCGCAACAGAAGCGGCGATAGGAGGCGCGGATAGGTCGCATTGGCATCAGGTTAAGCGCCGGTCGGAGAAGGTTTGTGCCACGGGCGTGGCTTTCCTCTCTCCGTCATGGCCGGGCTTGGCCCGGCCACCCACGACTTCATATGCCGCGCCGAGCAAAGTCCCGGGTGACCGGGCCAAGCCCGGTCATGACGAAGGGGCAAATCCTCGCCACCCGGCGGCTTATCCTGATGCCCATGGGGCCGAGCCCGGCCATGACGAATGGGCAAATCCCCCCCACTCGACGGCCTATCCTGACGCCTATGGGGCTTGGCCCGGCATGTCGGAAAGAATGAAGCCCCGACCGGGAAAAGAATGTTCTGCCCCCACCGCATACCTGGATGCCTCCGCCGACAAGCCAAACTATCACGACCGGGATCAGCGGCATCGGCCGCTTCGTCGGTGGCCGCTGATCGTTCTCCCCCCTGCCCTTGCGCTGTTTGCAGTGTGTACCGTCAACCTTGCCGCCCACGGATTTTTCGCAATCGCGCCGTTCGGGAACGTCTTTCTCCTGGCTCGGGTCATCTATGACGGGCCCGGGATGACGGCCCTGCGCCGCGATTGCCCAGCGGGACACTGGCGTCTGTGCCCGTTCCTCGACAGCTTTCCAGCGACATCCGACGATTTTTTGTGGGCACCGGACAGCCCGCTGACCCGGGCCGGTGGCCCGAAAGCCGTATCGCGGGATGCGGGCGCAATACTTTGGGCAGCACTGACGGCGGACCCTGTTGGTGAGGCTACTCTCGTCCTGGCCAACGCAGCGGAGCAACTGACCCGATTCAGCAGCGGCGACGGCCTGAACCCCTGGCCCGTTCAGGTTACGCCTTGGATCGAGCTTGATTTCCCGATTCGGGAACGCGCCGCCTATGCGTCCGCGCGCCAGCAATCGGGCGCATTGGCTGTCCCGGCACCTCTGAGCATGATCCATATGATCGTCGAACTGGCGGGGGTCATTGTGTGCATTGGCCTGTTGCCGGTCGCGATCTCGCGTCGCCATGCCTGCGCCGGCTTCGTGGCGGGAACACTCCTTGTTTTGCCCCTGAGTGCCGCGATTACCGGCGCCCTGTCCGCACCGCACGATCGCTACCAAAGCCGGATCATGTGGTTGCCGGCGTTTATCGCAGCCGTCTCCGCGTCATCGCTTTGGTGGGATCGAGCCGGCAAACAACTAACGCCCGGTAACGTCGCGGCATTGCCGCGCACGCGATAACAGTTTGTTCAATTTGGACGGAGTCAGACTGATCGACAGTTCCGCGGCTTTAGTTTTGATCGTAATATGATCTGCCGTGATCAAGTGATCCTCGATCGGCTTGTTCAACACAAAAGTGATGGCATTGCCGTGTCCCTCGCCTTGGATGATTGCGGAGTCACCGCCGTTGCTCCACCATTCGTTGCCGAGCTGCATGGCCACGGGCATCGGAGAATCCTCGGGGAATTGCCAGTTCCAATCAATCGCGGTGGCCAAAATTGTTCCGCCATCTGTCCACTGGAAAAACACGCTACCGGCATCGTTATACAGCATCAACGAACAACTGGCGCCCGATGAATCCCGATGTTCCGTGACCTTTCCGCCCGGCGTCTCCCACCAAACGGTGTCCTTTACCTGGCTCGCCAGCAATGGACCCATCAGTAACGGAATTGAAAGGACCATGGGAATGATCAATCAACGGCCTTGCGGTTCGGGTGTCGGTTGCGGGTCAATCTATGCGTGGAGCGAGAGGCGTCAACGCCCCGGTGCAAATGGGAGCGCCCGGGGCTGCTTTATTTGCCGTCCGTTTACCAATTCTTAATTCTTATCGTTTATCCTGGCAGAATGTTGCCACAACTCTCACCAAATCGCGTTGACATCGCCTCTCCTCGGTCAAGCGGACGACAAACGGCATTCATTTCCATGGCTTCTCCAATCAAAGACATGGATGCCGGCCCCTCGCGCACCACGACAATGCGAAGCGGGCGGGTTGCGTCCAAGCCAACACCGGTTGGCGTCGTGCCACAACCGCCCGCCCCATGAGACGCGATGCGGTCTGGTCCGGCCTGGAGGCCTGCGTGTCCGCCATCCTGTCGATCGTCGCCTCATTCGTGATCGCCCGCATCGTTGGGCCGTCCGAGCTTGGCATCGGCGCGGCGGTGGTCGCGGTGCATGTTCTGCTGTGGGTGGTCACCAACGCGCTGTTCGCCGATGCGCTGGTTCAACGGGTGTCGGTCAACGACCGGGTTCTTTCCAGCGCATTTTGGGCCTCGGTGGCCGTGGGCACCGTCGCGATGCTGCTTCAGGCCGCCTCGGGTTGGGGTCTTGCCGCCCTGTTTGGGGATCGCCGGTTGATCGCCATGGCCCTGGTTCTCGCGGCCCCGTTTCCGCTGGTGGGGGCGGCCGGCGTCATTCAGGGATTGCTGACGCGGGAGCGCGCTTATCGCGAACTCGCGCTGCGGACCATGATCGGTCAGGGTCTGGGCACCGTTATGGGCGTCGGAGCAGCCTTGGCCGGGGCCGGGGCTTGGGCGTTAATAGCGCAACAGGCCGTCGGGACCTCCGTCGGCGCAGTGGTCTTGCTGCTCGGGCGAGGCTGGCGGCCGGCGTTGTGTTTGGACTGGGCCGCGGTGCGGGCGCTGCTGACGGTCGGCGTTCCGCTAACGGCATCCACGCTGGTTCTGATCGCGCGCTATCGTCTGTTCGCGATCCTGATCGGCGGGTCGGCCGGTCCAGCGGTTCTGGGGCAGGTGCATGTCGCTTTCCGGTTGGTCGATACGGTGCGAGAGCTGACGTTCACCGCCCTCTGGCGCCTGATGCTGCCTGCGTTTTCGGAACATCAGCATGACCGGGCCGCGATGCTGGCCAGGGTGGACCATTGGCTGCGGCGATGCGCCGCGGTGATGTTGCCGCTATGTCTGCTGTTGGCCATTGGGCTGACGCACGCCGTTCCCCTACTAATGGGACCGGGTTGGACCGAAACCGGGCGGACGGCGGTTCCGCTGGTAGCCTTAATGGCATGGTCCGCACTCAGCTTTCCGTCCGGCGTGGCCTTGGTGGCGGTTGGGCAGGCCCGGTTTGCACTGTATGCAAATGTGGCCGCGTTGTTCGCCAGTGCGGCCGGCGTGCTGCTGTTCCAGCCTCGTACGCCCTGGAACGCGGTGATGATCTGGACCGTCAGCCAGGTTTTGATCACTCCCTACACTCTGTGGGTCAACGCCCGTGCGCTCGGCGTAACCCTGCTGCGGCCACTGACCGGTGGGTTCGGACGCCGATGACGGGCGGCGGCGGCCAGATTGCCGCATTGCCGAAATTCCGGCATGATTCCGGTTCCGCGCCGCTTTGGCCCAGCCCGAGCCAACCCTTCAGGAGAACCCCCATGCCGCTGCTCGCCCTTCCCGCCGTTTTCATGCGTGGCGGCACCAGCCGAGCGGTAATGTTTCACGCCAGGGATCTGCCGGAACGCGCGGCGTGGGATCCAATTTTTCTGGCGGCGATGGGCAGCCCGGACCCGAACGGACGGCAGTTGAACGGCATGGGCGGCGGTATTTCGTCGCTGTCCAAAATTTGCGTGCTGGCCCCGTCGACGCGCGAGGATGCCGATGTGGATTACACATTCGCGCAGGTCCAGATCCGCGAGGCGTCAGTCGATTACCGTGGCAATTGCGGCAACATGTCCTCGGCAGTAGGTCCGTTCGCGGTGGATGAGGGCATTGTGCGGCCAAACGGCGACACCGCCGTGGTGCGGATTTTCAACACCAACACACGCAAGATCATCCGCTCGACCTTCTCCCTGGTCGATGGACGGGCGGCGACCGATGGCGATCTGGCGATCCCGGGGGTTGCCGGAACCGGTGCGCCGGTTCGGTTGGATTTCCTGTCTCCGGGCGGGTCCGCGACCAGTGGCGTGTTGCCGACCGGTCGTGTGCGAGATTGGCTGGAGATCCAGGGGGGATCGATCGAGGTCTCCATGGTCGATGCCGCCAAGCCCTGCGTGTTCGTGCGGGCTCGGGATATCGGTTTGGTGGGAACCGAGCTGCCGGAGGCGTTGGATGCCAATGTTGCGGTGCTGAGCAAACTGGAAAGCATCCGGCAGGCGGCGGCGGTCGCGATGGGACTGGCGCGCACTCTGGACGAAGCCCGACAGGGACGCGGCATCCCGGCGGTGGGCTTCATTGCACCGCCGATGGATGCGCCCACGCTGTCGGGCGAAACGATCGGTGCGGCTCAGGTCGATCTGACGGCGCGGTTTATCTCCAACGGCCAGCCGCACCGCGCGCTGCCGGTCACGTCGTCGCTCTGCACCGCCGTTGCCGCCCGGATTACCGGAACGCTGGTGGCCGAGGCTTTACTGACAGAACCCGAGGGCTCGATCCGGATCGGCATGCCGTCTGGCATCCTGACGGTGGGTGCCGACGTGACATGCGACGCCGCCGGCCAGTGGACGGCGCACAGCGGCGCGTTTTATCGCACCGCCCGGCGGCTGTTCGACGGGCGGATTTACGTGCCGCAGGGGTGATGCCGGATTTTGGATCAGCCGGGGCGAGGGCATTGTGACGACACCGCCGCCGGCTGGCCTTATGGCCTCGCGTCGTCAAAGAACCCCAGCAACCGGCGCAACAACTCGGCCGGCTGTTCCTCCGGCATCCAGTGGCCGCAGTTCTCGATAATCCCACCTTGCACATCCACAGCCAGCCGCTGGAGCGACTCCACAACCTCCATTCCCCTGCCCCAGGATCGGTCGCCGCCCAGGGCCAGCACCGGCATCGGCAGTTTGAGCGCCGTCGCCGAGGCCGCATTGTCGGCAATGTCCCGCGGGATCGCCCGATAGTAGGAAAACCCGGCCCGCAGCGCGCCGGGCTGGCGATACACCCGCAGATACTCGGCAATATCCGCCTCGGACAATGCATCGGGCCGAGCACCGTAGTTGCGGTAGAACCAGCCGAAGTAAATGTCTTCGCGGCCGGCCACCAAAGCCTCGGGCAAATCCAGCGTTTGGTGGAACGCGTGATGCCACCGCCGCCCGCCCTGGCTGATGTTCGGACTGCCATCGCCGGGGATCGTGACATCCAGGATCGCCAGTTTCCGGACCGCCTCGGGGTGAGCCGCCGCGACGGCGTACGCCGTGGGGCCGCCCCAATCGTGTCCGACCAGATAGAACTCGGAGATACCCAGCACATCGTGAACCAGACGCCAGATATCGCCGCCCACGGTCTTCTTGTCATACCCGCCCGCCGGCCGGGACGAATCGCCCAGGCCACGCAGGTCCGGTGCGATCACCCGGAACCGTTCGGCCAGACCGGGAATAATCCCCCGCCACTCGTACCAGCTTTGCGGCCAGCCATGCAGCAGAACGACCGGAAAGCCGTTGCCTTCCGTCACGTAATGAAGCCGCACATCCCCCAGATCGGCATATCCGTGCTCAACCATAATCAGCCTCCCTTCCCCATCGCCGCCAACACCCTTACCATGCAGTCACATTCACTCCGGGGAAACCACCACCATGCATTGGACAGATCGCCGCGAACGCTATCGCGCCACCATCGCGGGCGCTGCCTGCATTCACCCGGGTTCCGTCTATGATGCGATCTCCGCCCGCATCGCCGAGGAACTGGGGTTCGAGATCGGCATGTTCGCCGGCTCCATCGGCTCCTTCGCCGTGCTCGGTGTGCCCGACCTGATCGTTCTGACGCTGACCGAGTTCGCCGCCCAGGCCTACCGCATCAACCGCGCCGGCAAGCTGCCGCTGATGGTCGATGCCGATCACGGCTACGGCAATGCGTTGAACGTGATGCGCACGGTCCAGGAATTGGAAACCGCCGGTGTCGCGGCGCTGATGATCGAGGACACCCTGCTGCCGCGCGCGTATGGCGAGAAAAAGCCTACCGTGATCTCGATCGACGAAGGCGTCGGCAAGATGCGCGCGGCGCTCGAAGCCCGCGAGGACAAGGCGCTGACGATCATCGGCCGCACCAGTTCGCCGTCGATCACCGGCCTGGCGGATGGCATCAAGCGCCTGAAAGCCTACGAGGCAACCGGTGTCGATGCCCTGTTCATCGCCGGCGGCCTGACACGCTCCGACCTCGATGCCATCGCGGCGGAAGTGAAAATCCCGCTGATGCTCGGCGGCGTTTCCGGCGATCTGCAGGACAGGGACTACCTCGCCAGCCGCGGCGTACGCGTCGCGCTGCAAGGCCATCAACCGTTCTCCGCGGCGGTGAAGGCCACCTACGACACGTTGAAAGCGTTGCGCGAGGGCACCAAGCCCTCCGACCTGAAGGGCGTCGCCTCGGCGGACATGATGGCGCGTGTCACGCGTGAGGGCGACTACAAGACCTGGACGGAAAAGTTCCTCGGCGCATGAGCATTCTCACTGGTAAAGCTCGCCTCGCAGGCATCACCGGGTGGCCGGTCAGCCACTCGCGGTCCCCGCGGCTGCACGGGTTCTGGATCGAGCGGCACGGGATCGACGCCGCGTATGTCCCGCTGCCCATCGCACCGGATGACTTTCCGGCGGCCATCCGCGGCCTGATGCTGGCGGGGTTTGCTGGTGTGAACGTGACGATCCCGCACAAACTCGCCGCCTTCGCCATCTGCGACACGGTGGACGAGTCGGCCGAACGGGCCGGCGCGGTGAACCTGCTGATCTTCGAAGACGGCCGTATCACGGGCTGCAACACCGATGGCCTGGGCTTCCTCGGCAATCTGCGTGCGCACGGTGTCAACCCGTCGGCGGGGCCGGCGCTGGTCCTGGGCGCTGGTGGCGGTGCCCGGGCGATCGTCGCGGTGCTGCTGCAACTCGGCATTCCGGTCACCATCGCCAACCGCACGCGGGAAAAGGCCGAGGAACTTGCGGCTTTGCTGCCGGGTTTGAACGTGATCGACTGGGACGACCGCGACCGCGCCCTGCCCGGCCAGTCCTTGCTGGTCAACTGCACGTCGCTTGGCATGGGTAACAATCCGCCGCTTGAAATCGATCTCGATCGCGCCACGCCGGGGTTGGCGGTGGCGGATATCGTGTATGTGCCGATGGAAACCCCGCTGCTCGCCGCCGCAAGCGCGCGCGGTTTCCGGGTCGTCGGCGGTCTGGGCATGCTGATGCACCAGGCGGTGCCGGCGTTCCAGGCGTGGTTCGGGATCGTGCCCGTGGTCGATGATGAACTGATCCGTTTCGTCGCATCGGACCTCGTCCCGGCATGAGAGTGATCGGCCTGACCGGCGGCATCGGGATGGGAAAATCCACCGCCGCCGCCGCCTTCCGGCGTGCCCATATTCCGGTGTTCGATGCCGACCTTTCGGTGCATCGCATGCAGGCGCGGGGCGGCCGGGCGGTCAGGCTGATCGGGGCGGCGTTTCCGGGCAGCACCAAGGACGGGGCGGTCGATCGAGCCGCTTTGCGCAACGCCGTGCTGGGTAACCGCGAGGCGTTGACCCTGCTGGAGCATATCCTGCACCCCATGGTCGAAGCCGACGAACGTGCCTTCGTCGCGCGGGCACGGCGGGCCGGGCGGCGCGCCGTGGTGCTGGATATTCCGTTGCTGTTCGAAACCAAGGGCGACAAACGGGTCGATACGATCGTCGTGGTTTCGGCGCCGCTGGCGATCCAGGTCCATCGCGTCGGCATGCGCCGACGCATGAGCAAAGCCGATATCGCCGCCATCATCGCTCGGCAAATGCCCGACCGGGACAAGCGCCGTCGAGCCGATCTGGTGGTCAAAACCGGGCTGTCGCGCAATCACACCTTGCGAATCCTGACCCGGTTCATCCAAACACTGCGGCCATGATCCGTTCCGTATTGTTCGACACCGAGACTACTGGCCTGGACCCACTGAACGGCGACCGGGTGATCGAGGTCGCGGCGTTGGAGCTTCTGAATGATCTGCCCACCGGCAAGCATTTCCACGCGCTGATCGATCCGCAGCGTGACATTCCATCGGACGCCACGCGCATCCATGGCATCAGTAATGGCGATCTGGCGGGCAAGCCGTTCTTCGCGGCGATTGCGCAGCCGCTGCTGGATTTCTTCGGGGACAGCAAGCTGATCGCGCACAATGCGCCGTTCGATTTTGGCTTTCTGGACATGGAGTTTGGACGCGCCAGCTTCCCCAGGCTGGAACGCGGCCGGATGATCGATTCGCTGGCACTGGCAAAAACCAAGTATCCGGGGATGCCGAACAGCCTGGACGCGCTATGCCGCCGGCTGGCCATCGACCTATCAGCGCGAACGACCCACAACGCGCTGTTAGATTGCAAACTGCTCGCCGAGGTCTACGTCGAACTGACCGGCGGCCGGCAGCGGGGGTTGTCACTGGCGGCTCAGGATGGCCGCGGGCCGGTCACGGTTTACACGCACGCCGGGCCGCGGACTCCGCTGCCAATCGTGCCGACCGAGGCGGAACTGGCGGCGCACGCAGCGTTTCTGTCGCGCATCAAAGAGCCGGTCTGGTTGCTGGCATAGATCCGGACGGTATCGCCGCCGCGGCTGCCATCGCGGCTTCCCTGCGTTCGTGTTCATCCCGGTTCCGCTGCAGATTCTTCGCAATCGTCTCGGCCGCGCGGCGTTGCTGGTGGTTGAGGGAAAATCCGTGAATGGCGCGCTTTTGGGCGCTGGCCTGGATCGCCTCGCGGGCAATCTCGATCAGATCGAGTGCCGGGCCGGTGCTGGCTTTGTCGGGTTCCGCCATGCCGGAAATCATGTCGGCTTGCGCGTCCGGTTGCGGGGTGGCGGCCATGCGGGCGCGCTGAAGCTGATCCAGTTTGCACCTTGCCTTGTGACCCTCCCGGCTCAGGTTGACCGCCGCGCCGCGCAGACGCAGCTTGTTGTTCAGCGACAGATCTGGCGCCGTTGAGTCACTGAGCGCCTCCAGCGCATGAAACCCGTAGCTGACGATGTCGCTGGCGAGATGCAGTTCCTCCTCGGTTTCCACCTTATAGCAGGCGAGCATCCGGCCGGCGGCATGCCGGGCAGTGGGGAGATCGCCGTTGGCACCGCTCATGAAGTGTCCGGCGAGATGGCCGATGACGGTGTCCAGGATGGCGGGGGTGATCGTGTTGTGCAGCGACATCGTGTGCCTCGCGGGTTTGCGGCGATACCAGTTCATCTTTTGTTCAATAGAACATTAGATGAACATTCCGCGCGGTGCAAGAAAAATTTCTTGCACGGATTCGACCCTGATAGAAGGCCGTTCCCGCCCGTTCCAGGGGCGCAGGAACGCTGCAGCCTTAGATGTCGAGGTCCCGCATGCCCGGGGTAAGAGGTGCTGACCACATGGAACCAACAGGAGGACAAGATTTCTCCGCCCGCCAAGCGATCATAAGGCAAGGATAAGCAATCAGCGTGCCCCCCAATCTGACCAGCGCGATCATTCGCAGCGCCCATCAACATTGTGTTCAACCCACCTATGAACTACCTACTAGAACACCTTCCCATGGAGAATCGACTGAACACTAATCGTGCCCGGCGAGACCAACTGACGACGTTAAAGGCCCATACAGACGCGGTGGGACTGAAGTGGGCGGCTGTCCAACGCTTCCTGCCGGACTGGGCTCCGGATGCCTGTCAGCACCGAGCAGGACTCATCGAACTGGAAGGATTCGTCGCCCGGCATTTCGGTTTCAAACTCCTCCAAGGTGGGGGGTTCGAGAAGCAACCTCTTCCACAGGCGCTCTTCAAACTCAAATCGGACACGAGTAAAGAACAGGTATCCAACGCTCGGCAGTTTGCCACTTCGGTAGCCAGGATGGCGGCACAGGGATGCACGAAACCCTGGAACGGCGACACATTGCACCACAAGGACATTCGCCGCCTTGCACTCTCAAATGCAGACGGCCGCGGTTGGGTGGACTTCGAGGCGTTGGTCGAGACGATGTGGCAGATCGGTATTCCGGTCGTCTATCTTCCGAATCTGCCTGGGAAAACGAAAAAACCTGATGGAATGGCAACCTTCGTCGAGGGAAGGCCGGTTGTCGTCCTCATGAAGCAGCATGATCATCCCGACTGGATGCTGTTTATCCTTGCGCATGAGATTGGCCATATCGCGAAAGACCATGTCGGTACTGACGATGGTGCAGCGGTAGTGGATGAGGAAATCCGCCCCGGCATCGATGCCGAAGATGCACAAGAGGCCGAGGCAAATGCCTACGCGTCACACGTGCTTGTGCCATCCGGACAACCGCTGCGTCTCAATAGATGGCCCAAAGCGGAGCAACTGGCGCAAGAGGCAATCACCTACGGAACTCAGCATGGAATCAGTCCCGGCCATGCCATCCTGAATGCCGTGCGACATACGCCGACCGCGGGGCAGAATTTGTACCCACTCGCGATGAAAGCCCTGAATGTTCTGAAAGAGCAAATGCATTTGCCTTCGACGCCCCAGATTTGCCGGGACGCCATGAACCGGCATCTTGATTTCGATGCGCTCAAGTCTGATACGATCGATTTTCTAGAGAAACTGAAAGTCCTCTAGATACCACTGCCACAAAAATTAGTCGGCTTGTTCGACCGCGACGCGTTCTTGAAGCTCGTGTGCTGCGATTTGTGGTATGAAACACTTGCCGCCACAGGGATAACCGAACCGCGGCGGTTGCCTTCCTGTAGTGTCGCCGGTTCGCGGCGCGTTCTTGCGCGATGGTTTCAAGACTCCCGGGAACTTGCGACGATTGAGCATCGCTTGGCCTACATTATCGCGAGGGTCCCACCGATCGACGACGACCTTGCCGATCAGGTGTTTGCAGCAGACTCTTTCATTGCCATGGCGAACACGCCGGGTATCGATGACGGCGAAGCGATTTTGGTGGGCATGCTCCAGATATCTCAAGATCCCAATGTCCTGGTAACGGGAGACAAGCGATTCGTTGCCGCGCTGAGAGTCCATTTTCCCGACGTCTTCTGCATGATCAGAGGACGCCTTCTGACTTTTGAGAAATGCTTACGGATGATCTGTGATGCCCGCGGGACCGCATATGTCGTCGATCATGTCGCCAAAGCGGCAACTTGCGATGGTACGCTGCGAGCGGCGTTGGGCACCAACCATCCCTGCGACGAAGTCTCTTTCCTGAAGGCGCTGAAGTCTTTCGACCCTGCCAGTGATACCAGTTGAATGTCTGCTCCCAGACCGCGGAAAGGCGGCTGCGGAACAGCGCTTCGGCGTCCCGACCGGCGAACGAGGCAATCATTGACCGGGATGGTAGCATATCACGCGTGTTCGCTGGCGAACTGCCGCCCGGCATGGCGCGGGATTTGGCTATCGCGACCGTCCGGAAGCTCGCCGTGATTGATGCGGCGGAGCGTTTGGAGGATTTGCGCCTTTCCCCTGGCAATCGGCTGGAAGCGTTGCGAGGCGACCGAGCGGGTCAGCATTCGATCCGGATTAATAGCTAGTGGCGTAATGTGTTGTCTGGCGCGCGGACGGTGCGCACCAGGTTGAAATCTTTGACTATCATTGGCAAGCCGTCGCGGCACGGAGCATGGACATGGCGACGAGACACCTGATTACCCGCGAAGATCTGGACGCCGGACGGGCGGATTTCTCCGGCGTGAAAAGCGCCAAGCGGCTGCCGCCGGTCCATCCGGGCGATGTGGTGCGGCACGACTTCCTCAGACCGCTGGGACTGTCCGGGCATGCGCTTTCGATCACCCTGCGCGTGCCACCCAACCGCATCGCCACCAGCCTGGCCGGCCAGCGGGCCGTAACAGGCGATGCGGCCCTGCGCCTCGCTCGGCATTTCGGCACCAGTGCCGGTTTTTGGCTCAACCTGCAAAAGGCTTTCGACCGGGAAGTCGCGGAGCGCTCCGCCGAGGAACGCATCCGGGGCGAGGTCGCGCCGCGCGTGGCGTCCTGACCGTCCAGTATCGGCCAACAAAAAGGGCGCGGACCCAATAAGGTCCGCGCCCGTTCCGTCAGTCAATCCCGCCTGAAAAGATTAGGCGCTCTTCTTCACGATCTCATCCGCCACGTTACGCGGCACCGGATCGTAGTGATGGAACTGCATGGTAAAGGACGCGCGGCCCTTCGTCATGCTGCGCAGGTGCGAAATATACCCGAACATTTCCTTCAGCGGCACATGCGCCCGGACGATCACCGTCGAGCCGGAGCTCTCCTGGTTCTGGATCTGGCCACGGCGGCGATTGAGATCGCCCACCACGTCGCCGACATGATCCTGCGGCGTGGTGACTTCCACGTCCATGATCGGCTCCAGGATGATCGGCGTCGCCAGCTTCATGCCTTCGCGGAAGCAGGCCTTGGCCGCGATTTCGAACGCCAGGGCGGACGAGTCAACATCATGGTACTTGCCGTCAACCAGCGTGTACTTGAAGTCCACCGTCGGGAACCCGGCCAGCACGCCGGTATCGGCCTGCACCTTTATGCCCTTTTCGACCGCCGGGATGTATTCCCGCGGCACCGAACCGCCGACAACCTTGTTCTCGAACACCACGCCCGTGTTCCGCTCCAGCGGCTCGAAGATGATCTTCACTTCGGCGTACTGGCCCGATCCACCGGACTGCTTCTTGTGAGTGTAGGTGTGCGTGTGCGCCTTGGAGATCGTTTCACGATACGCCACCTGCGGCGCACCGATCTCGCAATCCACGCCGTATTCGCGGCGCAGACGATCGATGATGATTTCCAGATGCAACTCGCCCATGCCGGACAGAATGGTCTGGCCGGTTTCCTGGTCGGTCTTCAAACGCAGGGACGGATCTTCGCCGGCCAACTTCTGCAGGCCGAGGGTCATCTTCTCGACGGCTTCTTTAGTGCGCGGCTCGACGGAGATGTCGATGACGGGCACCGGGAACGCCATACGCTCCAGGATCACGGGATCTTCGGCCGAGGCCAGCGTGTCGCCGGTGCCGGTGTCCTTGAGGCCGACGAAGGCGGCGATGTCACCGGCTTCGACTTCCTTGATCTCGGCGCGCTTGTCGGCGTGCATCTGGAACATCCGGCCGATGCGCTCTTTATGGTCTTTGGTGGTGTTCATCACCGTGTCGCCCGACTTCAGCGTGCCGGCATAGACGCGCACGAAGGTCAGGGTGCCGTACTTGTCGTTGATGATCTTGAACGCCAGCCCGGCGAACGGTGCCTTCGGATCGGCCGGAATGCGGCGGCGATTGGCGATGGTGTTTTCGTCGTCGCCTTCCTCAACGGCCACGGCGATGCCGGGGACGTCGATCGGGGACGGCAGATAGTCGATCACCGCGTCGAGCAAGGGCTGCACGCCCTTGTTCTTGAACGCCGTGCCGCACAGCACCGGACGGAACGTGCCGTCGATCGTGCCGCGCTTGATGCAGCGCTTCAGAGTCTCGATCGCGACGTCGCCCTTGTCGAAATATTCTTCCATCGCCTTCTCATCGACCGACAAAGCGGTGTCGAGCAGCGTCTGGCGATGTTCGGCCACCAGTTCGGCCATGTCCTCGGGGATGTCTTCGTAATGGTACTTGGCGCCGAGCTCGCCGCCTTCCCAGATGATCGCCTTCATCTCAACGAGATCGACGACGCCCAGGAACTGGTCTTCCACGCCGATCGGCAGTTGCAGCGGCAACGCGACGATGTCCAACTTCTCCTTCAGCGTATCGAAGGCGCGATAGAAATCGGCGCCGGTGCGATCCAGCTTGTTGATGAAGATGACGCGCGGCACGTTGTAACGGTCGGCGAGGCGCCAGTTGGTCTCGGACTGCGGCTGCACGCCGGCCACGCCCTCGATGATAAAGATGGCGCCGTCAAGCACGCGCAGGCTGCGGTTCACTTCGATGTTGAAATCGATATGGCCGGGCGTGTCGATGATGTTGATGCGGACGTCTTTCCACTCGCACGTCACCGCGGCGGAGGTGATCGTGATGCCACGCTCCCGCTCCTGATCCATGTAATCGGTCGTGGTGTTGCCGTCATGCACCTCACCGATGCGGTGAGACACACCCGTGTAATACAGGATCCGCTCCGTCGTCGTGGTCTTACCGGCATCGATATGCGCGGTAATACCGATGTTTCGGATTTTATCGAGCGGCGTAACAGACACGGCAAACCTCCATCTAACGTCTATAGGGCGGGCATATCAGAAAGGGCGCGTGACCCATCGCTGGATCCGGGGACAACCCCCGCGCGCCCGCCCACGGTGCCGGTCGAACCCTCGACCGGTTATGTGGAGCGGGAAATGCGACAGTGCGCGCGGTTTTGCAAGTGCGAATTCCATCGTTCGGGGTACGGGCTGGTGCCCGGTGCCGTCATGGCGACGCTTCGCAGAGAGTTCACCGCCGGGAAGTTAACCAGGTCACAGGCTTAGCGGCAATCGGACACTTTATCACACTGCGTAACAGGCCCTGGCGCTAGGTTTCCCGGCATGGACACTCGAACCGCCCACGCTCTCGTGCGATTTGGCCTTGGCCGCCGCGGCAATGAGCCGTTGCCGGCCGACCCGACCGCTTGGCTGCTGGATCAGCTTCGGCAGCCGGATCCCACCCGCCTGGATGATCCGCCAACCACTGTGAAGGGTCTGACGGCGCTGCGTGAAGATCGTGCGACAAAGCCGCCTCCTGGCGAGTCGCAGGCCAAAAAACTGTTCCAGGCGCAGGCGGCGGCGCAACTGGCGAACGCTGTCACCACCCCTGCCCCGTTCCGGGAGCGGCTGGTCTGGTTCTGGACCAATCACTTTGTCGTCTCCCTGCGCCGGGGCGAGTGCACCGCCGTCGCCGCCGCCTTCGTCGAGGAGGCGATTCGCCCGCACGTCACCGGCCGATTCGGTGACATGCTGCTGGCGGTGATGCGCCACCCGGCGATGCTGCTGTATCTGGACAACGCCGGCTCGTTCGGCCCGGACAGCCCGGTGGGCCAGAAGACGCATCGCGGCCTGAACGAGAATCTGGCGCGCGAGTGCCTGGAACTGCACACGGTCAGCCCGTTGGCCGGCTACACCCAGGCCGATGTGACATCATTCGCGAACATCCTGACCGGCTGGTCGGTGGAACTAAAGACCGATCCTCCCGGCTTCCGCTATCGGCCGATGGCGCACGAACCCGGCGTCCAGACCGTGCTGGGACGGCAGTTCCCACCCGATGAGGAAGGCGGAGTCGCGGCCCTGGCGTTCCTGGCCAACCATCCCGCGACGCATCGCTTCCTCGCCACCAAACTGGTGCGGCATTTGGTCGCCGACGAACCGCCGCCCGATGCGGTGCGCAAGATCGAGGCGGTGTTGCGCGACACGCACGGCAATCTGGGCGCCGCCTCCGCCGCCTTGGTGAAATTGGACGCCGCGTGGCAACCCGGCACCAAGCTGCGCACGCCGATGGAGTTGCTGATCGCCAGCGTGCGGGCGCTGGATGTTTCTCCGGACAAGATCCCCAACATGGTGGGTATTCTGGGCGGCCTTGGACAACCGTTGTGGACGGCCCCGGCCCCGAACGGCTGGCCCGACCGAGCCGCCGACTGGGCCGCACCCGAGGCGATGCTGCGCCGGATCGACTGGGCCAGCGGCTTTGCCGGACGCATCGGGGACCGTGACGTGCTGGATATCTCGGACGCCAACCTCGGCCCGCTACTACGGCCGGAAACCCGCGAGGCGATCCGCAGGGCCGGTTCCCGGCGGGATGCGATGACGCTGCTGCTTACCAGTCCCGAATTCCAAAGGCGCTGATCCCATGATCTTATCCCGCCGCACCGCCCTGCTCGGTATTGCCACCAGTGCCGTGATCGGACGCACGACATTGGCTTTGGCCAACGCACCCGGAGACAAGCGCCTGGTCGTCGTCATCCTGCGCGGGGCGCTGGACGGCATGGCGGCGGTGGTGCCGTACGGCGACCCCGGGCTGGCGGCGTTGCGCGGCGAGATCGTGCCACCAGGGCCGGGGCAGCCCGATGGACTGCTCGATATGGGCGGGTTCTTCGGGATGCATCCGGCGCTGAGCGGCATTCACGACTTGTATAAGGAGCACGAGGCTCTGATCGTGCATGCCGTCGCCGGCCCCTACCGCGTGCGCAGTCATTTCGAGGCGCAGGACTACCTGGAGTCAGGCGCGGACCATCGCATGACAAGCGGCTGGCTCAATCGCGTGGTCGCGGCGTTGCCTGCGTCGGGGACAAAGCGGCCCGAGGGCGACGCACTGGCCATTGGCGTGTCCGTGCCGCTGCTGCTGCGCGGTTCGGCGCAGGTCGCCAACTGGGCGCCGCACGGGTTTTCCCAGCCGGCCCCCGATCTGTATGCGACCATTGCGGCACTGAACGCGCATGATCCGGTCACCGGCCCGGCGATCGCCGAGGGCCTGCGGGCGCGCGGATTCAGCACGTCCGTGATGGGCGGCGAGGAAGAACCCAAGGAAAAATATGCATTCCCCGCCCTCGCCCGCGCCGCCGGCGAAATGCTGCGTGCGCCGGACGGTCCCCGCATCGCGGCGCTGGAGGTCGGCGGCTGGGATACCCACACCGCCCAGGCGAACCGGTTGAACGGACCGCTGAAGCAGTTGGACGCCGGCATGGTCGCTCTGAAGACCGCGCTGGGTCCGGCCTGGGCGCAAACGGCGGTCCTGATCATGACCGAATTCGGCCGTACTGCCAGGCTGAACGGCACCAAGGGGACGGACCACGGCACCGGGACGGTTGCGTTCGTTCTGGGTGGCGCGGTGGCCGGCGGGCGGGTGAAAGCGACGTGGCCGGGACTGGGGACCGGCCAATTGTTCGAAAACCGCGATCTGGCTCCGACGACGGATTTACGAGCGGTCGCCAAAGGCATGCTGGCATCGCACATGGGTCTGAACGACGGTGCGCTGGGACTTGTGTTCCCGGGCAGCGCAGGCGTGGGCGCGATGGGTGGATTGATCCGCGCCTGAGGCTCCGTTGCAGCCATGACAAGCTGGCGGTATCTGTGACCCCAAGCAAAATTGGGGAAGCAGATGTCCGGCCTAAAATGGTACAGCCTTGCGTTGCTATTGGCACTTGCGCTGCCACATCCCGCGCGGGCGGAGGCAGACACCGTCCGCATCGCCCAGCCCTATGGACTGGTCTATCTGCCGAGCTACGTCGTGGTCGATCGGCATATGATCGAGGACCGCGCCGCCGCCGCTGGCCTGGGACCGGTCAAGGTGACGCTGACCCGGCTGGCAAGCGGCCCCGTTGGCAGCGATATGCTGCTGGCCGGCGATGTGGACCTCGCGATGGGCGGCTTCGGGCCGGCACTGACATTGTGGGACAAGACCAAGGGAACGCAGAAAGTGCGCGGGGTTTTGCCGCTGTGCAGTTCGCCGATGCTGGTCCTGAGCAGCGATCCGCGTATCCACAGCATCAAGGACCTGACCGAAAAGGACCACATCGCCGTCAGCGCGATCAAGGTCACCGATCAGGCGATCACCCTGCAAATGGCGGCGGCGAAAGAATGGGGGTGGGATCAGCGTTTCCGGCTCGATTCCCTGACCGTGGCGATGTCGAACCCGGACGGTCAGGCGGCGATCCTCGGCGGCCTCAGCGAGGTCCGCAATCACGCAACGATCATCCCGTTTTCCATCGCTGAACTGGAATCCGGTAAGGTGCACCAAATACTGTCCTCGGAAGACGTGATGGAGCACGGTTCGACGTCAGTCGTGGTGTATGCCTCGGCGCAGTTTCACGATCCGAACCCCAAGCTGTACGCGGCGACCGCCAAGGCGTTCGAGGACGCGATTGACTGGATCAATGCGCATCCGCGCGAGGCCGCCGCAATCTACATCGCGCGAGAGCCCAGGAAGGAAGGCCTGGACTGGGTCGAGAAGATTATTCGCAACCCCGAGAATATCACCTACAGCGCAACCCCGCGCGGGATGCAGGTGCACGCCGATTTTATGCATCATGTCGGCACGCTGAAGAACCAGGCACTGAGCTGGAAAGATCTGTTTTGGGACAATATGGCGGCGAAAGATGGCAGCTAACCTGTCTCCAAAGCTGTCGTTTAGGCTGTTCTGACGCGTCATACTGTAACGCCATCGCCGTGCCCTGCCTGATCCGCGCGGCGGTGGATCCCGGAGCCCCTCCCTGTGTTGCCTCCCGCCCGCGATCGTCGAATACTGCCTGTGCGGCGCCCTTGGGCGGCCAGGCGTGTTCACGCCGCCTGCCGGCCATGGGGCCACAACCCGAGACCCACAGGGAGGACGAACAATGTCATTTTACCGAGGCATGACCTGCGAAAACGTGACCATCAAAGGCGACGGTGGCACCCCGATCACCGCCTATGTCGCCAAACCGGCCGGCCCCGGCCCGTTCCCCGGCGTCGTGCTGATCCACCATCTGCCGGGCTGGAGCGAGCTGTATATCGAAACAACCCGCCGCTTCGCGCATCACGGCTACATGGCGATCTGCGCCAATCTGTATGAACGCGAGGGTGGCGGCAGCGACGGTAACCCGGACGACATCGCCGCCAAGGTGCGCGCCGAGGGCGGCATTGCCGACGCACAGATGGTTGGCGACACCGAAGCCGCCGTGAAGTGGATGCGCGCTCAGCCGGAGAATAACGGCAAGGTCGGGCTGATCGGATCATGCTCCGGCGGCCGGCACGCGTTCATCTATGCGTGCCAGAAGCACGACGTCGATGCCGTGGTGGAACAATGGGGCGGCGGCGTGGTGATGGCCGCGTCGGAGCTGAACGCGAAAAAGCCCGTCGCGCCGATCGACATGACCGCGAGCCTGAGTTGCCCGCTGCTCGGTCTGTTTGGCAACGATGACCGGGCACCGAGCCCTGAGCAGGTGAACCAGCACGAGGAAGAACTGAAAAAGCACGGCAAGACGTATGAGTTCCATCGTTACGATGGCGCCGGGCACGGGTTCTTCTACTGGCACCGGCCGCTGTATCGGCCCGAACAGGCGATGGACGGCTGGAACAAGATTTGGGCGTTCTTCGGCAAGTATCTCTCGAAGTAAAGGGAACGGACATGTGCACGTCGATCATCGAGATCGTACGGGCGGAGGGCATGGCGAAACGCGGGGACCAGTGGTTCCCGCTATCGCAGACGGTGGTCGCCTATGACCACGCGCGGCATGCTCCGCTGGGCGATGTGATTACGCTGGATTTCCTGAATGGCGCGCTCGGCGCGGAGGCCAGGGCTGGGGTGGAGCTGACGCTGGAGACAGCGAAGGAACTGCGCGCGGCGCTGGATCGGGCGATCAAGGCGGCGGATTTCGAGGAGGCGGAGGTGCGGGGTAAAGGCGCGGTGCCACGGTTGGTTTTAGTGGCTTGAGGGTGGCGACACGTCCGGCGCGTTAACGCGGGGCGGGTGGTTATACCCAAATCTGGATTTTGGGTATAACCTTGCTTCTCGCGCGCTGGATGGGCTATACCCAAATCCGGATTTTGGGTATAGCTGAGGCATCCACCGTGCGGAAAATCGAGAAGATCCCATTCGCGCACCAGACGATGTTTGCCGAACTGTCGGCGCGCGCGATGGATGCGGACTTTGACGAGCAGTTTCCAGAGAACGGCAGCTTCGTGCGGGTGGCATCCAAGGGCCGCTCGTACTGGTATTACTCGAAATACACACCGAATTCGGTTTCACCCGGTCCAGGGTCCAGAAGCTAGATCTATGTCGGACCGGTTGACGACCCGGATATCACGGCGCGTGTGGAAAGTTTCGCGGATATAAAGGTCAACTACCGTGAGCGGCGTAAGATGGTGCAATCGCTTGTTGCCGCCGGACTTCCCTCACCCGCCGGTCTGGTTGGCGACATCACCGAGGCACTGTGGAAGGCGGGTTTTTTTAGGCTGCGCGGCATCGTGATCGGAACGCTGGCGTTCCAGACATATGGTGGATACCTTGGCGTTAACATGCCGAATGCCTCGCTGATGACGGGGGATGCCGATTTCGCCCAGTTCCATTCGATCTCCTATGCTGTCGATGACGCGATGCCTTCCATCCTGGACGTGTTGTGTGCGGTGGACCCAACATTCCAGGCGGTTCCGCATCTGGGGAGCAAGGCGCTATCGACGAAATTCAGAAACGCGACGCGCTTTGAAGTCGAATTCCTGACACCCAATCGGGGATCCGACGGCAATCAGGGAAAGCCGGCGCCAATGCCGGCACTCGGTGGTGCCGGGGCGCAGCCGTTACGCTTCCTTGACTTCCTGATTTATGGGCCGGTGCGATCCGTACTGCTCCATAAGGCTGGGATTCCTGTTACGGTTCCGGCGCCGGAGCGATACGCGATCCACAAGTTGATCGTGTCATCACAACGCAAGGACGATGACAACGGGCGGCAGAAGGCGCGGAAAGACATCATGCAGGCGGAACTGTTGATCGAGGCGCTGAAACTTGAACGCCGTTTGACGGATATCGGATTGGCCTGGACCGAGTCGTGGTCGCTTGGGCCACAGTGGAAAACAGCATTGTCGAAGGCACGTTCGCAGATGGAAACAGAGGCGGCCGATCTGTTGAGGCAAGCTGTGGCGGCTGCGTGCGGCGAGGACGGAATGGCTGTGGGCGAGTTTGGCTATCCGGAATGAACTGCGTGCGAGAGTGCCCGTGGGCGGAGTAGGAGGTTAGAACCCGGCCTGCGATTAGTTCATACTCCGACCTCCGGCTACGCCCCTGACCACTCACGACATGCTCAGCTGGTCGATGCTTGGTTATTTGAGATGGATGTATGGGTTTGATCTCAGTTCTTCTTCTGCCATTTCCTCCATTGCAGACTCTGCCAGTTTGCGGATCGCCTTTTTAGCAGCACTCTTGGTTTTGCTGTCGTTCTGCATGAGTTTTTTGATTCCGATCTCTGGCGTCTCACAATATTTTCTGAAGTAGGCTGCATCTCTGGACACCGTTTGATTTTTGCGACAAAATCACTTGTCATTTGGAACCCCGACAATCCATTCCAGTTGATAAACTCATTGCGATATAAAGAGCAATGAAATCAGCAGATACATCTGATCATGTGACGGATCATTCAACGCTCAAAGCCATAGAACGCCAAAGCGGCTCAAAACCGTCGAGGTAGGAACATGCTCTCCTACATCGCCTACGTTCGGAAAGATGCAGACAGCGACTACGGAGTCGAATTCCCGGACGTTCCGGGTTGCATCACCGCCGGCCGCACCCTGGACGAAGCGCGCGCCATGGCGGCCGAATCGCTGGCAGGGCATCTGGCCGTGCTGGAAGAGGAAGGCCATGCCGTCGCCGCACCCTCCACATGGAAGCCCTGAAACACGATCCCGATCAGGCCGGGGCGCTGCTTATCCTGGTGGACCTTCCGGCGGACTTCCTCAAAGCGGAGAGGGTCAACGTTATGATCCCACGCCATCTGTTGGGCCGGATCGACGCCGTCAGCGCCGGCGACCGCTCGCGCTTCATCGTGGAGGCGGCTGAACAGAAGTTGGCAGGTTAAGCCGAACCATGGTCATAGCGGCGACAGCAGCCGGGTCATCGGCGACCATCATCGCGCCCACGTCACCGAAAACAACACTGCCTCGCCTATCCAGATCGCCGCGTCGCGGGCTGCCAGCGCCATCCATCATCCGCTCCCCCGGCCCTGCCCATGCCTGCCGTCCGGGTTCAGATTGCGTCTCAGGCTTCACGTCGAAAACGATAGCCGCCGCGTGAACGCCGCAGGGCGCTCGCAATGGCTTTGTTGGTTTTGGCCAAGTCGAATCGTTCGGGATTGAAACCCCGCCCGACCCACTGCCGCACCTGCTTATGGTCCTCATGTAGACGGTCACCCCACGCCGAAACGAAATCAGCGTAACCGTGAGGTCCGCCGGAATCGTCCGGCGGTCCGGCTCGGGTTCCAGCAATACAGCGGGGATAGGCAGCACCGTCCTCACGCGGATGTCGCGTCAACGACAGAGCGAGCTTCCAGCCGTCATCGAAATCGTATTCGTAGAAGAAAACGATTGGGGAGTATGTGAATCTGAAGTCAAAGAATCGGACGTCGCTGGCCTCAAAAGTGCGGCTGCTGTCGGCGCCGCCTTCGTCAAACTCGGGTGCTCCGTAGATCAATCCGCCTATGTTGAATTCGTGCAGTTGGCTATCGGTCCCGTCGAACGCCGCTTGGATTACCTCATGCAGTTGGGCAAGGTTGAGAGTCATCGGTAGTTCGAGCGTACGGCTGATCGCCGGCTCGATCCCCACGAGATGAATCTCAGCACGAACGATAAAAGCGTCGAGTTCAAACATAGAAGCTGATCATGCCGGGCGGGCAAGCCCGATGCAATCAGACGCGGGAAAATAACGATAAAAAGGCATCAAAACCGCCGCATCGCGTGTGTTTCCGTCACCGCAGATCGCGCCACCATCTCAAGGAGCCGACCTCGTCGGAGACGTCGCTCGCTCTGCACCCGATACCTCGGAGCGGAACAGCAGCATCTTTTCTTGACTTATTTCCTAAATTGGTTTACCATTCAAACGATTGAAACCTTACCGGCGTCGTGCCCGGCCATCGATCTGTCCCGGCCCCTCTATTACCACTTGGTGTACACCCTCATCGACCTGTTGCCGCCGCCGCTCAATAACTCGCCCGAAATGCCATCCGTTTGTGCGGACCACAGGAATGAAGGCTATGTCTCATATTACGGTCCAAATTCTCATGATGTGGCTTTTGAGACGTGGGTGAGAGCGCAACCCTGGAACCAGCGGCCCCGGAAAGCGCCGAAAACCGATGCGCCGCTGCCGCAACGAGACGTGAGCGTACCCAAAAGACAAATCGCCCCTAGCGTCGAACCGCCATGACAATCCGATTGCTGTTGGTGCCGCCTTTGTTGTTGTTCACACCCCAGCAATTCGCGGTCTTAGTGAAAACCTGCTGGTTCACCATCACGCCAAGAATATCAAACGGCAGTCCCTCGATCGCCGCCGCGACATGGCGTTCCAGCAGCACTTTGCCGCCCCGGACCTCGCCCACCTCGAACGCCACGAACCCGCCGGGGCGGACAATCCGGGCAAATTCGCCAAAAGCCCGGCGAACAAACGCCTCCCACGAGACGATGTTGCTATGCTTGTCGATCCGCACGCAAGCCGGGTCGATGCCGGCAAACCAGCAGCGCAGCCAGTTATCGCCCTCATAATCCACCACATCCAGAAACGGCGGTGACGTCACGATCAGGTCCACCGACGCATCGGCCAATGCCGGCGTTCGATCCGCCGCTCCGGTCAGCAGGATGGCCGGCGGATGCGCGGCCGGAAATCCGTCGGACAGCAAACTACGCGTCTTCTTCAGGATGATCGCCGGCACATTGCGCGCCACCGGCGTCTGCGCCCGCTTCTCATTAATCTTTCGTTGGGACAGCGCCGACACCGCCTGATTCGGCGGCATGGTGTAAACCGAGAAAAATCCCGGTGAGTGTCCGGTCAACCGGTTGATCGCCACCATCCTGATCCACGCGTCCACCGAATCCAGCGCATCGCCCCGCCCGAGCAACCAGCTCCGCAGCGCGGTAATCTGGCGCAGCGTGTCGGGATGGTAGAACGCCAGCAGGTCCGCCTCGTTCGGGTCGTCCACCCCGACCGACAGATCGATTTCCGCCAAACGCGCGGCCACCGCGGCAACCGCCGGGGGATCGAGGCGTGGGGCGCACAGCATCGCACTCAACGGATTGACGTCGTTGGCCGCCGGTGCGCGGCCCATCAGCGCTGCCTGCACCGCCGTGGTACCGCGGCCGGAGAACGGATCGAACACGCGGTCACCGGGGCTGGTCAGACGTTCAATAAAGAACCCCGGAAGTTCCGACTTGAAGCAGGCTCGGTAGCTGATCTCGTGGATACTGTGGCCGCGGCGCTGCCCGGCGGTCCAGAAGGCGTTGACGAAGTACCGCAAGCCGCCCTCTTCGACCTCGACAGTCTCGGCGCCGTCCAACGAAAACCGGCGCAGGTCCTCGATAAAGTCGGTCGGAGGCGCGACGGGAGGAAGCAGCGAAAGCTGGAGGCTCACCGCAGAAACGGATTGCTGGCCTTTTCGGCGCCAATCGTGGACCCGGGGCCATGACCGCAGATGAACGACATATCGTCGCCAAGGGGTAAAAGCTTGGTCTTGATCGCGGTGATCAGGTCCTCGTGGCTGCCATACGGAAAGTCGGTGCGGCCGACCGAACCCTGGAACAGCACGTCGCCGACCAACGCAAACCGCGCTTCAGCGTTGACGAACACCAGACTGCCCGGCGTGTGGCCGGGACAATGCAGCACGTCGAACCGGTGGGGACCGAGCATCAACACTTCGCCCTCGGTCATCCAGCGATCAGGGGTGACGTTGCTGGCCTCGAACCCATACCCGGCCGCCTGCTCGACGATGCCATCCAGCAGGAATGCGTCGCGCTGGTCGGGGCCTTCGACCGGGACAGGAATGCCGTATTGGGCGGTCAACGCATCGCGCAAACCAGCCGCGCCACCGGCATGATCCAGATGGCCGTGAGTCAGCACGATCTTGCCGATCACGGCGCCGGTTTGCGCGATGGCGGCCAGGATCTTGTCCACATCGCCGCCGGGATCGACCACCATGCCGGCCTTGCTCGCCTCATCCCACAGGATGGCGCAGTTCTGCTGGAACGGTGTGACCGGCACGATCGCACCGCGCAGCCGCGTTTCTGTGTGACCGCTCATGCTCAATGCAGCTTCGGCGATTTCAGGAAGCTGGCCCGATCCGCCGACCGCACCGCGATCCGCTTCGGCGAGCCGTCGCGTTCGATCCGCAACCGCACTTCCGCGCCGGCGCTGCCGGACGACCAGACATGCCGCCACAGACCCGCCAGATCGGGCACTTCCTCATCATTCACCGTCAGGATCTTGTCGCCCTGGCGCACGCCGGCCTGTTCGGCCGGACCGTTATCGGCCAAACCGCCGACAACCATCACGTCATCCGACTCGGTGGCATACAGGCCAAGCCACGGCCGCGACGGCCGGTTCACCCGGCCATACGTCAACAGATCGTCCATGATCGGCGCCAACAGTCCGATCGGCACGACCATGTTCATATCCATCCGGTGGCCCTTGCCGTCGCCCTGCTGCAGGATCAACGAGCCTATGCCCATCAGCTTGCCGTCCGTGCCGATCAGGCCACAGCCGCCCCAGAACGGGTGCGCCGGCGCGGTAAACAATGCGTCATCGAGCACGTATTCCCAATACCCGGCGAACTCCTGCCGTCCGACGATGCGGGTCTCGATGCAATGATGCCGCCCGCCACCGGCAGCGAACACCGCCTGATCGCCGACCTTCAGACTGTCGGAGTCGCCCAGGTCCAGCGCCGGCACGTCCAGCTTGCCCAGTGCCTGCACCAGGCCGAAGCCGCTCTCCTGGTCATAGGCCAGCGCATGACCTGGAACCGCCTGCCCGTCGTTGGTGGTGATCCAGATGGTCTCCGCCTCGGTGATCAGATACCCGATCGTCGCGATCAGCCCGGTTCCCTTGATCACCACGCCACTGCCAGCGCGCTCGGTGCCCAGTGAATTGGCCGTGAACGCATCCGCGGGCACATAGGATTTCAGGCCGACGACAGCCTTCAGCGTCCGTTCGAGGTCGAACGAGTAGTCGCCGGGGTCGGGCTGCAGATCGGCCGGGATTTCCCAGTCTTCTTTCTTCATGCCTCGCCGTCTTCCCTGGTTTGGTCGTCCCTTTGGTGGCGTATCGGTCATGGCCCTATTATATCCGACCTTTCGTGGCAGCCGACAATGCCGGCAACCACAAACGAGGTACTTCCTGTGGTTCGCGACGCCGATTCAAGGCGCCGGCAGCCGCTCAAACCGGCGAATCGGGCCGTCATCCGTTGCCGCCGCCGTTGGCTTTCAATTCGTCCGGCGACAGTTGGAATCCGGAGATGACTCCGTACGAGGCTCCGGTCTTGTCGGGCGAAACCGGCAGGTCGAGTTCGATCTCTCCGCTGGTGACTGTCAAGCGGTCAACGTTTGGCGGAAATGTCAGGTGTAACGGCAAAATCTGCTTGTCGCGGACGATCTCGTGCGCGCCGGTGCCTTCGGTCACCGCCAGGAATACCTGCACGTCGGCGTCGCGCCCCTGCATCGCCGGCCCGCGCTGGACCGCCAGGGTGATCTGGACCTTGGCAGGCAAAATCGATTTGTCTTTGCCAGCCGAACAGCTTCCGTTCACCGCGATGACCCGAGCCTGGAACACGAGGTCGGTGACATCGTGGCCGGGGCCAGGGCCGGCATAGCGGGTCAAATCCGCGAGGGCCGGAACCAGATGGGCGGACGGACAGATCGGTGCGAATTCATTGCGATCAGGGCCGCAGCCGAACAGCGGCAACAGCAAAACCGGGGTGCAGTAACGAACGAAAGCAGGCAAACGAAAGGACATCTAAAACTCCGCGAGGCCGAACGGGCGTTCGGCGACTCCCCCTGGAACAGATCGTCTTCGGGAAAGCACACGGTATTGTGCAACCCCGAAGCCGGATGAGCAATGCGGGACTACAACGCGGCGCGCAGATATTGTTGCGGCACGTCGGGCTTCACGCCGAGGGCCTTGGCGGCGCGGATCGGCCATGCCGGATCGGCCAGCAAGGCCCGCGCCAAAAGAACCACGTCGGCTCGGCCGTTCGCCACAATTTCCGCGGCATGGGTCGGTTCGGTGATCATGCCGACCGCACCGGTGGCGATGCCAGCCTGATTGCGAATCGCATCGGCGAACGGGACCTGATAGCCGGGATGCAGGGACGGGATCTTCTGCTCGTGCGACACTCCGCCGGACGACGCGTCGATCAGATCCACCAGTCCGGTCGCCGCCAGCTTGCGCGAGACATTGACGGTGTCCTCGATGGTCAGGCCGCCGGCCACCCAGTCGGTGCAGGACAACCGGACCCACAGCGGCAGGTCGGACGGCCATTCGGTGCGGATCGCCTCGATCACTTCCATCAGGAACCGCATGCGGCCGTTGAGGTCGCCGCCGTAGGAGTCATTGCGCTGGTTCGACACCGGCGACAGGAAAGAATGACCCAGATAGCCGTGGGCGGCGTGAATTTCCAAAATCTTGAAGCCGGCCCCGCGGGCCATGCGGGCGGAGGTGACGAACTGGCCGATCACGTCGCCGATCTCGGATGCCGACAGAGCATGCGGTACCGTCGCGCCCGGAACCGAGGCCAGGGCGCTCGGAGCAACCGGGGTCCAGCCGCCGTCCTCGACCGGGATCGGCTTGCCGCCTTCCCAGGGGACATGGGACGATGCTTTGCGACCGGCATGGGCGATCTGCATCGCCGGGACGGACCCGCACTGCGTAATCACGGCGGCGAGGCGTGTCAGCAGCGCCTGATGCTCCGGCGTATACAGGCCGAGGCAATGCGGCGTGATGCGGCCGATGGCGGAAACATGGGTCGCCTCGGTCATGACGATGCCAGCCCCTCCGGCGGCGCGGGCGCCCAGGTGTTGGACGTGCCAGTCGTTACCCAGGCCGTCATTGGCGCTGTACTGGCACATCGGGGCGACGACAATGCGGTTGCGGGCGGTCACCGACCGGAAGCTGATCGGCTGGAAAAGCAGTGGCGTGTGCATGGTGGATGGTATCCCGGTCGGGCAAGAGGGCGGACCCGGCTGGGTCTCGGGCGCGGATGCGTTGCCGGTGCATATAGCGTATTGCGTCCGGGAGGGAAGCTTGTGCCCCTGCGGACCGCCGGAAAGAGACGTGCTCATGAACATCCTGTCGATCCAGTCCTGGGTCTCCTACGGCCATGTCGGCAACGCCAGCGCGGTGTTTCCGCTGCAACGGCTGGGTGCCGAGGTCTGGGCGATCAACACCGTCCAGTTCTCCAACCACACCGGGTATGGCGACTGGAAAGGCGCGGTTTACGACGGGCAATCGGTGCGCGATCTGGTGGACGGGATCGCCGCCCGGGACGCGTTCAGCCGGTGCGACGCCGTGCTGTCGGGGTATGTCGGTGGGGCCGATATCGGCGACGCGATCCTGCACGCCGTGGCAACCGTCAGGCGCGCCAATCCAGCCGCGCTGTACTGCTGTGACCCGGTCATCGGCGACACCGACACCGGCGTCTATGTCCGCCCCGGAATCGAGGATTTCCTGCGCGAACACGCCCTGCCCGCCGCCGATATCGCCACGCCCAATCGGTTCGAAATCGAACGCCTGACCGGTCTGGACTGCTCCACCCTGCACGGCGCCAAACAGGCGGTGCTGCGGCTGCGGTCTATGCTGCACGCCAACGGCCCGGCCTGCGTGTTGCTGACCAGCCTGGAGACTGACGAGACCCCGCCCGGCCAAATCGACATGATGACGTTCGAGGACGGAGCGTTCCACTTGCTCCGTACGCCTCGGCTGGGCCTAACGGTCAACGGTGCCGGCGACGCCATCACAGCGCTGTTCCTCTTCCACAGGCTGCGAACCGGCAGCGCCGTCGCCGCTCTGGAGGCCGCCGGGTCGTCGGTTTACGGCGTGTTGCGGCGAACGGAACAGTCCGGATCGCGGGAAATCCTGACCGTCGCCGCACAGGACGAGTTCGTGACCCCGACCCGGGTTTTCCACTCGGTCGTGGTCTGATCCCGTTACTCCCCGGCCAGAAACGCCATCGCGGCTTCCACGCCGCCCCTTCCGTGCGGGATGCCATCGATGCGCAGCGCCATTTCGATCGCGGTCAGAGCGCCCAACAGCATCGGTTCGTTCAGGTCGCCCAGATGCCCGATCCGGAAGACCGTGCCGCTCAGCTTGCCGAGTCCCCCACCGAGCGAAACATTGAACCGCTCCCGCACTGTTTTGCGCAGGGCGTCGGCGTTGGTGCCCTCCGGCATCAGGATCGCGGTGACGGAATTCGAAAACCGGCCCGGCGTCATGCAGAACAATCGCGGTCCATTGTTTCCTGCCCAAACGGTTACGGCCCGACGGGTTGCCTCAGCCAGACGCGCATGCCGAGCGACGACGGCATCGAGGCCCTCTTCGTCCAACAGACGGATCGACTCGCGCAGGCCGTAGAAAATGTTGACTGGAATAGTGCCAATGAAACTTTTCGACGCGCGCTTCACCATCATTGTCCAGTCGAAGTAGAAACGATGCAGTTTGGCGGTTTCGTGCGCTTGCATGGCTTTGTCTGACACGCCGGTAAAACTCATGCCCGTTGGCAGCATCAGGCCCTTTTGGCTGCCGCCGACGACGCAGTCGATCTTCCAGTCGTCCATCCGGAACTCTAACGACCCCAGCGAGGAAATCGTATCGACCAGCAAAAGAGCGGGATGAGCGGCGGCATCGATCGCCGCCCGGATCTCCGGCAACGGCAGCATCATGCCGGTGGCGGTTTCGTTGTGCACCACGCAGACCGCCTTGATCGCGTGCCCCGTATCCGCCGCCAGCGCCTTGCCGACATCCGCAATATCGACGCCGCGCCGCCAGTCGGCCGCGACAACCTGCACCTGTAGCCCATGACCGCGCGCCATGGCAGCCCACTCGTCGGAGAAATAGCCGGATTCCAGCACCAGGATCGTATCGCCGGGTGACAACAGGTTTGTCAGGCTGGCTTCCCAGGCGCCATGGCCAGAGGCGTTGTACATGAACAGATGCTGCTCGGTGCGTAGAACTCGCTTCACCCCGGCGAAGGCGGCGTCGTAAACCGGAACGAACTCCGGATCCATGAAGTCGATGCTGGGCCGGTCCATCGCCCGCAGGATGCTGTCCGGAATGTTCGTCGGCCCCGGGTTGGCGAAGAAGTGGCGGCCGCGCGGTTTAGTGGTCGGCGGGTTGGGCATGGAATGATCCTTCGGGCTTTAGGTTGAAAGGCTTATAGCCTCAAACCAGTCAGTGCCCCTACAGCAGGGTTCCGGACGCCCCTACGCCAACAAAGCCGTCAATGCACCAACATCGGGTAGCTTGTCCAACGCCATGACCATTTCGAAAATATCATCCAACCGACCGGGATCCAGTGCTCGGCTGGCGTTACGCGCGCGCTCCATAAACTTGGCACGCAGTTGCGCCGCGGAAATCGGCCGGTCTGGATGCCCGAGCGGAATGTCGCAGGACGCCTCATGCAGGACCCCGTTGACCGTAACGATCTTAACCTGTGCCGTTTCTGCCACCAGGCTGTCCGACACCTTTTCCACTTCCCGCCAGCGGACTTTGGGTACCGCTTCGGTCACAACATCATCGGCGCGTTGCGGATCGTTATACAGACTCAGCGGCACATCGCGGTAGCGGATCGCAGCGCCCACAGCGAACAGCATGTTGTTCAACACATCAATGCGCCGCTCCGGCACCATGCCGACGGTGACGGGCTGGCACCACGGCCGGGTAATCGGGCCAACCAATATCTCAACAGTCTCGATGTCATCGAACATCAGATCGGCGGACGTCATCAGATCGATCACCGCCGTAATGGTTCGATGCAGGGTGCGTCTGGATGGCCAGGGCTTCAATGATATCCGGTCGGACTCGAAACGCTCTCCCAGCCCGTCGAGCAGTTTCGTCCGGTCGTATTCACCACGAAAGAACGACTGGTAGTAACCGTATTTCCCCTCAAACACCGCCTGGTCGCCACGCAGGCCGCGCATCGCCAGTTCCGCCGCCAGCACGCCGCTGCGGTACACCAGACCGTCGCGGATCGACCGGACGCTGGAGTTGCCGTGATGCAGACTGGCACTGGTGCAACTGATCAACGGCAGCGTCAGACCGAGCGCGTCGCGATGCTGCGCTTCGTTGGCACCGCGGATCTTCGCCGCGACGGCTGTGGTGCCGAACAAACCGACGATCGGCGCCCGAAACCACGGATAATCCAGCAACCCGCCATGGATCGCCAGCGCGACCCGGCTGACCAGATCGGTCCCCAACGCGACCGCCAGGATCACATCGCGACCCGAAACGCCTCCGACTTCTTCCCCCACCGCCAGCGCTGCCGGCAGACAGGCCGACGTGGGATGGCAGATCGCTAAATCATGCGTGTCGTCAAAGTCGAACTGGTGAATCATCGCGCCGTTCACGAGCACCGCCTGCGCGGCCGGAACTTTCAACCCGCCTCCCAGAATTACCGTGCTGGACGGACGCCCGCCGGTATCCGCGACCAGCCCGGCGATTGCCGCGACATCGACGCTGGCGCTGCCGGCGAACATGCAGGCCAGCGTATCCAGGATCGACGCCTTGGTCGCCTGCACCACCGAATCCGGCAAATCCTGATACGACACCCGCGCCAGATGCCGCGCGATCGTATCGGCGGCGTCCTCAGTTGGCATGGACATTGACCTTCTCGATCACCGCCGCCCACTTGGCGATCTGGTCGGCGATCACTGCCCGAAATGTCCGCGGCGTCATCGTCATCGCCTGCCCCCCGAGGGCATTGAATCGAGGCGCGAGATCGTTCGCCGCGGCGGAAATCCCGGTATTGAGAAATTCGATGATCCCGGGCGGTGTCCCCTTCGGCGCCATCACACCGTTCCAGATAATAACATCATATTAGGGAACGCCGGCCTGATCCATCGTCGGAATATCCGGCATGTCCGGCTGTGGCGTTTTGCCGGTCTGCGCCAGCGCCCGCAATTGCCCGGCCTGAACCTGCGGCAGAAGCCCCGCCGCACCACCGAACATGAACTGTACCTGTCCGGCGAGGAGATCGTTCATGGCCAGGCCGCTCCCCCTATACGGCATGTGCACCACCGTTATCTCCGCCATCTGTCCGAACAATTCCCCCGCCAGATGCTCGCTGCTGCCAACACCGGCCGAGGCGTAATTCAAGACACCGGGCTTCGCCTGCGCCCGGGCGATCAGATCCCGCACGTCGTGAATGGGACTGTCGGCTGCGACAACCAACAGCATCGTGCTGGACAACACCGCCGCGGCCGGTGACGCCATCAGCAATGTGTATCCGTCGGGCGTTGCTCGGGCCACATACTGATTGGCGATATTTCCCCCGGCTCCGGACCGGTTTTCCACAATCACGGCCTGATTGATACGCTCCGCAAGCCGATGTGCGACCAGCCGCGCGATGACATCGACACCCCCGCCGGGAGCGAACGGAACGACCAAATGGATCGGCCGGTCCGGATAGACCGCCTGCGCCGATGCCGACCACAGACCAGCCACTGCCAACAGCAGACAGCCTGCGCGTAGGGTTCGTCGCATCGATTCAAGCTCCGCCAAAGCGGCTGCACAACCGTAGCGGGTAATGGCGTAAACGTCCAAGCTTCAGCCTTAACGTCAACCGGAGTCTCTTGCGCCAGCCAATGGCCAGCCCGCACCACGATCTGGTTGAACCGGATCAGCTCTCATCCACTCAGAAAAGGCGCGCCCGACGGTGACGAACAGGGGAACAAACAGCTTGCTATTGTCCCCGGGTCGGCGGAAGGTAACCCGCACATTGCGATACGGCAATATCCATATGATACCAAAATAAAAATATGGGCATCGCCCGTTAATCGGAAGACATGTCGATGCCCGCGCCGCCTGCCGATCATGCTCAGCTATCCGCGGAGCGACCGTTTCAACCCGCATGGACAAGCGAAGCTGATCCCGCCGTCCAGCCGGCAAATATTGCCATCCTGGACAAAAGCGGCAGGATAACCATTGTCAATCAGGCTTGGCTGACCTTCGCCGCCGACAATATCGTTGGCTCCAGTCCCGCAATTGGTCCTGGAACGGACTATCTGGCGGTCTGCCGCGATGCCGCCGCGACCGATGCGGAATCGATGCGGGCCTTTCTCGGTATCAGCAGTGTCCTGGACGGGACACTGCCGCAGTTCACCCTGGAATATGCTTGTCATTCCCCAACGGAACAACGATGGTTTCTGATGACCGTGGCATCGCTGTCCCGGACCGGCAATGGCGGTGCTATTGTCTCTCACCAGAATATTACATTACTGAAACAGGCGGACGACGACCGGCGGGCCAGCGACAAACGCTTCCGGGCGATGTTTGAAAACGCGGCCGTCGGTATCGCCGAAATCGCCCCCAACGGACAATGGCTGCGGGTCAACGACCGCCTGGCTCGGATGACCGGTTATTCAGCGTCGGTGCTGCGAACCATGACCTGGTTCGACATCACCCATCCGGCCGATATCGACGCCGACCGGGCGCATTTCGAAGTCATCCGATCCGGCGGCATCGACTCCTACAGTGTGGAAAAACGTTTCCTGCACCCCGACAAAACGGAGATTTGGGCCTCCGTTACCACCAGTTGCGTCCGGACCGCCAATGGCGGGATCGACTATTTCATCGCCGTGGTCTCGGATATCTCGGAACGCAAGCGGGCCGAGTACGTAAGGCACACGTTGCTGCTCGAACTCGCCCATCGCGGCAAGAACCTGCTCGCGGTGATCCAATCGATTGCCAGCCGCAGCTTGTCGGGTGAGCGCACCCTTCCCGACGCAAGACAAGCCTTCAGTGGCCGGCTGCATGCCTTATCGCGAACCTATGATGCCCTGACGAATGAGGCATTCGACGGTGCCCCGTTGGACAAGATCTTACGAAATGAACTGGGCGCGTTTGGCGCACGGGCTCAACTCGATGGTCCCAACATCGTGCTGACGGTCAAGGCCGCGCAAACCTTCGCATTGGTCACCCACGAACTGGCGACCAATGCCGCGAAATATGGGGGACTATCGGTGCCGGATGGCCAGGTGTTCCTGACCTGGGGCATCGCCGGCCTGCCTGGTCAGCAGCAGTTTCAATTCGACTGGCGGGAAGCGGGCGGCCCGCCAGCGGTTGCGCCAACCCATACAGGTTTTGGCACAACGCTGATTGCACGGGTCGCTGGAACCGAATTCAACTGCAAGCCGCTGCTGGAATACACGCAGTCCGGCTTTCGCTACCGGCTCACCGCGCCTATGGAGCGGTTCGGCTCGATCATCATCGAATCGCCCGTGAGGCGAAAAATCAAAAGTGAGATCGTCCGCTCGCTCTACGACACCTGGTCGCATAGGCAGGATGTTGACCGCGCGTTGCCGGCATTATCCGGTTTCGATTGGTCGCGTTTCGCGGCGACCGGCGCGCTGACCATCGCGGTGGTCGAGGATGATAACACCGTTCGCTTCGTTCAGGTCGGACACGCGCTGATCGAACAACTTGGCCGTCCGCTCCAGGTGCGGGATCACACGGATGAAGACCCCGACGGCCTGATACAAGCCTATCAACGCTGTGCCCGGCAGGCCCAACCGACACACGAGTTGCTCCGGTTCGACTTCGGCGACGGCGATCCTCTGACTTTTGAGCGTCTGTTGGTGCCGCTGTCTGCCGCCGGAGACAATGTGGTGACACATCTCGTCGGGATCGTGGTTTACGACGGTTATACGAATTGAGCCTGCTGGCGGTCGACACGCGCCCTATTTCTGGGCCGGCAGTGCCGTTTGACGCAGGAGCCACTTGCAGATACGTTAAAATCGTGAAGTTTTCTCTATCTTGAAATGTAACAGATTAATATTTTCCTTAAGGACCGAGAGTGATTTCTTTGCCGGAGTTTGAAACTGAGCGGCTTGCGGACGCGATAGAGGCGCTGACGCCCGCGGACCTCGATAGATTGCCGTTCGGGGTGATCGGCCTCGATGCGGAGGGCACGGTGCGGGTCTACAATCGGACCGAAGCTCAGCAATCCGGCCGTAAAGCGCGGCCAACACAGGGGCGGCAATTTTTCGTCGATATCGCACCTTGCATGAATAACCCGTCGTTCAAAGGGCGGATCGATCGCGCGCTTGCGGCTGGTACCCTCGACATCGCTTTTTCCTTTGTCGGCGATTTCAGCGACCGCGACCGTGCACTCACGGTGCGTGTCCAGGCCGCGACGGACGGTGGAAGTTGGATGTTCATCCAGCGGCAGGCGGCTGACACCGGAGCATGACCGGTCACCGCATTCTGTTGGTTGAAGATGACGCCATGATCGCCCTTCATACTGAGGATGTACTGACAGACGGCGGATATACCGTCGTCGGCCCGGCGGATGATCTGGCCTTGGCGATGACATTCGCCCAAACGACACAGATCGACGCGGCTGTCCTTGATGTGAACCTGGGTCCTGGCATCTATGTCTGGCCGGTCGCCGAAATTCTGCACGCTCGCGGCATACCATTCGTTCTGCTGACCGCATTCGGGGCCGGCCTCGCGGTTCCGGCAATTTGCCAGCGCGCGCCGCGCCTCAGCAAACCGTTTGAGGGCAATTCTCTGCTCGGAGCCGTTACAATAGCATTGCGACGGGCTGATCAAAAGTCTCGGGCACCCGGCGCCTGAGCGACCTCAGGCAAGGGCGGCGGCATAGGTCTCCGGCTTGAAGCCGACAATCAGGCGCCCGTCCACATCCAAAACCGGGCGCTTGATCATTGACGGCTGCGCGAGCATCAACGCCACAGCTTTCGCCTGATCCAAATCAGCCTTATCCGCGTCGGCAAGTTTTCGAAACGTGGTCCCGGACCGATTTAGTAATGTCTCCCAGCCGACCGATCGCGCCCAGGCCTCCAGCGTATCGCGCCCGATCGCTTTGGTTTTGTAATCGTGAAAGGCGTGATCGACACCGTTTGCCTCGAGCCAGGACCGAGCCTTCTTCATCGTGTCGCAGGCCTTAATGCCATAGATCGTGATCGTCATCGCGCGTCGCTCCCATCCGAAAATCCGGTTTGACCCAAGTCGTTTGGACGGTCAACGGGACGGAACCGACACCCCTGGCATGCGTTCTACTGGCGTTTGCAAATCAGGGACCTTGAAGATGGGCGACGAAGGGCCAGACACCAGGCATTACGATGGTCCGGCCGGGGGTTGGGGTTCGCTGAGGGGCATTGGCCATGTCTTCGCCCGCGAACTTGCCACGCCCGCCATCGTCGAGACGCTCGCTCGGCAGAACAAAGCCAAGGGCTTCATGTGTTCGTCGTGCGCATGGGGCAAGCCGGCCCATCCCCATGTTTTTGAATTCTGCGAAAACGGCGCGAAATCGACGATCTGGGAATTGACGCGCGACCGTTGCACGCCGGCCTTTTTCGCCGAACACACGGTGACCGAGTTGCGTGGGTGGCAGGATTACGACCTTGAAATGCAGGGCAGACTGACCCAACCGCTGCGATATGATGCCGCTACGGACAAATATGTTGCCTGTGACTGGAACGAAGCCTTTGGCAGTATCGGTCGGGAATTGAACCGGCTCGATCCCAAATCGACGATCTTTTATGCCTCCGGCAAGGCGAGCCTTGAGGCATCCTATCTTTACGCTCTGTTTGCTCGATTCTACGGGCATAACAACCTGCCCGATAGTTCGAACATGTGTCACGAAACGACCTCGGTCGCGTTGAAGAAGGTGATCGGGTCGCCGGTCGGTACCTGCGTGCTGGACGATTTCGATTATTGTGACGCGATCTTCTATTTCGGACAGAATCCGGGCTCCAACAGCCCGCGCTTTCTGCATCCGCTACAGGATGCGGTGAAGCGCGGCTGCAAGATCGTGACCTTCAACCCGGTGCGGGAAAAAGGCCTGGAACATTTCGTCAATCCACAGAATCCGATCGAGATGCTGACCGGTCATGGCACGGCGTTGTCATACATGTATCTACAGGTGCGTCCCGGTGGCGACATCGCCGCCTTGATGGGGCTTTGCAAGCACGTCTTCGCCACCGATAAGCAACGACTGGCCAATGGCCAGCCAGGGATCATCGACCGCGCTTTTATCGCCGAACATACACATGATTTCGAGACCTTTGCTCAGGCCGCGCTCGCCGCGGACTGGGGCGAAATAGAACGCGTCTCCGGCCTGACGAGGAACGAACTTGAACGCGCGGCCGATGTGTATAGCGAGGCTGAACGGACCATCGGTATCTACGGCATGGGCCTGACCCAACATGTGCATGGGTCGCAAAGTATTGGGTTGCTGGTCAACCTGATGCTGCTGAAAGGCAATATCGGTCGCGCCGGTGCCGGCGTTTCGCCGGTTCGCGGACATTCCAACGTTCAGGGACAACGCACAGTTGGCATCTCGGAAAAGCCCGAACTTGTACCTCTCGACAAGCTGGCGGCACAGTTCGATTTCGAGCCGCCGCGCGACAAAGGCCGCACGACGGTCGATGCCTGCCAGGGCATCCTTGACGGGTCTATCAGAGCATTTTTCAGCCTCGGCGGCAATTTCGTGCGCGCCATCCCGGAGCGGGACGCGATGGAGGCTGCCTGGGGCAAGCTGGATTTAACGGTGTCGATTGCCATTAAGCTGAACCGGACCCATCTGATCCCTGGCCGATCGGCCTATATTCTGCCGTGTCTGGCCAGATCCGAACAAGACATGCAGGCAGGTGGCCCGCAGTCCGTGACGATCGAGGATAGTTTCAGCCATATCCATGGGTCCGTCGGCAAACGCTCGCCTGCCAGTCCGCACCTGTTATCGGAGCTCGCCATCGTCGCCGGCCTTGCAAAGGCGACGCTGCCGCCGCACCCGAAATGGCACTGGGATGATTGGGCCGCTGATTACAGCGTTGTGCGCGATTTGATCGCCGAGACCTATCCGGACGAGTTTTATGACTTCAACGCGCGCATTTTCGAACCGGGTGGCTTCTATCGCGGCAACAGCGCACGTGACCGAATTTGGAAGACAGAGAGTGGCAAAGCGGAATTCACCTCTCCCACCGTATTGTCGGCATTGGGGATCGGCGATGCGCCCGGGCGCTTTCATCTGCTGACGATGCGGTCCAATGACCAGTTCAACACAACGATCTACGGATTCAGCGACCGGTTGCGCGGGATTGAGGGCTTGCGGAGCGTGCTGCTGATCAATCCTGCCGATATGGCTCGTGAGGGATTGCGCGAAGGCGACACGGTCGGATTGGTGACCGATGCCGGTGATGACGTGCATCGCGAGGTGACCGGGCTGACGGTCACGCCGTTCGATTTGCCGGACGGATGTATTGGAGGATATTATCCCGAAATGAACCCGCTGATCCCGTTATGGCTGCACGATGAGGCATCCAAAACGCCCGCATCCAAGGGCGTTCCGGTGCGTTTGATACGTCCTTAACCGGACGTGTGCGGGCTCAGAATGATGGTGGAGTGGTAATTCAGAATTCCGCCGTTCGCGCTGACCAGGACAAAATCGTTGCGCGGGACCTGGCGTTCGCCCCCCTGCCCGCGCGCCTGCACCACCGCCTCCGACAACGGGGTGAAGCCCCACATGTAATAGCCGGACAACTGGCCACCACCGGTGTTGGTCGGCAGTGCGCCGCCCGGGCCGAGCTTTCCGTCGGCCACAAAGGGACCGCCCTCGCCCTTGGCGCAGAAACCGTAATCCTCCAGCGTCACGAGAACGGTATAGGTGTAGCAGTCGTAAAGCTGACAGGTGCCAATATCGTCTCGGGTTATCCCGGCCATGCGGAACGCGATTTCGCCGGATTGTTTCGCACCAGTCTCAACAGCGGGGTGCCGGTCGGTGCGCAGATTGTCGCCCGGCGCACACTGCGCGTAGCCCAGCACGTTCACCGGAGGCTGCCGGAGGTCCCGCGCCCGGTCAGCCGACGTCACAATCACCGCGACAGCGCCGTTGGATACCAGGCAACAATCGAACAATCGCAGCGGTTCGGCGATAAAGCGCGACTTATAGTAATCCTCCATCGTCATCGGTTGTTTCATTTGTGCCCATGGGCTGAGCTGCGCCCATTGCCGCTGTCCAACCGCGATCGTTCCGAACTGTTCCGATGTCGTGCCATACAGATGCATATGCCGCCGAGCCGCCATCGCATATTCGGCATTGGCACCGAAGTTGCCGTAGGCGGCGCGCAATCCGACCATACCACCCAGCGGATAGCGATGCGGCCCGGCATACGATTGCCCGGCGCCGCGCGATGGCGATAGCGGCGCATCCGCATAGACCAGAACGACAGTTTTCGCGAGGCCCTCACGGATCGCCATGCAGGCATACTGCATCATGCTGCCGGCGGTGGAGCCGTACGCGCTCATGACATTCACCAGCGTCAGGTCCTGGAACCCGAGGATCATCTGCGCCCGAACATCGATATCGCCCGAGATATTGGCGTTGATCAGCAACCCGTCGATGTCGGATTTTTGCAGGCCCGCATCGTCCAGCGCCAAGGCAATCGCCTCGGCCGCGAAATCAACTGACCGGCGGCCATAGATCTTGCCCATCGGCGTGACGCCCAGACCGACGATGGCGCCCTTTGGTTCGTTTGCCATCTGCTTCAACCTGCCACGGGACGGAATTTGGGGAGACGGATATCGTCCGAGACATCCTCGAACACGACGTCCAGCGCCATGCCGATGCGCAACGCATCGTTGCCGATCCCAACCACGTTCGACACCATCCGCACACCCTCTTCCAGGTCGATTTGCGCCACGTTGTAAGGCACCGCGGAGGCAAAGCCGGGGTTCATCACCTGATGCATAATGGTGAACGTATACAGCGTCCCGCGTCCGCTGGCCTGACGCCACGTCAACGCGGCGGCGAAACAATGCGGGCACCGTTCGCGCACCGGAAAGCTCCAGCCATCGCAGGCCGAACAATGCTGCAGCATCAGTTTTCTGTCCCGCGCACCGTCGAAGAACGGCGCGCTGACTTCATCTGGGACGGGCACTGGTTTCGTGTGCATCGGCGTTTTCTCCATGAACCGTCAGCCTAACGGCGACGCGCACGCCTGACAAACATTTGCCCAAGTCCCGGTTCCTTCCTACCATCCCGGTTCAAAAGGAGCCGTCGCATGTCCCGCCTGAATTTTGGTGCCTTCCTCGCCCCGCATCACCCGATCGGCGAGCACCCGATGTTGCAATTCCGCCGCGACCTTGATCTGGTCGAGCACCTGGACAAGCTGGGCTACGACGAATTCTGGTGCGGCGAACACCATTCCAGCGGCTGGGAGATGATCGCCTCCCCTGAAATGTTCCTCGCCGCCGCCGGTGAACGATCGAAACGCATCAAACTCGCCACCGGTGTGGTTTCATTGCCGTACCATCACCCGTTCCACGTCGCCCAACGCATGGTGCAACTGGATTACATGACCGGCGGCCGCGTCATCTTCGGCTCCGGCCCCGGCGCGTTGGCGTCCGACGCCCATACACTCGGTGTCGATCCGATGCTGTTGCGCGACCGCCAGGATGAGGCGATCGGCATCATCCGCCGCCTGTTCAGCGGCGAACGGGTGACCGAGAAATCCGATTGGTTCACGCTGAACGACGCCGCCCTGCAATTGTTGCCCTTGCAGGAGGAGCTGCCGTTCGCCGTCGCCTCGCAAATCAGCCCCTCCGGCATGACCCTGGCGGGAAAACACGGGATCGGCATTATCTCGATTGGTTCGTTGTCGAACGAAGGCCTGAACGCCCTGCCCACCCAATGGGGCTTTGCCGAAACCGCCGCCGCCAAGCATGGCAAGACCGTCGATCGGAAAAACTGGCGCGTCCTGCTGAGCTGGCACATCGCCGAAACCCGCGAAAAAGCCCGTGCGGAAGCCCGCGACGGCCTGCTACGGCATCACAACGAATACATCACCGCGACGTTGCAACGGCCTGGCGCCAGGCCGTTCAAAACACCTGATGAGGCGGTGGACAAGACCGCGTTCTCGGACGGCGCCGCGGCAACGATCGGCACGCCGGACGATCTGATCCAACGGATCAAAGAGGTCCTGGCGATCAGCGGCGGCTTCGGCACCGTCGTGGGCTTCGTGCATGACTGGGCCAATCCCGAGAATACCATGCGCAGTTGGGATCTGGTGGCACGTTACGTGGTGCCGGAGATCAACGGGTATTTGGCGGGTTTGCGGAAATCTCGGGAATTCGTCGCCAATAACCGCGAATACTTCGATCGCGCCCGTCTGGCGGTGATGTCAAAGATCAACGAAAACGATGCTGCGGCGGCGGCGCTGAGGGTGACCAAATCGACCATGCTGAGCGCGTCGGCAAGCAACGTTCCCGACCTGGATGCGGAACGGGTGAAAGCCGAGGCGGGCTGAAAGCCGGCTTACGGGCGCACAGCGGGCGTTTCCACCACCAAACCCGTCGCGCGCACGCCCAGAAACAGTTCCAGATCGACCAGATCGGGGGAGTCCACCGCAAACGGCTCCCCCCGCACGCCGGTGATGCAATTGCGGATCCGGCGATATAGCGATCCCATCCCCTGCCATTCCAACCGGTACAGCGGATAACCGTTCGGGTGCCCTTGTGGGATCAGTGCCCCGGCAAGCCGCTTTCCCGCGAAATCGTCGTGGCACTGCTGGCAGGACAGATTGAGCTGGCCCATCCGCGTCTGGAACAATCTCTGTCCGTTCTCATAATACGGCCGCGCCGGCCCGTCGGGCGAAACAGCCATCGGCATTCCGCGGGATTGCAACCCAACGAACGCGGTGATCGCCAATAACGTGTCGCCTTCCGGCGCGAAGGCCTCGGCGCCCTGATCCGCGGTGCGAGACAGATTGATGCGTTGTTCTAACGTCAATGGGTGCCCAAGTGTCACGTTATAGGCCGGATACCGCGCCGCCACGCCACGCATCGCGGCCGCATCACCGTGGCAGTCGGCACAGCTTTTCCCGGTCGTGCCGCCGTGCTCGTGCCAGATCGCCTCGCCCTGTTGCACCCACAGAAATCCGGGGTTGGTAGTGTCGTCATCCTGCATCGCCCGTGTCGCCGGGCTGGCGTCCTGGTATCCGGATCGAGGCTCCGCCGCCGCTGCCGAAATCGCCAGTAACATGAACAAAATCCTGATCATGTCACGGTAATGGACGCCAGTTCGGTTTGTGTCGCGCCATCGTCATCCACCCAGGTCATGCTGATGGTGCCACTGACATCGGCGACCGCAAAGAACGACAGGAACGGATTGGCCGCGATCGCCGGGAACAGATCGACACTCAACACCTCGTCTCCATTCCATGTGCAGACAAATTTGTTGATGATCTTACGCGGAATGACCTGTCCGGAATCGGTTCGCCGCTGCCCGCTTTCCATGGGGTGGGAGATCAGCACCTTGATCTCAATCACCTCGCCCTTTCGGGCTTCCTTGGGGATGTTGATCAGAACGCGGGCCATCTTTATTCCACGCACGCCGCGAGAGTAACAATCAGCTCGATACGATCCATCCAACAACTGCCATCCGCCAGCTTCGCCACCGCGACCACCGTTTGCGACGTCGCCAGCCGCATACGCGTTGACACTTTGGCGGGACCGGCGCGGGGACCGAAATAGAAATTGGCGACATTCGGCAACGGATTGCGTTCGGCGAAGACATGCAGGCTGCGGACACGATTCGGCCCGTCCACGCTGACCGTTATCGGCACCGCGTTACCGTTCTCCACCAGCAACGGGATGTCCAGTTTGACGCGCCCCTCCCGCAACGTCGCATCGCCAACCAGCTCCTTGATCAGCGCCGCCACCTGCGTTTCCGTCGCGCTTGCCGGCGACAGCAGCACCGCGCCCGCCGCCGCCACAAGCACCTGCCTGCGAGGCACCGTCACGACCGCGACGCCGCCAGAAAGGCCACCAAATCCTCAATCTGTTCGGCATCAAGGATTGGCTTGCCCAACCAAGGACGCCCGACCCGGGTCAACCCCGAGACCCGGGCAAACGATGGCATGACCGTATCCGGATTAACCCTGGCGGCATCGAAGATCCGCAGCCTGATCTGCCCCTGACTCAGCCGCCGCCCGACACCTGCCAGCGACGGACCAATCGTGTCCGGTGACGGATGTTCCGGGTGGCACAACACGCAGGTGCTGATCTGGCGGTTGGCGAACAACGCCGCCCCGCGGGCAGGATCGCCGGCATGACCGGTCAGCGACGCCGCGATTTGATCGTTCTCCGCAAAAGTCGGCGCACCTATGACACTAAGCAAAAACGTCGCTCGTAAGAGTTTTGAACCAGGCATTCGCATATTCCGCCTCAAGCGCGCGCGTTTCCGGCGGCGCATCGATCGGACTGGTGCCCCCCGCGCCTTCGATGTCCGTCAGCAGCCCGTTCACCGGCCGATAGACGCCAGCGACAGAAATCCCGTAATCCGGTGCCACCAGACTGTAGCAGGTGTTCACCAACCGAGGTTCCACCGGCGCTGCCCCGCCCAACATCCGGACCACCGCGAGCGCACACGCCTTCGCCTGCGCATTGGCGGCAAACGCCGACTTCGGCATCGCCCCGGCCACCGCTGCGTCACCAATGACGTGGATCCCCGGCACCAGACGGGATTCGAAACTAACCGGATCGATCGGACACCATCCCGTCTTGTCCGTCACCCCGGCGACCACCGCGATCCGACCCGCGCGCTGCGGCGGAATGACGTTGCCGACGTCGGCCTTGTGTGATCCGAATTCCGTTTCGAAGCTGCGTGTCGAAGCATCAACACGAACCACCTTGCCGCCGTCCGACAGCGACACCCACTCCAGCAACCCCGGATACAATTTTGCCCAGGCGCTCATGAACAGCTTCTGCTTGGAAAACGTATCCTTTGCGTCGAGGAGCAGCAGTTTCGATTTCGGCTTGTTCGTCTTCAGATAATACGCGATCAAACTGGCACGCTCGTATGGTCCGGGCGGGCAACGAAACGGGTTGGCCGGCGCCGAAATAACCACCGAACCGCCATCCGGCATCGCTTCCAACTGACGACGAAGCAGCAGAGTCTGATCGCCGGCTTTCCAGGCGTGCGGCAACACCTCTGCGGCGGCCTCGCTGTAACCCGGCAACGCGTCATAGGCGATGTCGATGCCCGGCGACAGGATCAGCCGGTCATATCCCAGGACCGAACCGTCATTCAGCGTCACCCGTCGGGTCGGCGGATCGACCGAAACAGCGGTCCCCTGCACCATATGAATCCCGGCCGCTGTGATACCTTGGTAGCCGAAGCGCTGCTGGCCGATCTCGCGTAGGCCGACGATTACCTCGTTGCTGAACGGACACGACGTAAAGACCGGACTGGACTCAACCAGCGTTACATCAACATTCGGATCGGTCCGGCGCAGCGCCCGTGCCGCGCTGGCACCGCCGAACCCACCGCCGATCACCAAGACCCGCGCCGCCGCCTGCGCAAAGGCAGCACGCGCAAGGAACGGCATCGCCAAGACCGATCGGCGTCCCAGCATCGGCACCCCCTACTTTTGCTCGGCGATCCAGACCGCGATGGCCTGAATCTCGGCTGGCGAAAACCCCTTCATCAAGCGGCCCATGACGGTGGACGGACGCTCCCCAGACCGAAACGCCTCCATGCCGGATGACAGATCGGCGGAAGCACGGCCATTGACCGGCATGAATGACGGACCATGGCAACCCGAACACGTCGTGGCACCAGGGGGCGGTTCGGCGGCAAAACCAACCGCCCCCATCGAAACAACCACAGCAAGAACGAGTAGCTTCATCATGCCCGGCGCAGATCCTGATCCTTCAACGGCAATTGCCGAATCCGCTTGCCGGTCGCGGCAAAGATTGCGTTCAGCACGGCAGGCGCCGCGACCGCTATGGTGGGTTCGCCAACACCGCCCCAGAACCCGCCGCTCGGTTTCAGAATAGTTTCAACCCTCGGCATATCAGCCATCCGAGCCACCTGGTATGTATCAAAATTACTTTCGACGACACGGCCGTCCTTGATTGTGTTCTCGCTGTACAACAGCGCGCTCAGGCCGTAGGCGAACGATCCATCCACCTGGGCGTCAATTTGATCCGGATTGACCGCATATCCCGGATCTGTCCCGGCAACGATACGCAGGATTTTCAGCGCACCCTTGTCCGAAACCGACACTTCGGCGACGGCGGCGACATAGCTGCCAAACCCGCAATTCTGCGCCAGCCCGCGATACACGCCGTCCGGCAACTTGCTGCCCCAACCGGCTTTCTCCGCCACCGCGTTCAGGATGGCGAGATGTTTGGGGTTCTTACCCATCATCGCGCGCCGGAACTCCAGCGGGTCCTTCTTCGCCGCATGCGCCATTTCATCAACAAAACACTCCATAAAGATTGTGTTTTGATTGACGTTCACCCCGCGCCAGAAACCGACCGGCACGGACGTTGTCCGGATCGCGTGGTCGATCAGGATGTTCGGAACCGCCATATAGCCGAACTCGTCCGGGTTCATGCCCTGGAACGCAATCTTGTCCACGCCGTTGACCAACGCCGATGGGATCAGGTTGGCAACGATAGACGGTGCTGCGATGCGCATCCGCAAACCGACCACGTTCCCCGAAGCATCCATCGCCCCGGACATCTTCGCCTGACCGATCGGGCGGTAGAAACCGTGCTGCATGTCCTCTTCACGGGTCCAAATCAATTTCACCGGACGGCCGCCGGTTTGTTTCGCAACCAGCACCGCCTGACGCACATAATCCTGCTGCCCACGCCGGCCGAAACCGCCGCCGAGGTGCAGCTTGTTCACTTTCACATCCGACAGTTTGACTCCGCCAGCTTCCGCCGCCGCCGCCATGGATGCTTCGCCGTTTTGCGACGGCACCCAGATTTCAACCGTATTCCCAACGACCTTGGCGGTGCAGTTCATCGGCTCCAATGTCGCGTGATTCAGAAACGGCGTGCCGTAAACAGCTTCCATCTTGGTCGCGGCCAAGGTGAACGCGGCATCGATATCACCCTGCGCCAGCCCGACACCCGCCTGCTTCGCCTCTAGCCCTTCCCGTAACAGCGCCGCAATCGTTTCGCTGCTGACCTTGCCGTTGCCCGCTTCGTCCCAAACGATCGGCAGCTTCGCCAGTGCCGTCTTGGCCTGGTAGAACTTGTCGGCGACGACCGCGACCGCATTATCGCCCACGGCCACCACCTGCCGCACGCCCGGCATGGCCTGAACGGCTTTCGCATCGAAACTGACCAGCTTGCCACCGAACACCGGACATTGCGCGATCGTGGCGTTCAGCATGTCCGGCAACTGCACATCGATCGCGAAGATCTGCTTGCCCGACAGTTTTTCCACGGTATCCAGCCGTTTGACGCCCTTGCCGATAATCGTCCACTCGGCCGGCTTCTTCACCGTCACATCGCTCGGAACCGGCAATTTCGCCGCCGCCGCCGCGACTTCACCGTAACGCAACGTCTTTCCGGACCCGGCATGGGTCACGACGCTGGCGGACGCAGTACATTGATCCGCCGGAACGCCCCATTGCGCCGCCGCTGCCTGAATCAACATGGCCTTGGCCGCTGCACCACCCTTGCGGACGTAATCCACCGACGCTCGGATACCGCGGCTGCCACCCGTGGACATGTCCCCCCAGGCCCGTTTGTTCGCCAGATTGACCTCCGGGGCGACATACTCCGCCCGCACTTTCGACCAGTCGGCGTCCATTTCATCCGCGACGAGTTGCGCCAGACCGGTGAAAGTCCCCTGCCCCATCTCGGATCGCGCGATCCGGACAACCACAGTGTCATCGGGATAAATAACGGCCCATATCCCCACTTCAGCCGGCCCGGCCGCCGAGGCCGGCAGCTTCCAGCTCAATGAAAACGCACCTGCCAGCGAGGTCGCAATGAAAGAGCGGCGATCGATTGTCATGACTTCGCTCCCTTCAGGATGCACTGGCGGAAGCGGTGTGGATCGCCGTCCGGATGCGGTTATAGGTGCCACAGCGACAGATATTGCTCATCGCATCGTCAATGTCGGCATCGCTGGGTTTGGGATTCTGCGCCAGCAGCGCCGCCGCCGCCATGATCTGCCCGGACTGGCAGTAGCCACACTGCGGCACCTCATGCGCCAACCAGGCCCGCTGCACCGGATGGCTCAATCCATCCGCCGAGAGGCCTTCGATTGTCACGATCTTGCTGGCACCAACGGTCCCGACGGGAACCGAGCAGGAGCGGGTAACGGCGCCGTCGATATGGACGGAGCAGGCACCGCACTGGGCGATCCCGCAGCCGAACTTCGTTCCGGTCATACCCACCCATTCGCGGATCACCCAGAGTAACGGTGTCTCCGGATCGACATCGACCTGATGCACCTGTCCGTTGATGTTAAGCGCAATCATGGCGAATCTCCCCGATTATTCACTGTAGTCTGGTCCGGATCGGCGGCGGCGGCAACCCGGCCAGATCCGGCGTTGCGACCTATACTGGATCGAACTTAAATCCGTCGCCCCAGCGCTTGATCCGGCCGGACGATGGCGACGGGAAATGCGCCGTGCAGACCAGCGTTGACGTATCGCACAGATCGCCGAACAGTTTCCGGCGCGACTCACCCGCTGTGGGCGAATGATAATCGGCCCGCATGCCCAGTTCCGGATAGCGCGCCTGTAGCGGTGAATGGATCATATCGCCGGTGATCACCGCATCGGCGCCCGGTTTGCCAACCTGGACGGAAAAATGGTCGATCGAATGTCCGGGCGTCGAGATCAATTTGACGATGTCACTGAACGCGTGGCTGCTTGTGACGACTTCCTCGCGTTTGGCGGCGACGATGGGCAGGACGGAATCGGTGATCCAGGGCGCGGCGGCAGGATCTTTTTGTTCAATCTCGGTCCAGTGCGCGAGTTCCTTGTCGGAGAACACATACTTGGCTTTCGGAAATGTCGGAACCCAGCGGCCGTTATCCAGCTTCGTGTTCCAGCCGACATGATCGACGTGCAGATGGGTGCACATCACGAAGTCGATCTGGTCTGGCGAAACGCCCGTGCAGGCAAGGCTTTTGCCAAACCGGTCGGTGTTCATCATGTCCCAGAACGGGCGCGTCGGGCGAGGTTTATGATTGCCCACGCAACTATCGATCAAGATGTTGTGGTGTTTGGTCTGCACCAGATAGGACTGGATACACAGCACGACCTCGCCGGTTTTACGGTCGAGATATCCGCCATCCGTCATCCAGCCACGGTTTTCCTCCAGGACCTCGGGTGTCAGGGTCGGAAAAAAACCGAGCGGGTCGAAGAACGGCGCTTCCTGCTCCACCACGCGGTGGATCTTGATATCGCCAACGTCGAATGTTGTGGTCGCCATGTTTTATGTCCCCTCCAGAGATTGAAGACTTGTACCGGTATCCGCCGTGAACCGCAAAAAGCTGTTTGTGGACAGAGGCGCCCGGTTGCGTGAAACTCCACTGCATCATGTTCCCGAGGTGACCAGCATGCTGACCGACCGCTATGGCCTCACCGTTTCCACCACCTCATCCGCGGCCCGAGATGCTTACGTCCAAGGCTGCGACCGGCAACTCAGCATGCAGCCTGGCGCCGAGGCGGCGTTTGACGATGCCATAGCCGCCGATTCCCGCTTCGCCCTCGCCTTCGTCGGGAAGGCCAGGGTGCGGCAGTTACGGGGAGACATCCCGGCAGCCCGGGAATCGATGGCGGCGGCGAACGTGCTGGTCGCCGAACTGCCGCCGCGAGAAGCCAGCCACGTTGCCTTCTTTGGACTGCTGCTCGCCGGCCAGACCGATGCGGCACTCGCCGCGCTGCGGCAGCACCTGCGCACCTGGCCCCGCGACGCCATGGTCCTCAGCACGTCCGCGACCGCCAATGGCCTGATCGGTTCTTCCGGTCATGTCGATCAGAAAACCCAACTGCTGGACCTGATGGACGGTTTGGCCCCGTCCTACGGGGACGATTGGTGGTTCACCGGTCACCACGCCTTCGCGCTGGCGGAAAACGGTCAGCACCTCGTCGCTCGGCGGAAGATCGAACACTCCATGGCGGGCAACCCGGCCAATGCGTATGGGGCGCACACATGGGGCCATTTATGCTATGAGTCCGGCGACCTGCCGTTCGGCCGGTCCTATCTACGGTCCTTTCTGCCAACCTACTCGCGCGAAGGCGGGCTTTATGGCCACCTGACCTGGCACCTCGCCCTGTTCCAACTCCAGGCCGGCGATACGGACGCTGCGTTCCGGCTTTACAGCGACGTCGTTGCGCCTGAGGTTAACCGTGACCCCGCCGTGAGCATTTTGGCCAATGCGGCTTCGTTTCTATGGCGGTGGGAATTGGCGGGCAATCCCGGCAATCCCGAGCAATGGCAAACCATGCAGGCCTTCGTCGGCAAAATGTTCCCGCGCGCCGGCAACGCTTACGCCGATTGGCACGCGGCGCTGGTCGAGGCAGCCGCCGGCGACGGCGATGCCTTGGAGGCACGCGTGCGGCAGATGGAAGATCTGGCGCGCGACGGCCGCTACCCCTCCGGCCCGGTGGTGCCGGCCGTCGCACGCGGGTTCGCCGCGTTCCAGCGACGGGATTTCACGGCAGCAATCGAGGCTATCGAACCGGTGTGGAAGCAGCGCGACCGAATGGTCGGCAGCCTGGCGCAGACCGATCTGGTGGAGTTCACGCTGTGCCGGGCATATGTTGAATCCGGCCGGCTAGACGACGTGCGCCGCATGGTCAGTGAGCGCCGAACCGGGGCGATCGAAATCCCGGCGCCGGGTCTTCACTGATCCGTCGGCAACCCAAGCATGATCCGGCCGTAAGGCACCATCGCACCTTGCCGCGAAACCACCGTGTGCGTCCCGATCGTCAATATATCCCGCAGCAGCGCCTGTAACGGATCGGTATCGTAAACCGATCGAGCCCCGGATACCTCTACCAAAAGATCCATGCCCCTGCGCAACTGGTCGGCCGCGAAGGTGATATCGCGGCGGTTGCGCGCAACAGCCTCCGCAGTGATCACATCACCAGCCTCCAACGCCTGGACACTTTCCGCACGCCGGGCGTGCATGATCAGCACTGCGGCCTCGATCGCGGCGGCGGCCTCACCAAGCCGCATTTGTACCACCTCTGACGCCGCTACCTCGTTGACGCCACGGGAAATCCGGATGCGCAACGCCGCCGGTACCGCGGTCAGCGCTCGGCGTGCCAGGGTGAACATGACGGGCGGCAACGAGAACGGCACCAAAAAACCCCGCGGCGCACGCAGTAAAGGATAGTCGGGCAGGATAGCGGACCCGGGAGTCGTGCCTTGGAGCAAATCCGCCAGCAGAACCGTCCGATGTTCCGGAACAAAAACATCCGTCACGTCGAGCGAACAGCTTCCCGTTCCGCGCAATCCCAGCACATGCCAGTCATCGACGATCTCGATCTGCGGCACGGGCACCAGCATATAACGTATCGGCGTATTCCCCGCCGCATCCTCTGCCTTCGCCCCGATGATCGCCCATTGTGAATGCCGGCACCCGGACGAAAATGGAAACCGCCCGGACAATCGCCAGCCGCCGACGGTGCGACGCGCGGTTTCCCGAGGTGCGAGCGAAGACGATGCCACGGCGAGCGGCGTGTCGCCCCACACATCGATCTGGGCCCGATCCGGCATACAGGCGATGATCCACTGATGCTCCGCCAGCACGGCATAGACCCAGGCGGAGGCCGCACAGCCCTCGGCCAGCGTTTCCACCATACGTGAGAAAATATCGAAGCTGGCCTGATGACCACCGAAACGGCGCGGCTGCATCACCCGCAGGATGCCCAGGCGATGGAAGTCGGCGATGGTTGCTTCCGGCACCGACCGTACCGCGCACGCTTCCGATTCCCGCTCGGCCAGCGCGGGAACAAGGGCAGCGGTTTGGGTCAGCAGAGTGTGTGCGATGATGGACAAGCCAGCGTCCTGAAGGTGTGGCACAGATGCTTCGGTGCAACGTGGGTTTCGTCAAGGCCGACGCGATTGATCCGCGTGTTTTTTAGCACCCCGGCCGGGGGCTACGGTCCCGATCGGCTGCTTGCGGTCGGCGTCGACCAGACCGCCAGCCGTCGGCAGCCGTTGATCCCGGGGCATTATCCGATGCTCAGCATGCCCGACGCACTGGCGGCCCTGATCGCCACCGGCTGATGCGACGGGGGCACCCACGAGATCCAGGTTCGCTGACTTCCGGTCTTATTTTGACATTGGCTGAAATACATCGACGCACAGAATGCAGTTGACATTTTTTTGATCGGCGTGGTACCTCATTTCGCAATTCGCAAGACAGGACCGAGAGAAATACTGTGCGTAATCGATATTGTATTAGCGGTTTTGTTCAGCCAATCAGATTGGCTTAAGTGATTTCGATGCGAATCTGATCGATGGTTTTTTGTCTTCATCCCAAGGTGGCAATTGCATATGGCAAGTAATGATACGCGGTCAGCAGCCGGTGACCGTAACTGGCGGCATCTTACCCGCTCCTTGATGATGACAACCGCCCTGGCGGGCGTTCTTTCCGGATGCAGCGGCTTTATCGCGACAAGCGGCCCGACCCGCGACTCAATCATTGGCTCGAGCGAAATAAGGGTGCAAAATATCGGACCCGAAGTACGTCTCGGTTATGCTTTGGTGCACCTGGATGCACGCGTCGCCGCTCAGCTTGAATCGCGGGATATAGCCCCCCGGTTCAGCCCGGCCATGACCACTGTAAAGCCCGGGGCGATTCGGGTTGGCGTGGGTGACGTTCTGAACGTGACAATCTTCGAAACCGGCAGCGGTGGGCTGTTCATTCCCGCTGATGCCGGTGCCCGCCCCGGCAATTATGTTGCCATACCGCCGCAACAGGTTGGCCCTGACGGCATGATCACCGTCCCCTACGCCGGCAAAATCGTTGCATCAGGTCATACGCCTATCGAGATCCAAAGCATAATCGAGGCTCAACTCCGTCAGCGCGCGCTCGATCCGCAGGTCGTCGTCGCCTACACCGAACGACATGCCAATGACGTCAGCGTCGTTGGGGAGGTAACGACCGCGACGCGCTTCCCGATGGATGAAAGCGGCGAGACCGTTTTGGGTGCGATCGCCCGCGCCGCCGGCCCGAAATACCCGGCCTTCGAGACGCAGGTGACGTTACAGCGACGCGGCCGCGCCGAAACGGCTTTGTTGTCGGAGATCGCCGACGACCCGTCGCAGAACATCAGACTGGCGGGCGGTGACGTTGTCTATGTGGGCCACGAGCCGCGGTATTTCTCGGCCGTTGGTGCCACGGGGCAGACGACGACGCTCAGTCAGCTCGATCGCCGATTCCCATTTGGGGAGCGGAAGCTGTCACTGGCGTCAGCGTTGGCAAAGGCCGGCGGATTGCAGGACGATCGCGCCAATGCGCTGGGCGTGTTTTTATATCGGACTGAAACCAAGGCGACATTGCAAAAGCTTGGCCTGACCGTACCGGACTCGATGCCGCAGAACATCCCCACTATCTACACCGTCGATCTGACGCAGCCCGATGGCCTGTTCTTCTGCGACGAGCTATGGATGCGCAACGGCGATACAATCTACGTGTCCAACGCGCCAGCTGTGGATCTGTTGAAATTCCTCAATATTCTTTCGTCCGCGTCGTTCTCGGGTGCCAACGCCGCGGCCATTCAAAGATAAGCGCGGCGTTGCCATGCCCGGATCGCGGAGATATCGAAACGGGCGGGGAATGGCGTGTTCGAGTCTGGTGGCCCCGGCCAGCTATGGGGGCCGCCAACCGCGAGATTAACCAGCAGGTAGAACGGTGCATGCCAGTCGGCCGGGGTCGGCTGGCTGCACACCAGCCGGCGGTCGAGATAGAAACGCACATGTTCCGGACCCCAGTCCACGCCGTAGCGGTGGAAACCAGTCGCAAGCCCTGCACCTTTCGTTGGATATCCGTGCATGGTGCCATGATCGAAACGGCGCGAATGCAGAGTTGTGTAGAGCGTGTCAGGTTTGTCCCCGAGGATTTCCATCACGTCGATCTCCGGCGGCCATTTCAGATCCACCGGCAGCAACCAGAAGGCCGGCCACAGACCCTTGCCGGCCGGCACGCGGGCCTCCATTTCGAAATATCCGTATGTCTGGCTGAACGGGTAGGAGCTCATTGCGCCTGAGATATAGTCCCGCGCATAACCCGCCGGAATTAAAGGCTGGATGGACGCGGGGGGCTTGTCCGCCGTAATCGTGAGCACGCCATCGGCAACTGAAAACGGTGTGTATCCTCCGGCATCGATGGCGTCAGCATTGGGGTAGGTCGCCAATTCGCTGGACAGCCAGGAGAATGCCGGGAATGGCTTGCCCAGCGGCACATACGGCGGCAACCCTGGTGAGGCGCCAGCATGAACATACCCGGCAACCCATTTGAATCCGGGATCAGTCAGCGGGCGTGCCGGACCCGGATGCACCCGCCCGCTGGCGAACCTCGGTAAGGTACGGAAGTCTGCAACGAAACCGGGGGTTATGAAGTCACCTGTGTCGAGAACGTCCCCCAGCGCATCATCAGGAACCGCGATCACCGGCGGCGCCTGACCGCCTATGACGGCCATACCCAACACAAGCAATGATCGCCGTGTGATCGCTTTCGCGCGCTGCTGGATCGAATTCACGAATTGATTTCCCCACCAGAAAAAACGCGAGCGATGGCCACCAGCGCCTGAAAGATAATGATCCGCGAGGCACCGGGCAGCGGTTTGCCGATCTGGTTTGGTGCCGCACGGGGTATAAAATTCATAGCGTGTGTCCGATGCCGGCTCAGAATGAGTGCCAGTGGACTGTATTTCACGAATTTCCCGTCATTAGAACAAAAAATGCCGCCGCGAGATCCGACCGTGTGATATCCGTTAACAAACACTTCTCGTTTTCCATGAATGTGGACGAAAGCCAGATCCAACATGCATTCGAACCGGACTTTATCCATTCTTGCTCCGACCCGCTATCCGTGGCGCTTCAACGGGCCGCGTACATCTCGGCACAGCATCGAAAATCGCAATTTCGCGCCCTTGAACTACCTGTCGCCTCGCCTGGAAGGTGCCACCATCTTCAACCCGTTGCCATTGCGGCGTTTCGATCTCATTCACGCTTTTAACCGCATTCCGCTGGGCTTGCGTCCGTATGTGATCGGGCTTGAATCGCATTTGCCCCGCGCGTTCGGCATGGAAGGCACCCCATTGTGGCACATGCTTACCCGATCGCTGGCCAGCCGGCGCTGCCGCGGTATCATTGCCATATCGGAGTTCGCGCGCCGGACCTTCCTGGCGCAGCACGGCGACCAGATGCCCGAGCTGAAGAACAAGCTGCACGTCCGCTATCCTAATATCACGATTCCGACGGCCGGGGACGCGCTCGATCCAGCCGGCAACGGACCCATTCGCGTTGTGTTCACCGGGAATCATTTCGCTCGTAAGGGGGGATGTGTTGCCGTCGTGCTGGCCGAACTCGCGCGTGACCGTGGCCTGCCGTTGATTGTCGATATCGTTTCAAAACTGGAAGTCGGCGGCTCGATCTGGACCGACCCGACGGATGCCGCGGTCTATCCCCCATATCTGGCGCGCCTCGGTCTGCCCAACGTTCGCCTGCATCAGAATCTGCCTAACGCCGCGGTGCAAGACCTGATGCGCCAGGCCCACTTCACCCTGTTGCCGACATTTGGTGACACATTCGGATTTACTGCGATCGAATCCATGGCCAACCATACGCCGGTGATCGCCACCCGCCAGGGAGCACTGCCCGAGGTCATTTCACATATGCAAGACGGTATCCTGCTCGATCTGCCGGTGACAGAACTGGGTGAATGGGTGCATCTTGGCCGATCAGACCGTCAAAGCACGCAATTCGTGCAAATCTGGCGTGACGAGGTGCAGCGTCTGGCGGAAGCCGCACTGCAAGCGATCATAAAAGTAACAGAAAAGCGCCAAACCATGGCATGCATGCGGCGCGCCGCTCGGTTTTCCGCCATGCGTTTCACGGCAGACGATGCAAGTCTCTATTGGGACCGTTTCTACGATGCGGCGGTCGAGGGAGTCGTGCCGGCCGACCGGGGACGAGACTGAGCCGGAGATTGCCGTCCACCACGGCGCTGTGCGGCCAGCCAGGCCCGCAATGGCACATCGTACAACCGGGTCAGCGCGTAGGATGCCAACAGGACCATCACCGCGAACATAATGCCGGTCACCGGCATCGAAGCGTTTGGCTCGTCCTTAACAATGGCTTTCCACGCACCCGCCGCGATCAGCACAAGCGGTGTGTGTAGAACGTAAACCGGATAGGACAGGTAACCCAAAAGCGCGCTGAACCGTGGGGCCAACGCCGGTTCGATGCGGGTGCCGATCATGATGGAGACCGGAAACACAATCAGAATGCAGACAAGGTCAAAAAGCCCGGATGCTGGCATCAGAAAAATGGCCGCCAGCGATAACAGCAGGCCCTCCAGGGCCCATGGCGCCTTGATGGGCGTGCCGGGCGCCAGAGAGCGGAGGCGATAGATCATGACGCCCATGGCAAAGGAAAACAGCACGCGCATTGCCCCACCGCCAAGCGTGCGACGCGTCATGCCAACATCAAGCGATCCATAGACGATCAATGCGACAATCAGGCCCACCGCCCCCGCGGCGACCACAAAAGCCAACCGGCGCTGCGTCAGCCAACCCGCCAACGCCGCATAAACCACGTTCACCGCGATTTCGAAAAACAACGACCAGGCTGCCAGATCCAGCGGATAAAGTCCGCGCGGTGCGTCGGACAGGTTTGGCAGGTAGCACGACGGTGTTTGAGAGAAACGGACTGAAATGATAGATCATCACGCTGATGGCGGCGACGCCGCGCATCGCATCCAGGCCATGAAAGACCGTACGGGGCTGGTTTTGCACTCTACGGACGCGCTGCGAATGGCGTCAGAACCGGGACCACCGCCTGCTTTCTCTCGGGTCGCACCAGCAGGCGGCTCAGAAATCCCGCCCCCCAGCTCAGATGAACCGTCATCACCGCCGGCGCCATCCTGAGTAACGCAAGATCGCGGGCACAGGCGCAGGCGTTGACCGCCCACAGCAGACAGGTCGCGATATAGGCCAGCGGAATCAGTCCGAACCAAAAACTGACCGGCAGCATCATCACGGCAGAAATGGACGCCAGCAGGATCACAGGTGCGGCCATCTGGCGCGGACGTGGCCTCAATCGGTGCCGCAGCAGTGTTTGCATGCGGCCCCGGCCATGGCGGTAATATTGCCTGGCCAGAGGCTGCAATGAACTGCGCGGCAGATAGTCGATCGTTGCCTCGCGGCACATCCAAATACGCCCACCCGCCTGATGTGCGCGCACATCGTGTTCGGCATCTTCGTTGTGACTGAACCCTTCGTCGTAGCCGCCGATGCTCAGGAAAAAGTCGCGATCGAAAGCAGCATGGTGGCCGTGCTCTACAAAGCCGGATTGGCCGCCGACGCGGTGCGCTGAACCACCATTGCCGAAGCGGCTGTTTTGCACCTCGGCAATCGCCCGTTGCATCCCGGTCGGACCGACCGTGCGCATCGGCACCACGACCGAAGTCGCCTCTCTCGCATGCAAGGCCTCAACGCACAGGCGCAGAAAATCGGGTGGATACAATGCGTGTGCGTCAGCCCGCACCAGTGTGTCGATCCCCGGCGCCGCCTCGCGTGCCGCAAGGTTCATCGCCGCGGACTGCAATCGCCGCGGGTTGTGCAGTACCGACACGTCAGCCCCGGTGGCCGCGATCTCGCGAACGATCGCTACCGTGCTGTCGGTACTGCCACCATCGACGACGATGATTGCCGCACCGATCGCTTCCGCTTGCGGTAGTAACGAAGACAGACAGGCGCGAATATACCGTTCCTCATTCAAAACCGGAACCACGACAGCGACGCGAGATTGTTCGATTTTGGCTGAAGGCGCGGCGCGCGTATCGGCATCCAAAGTAACCGTAAAATCAGTCATGGTGCCTTCCGGAATGATGAATGGTTATTCCGGAAGGCTACATTTCCGATCGATCGACGATCAACTATAAATCGGTATCATTTTATTTATTATTTACTGATCGAAGCGGGTTGGCCGCCGTGTCAGCGCCCAACGCTTGGCCGAAGAAAACCGTAATAGGCCGCCAGGAACAGCAGGAACGTCCCGATCTGAAACTGGAACATCACATCAACCTCGACAAATGACCGGATCAACAGACACGCCATTATAGAAACAAAAAACGATGCCGGCACCGACCCGGTGCTCCAACTCCAACGCACGACTCCCCCGATGACGCAAATTATCGTCAAAACCAGAGCGGCGGTGCCGACAAATCCGACCTCGATCAGCGATTCCATGTAGGTGCTATGGAAGTGGAACCCCTGCCGCGACAGCACATGGAACTCGCTCCAGAGACTTTCCGCCTGGACGTCGTTCCGTCTCCAGAATGCCTGGAAACCGTATCCCAGCAAGGGATGGTCCGGGATCAGGTCCATCGCGTGGTGCCACAGCAGTGTGCGGCCGGTCAGCGTCGTATCTTTGCCCATCACCTTCACCACGAAATCATGCACCCCATCGCCGGCCACACCCAGCAGCGCCACCGAGGGCAGCATGATCACGATAAAGGCGAAGAACAGCCGTGCCCGCCCGAAACGGGGCAGCCGGGAAACCAGCAGATTCCCGACCAGAACGCCCGATGCCAGCACCGCGGTCACCTGTGCCGTGCCCGATCGGGTCATAATCAAAAGCGGGCCGTCCAGCCCGAGCGCCAGCAGGCCAATCACACGAAACAGCAAGGGCTGCCCTGCATCAAGGATTAATGCGAGACTTCCAAGCAGCATGATGCTGACAAAGAAACCGAGTTGGTTTTTCGATTCAAAAACACCGACGAACGTTGTGATCCCGGTCAGCGGGTCCATAGCGCTTTTGCCAACGGCAATCGAAAGGATCGCCGTCAGCAACAGGCAGCACATCAACGCGGAGATGACCTGGCGTGGTTTCAGCAGTGCGGCCGCCAAAATCGCGCAACCGGCGGTTCCAACGTATTCGGCGCCAAATTTCAACGAATCGGTAAAGTTCTGCGACCAAAGAACAGACATCAGGGCGAAGATCGGAAACACCCAGATCATTCCGTACGAACTCAGAATCCGTACGCTGGTCCGAGCGTAAATCCCACCCAGAATCATCCACAACGCCAGAAATGCATAGGCACCGGCCGAACCAACGAAACTCCCCAGCAGAATCGCGGTCACGCTCGCACAGAAGACCAGCCAAACAATAACCGTGGGCGGCCCGGGAGCCGATTCGGCAGTCGATAGGATCCCGCTCATGCCGGCATCACGCGGCCGAACCGCCGTAGCAGGCCATCGATCGGGTGCATGCCGCGCAGCAGTGGTTTCTCGATCATGCGGTATGCCAACAGTGCCATCATAACGGATGCTCCCAGCGCGAAGGCAAGCCCGGCGGCATGGCTGACCGGCGACGGACCGGCAACAAAATGGGACCAGACCAAACCCGCCACGCCTATGGTCAGCAGATGTGACAAATAAAGCGAGTATGAGGCGTCCCCAAGCAGCACCAGGCCGCGTGGCAGCGTTCGGCGCAACCATGCCTCGTTACCACTGCATCCCAGCAGCAACGTGGCCGCGCTGATCCCGAAAGCGCAGACGCGCCACCACGGATGCGCGTACAGAGTTTCCGTCCATACGAACGCCAGGACGGTGGCCGACAATCCTCCCCACAGCGCCGCCTCCGAAACCGAGCGGCGCATACCGACGCGCGCAATCGCCTGACTGATGATCGCCGCGACACAGCCGGCCAGGAACTCCAGCACCAGCGGACTGAGTACCAGGTCGAGCGCCACATTCGACCGTGCCGGGGACAGCAAAAACCGGGCGGCCACAACGCCGCCAACCCAGACAGAGAGCATCCAAAGACGCCTGACGGCGGTGTCTCCAAAATATAGCACCACCGCAAAAACCAGATAGAAATAGACTTCGAACACCAGGGTCCAGGACACCAGCAGCAGCGTCGGTCTGCCTGTCGGCAGCAATAGAACGCTTGCCAAAACATCGGTGTCGGCCGGGAAACGCGCGGGCACCGCGAGATGCACGGCCAGCAGCAACAAGCAGTAAACCCAGTAGGCCGGGTAAATCCGCGTCAGCCGCCGCACCACGAACCGCGCGCTTTCGCCGCCGCCGCCGGGACTCGTCATCGTGGTCCAGGCGAAAAAGAAGCCACTGAGTACGAAAAACAGATCAACGCCGGCGCGCCCGACTCCGAACGCAGCCGGCACGATCGGCGTGCCGGGCATATAGGTCTGTTCGAACGTCAACAAATGGAACAGCACCACACCCAGCGCCGCGACACCGCGCAGGGCCTGTAGCGAACTCAACGCTTCGGTCCTAGGCGGAGACATTCGCGGGCTCCCTGCTCACAGCATGGTCCCGCGCCAGATCGTACAGACGATCCATCATGCGGTCGCGCAGGCTGACCCGCAGCGATCGCCGGCTCAAGGCCGGAGGCAGGTCCGCTGCCCGGCGCAATGCCGCTGCCGTACGCCCGGGATGGAAACCCATTGCCCGCCCCAGCACGGTGCCGTGGCTGGCCGCCCGCCTGGCCCCGTCGAGCAGCAAGGCACGCACCCGGCCCGGAGCAGGCGCCGCCGCGCTGTTAAGGCGCCCACGATACTCCGCAAGCGCCGCCTCGGCGTCGTATGCACGCGGCTGATCGCGCGGCATCTGATCCGGCCGTCCGAAGTGAAGCGCCGCGTTGACCGATGGCGGTGAAATGGTCACCGGCGCGAACGTCAGGCCGACCGACAGACACCAATCCACCCACTTAAACGCCGATACGTTGCGGGTGCTGATGAACGGTATCCAGGGGATGTCCAGCGCATCGGCCAGGATCGCGCCATGCAAGGATTCCGTCAGGACCAGCCGGCAGGAGCGCAAGCCACGGATCACGTTGGCCGGCGTATCGATCGGGGTTATCAGTCGCATGCCCGCCTGTTCGCATGTCTGGGTCCACCCCGGAAAATGCAACGACTCCCAATGCGGTACAACACCGATATGCCCCCCGGGGTCGCTCGCCGCCTCGTTGAACAGTTCAGGCGCCAGGATCGCGCCGTCGGTCAGGGCAACATCAGGCGAGCAGCCCAATAATTGCGCCGTCAGCGGCCCGCGGACACACCACACGCGCCGCCCTGGATGCCAATCGTCCAACCGGGCGTAACCAGCGCCGCTGGAGAATATATCCAATAAATCGCAGGACGGCAGGTTCATCCCGATGATCGTGCCTATACCCAGGAAGCCCGCCCGGTGATCCGCCGCGAACAGCCCTGGCAGCAGGCGAGGCCACAGTTCCGCGTTCAGATCGTCGCCGAAGTTCTGCTGTTTGCCGCGAAAATAGATCAGTTGCATGGTCTGCGATCCTTTACGCGGCAGTCTTCACGCGCGGCGTCTTCGCCGCGGCGAGCGGGCTGTAGTAGCCTGCGGGGGAACGGGCCAATTTGGCGAAATTGACCTTGTTCAGCACGGCGCCCAGGAAATGCCCGTCGCCCAGATCGGCCATCGTTTCCTTCACCACGTCCACCGGCGTGACGCCCCACTCGATAACGAGCAGGTAGCCGTCGATCGCACCCGCGGCCGACAGTGCATCCGCCGAAACCGCCGGCATATCGATGACGATGTACTCATACGTCTCGCGTAACCGCGCAATCAGTTGACGCGCCTGTGCGCTACCCAAATCGACCTGTCGTGCTCCCGTATCCGCCGGCAGAAAGTCGAGATTGGTTTCGCTATGATGCCATATCGCCTTTGCCGCCGGTATGGTCCCGGAAGCAACCGCGGTGAAGCCGGACAAGCGTTCCGGCGCCAACAGGCAGGACAGCGTCTGTTTATAAAAATCACCATCCAGCAGCAACGTACGGAAACCACTCTGCGCCAGCGATAGAGCCAGGTTGGCGCATACCGTGCTTTTGCCCTCCCCGGGTTCGGCGGAGACACAGCCGATCACACGGACATTGGCGGGACCGCTGTGTGTCCGCGTCATCCGCACGCGTAGTCCGCGAATCGTTTCCGCAAACGCACCCGTCGGCGAAAGCAGCGCCTGTCGTAGAGTTTCCGGCACGTTCCCGATCATTCGGTCCCCGGCCGGCCTGGCCGTTTCAGCCGCCGCAACACGCTGGCGGGTCTTCACGATCGGCAGCATGCCGAGGCTCGGAATTCCAAGGCTTGCGGCGATCTGAGCTGTCTTGCGGATGCTGGCGGAACTATTTTCCATGGCCTCGCGGCAGAAGGCGATCGCGAAGCCGAGGGTCAGACCTAGCATAGCGGCGGCGCCGAGAATGATGGCAACCTTGGGGTGACTCTTTCGCAGCGGCGTGCGGGCACTCGTAACCACTTGTGCCTCGGAAATCGGGAACGATTGGTCCTGCACCGCCTGAGTGTACCGTTGCAGGAAGTTTTGATACAGGGACCGATAGGTGTCCGCCGAACTTTGCAGCGCCCGCAGCCGCACCAGGTTGTTGTTTGTGGCATCCGCATCGGTGACCAGACCGGCGAGCTGGCTCTCGATATCGGCCTGGCTTTTCGTCGCCATATCGTAGTCGTTTTGATATCCATTGGCGATCCGTTGCACTTCGGACTGTATCTGCGTCTCGATGTCCTTCATGCGGGCCTTCATCGTCGTTACGGCGACGTGGTCCGGACCCAGTTTGGCTTCCCATCCGGCCGCCTGCCGGGCGGCATCGACGTACTGCTCACGCAGATGGACGATCACAAGATTCTGTAGCGCATCCGAAACGTCACCGGTGAACAGACCATTCCGCAAAATTGCCTGGGTCTGATCGTACCGCCCCCGTGCTTCCGCGGTATGGGCCCGGGCCAGCACGACCTGGCTGTTCAGCTCGCCCAGATGCCGCTCGTTCATAAGGCCTTTGTCGGTGGTGACGATGTTCGCACTGGTCTTGAACGTCTGCACGGCCTGGTCGGCGGCGATTGCCTGGTCATGCAACTGACTGATACGCTGCTCCAACCAGTTGCTGGCCCGCCTGGTGTTATCACTTTTGCCGTTCAATCCGGCTTCGACATAGGCATCAACGACGGCATTCGCCAACCGCGCAGACATCTCCGGATCGATCGACCACACGCTCAGATCCAGCACATAACTCGCGCCGATCCGCTTGACGTCGATCATTTTGTCCAACAGTTCCGCGGCGGCGGTTTCCTCGCCCTCCGGCGTCGGAACCACGGCGGCGGCGAACAGGCGTTGGATCGGGCCGATCACACTATTGATCAGGCTGTGCCCGTTCGACAGGAAGGCCTCATCGCAGGTCAGTCCAAGCTTCCGCACGACACCCACCGCAACGCCCGCGGATTGCAAGACCTCGACCTGGCTTTCCACGATACCGTTGGCGAACTGAGAGTCGGCGACCGATGGTTGCTGTTGGAACGACGCCGCAGCCTGCGTATCGATCAGGATCGTGGCCGTCGCGGTGAACTTTGGCCGAGCGACAACAATGTAGCTCGTGGCCAGTACCATGGCGGCCGCCGTCGTTACCGCGACGGTCGGCCAGCGTTGCCGCACGAATGCCGCCAGATCCGGGATCCAGTCAAAACCAGTTTCATTAGATTGCATTTTGCACCTTACTCCGAAGCGGGTTTAGAATTGTGCGGCCGGTATCCGCGTGCGGCTGCGATAAAGCGGGACTATTGTGGGACCGAAGCAGATCAGGCCGGTGATCGCCGTGGCGATCCCCGATGCCGCCAAGACAGTAAGCCCGTCCGGCACAAGCTGAGTCCGGACAAGTGCCGATATACCTGCGCCGGCCACTGCCATGACGATAACGGGACTGACGATGTCACGCAGATAGATCCATGATGGATCAGGCAACGATCCACGGGTGAGCCGGGCCATCCAGGCGACGATCGAGGCATTCTTGATCGCCAACCCGACGGCGACCGCGACCAGTCCGAAGGCTGCGCCGACGACGACGATCGCGATGCCGCTGATTGCCGATACAGTTGTTACCCACATCAGTTGCCGATTATATCCCGATACCGACAACAAAGCGCCATGAACACTGCCCAGCGCTCGGATAAAGCCGCTGACCGCCAGCACCGAGGCTACCGTCGCGGCCGGCAGCCATGCGGAACCGAAGCCCAACATGACAATCGTCTGTGCATTGACCACGAAGAACACGCACGGCACGCCGCAAATCAGCCCGATGACCGCCAAACTGCGTCGCAGCGCGGCAGTCCGTGCGTCAGGCGCCTGAATCGAAAATGTCGGCTGAAACAATATGCCGGAAAACGAAGAAGACGCAGTAATGAAGGTCATTTCAACGCGTTTTGCGAGATTGAAATAAGCCAGTACCAGACTGCTAATACTCGAAGCAAGGATAATCTGGTCGAGGTAATTATTGACGGCGGCAACCAGCCGCACGACGGAGGCCGCAAATGCCTCCCGCGCCATTGCCGCCATGTGAATGCGAACGAAACGCGGCCTGACCAGGGCGTCCGCGCCGGTTGCTGTCGTTACAAAGATCAGGACGGACTGCCCCGCCAGATACGCGGTCAGACCGAGGAACGGCTCGCCATAAACGGTTACGGCTATGCCGACCAGACCCGCACCAAGGTTGGCCACGATCGAGCGCCCGGCCAGGCGGCCATACGCCAGACTCTGCGCCAGGGCCGCCTGCGGCTGAATGGTGGCAAGGTCGCAGACAATCCGTAATCCCAGCAGGTCCAGCAGCCATTCATGGGCACCGACGTTCGGCATCAGATGGCCCAACCCGGCGATGACGCCGATATAGACAATAAGGAGTGCCATACCGGTCACCAGCAGCACGGCGAGCGCTGTGGGTTGGTAAAGCCGGGGCTGTTGAAGCAGCGCCTCATATAAGCCCGGCAGGCCGAACGCCTTGACGATTTCCGCTATGGCGGACGCGAACATGATGGTGCCGACATCGGCAGGAGTCAGGTGGCGGGCAAAGAAGATGAACAACACGAACGGCAACAGCACGCCCGCCGCCGCGTTCACCGCCGACCAGACTACGCCCACCGCGTAACCTGGCTTGGCCGACATCAACCGCCTCAAACCGCGCCGCGCCTCAGCAGGACGACGGGTAATGTCTTCATCAGAATGACCATGTCATTCGCCAGCGACCAGTTACGGACATAGGACACATCCAGCGCAACGCGGCGTTCATAGGTCGTATCGCTGCGGCCGCTCACTTGCCACAGCCCGGTGATACCCGGCCGAGCCGCGTAATAATCTTCGATGTGGTGGCCGTAGAAATGCGTTTCAGCCGCAACGATCGGACGCGGACCAACCAGGCTCATCTCGCCGCGCAGCACGTTGATCAACTGCGGTAACTCATCCAGGCTGGTCTTTCGCAGGAAATCACCCACACGCGTAATCCTGGGATCGCGACGCAGCTTTTGCGTGGCTGCCCATTCTGCCTGGGCCTCGGGATCGCGCGCCAACAGATCCGCCAGTATTTCATCTCCGTTGGCAACCATGCTGCGAAACTTGATGCAGTAGAACGACTGACCGTTGATACCGATGCGCTTATGCCGATACAGCGCCGGTTTGCCATCGCGGCGAACCAACCAAGCCAGCACAAGCATCAAAGCTGACAGAGCCAGAATGAGCAGCGTGGCGACGATAACGTCAAAGCAACGCTTGGCCTGGCGCGCCAGCTTCCTCGGCACGGCCTGGCCATCCGATGGCGGGGCATTGTCGTTACCATAGTCATACCCGCCCGGCCGGTCATCCGGCGGCGGCGGCGCGAACGGGGAGAGCATAAAGGATCTCTGGTGTTGCGGTATCGTCGTCTCGGTGCCGGTCGCCATCTTGCTACTCCTTCGATATCACCACATTGTGAATATCTATCGGGCAAAACAAGCAAACAATTGTTGTTTTTGATCTCCGAGCATTTCCAATAAAATGCTGATTCAGCAAGCACATTTTCGCGTAATGTCGTTCCGTTATCCGACAAATGGGCCGATACATGCAAAAAATCGCGTTTCAAAGGCAGGCGATTGGATTCCGGAGGAAATGGTATTTAATGAGACGATTCTGGTTCCGATAACATATCATAATACCGATTTCGTCTTGCTCGATTGACTACGATATTTTGCACAGCGCGTCGTCATGCTACAGAACCGACGCCACAATATGATCATTCGGTTAATATAACTGTAAATTCCGCAGGCCAATGCTGTTTGCCACAACGCCGGCATGCAAAAATCCACGCACCAGAAGCCGGCGCCAGCCGGGCGGCGATGCCGCACGCGATCCGGCACCGGCCAGGCAATAAACGAGCTTCCCGATCGCCGCCACGGCTGTCGCGGTTCGGCGGCCGCCGTTTGATAGCTGGCCGTATGTCTGACCCGACCGAAACGACCGCTTCAGCAGCCAAACCAAATTCGCTCGGCCTGGCGTGACGATTTCGTTGACATAGGCATCCGAACAAAAGGTCAGCCGAGCGCCAAGCTCGTGCAAACGGCGAAAGAATTCCGTATCCTCGCCACCGCTGCGTCCTAAACCCGGGTCGAAGCGGCAAGCCAGGGATGCGTCCGACAGCCCCGCCCGATGAATAAGGACATTGCTGGTATAGCCGGTGTCGATCTCACCGGATTTGCGAATCGCCGGCCGAATGGAGTGCAGATCGGCCTGGCGCAACCAGGCTGGTTCGGGCGGATAAATCGCCATGATCGGCCCGAAGACGACTGTCGCGCCGGTTGATCGTTGCGAACTAATAAGTTTCTCCAACCACGATTCGGTCGCGGTCTCATCATCGTCGAGAAAGGCCATCAATGGCGCATCGGCCGCATCCAGACATGCGTTGCGAGCGACCGAGATGTTGCGCGCCGGCGCATGTACATAAAGACAGTTGATCCCCAATGCCTGCGTGGTGTGTTGCACCAGCACCCGGGCCGAGGGAGTGTCGTCGTTGTCAGCAACGATCACCCGCACTTTGATCCCGGCCGGTATCTGTAATGCGGCGATGGATCCGAGAGTGTCAGCCAATGAGGCTCGGCGATAGGTGCAAACGCAGACGTCAACCTGAACCGGCATGCTATCCTCATTGATCGATACGGCAGAAACAAAACGGTTACGAATATTACTAAACACGACAGACAGTCATATTCTGCCGGTCAATAAAGCCGTCTCCGGCAAATCCTTACAGGCCGCGAAGGCAACCATGCCACCGAAATCGACATAAATTCCGTTGCCCGGCGCTTCGGGATTCGGGTATTGAACATCCACACATGAAACCAGACGTAACGATTATCATTCCTGCCTGGAATGCCGCGCGGTTTATCGGCGGCGCCATCGCCAGTGCCCTCACCCAGGACGGTCCGACGATTGAAGTGGTTGTTGCCGACGATGCATCCACCGACCGAACCGCAGTTACTGTGTTACCATTTTGCGGCCCCAATGTCCGCTATCTTCGGCTGGCGGTAAATGGCGGCCCGTCGGCGGCGCGCAATGCCGCTCTCAAGGTGGCGCGCGGCCGATGGATCGCCGTCCTGGATGCCGACGACGCCATGCTGCCGGGGCGCCTCGCTATGTTAATAGAGGCCGCCGAGGCGCAAGACCTCGACATCATCACCGACAACATGTGGATTGCCGCCGCGTCCGGCACACGCGAACTGTTTTTCGATGAACCGCTCGACGGAACGATCGAGCCCCTCGATCTGGCCGGGTATGTGCTGCGGAATCTCATGTTCGCCCGCAACCGCGGCGACGGCTACCTCAAACCCCTCTTCCGCACAGATTTCCTGCAGCGCCACGCCCTTCGCTACGACCCCGCGATGCGGATCGGCGAAGACTTTATATTGATGGCGGAGGCCCTGGCCTGCGGCGCCCGTTACGGACGCCAGCGTTCGGCGGGCTATATTTATACGACATCATCCGGCTCCATTTCGCACCGTCTGGCTGCCGCGCAGGCACAGGCGATGGTCGCGGCGGATTTGCGCTTCCTGGCAAAGTATGACTCCAGCCTTGGGCCGGAGGCACTGGCGGCGATGCACCTGCATCTGAATCGGTTGAAAGACGCCGCCGGCTTCGTCGCCATGGTGAACGCAATCAAAGCGGGCCGATTCATTGCCTTGGCCCGTGAAGCCGTTCGGCGTCCCGGGTCCGTCCGGCACTTCGCGATGCCAATCAAAGCCCGGCTGGCCAGATTAGGTTTTGGCGCATGAAAGTCGTTTACCTTGTTCACGATCTGAACGATCCGGCAGTGCATCGGCGCGTTCAAATGCTGCACGCCGCCGACGTGGATATAACGCTGCTGGGTTTCAGCCGCGGGACGCCTCCAAGCGGGCTGGAGGCCAATTGTCTGGGACACACGCAAGGCGGCCGTCTCGGCCAGCGGGTCGTCTCGGTCCTGCGCGCCGCCCTACGCATGCGGCACTGGCGAAACGCCATGATTGGCGCGGACGTCATTGTGGCGCGACAGCTCGAAAGCCTGGTGCTGGCAAACAGCGCCCGCGATCAGGCCGCGCCGAATGCACGTCTGATCTACGAGTGCCTGGACGTGCACCGCCTGATGGTCGATCCGGGACCAAAGGGCCGTCTGCTGCGTCTGCTGGAAGCACGCCTGTTACGCCGGTGCGAGGGGCTGATCGTCAGTTCCCCGGAATTCATACGGTCGCACTTCGCGGCCCGCTATCGCGATCTGCCGCCGGTGCATCTTGTGGAAAATAAAGTACTGGGCTGCGAGGTTGGCGGCAAAAGAGAACTCGAGCCAATGCGGGGTGTAGCACGTCCCGCCGGACCGCCGTGGCGGATCGGCTGGTTCGGCGTGATTCGTTGCCAGCGCAGCCTCGATTTGCTCGCCGCCCTCGCACGATCTCAGCGAGGCAAGGTCGAAGTGATCATTCGGGGCCGGATCGCGCGCGACGTCCTTCCGGACTTCGATACCGTCGTCGCATCGACGCCCGGGCTTCGCTATCTCGGCCCATACGACCGGCGGAACGAACTTGGAACGATTTATCGCGGGGTCCATTTCGCATGGGCGATAGACTATTTTGAAGCCGGCGCGAACTCTGATTGGCTGTTGCCCAACCGTATCTACGAAGGTGGATTGTTCGGCGCGATTCCGATCGCCCGCAACGGATGCGCCACCGCGGCATGGCTTCAGGATAATGGTATCGGGGTTATCCTGGATGGTGATCCGGAACAGGCATTGACCGCATTCTTCGGAACACTCGACCAGGCCAAGACCGACCATCTGACATCAGTCATTCGGACCCGGCCGTTGGAGACTTTTTTATACACGGACAAAGATTGCGCGGAACTGATGCAGGCGGTAGTGTCAACCGGACGTTCATGAAGCCCGGCTAATGCAATGCGCAGGTCCCTATGTTTAGCCGATATCCCGTTCTGTGGCTATTTTCTGTAAGCACGATGGGTGGTGTCGCGGCGGTTGCACTGCTGTTCAAGAATTGGCGGCTTGCGGGAATCATCTATCTGACCACGGCCCTTGGGATCGCCGCCCTTGTTCGATGGTTCCTGCGCCAGGACGCCAATCGGTCGTAACGCATTTGGACCCGAAGTGGTTTTTCGCGCGGTCATGCAAAAAGCCACCATATGTCTCACTGGGCGGCACAGAGTCCGCGCACAAGCCCGCCGGGCAACGCGCCGGTTGCCTCGCCATTGCGATAGGTCACCTGCCCCGCCTTCACGGTGGCGGTGTAGCCCCGCGCTTTCTGCATCAACCGCCTTCCGCCCGCCGGCAGATCGACCACCATGGTCGGGCGCTCCAACGCCAGATTGGCGAAATCGATAACATTGATGTCCGCCTTCATACCCGGAGCCAGTACGCCCCGGTCGTTCAGCCCGGCAAACCGAGCGGGCTCGCGGGTTTGGCGCCGCACCAAATCGTGCAGCGGCATGCGGCCATCGTCGCGATCGCGACCCCAGTAGGTGAACAGGAACGTCGGGAACGACGCGTCGGAAATGAAAGCGACATGCGCGCCGCCGTCGCTCAGTCCCGGAATGACGTGCTGGCGGGCATACATCGTCTTTACCGCGTCCAGATTGTAGTGGGCGTAGTTGACCAGACAGGCAAAGATGAAGTCCTTGCCGTCATCTTCGATCAGCATGTCGTAGGCGATTTCCTGTGGCGTCACGCCTGATCGAGCGGCGATGGCGGTGATGGAGTCTTCGCTCGACGGCGTGTAATTCAGCGGGTCGCTGAAGCGGAACATACGCTCGTAGCCGACACGGCTCAGCAGCGACCACGTATTGAACTCCCGGGGATCGTCCGCGAGGATCTGTGCGCGTATCCCCGGATCCCGCATCGCGGCAACCCGTTCAGCCAGCGGCTTTTCGGCGATGGAGCGATAGGTGCGCGTCCCAGCGAACGGGTTCTGGCTGCCGGATAAGCCGAGTAGCGCGCCAATCGGGCGGGGCGGTACGACGCAGCGGATCGGCAGGCCGTCGGCCGCCGCCTGTGTGGAGAGTTCCAGCAGATCCATCCAGGCGGTGGTGCGGTCATGGCGTTCATTCAGCGAGAACACCAGCGGCCGGCCGCACGCATCCATAATACGCCGGACCATGGCGAACTCGGTGGCCGGATCGGGGGTATTCCAGTCCGATGTCATTTCGATAAAGCCGCCGCCGGCGTCCTTCATGCCCATCGCGATGCCCATCAACTCGCTTTCCTGGGCGTGCAGCGTCGGGGTGTGATGGCCGGCCAGGGTCTTGTGCGCGATGGTCCGCGACGTCGAAAACCCGAACGCCCCCGCTCGGATTGCCTCGGCCGTAATCTCGCGCATGCGGGCGATGTCTTCCTGGTTGGCGTCTTCCAGATTCAGCGCACGATCGCCCATGACATAGACGCGCATCGGCGCATGCGGCAGCAGCGCACAGAAATCGATGTCGTGCTTGCGGCGTTCCAGCGCGGTCAAATATTCCGCGAAACTTTCCCAGGTCCAGTCGAGACCTTCGTTCAGGCAGGGGCCGGGCAGATCCTCGACGCCTTCCATAAGCGCGATGACGGCGTCCCGGGTGTTCTTCCGGACGGGCGCGAAGCCGACGCCGCAATTGCCCATGACCACGGTAGTAACCCCGTGCCATGACGAGGGTGCCAGGTGAGAATCCCACATGGCCTGACCGTCGTAATGGGTGTGGATGTCCACAAAGCCGGGCGTGACTGAAAGGCCCTTGGCGTCGATTTCTTCGTTACCAGTGCCGTCAACGACGCCGACCGCCTGGATCACGCCGTCCTTGACCGCCACGTCGCCGATAAAGGGCGCCCCGCCATTGCCGTCCATGATCATGCCGCCACGGATAATGATGTCGTAGGTGCTGGGCATTGGTGATTTCCTCGTGCAATTCCGTCGAGTGTTATCCCCGGCCGGCTTCAGGGCAAGTCTGACCCGATGGCCATGGATCGCCAGCCGGAATATCATGCACTACCGTATCCGACGCTTGAGGGTCTTATACTAATCGGCTTTGAAACTGACATACAGTCACTCCGTTTCCGTCACGGACCGGCTTGTCCGGGCCATGACGACGTGAGAAAGACTCGGCATCAATGCGCACTGGTATTATCGGGATAACGGAGGGGAACATGACCAAGACAAGTAAAGATCGTCGCCCGAACTGATGGGGCGTATTGCCGGGCAGCTTGCCGCCCGTCAGCGAACATAACGGACGACTGCCATGTGCTGACATCCAGAATGATTTAATGGAATATTTATAAGTCATTCCAGTTACAATTTCATAAAATGGCAACATCAACCTCAGACCGGTCTGAGTAGTTTCCGAACCTGCCACCCAGTCATCCCACAGCGCATCTTTGCATCGGTTTGAAGCGACGGCCAGACCGCATCAAGGCGACCGTTGGCAACCCCGCTCATTCGCAAAGAGGATCACATGGACGTCACAGATTCGGTCATCGCCGTCTTCACCGACCATGAATCAGCCGAGGCTGCCGTCAAAAAACTGGCCGACGCCGGTTTCGAAATGAAGCACCTCAGCGTCGTGGGCAAAGGCTACCACACCGAGGAAGCCGTAACGGGCTTCTACAACACCGGCGACCGGGTCAAATTCTGGGGCAGCCGCGGCGCGTTCTGGGGCGGGCTATGGGGCCTGTTCTTCGGCGGATTGTTCCTGACCATCCCGGTCGTCGGACACCTGGTTATCCTGGGGTATCTGGCCGCCACGGTGATCTCGGCCGTCGAAACCGCGGTTGTTGCCGGTGGCCTGAGCGCGCTGGGTGCCGCGCTGTTTAGCGTCGGCATCCCCAACGACAGCGTCATTCAGTACGAAACCGCGATCAAAGCCGATGGCTTCCTGGTGATGGCCCATGGCGACGCGGCGGAAATGGCCCGCGCCAAAGCGATTCTGGGCACGTTTGATCCGTCATCGGTTGAGATACATCAAGGCACCTCGGCCGACCTTGTGGTCCATGCGGCCGGGTAAATCCTCCAGCCGGCGGACGGGCAGGACACGGCCCTCCGCCGGGTTCGTTGTCTTATAGGACCAGATATCATGCCGGATAGGACTCCCGTTCGGGATGCCGCTGCCCCATCGCCAGTGCCAACGCCGGCTGAACTCGACCAACGTCTGCACGCCTGGCAAAGCCAGTTTACCGGCGGGCGCTCACCGAGCACGACAGCGCTTGCCGGCCTCGACTGGGCGGTTCATGCGGCGAATTCGCCGTTTCAGACAGCAGCGTTGGGGCGTTCGGCCTTGACCCAATGGCAGCGCCTGATGGAGGCTTTTCTGGGCGGAAATCCCGCCATCGCCCCCATGCCCGGCGACCGCCGGTTCCTGCATCCCGGATGGCAGACGCGTCCGTTCGATCTTCTGCAACAGGCTTTTCTGTTGGGCGAGGAATGGTGGGATTCCGTCGCCCGCAGCCAACCTGGCGTCAGCGCGCCAAACGAGCGGATTCTCGCCTTCACGGTTCGACAGTGGCTGGACATGATGTCGCCATCCAACATGCCGTTTCTGAACCCCGAAGTGATCGAGGCGACCCGCACGACGGGCGGCCGCAACCTGGTTGTTGGGATCGGCAACTATCTGCGTGACCGTTCCGGTGAAGCCCCGACCGGATTTACCGTCGGCGGCAATCTGGCGGCCACACCGGGCAAGGTGGTCTTCCGCAACGACCTGATCGAACTGATTCAATACGCGCCGACAACCCCGAAAGTTGGGGCCGAACCCGTGTTGATCGTTCCTGCCTGGATCATGAAATATTACATTCTCGATCTCTCACCGGGCAATTCCTTGATTCGCTGGCTGGTCGGCCAGGGACGCACGGTGTTCGCGATTTCCTGGCGCAATCCCGGGCCCGAGATGAAAAATGTTTCGCTCGACGATTACCGTTCGCAAGGCGTCATGGCCGCCATCGATGCGGTTGAGGCGATTTGCGGCGACGTCAAGATCCACGCCACCGGCTATTGCCTGGGCGGCACCTTGCTGACCATCGCCGCCGCCACGATGGCTCGCGAAAATGACGATCGGCTTGCCAGCCTGTCACTGTTCGCCGCCCAGACCGATTTCACCGAGGCCGGCGAACTCCAGTTGTTCATTACCGAGGACCAGCTCGATTTTCTGAACGACATCATGCAGACGCAGGGGTTTCTCAGCAGCGAGCAAATGGGCGGCGCATTCCAGATGCTGCAGGCCAACGACCTGGTCTGGTCGCATGCGATCCGGGACTACCTGCTGGGCGAACGCGATTCACCGAACGACCTGATGGCCTGGAACACCGACGGCACCCGTATGCCAGCGCGAATGCACATCGAGTATCTGACATCGCTGTTCCTGCACAACGACCTCGCCGAGGGCCGCTTTATGGTCGCCGGACGCCCGCTCGCCCTGGACGACATCAATCTGCCGATATTCGTGGTGGGCACCGAACGCGACCACATCGCGCCGTGGCATTCCGTGTTCAAGCTGCACCTGCTGAACGACGGGGAGCTGACATTCGTATTGACGTCGGGCGGCCACAACGCCGGCATCGTCAGCGAACCCGGACATCCGCGCCATCATTTCCGCATCCGTGTGCGCCCCCGGGGCGGCCACACAGTCGGTCCCAATGAATGGGAACAAAGCACAGTAGCAAAAGATGGTTCCTGGTGGCTGGCATGGAACCAGTGGCTCGACGAAAGAACCACCGGCCGGATTGATCCGCCGCAAATGGGCGCCCCCGGATTCCTGCCACTCTGCGACGCGCCCGGCACCTATGTTCGCGAAGGATAAATATTTTGCCCAATGATTTGTATATCGAGAACCGGACCTTCGAGGAACTTTCGATTGGCGATAGCGCCAGCCTGTCGCATACCGTTACGCAGCGTGATATCGACCTGTTCTCTACCGTTACGGGCGACGTGAACCCGGCGCACGTCGATCCCACCTATGCCGCCACCGACATGTTCCACCATGTCATCATCCAGGGCATGTGGGGCGCCGGCCTGATCTCCGCCACGCTCGGCACCAGGCTACCCGGACCCGGATCGATCTATCTGGGACAGGATTTGCGGTTCACCCATCCGGTGAGCATCGGCGATACCATTACGGCCACGGTCACGGTCCGGGAGAAAAAACCGGCCAAAGGTGACGTCGTGCTGGACTGCGTCTGCACCAACCAGGACGGGACCCCGGTGATCACCGGCAGCGCGTTTATCCGCGCACCGGCCGAGAAAGTGCGGGTCCGGCAGGTGACCCTGCCGGATGTTCGGGTTCTGCGCCACGACAGAACCATGGCCATGGTGGCCAAAGCGGCCGATGGGGCCCCCATCGTAACGGCCGTGGTATGTCCGGTGGATACGATTTCGTTGCTTGCCGCACTGGACGCGCAGGCGGCGGGACTGATCGTTCCGATCCTGATCGGACCCGCCGACCGCATCCAGGCTGTTGCGCTGGCTGCCGGCGTAGACACTGGCGGCATCAGGATCATTCATGTGCCTGACGCATGCGAAGCCGCTGCTCGGGCCGTTGCGCTGGCGCGTTCGGGTGAAGTGGGCCTGCTGATGAAGGGTGATTTGCATACGTCCGACCTGATGCATGCGGTGATCGCGCCCGGGACCGGCTTGCGTACCACGAAACGCATCAGCCATGTGTATCTGATGGACGTACCGGCTTATCCGCGTCCGTTGCTGGTCACCGACGCCGCGATCAACATTGCCCCCGATCTGATGGACAAGGCCGCGATCATTCAAAACGCGATCGATCTGGCGCACGTCATTGGCATAGCGCAACCGCGCGTCGCCATTCTCGCGGCCGTCGAAACGGTCAGTCCGCGCATGCAATCGACGCTGGATGCGGCGGCCCTGTGTAAAATGGCCGATCGCGGCCAGATCATCGGCGGATTGCTGGATGGTCCGCTGGCATTCGACAATGCGATCAACGAAGCGGCGGCGGCGGAAAAAGGTATCGTTTCGCAAGTAGCCGGCAAAGCGGATATTCTGCTGGTGCCCGATCTGGAGGCTGGCAACATGCTGGCCAAGCAACTCACGTTCATGGCGGGGGCAGAGGCGGCTGGTTTGGTCCTGAGCGCAAAAGTGCCGATCATTCTGACCAGCCGAGCGGACAGTGCCGCGACACGGCTGGCGTCGTGTGCGCTGGGGGTTCTGCTCGCGCGCAAAGAATGATCAATCGCGGCCGCGGCTGTTGAAACCTGCGACAGAACAATCGCACCATAATAGGAATATCTATGCTTAGTGGAAAACGCGGCCTGGTCGTCGGGATTGCCAACGAAGCCAGCATTGCCGCCGGCTGCGCGCGGGCATTTGCCGGCGCGGGTGCGAAACTCGCTGCCACGTATCTGAACGAAAAGGCGCTGCCGTACGTCAAGCCTGTGACTGATGCATTCGGCTGCGAACTGCTGTTGCCGTGCGACGTGCGCATTCCGGGACAGTTGGACGCCGTGTTCGAGCGGATCGGTGCGCAATGGGGCGGCCTGGACTTCCTGTTGCATGCCATCGCCTTCGCCCCGGCCGCCGATCTGCACGGCCGCGTCGTGGACTGCAGCGCGGAGGGTTTCGCCCTCGCCATGGACGTGTCTTGCCATTCTTTCCTGCGAATGGCCCGCCTCGCAGAACCGTTGATGCCAAATGGCGGATGCCTGTTGACCGTGACCTTCTACGGATCGGAGCGGGTCGTTGCCCACTACAACCTGATGGGTCCGGTGAAGGCCGCGCTGGAAAGCGCCGTTCGCTACACGGCTGCTGAACTCGGCGCCAAAGGTATTCGCGCGCACGCCATTTCACCCGGGCCGATCAAAACCCGGGCCGCCAGCGGGATCGCGCATTTCGACGAACTGCTGGCCGCCGAGGCCGCCGCCACGCCGGAGCGCCAGTTGGTGGATATCGACGATGTCGGAGCTCTGGCGGCGTTCCTGGTGAGCGATGCCGCGCGGCGTGTTACCGGCACGATTATTCCCGTCGATAGCGGCCAGCATCTGATGGCCTGAAACGGCCCCTTTGGCGGGAGCCTGCACATCACAATATGCGGCGCGCCCCAAACGCCCCCTGAAACCGGCTACCATGTTGCTTCTTCGGAATGCGGCCGCCTTCCCGATACCAGGGCGTCATCCATGACGCCCTCGGCGGCCGCGCAGCAATGGGACCCGTATGGAGCAGAGGAAACTCGGCAAATACGACATCCGGAACACCCTTGGCCGCGGCGCCATGGGGGTGGTCTATGACGGCTGGGATCCAATCATCACCCGCCGGGTGGCAATTAAGACGGTGCGGCTGCCAGATGACTCGGACCCCGAAACAGCGGAGAGCCTGACCCGGTGCAAGCGCGAGGCGCAGGCCGCCGGACGGTTGAACCATCCAAACATCGTCGGCGTGTTCGATTACGGCGAAACCGGTGATGTCGCTTATATCGTCATGGAATTCGTCGATGGGCGTACGCTGAAGACGGTGCTTGATGGCGGCGCGCGCCTGGTTCCGGCGGAAATCGCTAGGGTGATGGGCGCGCTGCTGGCGGGGCTGCAATACAGTCACGACAGGGGCGTCGTGCATCGCGATATCAAGCCGGCGAACATCATGCTGACCGATCAGGGCCAGGTGAAGATCGCCGATTTCGGGATCGCCCGGATCGAGAACAGCAACATGACGCAGGTCGGCACCGTCATCGGCACGCCGGCCTATATGTCGCCCGAACAATTCATGGGCCACACGGTGGACCGGCGAACCGACATCTATTCGGCCGGCGTGCTGCTGTATCAACTGATCACCGGGGAGCGTCCGTTCGACGGCAGCATGACCGCCATCATGCACAAAGCCCTGCACACCGAACCTCGGCCGCCGTCCGCCCTGTCCGCCACGTCATCACCGGCGCTTGATGCCGTGGTCGCGCGGGCAATGTCGAAGCGCCCCGAGGACCGCTTCGACAGCGCCGACGCATTCGCCCGGGCCCTGCGCGATGCTTTCGCCGACCCGCGCACCGGGGCGGCCGGCGATGCCGAGGCAACGGTCGTTCAGGTTCCGCGAACACGACCTGTCCGGGCGGTGCCGCAGCGGTCTTTCGGTCGCGTTGTGCTGATCGGTGCTCTGGTGTTCGGGGTCGGCACCGGGACGGCGGCGTGGTTCCTGACCGGACAGCACAAGGCGGTGAAACAAACTGATCAGCTTCCCGCCACTCCCGATGTGACCACAACCGCAGTCGCGCCCGACGTGTCGAGGTCGCCCCCCGTTGCTGTGACAGAGGTTCCATCGCCCCAGTCAACCGTTCTTCCTGTTCCGCCACCGCCGGAGGCGGCGCAGGTCACCGCTCAGCCGACCGCCGCCCTGCCTCCGACGACTGCAACCGTCACAAACACGGCGCCGGCATCCCCCGTTCGGATTGGAGCCGCTGAGGCGCAGACCCTGGCGCTGACGATACCGTGCTCTCTGCTTGACGTGTCTGATCGAGGGTCGGCGAACACGCCGGATCGTCTCCTTATCGCCGGTCCGATCCTCCCGAGTATCGCCTTCAACGACTTTATCGGCCAAATCCGTCGGCCAGACCGGCTGTTGGATGTGGCGACAGACCGGCTGGAGCCCGGACAATGTCCGGCACTGACCATGATCGCGGATCGGGTCCGCCACAGCCGCATAACCTCCCGGCTGGAGGTCATCACGCCCGATGCACCGGTGGTCGCCGGCGGCCGGTTGACGATCATCGTCCGAACCGTGCCGGACGGCGCACTGTATGTGGATCTCTATGCCCCTGACGGTTCGGTGCATCACTTTGCCCGGCGCTCGGTCCCACAAGGCAGCGGCGGTAAGCCAATGGAAGTGACGGGTGCCGCGCCGGCACCACCCGGCCAATATCTCCTTGTTGCCCTTGCGGTGCCGGCACAACTCGATCTGGCGCAGCGCCCGGCGCATGAAAATAGCGGCCCCTATCTATCAGTCGTCCAAAGTGAACTGGCCCGGGGCGCCGCAAATACATCCGAACCTCGTGCCGAAGCCGCAATGGTAACGATTGTCGCAGGTGCCCGCCCGGTCGCCTCGGCCCCCGGGCCGGCATCGACAGCGTCAGCACAAGTGCGTTTGCCCGGCTTGAACGCCGCCCGGTGTGCCGATATCGTCGCCCGAGTCCAATTGGGGGAGGCTTTGTCAGATGCCGAACGCTCGGTGCTTCAATCTTCCTGCGGACGTTAATATCGCCTCCACGCAATATAGACTGGCATCGTTAGCGGCGGGATTGCTGGGATTACTGGCGTTGGCGGCCTGCACATCAACCCCTGCCCCCGTCGCGGCCGTGACGCCGTCGCCCGCGCCATTGCCGGCGCCGGTTCCGTTCGATCAAGCCGTGCTCAAGGCGGCCAACGCCGTGTTCTCCAGCATTCCCGCGGATCAGACGACCAGGCGACTGGTGGTGATCGACCCGCTGGTGAACGGCGTGACGGGCGAGCAATCGGAGGCAACGCGAGCGATTGGAGCGCGCATCGTTGATCTGGCGCGGGATAAATACCCGCAATTCGATATAGAACCGTTCACGCCGCAGGCCGTCGGCCGATCTCCGTACGTCATGGTCGGCACCTTCACGCCGGTCAATGCGCAGAACCAGCCAGCCGGAGATCGGGAGGCATTCCGTTTCTGCCTCGTCATGGCCGACCTGCAATCGGGCAAGACCATCGCCAAAGGCGTCGCCCGCGCGCAGTTGGACGGTGTTGATTCCACGCCGACCGCCTTCTTCCGTGATAGCCCCGCCTGGACCGACGACGCGCAGGTCAAGGGTTACATTAACACTTGCCAGGCGACCAAGGTTGGCGATCCGATCAGCCCGGTTTATCTCGACGGCATCCTGACCGCGGCAGTGATCAGCGAGGCGATCGGCGCCTACAGTGCCGGTCGCTACCGCGATGCAATCGACCTCTATAACAACGCCCGCACCACCAAAGCCGGCAACCAGTTGCGGGTCTTCAACGGCTTGTATCTCGCCAACTGGAAGCTGGGCCGGACAGAGCCGGCCGCTTCGGCCTTCGGCGATGCGGTGGATTACAGTCTTTCGAACAACCGGCTGGGTGTGAAGTTCCTGTTCCGGCCAGGCTCGACCGGTCTGGATACCGCAGGCGATGGGAGCCAGCCGTATGATCTTTGGTTGCAACAGATCGCGACGAAGGCGACGGACAGACATGTGTGCCTACAGGTCGTCGGCAATACCAGCAAGACGGGATCGGCTGCATTGAACGACCGCATCTCATTGCTGCGCGCCGAGTATATCAAAAGCCGTTTGGAGGCCGACAACCCGGCGTTGAACGGCCATCTGATCGCCAACGGCGCCGGCTCCGCGGCTAACCTGATCGGCACCGGGGCCGATAACGAAACCGATGCGCTGGACCGCCGGGTAGATTTCAAGGTCATTCCGGCGTGTTAAATATGGCGACCACAACCGGCGGGACGGCCTGAATAATTTTTATATCGTTACTTAATGGACGTTGAGCGCGGTTAGCTGTAAGATCAATGATTTGATCATTGCCGGTTTGTTCGATGCCGGTTACTCGAAACGTGATCAGAAATTCTGCCGACAGTCTGGGTATAGTCGCGGTCCTCCACGGGACCGTCAATATTGGCTGCAAAAGGGAAACGCCAAAAAATATGCCCGACACAAGGCCTATCCCTCTAACAAGCGAAACATCGCTGTCTGCCGGCCTGATCGTGATCACGATCGGCACACAAGCAGGCACCTCCGGCAACTGTAAAGTTGCCTGAGATGGCCACATGGTCACGTTCCAAAGCCGCCCTCACCATGACGTCGCCGTTGGGGCCGGACGTCCTGATTCCAACCCGGCTGTCAGGTCCGGAAGGCATCAGCCAGACGTTCGCCTTTGACGTCCAGGTGGTTAGCCAGAACGGCGCGATTGATCCCAATAAACTTTTGAACCAGGCGGCCTGCGTCACCCTGCAATCCACCGGCGTGCCAATCCGATCTTTTCACGGTATTGTGCAAACTATATCCAGCAACGGCACTGTCCGCGGTCAGGCTAACGATGAGTATTACGCCTACCGGCTGGTCCTCGTCCCCCGCCTTTGGTTTTTGAACCAGACCGTTGACTGCCGCGTCTATCAGGAATTGTCGGTCCCCGACATCCTTAAACAGATCTTCGACGATGCCGGCCTGACCGATGTCAGCCTGCCGCAAGGCGGATCAAAACGCGACTACACGGCGCAATTCAACGAAAGCGACCTGACATTCGCCACGCGACTGATGGAGGAGGAAGGATACTTCTATTTCTTCGAACACACCGCGTCAGGCCACAAACTGATCGTCGCCAACGCCGGCAGTGCCTTCAAGGACATCGCGGGTGCGACGTTGCATCTGTCGGGCGCTGTGGATTCAACGGCCGTGACACAGTGGTCCCGCCCGGCCCATACCGCCCGCGGCAAGATGAAATTGAAAGACTACGACCCTGAAAAGCCCGACACCGATCTGGTGGCGGAGAAAACGACGACCCTGACCACGGGCGGCAAGGAGCAGCGCGACGATTTCCGCTGGCCCGCCAACAGTTTCCAGAATGATATCGTAACTGATCGGTCAAAATGGGACATGGAGGCCGCCGAGGCGGAGGCCAACCAGTTCGATGGCAGCAGCCGGTTTGGCAAACTCATTCCCGGCGGCAAATTCAAACTCTCCAGCCGTCCGGCCAGCCCCTACGATGCGACCTACGTCTTGCGCTCGGTAACTCATTCCGCCAGCGACGAAAGCTGGCTCACGCAGGGCAGCACGGCCAGCTATGCAAACACATTCACCTGCTTTCCCGCCACGATTCCCTGGCGGCAACCGATTGTCACGCCGCGCCCGCGCATGAGCGGTATTCACACCGCCCTGGTCCTCGGCCCACAACACGGCAAGGACGCAAAGATCCGAAGCCAGGACGGTGAGGAAATCCACACAGACTCGCTCGGCCGGGTCAAGGTCCGCTTCTATTGGGACCACCGGGCGGAGGCGACCGGCGGCCAGGCGGTTTGGGCGCGTGTGGTGCAGCCGTGGGCCGGCAAAGGCTGGGGCGCACAGTTTACGCCGCGCGTCGGCACCGAGGTCGCGGTTGCCTTTGTCGATGCCGATCCGGATCGGCCCATCGTCATCGGCGGCCTGTATAACGGCCGCGACACTCCGATTTTCGCCGAAAGCGACAAGACCAAATCGGGGTTCCGCACACGTTCAGTGTTGAAGGGCGGCAAGTCGAACTTCAGCGAATTCAGTATCGACGACAAAAGCGGCCAGGAACTGGTCTTCCTGCATGCCGAGAAAGACCTGACCACCACGGTCGAACACGACCAGACCCTGACCGTGGACAACTGCCGTATCGTTACGGTGACAAAAGACGAAACGGTAAAGATCGGCCAGAACCGGTCGGTGACGATCGACCAGGGTAATGACGCGCTGGATATCAAAATGGGAAATCTCTCGATCAAGGCCGATGCCGGCAAGATCGACGTCCAGGCAATGCAGTCCATCACGCTGACGGTCGGGGGAAATTCCGTGAAAATCGATCAACAGGGGGTCACAATCAACGGGATCATGATTAAAGTGGCCGGGCAGGCCATGGCGGACATCGGTTCGCCGATGACCAAGGTTTCAGGCGATGGCATGCTGACCCTTAAGGGCGGCATCATGATGTTGAACTGACATGTCGGACGCGCTGACAAAGTTCAATGCAACCGATCTGGCCGCCCTGCTGCCGCGTGTGGCGTTGCCACCTGACGCGGCACTGGTCATCCGTGACTGCGCCACCGTCCCCGCTGCGATCACAGCATTGGAGTCCGGCGATTTCCACCTGGAGGCGACGCGTCTGATCGCACACGCTCTGCCGAAACGCGAGGCCGTGTGGTGGGCCTGTATGTGCGCCCTGCACACCGCGCCATCCGATCTTCCCGAACCGGATCGGGCCGCCCGCGAGGCCGCCGAGCTCTGGGTCAGGCAACCCTCCGATCCGGTCCGCCGCACCGCGATGGAACGCGCGCACGCCACAGGATTCGGTACACCGGAGGCCTGGTCAGCAGTCGCGGCATTCTGGAGCGGCGAATCAATGGCCCCGAAAGGTCAGCCGCCCGTCCCTCCCGCACCGCATTTGACCGGGACCGCGGTCACTGGCGCGGTCGCCCTGGCCGCCGTCCGTGGTGACGCCTCTCGCCGGACAGCCCGGTTGCAGCGCTTTCTGGCAAGCGGCCGTAACATCGCCGCCGGTGGCCCCGGCCGCTTATCGGCGGAAGACACATGATGCCGAACCGTCAGACCGGAGCGTGAACCGGTGCAACTCACCCTGACCGTCCTGCGCTGTCCGCCCGCGGTAACGCCCGAGAGCCGCAACCTGATGGGCGGGGAGTACACCGTCGGGCGCGGCCCCGGCGTTGACTGGGTGCTGGGCGACGTGAACCAGATGGTGTCGCGCCGTCACTGCACGCTGGCGTTCCGCGCCGGTGCCTGGCAGGTCATCGACGACAGCGCCAACGGCACCTTCGCCAACCACGACGACGAACCGATCGGCAAAGGCAAATCGCGAAACCTGCGCGACAACGACCGGCTCCGCATTGGCCCGTATGAAATCGAGGTGCATCTCGCTGACGAGGTTTATCCCGGGTCCGGTGGCACTGAGCCGGCCGGCTCCTATGCTGACGATCCGTTCGGCGATCCGCTTTGGCCGAATGACACCGAATCGCCTCGATACACGAGCGCTGCTTCGGCTGAAGACCGCGACCCGTTCGGACGTCGCGGTTCGGCTTCCACACATGGCGAATCATTCGCCAACCGCACGCAGGATGATCACTCCCCGGCCTGGGATGATGCCATGCGGCCGCCAAACCCGATCGGCCAGATGCCACCGCATGTCAGCGGCCCGATCCCAGCCGACGATCTGTTGCCGGACGGGTGGGAGAACGACCTGCTGACCGGTTTGTCCGGCAGTTCCCCCGTGGCTCCTCCGGAGCCGCCCCCGCGTCCCGCCAAACGATCCGAGAAGCCAGCGCCGCTGCCGAAAGCCGCGGCACCCTTGGCCGCCGCCCCCTCCATGCAAGACGACCGGCCCGCCGCTGGCGACCAGGCCGGCTTGCTCGCCGCGTTTCTGGATGGAGCCGGCTTGCCCGATGCCACGCCCGCCGACCCCGTCGCCACAATGCACCGGCTCGGTGAGGCCTATCGCGCCCTTGTCTCCGGCCTGCGGGCGGTTCTGATCGCCCGCGCTTCGATCAAAAGCGAGTTCCGCATCGAGCAAACCCTGATCCGAGCACGCGGGAACAACCCGCTTAAGTTTGCCGCTAACGACGATGACGCGATGTCCGCCCTGCTGGGTGCCGGGCGGCACACCGACATGGCACCAGCCAAGGCGGTCACTGACTCCTTACGCGATATTCGTCTGCATGAACTCGCGTCGATCGCCGCGATGCAGTCCGCGGTGCGTGCGCTGCTCCGGAGCCTGGGGCCCGACAAGGTGCGCGCGTCCCTGGAACCAGGAAGCAGCCGGTCGATGGTGCCCAACCAAAAGAAAGCCCGGGCATGGGATGCCTATGAAGCGTTGCACGCCCGCATTTCGCAGGCGCTCAGCGACGATTTCGACAGCGTTTTCGGAAAGGCATTCGCCCGTGCCTACGAGGAGGCGCTCGATGATCTGACCGCCAAAGATCGGTCATGAGCGGTCTGCGCGGGAGGCCGTCGATCCGTTATGCCTGGATAATCGCTGCTTGCTTCGGCGTGCTGCTGGTTGGGTGTTCCTCTGCCCCTCCGAAGCCGCCGCCGCCGCCTCCGCCCCCCAAACCGCCGCCGGTTGTCATGATTGAGCTGTCCGGTAGCGCCGATCAAAATCCCGACGTCAACGGCGCGGCGTCCCCGGTCGCGGTGCGCATCATCCAACTGGTCGAAACCGGCAGCTTCGAACGTGCCGATGTGTTCGCCCTGATGGATCATGAACAGCAGACTCTGGGTTCAGAAGAAGCCGGCAGCCAGGAGTTGGTTCTGGCACCGTCAGAACACCGCAGCATCAAGATCGACCCCAAACCAGGCGTCACCGCGATCGGCGTAGCCGCGCTGTATCGCGCCATCGACGATGCGCAGTGGCGCGCCGACGCACCTGTCGCCCCCAACGGTGTCACAAAATTAGTGGCCACAATTGGTAAACTGACTGTGACGCTGAAGCCCGCCCCGTGAGAGCATATTTGGCGTTCACCCCGGCCTATACTGTCGTCTGGAATCAACAGGACAGTATTTGCGTGACAGGCTGCCCGAAAAAGTCCCGGTCGAGAGGCACCCACCGATGAGCTGGACCAACCGGGTTGTCTGGCAGGAAGGCATGTTCCTGCGCACCCAGCACTTCCAGCAGCAAGACCGCTGGACCGAGCAGATCTTGCGCGGCTGGGTCGGTGCGTTGCGCCCGCACGCCTGGGGCCTGATCGACTACGCGCTAAACCGCGACCTGCTCGCCACCGGCCGCTTTGCCCTTGGTTCGGCCACCGGCGTGTTCGACGATGGCACACCGTTCTCGCTTCCCGGCGACGCCGACCACCCGCCGCCGCTGGAATTACCCGAAAACGCCCGCAACGTGTTGGTCTACCTGGGCCTGCCCATCCGCCAGGCCGGCTCGGTGGAGGTTGGCGACGGCACCGCCACCGGCCGCTACCGAGCCCATCCGTTCGAAGCCTATGACACCCATTCCGCATCGCCTCAGCCGGCCGACCTCCAGGTTGGCCGTTTAAACATGCGCTACCTGTTGGAAACCGAGGAGCGCGCCGGCTACCTCTGCATCGGCCTCGTTCGGGTTACGGAAGTCACAGCCGACCGGCGCGTCGTCCTGGATGAGCGATGGATTCCGCCATCTCTGGTTTGCTCCGCCGCGACGCCGCTGTCGGGATTGGTCACCGAACTGGCCGGCATGCTGAACCAGCGTGGCGAGGCGTTGGCGGCGCGTATGACCGCTCCCGGCCAAACCGGCGTGGCGCAGGTCGCCGACTTCCTTCTGCTACAATCAGTCAATGGCTGGCAGAACGTCCTGGCGCACTGGGCGGATACCGGCAACGTGCATCCGGAATCCCTCTACACCACGCTGGTCCAGATGGCCGGCGAGTTCGCGACGTTCCTGGAAACCAGGCGGCCGACGCCGTACCCGGCTTATCGCCACGACGATCTGCAACGCAGCTTCGCCCCCGTCGTCGCCGATCTGCGGCGAGCGCTGTCAACCGTGCTGGAGCAGACCGCGATCCCGATCCCGCTGCGCGATGCCCGTCATGGTGTCCGAGTCGGCCCGATCAGTGATCGCAGCATTCTGCGGGCCTCGAACTTCGTGCTGACCGTGCAGTGCGACATGCCAACCGAGACGTTGCGGCGCGCCTTTCCGTCGCAGGTGAAGATCGGCGCGGTGGAGCATATCCGGGATCTGGTGAACGTCGCCCTGCCCGGTATTGCCGTGCGCGCCCTGCCGGTGGCCCCGCGGCAACTGCCGTATTACGCGGGTGCGACGTATTTCGAACTCGATCGTGCCAGCCCTCACTGGCAGCAGATGCAAAACTCCGGCGGTTTCGCGGTCCACGTATCGGGTGATTTCCCCAACCTCAGGCTTGAATTGTGGGCGATCCGGGGATGAGCGACAATCCGTTCGACGAGGAGAGTGATCGGACGGTCATTCGCCCCGTCCCCGGTGGCGTGCGTCCTGTGCGGACTGTTTCGTCCGCCCAGCCACCCTCTCGCGGTAGGGCGCCAACGGAACCTGTCGGGATACCGAGCGATGCGGAACCGATCGTCCTCGGCCTCAACCCTCTTGTCTCCGCGGCGGCACCTTTACTGGCGCTGATCGGCCGGCTGTCCCGCACCTACTCCCAGCCTAATCCGGCTGATCTGCGGGAACGAACCCTGCAACAAATCCGCGGGTTTGAAAGGGAGGCCCAGCGCGGCGGGATCGGGCGGGAGTTGGTGGTTAAGGCACGCTACGTTCTGTGTGCCAGCCTGGACGATGTGGCGCAAAGCACCGAATGGGGCCGCGACGGCGCCTGGGCGTCACGGCCGTTGGTCGCCGGGTTTCAGGAGGGCGTTCGCGGCTACGAAGGCATTCAAAGCGGGGTTGGCTTCTTCCGCCTGCTGGACGACGCCAAACGCAGCCCCGGCAAGGAAATGCCGCTGCTGGAACTGATGTATCTGTGCCTGAGTCTGGGTTTTCTGGGCGAGTTGCGGGTCAATCAACGGCCACTGGCGGCATTGGATCGCATCCGCCAGGATCTGTACACCGTCATCACCAACCAGCGCAAGGCGGCCGAGGCCGCGTTGTCGCCTCACTGGCAGGGTGAGGTGGCGCCCTACAAGCCGCCGCGGGCGGTGTTGCCATCCTGGGTCATCGGCAGTGCCGCGCTCGCGCTGATCGGCGGCCTGTTCGTCTGGTTGTCAACCGGCATCAACGCGGCCTCGGACGATGTTTTCGAACGCATGCTATCCGCCCCGCTGGCACATCCGCCCCAGATCGCCCGCGCGGCTCCAGTTATGCCCCCGCCCGCGGCGTTGTCCGGTCCCGTTCCGGCCACGCTGCCGCAAGAGCCGGAGCCGCTGGCGGTTTTCCTGAAACCGGAGGTCGATCACGGACTGGTCAGCGTGATCGGCGACCACGCGCGGCCGGTCATTCGTATCCGCAACCAGGGTATGTTCCCATCGGGCAGTGCGACAGTGACCAACGATTACATGCTCTTCTTGCTGGGACGCATCGGTCAGGCCCTGGACGCGGAAAAGGGTTCGGTGGAAATCGACGGCTACACGGATAACCAGCCGATCCGCACCGTACGGTTCCCCTCCAACTTCCAGCTTTCGACGGCCCGAGCGGAGGCCGCCGCGGCGATTGTCGGAAAGGCGATGAAGGAACCGGGGCGGATCAGCGCCAAAGGGCATGCTGACGCCGATCCGGTCGCGTCCAACGACACGCCGGACGGCCGGGATGAAAACCGGCGGATCGAAGTCGTCCTGAAAAGGCAGGGCTGACGATGCAGCCGATCCTTCGTTTTCTTGGCTCCCGCTGGTTCCTGACATTCATCGGTGTGACGCTGTTGGCGCTGCTTGCCTGGTGGTTCGGCCCGTTCCTGACGATGTTGGAAGGCTGGGTCGCGCGCGCCGTCGTTATTGCCGTGATGGTGGTGATCTGGGCCGGACTGAACCTGACGCTCGATCTGCTGCGGCGTCGCAAGGATGCCGCGCTGGTCGCCGGGGTCGCCGCGGCCGGACCAGATCAGTCCGCTGTCGCGTCGGCCGAGGAAGCGGCGGCGATGCGCGAAAAGCTGGTCAGCGCGCTAACGATGCTGAAAAAGGCGTCCGGCAACCGTGGGTATCTCTACGAGCAGCCATGGTACGCGATCATCGGACCTCCCGGTACCGGCAAGACGACGGCGTTGTTGAATGCCGGCCTGTCGTTCCCGCTGGCGTCGGAGATGGGTCAGAAAGTCGCCGGGTTTGGCGGCACCCGCATGTGCGACTGGTGGTTCACCGAGAACGCGGTCCTGATCGACACCGCCGGACGCTACACCACCCAGGAAGACACGGCGGTGGACAAGGCGGGTTGGGACGCCTTCCTGTCGCTGCTGCGGCGCACCCGCACGCGCCAGCCGCTAAACGGACTGATCGTCGTCTTCGCGCTACAGGATTCCAACCAGCCCGACAGCAGCATCGGCGGGTCCACGTCGGCGCAGCGCGCCTCCCACGCCGCCACCATCCGGCGGCGGATCAAGGACGTTTATGAGCAACTTGGTGTCAGGGTGCCGGTCTATGCTGTGTTCACCAAGGTTGATCTGGTCGAGGGTTTTACCGACTTCTTCGGCGATCTGGATCGCGAAAAACTGGGGCAGGTGTGGGGCACGACGTTCCCACTCGCGGATTCGAAGGCCGGTGCGGCGGCAGGGTTTGGCCGCGAATACACGCTGCTGATCCAGCGCCTGAATGAGCGTCTGCTCGATCGGCTACAGGCCGAACGTGGGCCGGACCGGCGCACGCAGATCGCCGGATTTCCGGCCCAGATGGCCAGCCTGCAGGCGCCCCTGGTCGATTTCATCAATGAAGCGTTCGGTGCCTCCCGGTTGAGCACCGCACCGATGCTGCGCGGGGTTTATTTCACCTCTGGCACGCAAGAGGGCACGCCGATCGACCGGCTGACCGCGTCGATGGCGCGCAGCTTCGGTATCGACCAGATGCGCGCCGCGGCGCTGACACCAGAGCGAGGGCGCAGCTATTTTCTGACCCGGCTGTTGAAGGACGTTATTTTCGGCGAATCCGTGCTGGTGTCGCATGATCCGGCGTCCGTCCGCCGCAAGACTCTACTGCGCATGGGGGCCGCCGCACTGGCGGGGCTTGTCGCTGTGGCCGGAACCGGCGCCCTGTTGCAGACGCGCGGCACAAATACCGAAGCAATCTCGGCGTCCGACACCGCATTGTCGGCCTATATCGCCGCCGCGAATGGCCAGGCGCTGGACCCGGTTCGGGACGCCGATCTGCCTCGAATCTTACCGCTGTTGGATCAGGCGAAAGCCCTGGCGTCCGGTAACAAGGCAGGCGCGATGCAATGGTTCCCCGGCCTGTCGCAATCCGGAAAACTGCAATCCGGAGCGCAGGTCGTGTATCGCCACGCGCTGGAGAACATCCTGCTGCCAAGGCTGATTCTGCGCGTTGAAGGCCAGATGCGGCAGAACTTCGACAAGCCGCCCTTTCTGTATGAAGCCACCCGCATCTATCTCGAACTCGGGTCTCTCCACACGCCCGATCCCGGCCTGATCAAGGAGTGGATGCACGCCGACTGGCAAGCTACCTGGAGCAGCCCCGCCTACGCGGAAACGCGGCAGCGTTTGGAAGGTCATCTCGCCGCCCTGCTGGACGGCCCCTTGCCAAAAATCCCGCTGGATGGCGCCTTGATCGAGGATGCGAGGCGCACGTTCAGCCGCGTTACGCTCGCCGACCGGGTGTACAGCGCGATCCGCAGGTCTCCGCAGGCCGCCGCGATGAAGCCATGGGCACCCGGCGATGCGGCCGGCCCGTCCGGCGTGCGCATCTTCGTCCGCCGGTCCGGTTTGCCGATGACGGACGGCGTCCCTGGATTTTTCACCGTTGATGGCTTCTACAAGGTGCTGCTGCCGCAATTGCCGGCCGCCACCGCACAGGCTGCCAGTGAAAGCTGGATACTCGGGCGCCAGTCGGAGGTCGATCCGAACAGTCAGAAGGCCGTCAGCCTGCTATCCGATGTCGTCGCACTCTATACGGCGGATTACACAAAAACCTGGGACGGCCTACTGGCGGATATCGATGTCGAGCCACTCGGTAACCTGCAACAGGCTGTGCAAACGCTTTACATTCTGTCATCGCCACAGTCGCTGCTGCGCGATTTGCTGTCGGGAATCGTACGGCAACTCACCTTGACGGTTCCCCCTGCCACGGATGTCACTGCCAACGTCACGGGGGCTAATGTTACGAGCGCCGGTTCAATTGTGGGTGCGGCGCAGGCCGCTGTGGGCAACGCCGCGGGCTCCCGGTTTCAGGACGTCTTCGGTAAGATCGCTCCGTCCGGTGACCCTCCGGGCAAGGCGATCGAAATCCGGTACGCCCCGCTTATCGCCTATGTTGGCAAAGGACCCGGTGCACCAATCGACACCTTGCTGAAGCAGATGAACGACCTGCAGCAGCAGCTTGCTCGGCTTGCCAGCAGTCCTCAGGGGGCGTTGCCGACCGGTGGCGACGACTCAACCCAATCCCTGCAGGCCGAGGCATCCCGAGCACCCGAACCCATCCGGCGCTGGGTGGCCGTGCTGGTCGGCGGCGGAAACACGTTGCGCAGCGGCGGGGCGAAGAAAGGCGCGTCGGAGGCGTTCAACGCACCCGGCGGTCCGGCTTCGCTGTGCAAACAAGCCGTCGCGGGGCGCTATCCGTTCTCACCCGGGTCGCCCAACGACATTCCGCTCGACGATTTTGCCCGTTTGTTCGCCGCAAATGGCCTGTTGGACCAGTTCTTCACAACTCAGTTGCGGCCGTTCGTGGATACGTCGGGCTCTGTGTGGCGGGCACAGCCGGTTGCCGGTGTTGCCCCGCCTGTTTCGGCCGGCGATCTGGCTCAGTTTCAGCGGGCGGCCGCGATACGCGATCTGTTTTTCGGCACCGGTGGTAATCAGCCGTTGGTGCGCTTCGATATCCAGCCGGTGACATTGGACGCGGGGGCGAAGCGGGCGACGCTCGATTTCGACGGGACGCAGTTGGTTTATGAGCACGGTCCTCAACGAGGAATCACCGTGACGTGGCCGGGAACCAACCGGATGAACACGGTTCGGTTGGTGTTCGATCCGCCGCCATCGGGCGGTTCGGCGGTGCTACAGGCGAAAGGTCCGTGGGCGTTGTTCCGGCTGTTCAGCCAGGGCCGTCTGGTGCCGGCGGGGTCAGCAGATCAGTATAATTTGACCTTTAATGTTGGCGACCGGCAGGCGGTGTACGAGGTTCGGGCCGGCTCTGTGTTGAATCCGTTTATTCCGGGTGTGTTGCGGGATTTCCGATGCCCGGCGATGTGACCCCCTTAGCCATTGGCATTTTCGGCAAAATCCCGGTGCGTGGGGATTTCGTGCGGGCTGGCCTGCCGCGTGATTTCGTGGACACATGGGATTCGTGGCTGACGACGGTGATGTCGGCAACGCGGCAGCACGCGGGAGAGGCTTGGTTGCCCGCTTTTCTGGAGGCTCCGATCTGGCGCTTTTCCCTGCCCGCCGGGCTGTGCGGGGCCGGAGCGGTCATCGGCGTGATGATACCGAGCGTGGATCGGGCGGGGCGGTATTTTCCGTTGACGGTCGCGGCGGTCGGCCCGGTGTCCGGCTTTATTGTCGATGCGGCTGCCGGAGTTTGGCTGGATCGTTGTGAGACCGCCGGCCTCGCCGCGTTGGAACGGGATGCCGAACCGGACGCGATCCTGGCAATTCTGGGCGTTCCGGCGCTTTCCACGCGGCAATCGCCGACAGTCAGAGAATTGATTGACTCACCCCCGTCATGGCCCGGCTTGTCCGGGCCACCTGTCCTCGCTCCGGCCGCGCCAGATGACCTGGACCAGCGGTCCAAATGGTGGTCTGACGGTGCACCCCGCGTCCCGGCGGGCACGATGACACTAACCGGCCTGCCAGAAGCGGCCGTCTATGCTGAGATGCTTGGACTGTCATCGGCCAAACAGCATTTGGTGCAGGCGGGACAACCGAAAGATATGCTAGAATAGGCTTCCTCGATTCGGACATTGTTACGCGTATCACTGTATCAGGCGAAATAGCCATGTGGGATCGCTGATATGACCGTGCCGCAGTTCTGTTCCTCGGCGACAACTCATCCCGGAGCGACGCGCCCCTATAACGAGGACTCCTTCGTCAATCGGCCGGACATCGGGCTTTGGGCGGTGGCAGACGGTGCCGGCGGACACGAAGGCGGAGAAATTGCATCCGGCATGTTGCGTGACGCGCTGGAAGCGATCCCCGATTCACTGTCCGCCGCGGAACTTCTGGCGGAGGTTCGCACGAAGGTCGAGACGACGCATGCAGCGCTTCGCAGTCTGGCGGAACAGAACAGCCGGTCGATTTTGGGTGCGTCCACCATCGTCGTGCTGATGGTACGGGACGATCATTTCGCCTGTCTATGGGCGGGGGATTCGCGGTCCTATTTGTTGCGCGACGGGATACTGCGGCAGATCACGCATGATCACAGTCTTGTGCAAGAATTGGTCGATGCCGGGGCGATCCGCCCGGAAGAGGCAGACCGTCATCCACAGGGCAACGTCATCACCCGCGCGGTCGGCGCCAATATGGAGGAATTTGTCCTGGACAAGACAAGCGACCGGACTCAGTCGGGGGACCGGTTTTTGCTGTGCAGCGACGGACTTTACAAAAGCGTGCAAGAACCCGAACTGGCTCGGTTACTCGGAGATGGCGTGGATGTTCCGCCGACCGAGGCCATGATCGCGGCGGCACTGGCAATGAACGCGACGGACAACGTTACGGCGGTTACGGTCGCGGTTGCGTGATTCCGTAAAGGTCCGCAGCCCTAAGTTTCGACCGGTCGGCCCCAACCCGTAATGGCAGGCGAAGGGCTACCATAACGATGGGAAGTCGTCATTTAGGCCCGTTGGTATTACTTCGTCGCCGCGTCCACCGCATTCCCGATCGGATCATCCCCGACAATAGCAACCGTCGTCGCCGCCGCCTTGATAAAGAACTTCGCTGCGTCCGAGGTCGGCACGCTCATGCTGGACGTCCACTGCCCCTTCTTGAACATACACTTGGTGTCCGAACATGTGTCGTGCACCTGCATGGTCTTGAGCTGAGCGACATCCTTTTGATACTGGGACTCAACCTGTTTGTGCGCGGCCTCATAAGAAGTTTCGACCGACACAAGCCAGTCATCGACTTCCTTCAGGATCGCCCGCATCGCCTCGACGCTTTCGCGTAATTTTTGAATGCGCGAGCCCAGATACAGAAATTTGGCCCAAACGCGCACCCAGGTGTCGCACGGCGCGCTGGCGATACCCTTCAACGCCTCCGCCGACGCCTTATTATATTCTTCCACAGCATGAGAGATTTTCCAGCGATACCGGTCCCAATCCTCAACCTGACTGCCGATTTCCTTCAGTTCGAATTTCACCTTGTCTGCCGCGTTGACGGGACAGTCCACATGCTTCCCGTGCATTTTGCTGCGCAACACGTCGCACGCCTTCGACCAGGCGGCGTCGAGAACGGAACCGACCATCGGGACGGGGATCTGCCCCAACGCGAGGCTGACCCCTTTCCTGACACCGGTCGCGGCGGCCGAGGCGAAGGCCCCCTTGCTTTGAATCGAACTTCGAATGGACGCCAGGGCCGTCGAACGAAGGACCGTCTTGCCAATCGTCGGGTTCTCGACGACGGTTTTGGCAATCTTTTCGAGATCTCTCGCGGGTAGTTGAAGATTGACCGGCATCGCAGCCTCCAGGCTACACCTTTGACATCTTGGTCAGATCGTAACCGACAGTATCCGGCTTCGCCTGCGTCTTCGGATCGAGACCCGAATATGTCACCATAACCTTGGTGAAATTCAACGACAGTGATTCCGATGGATTATCCCCGCCACTCGACAGACTATACCCGCTAAGCCCGGTGTTGGACAAAACATAGGTCAGGAATGTCGTCACCGTATCCTTGGTGGTCGCGGTGAATTTCAATGTGACCTCAGCGCTCAGATCCCCGCCAACCGCGTCCTGAAATAATTTGTTCGACGCGATATCCATCGATTTTGTTACAGTAATCTCGCTGATGCTGGGTTCGGAACTTTCCCGCCCGGTGTCGCTACGTGCTGCGGAGCCGATGCCGCGGCCAACCCCCCATTGAAATGATTGCAGTTCGATCCATTTTTCGAACCCCTTCGTGGTAATCGGGCCATCGATCGATCCGAATTTCATATAAATTGCCATGGTAGCCCCCCGGTGACATAGTCGTTTACGTTTTGCTCAGCGTATATCGTAAGAGAACAGCCCGTCTCCGTCCACACCTATGCTTACGGACTGAATAACCATTCCTTCTCCCAACCTGGACAATACTTCCCCCGACAGCTCGGGCAACAGAGTCCGCGACAGTATTTTTTCAACATTTCGTGCACCAGACGAAGTCTCCGTGCAACGCGCCGCTATCGTATCGACGAGGTCCGGCCCCCATATGAAATCGGCCTGATAAGCCTCCTTCACACGCGTTTTGACACGACCAAGCTGCAATTCCACGATCCGTCGGATAATATCGGGCGAAAGTGGGAAGTACGGCACCAATGTCACCCGCCCAAGAAACGCCGGTTTGAAGTGTTTCATCAGCTCCGGCATCAGAGCATCCGCCAATCCGCTGGCATCCGGTGCGGTGTCCGGATCGGCGCAAAGTCGCGTGATCAGGTCCGTCCCGGCATTCGACGTCATGATAATGACGGTATTCTTGAAATCGATGTCGCGCCCTTCGCCGTCCTTCATGTTTCCCTTGTCGAACACCTGAAAGAACACGTCCTGCACGCCGGGATGCGCCTTTTCCATCTCATCCAGCAAGATCACCGAATACGGCCGCCGCCGCACGGCCTCGGTCAGAATGCCGCCCTCACCATAACCGATATATCCGGGTGGGCTTCCCATCAGCAGGCTGACTTTATGTTCTTCCTTGAACTCGGTCATGTTGATGGTGGTCAGGTTCTGCTCACCGCCATACAACAAATCCGCCAATGCCAGCGCCGTCTCGGTCTTGCCAGTGCCGGATGTTCCGACCATCAGAAACACACCGATCGGCTTGCGCGGATCGGTCAGCCCTGCCCTGCTGGTTCGGATCGACTGAGCAATCGCCTCCAGCGCATGAGACTGCCCGACGATCCGCCGCTCCATCGTCACCTTCAGCCGCATGACGGTGCGAATTTCGTTCGACTGCATCCGCCCGGTTGGAATGCCGGTCCAGCCGGCCACGACCTCGGCGACCGCCTGACCATCCACCACGGGATGGATCAGCGGGTCCTCGCCCTGCAACGTACGCAACAAACCACTGGCCTCGACAAGTTGCCCCCGCAACGAGTCGGCTGTGATCGGGTCCGTGGTGCCTTCAATCCCCAGGCGCGCCTGGGCGATTTGTCCCGCCAGAACCTTTTCCTGCTGCCACCGGTCGTGCAATCCGGTCAGCGCGTCCGACAACTCCGCCCGTTCGGCGCTGAGAGCCTCCCTCCGGACATCGTGTTTTTCGCCTGCGGCACTTTTGCGATCTAGAATACCCAGTTCGGTGTCTATCAGGGCAATCCGCCGTTCCCGGTCCTCGATCGCCGCCGGCACCGCCGCCTGACTCATGGCAACCCGAGCGCATGCGGTGTCGATGAGACTGACGGCCTTGTCGGGGAGTTGGCGCGACGGAATATAGCGCGCCGACAGCCGCACCGCCTCACTGACCGCGACGTCGAGGATCCGGACGTTGTGATGTTTCTCCAGTGTCGCCACCAGGCCCCGGATCATTGCCGTGGCGATCGGCTCCGACGGTTCCTCGACTTTGACCACCTGGAAGCGCCGGGTCAGCGCCGCGTCTTTTTCGACGTATTTTTTATACTCTGCCCATGTCGTCGCGGCGATGGTGCGCAACTCGCCGCGGGCCAGGGCCGGCTTCAGCAAGTTGGCCGCATCCCCCTGCCCGGCCGCCCCACCCGCACCGATCAGCGTGTGAGCCTCATCAATGAACAAGATGATTGGCTTCGGGCTTGCCTTGACTTCATCAATGACGCCGCGCAGCCGGTTTTCGAACTCGCCCTTCACGCCGGCGCCTGCCTGGAGCAATCCCAGATCCAACGTGCGCACCGACACGCCCTGCAACGCCGGGGGCACGTCGCCGGAAGCCAGCCTGACCGCGAAGCCCTCCACTACGGCGGTTTTGCCGACCCCGGCTTCGCCGGTCAGGATCGGGTTGTTCTGACGCCGCCGGGTCAGGATGTCGATCACCTGACGAATCTCAGAATCCCGCCCCAGGATTGGATCGATCTTCCCCGCCCTGGCCTGCGCGGTCAGATCGGTTGTGAATTGTTCCAGCGCGCCCGATCCGGCCCGCGGCATGCCCGCCGGGTCAACCGCCTGCGTGTCGCCCGGCCCCGCGCTGGTGACAACAGCCTCGGCACTGTTTGCCGTAATCGCCGCAAAGTCCCGCTTCAGCAGGTCAGGTGGTATCTTCAGCAACTGCCCGGAGGCGTCCCTGGCATGGCGCGCCAGGGCTTCATCCGCCAGCAGCGCCCACAGCAAATGGCCCGACCGGATCGCCGCCTGCCCATACTCCAGTGAGGCCAGCAGCCACGCCTGCTTCGTCAGCTCCACCAGCTCCGGTGCCAGGGACGGTGCGCGGCCGTTCCCGGTCTTCATTTTCTCCAGCGCCCGGTTCAGATCAATGGTAAATCGTCCCGGGTCGATCTCGTAATGCCGCATGATTGCCGCGACGTCTCCGTCCGGGCGATCCGCCAATGTGTGCAGCCAGTGTTCGATTTCGACATTGTAATGTGTTCGAGACAAAGTCAATCCCGCGGCGGCCTCCAATGCTCTACGGCAAGGCTCGTTGAGCCTGGAAACAAGCTGCTTCAGATCGATGCCAGCCATGTCATTCCCTGTATTGCAGCCGGAGGCCCAAGATGCCGCGTCGCCCCCGGTCTTTCCGAAGCGCCACACTATGTGGTAACCGAAAGTATTGTCCAGTGGCGACAGAGAATGAGTCGGGTCTTCACAATCAAGTTAAGTTTCCGGCATGACACGGGGAAACGCCAGGTATGAGTTTGCCAGAGGGTTTCGATCTCGATGCACTATTGGCTCCGATACCAGGTGCCTCCCCATCCGGCACAGATCTGCGCGAAGACTTTTCGTCGCGGTCACCTTACACAAGACTGCGTGACGCCCGATCCGAGGCGCGTGATGCGGAAAAGCAGATGGAGGCGCATGACCCCGACGCCCCCGGGGCCGACCCGGCGCCCGCGTGGCGAACTCTCCGTGACCTCGGCACACAACTCCTTGTTGAACAGACCAAGGATCTGGAGATAGCGGCCTGGCTGACCGAGGCGTTGGTGCGGCGCCATGGCTTAAGCGGCCTTGCCGCCGGCAGTCGGCTGATCGCAGGTTTGGCTGAGCGCTACTGGGACGATATTTATCCACTTCCCGACGATTATGGCGTCGAAACGCGGGTCGCGCCGATCACCGGCCTGAATGGCCGCAGCGGCGGCGGCTCGCTGATAGCCCCGTTATATCGCATCATCTTGTTCAATCGGGCGGATGGAACGCCGGTCGCGTTGCATGAATTCCAGGCGTCCGCCCGGCTTGCGACCATGGACGCCGCTGCCCGGCAGCAACGCATTGCGGCGGGCACTGTCCCGTTTGACGACATCGAGAAAGACGCGCGCACGGTCGGGCGGCTGATGCTGGCCAGATTACGCGACGACGCGACCGAGGCGCTGGACGCATGGCAGGCGATGGCGGCCATTCTCGACGAAAAAGCCGGGGCCGATGCGCCATCAACGTCACATGTGCGGGATCTGGTGCGCGACATCGCGGAGATCGCCGCGCGCTATGCGCCCGACGTTCAGGCAGCGGCGGTTGAAACGCCCGTTCCCGTCTCGGGTTTAGGGACGACGGCCGCATCCAACGCCTTACCTGAACAATCCTCCCAATCGATGAACCGGGACAGCGCGTTGCGCAGCCTGGAGGCGATCGCAGGCTTCTTTCGGCAGACCGAACCGCACTCACCACTCTCTTATACTTTAGATGAGGCGGTTCGCCGAGCGAGACTGCCTTGGCTGGAATTCCTGAATGAGGTCATGAGCGATCAAAGCAGCCGGGACGCCTTCCTCATCACGCTCGGTATTCGTCCTCCGCCGCCACCGCCGGAAGAATAGGTCTGCGTGTCGATTGACAAAGATGTGACCGGCATTGCGCGCATTCCGGCGTTAGCGTCCGGCTTCAAATCCGAAAAATCCAGTGACAACCCGGATTTAGTCGTGTGGTTGTCTATCCGTTACAGATCAAGTCGGTAGTTGACCCGCTTGCAGGCTTGTCTAAAGTTTAAGTAACCTGACAGCGGGCCGCCCGCTGGCGATCGGATCGACGGGAGCCAAGCATGAGTGGAAGTGTCCATGATAAGTTAAGCCGCGTGCGTAAACCGCGGGTGCATATTACTTATGAAGTTGAAACAGAGGGTGCTGAAATACAGCGCGAACTGCCCTTTGTGATGGGCGTCATGGGGGATTTCTCCGGCGATCCGACGGCACCATTGCGCCCCTTGGCCGACCGGAAGTTTATTCAGATCGATCGTGACAATTTTAATGACGTCATGGCCAGCATGACCCCTGGCCTGAAGTTGAAGGTGGACAATAAATTGTCCGAGGACGGCGGCCAGATGGCGGTCGATCTGGCCTTCAAGTCGATCGAGGACTTTGAACCGGCACGCGTCGCCCAGCAGGTGCCGGCGTTGCGCGCCCTGATGGAAACCCGAGCCAAGCTGCGTGATTTGATGTCGAAGGTGGACCGGTCGGAAGAACTGGAAGGCCTGCTGGAACAGGTGCTGAGGAATGACAACGAAATGAAAGCGCTGTCGAGCCAGTTGGGCTTGGGCAAGCAGGGGGACTGATCAGTGTCTGGCACCCAAACATCATCACAGGCGGCGAGCGCGCCGGCCGCGGAAAGTCTCTCATTCCTTGATCAGGTTGTTGCTGCAACGAAGCAGACCACCCCCGATCAGACCCAGGATCTGGTCAAGAACCTGCTCGAACAAGCGATGGCGGGCACGGTCACGTTCGACAAGAACCTGAGCCGCACGTTCGACAAGGCGGTTGCCGCCATCGACCGGAAGCTGTCGGACCAGCTCAATGCCATCATGCACGATCCGAAATTCACGCAGTTGGAGGGTAGTTGGCGCGGTTTACATCACTTGGTGCAGAACAGCGAAACGGGCACCGGGCTGAAGATAAAGGTGTTGAATATACCCAAACGCGATCTGTCCCGTGATTTACAGCGCGCCGTCGAATTCGACCAAAGCCAGTTGTTCAAGAAGATTTACGAAAATGAATTCGGCACGCCGGGCGGTGAGCCTTACGGCGCCTTGATCGGTGACTACGAATGGAGCCAGCATCCCGACGACATCGAAACCCTGCGCCTGATCTCCAACGTCGCGGCGGGTGCGTTTGCGCCGTTCATCTCCGCCGCCGGCCCGGGCATGTTCGGGTTCGATTCGTGGACAGAACTGACCAAGCCTCGTGATCTGGCCAAGATATTTGAATCCGCCGACTACACGAAGTGGCGCAGTTTCCGCGACAGCGAGGACTCCCGCTTCGTCAGCCTCGTCATGCCCCGCACCCTGGCGCGACTGCCCTACGGCGCCGCAACCAAAGCGATTGACGAATTTAACTACGAGGAGGCGCCCTACGACGCGGCCGGGGCCGCAAAGCCGATGGAGCACGGCGATTATTGCTGGATGAACGCCGCCTATGCGATGGGCGCCCGCATGACCGACGCGTTCGCCAAGTATGGCTTCTGCACCGCCATTCGCGGTGCCGAAGGCGGCGGCAAGGTCGAAAACCTGCCCACCCATGTTTTCACCTCCGACGACGGCGATATGGACACCAAGTGCCCCACCGAAATTGCCATTACCGACCGGCGGGAGTTCGAATTGTCGAACCTGGGATTCCTGCCGCTGTGCCACTACAAGAATACCGATTATTCGGTGTTTTTCGGTGCGGCATCGGTGCAGAAGCCAAAGAAATACGACCGGCCGGAAGCGACGTCCAACGCCGCGATCTCGGCGCGCTTGCCGTATCTGATGGCGTCCAGCCGGTTCGCCCATTATTTGAAAGTGATGGCGCGCGATAAGGTCGGCAGCTTCCTGGAAGCGGGCGATGTCGAACGGATGCTCAACCGCTGGATCGCCAATTACGTCAACGCCAATGAGAACGCCGGCCAGGAAATGAAGGCCCGCTATCCACTCCGCGAAGCTCGGATTGAGGTGAAGGAAATCCCCGGGCGCCCCGGATCGTACAACGCGGTGGCGCATATACGGCCATGGCTACAGATGGAGGAACTGACCACCAGCCTGCGGATGGTGGCTCGCATTCCGTCTGCCGCGGCGTAGCGATAATCATGGCCGCACTCGCGGTGTCTGAAATCTACAGCACCGGCAATGGGCCAGCATCGTACGCAGAAGTACACATCATGGCGTTCGGAACCGTCCCTCCTGTCATGGCGGGCGAAGGCCCGCCATCCACGCCTTTTCTAACCCGGCACGCCGAAAGACGTGGATGGCGGGCCTTCGCCCGCCATGACGGGAG
>CAIZFE010000002.1 GCA_903932145.1 uncultured Rhodopila sp. | reverse complement strand
TACATGGCCGGATAGGAAGCGATTCGACCGGTTGGTACAAGTAACATGGCCGTGATTACATGGCTACGTTTTCGTGAGGTTCGGGAACGGTTTTCCTGATCCTTCAATGGCTTGAAAGTAAAGGAAGGAGGGAAACTCGGGTTAGGCCGCACCATCGCGCTTATCTGCATGGACCTTGCCGTCGTCCCCGGTTTTTGCACCGGCAAAGTCTGGAACCAGATATTCGAGACGCTACAGGGTTATGGCGGCAGCTTCACCGCCCTGTATAAGGTGCGAGAACACCGCGAGGCATCCTTCCAGAAAGAGCGGGACCGGCACCCGGAATCCTGGGGCCTCGACTGGAAGTTTCCGGGACCGGAGACGGTTCGCGAGGTGCTGGGGTGCCTGATCGGCGAGGCGCCCATTTTGGACCCGTTCGATCCGCTGCTGGCCACCGCCCCACCCTGATTTCCATGCGCGGACCGTCATCGCACCCTCTGATTCCGGGGGCGCTTTTGCACGTGAACCGGCCTCCCCGATGCACGCCGTGGCCGAGCCGGGACCGCAAGGCGTGGATGGCGGGCCTGCGCCCGCCATGACGATGAGATACGGCCGTTGATATTATCAGCGGCCATTTAACGGCATCACGCCAATCGGACGCACGTGGGACCGAGCGTTCAGCCCTCCACCGACACCCTGAAGCTCTCGATCACGGTGTTCGCCAGCAGCTTGCGCGCCATCTCCTCGGCGGCGGCTTTCGCCTTTACCGGGTCAGTTTCGGACATTTCGATTTCCAAAATCTTCCCGGCCCGCACGTCCTCGACTCCGGCGAACCCGAGGGTCCCCAACGCATGCGCGATCGCCTTGCCCTGCGGATCCAGCACGCCCGCCTTCAGCATGACCGTCACAACCGCCTTCATTGCATCAACTCCGGCCCTTTGAGGTCGCGTGTGCCGGCTTCCGGCAGGATACCCAGACGGCGAGCGACCTCTTGATAGCCTTCCTCGACCTTGCCCAGGTCGCGGCGGAAGCGGTCCTTGTCCATCTTCTCGTTGGTCTTGCTGTCCCACAGGCGGCAGTTATCCGGGCTGATCTCGTCGGCCAGGATGATCCGCATCTCATCGTTTTCCCACAGCCGGCCGAATTCCAGCTTGAAATCGACCAGAGTGATCCCGACGCCCAGCAACAGGCCGGAGAGGAAGTCGTTGATCCGCAGGGTCAGCGCGACGATGTCGTCCAGGTCGGCGGTGCTCGCCCAGCCGAAGCAGGTGATGTGCTCCTCCGACACCATCGGGTCGTTCAGGGCGTCATTCTTATAGTAATATTCGATGATGGAGCGCGGCAGGCGGGTGCCCTCTACGATCCCCAGCCGGGTCGCCAGGCTGCCGGCGGCGACATTGCGAACGACCACCTCCAACGGGATGATCTCGACTTCGCGGATCAGTTGCTCACGCATGTTCAGGCGGCGGACGAAGTGGGTCGGGACACCAATGTCGTGCAACTTCACCATCAGATATTCGCTGATGCGGTTGTTCAGCACGCCTTTTCCGGTGATGATGCCCTTCTTCGCGCCGTTGCCGGCGGTGGCATCATCCTTGAAGTACTGAACGAGCGTGCCGGGTTCCGGTCCTTCGAACAGGATTTTGGCTTTGCCCTCATAGAGCTGTCGGCGGCGGGCCATCGCGGGATTCCTTAGGTGGTCACCGCTACGCGCGGCGGCGCGTGTATAGAGCGGGTAGGGCGGCGGGTATAGCAGCGGTATCCTTACCACAAAAGTCCGGATTGCTACCGAAGTGTGACGGGCAGGAACGGCGCCGTGTGCGGCGGCCCCGCCGCGAACAGCCAGGACGGTGCTCCGTTAGCCGGCAGCGTCACAAACGACGCACTAACGGTCCCGAATCCGGCCCGCGGGACGACGTTGAGCTGTTCCGCCGCCTCCCCGTCCCGGTCCGACAGGATGGCCTTCCAACTGCCCCAGTCCGGGTCGGCCGCCTGAAAGCGGGCCAGATGACGGGCGGTGCGCGGGCTGTCCAGGTCGTTCGGATCATGCGCCGTGACCATGGACACGCCGGCCGGCAACGGTTCAGCTTGCGGATGGCCGTGACCCAGCCCCCTGACGAACCAGCCGCCCGACCGGTCCGCCAGCACCATGTTGAATCCGCGCCACAATCCGGCATCCAATCGGGTCAGCGCCGCAGCCGCATCGGCGGCCGTCGCGTGGTCCAGCGCCATCAGCGGAAGCTCGCCCCGGCTGCTTTTGCCGGCGGCGGGACCGAGTGTGCCGGGCCGGTTGAGGACAGTGGCGACGACTCCATCGCGGTTGATCCCCATCCAGGTGCCGCCGCCACTGCGGTCCCGGCCGGCGATCGTGCCGGGGCGATCAGGCCACCAGGCGGCGGGCGGATCCCACAGACGCTCCACCCGCTCATCGCGGTTGGCGGCAAGCAGGACCCGGTCGGGGGCAATCAGGATGACGACGGTGCACACGGCGGCAAAGATGGCCCGGGTGAGCGCCGGTGACCAGGGAGCGACACCCGACGAAGATGGTCGATCACCGCAGGTGCCGGAAATTCAATACGTTGTAGCACATCATCTCAGCCTGGACGGCCAGCCTGTTGTCCGCCGTTAACAGCGACAAGCCGATCCCGCCTTGACCCGCCATGCAGACCTGCAGGATCACCGAATCGGTCAGCCCAAACGTATCGAACTCGTCGCGCCTCACCCCGCTCAGGCTTGAAGCCGGGATTTCAGGTGCCGTCTCGACCAGTTCCCTCAGCTTGGCCTGGATTTTCGATCGTGCCGGGTTCTTGATCTGCCGAGCCAGGCTGGACACTTCAGCCAAGATGTGAGGCAGCAAAACGATATCCGAAAAGATGGAAATGGCATCGCCGAGAATTTCGAAGTCGCTCTCGGTATAACCCGATAGATTTTTGTGCATCTTGATATAGTTGATGTCAGACGCACCGACGATCAGCAGCAACAGCAGATTGGCATCGACAATCACCGGTCCGGTCATTCGGCCGCTTCGGCTGTCGTGCGATTTTTCATCGAAATCACGGTGCCATCGTCCGCTATCGTTATGACTTTAAAGGTTCGCCTCAGGCCTGACACGGCCCCTAAATTCTCCAGGACTTCCTGTGCCCGGGTCCGCGGCGTATTCCACGGACGAGCGAACCCGACCGTTACAGACCAGCCGCCCGTCCCGGCATCGTATTCGGTTTCTTCGAGTCCAAGGTTGCTGACATGCTCGTCTGCGAAGACCTCGGTTATGTAGGTCTTGGCGATATTAATCGCATCCTTAACGTCCATGGTTGTCTCCAGAGTCGTCGGCGATCCTATGACGGACATTGGCGTTGGGCGTCACCTATATGGCTCGGCCGGGGCGGCCCCCGCAAGCCGGGCGTTGTCCGCCGCCAGTCGGGGCTTTGGCCGCTGGTACCTCCGCACTCTCGCCATTCGGTTCGGCGAGGCGGGCGGGCAGGCAGATGCCGGTTGGCGCGCGTCATCGTTGAACCCCGGGGTCGCGGTGTGCCAGAAGCGGTTTTCATCGATCGTGGGAGCGTGCGCCATGGGCGACACGGACCTTATGCTGACGCGGCACCGGCTGAACGTCAACGAATACCACCGGATGGCCGAGGCCGGCATTCTCGGGGACGACGACCGCGTGGAACTGATCGACGGATCCCTGTTCGACAGGCCGCCGATCAGTCAGGGCCACGCCGGGGTTGTGAATGCGCTTAACCGCGCGTTGGTCCTGGCCTGCGGCGACCGCGCGATCGTCTCGATCCAGACTCCCGCGCAGCTTGACTGGTTCAGCGAGCCCCGGCCGGACGCCACGCGCTTCCGCCCACGTGCCGAACAATGACCGGAGCGGCGCGCCGGCCGGACCGGCGGACATGCTGCTCGTGGTCGAGGTGGCGGACAGCACGCCGCGATACGACCGCGCCGTCAAGCTGCCGCTGTATGCGCGGCGGGCATTGCCGAGGTGTGGATCGTCGATCTGCCCGGCGCGTGGTCGATGTTCACCGGACGCCGGCCGGCGACAGATACGCGACGGTCGAGACGCACGGCCCGGACGACACGGTCACGCTGAGTTTGGCGCCGGAGATCACGGTGGCCTTGCGCCGGGTCTTCGCGTGAGGCGCCGCCAGCGGGCGGGAGAGCCTGGACCCGGGGCTAATGGCGTGGAAGCGCGTCAGGATCGCGCTCTCACGATCGTCTCAAAAGCCACATCGTGAGAATTTATCCCACATCGCGAGACACCCTCCTCACCCAAACCGATGTCATCGTAGCCGCAGCAACACCACCTCGGCCCGAGTCCGAGGCCGCGGCAACCGGCCGATCATGGACTACACAAGCGGCTAAGCCCGGGTGCGGCGAACGATCGATGGCCCGGACAAAGCGGTTTCATTCCTTAAATTATAGATTGATATAGGAAATAAGTCAAGAGATGTCGCTGCTGCCGGGTCAACGGGTGAACCCGGGTGGCCTCGGGTTTTCGGCAAGGCATCGGCCGCCGATGGGCTCGTCGGGACAGTATCGCTTTCGGTCGATGCCGTTTCCCCATCGTCTTGGCCCTGCCCCTGCGCGGCCGTGCTTCAGCGGCGGCTTAAAACGCATCTTGGATATGTTTTCCATCAACGACGTGGCTCATCCGCGTTTATCAGCGTTCATCCGTGTTCATCTGCCTTCAAAAAATGCTTGCTTTGATCATCGGGAAACCCTCGCCGCCGCTTTAGCGACGAACATATAGACTGGGATAACACTTGATGTCCCAATGCGCGGGCCGTTCAATTGCTTCATATATTGCAACTAGAGCAGTTACCGTATAGCGTCCTGCACAGGTACCAGAAGGCATCCGAAGTTGGCCCCGATCCAGGTGACGCTGAACGCCAAGGACATCGCGGACGCCAGACGGGACGCCAGGGCGTTACGCGCCACAGTTGCCCGTCGGCGGTTGAATACCAAGGTCGAAGTGGACGCCGACACGCTGAAATCCATCCTCAAGGTCGTTGACGCGGTTTCGGCGCAAGTACCGCGCGGCGGAATCGCGACGGGTCGCGCCAGAGCCGCGCAGCCAACCGTCGCCGCCGATGAGATCAGCCCTCAGGAGGCAGCCGCCATTCTGGGGATGTCACGCCCGTCGGTCATGCGCCTGATCGCGAACGGCCAACTGCATCCTCGCAAGGTCCTCTCTCACAATAAGCTGTCCCGGGCCGAGGTCGAGACCTATCAAATCGAGCAATCGCGGCGGCAACGAGAGGCCCTGAGCCATCTCGTGACATTAACCGAGGATTATGATTTCTGACCGCCCGAGCCACCTTGCCAGTGCCGGTCGCCGTTCTTGACGCCTGCGTCCTGTTTCAAGGCAGAGTGACCAACTTACTTCTGCACCTCACCGAAGCAAACGCGTTCGAGCCAATATGGTCCGACGATATCCATGCGGAATGGATGCGGAACCTGCATGCCCGTATGGGCATCCCGATTGATAAAGTCGAATATCGGCGCGGCGAAAAGGAACAGGCGTTTCCTGAGGCCAACGTTCCGGCGCCGGCAACTCTGATTGCCACCATCCAGGGCGTAAGTAAGACAGCAGCCCAAAGGAAGGACGCCCATGTTGCCGCGACGGCGGTCATCGCCAAGGCCACTGTCATCGTGACGCACAACATCAAGGATTTCTCACCCGCGGTGCTCAGCCAGTATAGCCTGGGCAAAGTCCGGCCTGACGCCTTCTGCGTGCGGCTGCTCGCCAGTCATGAGCCGCAGGTCCTCGCTGGAATACGGATGCACCGAGCCAGCCTCAGGCAGACGCCGATGTCGCCAACTCAATACATCGATCATCTCGCCGAAGACCGGATGGGCATGCCCGGGTTGGCGCACGCTTTGGCGTCACTCGGCCGGGCGATATGAGGCGGCATATCATCGGCAGCATGAGCGGGGTCGATGGCGGCCGCATCGGGGGATGGTTTAATGGGCAATTGCTGCGGACGGGAACGCGTGGGGGGCTCAAATCAAACATGTGCCAATACCAACATCATGTTTTGCTGTCGATCGCATTGCTCGAGGGCATTGAAAATGTCGAGGCGATCACGGCCGTTGAGGGCATGAACATGCTGACCTGTGGCCACTCGGACCTCAGTACGCGCCTCGGCGTTCATCCCAAGCTTGAACACCCAAGGCTCAAGGCAGGCGTGCGCCGGATCGCGGTGACCTGTAACGCGCAACGGCAAATCGGTGACGTGGTCGAGTGGGAGCGAGGGCGTAGCGAATCGCTTGCGGCGCACGTAACAATGCCATTATAAGTTGCAAATGTTGATTATCCTATCCTGCGCCGAGAAGGGTCAGAAATAGTACCATGTCAAGAGTTGTTAACGTCGTGCAGATATTTGTAGCGTCACCGTCCGATCTAGCCGCCGAAAGGGAAGCTTTAGAGACTATCATTTCCGAGTGGAATACAATATCGAGCGCATCGTTTGGCATAATGTTCGAACTCATCAAATGGGAGACACATACGCGTCCGGCATTTGGCACCGACCCACAAGCGGTCGTAAACGCACAGGTTGGCGCCTTCTATGACGTATTCATCGGGATGCTCTGGAGCAAGTTTGGGACGCCAACCCCACGCGCCCTTTCAGGAACGCATGAGGAGTTCGAGAGAGCGTTCCAGAGGCTTCAAACCGAATCTTCCCCGCCTGATATTATGATCTACTTCAAAGATACGCCCATATCTCCTTCCAAGTTGAATCCAGAGCAGCTAAGGCGCATCAGTGATTTCCGGGCATCCCTACCCGCTCTTGGTGGACTATATTCTACGTTCGAAGATATGCCCAGTTTTCAGTCGTCGCTAAGGGCGCATCTTGCGTCGCTAGCTCAGCAATTTAGTGCGCGACTATCGCACACCAACAGTGCCCAAAAAAATTTGGACGAGACCATCGCCGAGGGCATGTCTGGAGAGGACGATCTAGGGTTTCTGGATTATCTCGAAATTTTTGAGACAAGGATGGAATCGGCAACTAATGCGTTAAACCTCATCGGAGAAGCAACCAATAAAGTGGGCAAACAAATAAAACAACGGACAGCTGCATTAGAGAAGTTTGGGGCCGCCGGAGCTGATACTGCGACTACTCGAAAAATTATCAAGCTGGTCGCTGGTGATTTGGATGCCTATGCAGAGGTAGTAAAGCCACAAATACCTCTTTTGGCCTCCTCGCGTGATTCGGCTATGCACGCCCTAGCAAGCGCATTATCCATTCGCGTCGAATTTAATCGGAGCAATGATGATCTAATGACCCTTCGAGTTGAGCTAGACCAAGTCGCAACGGTTGCCTTCCAGTCCAAAAGCTCACTTGTGGATTTCCGGTCTTCCGTCAATAACACTCCTCGCATGACAGGCGATCTTAACAGGGCGAAGCGTGGGGTAATACAACAACTGGACCTACTGATATAAGAAGTCGATAAGACTGTACAGAATATTAGAAATATCCATGAGTCAGTTGATCGTATTGTAAATGTGCAATCATAGCTATAAAAGAAACGTTATTGATATGATTGTCGCGCCGCATTGGGGCGGTTGATTTCATTTGCCGTTAGGCCACGGCCGTGCGGGCTTTGGTCTGATCGCCGCTGCCCGTGAGAATGCCTTGAACGGAAATATCCTCGTTCAACTGCGGCCAGCGGACGCTTTGTCCAAGCCGGATCAGCTCCCGATGCCGCCACTGCTCTGGCGTGACGTGCAACAACCGGGAAACCGCGCGCGCGGAACCGATATCTCGCGTCCGTCGTCGAGTGCCGCACGGAAACAATTGTCCGAAAAAACATATGCCGGTCGCCAGGGGTGCGGATTCAAGCGTCAAGATGGGCACGCCACGCCGCCAGGAATGTGTTTCTATGTCTGGTTACAAGCCGATGGGTCCATGTGGTGGACAGCTCAACCTCCCGCCCCAAATACGGGTGATCGGCCAGCAGCGTGTCGATGCTCCGCCCGCAACCAATCTGGCGGCCCGTGATCCACCATCGGAGAGGAGAGTGTAACCTTACGGAGCGGATGGATCACCCTTAACGTCTATGGCGGCGGCGCTCCCGATCCGGTCCCGCCCCGCCAATCCACCCGAACCACCATGCCGTCCCCCTAATACTCCCCGCTCCGATACGCCTCATCCAACCGCTTCGCATCCTCCTCGGACGGTTCCGGCCACGGCTCGCCGCGCTTGCGCAGTGTCCCCGTAAACTGCGGCGGCCGTTTCTCGTTGAACGCCTTCCGCCCCTCCTCGCCATCCATCGTCGTCTGGATCAGCATCGAATTCATCAGGTTCTGCACCTGCCACGCCTGATCGTCCGGCAACTGCCCGAACCGGATCACGAACTCCTTCATCATCCGCACCGCCGCCGGCGGCAGCGTGCAGATATGCCTCGCCAGCGTTTCCGCGCGGGCCATCAGTTGCTCGTGGGGAACGACTTCGTTGATCAGCCCCACCCGCAGCGCCTCGGCCGCGTCGAACGCCTCATCCGTCAGCAATATCTTCATCGCATCGACATACCGAAGCTGTTTCACCAGCATGCTCGGTCCCGGCCCGTTGCCGACCCATCCTTGCGTCAGCAAACCGAACTTGAACATCGCGTGCTCGGCACTGGCGATACGAATATCGGTGGAGGTCAGCAGCATGTACATCCCCGCCCCCGCCGCCCAGCCGTTGATCGCGGCAATCACCGGCTTCCAGACCCTGGGGTAATGATCCCCCATCCGCCCATCCACGCCCGTCTTCTGCCCGTTCACTGTCCCCGCCAGCGGCCAGAATATCCGTTGCGTCCGCAGGTATTCCCGGTCCTCCGCCGTCAGGTCTGCCCGAGGCTGCAAATTATGCCCGCCGCAGAAATGCCGGTCCCCCTTCCCCGTCAGGATCGCGCAGCGAATGTCGCGATCCTCCCACAAATCGACCCACGCGTCCGAGATCGCGTCAGAGGTATGCTTGTCCAGGATGTTGGCCTTGGCCGGGTTGTTCAGGGTGATGTAGGCGACCCCGTCTCGTTTTTCGTAATCGATCGGCATGGGCGAAGGTCCTTCCTGAAGCGCATCCTCGACCCGACTGTGCGTCGCCTCCGCGCGTCCCGCAATGTCCGGCCGATCCTCCGCCAGGAACAACCACCGCCGTAAACGAATTATTAACCTTTAGGTGCGACACTGCCGCCCGCAACCCCGGACGGAAACACCATGTCGTTCATGGATCAGGTCATCCCCGCACTCAGCGACCACCTCCAACCGCCCCGCGTGCTCGGTACCGCTATCCTCAGCCATCTCTCCTACCGGGGCGCGACGCACGAAACCCTGATGGAGCGCATCCGCCAACACGCCGCGACCAACCCGGAGGCCACCGAGGAAGCTGCCTGGACCTATGACGCCGCGATTGCCGCGCAGCTCGCTTTCCGCCGCACCGAAGGCCTGCACCTGCACGACGATGCCCTGGCAACCACCCCCATGTTTCGCATCGCCGGCAACCATGGGCCGGCGCCGCTGCGCCTGCTGGCGCTCGTCGCGCCCGGCGATCTGATGACCAACACACCGCTCGACTTCCTCACCAACAGCCTCAACATCCGCCTGGATCTGCTGTACGTGCGGCCAGACCGAGCGCTGCCGGCGGTTATTCCTGATCACGACGTCGCGTTCTTTGCGATGGGGGACGCCGACCCGCCCGCGCTGGCTCGGTTGCGCTGGCTGCACGCGGTGTGGCCGCGCCCCGCGCTGAACAACCCGCGGTTCCTGCCGGCACTGGCCCGCGACACGCTGTCCCGCTCGCTGGCCGGCGTGCCCGGCCTGTGCAGCCCGCAAGCCGTGGCGGTGTCGCGGGAAACGCTGGACGCTCACCTGCGATCCGGCCGGCCGATCGAGGGCTTCGACACGCTCTACCCCTGTCTGATCCGCCCACGCGCCTCCCACGCCGGCGCCGGGCTGTCCCGGCTGGAAAACCGGACTGACCTGGACGACTATCTGCATGTCTCGTTCGAGCGGGACTTCTTCGTCACCGCGTTCGAGGACTACAGCGGACCCGACGGCCTGTATCGCAAATCCCGGGTTGCCTTCATCGACCGGCAACCGTTTCTCTGCCACATGGCGATTTCCAGCCACTGGATGGTGCATTATCTGAACGCCGATATGGCCGTGTCCGCTGAGAAACGAGCCGAGGAAGCCTGGGCGATGGCCACCTTCGACAACGGCTTCGTACGCCGCCACGCCGCCGCGTTCGCCGCGCTGCACGACCGGCTTGGCTTCGATTATTACTCGATCGATTGCGCCGAGACACGCGACGGCCGCCTGCTGGTCTTCGAGGCCGATTCCGCCGCGATCGTCCATCTGATGGACCCGCCCGACCTGTTTCCCTACAAGCAACCACAGATGCACAAGGTGTTCGCTGCGTTCGATGCGATGCTGCACCGGCGCGCCGGGTTTTAGCGATCCGAAAGCTCCTGTCGGACCCGCCCGAACAGCCCCAGCCGGTCCATCCGCACCCGGCGCTCGTCTCCCGAACGCACCGTGACCCCGGATTTGTCGAAGAATTCCAGGATCTGGATCGCCACTTTGCGCCCGTTATCCAACCGGTCGCGAAACCCCGCCGCCGTCAGGGTTCCGTCCCTTTCGACAGCTTCGGCCGCGATCGCCGCCATCTCCGCCACCGCCTCGCGCAGAAAGAAATGGTCCGGCGCGATTTCGACCACCTGGCCCATTCGCATCAGGCGCTTGAACGTGACGCGCACCGCGACCTCCGGCAACCGCAGCGCCGCCGCGATATCGCGCACCCGGGGTGGCCGAAACCGCTCCGCCTCCAGCAACGGTTGCGCCGCATGCCACAGTTTCTCATCCTGCGGCGACAGCGAGATCCGGTGACCCGGTAAGCGGAACCACGGCCCGTCCACCGCGACCACGCCTTCGCGCAGCAGCGCATCCAGAACGCCCGCGAAGCCGGCGACCGGCGGCCGGTCCTCCACCGCCATCCGCAGCCGTTCGGTTTGCAGCCCCGGCAGTTCGGGGGATCGCCGGTGTTGCGCTGCCAACGCGGTCAGGATCGCCCCCCGCACCCGGTCGAACGCCGCGGACGACCAGATCAACCCACCCGCGACCATCGCCGTTACCGAAGCCGCCAAGGCCGCACGATCCGACTCGCGCACGTTGCGCGCCCGCATGAACAGCGCGAGGTCCGTCCAGCCCGGCGCCACGCCCAGCAGGCCACGCAAGGCCTCCGCCGAACCGGACACATCCAGCGTCTCCAATTGCGCCAGCCGCCCGGGTGTGCGCCGCCCTCGCCTGGGCGGAAACGGGTCCAACACCACGCCGCCGCCCATGGTCCAGGTCGCGCCGGTGTCGCGCAGCACGATCCGGTCGCCGGCCAGCGCCCCGATCGGCTGCTGCAAGCGCAACCGAACCAGCGCCGTCTCGCCCGGTTCCAGGCGGTCACGGTTCAGCAGAGACACCCGAGCCATCACATGCGCCGCGCCCAGATGCAGATGCACCGGCGTATCCTGGCGCATGGTCCGCGGCGCGTCAGGCAGCAATGTGATCCTGGCGTCGAATCCGCTGACCGGCGCGTGAAGATCCGGATGCACGACCCAATCGCCGCGCGTCACGACATCCTTCGACAGCCGGGAACCGGTGATGTTCAGCGCCACCCGCTGCCCCGCCACCGCCTCGGCCGCCGCCTTATTCTGCGCATGCAAACCGCGCACCCGCACCTCCAGACCCGAGGGCGACAGTACTAACCGGTCCTCCACCGCGATACGGCCGGACACCAGCGTCCCCGTCACCACCAGACCCGCTCCGGACAGCGTGAATGCTCGGTCCACTGCCAGTCGCGGATACCCGGCAAGGTCACGATCCCGCACACCGGACGCCAGCAAAGCCGCCCGCAGGTCCTCGATCCCCTGCCCGGTCAGCGCCGAGACCGGGATCATCGGCGCCTCCGCAAACGGGGTTTCCGTCAACAGAACGGACAACGCGGCCGTGACCTCCGAAATACGGTCACCGGCGATGTCGGCCTTGGTCAGCGCCACCACCGCGCGATCGATCCCCAACAGCGACAGAATGTGCAGATGTTCGCGGGTTTGCGGCCGGATGCCCTCGGGCAGAGCCACCACCAGCAGCGCCGTATCGATGCCGCTGGCCCCCGCCAGCATAGTATGCACGAACCGCTCGTGCCCCGGCACATCGACGAAGCCGAGGTCACCCGCATACGCGTATCCCAGGTCGATGGTGATGCCGCGCCGCTTTTCCTCGGCCAGACGGTCGGTATCAACACCGGTCAGGGCTTTGACCAGTGCCGTCTTGCCATGGTCCACATGGCCGGCGGTGCCGATGATCACAGAAAGACCAGAGTTGCGTGCATGTCCGTCAGGGTGCCGCTGGCTCGGCCGCTGTCAAGCCGATCCCCACCGCATGGCTTGCGCCGCCGCTCCCTGGCGGGTTAGGCACAGGCCGAACAGCCGGACCCATCGCAACTATGCAAGCCATCCTGATCCGCCTGTTGCCGCGATCCCTGACAACCCCCGTCCGGCTCGTTCTCCTCGCCCAGTTCGTCCGCTTTGGCGTGGTCGGCGTGGTCGGCCTGATCGTCGATACCGCCACCGTTTATGGCCTGCGCCACGCGCTCGGACTGTATGGTGCCGGAGCGGTCGCCTACCTAACGGCCGCCAGCGGCAACTGGGTGCTGAACCGAACATGGACCTTTCGCGGCCAGGGGTCCGGCCCGGCCCACCGGCAATGGGCGAAATTCATGGTCGCCAATCTGGCTGGCTTCGTGCTGAACCGAGGCACCTATGCCCTGCTGGTCACTTTCGTCGCCGCCGCCGCCGACCAGCCGGTGATCGCAACCTCGGCCGGCGCCGTCGCCGGGCTGTTTGTCAATTTCACCCTGTCGCGCCGGCTGGTGTTCCGCTGATCGGCCGAAGTTCGTTGTGTGTTCCGCCGATTCAGGCCGGTTTGAAAAATATTATCGGACCCGACTACAGCCGTGTGCCGCGTTAACCAATCGCTAACACGTTGCGTCCCAAGTTGCTGACCGTCGCAACCGAACGATGCAGCAGCCCATGTCCGCATTCCGCCCACCCCGCTTCGAAACGCTCGCCTTCAGCAATGGAGGCTCGGTGCTTGCGCCGATTTCGTTCCGCGAGCCCCCGGTTGCCGGCGTGCAGCCCAAACTGGCCGTCAAACGCCTGGCCGACATCGTTCTGGCGACGGTCATCCTGGCGTTGATATCGGTGCCGCTGTTGTTCTTAGCGTGCGCCATCCGCCTCAATACACCAGGGCCGGCGCTATTCCGGCAGCAGCGGATCGGTTTGCATGGTCAGCGGTTCACCATGCTGAAATTGCGCACCATGCGACCCGCCCCGGAACCTTCGGACTCCTGCCGTCAGGCGACCCGCAACGACGACCGCGTCACCCGGCTGGGGGCCTGGCTACGACGCACCTCGATCGACGAGTTTCCCCAGTTGCTGAATGTACTGGAAGGATCGATGTCGTTGGTCGGCCCGCGTCCGCATGCCCCCGGCACCTGTGCCGCCGGCCGGCCGTTCGAGGCGATCACCCGCGACTACACCGCCCGGTATTGCGTCAAACCCGGCATGACCGGGCTGGCGCAGGTGCGCGGCTGGCGCGGCGAGACCGACACCGAAGAAAAACTATTGCGGCGCGTCGATAGCGACCTGGAATACATCGCGACCTGGAGTTTCGGCCGCGACCTGCTGATCCTGGGCCGCACGGTGGTGACAGTACTGCGCATGCTGAACGCGTATTGAATGGGGATGCTCATCATGTCCGCGATACTGGAACACGCCCCGCCTGACGTCGCGAGCCACGGATGCCCGCCGGACAAATCGATCGCTGAACAACTCGGTCTGGTGCATAATCAACCGCGCGTCGCGGTCTTGATACCTTGCCGGAACGAAGAAGCGGCGATCGGCAAGGTGGTGTCCGATTTCCTGAGGGCGCTGCCGGATGCGATCGTCTATGTCTATGACAACAATTCCACCGACCATACCATGCTGGAGGCCAGAGCCGCCGGCGCGGTTGTGCGGCGGGAACGGCTCCAGGGCAAAGGCCATGTCGTACGGCGCATGTTCGCCGATATCGATGCCGATGTTTACATCCTGGTGGACGGCGACGACACCTACGATGCAGCGGTCGCGTCCAGCATGGCGCATATGCTGATCGAGCGTCAATTGGATATGGTCAGTGCCGCCCGTTACGGCGCCGGTCGCGACGTCAACCGCCCCGGGCATCGCTTCGGTAATGTCCTGCTCAGCGCCATCGTTACATGGGCATTCGGCGACGGCATCACAGACCTGCTGTCGGGATATCGGGTGTTCAGCCGCCGCTTCGTTAAATCGTTCCCGGCCCTGTCGTCGGGATTCGAAACCGAGACCGAATTCACCGTGCATGCCCTGGCATTGCATATGCCGGTGCAGGAGGTGCGGGCGGAGTATCGCCATCGCGCCCCGGGGACTCGTTCAAAACTGAATACCGTTGTCGATGGCATGCGTATTGTGCGGGCGATCGTGACCCTGGTTCAGCAGGAACGCCCACTACAGGTGTTTTCCATGGCCGCCGTGCTGCTGATCAGCCTTGGGATCGGACTGGGCATCCCGGTGGTCATCGACTTCCTCGCAACCGGGTTGGTTCCACGTCTGCCGACGGCGGTGCTGTCCACCGGTTTGATGCTGCTGGGCTGCCTCTCGCTGGCATGCGGCTTAATCCTGGACGCGGTGTCACGCGGACGGAAGGAAAATAAGCGCCTGGCTTATTTGGCGATTCCACCTTTGGAGTCCCCGGAATGACCGCCCGCCTGGTTGCCGGCGCCGCCGGTCCGTCCGACCAACCATACGACGTCGACATCATCATTTTGGCATTGGACCGGGTTGACGAAACGCTGGCGGCCATTGCCTCGGCTCGCGGCCAAACCGGAGTAACGTCGCATATTTTCATTCTCGACCAGGGATCGCGGCCATTTGCCTTGGTTCGGCTGAGCGAAGCGGTGCGAAACCGGCCTGACGTCACTTTGCTGGCGGTGACATGCAATTTGGGCGTTGCCGGAGGCCGGGACCTGCTTTCAGACCTGGGACATGGTCGTGTCATCGTTGCGCTGGACAACGACGCCGAATTCTCCGCGCCGGACACCGTGGCGCGCATGGTCGCCGCTCTCGACGCCGAACCACGTCTGGCGGCGATTGGCTGCCGTATCGTTACCTATTTGGATGGAACCGACGATCGGACGTCCTGGGGCTATCCGCTGCGCTTGGTGCCCAACGCCGGTGAAAGCTTCGATGCCGTCACGTATGTCGGGGCGGGCCATGCGATCCGCCGAACCGCCTGGGAACAGGCGGGTGGTTACGATTGGGCGCTGTTCTTTTGCTGGGAAGAGTTTGATTTCTGCCTGCGCGCCATCGCGCTGGGCTGGCGCATCCGCTATCGCGGCGACATCGTCATCCGCCACAAAGTCGCGCCCGAACAGCGGATAGACTGGTCCGCCGCCCGCTGGTTCTATTTCGTTCGGAACCGTATCCATATCGAGCGCAAACTGGGCCGCCCGTGGCTCCACCTTGTCCCACGCATCGCAGGGTATGTGATCAAAGGCGCCTGCAACGGGCAGTTGCCGCAAACCGTGCATGCCATCCTGGCGGCGGCGCGGATGCTGCCGCGAACCCGGCCCGGCGCGATGCCGGCATCCGGGGCTTCTTACTTGGCACGCAACGACCTGGCGCACCGGGGATCGTTTCTCTATCGCGTTACGCGAGAGGTCCTCGGGGTGGCCGGACGAAACGCGGACGTTGCCGCTTCAGTCAAGCGATGACGACCAAATGGCGGTAGGTCACAGCCCCAGCCGAAGCGTGACCAACCCAACGCCCCGGCTGGTGCCGCTCACCAGGTTCGCCGCCCCGGAGCCATGCAATTCGGTTTGATCCCAGGTGACCGACACGCGGGCATGACGGTTCAGCACGCGGGTCAGCCCGAACCCCGCGGTGGTGCCGGACTGAGACCCGCCGCCGAAAAAATCCGCCCTCTGCAATCCGATTGACGCTCGGACCACAAGATCACGCATATACTCATGGTCGATCGTCAGCCGGGCGGACGAGTACACCAAACCCGACACCCCTTCCTGTGCCGCGTCCTGAGTCTCCCGCCCGACCGCCGCATTGACCGTCGTCAGACCACTCGGTTGCCATCGCAGGCCGCCCTCCAGGATCAGCGTGTTCTGTCGGTGGTAAATTGGACTGGCGAACTGGCGTGTCTCGCCGCCCACCAGCAGCCGCCACCGCCAGAGCGAATCGTCATCGTAATCGATTCCGGCGAGCACCTGATAAGCAGTGGAGTCCTCACTGGCCTGACCGGCCGGTGTGTGAGTGTATTCCTGCCCGGCCACACGCAGCACCAACAGCGCGCTGCGCAACGGCGCCAGTTCATACCGGATGGTCGCGCCGCCCTGCACCACCAACCGATCTCGGTAGGATTGACTGGCCGGACTCCCTTGAATCGTCGTCCCGGCATACGTCCAGTTGGCCGCCTCGATGGCTGGCACGATACTCCAGCGCCCGTCGGCGATCGTATAAGACGCCCGCACATCGTCGATTTGGAACGCAATTGGCTGGTCGCTGGCGATGGTATCGACCTGCCCCCGGTCCTCATGTTCGGCCACATGAGCCGCGCCAATCGTCAACGTATCATCGCCGATATCGATCCGGCCGCCGACGGAGACGCTCGCGTCCGTGCGATTCTGCGCCGGCACCGCCAGATATCGCGTATCCTGCACCGAAAATCGGGCCCCGAACGCATCCCGCGCCCAATCGGACGCAACGGACAGCACCGGATCGGTCACAACCTCCCAGCTTCCGCGCCGATGCGCACCGGGCGCTGCGTTGCTGTTGTAGCCAAACCCCTCGTCGAGCCCCGGCATGAACACGTATGTGCCCGCCCGCAGGCCCAACGGCATTTGTTCGGGGTGTATCCGGGTTTCGACGGTGACACCGTCCCCCATATCGTAGGCGGGGACGCCATCGGGAAACAGCGCCGTCAACAGTTCCGCCACCGCCCGTCCGGCCAGACAGACCGCAACGACCGAAGCCAAAAAGCCGGAAAGCAAATTCGATCGCGCCCACATGCGGCGCGCAGTATCGCTGGTAAAAGCTAATGAATGGTTAACGGGGGCAAAGAATTGAAGACACCCGCATGTGGGACCGGAGCACTTTCAAGCTGCCTGAAAACCGTCCAGCCCTACTTCGCCGCGGCGACTGCTTTCTCCTCCGGCATGTCCGTCTCCCACCCGCCACCCAGCGCCTTGTATAAAGCGACCAGGTTCGACGATATGGTCGTCGTGCTGTCGGCCAGTTGCAACTGCGCGTTCAACAGACTCCGTTGGGCATCCAATACGGTCAGGAAGTCCGCCACACCCTGCTGGTAGCGGCTTTGCGCCAGCCCCAAGGCGCGCCGGTTATCCGCCACCGCCTGGATGAGTTCATCTCGCCGGCTCTGCTCCGCCTGATACGCCGTCAGCGCGTTGTCCACGTCATGCCACGCTTGCAGGACCGTCTTCTGGAAACCGATCGCCGCCTCCTGCTGCAACGCCTCGCGCAACTGCAATGACGCCCGCAACTGGCCGCCCTCGAAGATCGGGATCGTCAATCCGGGACCGACCGCATACTGTTTCGAATTCAGGTCGAACGCGTGATTGAGCTGCAATGACTGCAACCCGAAACTCCCTGTCAGCTTCAGCGACGGATAAAAATTCGCCTCGGCCACGCCGATATCGGCGGTCGCCGCGTGAAGCTGCGCCTCCGCCTGGCGAATATCCGGACGCCGGCGCGCCAGTTCGGACGGCAGTCCGACAGGCACCCGGGGCGGCACCGGGGGCACCGGTTTGGCGGTTTCCAACTCGGCCCGCAGCGCATTGGGCGGCTGACCAAGCAACAGGCTCAGGGCGTTGATCGCCTGTGCTTCCTCCTGTTGCAGGGTTGGAATCTGCGACAGGGTCGTACGCAACTGCGCCGAGGCGTTGGCCACATCCAGATCGGTTGTCACGCCGCCGGCAGCGCGTTGCTGCGTCAGGTTCAGGCTTTGCCGAGCGATACCAACGTTGTCGCGGGCAATCTGCAACTGCGTCTGAACCCCTCGCAGTTGCACATAATCGCGGGCAACCTCAGCCAGACTGGACGTCAGCGCCGCCCGTTTCGCCTCACTGGCCGCCTCGGCCGAGGCGCCGGCGGATTCCACCGACCGCTTCACCCGCCCCCAGAAATCGACTTCCCACGAGGCATCGAAGCCACCCTGCCAGATATCGAATGGCTGCAGGCCGTGGCTCTGCACTCCACCCACCGTGTTGCCCGACGCACCATTGGCCCCGGCGGCGCTGGGAATGACCACGAACACGCCATGATTACTCGCCTGCTGGCGCGTGTACGACGCATTGCCGTTGAACGTCGGCAGTTCCGACGCCCGCGCGATTCCAAGCTGAGCGCGCGACTCGGTCAGCCTGATCCCGGCCGCCTGCACGTCCAGGTTCTCCGCGGCCACGCGCTGTTCCAGGCCGGTCAGGACCGGGTCACCGAACAGTTTCCACCAATCCGCATCGACCGGCTCCGCCACCGGCATGCTGGGTGCCGGCTTCACTTTCTCTTTCGGACCGCTGAGCCAGGAGACCGGCGAGGTCCAGTCCGGACTTTTGAAATCCGGCCCCAGGGTGCAGCCGGACAGTGCCGTCGCCCCCAGCAGAACCGCCGCGAATGAGAGACTTCGTTTTGCTTTGTCGATCATAAACCTAATCCAGCAGTCAGGCGGGGGAAGTGCAACCTCAAGCAAGGCGGGGCCGGTATGACAAGGCGCGTCATGGTGCCTCAATGTCCCGCCGCGACTGCGCCTTTCGGCACCCGCGGCAACAACAGGATCACGGGTGCGACGACCAGCGCCACGACGCCCAACAGCCAGAAGATATCCAGGTAGCTCAGAATTGAGGCCTGCGCCTGCACGACGGTATTAATGGGTCCAAGCGGCGTGTTCCAGCCAAAGCCGTTATAGGCGGTAACATGTTCGGCCAGCCTGGCATGGTGGAACTGGGTGCGTTCGGCCAGCAAAGTCGTGACGAACGAAACACCGACACTGCCGCCCAGATTACGCATCAGATTGATCAGCGCCGATGCCTCATTGCTGCGATTCGGCGGCAGTCCCACATACGACACCGAACTGATCGGGATGAACAGGAACGGCAACCAGATCACCTGCGAGACGCGGGCGGTGGAGATGCTCCAAAAATTGATATTCAGGCTGAGGCTGGACGCCGCGAGCATCGAGCACCCCATGCCAACCACCGCCATCATGATCAGCCATTTCGGCTGAATAACCCGGCCGGTGAGGATCCCGGACAACGGCATCAGGAACAGCGTGGCGACACCGCCAACCGCCAGCGTCTCGCCAGAGACAGTCGCATTGTAACCCAGCAACGTCTGCGCGAGCTGCGGCAGAAGCTGCGTGGTGCTGATCAGCAGGAAGCCGACCAGAAACATCAACCCACAACAGGTTCCAAAACTGCGATGCCCCAGCAGCCGCACATCTACCACGGGGCGCGGATGAAACAGTTCCCAGAACACCAATACGATCAGACTGCCGGCGCTCAACGCGGCCAGGGTCGAGATAAACGCCGACGAGAACCCGTCATCCAGTTCGAACCGGTCCAGAAAAATCTGCAAAGCGCCAAACCCGAGTGCGACCAGCGTCAGGCCGACGACGTCGATGTTGAGACCTTTGGCCAACAGGTCCCGCCGCTCCCGCTTCAGGATGTCGGGTTCGACCACCAGCCATCCGACCAGAGTGAGTGACAGAAGTCCGACCGGCAGGTTGATCAGGAACACCCAGTGCCAGGACAGATTGTCGGTCAGCCAGCCGCCCAATACCGGCCCGATCGCCGGGGCGCTAACCACGGTCAGGCCATACAACGCGAAGGCCTGCGACCGTTTTTCGGGCGGAAACGTATCCGCGAACATCGATTGTTCGGTCGGCGCCATGCCGCCGCCGCCGATGCCTTGCAGCACGCGCGCGACCAGCATCATGCCGAGCGAGGTGGACATCGCGCATAGCAGCGAACTCGCGGTGAACAGGCCGACGCAGATCATATAGAAGCGTTTGCGGCCGATCATGTTGGCCAGCCAGCCGCTGACCGGCAGCACGATGGCGTTGGACACCAGATAGCTGGTCAGTATCCAGGTGGACTCGTCCTGATCGGCCGACAGGCTGCCGCCAATATGGCGCAACGCGACGTTGGCGATCGTGGTGTCCAGCACTTCCATGAAGGTCGCGATCGACACCACCACCGCGATCAACCACGGATTGCGATTGCCGGCGGCCGAACGAGGAAGCGGCGCGGCCCTGACGTTGCCAGACACGGCTAACGCACCCGGACGTACGGGATGACGGACATACCGGGCGACAGCGGATAGTCTTTGGCGCGCGGATCATCGAACACGATCTTCACCGGCACGCGTTGAACGATCTTGACGTAGTTGCCGGTGGCGTTCTCGGCTGGCAGTACACTGAAGGCAGCGCCGGTCCCGGCCTGGAAACTGTCCACCTTACCGTGGAATGTCACCGACGGTACCGCGTCAATCGACAGATCGACTGTCTGTCCGGGACGAATGTCGGCGAGCTGGGTTTCCTTGAAATTGGCGGTCACCCAGCGGTCATCCTGCACCAGCGCGAACAGCGCCTGCCCCGGATTGACGTAGTTCCCGGTATCGACCGTGCGATGGGTGACAATCCCGGCCACCGGCGCGGTCATCGTACAATACGACATCTGCAGTTCCGCCGCCTGGACGTTCGCCTCGGCCTGCTTCAGCGACGCCTGCGCCGCCAGAACCTGCGCCTGCGCCGACCGCACCTGGGCCTGCGCACCGCCAACCATCTGGCGGTTGGCATCCCGCTTGGCCTCCGCCGAGTGGAAGGTTGCCGTCGTGGCTTCGATCTGTTGGCGGCTGACCGCGTTCGGGTTGATCTTCTGGAACCGGTCGTAGTCCTGACGCGCCTGCAACAGGTCGGCCTCGGAAACCCGCACGTTGGCGGCGGCCTGATCGACATTGGCCTGTTGGACGACGACCTGAGCCTGAGCCTGCTGCACGGTCGCCTCGGCGCTGGCCTGCTGCGCCCGAGCCTGATCCAGCTTCGCCTGGTAATCGCGCGGATCGATCAGCACCAGCGTTTGGCCCGCGGTGACATGCTGGTTGTCGGTGAACAGAAGCTTGGTCACCTGCCCTGCGATGCGCGGTGCCATCTGGGTGGTGTAGGCATCGATCGATGCGTCGTCGGTGCTTTCGAAGTTCCGGGTCTTCAGCCAGTAGTCGATTCCGCCCGCGACCATGGCCACGATGGCCAGCGCGCCCAACCCCAAACCGATGAAACGCTTCAGGTCGCGCGGTTTTCCAGCGGCTGCCCTGGTATTTCGTTGGTCCAGGTCACGGGTCATATCATCCATAAGGCGCGCTCCGCGATCAGGCGTCGAAAAAAGATACTCAAAGGGATTGACCGAACGGTTCGGTCACTCACATAGGTCACCTAATGGGCTTGTCCGGGTTGTCAAGACGGCGCCCGCGCGGGATGGTTGGAAAAATGGACATCGAAATCGCCCTTAGCCCGGAAAAGCGGCACCAAATTTTGACCGGCGCCGCCACGGTGTTCGCCTCGGATGGCTATGAAGGCGCCAGCATGGCAAGGATCGCCGCCGTCGCCGGCGTGTCGAAGGGCACGCTGTACAACCATTTCGACGGTAAGGCCGCGCTGTTCACCGCGTATGTGGGCGAGAAATGCCAACAGACCCTGGCGCGCGTGTTCGACGGCGCGAATCACGACGGTGACCCGGCCGAGGTGCTGCGGGAAATTGGCAAACGCATGGTCGAGATGATGCTGTCCGATGTCGGGCTGGCGATCTACCGCGTGGTGATCGCCGAGGCGGCAAAGTTCCCCGAACTGGCGCGCGGCTTCTTCGAGTCCGGCCCGGCCCGCTCGATCCGCTTCATGGCTGATTGGCTGGGTGAGGAAACAAGGCGCGGGCGGCTGAACGTCCCCGATCCGGAGTTCGCGGCGGAACAGTTCTTCAACCTCTGCCAGAGCCGGTTGGTGTTGCGCCGCAGGCTGGAGATGCTGCCCGATCCGCCGGACAGCGACATCGACCGGGTGGTCGAGGCGTCAATCGCGATGTTCTTGCGCAGCTATCGGGTTGAGACCGAATTCCGGTAGGTCGGGTTTTGATCAGACCGCCAGATTAAAAAAATTCCGGCGATCCGATACACCCGCGACCCGCTGTCGCAGGTGTCGGCGCGACACGCCACACGAAGGTTTTTCCCGTTGCCCGGGAGAGGCACCGGTCGCCCTTTTCATCTCGATCCCATTTCACTATGTTAAGGCCTAATGATTTTTGATTGGTATCAAAACCAAGGAATTTTATGATCGAATCTGGCAACGAACCGATACAACGGCAGCAAGGCTGACCATGGCCATTCAGGGACATGTCGATGACATCTCGCCGGATGCTGTGACAGGCTGGGCCATCGATTGGGACCATCCGGCCTCAGCGCTGGAAATCTCGATCATTGTTGACGGTGTTGAAGCCGGACGCTGCCACACGGACATCGAACGTGCCGGCCTGAAGCAGGCGCTCGGTGGCCTCGCGACCGGGTTCCATGAGTTCAGATTTCAGTTCGATCCACCCTTGGACCGGTTTGACCACCATACGATCGAGGTGATGTCAGCGTCGGGTCGGATCGTGCTGCCCAATGGCCGCCGGACTCTGTTCCCGACGCGCGATCATCGTTCTGGCTTCACCCCGATTCTGGTGACCTCGAGCGGCCGCTCTGGCTCGACCATGCTGATGCGGGAGTTCGCGACCCATCCGAACATTGTCATTTCGAACATCTATCCGTTCGAGATGAAATTGACCTCGTATTACGCCGCGGTGTGGAACGTGCTGACAGCAAGCTGTCATACTCCAGGCGACATCGAAACCGACTTCGGCAGGCACGCGTCCGAGGAATACATTATCGGACGCAATCCCTGGAATCGCGCCGATCTGTTGGACGCGGCCGGTGGCGCGAACGCCATACGATGGCTGCATCAATCGTTCCCGACCAAACTCGAATTTTTGCTCCGCTCCACCATTGAGGACTACTACGGAATATTATCGGACAAAAACCATATGTCCGCCCGCATGTTCGCCGAGAAATCGACGATCAACGCGCCGGTGCGGCAGGCCTGTCGCGTTCTGTTCAGTACTGTCAAAGAAATTGTTCTTGTACGCGACCCGCGCGATTACATTTGTTCCGCCAAATCGTTCTGGCAAACCGGCACCGACAAAATGTTCACCACGATGGAAATCGAACTGCCGGCTCTCATGGCCATCAATCACCTTGCGCCAGGAGATGTTCTCTTTATCCGGTATGAAGATCTCGTCTTGGAGGGGCCTTCGACCCGTCGGCGCATATACGATTTTCTCGAGTGCGATGCGGACTTCAATCCGCACTCCATAGCAGCGGATCATGTGCCTGACAGCCATCGCACCAGCCGCTCCGCGGCCGCATCCATCGGCCGCTTTAGAATCGACCTGGATGAAGGCACAATAAAGCGGTGCGAAGATAACTTCCGGTCATTCATGACAATGTTTGGCTATAAGTAATACCATGTGTGGACGGCCCGTATTTTTCAATAGGCAAGGCATTTCAAACAAACTCCGGATGGCAGATAGCAGGCTCCGGTAGCGCAGCACCACCGCCAAGGCCGACATCGACAGGCTGGTGCGTAACACGAAGATACCATCGAACTGTACATCCGCCGCGACCTTCGCCGGGTCGATGGCGAACCCATCGGCTTCGGGTGCGGCCAGGAAGCGGCGGTAGCCGGTGTTGGCCACAAGGCTCTTGGCGCTGGTGGCCAGTTTGCGTTGCAGACCCTCCTACAGCTTGGCGCGGGCTTCGGCGTCCTTGCACGCCTCTTCGTCATTGCGGCAGACGATATACCGGCGGCTCGGATCTTGACGTCCTCCACCGCCAGATGGGTCTCGCCCTTCTGGCGCGGGATGGTCAGCGGCACTGTCGCGCCATCGTCGTGCAGCACGGTCTCGCGCACCTCGTTGATGGACCGCTCGCGTGCCCCCGGGATGTAGTCGATCTTCTGCGCCTCCAACGCGGCGATGGTCGCGGCGCTGAGTGCGGCTGACGCCTCCCGGCACATCAGTCCGCTCCGCGGCCTGATCATGCCGCGGTCGGCGACGACGCAGGCCCGATCGACCCCGAAGCGACGGCGCGACCGCGCGACCACCGGCAGCAAGGCGGTGACATCGGCGGTATTGCCGGGCCACAGGAACGAGGCGATCGGTCGATCCCGCTCGTCCAGCACGATGCCCAGAACCACCTGCGGCAGTTGCGGGCGGAAGTCCTTGGAATGGCCGCGCTGGCCGAGCGTGGCGCCACCGTGACCTTCGAAATACAGCGAGGTGGTGTCGAAGAAGGCGATCGACAGCGTGCCGAACAGCGATTTGCGATGCTGGTAGAGCGCCTCCTCGATCGCATCGGTGCAATAACGTGTCTGACCGTTATCCTCGCCATCGATCGTCTCGCCCAGCCGGGCCATCGCCTTATAGGCGTGGTCGAGCGTCAAAACCTCTGCACCGCGGATCTCGACAGTTTGCTGCCAGGAACTGGCATGGCGGGCGGCGGAGGCGATCAGGCCGTCGAGCAGGCCGGAGTTCGCGACCTCGTCGCGGCGGCCCAGCGCCTTGATGACGCGTTGGACGTGACGGCCGCCCTCGCGGACGTGCTCGACGAGGTAGAGGTACTCGTAGCCGCCGATCTTCTTGACACGAACGAACGTGGCTGGTGTCCTGATTGAAATACGGACATCATGGCGAATCCAGCCAGGTGAAGGCGTTTTGGCCAGTTTTCGGTCACAAAATATCCAGATTTAGCACCACAGTTTTGGCGAGGCTTGCGAAATGCGCAGTATTCCTGGGGCTTTCCAGCCTCGCGGATTAACAAGCGTGGAAGTTGGGTTTGGCATAGGATGCCGTTGGGCCGTCCACCCCAACAGTCCGCGTTGATGCCGACTCTCGCCACTCCGTCATGGCCCGGCTTGTCCGGGCCACCTGGCGCGGCACCGTCAGGGCACAGGTGGCCCGGACAAGCCGG
>CAIZFE010000001.1 GCA_903932145.1 uncultured Rhodopila sp. | reverse complement strand
GTCCGGGCCACCTGTGGGCTGACGGTGCCGCGATAGGTGGCCCGGACAAGCCGGGCCATGACGATAGGAAAACGCATCTTTAGTTCGGAGAAACAGGTATGAAAGTCGGCGTTATCGGTCTCGGAAACATGGGCATGGGTGCGGCCCTGAATCTGCTGCACAAGCAGCACGACGTCACCGGCTGCGAGCTGCGCGAGGAAACCCGCGCCGCGTTCGCCGCTGAGGGCGGCAAGGTCGTCGTCTCCCCCGACGCGCTGCCGACCGACCTGGACGCCGTGGTCGTCTTCGTCATCAACGCCGCGCAAACCGAGCAAGTCCTGTTCGGAGAAAAAGGCTGCCTCGCCCGAATGGACAAAGGCGCCGTCATCCTGTGCTGCGCCACCATCGCCCCCGAAGCCGCCAAAGCGCTCGGGCGCAAGATCGAGGACGCCGGCTTTCTGATGGTGGACAGCCCCGTCTCCGGCGGCGCGTCCGGTGCCAAAGCCGGGACAATGACGGTGATGGGGTCCGGATCGGACGCCGCCTTCGCCAAAGCGGGCCCCGTCCTGGACGCGATCTCGACGAAGGTCTGGCGGCTGGGTGACGAAATCGGCGTTGGCAGCACCGTGAAAATGGTCAACCAACTCCTGGCTGGCGTGCACATCGCCACCGCCGCCGAGGCCCTGGCCCTGGGTATCCGCGCCGGCGCCGATCCCGAGACGCTCTACAAAGTCATCAGCGAATCCGCCGGCAGTTCCTGGATGTGGCAGAACCGCGTGCCGCACATTCTGGCCGGTGACGACACGCCGTCCTCGGCGGTGAACATCTTCGTCAAAGATCTCGGGATCGTGCTGGATCAGGCCCGCGCCCTAACCTTCCCGCTGCCGATGGCCGCCGCCGCGCACCAATTGTTTCTGGCCGCCGCCGCCAATGGGCAGGGGCTGAAGGACGACTCCTTCGTCATCCGTGTGTGGGAGCAACTGACCGGAATCGAACTGCCGGAGAAGAAGTAAGGCAGCGCAAACAGGCAAGAAACGCGTCAGGCCCCAACCATGACGGCTTGCACCCCCGCACTGGCCGCATACTCAGCCTGCTTCTTCTTCAAAGTGTCCGCGATCCGCTTGGCCGTCTGGCGCTTCTGGAAGGATTGCGACCAACTCTGACCGCCGCTTTTGCGAACGGTCTGGATCGCCTCGCGAACCTCCTCGATCAGCGCCACGGCGTCGTCCAGATTGGGCGCCGCCGCCGCTGGCTCCGGCGCCGCTGCCTCGACCGCTTGCGGCGTGACACCGTTCAGCCGTACGCGCTGCAACCGTGCCAGCTCACGCCGCGCCTTGTGGGACTCCCGGCTGAGACTGACCGCGCTGACGCGCAGTCGAAGGACTTTATTCAACGACAGATCCGGGTCGGCGGCGTCGCTGAGTGCCTCCAGCGTATGAAGCTGAAGACTGACGATCTCCCCGGCCAGGGTGAGTTCGTCCGGCGTTTCGGCGTGGTAAGCAGCCAGCATCTGACTGGCGGCGAAGTGCGCCGCGTCCATGTCGCCGCCCGCGCCTTTCCGGAATTGATGCGCGAGGCCCCCGATGACCGTTTCCAGTGTGGCTGGGGCGATGCAGGCGGGAAGGGGCATGGGGCGGACCTTGCTGTTGCTCGCTAGGGTTGTAGGCTACTATTCCCCAAAAATCAAGAATTATTTCAGGAGTGGGAAATAAAGTCCCAGTGGTAATCGGTCGCACACATGCGCGTCCGAACCCGGGCGATCCTGAAGACGCCGCCGCTTCCCCGCCGAACCGGTCCGAACAAGCCCGGCGACGATGAAATACGGGGCCTCTTATCGGGCGTCGCCTGAAAACCCCGCAGCAAACCCTTGCAACCAAACCCGAGCAGTGGTCAGAGGGGGCTTTACCAACCAGGATCACTTTTCCATCATGAGCGACACGACCACCTTCGGCCTTCCCGACGCAGCCCGCAGCCTCGGCGTTCCTCTCCGGGTTCTCCGCCGCGCCATCCGCGCCGGCAGCATCCCGGCCCCGGCGAACCTGACCGCCACGGTTTCCCTGACCGTCGAATGGCTCAACAGCGCTCATGCCGCCGTCGCGGCGTCGCCGAAGGCCCTCAGCGCCAATACCCCGCAAAAGGTCCCCGCGTTCGCGCGTTACGAGGGCACCTCCGCCTGGCACAAGTATGGCCGCCGCGTCCGGGAATACGCCCGCTTCCGCGCCGCCGCTGCTGCCTGAGACAAGTCTGATCTGATCGCGGCCCCCGGATATCGGGTCCGCGCTCAGATCAGCCTCACTCCATCGCGGTTTTCGGCGCCGCCGCGTCCGGTAAGCCGTCCGCATCCTTCCGCCCGACAATCATCCGCGGCAGCAGGAACACCAGCGGAACCGCGATCGCCGTGGTCACCGAGTTGGCGATCACCAGCGAATCGAATGCAAAGTGATACGTGTCCAGCAATGTCGAACCGAACCAGTCGGTTCCGAACAATGCCAGGTTGCGCACGCTCACCATCAGCGAGAAGCCTAACCCTTCGCTGCCGGCCGGTGTCGAGCGCACGGCCAGGTCCATCAGCGCCAACTCCGCCAATGTGTAGCCGAAACCATTAAACCCCTCGATCACAGGTGCTCGGTCGATCGACGTGTAAAACAAATATCCGAGGTTGGCCGCCGTCCCCAGGACCATGCACACCACCAGCAGTGTCCGCAGGTTTAATCGCCGGCACAGCACGCCATACAAGACCGCCGCCGCCACGCCGAACACGCCGCCGATCAGACCCAGGTAACCCTGCATCCGGGTGTCCATATGCAGCTCGTTTTGCTGCTTATAGAATATCGCCGTGGCGAACCCGGGCGCGATGTAGAACAGCGCCATCAGTCCGGCCGCCGCCCACATCGTCCTGGCCGAGGCGATGTTCGCGAGTTGCGACCTGACATTGTTCAGAACCACGCGCGAGTCCGTCTGCCGCCGCTGCTCCCGCAGGAACAACGCGGTCACCGGCACCAGCAAAAACATGATCCCGCCGCACGCCGCCGCGGTCCAGCCGAACGCGATGCTGGCGAGGTATCCCGCCGCCGGCCCGTTCAGGATCACGCACCCCTGTTGAACGAACTGGCGGATCGCCGTCAGGCGGCCGGACCCGGACACCGCCTGCGCGGTTTCCACCATGTAGCCGCCGACCACGGTGCTGGTCACCACCATGAACAGGTTGATGACGATCACCACGAACAGCAGATTGCCGAACGCATGCGGCGTTACGACCAGTGCGAGCCACGCAAGCGCGGCAAGGGTGGCGCTGAGCAGGATGTAACTTGTGCGGCGATTGCCAAACAGCGGGAAGGCGTCGGTCACGATGCCGGCAAACGGCTTCAGGTACCAGGCCAGTCCGGCCCAGAAGAAGAACGCCGAACTGCTGCTGCGATCCAGGTGCAACTCGTTCTTCAGCAGGTTTTGCAACGGCAGCCGAGCCAGCACCTGCGGCTGCGCCAGGGTTGTCGCCAGCACCCCGGCAACGATAACGATCGCCGCGTAGATCAGCGTTCGGTTGGGTGGCGGTGCTGCGGTGCCGGGTGCGGTCATTTCGATCCGATGATCGGCCGAATGACGCGGGCTGGCAACATCGCTTTCGCGGGGCGCAATTGTCACCGGAAATGGCGCGCCAAAAACGCTATGAAATTGCAATAAAAATTAATCCACAAATCAAAGCGGCCGGTCTAATCTGCCTCGTCATCCGGATCGGCGCCTGAACGAACATGATCGCGGATGAAGGGAGGGCTTGTTCAATGATCACGATCAAGGCCGAACAGGAACACTATTGCCTGCTGACAAACGGCCAGGACTGGACGGTCGCGGAGCGTCGCGCCGGCAAGTACCACCCGCTGGGGAACTGTTCACGCCCGGGCATTCCCCTCGATACGCCGGAGGCTGCCACGCTGTTCCACCGGCGCTATACAGAACCGGTGGCTCGGCGCATCCTGGATGAAGTCGCCACGGAATGGCGCGATCTCTTCGAACTCATCAGATAGACGTCAGTGGCAACAAGACCGGGACCCTCAACGCGCACCTATTTCGTGGTGATCTGCCTGATCGCCGGCTTGATGGGTGCGTATATCTCGCTGCTCCCGCTGACAGAAGTGTCAGAGGCCAACGCAGGCATGTCCGCCGCCCCCGGTTAACATTCCGGGAAATGCCGCATACGTGAGCGGGATTTTCGGTCGCCATCCCCACCTGACGGGTAGTCCAGAGGGGATAAAACCATGTACGCAGCGATCAGGCAGGGTAAAGCGAAACCCGGCATGGCAGAAGAACTGGCGCGCACCATCAAAGAAGGCGCCATTCCGATCATCAGCAACGTCCCGGGTTTTCGGGCGTACTACGTCGTTTATGCGCCGGACGACACACTGACCGCGATCAGTATCTTTAACGACTACGCCGGCGCCCAGGAATCTAACCGCCTGGGTCTGGCTTGGATCGAGGAGACTCTGGCCCCGCTGTTGGCCGGCCCGGCCACCGCGGTCGCCGGACCGGTCATAGTCCACACACTGGCGTAACGAGGGATTATCCCTCCAAAATAAACGTCACTTCCATCGTGACGCGGTATTCCGCGATTTTTCCGTTGTGGACGCTGGCTTTTTCCTCGACCACATGCAGGCCGGTGATCCCGCGCAGTGTTTTATTCGCGCGGGCCAGACCTTCATGGATTGCGGCATCGAAGCTTTTTTCTGAAGCTGCGGTGATTTTGGTCACGCTTGCTACTGCCATCTCTGCCTCCCGAGATGAAATGGCACCCGTGATTGGCTGCCACGCCATCACCATGCACCGGGCGTGGTGGCTTCAAACTACGATTCTATGTGATCAGAGCTTCAACTTTGCAGAAATTCAACTCCGTCCCTTGCGGGCGATAAATTCAGGAAAAGCGTCCTCCGCCTTGGCGCCGCGCATCACGTTGGTGGTGTAATCCCGTTCTGCCGCCCACTGAGCCTCCAACCCCTCACCGAGTTGATGCAACAGCAACGACTTGATCCCGGTCACCGCCCCGTGGTGGTTCGCCGCGATCATTTTCGCCAGCCACATCGTCTTCGTGCGCAGCTCGGCGCGCGGCACCAGATGATTCAACAGACCAATACGATAGGCTTCCTCGGCCTCCACGACACGGGCGCTGAACAGCAGTTCCTTCGCCATCGGCCAGCCGACCTGGTTTGGCAGTGTCCAGGTGCTGTTGATCCGCCCATACGCGGCCGCCAGGAAGCGGAATTTCGTCCCCTCGCATCCCACGCGCATGTCCAATGAGGACGACAACACCGCCGCCCCGCCATACGCCAGCCCGTTCATCATCCCGATCGTCGGCTTGTGGCAGGCGCTGATTTCATAACTCCGCCGCGGATTGCTCATCGCATCGAGCTGTTCGGGCGTATATTTCAGATCGTCGGCACGCTGTTCATGAATATCGCCGCCCGCGGAAAACGCTTTTTCGCCCGACCCGGTGATAACGATGCAGCCGATCCCCTCGTCGGCATCCAGCACCTTCACCGCCTCGGCCAGTTCCGCCGATAATTTTCGGTTCATGGCGTTCAACACGTCAGGCCGATTCAGCGTGACGATGCCAACGCCGTCCTCACGTTCCAGCAAGATGGTTTCGTACATGTTGGTGCTACCTCCGGGTCAGGATGGTGGCAGAGCCCGTGGCCGCTGTCACGAGCCACCCCCGGTTGCGCACACTAACGAAGCCCTTCAAAATAAGCCCCAAGAGAATTGAAGGAATCGCCCGTATGCTCGAAAAACGCCAACTCGGCCGAACCAAACTGCACGTCACGACTATGGGTCTTGGCACCGCGACGATGGGCGGTAGCCGCATCAAGATCACCCAGGCCGAAGGGCAGGCCATCGTGGCCGCCGCGTGGGATGCCGGCGTACGCTATTTCGATACAGCACCGTTCTATGGGTTGGGTGCCGCGGAACATCGGGTCGGTGACGAACTGAGGGACAAGGATCGCAACAGTTGGGTGCTGTCCACCAAGGTCGGCCGCTTGTTGCGGCCGAAAACCGACACCACGCCGTCCCCAGACGGCCGTCTGTCGCCGATGCCGTTCAAGGTTCTGTATGACTACGGCTACGACGGCATCATGCGGTCGGTGGAGGACAGCTACCAGCGTCTCGGTCTGGCGCGTATCGACATTCTGTATGTGCACGACATCGGCGCCTACCAGCATGGCGAAGAGCTGAACACGCACTATTTCGCCCAGCTTCGTGACAGCGGCTACAAGGCGCTGGACGAACTGCGCCGCACCGGCGTGGTCAGCGCCATCGGCATTGGTGTGAACGAATCCAAGGTCCTGATCGACGCCTTGGGTATCGGTGACTGGGACGCGTTCCTTTTGGCCGGCCGCTATACGCTGCTGGAGCAGGCGCCGCTGGATGACCTGATTCCACTGTGTCAGGCACGCGGCACGTCACTGGTGATCGGTGGGCCGCTGAATTCCGGCATTCTGGCCGGACGGGACACCTGGAACTACGAGACAGCCCCGCCGGAGATCGTCGCCCGCGTGCGGGCTCTGGAAACCGTCTGCCAATCCCACAACGTCCCGTTGGCGGCGGCTGCGCTGCAATTTCCGCTGGCCCATCCGGTCGTTGCCGCCGTCATCCCCGGCCCGCGCAACGCGACCGAGTTCGTGGAAAACCTGCCGCTGTTCACGATGAAAATCCCCGCCGGCCTGTGGTCCGACCTGCGCAGCGAAAACCTGCTGCACCCCAACGCCCCCGTGCCGGCGTAAACCGCGATGCCGATCTATCAGACCGACCCGTGGCGCACGCAGTTCTTCGAGAACCACCCGTGCCCGGACGACACGATCATTCCGACCAAGGACTGGGAGGCGTGGACGCTTTACCCGGCGCACCGGTGGATTTACGACAAGCTGGCGGTCGCTCTCTCGCAAGGTCTGGACGCGGCGCCGCATGGTGTGATTCCACCAAGCTTCCCGGTGTTTTCCAAGCCCATGATGAACCTGCGCAGCATGGGCGCCGGCAGCCTGCCGATCCCCGATCTTGAAACGTACCGAGCCTCGCTGAATCCCGGTCATTTCTGGTCCACGTTGTTGACCGGCGCGCATGTCAGCACCGATGCCGCGATCGTCGATGGCCATGCCGTCTGGTGGCGTCATGCCACCGGCGCCACCGCTGCGGGCGGCACTTTCGACTATTGGCATATCCACGCCGAAGCCATGCCGGAGATCGAGCATTGGTGCGGCACCTGGGCGCGCCAACACCTCGCCGGCTACACCGGCATGGTCAATTTCGAGACCATCGGCAGCCGCATTATCGAGGCGCATCTGCGCTTCGCCGACCAATGGCCGGATCTATACGGTCCCGGATGGGTCCCGGCCCTGATCCGCCTCTACGCCACCGGCCAGTGGGATTTCGACGACACAGGCCGTGGCGATGCCTACAGCGTGGTTCTGTTCGGACCGCACGGACCCGCCTATCGCCATCCTCGCGGCGAAACCGTCGATAAAGCCCGCGCGGTGAAAGGGGTGTCCAGTGTCCAGATTTCGTTTCACGAGGACCGGGACCCATCCTATCATTCCATGCCCCCCGGTGGCTTCCGCCTCGCGGTGATCAACGCCACCTCGTTGGACGCCGGGCGGGAGGCACGAGACATCCTGAGCGCTACTGAATGGGAACGCCTGCCGCCCAGTGTGGCCAGTCCGTAACGATAGTGTCCACGACGCGCGATCCCACCAGTTCGATGTTCTCCACCGTCTCGGCAAAGCCGCCCGCCGTCTGACCCGGCGCCGGATCGAGGTGTTGAAGGGTGGTTTCGTTCGGGTTGCCCTGATCGAAATTCACCGCACCTCGCAGCGCCATGATGCGTTCCAAACCGTACTGCCGGGCGATGACCTGAGTGATGCCGGTGCCTTCCATTTCGGTGATGACGTAGTCATCCGCGCCATACAGTTTGGCGATATATTGCGCCTGCGCCGACATGCCCGGCCCATGGAAGAACGTATCGCCTGTCATATGGGTGCCCGTCGCAACATGCGGCGCGGCCCTGGCCGCCTCCTGAGGGTAGCGATTGCGATAGGCCCTGGCAGCATCGGAGTCTTTCAGCGGTGTATCGGCGCTCAACCGCATTGCTCGGGACACCAGCGCCGGGTTCAGGTGATACACCCGGATCGATTCGTAACCCTTGCGCGGCATGAACAATGGCTCGCCCGGGGGCACTTCGTCGGCTGCCCAGCGGTGGCCCAAATCATAGTCCATCAGCCAGGTTGCCCACACAACCGAACCGATGGTTCCGCGCGACGGCGGTGTGCCGGCCACGCCAGACAGGATGAAATAGGCATGCGAGAAATCCAGCGCCGGATTCAGCAAGATCGCCTGCATCGACGACGACGATGCCACTTTCCCCATTCCCAGCACCGCGCCGCACACGCCATCGGTGTTGCAATAAACCGGATTGAGCGCACCCCGCGTCGCGATCGGCGTCGCATCCAGCCAATAACGTTCATACCAATGCTGAAACTCGCCCGCTCGGTCTCCCGTATTATTGCCAATTTCAAACATGGAAGCGACGAATACTTTGACCCGCGTCGGTTCGGCGGCGAACCCCGGCTGCGCCAGTAGCCCGGCGATCAAGGCCGCGAACGGTACTCTGAGCATGGCAGCCGACCCTTCAGGACACTGAAACCAGACACTACACCCCAGCGGCGGCGGGTCCACCCGGGCCGTTAACCCTTTCGGCCGCGGTTTCTGCCATCGTGCGACCGTCGCCGTGGAGTTCCCTGTCGTGAAACGCATCCTGAGTCTGCTCGCCCTCCTTGTCGCCCAACCCGCGCTTTCGGCGGAGTTGAAAATAGCAACCTGGAATCTCGACTGGCTCACCACCCGCCCGGCCGGTGACCCCGGCCTGCCAACCGATGTCACACCGCGCACCGAGGAAGATTTCGCCCGGCTTGCCGGGTATGCCGCGGACCTGAATGCCGACCTGATCGCGATCCAGGAGGTGGATGGTTTCCGCGCCGCCACCAAAATATTCCCGCCCGACCGTTACTCCATCCACATGACACGCGATCATGTCATCCAGCGCGTCGGCATCGTCGTCCGCCGCGGCCTGAAATACGACATGAACCCCGACGTAACGGCATTGGGGATCGACCACCTGCGCAGCGGTGCCGACATCACTTTGCATTTGCCCGGCACCGATCTGCGTGTCCTGGCAGTCCATCTGAAGACCGGTTGCCGTAACCAGCCGCTGCCAAAGGCACATGACCGGTCCTGCTCGGAACTGCGCGATCAGATCCCCATCGTCGCGGCCTGGATCGCCGAAAGGCAGAAAGACCAGACGCCATTCATTGTCCTCGGTGATTTCAACCGCTGGATGGACGGACGCGATTCACTGCTGGCCGAACTACGTCAGGCCGCTCCGCTGGCCCGCGCCACCGAGGGGCACAGCTCCCCCTGCTGGGGCGCCGAGAATTTCATCGATCACATCCTGGCCGGCGGCGCCGCCGCCAACTGGATGCAAGCCGACACGCTGAAAGTCCTGATCTACCGGGAGACGGACAAGGCAATGAAAGACCGCCTGTCCGATCATTGCCCGGTTTCAGTCCGGTTCGCGGTTCCCGATTAAGCGTTCGAACGCACCAGCTTACCCGGCCGAGCACCGGTTTCCTGGCCGCGCTCGAAGATCGGCACGCCGGCAACGATCGTCGCCTCGTAGCCATCGACGCGCTGCACCAGCCGTTTGCCGCCGGCCGGCAGGTCATGCCGCAACTCCGGATGATGCAGCCGTAACGATGTAAAATCGACGACGTTGACATCGGCTTTCTTGCCCACTGCCAAACGTCCGCGGTCATGGAAGCCGAAGAAATCCGCGGTCTCGCTGGTCAGGCGTTTGACGATGAACTCAAGCGGAAACCGCGGCCCGCGGTGACGGTCGCGCACCCAGTGCGTCAGCATGTACGAGGGCAGGGACGAGTCACAGATCAGGCCGCAATGCGCGCCGCCATCGCCGAGACCCAGGATGGTGTCCGGGTCCTTGATCATGTCATGCACCACGCCGTGGTCGCCATGCACGTAGTTGGTGACGGGATAGAACAGCATGCGGTCACCGGTCTCGCCAACCAGGTAGTCGTAGCAGAATTCCTCCGGCGTCATGTTCGTCTTCGCCGCCATCGCCTCGATGCTGCGGCTGTGGTCGGGTTCGTAATCCGGCGGATCGCCCAGCACGTATTGCCGATCCCAACGGGTCGCGATCGGCCGTTGCAGCGGTGGCAGGATCGCCAGCAACTCTTCCGATGACTCTTGAGCCAGAATGTCCCGCCGCACCGCCGGGTCGCGCAAGCGTGCCAATCGGTCCTTCACCGACAAACCGGTCAGCGCCGCAAACGCCGGACGCGCGGCAAACGGGTTCAAAGATGTCGTCAGCCCCAGGATCAGCCCAACCGGCCGTCCGGCCACCTGAGCCGTCACCGCCGCCCCGCCGGCCCGCGCCTTGCGAACGCCATTCATGAGCCGGCCATACCGTTCCGGGTCATACGACCGATCCGTCAACAAAAACCACAAGGGTCGGCCGTTAGATTTCGCCAACTCCGTCATCCAGGCGAATTCAGCCGCTTCGTCGTCGAAGTCGCTCAGCATCCCAAACGTGCCGGTGCCGGTGCGACCCAGGGCGGAGCCGATCCCGAACAGTTCCCGGTTCTCGGCAAAGCGGCCCGGCACCAGATCGCCCTTGGTCGTCTTGTGCTGCTCCGTCCGGGACGTCGTGAACCCGAACGCCCCGGCGCGCAGGGCTTCTTCCGTCAGGTGCGACATCGCGTCGATATCCGTTGCGGTGGCGATTTCGCGGCGCACTGCTCGGTCGCCCATCACATAGACCCGCAGCGGGTGATGCGGCACCTGCGCCGCCACGTCGATGGTGCGCGGGAAACGGTCCAGCGCGTCCAGATATTCGGGGAAGGTTTCCCAGTCCCAGCGCAGACCTTCGGCCAATGCGATGCCGGGGATGTCCTCCACGCCCTCCATCAGGTCGATCAGACAGTCATGGTCGGCTTTGCGCACCGGCGCGAAGCCGACGCCGCAATTGCCCATCAGGATCGTGGTCGCGCCGTGCCAGGACGACGGCGCCAACACCGGATCCCAGGTCGCCTGACCGTCATAGTGGGTGTGAATATCGACCCAGCCCGGCGTGACCAACTGCCCGTTGGCGTCGATCTCGCGCTTGCCGGGACCGGCCTTGCCGCCAACCTGAGCAATCCGGTCGCCGTCGATCGCGACGTCGCCGGTATAGGCTTTGGCGCCGGTGCCATCGACGATCGTGCCGCCCCGGATGACGATATCATGCATTACGTTCGGTCCCTTGAATGCGTCTTTGCGACAGCATCCGCCGAGGACCGGGAAGTTTCAAGGGACGCGGCCGGTCAGGCCGGGACTCTACTTGTCGTTCAATAACAACCGGAACGTATCTCCATCATACCCAACCGGCTTAAACCGTGCCCGCACCGTCACCGCCTCGATCCCGCTCGGTATGATCACCTGTGGCACATCCCGGGTGAACGGCTGTTCAGTATCATGCGGATGTTCCAACACCCGAACCGCCAACACCGTCCCATCCGGGGCGAGCACTTCGATCCGATCCGCATAACGCTCCCAACCGGTGTCCCGGCTGCGCACCGTCACGTCGAAATCGTAAATCCCGCGCGCGGTCCGATGTGCCACCGCGCCAATCACGTCAGCCTCACCCGCCCGCGCGGACCCCGAAGCAGCGGCCAGCAGCACGAAGGCGGTCCGCACGATCACCCCGCGACCATGCGCATTGGCAGACTGGCCATCCCGCGCAACGTGTTATTGTAGCGCCGTTTTGGTTCGCCCGTGATCTCCAACCGGCTGACTTTTCGAGCCAACGCCGCCAAAACGAGTTCGCCCTCCATACGCGCCAGCACCGCGCCGACGCAGGCATGGATGCCCGCGCCGAAACCCACATGCCCGGCGTTGCGCCGCGTCATATCGAAGGTGTCTGCCTGGTCCCAGCGTCGTGGATCGCGGTTGGCGGCGCCCAGGAACATCAGTATTTTCGTGCCCTCGGGAACCATTTCTCCTCCGATCGTTACATCGCGCGTTGTGGTGCGAAAGAAGGTCTGCACCGGGCTTTCCAGCCGGATCGCTTCCTCGAACGCGGCCCGCGCCAGGGACGGGTCGGCCCGCAGTTGCTCAAACGCAGCGGGAAACCGAGCCAAACAATAGACGGCGGCACACAGGCCGTTGACGGTTGTATCGACACCGGCGGTTAACAGCGATCGCACCAGAACTTCAGCCTCAGCCTCGGCAATATCGCCGTCATCTACAGCCGCATGGATCGCCGCACCGAACCCTGTGGTGGACAGGGCGTCGCGTTTCGACTGCGCCTGCACCCAGGCCAGTACCGGTTCGGCGTCGGCCACCGCCGCTTCAAAAAACGAATTCCGCGGCCCGAAGCTGTTGAATACCATGTTCCCGTAAGGCAACAGAAACCGCCGGTTCTCCGCCGGCATGCCGACCGCATCGGGGAACACGGTCAGCGGGTAAGCCTCAGCGAGATCGCGCACCGCATCGAACGTGCCGCGCGCCAACAGATCGTCGATCAACAACTCGGCCGCGTCCGCGAACGCCTCCCGCAGCCCGCGTACTGCCGCCGGAGACAGCACTTTGTCCATCAATTTACGCGTGCGGTCGTGCAACGGCGGGTCGGTCTCCAGCAACAGACTCGGCAACCGCCATGGTTTTTCTTTCGCAAAATCGGAAATGCCGACGCCGCGCGCGCTGGTGTAGCTACCCCAGTCCAGCAGCATGGCCCGCACGTCGTTGTAACGGGCAACCGCATGAACGTCATACTGAGTTAAATACACCACCGGCCCGGCATCTCGCATCGCTGCGTGCGCCGGATACGGGTCGTCGAAGAACGCTTTGCAAAACGGATCGATGTCGAGTGCCGGAATCATGATGGATTTCTCCTTGTTAGCGGCTTCCAGCCTGAAAGGGCGTGATCAGCGTGCCGGACCGGGCAAACTCCGGCAACAGCACGATCTCTTTGGATGTATCCATGAACTGCGCCAGGTCATTGTTCTCGATCCCCTGGAACTGCGTCCAGACCAGCCGGGAGTCCGCCCATTCTCCGTCCTTGCCGAACGCGAAATCGCCCACCACTGTTTTGAACGTATGGCCCCGGATGTAGTCGGCCAACTTATCATCCTCCAGCGATCCGGTTGCCTTCACCGCCTGCTCCAGCACCTGCATCCGAGCGTAAGCAAATGGCGGCAGGAAAACACCGAGCGGATCGACCCCGGCGGCAACGGCTCTGGCGCGGTAGATGTCCAGAAACGACATGACCCCCGGGAACTGTAACTTCGGCGCCGGGACCCATTGTTCACCCAAAACCACGCCGTTCATCAAAGGCCCAAGCTGAGTCTTCATCGCCGCCGATGCCAGCCCGACCAGATTGCCGCCGAACTGCCGCACCTTCAGGCCCATTTCAGATGCGGTGCGCAAAATCCCGGCGGAGTCGGTCGGATAGGATGCGACGTAGATCAGATCCGGATTGGACGCTCGCACAGCGCGCAGAACGGGCGCGAAATCGGTGGTCGCGGGAGGATAGCTCGCGTCATAGACGATCTTCAGGCCGGCTTCCCGGGCATTGGTGCGCGCCCCGTCGGTCGCATTGCGGGCGAATTCCGCGTCGGCGCCGATAATCGCGACGGTTTGCGGCTTCGGGTCCATTCCCATGGCGATCTCAAAATATCCCAGGGAAAATGCGCGCTTTGGATCGGGACCGACCGGCATCATGCCGAACACACGCGGGTTATGGTATTCGCTGTTCACCGCCAAGGCGAACAGCGACAGAAACAGCTTGTTATGGCCGATGACGATCGGCAGTGCCGGTGCCGCCATATTGGTGGAATAGCCGGACAACACGAAATCAACATGATCGACGTCGAGTAATTTGACGTAAATCCCGGGAACATTGGCCGGGTTGCTTTGGGTGTCATAGGTGACCAACCGAACCGGCCGCCCCAACAGGCCACCCGCCTTGTTGACGGTCTCCGCCCATATCTCCATCGCCAGCAGGCCGGACTTGCCGATCGCGGCCAATGCGCCGGTCTGCGCTTCCCCAAACCCGATGCTGATCGGCTCGGCCGCCCGGGCCGATGCCAATCCCAACACCAGCGCCGCGATTAAAGCCAGGCTTGGCTTCATCGTTTCCTCCCTTGCCTGACATGTCGCAGGCTTATGAACCCGACGTTAGCGCAATCCCGTCGCAACGCCAGCCGGTCTTCTTGACCGACCCGAACGACCGGACCACGATCCTTTCAACCAAACGCCGGGAGTCAACGATGTCGATCACCGTGGAGCAACTGCATCCCCTCTTCGCCGGGCAAGTCACCGGCGTGGATCTACGCGAACCGCTGGACGACGCGACCATCACAGAGATCGACACCGCCATCAGCCGGTTGGGAGTCCTGGTCTTTCCCGGGCAGTTCATCACCGACGCGCAGCAGATGGATTTCAGCCGGCGCTTCGGCGATCTGGAAACCACTGTCAAACTCTACCGCAAAGACTATACGCCAAGGCTGGATCCGCACATCTCGGACGTGTCGAACCTGGACGAAAATAACCACATTCGCGGCAAGGACGACCGCCTGCGCCTGAACGCGCTGGGGAACCGGCTGTGGCATTCCGACAGCAGCTTCAAACGCGTCCCCGCCCGGTTTTCGTTGCTCTCCGCTCGGGCAATCCCCTCGGAGGGCGGCGAAACCCAGTTCGCCGACATGCGCGCCGCGTGGGATGTGCTGCCCGACCGGACCAAAGCCCGCCTGGACGGCCTGATCTGCGAACACACCCAGTTGTTCTCCCGCGGCAAAATCGGTTTCACGGATTGGTCGGATGAGGAACGCGTCAAGATGGCGCCGGTGCCGCAGGTGCTGGTGCGCACGCATCCCGGGTCGGGACGCCAATCGTTGTATCTGTCGTCTCATGCCGGGCGTATCCGCGGCATGGAGGAACCCGAGGCGCGCATGTTGCTGCTGGATCTGACCGAACACGCGACGCAGGAAAAATTCGTCTATACGCACAGATGGACGATCGGGGATCTGGTGATGTGGGACAACCGCTGTACCATGCACCGTGCAAGGGAGTATAACGAAACGCAGGTCCGCGACATGCACCGCACCACGGTATCGGATGGCCGTCCGACAGTCGCGGAGGCGGCTTGAACGCCTCTGTCGCTGAGAAGCTGGTTCGGGCACAGTGCCGCGTAGAAGCCAGGAGGGACCGCCGTGAAACTGCACACCGAAAAATTTCGCGTCAGCGAAGGCAGCAAGGTCGATCTTGAGAAATGGCCGACTTCGGTTGATCGGGTGTACAAATCGAAAGCTGATTATCACGAAATCCTCGCCGAACATGTCATGCAACTGAGTAACCAGCAGCAACTTCTGTACGCGTCCAACCAATATTCGGTCCTGCTGATCTTCCAGGCGATGGACGCGGCAGGAAAGGACGGTGTGATTCGCCATGTCATGTCAGGGGTTAACCCTCAAGGCTGTCAGGTTTTCAGCTTCAAACATCCCAGCGCCACCGAATTGCAGCACGATTTCCTCTGGCGCACGACCCGCGACCTGCCCGAACGCGGCCGGATCGGTATTTTCAACCGGTCGTACTACGAAGACGTCCTGATCGCCCGCGTCCATCCCGACATCCTACAAAACGAGGGCCTGCCCAACCGGCCGAAGAGCGAGAAAGCCGTGTGGCACAGCCGGTATCGCTCGATCGTGGACCTGGAGCGGCACCTGCACGACAACGGCACCAGGATCGTGAAGTTCTTCCTACACCTGTCGAAAGAGGAACAGCGCAAACGGTTCCTGGCGCGCATCGATGAGCCGGAGAAGAACTGGAAATTCAGCATGGCCGATATCGAGGAGCGGCAATACTGGAAGCACTATATGAAGGCATACGAAAAATGCCTCAGCGCCACCAGCACCAACGATGCGCCCTGGTATGCGGTGCCCGCCGACGATAAGGAAAACGCGCGGTTGATCGTGTCTCAGATCGTTCTGGACACGCTGCACGGCCTGAAAATGCACTATCCGGAGACGACCGAGGTGCGAAGGCACGAACTGCTAGCGATCCGGCAACAACTCGCGACATAAAGTGTCAGGTCACCGTTTCAGCGGCTGAAGCCCGGGCGAACGCCTGGTAGAAACGCCAGCGCTGTTCACACATGGACCCCGCCGTCAGGCAGAGAATGAACGCCGTCGCACCCTGAAACGAACTGTCGAGCCCGAGCCTGACGAAGACTTTCAGGCCGAAGACGGTGCCGAATAAAAGAACGAACCAAAGACTCGGTTTCGTCATGATCGTTCTGGCCAGGATGTCGATGCGATCGATCGACATTTTGGCCCGCATGACGCCCAGGACCACGCCGGCTAACAAGCCGGTGCACAGCCCGGTTAGCCCGAGTTTCCTTCTTCATTTTACTAAAAAGCGGCGGAATTCCGCGAGAAATGAGCTAAATCAGGCCAAAATCGTGGCCATGTATATAACCTTCTTGTGAGTTGCGCGCTGGGCAAAAAGGAACATCCAATCGGCCATGCGG